>JAEUHX010000022.1 GCA_016792805.1 Planctomycetota bacterium
ATAGCTGACTTCATAATCATCCACCGAGCCGCTCGCGCCCACCGCCGAGTTGCGGTCCTGCTCAAACTTCGTGAGCGCGCCCCACCCGTCATAGGTGTACTTCACGCCGTCGGTCGCGCTCCCCGCGCTCGCGGCGTCGTATTGCACAACCGTCTCGGACCGGCCCAGGGAATCGTAGCTTCGCTCCAAGCGGCGTACCGCGCCGTCGAAGCCCGACGCCAGCGTCGTCACCTTCCGCGCCGTCTCCCGCCCCGCCGTGTCATAGACGTTCTCCAGGACGTTCGTTGCCTGGTCTTCGGTCCACAGGAGCTGCGATTGGGCGTTGTAGGCGTACTTCACGTAGCCGCGATCTCCGACTTCATCATCGGGGTAGGTCACCTTCTGGAGCAAGCGTACGGATGCCTGTGGCGCTGCTGGGCTTGACGAAGCGCGCCCACAGATCACGCAGAGCTCGCCAGCGCCGCCCACGCGCGAACCTGGCGCAACCAACGACCGTCGAGCTTGGCCGTTCGACCGCTCGCGCCGGCACGACGCCGGAGCCCGCGCTTATCGCCATGCCGTCTTCCGCGCTGGCTGAGATCCCGCAACGATCGCCGGGCGAACCGCACGCTGCCTGCGCGACCGAGCAATTCGGCCCGTCCCGCCGGCGCTTACTGCCGCCAACTCGTGGCGCCGCGAGGCGCCGAGAACTGCAAGCCACTTATCCGTCGATCTCGACTCCGGTACGGCTGCGACCGAGCGCTTACGATCGTCCACGTCGGCGCGTGCCGACGAGCTAGGCGACGATGACCGCCCTCATGCGCTGCGGCGTCCTACACGAAGCAATTTTGTCCCGCCCCACAGGGTGAAAACGGACGTTCATACTACAAGTCCTCCCTGAGCTCCTGTCCATCGGCCGAGAGACGCAGCTGCACGCAACCCTGCCCATTGGAAAGATGCATGATCACTTCATCTATCCCATCCCCGTCGACGTCGAAACACGCCATGGAGTCTGCAGCGTACCCGTTGCAACGCATCTCGGATGCCTGCCATTTCGAATCCACCAAACAAATTGATCGGATTGTACTTGAAGCCTTCTCTTGGAGTAGCAGGCTGTCGCGCTTTCCTTTCCGTGAGAATCTTGCCGCAGTAGCAATAATGTCCTCCGACTCATAGATCACGGCTTCCACTTCTTCGAGTTTGCTTGGGTCGAGCTTAGAAGGAACTCGGCGCCACCAACTGATAAATGACTTGAGGCCGGGCAGCGAGTGATACTCCGAGAAGATGAGCATTGTGCGCGACGTCTCCAAACCGAAATTCCCAACAACGAAATCTCGAGGGTGACGCTCGTAACGATGGAACGTGGTTGCTTGCTCCGCCGTGCCGACCCGAGTGATAACATAATATCGACCTGATAGCCCTTGCTGACGAGCTATCAGATCATCATTTCCGTCACCATCCAGGTCTGAGACTCTTACGAGATCACAGAAATTGAGATCATCACCACCTACCGGCGACGAAGGTCGAGAGGCTGTTGGGATCAAATGTCCCGCTTCGTGTTCGTCAAACGCAGGAATTCGAAGCAATTCCTCTCGATCACCCAACAGCAGAATCTCATTGCGAAACATATATGGAATTAGTAAGCGCGAACCACCATGGATTGTTGCCGACTCGATCCAAGTGGGGATCCCAGAGAACGCGAGGGATGAAACATCCGGCTTACTAAGATCAGATCCAAACTCGAAGCTCTGAATCTCGAACCTTAGAAACGGATTTGAGACTCCGACCTCGCGCTGCGACTTTTCGACTAAGCAAAGGAGCTTCGGTGTCTTCCATCCCCTAACGGTTCCCATCGCTAAGGAGGTCGCGCGATTCGCGAACTTGAACGCCAAATGTGGTTTCTTTCCCTTTTCGAGCACATAGATCTCCAGGCCGGAGCGCGTCGCGAAAGCGACCTCGCGTCTCCCATCCCCATTCAAGTCCGCGATGATCACGGGAAGTCCGCTCGCAGGGCAACCGTATTCGGTCTCCTGCTGAGTAGTGATTGATTCAAGAGGCCGATGATTGCCCAGTGCCAAGTGAAGACTAATAAGAATAGAGACAACGCGATTCGCAGCCAGAATGTCATTCATGATAACACCTCGTCATATTAAACATGTCGTACACACAGAGATCGATGGGAGCTTCAGTTAATGCGCCGAGACCACCTCCGAAATCGCGAGGTGCGAAGCGCTCGATCGAGCGACGCCAGACAGAGAACCCGAGGCGCTAGAACGCGTCACTATGCATGGATCACATGGGTACCCTAATGTGATAAGAATTTCCAGGCACCTACAATAATCCCGATTTGCGCCTGCCATCGCATTATTATATTTGCTCTTCACCGCGTCATAAGCTGGGTCATCATCAAAGGGTGGGTCGGCTGCGCCGGGGCCACGTCCCGGTCGCCCCAGAGCCTTCCGAGCCTTCGCGAAGAAGTCCTCTGCTTCCAACGCTTTAGGCTTCCAGAACTGTTCATAGCAGCTATTGCACCGCTTGCTCAGATCAGAGCGACTCGCAACGCTAGCACCAGAGGGTCCTCCGGATTCGCCTCCCGCCGTTCCACCCGAGCCCGTCGCGGTTCCTGGCGGAACTGGTGGAACGAACTCCTTCAATAGGATGATGCCGGCCATTGCGGCCTCAATGATCTTCTTCTCGGCGTCGGGATTCTTCTTCATCTCCTCAAGAAGCCCTGCTTGTTTCTCCGGCGATTGTTGAAGATCAATAAGTTTCATTACATCCACGAGCGCTTGATCGTGAAGCTTATCCAGGTCCATTCCCTCTAACGCCGAGGGAAGAGTCCCTTGGTCCTGAAGGCCGAGCGGGTCCACTCGAGTGAGCGGGGACGAGGACAGTGCTCGATACAACGAAGAATCAAGCACACGAAGTAGATCACGGGATAGCCACCGGCCAGCGTTCGAGTCGAGAGCTCTGAATCTACAATGCCACATAGAGTCGAGCGAGGCATCTCGTTCGTATCCGGCATATCCGCGCCGATTCGACACGCTTGTTGAACTGAGGACCCGCCATCCACGCGTCACAGTTCCGGGAGCTTCGGCCGTCGACTTATCTGTGGTATCGACGTCGCCGTCGAGGTCGAGATCGCCCCGGACATCGTAGGCGGACGTGTTGATCCAAGTCTGGATTTGTGCCGCGTCGGTTGCATCGCAATCTCCGTCGCTATCTGTATCTCCCGCCGGCAGCCCGAACGGGATGCCATACGGGGAATACTTGACCCACTCGGAGAGGGCGCCGCCGGAAGTTACAAGGGCGCTCACGTCCCCGCGGAAGTTCTGGCAATAGTAGCGTTTCTCTTCCAGCGTGCCGTCGCCGTTCGTGTCGCGATATCGAAGGATCGCGCCGTCGAGCAGCGAGCTTCCGCCGAATCCGCTGTTGCCCGCGAGCTGAGGCACAAATTCCTCGCGCGGGGTCGTCTCCGTGCCGCGGTAGAGGGCGAGCATGCGCCACGCCGGGTCGTAGACGGGGTAACGCCAAGGATCGCTTGAATCCACATCTCCGTCCGAATCGAAGTCCGCATGCCAGCCGATGCGGAATCCAAGCCCGTTGTAGCGGAATTCCTCGACGAGCGCGTTGTCTCCTCGGTCGCGGATCTTCACGAGGCGATTGAAAGCGTCCCACTCGTATTTGTACTCTTTCCCGTCGTCGGTCAGGTTTCCGTTTTTGTCATAGTCGACGGTGAGGTTATTTCCCGTGGTCCCCGAGTTGCTGTCGAGGTCCTGCGTATCGATCTCGTTGACCGCGTTGTGCACGCGTGTGTCGTCGTGCTCTTCGGTGTCGGCATAGTCGCCATCGCCGTTCAGGTCGAGCTTCTCGCGGTCCCAGTTTCCCGTGTGCGAGAGCTTGGTCCACTCCTGCTCGCGGGTCTTGCTCTTGATCGCCGACGCGCTCCAGGTCCCCTCGCTCGCCTTCGTGAGGCGGTTGATCGAGTCATTCGTGTACTGCACGTCGAAGCCCGAATGCACCGCGTCGTCGATGAGCGTAATATTACTATTCTTGTCCCACGAGACCGAGATATCATAAAACTTCCGCGGCGTCGTGAGATCTCTCTGCCAGTAGCAATTCACCATTCGGTTGAACCGATCGAGCCCGGGGTAGTTCCCCGCGGTGTTGGGATCGACCAGGCGCGAGGCCACGTTGGGCTCGGGGTACGAAGTCCCCACCACCTGCCCGACGCCGTTGTAGATCCAGTTCGCGAGCGTGAGCGAGTCGTCGGCCACCGAGGAGACCCGGCTCGCGTCGTCGTCGAAGAGCCCGCGGAACGAGCTGTAGGTCAACGTGATCGCCTTCCCGCTCGGCAGCGTCATCGAGGAGCGCCGCAGCGCGACCCGCCCCCCTGACGCCTTCGCGTGGGCATAGCTCACCTCGGAATCGTCGACCGACCCCGACGCCCCCACGGCCGAGTTCCGGTCCTGCTCGAAGCGCTCGAGGTTGCCCCAATTATCATAACTGTATTTCACGCCGTCGGTGGCGGTGGTGGGCGACGAAAGGTCTGAAAACTGAGTGACCGTCTCCACGCGGCCCAGCGGGTCATAGCTCCGCTCGACGCAGCGTACCGCCCCATCGAAGCCCGACGCCAGCGTCGTCACCTTGCGCGCCGTCTCCCGCCCCGACGTGTCATAGACGCTCTCCAGGACGTTCGTGGACTGGTCCTGCGACCAGACGAGCTGCCCTTGGGCGTTGTAGGCGTAGGTCACGTAGCCGCGATCTCCGACTTCATCATCGGGGTAGGTCACCTTCTGGAGCAAGTGGCCTTTTCTTGATGCCGGCAGCCTGAGCCAAAGGCGAGCCTGATCGGCTCAGCGATTTCGCCGCCGCCCTGCCAAGCTGGGTGCCACCGAAAGCTCATATTAGACCAATGTTACCGGCACTCCGCCATGCCCCCGCTCATGTTTGACAAAGCAAGAAGTCACTGCGATGCGGATGGAATCTCACCGCGGGCTTTTGAGACTTGGGGTTAGGCCGAGTGATACGAGTCTCATCCAGAATCCAACGAGCTGCGACTTATCCTTCCATTTGCTCTGAAGCACACTGAGATACTCGTAAACCGATTGGCGCTCCTCGCGCTCTAACAGGCGCGAAGCGAGAGAGAAATCAGGGCCAAATGACAGAACGGAACCTGAATCTCCTGCGCGAATGGACTCGATAAGTAATTCCCCAGCCTCCTGGAGTTTTCCCTGATCTGCTCGAGCCAGCCCCATTATGACGCAAGCCTCGTGCACCGTGTCCTTCCTCACGTGCTCGGAAGCGCCCGGCGCCGCTTCGGGAATAGATCGTCCATCCCTTGCCGCGTAATACGCCAGCTCGGGATGCCCCGCGCGGAGCGCCAGCCGGGCCACATGAAACCGTTGTGCTGCATGGGAGAGACTGCTCATTGGCACAGAATCAATACTCTTTCCCGATTCGAGCCCGTAGCAGAGCCGTACCAATGCACGTTCATATTCAGCATTCTCGCTTGGGGAAATGGCACTGCCCCGCTGCGAACTAGGAGAACCAATGAGTGGCAACCCATCGGCAATGCGCTTCGCAAGCGGGCTCGATCGAAGTTCACCTGGAATTCGCTCCAATAACTCCCTCGCCGCTTTCGGCTCGCGCCACCGAAGAAGCCCCGCGGCCGCAAGCATTCTCTGCCCGGACTCTGGCTCCTTTGAGAGAGCATCGAGAAAGCAAACAGCTAGTCCATGCGACGCATCCCCGAATCTCTCCGTGGAGTTGAATCCAATGCTATAACCGAGCTCGCACAAGATCGGTAGGTCCTCGACAATTTTTCGAATGATGCCAGCTCTCTTTTCTCGTAGTAGGCGATCATTGCCAAGTCCCTTTGCCAAGTAGTTCCCCACCAGCATGCACAAATCGCTTAACGGAACCTGCTCTCGGTCCAGACGACTCTCAATCTCGCGGACTTGCGCCAACTCGAGATCCGCGCCCTTTCGCACCGTCTGCCACTCGGGGGACTCTCCTTGCATTAGGTTCTTAGTGTTAGCAAGTGCACTATCTGTCCCAGGCGCGCGCAGCAAATCACCTAAGGTCCGAATCGATATGGACGAGCGCCACGGGACCATCATTAATAAGGCGCATGCCAATTGCATCATTATCCAGTTCTCAATCTCAAAGGGAGGATCGGAGAAGTTATGAACCGTATTCGAACATGCGCGCGAGGGAGTTCCTGCGCTATTAATCCTCGGCGCTACTAACTCCGCAATTATTTAGTTGACGCGCCCGGATCTGGAGCGATTCTACTCGCATGACAACCGGCAGACATCGCGCTCGAGGAAGCAAGGAAACGCAGTTCGCGAAGCGAGAGACAGCTCTGAGGATGATGGAGACTGGAGAGTACACACTCGCACAGATAGCGGATGCGGTTCTGCGTACGGGACGGTGCGCGGATGGTCGTCCAAGGTCCATCGAGGAGACCGTAGCGTACGGACCTCAGCGAAGCGAGGACGGCGGGAAGGACAGGGAGCGATTCTTGCGAAGGCGGAAGAGAGGAAAATTATAAGAACGATTCGAGATCTTACACCACACCAGCTCAAGTTGGAGTTCTTTCTCTGGAGTGTCGGCGCAGTCATGACGCTGATTGAGCGCACGCTCGGCAAGGCCCTGAGCGAGTCCACCATGCGGAATTATCTGAACGCATGGGGATTCACCATACAGCGGCCGTCTACACGCTACAGCCGGCGAGATGACCTCGTGGTTCAGAAGTGGCTTGTCGAAGAGTATCCGAAGATTGCTCGGCTTGCCAAGAGGGAGGAAGCCGAGATTCATTGGCTTGACGAGACAGGAGTCAATAATCAGGCAGTGTATCAAAGGGGATATGCACTGAAGGGCTCGACGCCCCGCCCAACGAAAGCCGTGAACAAGGAGAAAGTGAGTCTGATTTCCACGGTCACGAATCAAGGCACAATGCGATTCAAGCTCTTTGACGGGAGCCTGAGCGTCGAAACGCTCCTTGCCTTCATGAGCGGACTGCTCGACGAGACCGGGCGCAAGGTGTTTATCATTATGGACAATCTTCGGATTCACAAGTCCAGGCCCGTTCTCGAATGGGCAGATCGGAATGCGGACAGGGTGAGGCTCTACTACCTTCCTCCGTACGCTCCCGAGCACAACCCCGACGAGCATCTCAATAATGATTTGAAGCAGAACGTGCATCGGCGAAGTGGGCTACCGATCGACAAGGAGACTCTGCGGCGCAACACTCTCGGATACATGCGCCATATTCAGAAGACACCACAAAAGGTGCGCTCCTACTTTCAAGCGCCGAGCACAATGTACGCGGCCTAGAAAAAGTCAACTAATATACTGCGGAGTTAGTAGTCAACCAGAAGCTACAAAAGCCCGCGCTCGAGACGTGCCTTCACCTCGGCGGCGAACCCGCGGTATTCCTCCGGCATCGACGCGCAGAGGCTTGCCACGTGCGGCACTTTCTTTCGTGCAATATTGCGTCTGCGATCCGCGGGCACTGTCTCCGACAGCGCGTCGCCGAGGTTGTCATACAAATCGGCCAGCTTCACAATCCGCGCTTTCAGCGGCGCCGCGGCCACCTGCCGCAGGAACTCCTCCTCGCGGCGTTCCTCCGGAAGTCGCTTGTCCTTCGTCATACAGGCAACCAGCGTCGCGACCTCCTCGCCGAACCGCTTCGCCACGTCGTCGAAATCGACCGTCGTGTCCTCCACGACGTCGTGCAGCGCCGCGGCGCAGAGCGCCGCCTCGTCCGTCACGCCGACATGCAGAATCAGCGTCAGCACGATCCGCATCGGGTGCACCGCGTACGGCGCCTTCTCCCCGGAGCCGACCGGGCTCGGGTACTTCCGGTATTGCCCCTCGTGGTGGATCAGGGCGAACTCGACGGCTCGATGGATTTTCTCGAGGGTGGCGGCGGGGATCACGGCGAGATCATGGCACGCGACGGCTCCCTTGTCCTTCGCGCCGGTGCGTCTACCGCTCCGGTCGCGCCCTCCGGACTTCCGATGTACGGACTCGTCCGGTTCCCGACGGTTGGTACCCATGGTCCCGAAGGTCCTCACACTCGCTTCGCTCGTCCTGCTCTCGCTCTCCGCGTTCGGCCAGAGCCCATCGCGCGATGCGCTCCAGGGCGCCAGCCCCAAGAATCCGATCGCCCTTGGGCCCGCGCCGAACTTCTCGCTGCCGTCGCTGCGCGATCTGCGCCTGCTCACGCGCACCGACTTCGCCGGGAAGGTCGTTTATGTGACCATCTGGCGCACCGATTGCCCGCAATGCCAGGCCGAAGCCGACTACCTCGTTGAGCTCCGCAAGAAATACACAGAAAAGGGCTTCGAGATCCTCGGCGTCGCCGACGAGAACTTCGACCCGAAGAGCCAACCCGTCGAGCGCGTGCTCGCCTACGCGAAAGAGAAGAAATTTGAGCATCCGCTCGTTCTCAACGACGGCGGCGAATTTCATGCAAGTTACTATTCAAAAATCAAGGGCACGCCGAGCGCGTTCCTGATCCGACGGAATGGTGAGCTCGAGTTTTTGGGACAATTCGCGACGCGCCCCGACTACCGAGCCGATCTTGAGAAGGAGATCGAGCGCTGCTTGGCGGAGCCTGCGCCCCCGAGCGCGCCGCCGACGATCGAGGTGGAGTCGCTGCCGGAGTTCACGCTTCTTTCGCTCCGCGGCGGCGCCATTCGGAACACCGACCTCCGTGGAAAGCCCTCGCTCATCGCCGTGCTCTCGCCGACGCTCACGGCGCGCCACGGCCCGACGCTCTCCATGCTGGACGCAAAGTATGCGCCCTTCGGATTGCGCGTGCTCGGCGTGACTTTCGGCGCCTTCCGCGACGTCGTCGCCGACGTCGAGACCAAGAAATACACCTATGAAGTCGCCGTTCCCGATCCCGACGCGCAGGACGCGCTCCTTGGGTCGAACGCGCGGATTCCCAAGTTTCTATTTGTGACCCCCGACGGCCGCGTGCTCAAGACCATCAGCACGGTGTACGGCCGCGAGCGCGGAATTGAGTTCTCAGTGTTCGACCGATACGCGTCGATGCTGACCGGCCGTGACGCCTCGCTGCCGAAGCTCATCGAAGCGAGCGCGCCGCGCGGCTTCCGCCACGCGGAACTCGGCTTCTCGCTCGATCCCGGGCTCTTGCGCAGCACGGAAGCCGCCGACGCGCGTGCCCGATTTGTGGGGGCTGCGAGCCAGGAGCTGCGCATCGTGCTCGAGACGGGCGCTGGAAAAGGGCGCGAGGACGTGGAGAAGCTCGCCGCGAAGCTCGGCGAGGGAGTGGAGAGCCGCCAGCTCGACGGAGCGACCTGGGAGAAAGTGCGCGGCGCGGCCGCCTACCTCGTCAAGGAGAGCGCCGGGTCGCCCCTCGGGCGGCTGCGCATCGAGCGGCTCCTCGTGCCCTGCGCTCTCGGCATCTACGTCGTTACGGCACGGGCGCTCGAGCCCGACTTCGAAGCCGACGGCGGTGCCCTGCGCAAGGCGCTCCTCTCCTTCGAGAGCGGAGTCCCCGCCGGGAATTGACGTTCAGTCGGGCGGGGGGTCCGAGCCGACATCGAAGCGGAGGCTTCGATGGCAGCAGCGCTTTCGTTTCTTTCCCTCGCACTTTTCGCCCTGATCCAAGAGCCCGCCCCGGCGCCGCTTCGGCTGCCGTCGGCGCGCGATCTCACATTTGTGAGCGAGACGGATCTCGCCGGCAAAGTCCTGTATGTGGAAGTCGCCCGCACGACGTGCGCGCGCTGCGCCGCCGAGGCCCCAATCATCCAGGAGATTCGCGCCAAGTACGGCGAACAGGGGTTTGAGGTCGTCACGGTCTACGACGAGATTCCCGCGGCTGGCGTCGACCCGTTCGAAAAAGTAACAGCCGACGCGAACCGCAAAGGCTACGCGCATCCGATCGCGCTGAATGACGGCGGCGAGTTCCACGACCGTTACTATTCCCGCATCCGCGGAACACCGAGCGCATTTCTGATCTCGCGAGGTGGAAAAGTGACCGAGCTCGGGCTCGACCCGCTCGCCGACCTGAGCCGCAAGCGCACGGAGACGGAGATCGAGAAGCTGCTGGCGGAGCCGAAGCCACAGAAACCGACCGCGCCGCCCGAGCCGACGCCGCTCGGAGGATTCAGCCTCCTCAGCTATCGCGGTGGAGTGGTGCGAGCGGAGGACCTCCGCGGCAAGCCGAGCATGCTGGTCGCCTGGATCCCCGGACCGCTCACGACGCGGCTCGGCCCGCCGCTCGAGTCGATCCAGACGGAGCTCGGAGGAAAGATCCGGATTCTTGCTGTTACGTTCGGCGACTTCGACGCCGCGGCGGCCGAGGCGAGCCGAGTCTGCCCGTCGGTCGAGCTCGTGGCGCCGGACTCGCGCACGGCGAGCGCCCTCGGCGCCGATCGATTGCCACAGATTCTTTTTGTGGATGAGCAGGGCCGATGCGTGAAGCGGATCCAAACTCTCTACGGATCGTCCGGCATCGAAGCCGCCGTGCTGAAGCGGATCGCGCGCGCCCTGACGGGCGCGGCTCCCGCGCCCGCGACACCGGCCGCGCCGCTCGCCGCTGCGGCCCGTGAATTCCACGATTCCGACCTCGGCTTCCGCATGCCGATCGCAAGCGGCTTCCGCGAGATGCCGGCGCCCACAGGCGCGCGGTTCCGGATGCGTTCCGACGACAGCAAGGCTACTTGTGTCGTTCGGCATCTTACAGATGTGAACGCCGACTCTCTCGATCATTACACCGACTCGCTCTCGAAGTCGATGCACAATTACCGCGTCGTCGGCCGCGAGAAGCTCGACAACGGCGGGTGGCTCCTCGACGAGGAGTTCGACGGCGGCGACGGCGATCCCAAGCGCTGCCGCGGCTCGAGGCTCTTCGTGCCGACGCCCCAAGGCCTCCTCGAGGTCTACTGCTACGGCGCGCTCGAGGATCATTCGATGCTCGCGCCGACACTCCGGAGCACTGCCATGTCGGTCCGGGTCGATCACAAGTAGAGGCGTGCCGCCCGGGGCGCGTATTGCCGGGATCGTCGCGGCGCCTTAGCGTCGTGGGAGATCGCAATCTCCCATGGCATTTCACCCTGCATTGGCTCTTTGCTTGGCGCAGCTCCAGACGACGGCGCCGCCGAGCGCGCCACCGAAGCCGATTTTCCCGGGCGCGCAGTTCCGCGTTGGTAACGGCCCCTACGGCGTGGATGTCGCCGACTTCGACGGCGACGGCCATCTCGATTTGGTGACGGCCGACTACCACGCGGGGACGATCACTCCGCTGCGCGGAACCGGCACCGGAGACTTCTCCGCGCTCACCGCGCTCCCGGCGTCGGTGCATAGCCCGCGCGCGCTCGAAATTGCGGAGTTCACAGGAGATCACTCACTCGATGTGCTTGTGGTCGACGGGACGGGCACGCGCGTTTCGATTCTTGCGGGCGATGGCACGGGGAAATTTGTGTATTCTTCGCAGCACGCAACGGGAGAGAACTCACGCGGCGTCTGCTTCGGCGATTGGAACCTCGACGGCCGCCTCGATCTCGCGACGGCGAACGCCTACGGCGACGATGTCTCTGTGCTTTTCGGCCTTGCCGCCGGCTTCGGTCCAGCACGTCACTATTCCGTGGGCCGCGCCCCGATGTGCGTGCAGGCGGCCGATCTCGACCAGGACGGGCTCCTCGATCTGGTTGCAACCAATCAGCGCTCCAATGATCTCTCGGTGCTCGCCGGACAGCCGAGCGGGAGGTTCGGCCCTGAGCAGCGATTCGCGTCGGGGCTCGGGCCCTTTTTCTTGAGGATCGGCGATCTCGACGGCGACGGCAGGCCCGATGCGGCGACCGCCGACTACTTCGGCGATACCAGCACGCTGCACCGAGGCACCGGCACGGGGGCGCTGCCGCGCGCAGGCACCCTCGAGATGAAGGCGAGCCCCACCTGTGTGGAGCTGCCCGACCTCGACGGCGATGGCGACCGCGACCTCGTCGTTGCCACATATCTCAATGATGACGTCGTGACCCTTCGCAACGACGGAGGCCTCGGTTTCACAAAAATGAACCGATATGGCGTCGGCGACGGGCCCGGAGCCAGCGCGCTCAGCGACCTCAACGCCGACGGCGTAGCTGACCTTATCGTGACCAACTTCGACGCGGAGCGGATTACGGTCCTCCTCGGAGACGGCGCTGGCGGCTTCCTCGGAGCGCAGCGGATTCCGGCCGGCACGGGCCCGCTCGAGCTCGGGCTCGCCGATATCGATGGTGACGGCAGTGCGGACGCCGTGTGCCCGGATTACTTCGACTCGTCGGTCTTGTTACTTCTTGGCGACGGAGCAGGCGCCTTCGGAGCGCCGAAGCGATCGGCCGTTCCAGCTTTTCCTTGGTACTCGGCAGCAGCGGATTGGAACGGCGACGGCCGGGCCGATGCGATCGTTGCTCATCAGAGCTCTCCCACTCTGACCGCCGTCTGGAGCCTCGGAGATTCGCAGTCATCGACGACGCCGATTGTTTGTGGCGGTTTCGCCCCCCATTCCATTGCGGCGGCGGATGTCGACGGCGACGGCGTGCTCGACTGCCTTGTTGCCGATCTCGTGCTCGGAGAAGTGAGACTACTGAAGGGTCTCGGGCATGGTGCCTTCGCAGCCGCCCAATCCCACAAAACGGGAGCGGCTCCGTTCTCGCTTGCCGCCGTCGACTACGACCGCGACGGCTGGGCGGATTTCGCGACCGCCGATCTCGCCTCCGAGAGCGTAAGCGTTGTGCGCGGCGGCGCGAACGGCCTCACGCCCGCGACGCAGGTTTCGATCTCGGGCGCGCCGCGCGCCATCGCGTTCGCCGACTACGACGCCGACGGGTATTGTGATCTTCTCGCGGCGCGCCAACTCCATCGGCGCGTGTCGGTCCTGCGCGGCGTCGGAGCGGGCGCATTCATCCCTTTCTTGGAATTCGAGACGGGGAAGGGACCTCTTGGAATTGTGGTCGCCGACCTCGATTCGGACGCCGTCGCCGATTTTGCCCACGGACACGAACTCGGAAACGAGATCTCCGTGCGCCGAGGCTCGGCGCCCCCACTGGCGCCTGCGCTCGATTTCGCAGCCGACTACGGAGTCTCGGCGCTCGCGGCCAATGACCTCGACGGCGACGGCCGAGTCGATCTCGTCGCCGCAAGCCCGCTCGCCCGCTCGCTCCTCGTGTGGCGCAACCAGCTGCGCGCTCCGGAGGGAACAGCACTCTTCGGCAGCGGAACACCCGGATGCTACGGCAGCCACGGGCTTCGAGCGTCCCAGCCCGCAATATTCGGGAACGTGAGCTTTTCTGTGAGCGTCACCAATGCGCCGCGGCAGACTCTCGGCGCGTTTCTGTATGGCGATGCGGCAAGCGCGCTCGGATTCGACCCCGCAGGATCAGGCATCCTGTGGCATGTCGATTTGCTCGCGTCGACCGCGTCCGGCTTCGCGACCGTGGCTTCCGACGCCTCGGGGCGCTGCTCGCTGGACGTCCCCCTGCCCACGAGCGCAAGTTTTCTCGGCACCACCTTCGCGCTCCAGTGGATTTGGCTCTGGCCGCCGTCGGCGGACTGCGCTCCGACGCCCCTCGGCTTAAGCTCGAGCCGCGGGCTTTCTGTGAAACTTCTCCCGTAAGAAGGCATCCGTCACCGGCAGGTGCGTGCGCTCCGCCCTCGCACCCGATCCGGCGTGGGGGCCGCGCGGCACTGCGCGAGTGCGGCGGAATTCGAGCTGCGTGGAATCACACCCGTCCAGAGCTTGAATATTGAGAACTCCCACGCTCGCAAGAGCCAAGACACAAGACCAATGATCAGGTGCGTTTGCCGTCGCGGGCTTGGCGGCGGAGTTCCGCCACCTCCTTGAGGCGCTCGGCGAGCTTTCGCTCAAGGCCGCGGTCGGTCGGCAAATAGTAACGCCTTCCCTGCAGTCGCTCCGGCAGGCAATCCATGCCCGCGACGCCGCCTTCGAAGTCGTGGGCGTATTGATAACCTTTACCGTAGCCGGCGTCTTTCATCAGAATCGTGGAAGCATTCCGCAGATGCATCGGCACAGGGTCCGCGGCGAGATTCTTGAGGTCTTCCTTCACCGCTCCCTCGGCTACGTAGGCCGCGTTACTCTTCGGCGCGAGCGCGAGATAGATGGCAGCCTCCAGCAGCGCGAGCTCGCCCTCCGGCGACCCGAGGAAGTCGTAGGCCTCTTTGGCGCGCAGAGCGACGGCCAGCGCGCCGGGATCGGCGAGGCCGACGTCCTCAATCGACATCCGCACCAGCCGACGCGCCACGAAGAGCGGATCTTCCCCGCTCTCGAGCATGCGAAGGCACCAATAGGCTGACGCATCGGCATCGCTCTCCCGAACCGATTTATGAAGAGCAGAAATCAGATTGTAATGCTCTTCCCCCGATCGGTCATATAGAAGCGCCCTGCGCTGAAGCCCTTCCGTCACCGACTCGTCGGTGAGCCGCGGCCGCCCGTCGGCGCCGAGCTGGGCGTGGGCCGACGCGATCTCGAGCGTCGTGAGTGCGCGACGCGCATCCCCGCTCGCCGCATGACAAATCCGATCGAGCACGGCGTCGTCGGCTTCGATCTCGCGCGCGCCGAGGCCGCGCTCGCGATCGGCCAGCGCGCGGCGCAACACCGAGCGGAGGTCGTCGATCGAGAGCGGCTCCAGCATCAGCACTTTTGCGCGCGACAGGAGCGCGCCCACGACCTCGAACGACGGGTTCTCCGTCGTCGCGCCGATGAGCACAATATCGCCGCGCTCCACGTAAGGGAGGAAGGCGTCCTGCTGCGCGCGGTTGAAGCGGTGGATCTCGTCGATGAAAAGTAAGGTGCGGTGTCCGGAGCGCCGTCGCTCGCGCTCGGCCTCCGCCATCACTTCGCGCACTTCTTTGATCCCGGAGAGCACCGCCGAGAAAGGCACAAAACGAAGCTTGGAGGCGGCGGCGACGAGGCGCGCGAGCGTCGTCTTTCCGACGCCGGGCGGACCCCACAGAATCATGCTCGGCACCTCGCCGCGCTCGATCGCGAGGCGCAGCATCTTCCCGGGGCCGAGCAGATGGCGCTGCCCGGCGTACTCCTCGAGCGAGCGCGGGCGAATCCGGTCGGCCAACGGGGCGTCAGCCGGCGGCTCGAGCGGCGCCGGCGTCGAAGGGGCGTCGTCGAAGAGGCCCATGGGCGACGATCGTAGTCGCCCGGCGCTCGGCGTTGCGCGCCGCGGCGGCCGGGGGGACCATCGGAGCCCCTGGCCCGAATTCGGCTCGGCGCGCGTCCTGGCGATGATGGCAAGCAACTCCGACCGGCTCGAAGGGCTCCTCGCCCATGACGGCTTCGTGCGCGGCATCGCGCGGGCACTGCTGCTCGATGAGTCGCGCGTCGACGACGTCGTGCAGCAGACGTGGATTCGTGCACTTCGCACCCACGAGAGCCCGCGCAGCGTGCGCGCCTGGCTCGCATCGATCGCGCGGCGGCTCGCCCTCGACGTGCGGCGCCGCGACATGGCACGCTCGCGGCACGAGTCGGCAGCGGCGATTCCGGAGGCGAGCCCGTCGATGGAGCGCATTCTGGAACGCGAACGGATGCGCCGTGTCGTGGTCGAAGCCGTGGCGCGCCTCGAAGAGCCGTACCAATCGGCGATTTTATTGCGTTTCTTCGAGGGCCTGCCGCCGCGTGAGATGGCGCGGCGTCTCGGGATTCCCACAGAAACGGCGCGAACGCGCGTGAAGCGCGCGCTGACACGGCTTCGCGCCGAGCTGGAGCAATCGGGCGCCATCGACATCGAAGGCTGGTCGGCGGCGCTGTTCCAGCTTGCGACGACCTCGGCCGCTGCGCCGATCGGTGCCGCAGCCGGAGCGGCGCTCCCGGTCGGCGCCCTGCTTGGAACAGTGGCTTCGGTGATCGTTCTCGTCGCTCTGTTTCTTGCCCTCGATCCGGTTGGAGAGGAGCCGCCGACGGCGCCGCCGACCACAAATCCGAGGACCGGCGAGCCCGACGTGCCGCCGGGGGCCCCGGGCGCGCCGCCGATCCGGCCAGCCGAGATCTTCAACACCGGAAAGGAGCCGGTCGCTGAGCGGTACGCTGAGCAGCAACAAGCTCTCCCGAGGCCGAACCCCATCTTCGAGCCGGCGCCCGCCGTCGCAGCGAAACCACAAAAGACGAATCAACAGGTAACAAGCTTCCTCGCCGACGCGCAGTCGCGCATCCTCGGCACCGTCCGAATCGAAGGGAAGGCGCCGCGGCGGCAGCCGGTCGACATGAAGGCGGATCACAATTGTGGGCGCGTTCACTCCGAGCCCGTGCTCGACGAGAATTGGATTGTGAACGAGGATGGCTTTCTCGGGAACGTTCTTGTCCACATCTCCAAGGGGCTGCCGAAGCTCGACTGGCCCGTGCCCGAGGAGCCCGTAGTCTTGAGCCAGCGTGGCTGCGTGTATGAGCCGCACGTTCTGGCGCTGCGAGTAAATCAGAAGCTACAGATCAAGAACGAAGATGAGACGACCCATAATGTGAACGCAGTCGGCAGGCTCAATGCCCCCTTGAATCAGGGACAGCCAAGCGGCGCTCCTCCCATCGAGAAGATCTTCATGCGGCGCGAGCTCGCGGTCATGTTCAAGTGTGATATTCACCCCTGGATGCGCGCCGTCGTCCACGCACTCGACCATCCCTACTTCGCCGTCACAAATGAGAAAGGTGAGTTCTCGCTGCCGCCTCTTCCCGCCGGAACCTATGAGCTCGCCATCGTCCACGAGCGGCTCGGCGGCAGCGACGCGATGACGGTGCCTCTGACCTACCGCGAAGAGCGCACCGTCGAGATCCGGATCCCCGCGGCGGAGATGCAAGGCAAGAAATAGAACAGATCTGAAAGCTACTTTTTCTCGGGATCAGGCACGTCGTCGAATCGCAGCACGTCGTTGGCGCCGCCCTCGGGCGGCGCGTCGAGCAGCGCCTGGAGCATCGCATCGGCAGCGTCAGCAATTTGTGATGCCTTGCGCGGCGGCGCAAATTTCACTCGGAAAGCCGCCGGTTCGGCGCCGGGCAGCGCCAGAACCGCCAGGTCCTTCGCCGCCCCCTGCGCCGCCTCATCGCCGCGGGCGTCGGAGGCGTCGAGCACGAGCGCGTCGCCCTCCATGTAGACCAGCAGCGCGCGCGGCCGCCCCGACTCGTGCTTGGGAAGCCATGGCGAGAAAATGCCGAACCGCCGCGTGGTGTCTGCCTTCTCAACCTCCGCGAGTCGCGACTCAAGAAACGCCTTCCGCGACGCGTACGACGTGGAAATATTGCGCTCGAAGACCTTACGAAACGCCGCGCCGTAGCGTCCCCAAGCCATGGAGCCAACGATCACGACCGTGGCCGCCGTAAGAAGCCACATGATGAGCCCCGCCCACCCGCCGATGAGCATGAGCTTGGGCTTGCTCGGCTCGGGGTGGAGGACGCGCGGATTCGGAGGCGGGACGAGGTTCGGCTTGGGCGAGTCGGCCATGGGAGGCGGATACGACGCGGCGCATCGCGCCCTGTTCGGCGGGAGCCTACGCGGTGCCCCGCAGGGCGTCCACCGAGGGCGCGCGTCGAGCGGGGAAGGGGCGCCGTGAGGCGCGCGGCGACAGTGCTCGTGGCGGCGGCGCTCGCGATCTGTGGGTTCGCCGCGGCGGCGTGGCTCTGGCGCGATCGCCCGCCGGCAACGGGCGTCGCCATCCTTGATGGCCTCGAGCCCCAATTGCGCGCGCTCCATGTGCACCCGCCCGCCGACCGCGAGCCGAATCTGGCCTTGGAGCTTCCACTCATCCCCGAGGTGATGCAGGTGCCCGAAGGCACGCCGACCGAAGGGATGATTGCATTCCGCAATGCTGGAAAGGGGCCACTCACAATTCTTGCGCTCGCGGCGCTCGATGAGCGGATCCGGATGCGCGTCGAGGTGGGCGGAAGCCCGTACACATTCGGCGCACCGATTGAAGCCGGTGCCGAGGGAGAGTTTATTTATGAAGTATCACCATTACGGGGCGATCGCACGGTGTGTCTCTCCGTCGAAGTTCTCACCAATGATCCCCATTTCATCGCGTCGAGCTCAGGCGCCTTCGGGCGCACGGTGATCGATCTTCGGGTGCGGGCCCGCTCAAGCGTCATCGTTCGAGCGCTCGACGGAGTCGTTACCGAACGGGGGATCGCGCTCGGGAGCTTCTTCGCGTCGACGGGCACGGAGTGTCGAGTGGAGATCCGCTCGTTGACGAGAGCGCCGATCGAGGCGGTCGAGAGCAAGGTGAGCGACGAGCGGCTTCACATCGAGCTGGTTTCCTCGGAGCCAGCGCCAAGTCGCCAGCTTCGGATTGCATTGCTCGGGCCGCTACCGGAAGGGCGCGTCAGCCTCGATGTGGAACTTGCACTTCACTTTTCCGACGGCACTCCGAGCGCGATCAAGAGCCTCTTCGTCTTCGGCAGTGCCGAACCCGATCTCTACTTTTCGCCTCGTACTCTCATGATTCACTCGAGAGGCGGAGGAGACCGCCGGTGGAAAGTAGCGATCCTCGCTCGTCCTGGAATTGAGATCGGGGTTCCGGAGGTGCTCTGGGTCACAGCGGGCAGCCCATCGACGGCGCCAGCCAGTCAGCCCGCGGCGGATGAGTTGATCGAGACACAAGTTCTCTCCCGCCCGGGGAGCGATCCACAGCTTGAGATCCGATTGCGGCCGAGTGCACTCCAAGGCATCGCCTCCCTCGAGCTTGTGCTTCCGGCGACGCAGGCGGGCAGGCGCATGGAAGCGCGCCTCCCAATCATGATTCACATTTCGAAAATGTGAAGATGCTGGGCGGCCGCGCCGCTGCGTCCGGATGTGAATCGAGCAGCGGGATCTATTTCGAAGCCGGCTTGGAGGCGGCTGCCTCGTGAGCGGCGACGGCGCTGACGGCTTCTTTCACATTCCAGCGGACTGCACTCGGTGGCAGCTCCTTGGTGAACGCCTTTGCGGCGGCATCGAGGGCGAGAGCCGCCAGCGCGGCCGTGCCCTCCTCCGTCGGGTGAAGCTGGTCGGCGAGAAGCAGCTTCGCGGTGGAGCCGGCGGGCCACTCATTGCCGCGAAGCGAGACCGCCCTGTTCGCCCGCAGCGAATCCACAAATCCCGGCAGGTCCACTCGCACGACGTTTTTCTTGCCGGCGCTCCAAGACCGAATCTTTTGATTGAGAGTTGCAAGGCACTCTTTCGACGGCACTTGGGATTTTGTGAGCATCTTCCCGATGGCCGCCGACATGTCCGGGAGGTCGGAGATCACAACGGGGGCATCGATCTTCTCGAGCAGCTTGAGCCCCTTATCCAGCATCGCGGCGCGCGCGGCGTCATCGGCGAGGCGGCCGTAGCCGAACCAGAAGAGGAAATCGACGGCCACCACGAGCGTCGGCTTCGAGGCGGCCGCCTGCTGCACTTGCGATTCGCCGCGCTCCTCCGGCGCCATAAAAAAGAGCTCGCTCGCGAGATTTGTGTAGGTGCCCGGCGCAGCGGCCGTCATGGCCTCGAGATAGGGTGCGATCGGCTTGCTGCCCTCTAAGAAGGAGACGCCCGCCGACGCGCTCGCCCCGAGAATCACGACGCGCTCGAGCGCCGGAGCCGCGGGCCTCGCCGGGGCACTGGTGGTCTTTTTGCCGTCGCCCGCCGACGCAGCACCGGCGGAAAGAAGTGCGAGAGTCGTCAGAAGTGTGCGGAGCAGCATCGTTGGAGTCCTACAAGAATTGGACGCGCAAGTGAGCGGGGTAGAGGAGTTCCGCGCCGCGGTTACAATACCGAACAATCCATTCGCTTGATGCATCGTCTCCCGCACCCAACGCGACTCCCAGCCAACCGGTTGCTCCACGGTGCCCTGGTGCTCCTCGTTGCGGGGGGCTGCGCGGGGCCGGCGCGGCCGAGCCGCGAGCGTCTGGCGAGCGATGCCTTCGAGCTTCGGTGGGAGGGGAGAATGAACCGAGCGGAGCTCGAGCTCTCGACGCGCCCCGATTTCGGCCGCGACCTCGCCATGAGGATCCTCGGTGACGAAGGACGTATCGAGGCGTCGTGGGAGTTCCGCATCGCCCCGGACTGGACGCTGCTCGAGTGCCGCAGCCTCCTCGGCGAACTCGGGCGCCCGCCAGGACGCTTCGAAGGTGCACTCGCCGCGACGCTGAGCCTCGTGCGCGCCGTCGATGTGTTGCCTTCCGAGAAACAACAGATCGAGCTGCTCGATCCTGCAACGGGCGCTCCCCGTCGCTGGACCGTCGAACGGCTCGCGGACCGCGACGGGCATATGGTCCATCGTGCGACCGCCGAAGGAGAGCCGGTGCTGCTCCTCGAGACGGACCACCGCGGCTGGCCGCTTCGCATCGAGCGCGCGGGCGATGTGTGCATTCGCACGCCAGCGCGCTGACGCATTGCTCAACGGTTCAAGAATTCCACCAAGCTCAGGTCGGTGTACCACTCGACGGGCGAGCGGTCGTCGGTGAACGTCGGCGCCGCGGCGTCGGGAGCAATCGCCGTCCACGATCGCAGCGCCGTATCGCGGAAATAGGTAAGTTCCGGATCCTGGACCGAGGCCCAGGCTTCGCGGATCGAGCGCTCCGACGCCATGCAAAGATAGTTGCTAAACGGCACGTCGTCGTTGCGAACTTCGAATCGCTCGACGCTCTCCCCGGCGAAGGCGGCAAGGAGTGCGTTCTGAATTCCGCGGAGGACGGGGGATTCCGTGCCTAGGGCACCCGCGTTGATGGAAACAATTCCCCCAGGGCGAAGCCGAGATTTCGCCAGCTCGAAGAACTCCCGCGTCACGAGGTGCGCCGGGATATACGGCTGGCGATAGGCGTCGCCCAGGATGAGATCATATTTTTCCGTAGAGCGAGCCAGAAACGTCCGTCCGTCCTCGATGAACACCCGAAGCCGGCGTTCATCGAGCGCGAAATAGCGGCGGCCAAGATCGACGAGCGCTCCGTCGATCTCGACGCCGTCGATGCGCACGTCGAACCGGTCGCCGTAGGCACGTTGGATCTGTGTGGCGACGGTTCCCGCAGCGAGACCAATGATACAAATTCGAAGCGAAGGTTTGTCTTCGCCCGCCGCGCGCTTTCGCGTCGCGAGGATCGGCGGAAGGCACTGCACAAATCCCCAAACGCCGGGCGCCAGCCGTCCGTCGTCGTACCAGACCGAATGGAAGCTGAGCCCTTCGTTGAGTTCGAGATAATTGCGTTTGTTGCGCTCGTCGCGCAGCACGCGCGCCAAGTGCACTTCCGTCTCGACTTCCGCGAGCACGTTGGGCCCGCCCTTGAGCGGTGCCGGGAATGCGAGCGCGGACATCGACGCGATCGCCAGCGCGATCCCGGCGGCCCCGCCGACACTGCGCCGATTGCGCAGAAGACCGACCGCCGCGCTGGCTAGCACCGTGCCGGCGGCGGCGTAGATCGTGCCGCGCGTGCCGAGCCACGGAATGGTAACAAGAGACGGGAGGTACGCGCCGGCGATGCTTCCGAGCGTCGAGAGAGCGAAGACGGCGCCGCTGCGCGAGCCGGCGCGCGCGTCACCTTGGGAAAGCAGGCGAATTGTGAACGGCGAGACCATGCCGAGCAGGAACAGCGGCACGGCGAAGAGAACAACCATCGCCGCCAGCGTTCCCACAAAAAGCGACGCGTTCTGGCTTCCCACGGCGGGCGCCGCGGTGCGCAGAACCGGGCTCGCCACGAGCGGCAGCAGAGCGAGGCCGATCCCGCCGAGCATCGTCACGCCGTAGAGCCGGTCGGCCGTCGGCCGGCGATCGGCGAGCTTGCCGCCGATCCAGTAGCCGGCTGCGAGAGCGGCCAGCACGACGCCGAGCACGTTGGTCGTGATGAATTGTGTCGAGCCAAAGTAGGGCGCGAGCAGGCGAAACGCAGCGACCTCGACGGCGATCGTCGAGAGACCACAAAGAAAAAGATTCACAAAAATCCAGCGATCGGGCAGGCAGGCGACGCCGGCCTCCGTGCACGCCTCGGCGGCGGCCGACGGGCGCTCGGGCTCCGAAGACTTCTTACTCATGAACTGCTTCCGCCCGGGGTCGAGCGCTGCTGCCGCTCCTCGCGCAGCGTGTCGATGATCCAATGCACGACCGAGTCTTCATCCGTCTTGCGGGCGCGCGGGCAGGAAGCCGACAGCGCTTGCCAGCAATCCGAACAAATACGGTAGGTCGCGCGGACACCGTCCTGCACGTCGCCAAGAGTGACTGTTGCCAGCCGGCCCGAGCAGCGCTCGCAACGCGGAGGCGACGCCAGCGTCATCGCGCGAGCCCCGCCTGGCGGGAGATCTCGAAGCAGAGCACGGCGGCGGCGGCGGCCACGTTCAGCGACTCAACCCCCGCGCGGAGCGGAATCGTGACGCGCAGGTCGGCGGCCTCGAGCAGCGGCGGCGGGACGCCGGCCGCTTCTCCGCCGAGCAACAGGACGATCGGCGGCCGAAGATCGGCCTGTCCGTAGGGGACGCCGTCGCGCGAGACCGAAGCCACGAGACGGGCAGCGGCGGCGCGGGCGCCGTCGCGGAGCTCCTCGAGTTCCACGCCCGACGCAACGGGAAGGCGAAAAATGGAGCCGGCGGTCGCACGGACCGCCTTGTCGTTCCAGGGAGAAACAGTGTCGCGCGCTGTCGCAAAGCCGGTCGCGCCCGCGGCATCGGCGGTTCGAAGGCAGGTGCCGACATTGCCAGGATCGCCCACGCCGACGGCAGCCACCACGAAGGGTGCGCCGGCCGGCGCCGAGGCGACGAGGTCGCGGAAGGGGACTTCCCGTCGGCGCGCCAGGGCAGCGATTCCTTGGGAAGCGCGCGTCCCGCCGCAGGCGTCGAGCACCTCCTCGGTGGCCTCGCGCACTTCGACTCCCGCGGCGATCAGCCGCTCGAGGAGCGCGCGTCCGCGCTCGGTATGCCCGGCCCGGGTCGACGCGACCACCAGCTCCAGCCGTTCCGGTGCCACGGCACCCTCCTCGAGGGCGCGGATCCCTTCGACGACAAAACTGTCGCGGTCCTCGCCCGCAAGAGCTGCGCGGAATCGGGCGACGAGTGGGTTCCGGCGCGACGTGACCGGCGACAAGGAGGACACGCCGCGGATGGTATCAGCCTCTCCCCCGGGCGGGTCGTCGCGACGCAACCCTTTAGAACCGCCAGTCCGACGCCCGAAAAAAGATCCGGCCCGCAGCACAGCCTCCGTCCCGTCGGGGGCACCCGGAAGTCGTGGAAACAACCCTTTCCAAATCGTCCTCAATCGATCCCAACCGCCAGCCTCTGGGGCGGGAGGTGGATCGCGGACAGTTCCTAGCGATCGCACAGAACGCGCTCGACCGCGCCGCCGGAAGCGGCGCCACGGTTGCGATTTTGTATGCGACGTTCACGCCACAATTCCCAAGCGGAGAAAGCGGCGAGCTGCGCGACCTCGAGGAGTCCTTCTTCGATGTGGCCGCGCAGGCGCTCCTCGAGAAGGCCGGCTCGGCGTTCCCGCATGGGAGCGAGTTGCATCTGATGCGGCCGGCCCGCGACAGCTTCGCCGTTTTATTGCCTCCGTCGGCCAAGACGGAGGACGCCATGGCGGCAGCTTCCTCGATACGGCAGCGATTCGAAGGCAGCATCTCCGTGCGCGGGCTCTCGGTGCGCGCAACAGTGGCGATGGGCGTGTCGAGTGCACCCCCATGGGCGGCCAACGCCGAAGCATTGGTGCAGCAGGCGGAAACAGCGGCCTACTGCGCGCGGTTCCAAAGTAACTCGCAGCTTCAGATCTACTGCGAGTACATGAATCGATGGGCGCCGGAGAGGCAGAAGCTTGAGAAAGACCTGCGCGAGGCGATCGACCGCAAAGAGCTGCTTCTGTACTATCAGCCGCGCGTCCGCGCGACCGATCAAAAAATTGTGGGATTCGAAGCGCTCGTGCGATGGAAGCACCCCGAGCGCGGCCTCATCTCGCCCGGGCAGTTCATTCCCATCGCCGAGGAGGCGGGCATCATCGTCGGCATCGGCGAGTGGGTGCTGCACGAGGCGTGTCGCCAAGCGAAGGCTTGGCGAGACCAAGGCATGCCGAAGGTGCACATGTCGGTGAACTTGTCGCCAGCCCAGTTCCGCAAAGCAGACCTCTATGAGACGATCTGTACGGTGTTGAAGGACACCGGGCTTGAAGCCGACGCGCTTGAGCTGGAGCTCACGGAAGGAATGCTCATGACCGACCCCAAGTCGGCCATCACGACGCTGCAGCGGCTCAAGGCACTCGGCGTTCACCTTTCGATCGATGATTTCGGCACTGGGTACTCTTCGCTGAGCTATCTGCGGCGATTCCCCATCGATGCGCTGAAGATCGACCAGAGCTTCGTGCGCGAGGTGACGAGCAAGCCGGAGGATGCCGCGATCACGACTGCAATCATTCTGCTGGGGCACAGCCTGAAGCTGTCGGTCATCGCCGAGGGCGTTGAGACCGACAGCCAGCTGAAGTTCCTGCAGGTGTTGCAATGCAATGAAATCCAGGGCTTCCTTGTGAGCAAGCCGGTGCCGGCCGACCAAGCCACAAAGCTCCTGGCGGCCGACGCGCAGAAGAAGTACGAAAACTAGGCACGCGCCGCGCGCGGGCGATTCAGTACACCGCGGGGCACGCCACGGATGACTTCTGAAACGTCCTCCACGCGCCAACCCGACGGCAGAAAAACACTATTCTCGCGCCAGCCGGCGGCAGCAAGATACTATTGCCTGGACAATTCAGCGCGGCAACTAATCGGCGCGTCCAGAGGCGATTCACGCCTTCATTCCAAGAACCCATAAATCCGCAGCGGCGCCGCGAGATTTGAGGTAGGCGCGCGCGTCGACAAGCCGACGCGAACTCGGAACGAGCTGGATTTACGCCGTCACGAGACGGACGCCGTCCACGCTGCCCACTCCGATCGTCAGCGCGAACGTCGTCCCGCTCGGTGAAGTCGATTCCACCGTCAGGTCCCCTCCGAGCAGCTTCGCGAGCTGTTTCGCTACTGTGAGCCCGAGCCCAGGGCGAAGGAACGATTCCATTTTTGTGCGCTGATGCGTGAAGAACGGCTCAAAGATCTTCCCGCGGTGCTCCTCAGGGATTCCGCATCCCGTGTCGCTGATCTCACAGCGGAGAAGCGGATGTTGCCAATCTTCCGTTTGCTCGACGCGCGCCGATACGCACACCATTCCGTTTGATGTGTGATCGATCGCGTTGTGCACCAGCTCCGCGAGCACCTGCTGGAATCGAACTGGATCCGTATGAATCGTCTCGGGAAGCTCCTCGGGAAGCACCAAGCGAAGCTCAATGTTCTTCGCGTTGGCTTCCGCCTTGCGGAGAGCCAGCACCTCTTCCAGCAGCGCTTTCGGTGAGCACGGCTGCTCCGTGAGCTGCAGGCTCCCTGCCTCGATGAGCGTGATATCCAGCGTCTCATGGAACGTTGAAAGCAAGGCATGCGTCGCCGTAATGATCGGGCTCAAGCCCAGCGAATCATTCGAGTGGCCGCCGAGCCGAGTCGCTTGATCCAAAATCGACTGCAGGCTGCCATGGATCTGATCGCTCAGATGCAACAAAAAATCCGTCTTCATCTGCGAGCTACGGTCAGCCGCGGCCTTCGCCGTCAGCAGCGCGCGATTTACCGTTTCGAGCGACGACGCGTAGGCACGTGCCTCCATCTCCGCGCGCTGGATCCGCGAAAGGTGGTCGCGTTCGCGCTGACCCGAGTTCCATTTCGAGGAGAGAGCCGCCGCCGTTTGACAAATCTCCACCGGCTCGAACGGCTTCTTCAGGATCAACAATCGGTCGGTTTGGCCGAGCTCACCGATCGTCTGCTCCCAAGAATAATCCGAGTACGCAGTACACAAAACTGCCTGCAGGCTAGGGTCCACTTGCCAGATTCGCTTCAGCGTCTGCACGCCGTCCCAGCCGGGAGGCATGCGCACATCGACGAACGCCAGCGCGTACGGGCTTCCCGCTGCGCAAGCCGCCTGCACCTTCTCCAGTGCCTCCGACCCTTGCGACGCGAAGTCGAGCTCGTAGGCCGTCGAGGCCACGCCCGCGGCGGCGGCCGGCGTGGGGGCCGCAGCCTTCGCTCCGAAGAGCGCCGCCTTCATATCCGTGATCGCCTTCGATCCCTCGGCTTTCTTCCCGAGGATCTTACGAAAATCCTCATGAATCGAAACTGTATCATCGACGACAAGGACTCTTCGATTCTCGCTCACGCTCCACCTCCGGCGGCGCGCACGGGGGTCTTCAGCGGAATCTCGAGGACGAACGTGGCTCCCTTACCGGGACCTTCGCTGCGCGCCCAGAGCTTTCCGCCCATCTCCGTCGCCGAGTTGGCGGCGGCGTGAAGGCCGAATCCGTGGCCCGATTTCTTCGTTGTGAAACCCAGGTTGAAGATCTTGGCGAGGTTCTCGGGGGCGATGCCGCTGCCCGTATCCGATACCTCCATGTGTACCTTCTCGTTCTGTACGTACGCCTTCAAGACGAGACGCTTCGCGCGGCCGTCATTCGACTCCATCGCCTGACGAGCGTTGTGTACGAGATTCACGACAATCTCGAGAACCTTGTGGCGGTCGGCCAGTACCTCCGGCACACCCGCCGCGTCTACGGCGATCTCGAGCGACTTGTCATCGGTTTCCGCGCGATTCGACAGCTGGACGGCGCGGTCGAAGATCTCGGCGATCGAGACGACTTCCTCGACTTCCACTTTTCCAGCGTAGCTCTGCTGCGACTTCACAAGCTCGCGGATGTGCTCGACGCCCGAAGACAGCGCCTCGAGCTCCTTCACGAGCTCCTCCCGCTGCGACTTCAGCGAATCGGTAACACCGATTAAGTAAGGAGCCACGTGGGCTCCGCGGGGATCGTTTGCGACGAACTCGGCGAAGTGATCGGCCTGCTCCCTCACAAGCTCCGACAACTGCTCGAGGTCGGCTACTGCAAGCGTCTGAGCCTTCTCCGTCGCGAGCGTCGCCGAGACGTTCACGCTGTTCAGCACGTTCCCCACATTGTGGAGAATCCCGGTCGCGATCTCCGACTTGCCAGCCGCCCGCGCCGTATCGACGAGGGCCGCTCGAGCTCGCTCGAGCTTCTCCATCATCTGATCGAACTCACGCGAGAGATCACCAATCTCGTCATTGCGCTGCAGCCGCAGTTTCGCGCGGAAATCCTCCGTGCGCCCGATCTCCACCGCATGTTTTCGCAGCGCGAGCAGCGGCGAAAGCACAATTCTCTGCAGCAAGCTCAGCAGAATCAGCAGCATGATGCCGCCGGCGCAGATCGTTGAGATCAGCGCGTAGCGCACAGCCACGTGGCCGAAGCCGCTGATTTCCCGAGGGAAGTTCACACGAACAAGAAACTCCGGCATGCGCCGGTAGTCATTGACCGAAGCGAACACATGGAGCGTTTGCTCATCCGCTTCCCGCACCACGGGATGCACCGATGTCGTGATCTCGTCGAGCACCTCGTCGGCGCCATGTCCGAACTGTCCCTGGTCGTTTCTCTGCCAGAAGTCGAAATCCGTTTTAGTGCGTTCCGAGAGAACGGCGTCGAGCTTGTCGCTCAGGAATCGCCCCAGGATCATCCGCCCTTGCGGCGGCCCTTCCTCGTTGCTCGGCAACACCGGCCGTGCCGCGATCAGCAGCGGCTTGTGCTCCGTCACCATCAGCCCGCTCGGGAAGCTGCCGTCGGGGCGCGTGACGAGAAAGGGATGGGTGCGATTCAAAGCCTCGCGAGGGAACTCCCTCAGCTCGACCGGCTTCTCCGTCTCGGGATCGACGATCGAGGAGTGCATGACCTTTCCGTCCGGCGCACAAATGAGCACGAAGTCCACGCTTCGTATCCGGAGCTGCATCTCCGAGAGATGTGCTTCCGCGAAGTGCACAGAATCCTTCGGCGGGATGTCCTCGGATAACTCTCTGGCGCGCGCTTCAACGAATTGAACCGTGTCGTCGAGCGAAGCCCAGCTCCTGCAACAATGCACCAACTCCTCGATTTCGCGGTCGATGGCATTCTTTACCCGCTCCGCGGAAGCCGTAGCCGTCTCGCGCTCAAGCGAGTCGAAGCCCCGCAGAACCGTCGACCGCTGCAGCGCAGAGTCAATCGTAACATATGCAAACATCACGATCGACAAGATCAGTATGATCTTCGATCGCAGAGATCGCGCGGGCGCTTGGCTCGTCACGGCGAAGCCTCGCTTCTCTGCTCGCTCGCCGGAAGCGCCGCATCGGGATGCGGCTGCTGCGTGCCAGCTCGGCGATGAGCCGTATCTTGATTGATTTGTTCCCGCAGCGGTGCCGTCGCCTCGTTCAGAAGCTCCGCGAAGTCCTCGAGCTGATCTCCCTTGCGCAGCCTCACCGCCTCCGTGGCTTGGCGGTTCAGAAGTGAGGTGAGATAGATCTCAAACCGCCGAATCGGGCCGGCGAATCGGAACGTCGAGAAGACGCCCACCACAAATACGATGGGCAGGAAGCACACCGTCGTGGCGCCGAATACTGTCAGCCAGATCCCGTTCGCCCGCTCCATCAGCAGGCCGCCGTCCGTAGGCAGCTCGTTCGCAGTCTGCGCAAGCAGCATCTGAAACAAAATTGCCTGCAGCAGCATTCCGAGCGCGGCCAACCCGACAAAAGTGAGCGTCAGCCGGAGCTGAAGCGCCTTCTTCGGGAGCTTTTGACGACGTCGGTATTTGGGCATGGAACGGGCGGTCCGGTTGGAACACACCGCACCGTCGATCGGCGTGCGCGGGGGCGCGACTGAAACGCCGGTTTACGAGAGCGACTCGCGCCACTCGGCCGAGTTGCGCCCCAGAGCAAGCCCGGTGATCGCCTTCAGCGCGAGCCAGGCGGCGCTTTGGATCGAGTCCTCGTCGTGGTCGAGCAATTGGATCAGCGGCTGTAGAGCGATCCGCGTCCCCATCGAGCCCAGCGCGCCCGCCGCCGCCACAACCACTTCGCGGTCGTCGGAAGAAAGAAGGTCGACCAGCCGCTCGGCGATCTGATGGCGGAAGAGCCGACGCGCCGCGGCCTCCCGAATTCCGGCGAGCGTCTGGGGACGCGGCGCGCTTTCCAGCGCTGCGACGAGGTCTTCGCCGCGCGACTGCCACCAGGCGAGTTCCCCTTCGTGCCAGCGCTGCCAGCGCTCGGCGTCGAGGCTGAGTCGCAGCCCCGTGATCGACTTGAGCGCCCAGTGGGCCGCCTCGCGAGCGCCTTCGTGGTCGTCGGTGAGACGCCGCAGCAGCTCCGGCACCGAGGAGACGTCGGCGAGCCGCCCCAGCACCAGGGCCGCCTCGCGCCGGACCTCCGGCAGCGACGCCATGAGGCGCTGCCGAATCGGGGCCGTCGTCTCTGGATCGAGCGAAGCACCTGGGTTGGCCACGAGAGACCGGCTGAGGTAGGAAAGCAGGGTCGCGTCGAGCGCCGCGACGCGCCCGAGGAGCGCCGCCAATGTTTGTGTGGCTTCCTTGCAGCGGCAGGTTCCGAGGACGCGCAGGAGCGCTTGCCGTTGAAACGCCGACGCGCGATCGAACGCGCCGGGCACGAGTCCACAAATCACCGGCTCCCGCTCGAACAGATCGACGAGCCCGTCGACGACCGCCGTGGCGATGTACTCGCTGGGGTCCGAGGCGTCGTCCTGCAGCTGCGCGACCAGCAGCGGAAAATCGGCGCCGCGGCCCAGGAAACCGAGGAGGCGAATGGCAACCATTCGCTCAGGACGCGTCTTCTCCGTGTCCTGGGAGAGCGTGCTCAGCGCCTTGCGTGCGCGCGGTAATTGTGAAGTAAACATCTGGAGCAGCTGCGCCCGCCGCTGGTCATCGAGCGAGCGAGGCATTCTGGGATCGCCGCGCCGCTTGCCGCGAAGCACGGAAAGGACCTCCGGAAGCGACTCCGGCTCCACCAGCGCGAACGCGTCGTAGAGGCGATCGCCGGTCGTCGGAAGCTCCTCCCGCGGACCATACAAAAGTCGTTGGGCCACGGTTGGGCGTGCCACCTGTGGAGCAGTCGGCGTCTTTTGTAATCCTTGGCCGAGGGCAGACGGAGGGCCTCCCGCGAGCGCGAGCACCACCGTCAGGATCCCTGGGCTGAGGATCGGCTTCACAAATACGGCCGCGTTTCAGCGATCAGATGGGTGTCCAAGTCATGCTGACCACGCGCCGCACCGTGCTCCAGTCGAGAAGCGAAGCGCGGCCGGTGTAGGTACGCACCACCCCGCCGGCATCGGTGTATTGCATGGTGATGAACTTCTCCCGGTGCGCGTCGGTCGGAGCCAAGGGGGTCTTCCCCAGGCGCTTTAGGTGCGCGACGGGATCCATCGGCGAGCGAGTAATCGGCTCGTCGGGAACTTCCACGATGCGCCACGACATGAGCGTCGGGAGCGAGAGTGCGCCGGTGTCTCGAGCATTGAAGAATCCCTTGTCGAACGAAGCGCGGGCGCCATCCGCCAGAGTCAGCGCTTTGGCGGCGAGGGCGCCGTACGCGCGCAGAGTGGCCGGATAGGTGACTGCGGCATTCGGCGCATAGAACACGCCAAAGAACTCACCATTCGAGGCGAGCGACACCGCGGGATCGATGGTGCCGTTGTTGTCGAAGTCGGCGTCGGGTGCGCTGACCAGCAGCGCGAATCTCTTGGGGTCTCGTTTGACGCTTGAAATCGTCGAATTCGATGCAGCGGTGAGACGCTTCGTGCAGTAGAGCTTGACCGGTCCCGCCGTCGTGTCGATCTGCAGCACTCCTCCCGATTGAATATTGAGCTCCTGCACGACTAGGATCAGCGGCCCCGTGAGTTTCAGAGTAGCACCGGTTTGCACCTGAATCTTGTTATATGAAGCCTCCTTTGCCGACATGCTCAACAACAGATTCAGCGCGGTGATAGTGAGGTCTCCGGCATTCGGAAGCGCGGGCACCTCAATCTGAGGCAGCGGCGCCGCATCCTGCGCTGGAGTTGTTGAACCCGTGACGGCCGCATTGGTGCCAATGATCACACTTTGGTTCGGGCCGGGATTCGCATTTCCGAAAACGCGGGTCGGGACTGGAACCGAACCGCCAGGCCGCAGAGGAACCGACGACGTGGCCTCCAAGGCAATTGTGCCGTTGCCGCGGACATTCGCGCCTCCCTGCGTCGTGAGTCCGTACGGCGCGACCTGCGTCGCCTGCGATTCGAAAGACCCCAGCGTGGAGTCATAACCATCCACGATGGTGGATTTCTTGAGGATCAACGATTGGTTCCCGAACACGCCGAGCGTGGCGATCGAGTTCGCGAGCCGCTGGACGACGACCGAAGCCGAGAAGCGTCCTTGTCCGCAGAGCCCCGTGCTCTTCAGCATCACCTGATTATTGGTGAGCTCCGTGGACTCGACCCAGTAGACCCCCTTGTCGAAGCCCGCCGGATCTGTGGCCGTCCCGATCGCTCCGCTCTTCCCCTGCGTGATTGCCAGGAACGATTCGGCGAGGCCCGCCTCCGCGATATAGAGGGCGCGCTTGTTGTCGGCGCTCTGACGCTGCCTCAACGAGACGCCCGTTTGCATCTGAATCATGGCGGCGCCGAGGCCCGCCACCATCAGCACGACGACGAGCGAGCTCGTCAGCGCAGTTCCGCGCTCCTTCTTCCGATCGGTGGGATTCATGTTGCTGGCTCCCTAGTTCCTGCACGACACAACAGCTTTTTTCACAGCTTGATAGGGTGTTCCGTTGGCATCCGACCTCAGCAGGCTGAGGAAGATGGAAACCCGAGACCCTTCCTTCGCAAAGGCGAGTCCGGGCTCGTCGACGAGGCCATTGCCGTCGTCGTCGATCCCGTTCGCCTCTTCCTTAGAATAAAAAGTCTTTACAGATCTCGCCCAGACCGCGGTGCGGCTGTTTCCTCCGACGGGTGTTACCGTCCAGCGGACTTCACCCGTGTCGGGGACGAGTTCAATTCTCTCGGGATCACCGGCGACGGCAACGCCGTTCTCCACGCCGAGCCCCGTTTGATACTCGATCGACGAAGCGCTGCTCGGCGCCTTCATGTTGGGAAGCACGTCGTCGGAGCGTGAGGACATGACCGCGAGCGTGATGCGGTCGAGCGTCTGCTCCGCCTGTTCGTCGAGGACGGTCTTGAACGCTGTCGATGCGTAGGCGCTTGAAGTGGAGCGCATCACCATCATCACGTTGGACACGAGAAGAATGAGGATGACCGCCGCGACAGAGACCTCCACCAGCGTGAAGCCGCGAGCGTGCCGATATTTGTGAATAACCTTCACTTCGGCGCCTTCAGCAGCTTGGCAAACATCGTGGAGAGCTGAAAGTTCCGCGGGCCGTTCTCACTCATCCACTCAACGCGAACAGTCACCGGCAGCACGACATAATTCGACGCATGATTCACGTCGTCGATGATGGCGTCGCCGTTCAGATCGCGCGGCATCCCAAGGTCCTTGTTGGTCGTCGACTCGATCAGCTCCGGACCGGGAGACGGCATCAGGATGCGCCCGACGTGCTGATCGGCGTCGGCGGTGAGCGGCTTCAGCCCCGGAACATCGAAATGGCATCCGGGGGCGCTCGCAGGCGTTCCAGGGTCATCGAGCGGCGTTTCGTTGTATCTCACAAAAAGCTTTGTGAAGTCCTCGGAGTGCATCTGCTCGATCACGTTGCGCGCCGCCTCGGCGGCCATCGCCGCCTCAAGCTTCGTCCCGCGGTGCTGCGCCGCAGAGACCAGAGTCGATGTCACCATGAAGGTGGACACGGTGAGCACCGCCACGGAGATCATGACCTCCAACAGCGAGAACCCGCCGCATCGGGATCGCGGGCTCAGCAGACGACGTCGACGACGAAGTGGGCTCATCCTTCAGCTTCCCAGGGAAAAGAGACCGCAGAGCCTCGGCTGCGATACCAAGGCCCCATTGGACAGTAGCTCTTCGGACTGTCGGAGGAGAAGAAACGACTCGCGAGATGGAAAGCTTTTCCCGACGCGCTTACGGCCTGGGCGTATAGTCGCTGGGAATGTCTTTCGCTCTGGTGCTTCGGGTGGACGCCCGCGGCGCGCTCGTCGAGATCGATGGCCGCACCGTGGCGGCACAGCTACGCGGAGCACTCTTCCAAGAGGCGACATGGGCCACGCGCCCGGTGGCCGTGGGGGATCGAGTGGCACTCGAAGGAGAGGGAGACGAGCTCACCATTGCGCGCGTGGAACCGCGGCGGAGCGCATTTCTCCGTCTCGCGGCGCGGGGTGAGCGTAAGGCGCAGGTGATCGCGGCGAACGTCGACCAAGTCGTCGCCGTCGCATCGGTGGGGATTCCGGAGTTCTCGTCGACCTTCGTCGATCGCATGCTCGCGGGGTCGGCGGCGTGTGAGATTCCAGCAGCAGTGATCCTCAATAAACGGGACGTCGCTCGCCCGGGCGCAGTCGATGCGATTCTTGCAACCTATGCGCGGGCGCGCGTTCGCGCGATCGCGATCTCGGCCAAGACGGGAGAGGGACTCGACGAAGCTCGTGCGCTCTTCGCCGGAAAGACGAGCGTGCTTTCGGGGCTCTCCGGAACCGGAAAGTCCTCACTTCTCAACGCGCTCTCGCCGGGGCTCTCCCGATTAGTGGGACACCTTTCCTATAAGTGGAAGCAAGGAAAGCACACGACTTCCGCCGCGGAGCTGATCCATGTGGCGCCGGGATTCGATCTGATCGACACACCGGGAATTCGCGGCTTTCTCCCCTGGGGCGTTGATCGTCGAAAGCTGCGGCACTGTTTTCTTGACTTCGAGCCGCTGCTCGGCGCGTGCCGGTTCGCAGATTGCACACATACGAACGAGCCGGGATGCACGCTCGACGAGGCCGTCGCCGCCGGCACGCTCGCGCGCACGCGGCTCGCGTCGTATCGGGAGATCTTTGAGGAGTTGCCGCCGCCGCCCGAAGAGTGGAGCGAGGGATTGCGTCCTCGGGAAAGCGGCTTGGGCGACGACGGCTCCGATGAGTGATCTTCGGAACTTGTGCTACTTCGCGTCTGTCGCTGCGGGCGCGATCTTCACTCCGATCCACATTTCGCTCGCGCCCGCGTAGCGCACCGCGGCCCATCGCACCGCGGGCGCGCCTGCGGGCGGCGTCACGCGCACGAGCGAGCCGGGCTCCGAGTCGACTTTCCATTCGAGGTCGGCGGCCTTTGTGCGAAGCGCCTCAAGCAACGAGGCGCTGTCACCTTTCGGCACAGCGATCGTTGCCGTGGTCGGTTTCGCCGTCGGTTTTCCTTTCGCGTCGGCGGGCTTCGCCGGCGGCTTTGCGGGCGAGGCAGGTTTCGCCCCCGATTTGGGGTCTTTGGGTTTTGTGTCTTTGGCGGCGGCCGGAGGCGTCAGCGCTTCCTCGGGGGCAGGCGGGCCGGAAGGTCGATCGCCGATCGAGACTGCAAGCGCGCCGCCCTGCAGCGCGCCCATCGGCTGGAGCTTCCATCGCACGCACAGCTCCTTCGCATCCGCCGGAATCAATCCCCACACTTGCGCGCTCACGCTCGTCCAGCTCTTCGCATGGAAGGCGAGCTCCGTGGCGTTCTTAATAATAAGGCTCTTGCCGTCGCTCGACGCGTCGAGCCCGCCGCTCTTCAGCGCTTCTGCACTCATGCGCGCCAGCTCCTCGAGGTCGGTCCCGCCGGCGTGCCAAGTCACATATCGTCGGACGGTCCGCGGCTTCGAGCCCGCGCCGCTCTCGCCCGCGGGAAAGCCCACGGCTTCGACCTCGATCTCGAGGTCGGCCGACGCGCCGGTGCCCGGAGCGAAGTCGGCATGCACTTCGGGAAAAGTAGCTTTTCCGGCTTGGAGGAGCAGGGTGAGCGCGAGAGCAATGGCGTGCACGGCGGTACCTCGATCGACACCGATGTTACCGCTCACAGATCCCGGCCGCCTCCATGGGAAGGCAAGAAATGGCCGGGAGGCCGATCCGAGCCCGCATTGCACGCAGCCCCGTGCGGGCCATCGCGTGGCGAGATTCGATCGGCATTGGGAAGGCATCGCTCCACAACGCCTTGGCGAACTCGCCCCCGGAAGTCGCGATGGCTGTGAGCTCGGCTTCGACCTCCCGGCCGGGAACGTCGAAGCTCGAGCGCGACTATCGCGGGCGTCCGGAGTCCGGGCCGTCGGCGGGGCGCGAGCTGCTGGGGTCGGAGCCGGGGCCCTTTAGATGGCGGTCGATCTCCTCGGCCGCCACCCAGAGTTCCTGCGCCTCCTCGCGGAGCGCGTCACGCAGCGCCGCCAAGGCGGCTTCGCCCTGGGGACCGCGACCCTTCATGCGCTCGAAGACGCGCTGGAAGTGGGGTGGGACGAAGCCCTGCCCGCTCTTTGGGCGATCGGGGCCCTGCCAGCGGTCCATTTCGCGAGGCCCGCCGTCCGGACCCATCGGCCCACCGGGGCGTCCCATGCGACCGCCGCGTCCCGGTCCCATCGGTCCCATCGGGCGCGGCCCTTGGGGGCCGAAGGGCCCTGGGCCCATTCCCGGATCGCGGCCAGGGCCGCCCTGCGGTCCCTGCCAGGAGCCGCCGTGGGGTGGCGGCCCTTGCTGGGGGTTCGGCGCGGCGAGCACCAGCGGGAGGAGCGTGGCGAGCGAGATCCAGATGGAGGCATTCATGGCGTCTGCGCCCCGTGGCTGGCGGGGCTCCATGGCCTCCGTCGCGCCCGCCGACCGACCTTACGCGGAGAATCCGCGAGGCGCGTCAATTACTCGTTGAAGTCGTAAATATAGGAAAGACGGTGCTTTGCGACGACGAGGTACTCGAGGTCCTTCAGGACCGCTAGCTCGTCGGCGCCCTCCTTGAATTCGATTCCGCGGAGCCGCGGCTTCTCGATCACGAAGAACCGCCGCGATCGGTCGGAGACCTCGTAGGCTCCCGGGCGCACCGAGCCGGCGATCTCGAAGTTCACTGCGCCGACATGGAAGGCGCGGATCTGCACCAGCTCGCGCTCCGTGCTGAGGGCCTTGAGCCCCGTGTCGCTGACCGCGTCGAGGAACTCGTGGGCGAGCACAATGCGTTCGCGATTCACGAGGATCCGGGGGGTTGTGATTGTGTTGCGGGAGCGGAGGTCGACGAGCTTCGCATCCTTCACCGAGACGAACGTGCTCTGCACCTCCTCGAGATAGGTGGAGAGCCGCTTCACGCGCGGCTCGATCGTCCCCGTGATGAGGAAGGCGTCGGTGACGAGCAGATCGGTGACGAGGGTCGAGCTGGAATCCATCGCGTGCTCCGTTGTGGATGGGAGCGCGGAGCGCTCATCCGCTGCGGAGGGCGGCGCGCGCGTCGGCGAGCACGAAAAACGAGCCCGTGATGACGACGACCCCATCCGCGCCGGCGAGGCTCTTCGCTTCCCCTATCGCGTCGCGTACTTGTGGCTTCTCCACGACCGGGACGCCGGCGCTCCGCAGCGCGGTGGCAACGGCGGAGCAAGGCGCGGCCCGTAGCGAAGCCGCCTGAGTGACGACGACCGTATCGACGCGGCCGACAAACGCTCTTGAGAGGCGGTTGTGGTCTTTGTCGGCGGAAAACCCGGCCACGAACACGCGCCGTCGGCCCGGAAAGGTCTCTTCGACGGCGTCGAGGAGTGCGGCGAGCGATTCAAGCGTATGGGCAGCGTCAAGCACGACGGGCGGCACCTGCTGCCGCAGGAGCTCGAACCGCCCCGGCAGCGCCAGGTCGGAAGCTAGCGGGTCCGGTGCGCGCTCGAGCGCGGCGCGCGCGTTCGCCAAGAGCCCACGCGCTTCGAGGTCGTCGACGATGGCGACGGCGAGAGCCAAATTGGGCACTTGGTATCGAGCGCCCGTGGGGAGCCGGACGTCGAGGTAGGTGCGGCGGACGGTCTCGACGTCGACGAGGAGCCCCGCGCCGTCGGCGCGCACATTCCGCGCTTCGAACTCGCGCCCGAGGACCAGAAGCGGCGCGCCGAACTCGCGCGCGACCGCGGCGATGGCTTTTCCTTCGGGGCTGTTGGGACACGAGACGGAAAAGAGCGGGACGCCGCGGCGGGCGATGGCGGCCTTCTCGCGCGCGATCGTGGCGACGTCGTTCCCGAGAATCTGTGTGTGCTCGAGACCAATCGACGTGAGCGCCGCTGCGACCTTGGGCAGCGCATTGGTGGAGTCGAGCCGCCCGCCGAGCCCGGTTTCGACCGCAGCGAATTCAACCCCGGCGCGCGCGAACGCCACGACGGCCGCCGCCGTCAGGGCGTCGAAGAAGGTGCCGTCGGCTCCCTCCAAGTGCGGCACGACCTCGAGGACGGCCGCGCCGAATTCCTCCGGCTCGAGGATCCGCCCGCCAAGGGCAATCCGCTCCTCGATGCGGTCGATGTGCGGCGACATGTAACGTCCGCAACGGCGGCCGGCGCGGCGCAGGAGCGCGTCGACGAACCATGTCACCGAGCCTTTTCCTTTGGTGCCGGCGACGTGAACGATTCGGAGCTTCTCCTCCGGGCGCCCCAGCCGATCGAGCAAACGCCGCATCGGCTCGACGCTGAGGCGCGCTGGCGTCATCGGCGTATCCCCGCGCTCGAAATTGGTTCGTTCACGCAGCGCGCGGAGCGCCTGCTCGTAGAGTGGAGTTGCGTTCGCGGGGGAGTTCACTGATCGAGGTGGAATCGTGCCGTGGCGCGCCCAGAATGCGAAGCGGCTCGGCGTGAGCGCCCGGCGTCGCCATGGTGGGCGGACGCGGGGCAGGGGCTCGCGCCCTGCCATCGAGCGGCACCCATGCAATTCTGGAATTTCCCCCCCGCGGCTTCGGGCTTAGCCGCGGCGAGATGGTTCGCGTCGGCGCTTCTCCTTGCGGGAGCAGCCTGCAACGCGCGACAGCCTCATCCCAGCTCCGCGCCTGCGCGGGCAGAAGATACAGATCGATCGGCGCGCGTGCGCCAAGGATCGTTGGTATCTGCATATCACACATGGCGGCAGGCGATCGCCGCGCTCGATCCGGCCGCCGCGACAGCGACCCGCGGCTTCCCCGAGAGCGCGGATTTGCCCGAGATGGGGCCCGAAGTGGTGCGCGACAGCGTTGCGAAGCTGCAGCTCGTGTTGGAGGACGTGCGCTGGCTCGAATCGGTTTCGCTCGAGGGGAACGCCAAGGCCGACCTCGCTCTGCTGCGCGCGCGCGCCGAAGCCGATCTCGTGGAATGGGCGGAGCTTCGCCGCGCGGAGCGCGACGCGTCGTGGAGCACCCGCGTGGCGCGTCAGGCCTTCGAGGTCGAGGCACAGCGCACGTCGGCGTCGACCGATCTGCTGTCGCGCAAGCTTCGCGACCTGCCGCGCTATCTCACCGCGGCGCGCGCGATGCTGAGGTTCCCCTCGCGCCAGCATGTCGTCGCCGCCGACGGCGAGGCGCAATCGCTCGCGGCCGCGCTCGAGCGCGCCGTCTCCGGAGCATTTGCGGCTTCTGCGCCGGGTATCCGCGAAGGAGCTGAGGCCGCTCGGCGCGCGATTGAAGATCACAGAAGCTGGATTCGCGACCAGCGAGACCTGGAGCCGCTCGGGCACCACTCGATCGGCCGGACGATCCTACAAAAATGGCTCTCCGCGGAAGCGGGCGAGGAGGTCTCCACACGCGAACTCGCGGCGCTGGCGGAGGAGGAGCTCGGCGCGGCGCGCAAGCGTCTTGAGGCGCTCGCAACCGCGATGGTTCCGGACGCGATCTCGGTCGAGCAGGCCCTCGAGATGGCGCTCGAACGGCTCGATGCGGCGCGCCCGCGCAGCGAGGAAGAGGTGCCCGGCACCGCCGATGCGGCGCTCGCAAGCGCACGCGCGCTTGCGAATTCTGTAATAACAGTTCCGCTTGGAGTTCCGGCATTCGCGCGGGCGACAGCGCTGCCCGGAGCCTCTTACGAGCTGCTCGGAGCACCGAGCGCTGTAAATGCATCCTTTACCGTTGGGCTGCCGCCGCGGGAGATGGCGCCGGTGCGCCGCGGCGAACTGTATAAAGCGCTCTCAGCGCCGCGCCTGACGACGGCGGCGCTGCGCGAGGGCACACCGGGACGCGCGCTTGCCGCCGCAATCCGCTCACAATTCCCTGAGGGCCTCCGTCGATCTGTAACAAGCCGCGCGGCGGAGGAGGGGTGGCCCGCCTACGCCGCTCCCATGGCGCTGCGCGAGGCTGGCTCGAGCGTGGAGCCGCTGGTGCAGCTCGCGGGGATCCTCGACGAGCTCGCCTCGGCGGCGCGCGCCCTTGTCGTGACGCGCATCCACGATGGGCGCATGACGCTCGCGGAAGCGGCGGCGCTCTTTCGCGAGCGCGCGCTGCTGGGACGCGAGCGCGCCGAGCGCGAGGCGCAGCGTTGCGCGGTCGAGCCGCGTTGCGCCCTCGAGGTGCTTGGCAAGCGTCGATTCGAGCAGATCGCTCGGGAGCTTCAACGCGGAGCGGGGCGCTCCGCGCGCGATGTGAACGATGCCCTAGTGTCGCTCGGCGCCCTGCCGCCGGCTGCGCTGAGGGATCTGCTTCGTCCGGGCCGCTGAGGGCGGTCGAATCGTTCGGCGCAGTTGCAAGGGGGCGGCGGGAAGGGTTTCTTATCCCGGCAGCGGTGGTGTGCCCCTCACGGACTCCTGCGAGGGTTGCACTTATCGCATCCTTCCGAGGCACGGTTGCCGAGGAAATTCGGCCAACTAATACATGGCGAGCGACCCATGCTTTCGCTCTCGCACCGCGTCAAGGTCTTCGTCTACAGCCAGTGTGCTGGTGAGCTCCAGTATTTGATACTTAAGCATCAGCCGAAGCATGAGACGGTGTGGGGGCCCATCGAAGGGCCGATTCATCCATCGGAGAATCTTGAACTTGCCGCGTGCCGGCGCGTGCGCGACGAGATCGGCTTGGAGCGTCCAGTCGCGCTCGTCGATCTGCGCAAGCCGGAGCGATGGAGCCTCCCCGAGGAGAGCATCGTCGAGTGGGTGCTCGGCTATCGCACGGAGCCCGGGGTGGAGCTGCGGCGCATCGCGAGCGCAGTGAGCGAGTTCCGTTGGAACGAGTTCGAGCCGGCGTTCCACGCGATGGAGCTGCCGGGCGATCGCGATGCGATTCTTCGGCTCCATCTCCTCCTCACGACGCAGACGCTCGAGTAGAGGATCTCGAAGCGGTGCGGCGCGGATGCGATGCTCCGCGCCATGAAGCCCGTGATCGGTATCAACGGCGACGTGCGCGCCGACGGCGATTTGTACGTTCGCTTGAAGATGCGTTATGTGGATGCCGTGCGGCGCGCCGGGGGTGTGCCGGTGGTGCTGCCGGCCGGCGACCCCGAGGATGCGCTGGCGATCCTCGACCGGCTCGACGGCGTGGTGCTGTCGGGCGGCGGCGATATCGATCTGCGGCACCGAGGAATCGAGCTGCACCCTGCGGTCGATTTAATGCACCCGCGGCGGCAGAGCTTCGACGCGGCGCTGCTTCGTGGGCTCGCGCAGCGTGGGCTGCCCACGCTTGGGATTTGTTTGGGAATGCAAATGATGGCATTCGAGGCCGGAGGCAAGATTCACCAGCATCTGCCGGATGCCGGCTACGCCGGGATCCTTGACCATCGTGCCGAGCACGATGTCGTCGTCGAACCCGATTCAAAGCTCGCGAAGATCCTCGGGACGACGCGAACGCGGGTAGTTTCCCATCACCACCAGGGCGTCGCGGCCGTTTCCGATCACTTTCGAATTGTGGCGAAATCGGACGACGGCGTGATCGAAGCGTTTGAGTCGGCCGACGCCCGATTTGTGATCGGCGTGCAGTGGCATCCCGAGCGGGATCCTGAATCGCCGCAGACGGCGAGGCTTTTCGCCGCGCTCGTGGAAGCGGCGCGGGGACGGCGGTGATGCGCCCGGCAATCGCCGTCACGACTCCGCTCGGACGCTGCCACGTCTTCCTCGGGCGAGGATTACTGGCAAGTCTGGGCGCGCTGAAGCCCATTGCGGAGGCGTCGTGCCTCGGGGCTCTTTATGATCATCACACAAAGGAGTTGTTCGGCCGAATTGTCAAGCGAGGGCTGAAGAGGCGTTCGCCGATCGAGCTGGAGGTGCGCGCGGGAGAGCGATCGAAAACGATGGCGACGGCGAGCCGACTGCTGGAGGTACTCGCGGAGGGAGGGGCCGACCGTCGATCGCTCGTCGTGGCCTGCGGCGGTGGAGTCGTCACCGATCTCGGCGGTTTTGTGGCATCTCTTTATATGAGGGGAGTCGACTGGGTCGCGGTGCCGACGACGCTGCTCGCGGCCGTCGATGCGGCGATCGGCGGCAAGACGGGCGTGGATCTGCCGCAGGGAAAGAACCTTGCGGGCACGATCCACCCGCCGAAGGCCGTCGTGATCGACCTCGACGCATTCCGCTCGCTGAGCGCGCGCCAATGGCGCAGCGGGCTTGCGGAAGTTGTGAAGATCGCGCTGGCGCTCGACGGCGATTTTTTTGAGCTTCTCGAGCGCGAAGCGGAACGCGGTGCGCTCGAGCCCGAGAATCCACAAATCGAAGCGATCGTACGGCGCGCCATCGAGCTGAAAGCCCACGTCGTGGAGCGCGACGAGCGCGACTCGGGGATTCGCCGCGTGCTGAACCTCGGCCACACAACCGGCCACGCGCTCGAAGCCGCCACCGGCTATCGGCGATTTCTGCACGGCGAAGCGGTGGCCATCGGACTGAGGGTGGCGTGCGAGCTGGCGGTGGAGCGAACCACGCTCCGTCGCTCCGACGCGGATCGAGTCGTTCGATTATTGAGTTCCTGCGGGCTGCAGACGGCGTGGCCGTTTCGGCTTCGAGTCGAGCAGACGCTTCGCAGGGCAGCGCTCGACAAGAAAGCTGAGGGAGGTCGCCTTCGAGTCATCCTCCCAACGAAGATCGGCTCGGCCGCCGTAACCAGTGCCGAATGGAGAGATCTGGCGCGGGCAGCAAGTCGATGTCGTACGAAGATCACTGCTGAAATGTAATGCTCAATCCGCGAGAGGAGATCAGTCCGAAAAGCGAGGGCGTGCAGAGCGCGGGCGGCGCGAGCCAGATCGACTGCAGGTAGGCCGTGACCCCGACGAGCTGCGGCAGGTTGCCGATCGGCATCGCCATGCGACCGATTCCCGAGGCGTCGCTCACGGCATCGATCGCGAAAAGCTGCGTCGCCTGAAAGAGGCCGACGTGCAAGAGGATTCCCAAGAAAAGGGGATCGCTGCCCGCAACGTCCTGCGCATCACACAAGATTCCGACGCCGAGGTTCATTGGGGGAACCTGGGTCGCTCGGACGGCGAAACCCAGATTGTTGATTGCAGGCGGAGAGACTGCCGCCATGGCGAGCGAGCCCATACATCCGCCGGTGCCCGCGCCGAATTGCGCAGCTCCCGGCGACGGAATTTGAAGGTCTGGAATTACAACGATCGTGCGAAGCGGCCCGCTTGCCGCAAGCAGGTCGATCCTCCCGTCGAGTCCCAAGTCCGCGACACGCAGGCTCGCGAGCGGTCTTCCCGGGACGAGTTCTAGAGTTTGAGTGAAGCTCAACGATCCGATTTGCGTAGAGATCGAAAGCCCCGTGGGCTGCGCTCCCGCGATGGCCGATTCGCTGTGGGTAGCGGCGAGATCCTGGAGCCCGTCACCGTTCCAATCGCCGACCGCGACCGTCGGTGGGCCGGGATTCGGCAGCGAATGGCTGCCGATAGGAACGGTTGCAAGAAGTGACCAGGCGGGCGTGGCCCCCTGCTGGAGATGGATGGAGAGCAGGGAGGGCTCCGCCACGACGAGATCGGGGCGGCCGTCGAGATTCACATCTGCCGCAGCGAGGGAGTGCGTTGTCGATGTAACAGCGGATCCGCCCGCGGCGAATTGGAGTCCCGCGGCCCCGCCGAAGAAGACCTCGTAGGTGCCGGGAGTCGCAGCGGCGATATCTGTGGTGCCGTCTAGGTTGAGATCGGAGATTGCGAGGGCGGCGGGAGCTCCAAATGGCGAGGTTACCCATGCGGGCGCTGCGAAGCCGCCGAAGCCGTCTCCGGAGGCGAATGCGAGGCTCCCACTGTTGAAAGCCGACGCACCCACCCAGTCGGCCCGGCCGTCCCCGTTGAAGTCCGCTGCTGCGATATCCACAAAAGGCGCACCCACCGACCAGCTCGGCCCTGGCGCAAGGCTGCCGGTTCCGTTTCCACTAAAAATCCGAACTCCCGCCGAGCCCGCGGCGAGGACGTCGAGTGAGCCGTCGCGATTGAAGTCGGCGACGGAGACCGACGACGCCCCCGACGAGGCGTTGAGCAGAGTCGTTGCGGCAAACCCGCTGGGCGACTGCTGAAGGCCGATGCCGAGGGCTCCCGCAGCCTCCAACGCCGACACGGTGTCGAAGCGGCCATCCCGATTGAGATCGCCAAGAGCGAATGTGCGCGGGCTCGCAGGCAGCGGTACCTGGACGAGCGAAAGCGAGGGAATCACCTCGAGAAAATTGACTGCGGCATTTGTTCCGCACACTAGATCGACGATTCCATCCGCAGAGAAGTCCACTCCGATGACTTCGTTCGACGGAATCGACAGCGAGTGATCGATGGACCAGACGGGGAATACGCCCCCGCCCGTAAAGTAAACTCTTACATCCGATTGCCCAGGACGCGTGACAGCAATGTCGAGTCGGCCATCGCCATCAAAGTCGGCGGCTGAGCAGCCGGCTGGTTGCCCGCCGAATCCCGGCGCGAAGGAGAGAGTTGTGAATGATCCAATTCCCGAGTTTTTTAGGAATGAGATCGCCTCGAACGGCGCCGATGTTCCCACGAGATCGGCAGCGCCATCGGCATCGAGATCGGCTGCGAGCGTCCGATCACAATGAACGGATGACGTGGCGAGTGGACTTGAGAAGCCACCCGCCGTCCCAAGGTAGACGCGCACGATTTTCTGCGCCGGCAGCGCCACTACAAAATCGAGCTGGCCATCTTTGTTGAAATCGGCGATGGAGATTTCTCCGGCGGCGCTCGGTGTCGTGAGCGTCAGAATCGGCGAGAAGGTGAGCCCGGGCCCGTTGCGGAGCACGACGACACTATTTGTGGTACCCGTTGATTCCACGAGATCGGCGAGCCCGTCCGAGTCGAGGTCGGCCGCGGCGAGAGAGATCGGGGTCACCGCCTGCGAGAGGACCACACCCGGCGCAAAGGCTCCCGTTCCGAGGCCCAGGAGCACTTCGCCGGTGGACGACGCCGCAGCCGCGTCGGCGCGTCCATCGCCGTCAAAATCGGCCATGGCAAGATCTGTTGGAACGGCGGACAGCGCAGCCGCCGGTGCCAATTGTGTACCTGGCGCCGCGAGCGCGAGCACCGCCGCCATGGCTGGTGTCGATGCGCTCGCGGCAACCGCGTCGATGCGTCCATCGCCGTTCACGTCCGCGCGCGCGAGGATCGATGGCGCGAGAGGTGCCGGCTCCATCCTTGCGGGCTGCGGAGTCGGCCACGATTGCGCGTCGGCCGCTCCGAGCACTGCGACCACGCCGGACGCCACTCGAAGAGTCCACCGTCGGATCGGACGGGTCACGCGCTTTATTGTTATCATCGTCGGGCGCCTCGCAGGCTCGGCCGATTCCACTCCCGTCAGGACTCCTGCGTCCATGGCCTGCTCGCTGGCTACCTGCGGCTCGGCGCAGCCGATCGGGCCGGGTCGTACGCGGGCGGCAAGAAGTCCCGCGCCGCCAACAAATATTGCCGAAGTACGACCTCCGCGGGTTTCCCGCGTGGGGTGTAACTTTCGTCCTCGGGTCCGCCCTCGTCATACCAATCGAAGAAATAGGCGCCTGCGAGCACCGTGCTATCCGCGAAGGCCCGCGAGAACGCCTCGTAGCAGCGCTCCTGGCAATCGAGGTCGAGTCCGCTTTCCATTTTATAATTCCACGGATCTGTATTAATACCGCGGAGCGACGCGTAGCCGACCTCCGTGAACACGATCGGACGCGCCACTTCCTCCGAGAATTTTGTGAGTTTCGCCTGCACGGGCTTCCATGCCGCGACGAGATCCTCTACAGAGGCCTCCGGACGGCTCGTGAGCGAGTAGTACGCGGTCATGCCCACAAAGTCGAGCTCGTCCCACACGCCGACTTCCTCGTAGTGATCCCAATTGGCGCTATAAGTGAGCCGTCCGCCAAAGCGCGCGCGCGCCGTGCGGGCAATGCGCCGCCACCATGTAATGTCTCCCGCGAGCTTGCTCTCAAGCGAGATGAGCTCGCTGCCGATCGAGAACGCGTCGACACCGAGCGTCTCCGCCATGTCGGCATATCGCAGCACAAATCGCGAGTACGACTCGAAGAACGCATCGCGATCGGCCGGCCGCAGGTTCCCACGCCAATCATCCGGGCCCGGCTTCCAAGGCAGGACGATCGGAAGCATCAGAACGCGAAGGCCGAGCTCCTTTGCCGTTCGAACCGTTGCAATCACATGATCGTCGGGCGCCGTCCGATTGTCTTCCCAGTGGGACTGATTCCACTTCGGGTGGATGCCGTGGCCGTCCATCTTGTCGACCATCCACACAATAATGAGCGAAACCCAAGAGGCCCCGAGATCTCGGATCTCTCGCAGCTGCGGCCCGTAGTCGTGCTGTTTTTCTTTGGAATAGAGAGGGAGCACGACGCCAGCCTGAAAGCCCAGGGGAATCTCAGCGCGCCTTGATCGGGCGGAGGCGTACTTCGTTGCGGCGGCGCGGAATCGATCATCGCCCGCGGCCGCGCCGCGCGTGAGGTCGAGCAGCCCGTCGCCGCGCTCAAGGATCTGTTCATTGATCGACGCGGCCCCGTTCGCGGGCTCGAGTTGCCACAATTCTCCCCGCAGCTCCTTGCGGTCGAGAGGCCTCGGCGCATCGAGCCTTAGCACAAATCGCTTGCCTTGGAGTTCGGCCTCGAGTCGGCGGCGTGCCGCAACCACAGATAGCGACGGGAACAGCGGCGCGCTCGGCTCTTCGATGCCGCTCAGCCGGAGCTGGTCACCGCCGCGAAGCTGAACGCGCGAGACGTCGAGAATCGACTCCACTTCCACGATGCGCACGGCGTCGCCGACCGGCGGCGGCTCCGAGGGTGTGCCCGCCGTCACCGGGCTCATGCACGACGCAACCCACCCGCCTGCGGCGAGCGCCAAGAGGGCGAGGACCAGGACCGCCAACCAGGAGCGCACGCGCTCGAGTGTAGCGGCCGAGCGAGAGGCAACCCCGGCTCAGGGCTCCGCTCAGGCCTCCTCGGTTGTGCCCCCAACCCCGCGGACGCGATCGGAGATCAGGCGCTGCGTTTCGCGGGAGATGTCCACGAAAACAGCCCCGACATACCAATGATCGCCGCGGGCGCGGATATGCGCGAGCTTCACAGGGCAGGTCACTTCGGGACCCTCGGGCAACCGGAACCGAATCGTTCCGAATGTTCCGGTGGGCCTGGGAAGTTGGAGGTCGCTGTCGAGGAGAAAGGCCAAACCACCTTCGCTCAGGTTGACGACGCGAGCGGGGATCGCGGGGCCACCTTTTTCGAGCTCGATCTGCGCCGCCGAAGGCGGAGAGAAGTCCAAGCGCGCGCCAATGCGGCTCACGCTCTTGGGAAGGAATGGATCTTCCATGGGGGCTGCCCAGCGAACTGGGTCATCAAGTCGCCGCCTCGCGGGTACGGGACTCGCGATCCGGTGAGGGGTCGAGCGCGTTGGCCCTTCGACAAGGCCGCTCCGCGCTGGGGTGAGAAACACCAAAAACGGCCTCAAGAGACTCAGTGAGGCGCTGCGCCGCCGGCTGCGGAGGACTAGACCGGCGCCAGCGCGAAGCCCGTGGTAAGAGGAAATGTAGGCGAGCGATTCTCGGGCGCCTCCCGCGGGGCTTAAGGGGCCGCGAGCGCGGGGCTCGGATGTCCGCTCTCCGCCCCCGAACTCACCCGCGGCGCAATCTTCCCTCGGCTCGCCCAAGGTCCGCGGTCGGGATACCATCGCGAAGATTTGCCGAGCTCCAACGCAGCGCGGCGAGCCGGCACCGGACCGACGGAACTAGCCCCCGCATGCCCAAGCGCACCGACATCTCCTCGATCCTTATCATCGGCTCGGGCCCCATCGTCATCGGGCAAGCCTGCGAGTTCGACTACTCGGGCACCCAGGCGTGCAAGGCGCTCCGGGAGGAGGGCTATCGGGTTCTGCTCGTGAACTCGAACCCGGCGACGATCATGACCGACACCGACACGGCGGATCGGATCTACGTGGAGCCGATCACGCCCGAGGCGGTGGAGAAGATCCTGGCGAAGGAGAAGCCCGACGCACTGCTTCCGACGCTCGGCGGGCAGACGGGGCTCAACACCGCGGTGAAGCTCTACGAGAGCGGCGCCCTGGAGAGGCACGGCGTCGAGATGATCGGCGCGAAATATGAGGCGATTCGGAAAGGTGAGGATCGCGATCTGTTTCGTGCGGCGATGCTGCGGATCGGGCTCGACGTTCCGAAAAGTGGTATTGCACACTCCATCGAGGAGGCGCGGGCGGTTCTCGCCGAGATCGGGCTGCCTTGTGTGATTCGGCCCGCCTACACGCTCGGCGGAGCGGGCGGCGGAATTGCGTACAACGTTGAGGAGTTCGAGGCCATCGCGGAGCGCGGACTCTCGCTCTCGATGAAGTCGGAGATCCTGGTAGAGCAGTCGATCGCCGGCTGGAAAGAATTTGAGATGGAGGTGATGCGCGACAAGAAGGACAACGCGCTCATCGTCTGCTCGATTGAGAATTTCGATCCGATGGGAGTTCATACGGGCGATTCGATCACGGTGGCGCCGGCGCAGACGCTCACCGATCGCGAGTACCAGCGGATGCGCGACGCGTCGCTTGCAATCATTCGCGAGATCGGCGTTGAGACGGGCGGCTCGAATATTCAATTCGCGATCGACCCGCGCACGGGCCGAATGGTGATTATTGAGATGAATCCGCGCGTGTCGCGCAGCTCGGCGCTGGCGTCGAAGGCGACCGGATATCCGATCGCGCGCATCGCGGCGAAGCTGGCCTGCGGATACACGCTGGACGAGCTGCCGAACGACATCACAAAAGATACGAAGGCGAGCTTCGAGCCGACAATCGATTACTGCGTTGTCAAGATTCCGCGCTTCGCATTCGAGAAGTTCCCTGGCAGCGATACGACGCTCACCACGCAGATGAAGAGCGTCGGCGAAGTGATGGCGATCGGCCGCACGTTCCCGGAGGCGTTTCAGAAGGCGCTTCGCGGTCTCGAGGTCGGGCGCTCGGGGCTTGGGCTCGATCGGAAAGACCAATATTTGGCGGGCGATCTCCCCGCGCGAGACCAGATCTTGGCGAAGCTGCGCACTCCGAACTCGGAGCGAGTTCACTACTTGCGCTACGCGCTGCGGTCGGGGATGACGGTGCAAGAGATCGCAGACGCGACGAAGATCGATCCGTGGTTCCTGCGGCCCCTCGCGGAGCTCGTGGAGTTCGAGGATCGTCTGATCGCAGCCGGAAAGCGCGGAGACGACGGGCTCGTGGCCGACCTGCTGCGCGACGCGAAGCGGCGCGGATACAGCGATCGGCAGATCGCCACGGTCTTCTCGAAGACCGAACATGAAGTGCGCGAAGCGCGCAAGCGCTTTGGAATCGAGCCGGCGTACAAGCTCGTCGATACATGCGCCGCTGAGTTCCACGCGAAGACACCTTATTACTATTCGACCTACGAGCCGCAGGATGAGGCGCGCGTGAGCGATCGCAAGAAAATTGTGATCCTCGGAGGCGGCCCGAACCGCATCGGGCAGGGCATCGAATTCGATTATTGCTGTGTGCACGCGGCCTTTGCCATGCGCGAGCTCGGAATCGAGTCGATCATGGTGAACTCGAACCCGGAGACGGTTTCGACGGACTTCGATACGTCGGATCTGCTCTTCTTCGAGCCGCTCACCGGAGAGGATGTGCTGAACATCATTGAGCGCGAGAAGCCGGCGGGGGTGATCGTACAGTTCGGCGGGCAGACGCCGCTGAACCTGGCGCGGCAGCTCCACGACGCCGGCGCGCCGCTCATTGGGACCTCCGTGGAGTCGATCGAGCGCGCCGAAGACCGCGATCTGTTCGCGAAGCTGCTGAAGAAGCTGAAGCTGCAGTGCCCGGCGAACGGAATTGCGCTCTCGAAAGCGGAGGCGCGCCGCATCGCGAAGCGGCTCGGCTTCCCGGTGCTCGTGCGGCCGAGCTTTGTGCTCGGAGGCAGAGCCATGCGAATTGTGTACGACGATCAGCAGCTCGACGCGTCGCTGGAGGACGCGATCGAGGCGGCGCCCGACAAGCCGATCCTCGTGGACAAGTTCCTCGAGGACGCAATCGAAGTCGACGTCGACTGCATTTCGGACGGAAAGATGTCGGTGATCGGCGGAATTATGGAGCACATCGAGGAGGCCGGAATCCACTCGGGCGACTCGACCTGTGCGATTCCGCCGTATTCGCTCGGGCGTGCGATTTGTGATCAAATCCGTGCTGCGACGCACGCGCTCGCGAAAGAGCTGAGTGTCATCGGACTCATGAACGTGCAGTACGCCGTGAAGGGCGACCAACTGTATGTTCTCGAGGTGAATCCGCGGGCGTCCCGCACGGTGCCATACGTCTCGAAGGCCATCGGCGTGCCGCTCGCGAAGCTCGCGGCGAAGGTCATGGTGGGAAAGTCGCTGAAGGAGCTCGGGTTCACACAGGAGATCGTGCCGAAGCATGTGAGCGTGAAGATGCCGGTCTTCCCATTTGTGAAGTTTCCGGGTGTGGACACCATTCTTGGCCCCGAGATGAAGTCGACGGGCGAAGTGATGGGCATCGACAAGGAGTTCGGCCTCGCGTTCGCAAAGGCGGCGATGGGAGCCGGGATGCAGCTTCCTCGCCACGGTCGCGTCTTCCTGTCGGTGAAGGATGCGGACAAACGCAATATTCTTCCGGTCGCACGAAACCTCGTGGATCTCGGGTTCCAGATTGTCGCAACGGACGGCACCTACCAGGCGCTGCGCGCGGCTGGCATCGACGCGGAGCGCGTGAACAAGGTGCAGGAGGGCAGGCCCAATATTCTTGACCTTCTAGCGAATCGTGACATTCAGCTGGTGATCAATACGCCCCATGGGCGCAATCCGCGCGCGGACGACGCCCGGATTCGATCGCGAGCCGTGCAGCTCGGCGTTCCAGTGATCACGACGCTGTCGGGAGCGCAGGCCGCGGTCAACGGGATCGGCGCGCTCAAGCGCCGCGATTACGATGTGACGGCGCTCCACGATTGGCTCGGCGTGACGGTGAAGCCGCTGCCGCCGAAACTGCCGGTTCACGAATCGCGGTAGCGATGGCCGGCCGCGCACGCGCGGCCGAATCGGAGCCGGCACGCCGGCTCCCCACGGTTCGAAAAGTTCCTCAAGCGAACCACTCCGACCCGCGGAGCCGTCGTTCACGTCGAGCCCACCACGTGATAAGTGGGGTTGGCGCGTGCGACAATCCCACCAAGTGATAAGTGGGGTTGGCGCGTGCGCCAACCGGTTTCGCGGGGCGTGCCCCGCGAAGAAAAGTCTCCGCCGCAGCGCGGCGTCCTACCCCGGCCTCTTGTCGTCCGGCGTCCGCTTGCGGCGGATCGTCAGCTTCGTGTCGAAGTACCAATGATCTTCCGCGAGCGTCTGCCCGGGACGGTGCTTCGTGTCGAAGGGTGTGAGGCTCAGGTACGTCACTGTCATCAGCGGAGAACGCTCACAATTCCACAGGAACTTATAGATCTGCTCCCGAGTGATCGGCTTCTCCCGTGGCGGAGTTGCCGACGTGATCGTGTCGGCGTAGGTCGCGCCGCCGGGCGAGTTCTGCGACGTCGTGAGCTTCAGATTGCCCAAGCTCACCTGCGCCGCGTTCCCATAGATGTATTCGCTCGGGTTGTCGAGATTCCCGACGAGCTTGTCGCCCTCGATCTGTTGATTCAGCTTTCCGAGCTCCGTCGCCCTCTCCACAAGCAGCTGCAGCGATCCCGTCGAGGCGGGCGCCGTCGAGCCGGCAATGGGGAACTTCGTTTCGCGCTGCAGCGCCTCGCGCAGCGAAGCCAGGTTCGAGTACTGCCAGTAGAGCACGCCTCCGCCGACGACCGACAGCCCGGCCAGCCCGAAAATCAGCCACTTGATCGGGTCGGGGTCTTCCCACAAATCGCGCAAAAGGCTCACTGCTGGGCCTCCTTGGACAGATCCACGCGGAACGACAGATTCTCAACCGTGAGGCCGCCTGCCACCGGGGTCGTGGAAGCCTCTTTCACGTCGGCGCTCCACTTCTGCTGGCCGATGCGGCTGCGCAGAAGCTCGATGCGCCGCGCGCAGTCTTGCGCGTTGTCGCCGAAGAACGTGAGCTGCGCCGTGATGAGCACGCTCGGCGTCGGCCGGTCCTGGGTCATCGCCGTGTAACGATCGAGAACAAAAAGCCCGAGCTCCTGCTCATTCGCGCGGAGCGTCTTGAAGAAGCGCTCCGTCGCTTCAAACGACGACTGCGGCCTCGAGAACGACGCGCCGCCCGTGCCGAACATCTCTTTTAGCTTCTTCGTCTCGTCGTCCACGAACCGGCCGAGCGAGCGAAACCGGTCGATCGGAAGCTGATCCTTATATTTGGCCGGCACATTTTTGTATTGGGCGCTCGCGCCTACCACATATCGCTCGGCTGTATCCGCGACGACCTCGAGGCTCTTTTTCACCGAGAGAGTCTCGCGATAGATATAAATATTTTGCAGAACGATCGCGAAGAGGATCACCGCGACAAGGACCGTCAGCGGCGTCTTCAGGCTCTCGAGCTTTTTCGCGAACTTCAGCTCTTCCTGCCGGAACTCGGTGTTTGTGTAGTCGAGGCCGATCGCCTTGAGCCCCGCGCCGAGCGCGATCGGCAGCCGCCGCCGTGTCGCCTCGTCGACGGGCGCTCCGGGCGCCGATTGCGACAAATCGAGCTCGCGCACCGGAACCGACACGCCCTCGGCGATCGCCTCGATCAGCCCTGCGAGCCCGGCACCCTCGCCGCTCACGAGAATCTCAGAAAGCCCGTGGCGCGCTTCGGCCGCGACGGTGCGCACCACCTCGCGCTGCAGCCTGCTCACGAGTTCTGCGCGCCGCCCCTCGACGAGGTCGCCTTCCAGCTCCGCAGGGCTCTTTTCGATCTCGCCGCGCGGAGGCGCCGGCCTCTCCTCCTCGAAGGAGACCACCAGCTCATCGCCGCCGCCGCCCTGCCCCGCGGCCAATTGTGTAACCTTCTTTTGTGCCTCTGCCTCGGGGACGCCGAGATCTGTGGCAACGGCCGCGCTCAGCGACGCGAGGCCTGCCCGCATCGACCGCAGCGAAACGAGGCGCCGACTCTCAATCACGAGAGAAAGCGTTGCGGCGCGGCCGACGTGCAGCGCCAGGATCGTGCCTTCGGCCGGCGCCGACTCCGTCGCCACGAGCGCATTGAAAAGCGACATTCCGTCGAGATCGACGTGCACCGGGTCGTAGCCCGCCTGCTCCATCATCTCGACGCTCGCCCGAATGGTCTTCTTCGGGACCGCCGCCACCATCAGATCTGTGGCCTCTTTGCGCTCCTCGATCGTGACATGGGAGACGACCACCTCATCAATATTGAATTGGTGAAGATGGCTTTCGCTCTCGAACTTGAGAACCTTACGAATCGCCTCGTCGCCCGTGAACGGAAGCTGGAGCTTGCGGAAAACCGCGTCGCGCGACGAGAGCGTCAGGCACACAGGGTCGTGCGGCGCGCGGAGTTTCTTCAGCGCGGCGCCGACGGCGACGAGCGCCGGCGCCATCGGGCTCTCGCCCTCGGCCGGAGCGGCAATCTCGCCCGCCTCGATGCCAATAATTCTCCAGCGCTTGGGCGAGCCTTCGACCACGATCGCCTCGAAGCGATCGGCCGACAGGTGGACAGCAGCTGCTTTTGCCATGTACGGAAAGGGCCCGTGTCAGGAGGTGTGCGCGGAAGGGCGCCTATCGGGCGCCGCCCGACCATCGGTCGTACAGCTCCCGCTGAGGGGGCGGGAGAATACCACGGAGCTGCCAATCGACTTCGCGACCCGCGCGGGTGAGCTCCGCTCGCGCCGAGGCGGCCGCCTGCCCTTCGATCTCGCGGCGTCGGTCGCGGTAGTCACGAAGAATGGTTCGGACGAGAGCCCGCTCGCGGTCGCCGAGGCCGAACTCCCGGGCAAACCGCTCCTCGAATGCGGGAAGCTCGTCGAAGCTGCGCGCATCGACCCCCGGCAGAACGCGCGTCAGGGCCAGCGTGGCGCTTGCGCCTGCGGCTGCCGAAAGCGCCGCAACGGCGAGAACGCTCAGAGTCAAAGCGCGAGTCCGCATCGCTTCCAGTGCTTGCTCAGGGCTGCTAGCGCGGGCCCGCGCTTGTGCCCTGGGGACGGCTCGCCGGAGAGCCCGCTTCGCGCGCGGCCGCCGCGGCGCGCATCGCGGAGAGATCGTTCTCGCGAATGGCACGCTCGATCGCCGAGCGCGGAGCCGCGTCGAGCGTGCCGCTCGAGAGCGGCCGCGCCGGGCCGAAGAGCGACGCGAGGCTCACCGCCGCGACGACGCCCGCAGCGATCGAGATCCAGCGGGCGAGCGCAAGCACGGGGAGCGCCTGCGCCTCGTCCTCGGACTCGGCGGGTGCATGGAGGCGAGCCATCACCGCATCGGTGAATCCGGCGGACATCGCCGGCACCGGCTCCTGTGGATCGATCCACGAAGACATCGTGCGGAGTTCCGATGCGGCACCGCGGCACGCACGGCAATCCATCAGATGTGCGCGGACTTCTTCCGCTTCGCTGCGGCCAAGCTCGCCGTCATGGAAGGCGGAGAGCCGAGATCGAACGTGGGAGCAACGCATGGTGAAGATCAGAAAAAGAGTATTTACAGATTTGGGAAGTTGTCGGAGCAGCTCGATAGAGATACAGATGCTACTGCCCGTCGGGATCCTTGAAGGCCGGCACGAGGCGCTCGACGGCGTCTTTGAATCGCATCCGCGCCCGGAAGAGCCGAGACATTACTGTTCCGACGGAGATATCGAGCGCCTCCGCGATCTCTCGATACTCGAGCCCTTCGTACTCGCGGAGTACGAGCACAGTCCGGAAGAGCGGTGGGAGCTTCGAGATCGCCGCCCGCGCAATACGCCGCATGTCCTCGCGCTCCATCTCGCGGTCGGGGCGACGCGGGTCGTCGTGCCGCGGCGGCTCGAGCGTCGTCAGGTCGTCGGCTTCGACCATCCGGTGGCGACGGCGCGACTGCATCGCATCGTGCGCAACGTTCGCCGCGATCCGATAGAGCCATGTATACAATTGGGAGTCACCGCGGAACGAGTCGATGCGGCGAAACGCCTTCACGAACGTCTCCTGTGCTGCATCCTCAGCCGCCTCCGTATCGCGAAGAAGCCGGAAGCAGAGCGCGAAGATGCGGTGGCGATGCCGTTCGACGATTTCACGGAACGCCGTTTCGTCGCCTTCCTTCACCCGAGCCACGAGCTCGTGGTCGGTGGGCGGGTTCGGGGCAGGGCGATGCTCGATGCTCATCGATGCGTAGGGTCTCGCGAGTGCTGCCATCGGCCGTTTCGACGGGGCACTGCGAGGGCCATTCCCGCCAACGGGGCTCGGCACGGGGCCGCGAGTGCCGTCCTAGGTGGGAGTTCCACCGCGCGCGGGTGTCGCGCCCGGCGCCTCGCCCGGCTCCGGCTTGGGCTCGACGCGCTCCAGGCGATGGCCCAGCTTGTCGCGCTTCGTCTGTAAGTAGCGGCGATTTCGAGGGTTCGGATCCACCTCGATGGGGAGTTGGTCGACGATCTCGAGACCAAAGGCCGCCAGGCCGGCAAGCTTCTTCGGATTGTTCGTGAGGAGCTTCATACGCGTAATGCCGAGGTCCCCGAGGATCTGGGCCCCGATGCCGTACTCGCGCATGTCCGGCGGGAAGCCAAGGGCTTCGTTGGCCTGGACCGTGTCGAGCCCGCCATCCTGGAGGCGGTACGCGCGCAGCTTGTGAGCGAGCCCGATTCCACGCCCTTCGTGGCCGCGCATGTAGACGAGGACGCCGCGCCCTGCCTCCGCAATCATGGCGAGGGCCGATTGGAGCTGGGCGCCGCAGTCGCACCGAAGCGACCCCAGGACATCTCCGGTCAGACACTCGCTGTGGACGCGCACCAGCACCGGCTCCTCGCTGCGGGGGAACTTCCCGTCGGGGTCTGGGTTCGGCAGTCCGAGGGTGACGGCCAGATGCTCGCTGCGATCGACTTCGCATCGATACAGATGAACCTGGAAATCCTGGCCCCCTTTCGCAGAAGCTCCGAATGCCGACGGTAGAGGGACGCCCGTCTCGACGCGCTCGATCAGCCGCTCGCGCTGTCTTCTGTAACGAATCAGATCTTCGATGGAGCCAATCTTGAGCTTGTATTCCGACGCGAACCGCTCGAGGTCGGGCATGCGCGCGGGCTCGTCGTCCTGTTCGCGGAGAATTTCACAAATCACTCCCGCTGGGCGCAGCCCCGCCAGGCGTGCGAGATCCACGATCGCCTCCGTGTGTCCGGGCCGCACCAGCACGCCGCCTTCTCGGGCGCGCAGCGGATGGACGTGTCCCGGCCGAACCAGCTCCTCCGGGCGGCAATCTCTGCGCAGCGCCGTCGCGATCGTGTGCGCGCGCTCACGCGCCGAGATTCCCGTCGTGATGCCTTCGCGCGCATCGATAGTAACAGTAAAGCCGGTGCCGCGCCGCGTCGTGTTGATCGGCGCCTGCGGGTGAAGCTGCAGCTGACGGCAGATCTCCGGCGCCAGGGCGAGGCAGATCTCGCCCGCCGCCTTGCGCGCCATGAACTGTATAACTTCCGATGTTACTTTTTCTCCGGCAACGGCGATGTCGCCTTCGTTCTCGCGGCGCGGGTCGTCGACGAGGATGATCATCCGCCCGCTGCGGAGATCCTCGATCAGCTCGGGAATGGAGGCGAAGCCCACAGATCTCCTAGTGGCCGCTCGGAAGCGAGAAAATCGACTCGCGCAGCGCGAGCTGTTCCGGGGTAGCCGAGTCGAGCTCGCTGAACTTACCGCGCATCGAGTCGTCTCCGTTCTTCTCGACGCGGAGCCCGAAAGGCCTCAGAAACTCCGTCAGGTCGGCCAGTTCCCTACCGGAGATGTACTTCTGGAAGAATACACTCATGTCGCCGCCTGCGACTTTGGCAAACACGGACGGCAACACGTCCTCGGGGTAGCCCTTCCCTTTCCGCCAGTACTCATCCATGAGAGTCCGAACCACGTCGGTGAGCCCTCTCTTGCCCCCGGAAAGGCGGCGAATCTCAAGGTCGGCGGCGAACATGTGGAGGGAGCCTTTCTGGTAGGTCGCGGCGGCGACCTCCACGAACTCAAATCCCTCGGGATTTCGCCATGCCTTCGACGCTTCCACGTTGCTCCGCCGCGTCATCATTTGTTTCATCATCGGCGCGTGGCATTGGGCGTGGTTGCTCGCCATCGATTTGAAGAACTCCTCGCGCGTCGTGAGCCCGGCATGCACGAGAACGAGATGCGACAGATACTCCGTTGCCCCCTCGTTCATCCAGATCGTTCCGGTCTCGAAGGGCTGGGTCTGATCCGGCTTCTGCAGAGTCTCGACGTGCACGCGCTCGGCGTTCCACAGGTGCACATATTCGTGGGCGATGATGTGGTTCAGCTCATCGCCGCCTTGGCGCTGCGGAAGCACGAAGAGCGCCGAGTACGAATGCTCCAGCGCGCCCATGCCGCCCTCGGGGACGAGGGCGAAGAGGAAAGTGTAACGATCGTAGGGAAGCCCGCCGAACATTTTGTCGCCCGCTTCGACCACGCGCTTGCACACGTCGGTGATCTGTTGGATCTCCTCCTCGTTGCGATACAGCGTGGCGACCGTGTGGGGAATCTGCTTATAGGTGAAATCGACCGTTCGCAGCGACTTCCCCATGAGGAACGGGGAATCCTCGAGGCGATAGTAGGAAGGTGCCACATATCGACCGCTCGCATTCTTCTGGAGCGGCGAGGCCACTCCCCAGCCGGCCGGTAGCGCAATGTCCATCTCGATCGCGTTGTCGCGAAGCTCGGGCACAAATGCCATGAGCGAGGCGGGCGTCAGGTAGGCGTGATTCTTACGAATACGATTCGACTCCATGTCGAGCATGAAGCCTTCGAGCCCTTCGGCGGCATTCTTCGCGGTGTACTTCACACGCACGCGGCCCGGCCCCTTGGGCGTGACCTTCCAATGGACGGGGTCCTCGAGCGTCTCCACCGGGAGAACTGCGCCGTTTCCATCGCGCGCTTCGAAGTCGTCGACGAACCGCGAGAAGTCGGCCAAGTGATAGGCGCCCGGCGTCCATCGCGGAAGCCACACTTCGAAAGCGTCGGACTTCGTCACCGGGAAGGAGACCTCCACCGTCCAGCGCTTCGCTTTGGTGTCCATGCCGACGGCGTAACCGACGACGCCCTCGGCGTAGCTCGAGGCGAGCTGCGCCTGCGTGACGGTCGCCGGGGCGGTCGATGCCGGCTTCTCAGGGGCGGCCGGTGCTTGAAGGAAGGAGAGGGCCCAGGCGAGCGCGAGGTGCGAAGGGGTCATAGGACGGTTCAGGGTTGGCTTTGAATCGAATACGAAACACAGCAAGGCGCCAGAACTCGGCGCCTTGCTGGAGGGAGGCGGGCGGCGGCGGCTACGCGGGTGTGTCGAAGGCGCGTGCTGCCCCCTTGGGCACGAGCTGCCGATAGGCCACGGCAGATGCGAGGTGAATGAGCGCTATCGCGGGGAAGATGCCGACCCCGCAGAGCAGCGTGCCGACGAGGGCCACTCCGATCGAGGTCAGCACCAGCAAGAAGATGTCCATCATCCGCCCCTCAGTGATCGCCCAGGAGTCCTGCAGCGACTCGATGCCCTTGCTCTGGGGGCGATCGATGAGGGCGAAGGTCCAGTAGGGGAGGCGTATCAGCGGCACGAATACCCCGACGAGGCAGCAAAGAATGCCGAGGGCACTGGCCACGGCGAAGAGCAGGCCGCTCAGGAATGCCTCAATAAACCGCTTGAAGCCATCGAAGACATTCTTGAGCTCCACGGGCTCCCCGTCGAGGGTGCGAAGTGCACAAATCGAGAGGCCGACCTGCATGGGACCGCCCACGATGACCGCCGCAGGTGCAACAAAACCCGCCGCGAAGGTCACGATCGACACGACAAGGGTGTAACCCAGGAACTCCCAGCTCATGAGGCTCCAGGCTTTGCCGAAGACCTCGCCGACGCTCAGGTTTGCGCTCGGCGTGCCTTTGAGACGCCTCAGGCCGCTCGAGAGCTCCGAAGTCGGGGCGGAGGAGGCGGGAGCGCCGCCGGTCGCGACCGGCGTCCCGGCGGCGCCCGTGCCTGCGGGCGCAGCTCCCGACGAGGACGATGTAAACGCCGTAGCCAGCTCAGGATAGCTCGACGCGGCTTGCCAAACGCCGGTGCCGTCTTTCTCCACCTGCATCGTCGCGATCAATCGCCCCTCGCGGGCCCAGCGAATCAGGCCGTCGAGATCGATGGGGCCATATTCGCGCCCATCCAGGGAGCGCATGCGGTAGTTCGCCATTCTCGTGCGTTTCTAGGGTTTCGGCCTTGAATCGCGCGCACGGTAGCTCCGGTGCGACGCAGCCGCAAAGAGAGAGTCGTACCACCGGCCAATCCTTCGGAGGCGCGAGTATGCTCGTGCCCTGTGCGTCGCGCCCTCGCCCTCGCGCTTGTGTTTGCTCTGAGCTGCCGCGGCCTCCAGCGCGACACAACGGTCCCATCGGACCCCGTCCGGGCGCTTGCCGAGATCGCGGGAGCCGAGGACCGGCGCGAGGCGCAGCTCCTGGTTCGGCACACCCTCGACCGCGATCCGGCGATTCGCGCCCGCGCGGCGCGGGCACTCGGACGGACGGGCGGCCTCGACGCCGTGCGCGAGCTGATCCGGCTCACGAGGGACGGCGCGCCCGAAGTTGCCACAGAAGCGATTTATTACCTTGGGCTTCTCGATGCGGGCGACGCCAAGGCCGACGCGCGCCGCGCGCTGGCGGAGCGGCTCGCCTCCGAGGACGCCGGGGTGCGCGCGGCGGCCGTCGAGGCCTTAGGCCGCTTCGACGACGATCTCGTGATCTCTCAGATCGTGCCGATGTTGCGCGACGGCGCTCCGGTGGTGCGTGCCGAGGCGGCGCTCGCAGCGGGGCGCCTGCTCGGCGAGCGCTTCGCGGGAAAGCGCGCGGCGACTAGCTCACAAATCGAATCTGTGGTGTCTGCCGTCGGCGTCCTCGCCGTCCAGGATCGCGAACCCCACGTTCGCTGGCGCGCCGTCTACTCTCTCGCATCGATCCGGCACGCGAGCAACGTCGCGCCTCTCCTCGAAGCGGCCCAGGACTCGAACGCGTGGGCGAGGCTCTTCGCGATTCGTGGACTCGGCAAACATTCCGACTCGGCGGCGGTGCGCGAAACGCTCATCGCTTCGCTCTCCGACACAGACGCGCGCGTGGCGTGCGAAGCGGCCGTGGCTCTCGGAAAGCACCTGGATGCGCGCGCTGTCGACGCGCTCGGTGCGATGCTCGACCGGCCCGAAGTATTTGTGAGACGCGCGGCGGTTCGATCGCTCGGCACCGCGAAGGCGCTCGCCGATCGCGTCGGCCCAATTCTTGAGCGTGCGCGCGTCGATCGCTCCGACTCGGTGCGCGCCGAAGTGCCGCTCGTCGTCGCAAAGCTCGGCGCGGAGAACGACGGCGATTTGTTGCGCGATTGGATCCGCGATCCGTCGCCGCTCGTGCGGGCGCGGGCAGCGGAGGGTGCCGCGTTCTTGCCTCTCGATAGTTCGCGCGAGACGCTCGCGGCAGCCCTGCGTGACCCCGACGGACGGGTCGTTGCGGCGGCCGCGACCGCGCTCGGATCTGTACGATTCGAGGAGGCGCGCGCTATGGTGCATCGCGCTCTGCGGCACGAGCGCGGCCTCGTCGTCGAAAACGCAGCAGCCGCGCTGGAGGAGTGGGCAAAGGATCCCAAGCGAATTGTGGTGGACGATGTGTTGTCACTTCTCGGCGCCTATCGGCGCGCTCGTGGTGAGGATTTTGCCGAGGTGAGGGCTTCCATCCTGACCGCGATCGAAACTGTGGAATCTGCGCGCCGAGCCGCAGGCGGCGCCGTCGAGACCCGCGATTCCCGCGGCGTCGAGGTGAGGCGCTTCTTGTCGGTCGTGCTGGGCGACGCCCTCTCCGATCCGGACAAGACGGTTCGAGTGAAAGCGCAGAAGGCCTGGAGCGCACTCCTGGCGCCGCAAGCGCCCCCGGAGATTCTGGTGCCGCAGCCAGTGATGCCGCCGATCCCGGGGGCGACCGCGGCGCCGTTTGCAAGAAATCCGCGCGTTCGAGTGAGAACTACAAAAGGGACCTTCGAGGCGGAGCTCTTCGCCTCCGATGCCCCGGTGCACGCGGAGAATCTGTTGCGTCTTGCGGACGAGGGCTTCTACGAAGGAACGCCCTGGCATCGCGTCGAACTCAACTTTGTGCTCCAGGGAGGCGACCACCTCGGCGACGGCACGGGCGCACGTGCTGCCCTCGGCGGGACACTTCGCGACGAGATCAATCGTCGGCGCTTCGAGCGCGGGACGATCGGCATGCCGAAGAGTGATGTTCCCGACAGCGGAGGCTCACAGATCTTCGTCTGCCATCTTCCGACCCCGCATTTGGACGGTCGCTACACCGCCTTCGGGCAAGTGATCGAGGGGCTCGAGGTGCTCGACCGCATTGAGGTCGGCGACCGCATCCTCGCCGTGGAAGTTCTGGATAACGGACGCTGACCGGGAACTTTTTTCCGGTGCAGTGCGGCAGCGCTCACGTGGCAGGCGGCGGGTTGCCGATCTAGGCGCCCGTCGTGGTCGGCCGTTCCCGAGCTGAGGGAGCTGCAATGTTGCGTCCTGCCATTCCGGTTGTGGGTTGTCTGGCCCTTGCGGTCAGCGTTCCGCTCATGCATGAGTGGACGCTGTCGAAGGCGCGTCGGCAGAGAATCGCCGAGGAGAGCCAGATTGCTTCGCTTCGCCAGCAGCTCGCGGACGCACGCACCGCGCTCGCGGAGCTGCGAAAGCTCAACGATGTGACGCCGATCCACGACCAGCGGCTCCAGAAGGTTGAGAGCACGCTTAGCACTGCCGGGACGCAGCTCGCTTCATTCGACTCGAGAATTCAACAATCGCTCAAGGCCCTCGACGCCCTCGAGCAAAAGACGAGCGCACTTGCGCGCAATGCCAGCGAAGGGGCTCTTCGGGAGACCACGAAAGTCGTGGAGAACGTACGGAGCTCCCTCCAGCGTGATCTGGTCCAGACCGAGAGCAAGCTGCGCGATGAGCTGAAGCGCATCGAGTCGATCGAGGTGGCGTCGAAGGAGACCCGCGACCTTGCGGCCATGGATGCACAGATATTGCGGCCAATCGTACAGCTGAACGGCGAAGACACAGTCGGAAGCGGCGTGCTGGTCTACTCTGGAAAAGACACATCCGGAAAGCAGACCACCCTCGTGCTCTCGAGCTACCATGTCGTGCGCAACATTCTCGCCGAAGGGGGCGAAGGCGCCGCCGCCAAGGGCATCAAGCTCAATGTGTATCGAAGCGAAGCTCCGACTCCGGAGCTTGCCGATGTCGTGGCTGTCGCCGAGGACATCGACCTCGTGCTGCTGAAGCTTCGGGGAGAGGCGATCTATCCGAACGTGGCGAAGATGCTCCCGCCAGAGCGCCTTGGAGAAGTGAAAGTCTTCACGCCGATCTATGCGGTAGGCTGTCCGCTCGGTAACGATCCCATTCCCACGCTCGGAGAGATCGCCAGCACGCGCAATGTGATCGCGGGTCACAATTATTGGATGCTGAACGCGCCGACCTACTTCGGGAACAGCGGAGGCGGAGTTTTCCTTTCACGCACTCACGAGATGATTGGGATCTTCTCGAAGATCTACACCCATGGAGCCGGCCGGCCGACCGTTATTCCACACATGGGGCTTGCGACACCGATCGAGACGGTTGCAAGCTTCCTGCGGGCCCGCGGCTACGGCTTTGTTGTCGACGGCGCCACTGCGAAGGCGCCCGGGCCGAAGTCCGCGTCGGAGGCCTCGACTTCCGGGAAGAAACTGTGATCTCCGCGCCTCTGTGCAGTCACGGCAGCGAGTAAATTCCCGGCTTCTTGAGCTTCCAGACCGCGTCATTTCCGGCGAGGTCGTTGCCGAGCGCGAAGCGTACGCGCATCGGATTCTCGGGGTGAGCAGGGAATGAGAAGCCCGACAGGCTGATCGAGAAGCTCTGCTTCGCCAGATCAATCACGATCTGTGCCTTCGGCGATGCGCCGGCTGGCGATCTCCAAGTGTGCTTCCCTTTCGCCGACTTCCAGCCGGAGTCTCCTGCGGGGACCGAGATCACGACGGGCGCTGTGGAATCGCCTGCCCACAGTGTGACGGAGTCCGTGAGCGGGTTGAAGGTGCCGTCAGGCGACGCGGAGTTAAAGATCATAGATCCTGATGCGGTGAGGCGGTCCTTCCCTGCCTTCGGAGAATCGGTAATGGCGCCCTTCTTGAGCACGAGGTCCATCGTGGCGCCGACGGGCGCGGCGATGAGCTCCAGCACCTTGATCTCGAGGTGGAAACCGTCTCCATCCTGATTATAAGTTGCATCCGGGCCGCCCGTCATCGGAAGGTCTTTCGAGTCGGTGGAGCCGACGACGTGAACGCTACCTGTTGCATCAATCACAATACCGTGGGCGTAGTCAGATTCGCTGCCTCCGAGGTAGCCCGAGGAGACGAGAGCCGCGCCGTTCGGGGGGAGCACGGCGAGGAAGCCGTCCTGTTTGCCGCCATAAGTGGAATCGGGGCCGCCGACGACGGGGAATGGAGTTGGCGAATCTTGGGAGGAGAACGTGTTTCCGATGATGTACACATTTCCGGCGAGGTCCGTCGTGACGCCGGTGCCCTTGTCGCAGCCGCTCCCGCCGACGTATCCGGAGAATGCGAAGCTGCTGCCCGAGGCGTCGAGCTTTGACACGAATGCATCATAGTCGCACCCGTTGAAGGTTAGGTCCGGACCGACGGCGACCGGAAAAGTGGCTTCGCTGGACTTGGTCTCGCCCACGACGACCACTTCATCGTTTGCATCGACGGCAACGCTCTCGCCCTCGTCTTCCTCCGAGCCGCCGATGTAACTGCACCAATCGAGACCGGATCCGCTCGCGCTCACTCGAGCGACGAACGCGTCGTCGCCTCCGTTATGAGTAGAGTCGGCTCCTCCCAAGACTGGGAACGTCGCCTGCGTCGACGCCGTGACGCCCGTGACAACGGGACGGCTCTGGCTGTCGAGCGCAAGATCATAGATTGCGTCGGTTGCGCTTCCGCCCAAGTAGCCACAATAAATGATCCCGTTTCCGGCCGGTTTCACCTTCGCGATGAAGCCGTCGTAGCCGCCATTCGAAGAGAGATCGGGTCCACCGGTGACGGGGAAGCTCGATGCCGACGAATTGGTGTAGCCGCCGACGAAAGCATGTCCCGCGCCGTCGACGGCGATCGCGGTTCCCGTATCACCGCTCCCGGACCCCGCGAGGTATCCGCAATAATCGAGCGCTGAGCCCGATGAATTAACTTTCGCCACAAAAGCGTCGCGGCCGCCGCGATAGGTGAGGCCCGGTCCGGTGAGGAGCGGGAAGCCTTCGCTTCCTGCGCTCTGGGTGAATCCGGTCACATAGGCATTCCCCGCTGCGTCGACCGCCATGTCGTAGATCACGTCCTCGTCGGAGCCGCCGAGGTAGCCGCACCACAGAAGCTGCTCTCCGGTGGGATCGAGCTTCGCAATGTATCCGTCCGAGTCGTCGGCGCTGGCGCCGTTAAAAGTGGTGTCGGGGCCAGCCTTCTCCGGGAAGCTCTTTTCCGAGGACGAGGTCGATCCGGCAATGTAAAGATTCCCGGCGGCATCGGTCGCCACGGCGATCGCCGTGTCGTTCGCTGCGCCCCCGAGGAATGTGCCAGCCACAACCACCGCCGGATCGATCACAAGGCCGCGGCCGCGGTCGTATTCGCCGACCCGGAATCCAAATTCTCGGTCGCCGTGGAGCTGATAGCTCACAGCGATCGCGTCCGCCGGAGCCTCCTGGAGAAACGCCACCGGTCGAGGATCGACGAAGCTGCCGCGCCCCGCGCGCGCTTCGAGCGCGCCCTCCGGACTGATCTGTAGAGACTCCGTTCCGTCCACGGCGATTCGTATCCTTCGCGGATCAGCGCCTGGCGCCACAAGATACTTGGCTTTCAGTTCGTCTCCGCTCAGCGTGTATTCCACATCGATTCCGGGCCACACCTGGCGATAGACCGCTCGGCGAAAGCTGCGCGCGCCCGAACGCCATGCGCTCGGCTCTCCGCGAAATGTGCTCACGGTGCCTGGCTGCGGTTCGAGCAGTTCCACTTCAGGGGTGTCGGCGCCGCCCACGAATTCCAGCTTCACCACATGTCGCGCGGGGCGCCCCGATTCGTCGCGCTCTTGGAGCAGGAGCGTGAGCCCGGCGCGGGTGAACATGACCGATGTGGATCGGCCGCTCAAATGTGCAATGACCCGCCCGTCGAGCTGCCCCGAGTTCTCAACGATTCGCAGAGGGACTCGTGGGGTTCGCCGGCTCGAAGCCGGTACGGCAGGGGTCTGCGGCGCCGAGCCCGGCTTGGCGCCTTCGGAGACCGCAAGGGAGGAGAATGTAAAGAAGCAGAGCAGATGAGAGATCCACATGGCAGTGTTTAAAAAGGGGCGCGCGCGAAGCGGCGCGCCGTCGGATTGCCGTGCGCGCGCGGCGGCGTTTCGAGGAATCTCGTTGGAGGGGCGCGGCGCTGCCGCGGTAGCTTTCCTTATCTATGACAGCACCGCTCCTTCGCCGCCGCGAGCTTCTCACCGCGGCCTCTGCCGCCGGGCTTGCCCTCGTCGCGCGCCGTACGGGCGCCCAAGCCTCGGACGCAAGCGCGCCCCCTCTCGCAGGATGCAAGACGAAGTTCGCCGCCAACGTGGAAATGTGGTGGGGCGGCGTTCCATTCCTCGACAAGATCCGCAAGGCGAAGGAGCTCGGGTTTCCCGCCGTCGAGTTTTGGCCTCACCAAGGAAAGCCGATCGACGAGCTGTCGGCGCTCTCCCGAGATCTTCAGATCGAGATCGCACAATTCACGGCGTGGGGATTTGTGCCCGGCATGAATGAAATTAAAAATCACGACGCCTTCGAAGCGGCGATCCGCGAGAGCTGCGCCGTCGCGAGGAAGCTCCGGTGTCGGAAGATGACCGTCGTGGCCGGAAACGACGTGGCGGGGCTCTCGCGCGAAGAGATGCACAGGAATGTGATCGCTGCGCTGAAGCGCGTGAAGCCGATCGCCGAGGCAGAAGGAGTGATGCTGATCCTCGAGCCGATGAACATCCGCGTCGACCACAAGGGCCACTGCCTCTACGGGAGCACGGACGCCGTCCGCATCTGTCGAGAGGTCGGTTCACCGATGGTGAAGATTAATTGGGATCTGTATCACATGCAGATCAGCGAAGGCGATTTGTGTGGTCACCTGCGGGAGGGTTTCGACCAGCTCGGCTATGCGCAACTCGCGGACCATCCGGGGCGCCACGAGCCCGGAACGGGGGAGATTTGCTACAGCCGCGTTCTGCGGCAGCTCGCGGAGCTCGGCTATCGCGATTTCGTCGGAGTCGAATGCTCGCCGAGCGAAACGGAGCGCAAGGCGGCTACCCGGCTCGCCGCGGCTGACGTCTGGTAGGGGGTGCGTTCAGGGTCCCGCCGGGTTTCTTCCGACAACTGGCGAGGAACCGCGGACTAGATCGCCGGTTCCCAACCTCCAGTTGCGAAGACCTCTCCGAACTGACGCTCGTCGACACGGGCGGGCCGCCCCCCTGGGGTTGCTCGCCCTGATACTGCTTGGGCTGGCCGCTCTTGCGGGGTGGTGGCTGCTCGGGCGCCGTGAAAACGATGGCGTGCCCCGATTCCCCGGGGCGCACTTGATCCTGATCTCCGTCGACACGCTGCGGCGCGACGCGGTCGGGATCTACTCCGGGCGCCCCCTGGCAAGTCCGGCAATCGACAGGCTGGCGCGGGAGGGAATTGTGTTCGCCGACGCCGTGGCGGCGAGCAACAACACCGGCCCGTCGCATGCTTCGATGCTCACGGGTGTGTCTGCCGCGGTGCATGGCGTGCTCAACGCCAAGTCGACGCCGCCGCGGCTGATTCCATCGTCGCTGCCGACGATGGCGGAGCGGCTGCGAGAGGCGGGATACGCCACGGTCGGACGAGCGGACGCTGGATATGTGACTCCTGTCTTCGGGTTCCAGCGCGGCTTCGACGACTTCAAGTCGGAGTACACCGGGCTCTTCCGCAAGCTGCCGGAAACGCTCGCCTTCTTCGAGAAGCATGCCGCCTCGAAGCCGGTCTTCGCGTTCCTTCACACATACGAAGTGCATTCTCCTTACTTATCGATGCCGCAGCGCGCGGCGGCGGCGATGAATGGCTTCGAGGATACGGAAGTGGCTCGGCGCGTGCATTCGCTCGTCGAGGACCACGTCGCCGACCGGCTCTCGGAGGGACAGTTCCGGCTCTTCGACAACTGGAAGGCGAAGTTCACTTCTCGCGATTTCGAGGCACTCAAAGTTCTCTACGCAGAATGCGTGAAGACGGCGGATTCGCGCATCGGCGCATTCGTGGAGGATCTGCGTCGGCGCGGCATCCTCGATCAGTGCGTTCTCGTCGTGACTTCCGACCACGGTGAAGAGTTTGGCGAGCACGGCTCGGTACAGCACGAGGAGTGCTGGGAGGAGCTGCTGCGGGTGCCGCTGATTGTGCGCTTGCCGCGCGGCGTCCTCGCAGGCAAGCGCGTTCGGGCGCCGATCTCCGGCGTCGATCTCATGCCGACGCTGCTCGATCTCCTCGGCATGCCGGTTCCGACGGGCATCGAAGGGCGTTCCGCGGTGCCTGCGATTCTTCGCGAAACGGTGCTCGACCCGGTCACTTATGCGCACCACACGAGCCAGGACATGATGATCGGGACCGTGGCCCGTACACCGCAATGGAAAGTATACGATTTTGATAATCGACCGCAGTGGGCCCGCGCCTTCCATCTGGCGAAGGATCCGGCCGAGCGGGAGAATCTTTCGAAGTCACCTCCGCCGGAGGCTCAAGAATTGTTGCAAACGCTGAAGGCGCGCCGCGATGTGTGGCGCGCGATGGGGGCGCTGCACGATTCGGGCCGCTCCACGGGCGTGATGGATCAGGAGCTGCTCGACCAGCTCGACTCGCTCGGCTACACGCGATAGCTCAAGACTCTAGCCGCCCGTCCCCATGGAGCTGATGAATGCGTCGGCTTCTGTGATCGAGCGCTTCATCTCGTCGAGAAGGCGCCCCACGTCGCCCTCGATCTGCAGCACGGTGTCCTGAAGAGATGCGATTGCCTGCGCGTTCAGGTTGTGCTTGAGGAAGAGCACCTGATCGTTGAACTTCGCAATCACTGGGGGCATCCGTGACTCGGCCGTCTTCATAGCGCCGATCAGCCTGTCGTAGCGCTGCTGCGTATCCGCGAGAAGCTTCTCACTTTTCGATCGCAGCTCAGGGCTCGTGTATTGTGAATTCTCCTGCTTCCACTCAGCGAACATATCTTTTGCAACTTTTTCGATCGACGCAATGCGCCCACTGACGCCCTCGGCCGACGACTTGCATCGGTCGAGTTCCTTCTTGAGGCTGTCGTACGTTTCCTCGAGCTTGCCGCCCTGAAATCCCGTGAGCGCCTTGAACGCCTCGAACGTCGTCTGGAACTGCTTCTGCGCGCCCTGCTGCTCCTCACGACCTTCCTTCACGCGGTCGACGAGGATGTCGCGCTTGGCGTATCCGAACTTCTCCATCGTCGCGTAGTAGACGCTGGAGCAGGAGGCGAGGCCGGCGAGGGCGAGGAGAGCGGGAGCGGATCGCACAGTGGGGCGCATCGACGGATTCTGCCGCAGGCAGCGGCCCCTGGCGAGAAGCCGCGGGGGTCGGTTAGCGTCGCCCGCTGACGGCCCCCGGCAATCGCTCGAGCACCTCGCTCCCACACCATGCTGCACCGCACGCTCCTCACCGCCGCGCTTCTCAGCGCCGGCTCCTTCGCCCAGTCAACGCTCATTCCCGTCACGGCGCGCCGCACGCACGTCTTCGACGCCACACGCAGCCTCCTCTACATCACGACCTCATCCGGAAAGGTCGAACGTTACAACGTGGCGTCGCAGACGCTGCTCTCGCCGATCAATGTAAGCGCGACTGGCCTCGGCGGCTGCGATCTGACGCCTGACGCGAAATATCTGTACGTTTGCGACACGGCGCCGACTGCGACCCAAGGCTTCATTCGAAAAGTGGATCTTGATACCGGCAGCGTCACGACGCTCAGCTATAACCTCGAGTTCTTCGAGAGCGGCGCCTACGACTTGTCGATCGCCGGCAACGGCCGCGCCTTCTTCACCACGGATTTTGCGGGATCCGGGTGGACGCCGCTTCGGGAGATTCTCTTGGCGACCGACACGATACAGAAACGCCTCGACGCTCCCGGGTCGAGCGGATTCGGGCAGGTGCGGCAGCGTACGCAGATCGCGCGCAGCGCCGATCGGAGCCTGCTGTTCTTCACCGAATCGAATATCTCGAGTGGGCCCGCTTTCACGTACTCATCGGTAACCAATACATTTCCAGCGCAGAAGAATTTCCAAACATTCTGGGACTCCGCGCTCTCGGCGGTGAGCCGAAATGGCGCGCGAATCGCAGCGGAGTTCGGAGGCGGTGCCACAATTCTGAGCCCCGTGCTGAATACGCTGACGACGCTGAATGGGCTCACGGGCGGCCTCGCTTTCGATCCCGCGCAGGATCGCTTCTTGGCCGTCGACCCCAATACAGATCAGCTGCGCATTTTTGATTCGACGACGTTTCAATTCTTACAGCAGGTGCCCGTCGGCGAGAACGTAGGCGCGTCCTCCGCGCAGGGAGCTGGCGAAGCTTCCATGAGTGCGGATGGGGCGTTCTTCTTCCTCTCGACCGCTGCCGGAGTCCGCATGATCGCGGCCGGCCAGCCGGGGCCGCTCGTCTCGAGCGTGACGCCCACGGTGTTCCCGCACAACGTGCCGACGCCGCTCTTGGTGAAAGGCAACTTTTTCAACACGGGGACCGGGCTCCAGGTGAAGCTCGGAGGCGTGGAGGCGACCGGCGTCGTTGTGGTCGATGGCCAGACGATTCAGTGCACTTCGCCCGTGCTCCCTGCCGGGTTCACGAACCTTTCAGTGACCAATTCAATCGGCGCGGGAGGCGCTCCGTCCCCGCTCACCCTCACGCCGGCGATGTCGGTGGCCGGCTCGACCAAGATCGGCGAGTCGTCGAACTTCACACTTTTTGTAAAGCCGGGAGAAGAGGTCCTGATGCTCTTTGGGCTCGGTCCGACACCTCCGGTCGCCGTGCCGCCCTTCGACGGCGAACTCGGCCTCAAGATGATGCGATCGCTCTTCCATCTCCCCGTGTGGCCGCTGCCGAGCTTCCAATTCAGCTTCACTCTTCCGAGCGACCCGTGGCTCGTCGGCCAGGAGTTCCGGATGCAAGCGCTCGCGGGAGACGACCTTGCGAACGGGCTCGGCTCCTTCTCGAACTGGGCTGGATATGTGATCACACAGTAAGCCCCGGCGACTTTGTTGGTGCTGCTAGATCTCGCTCGTTAACACGAACGAGAAGTCCACACTTTCCATGCCGACGGCCAGCGCAGTGGCCGTGGCCGTCGGCTGGAATCCGAGGCGCGTGAGCTCCGCCGCAAGCGGGGCCCGCAGCGGAGCGCAGAGCATGTGCACCGAGCCGGAGCTCGGCTCCGCTCGACCGTCGCTCGCGCACGGTCCGAATTGTGCATGCAACAGCGGCATCGGCGCGCCGGTGCTCCGGAGAACGATGTCTTTGATGCCGTGGAGCGAAAGCCAGGAGAGCGGGCCGACGACGCTCCGAATTACAGGCGCGGCGCGACGCGCCTCGTCGGCATCCAACGAGAAGATCGCGAGCTTCGCAACAATTCGGGGTCCGCGCGGCATGCGCTCATAGATTGCAGCAAGGCGATTGCTGCCATCGGCGCTATCCATCGAGACACCATACAGAGCATCGAGGCGGCTCTCGGGATCGCGCGCGAACGCCGCCAGGAGCGGCCGGAAGATAGAGGACGCCGCGCGCCGGCTTGGCGCCGCCTTGAGATCACATAAATGCGTGCATCGAAGGGGCGTCGCCCCCGGCAGCACGCGATCCACCGCGGCGAGCACACCCTCGACAGCCTCGCCCTCCATGGCGACGTAGTACCGAACGCGTCCCATGCGTCGGAAGAAGGCAAAGTAATCGGCACCGTGGTCGATCTCGAATCGGTCGGAGCCGAGCGGATAAGTGATTCCATGCTCAAGCGCGGCGATCTGCGGTCCGAACGCGGCAAGCTCCTCCTCACGCAGCCGGCGGATGGCGAGCGTCATGAACGAATCGCCGAGGCGTTAGCGGACGCGCGTGTGAAGGCCCTCGCGTCCGTGTCCGCCGCAGAGAACGCGCCGACCGCGGGAGCGATAGAGGTCTTCATACAGCCGATTGAAAATGTAAGCTCCCAGGCGGAATCCCTGCTCGATGTAGTACTTATCTTCAGCGCTGTGCTCCCAGAGCGGTCGGAGCACCGTAAAGAAGTCCTCGGAATGCCGCACATCCAGCTGCTCATGGAGCTTGTAGTGGATCAGGCGCTCCTCCGAGAGGAATCCGCGCTGCACGATCCCTCGGCCGATCCAGCGCGAGATATCGACGAACATCCGCTCGATCATTCCGAGCGCGCCGATGCCGATCACATATTCATCGAGGACGCAGGCGCCGACCAGCGTCGTATTGAAGGCGCGGACCTCCGGCCAGAGGCTTCGCATATGGACATCTTCAATCGTTACACCTCCGAGCCGATTCAGCAGCTCAAGGAACGTCTCGCCATGCATGACCGAAACGTTGCCTTCGCCATGCTCTTCCCACACATTGCGCAGCACCTCGACGCGCTCGCGCGGGTGGGGAATCTTGGCCGCGGCGGCCGCCATCGGGCGGCTGAAGAAGATCACCGCGAAATAGAACTGGATCTGTGTCTCTAGAAAATCCTCGCGCGAGAGCGAGCCGTCATTCAGCGCGGCAAAGTAAGGATTTTCCCGGTAGCCCGACTCCTGGAGGATTCGAGCGATCAGCGTGTCCATGGGGTTCGATTCGGCCGTCGACGCGTCAGGTACGGAAGCCGGCGCAGACGCGGTTGTAGAAGAGGCTGCGGTCGCGGGCGAGAAGCGCGGGGGAGAGGGAGCCGTCGAGGAGGATCTCGGGCAGAAGCGCCTCCTCGTGGCGGACCTCATTGTTGAGCTGTCGCCAGAGCACGGCGGCCCCTGGGCGCAGGGTCGATCGCAGCCGCTTCAGAATCGCCATCGAGCGCTCCCGAGGCATCCAATCGAGCACGTTGCTCAACCCCACGAAATCGTACGGTGAGAAGTCGGAGATCTCCTCGAGGCCAGCCTGCACGAGTGTGACGCGAGCGCCGCTGAGGTCGGCGTCGACGTAGCTCGGATAGGCTCCCGGCATCGCTAGGTATCGGCCGAGGAAGACGTGGTGGAGAAAGTAGTTCATTCTGGCGTCGGCGCGGAGCAGGCCGCGCTCGAATGCCGAGCGGAAATATTGGGGATAGCTTCCGGGATCGGCATGCTGCGTCGCCGAATTTGTGAACATCGCTTCGAGCAGCGCGTCGGAGAAGAACAGCCGGAAGGCCACAGCCCAATAGCGGCTTGAGAACCAGCGCCGAGTCTCCTCAGCGGTCCCGCCCTCGAACCAGCACACGAGTTCCTCGCGCGACACCACAAATTCTTCGAGGAAGAGCCGCAGCTGGCGGAAGAGCGACTCGAAATTGCCTCGCTGGTTAAGTCCTCGGGGAGCGTCGGACCCCACATTGAACTTCGCATGGCGCGCGGCGCCTGCCGGCCCGGAGAGCAGCTGGAGCTTCTCTTGGACCAGCGCGAGTTGCGCTGGATTCGGATCGATCAGCGTGATCTCGATCTGTGGGAACCGCCGTGCCAGCTCGAAGGCTGTACACCCGCCGGACGCCGGGAGTAGCGCCCGACGCGCCGCGGTGCGTTCCACGACCGCAATATCAACGAGTGGGTCCTCGCGTACGACGGCGAACTGGACCGGATTCTCGCGCACGCCGCGAAGCTACGGAGGATTCCCGCGAAACTACGCCAAGAGCGGCTTAATCACATTTCCGCCCACGTCCGTGAGACGGAAATCGCGCCCCTGGAAGCGCGTCACGAGCCGCAGATGGTCGAGCCCCAGCGCGCGGAGCACGGTGGCCTGTGCATCGTGGACGTGGACGGGATCCTTGACCACGTCCCAACCCCACTCATCGGTCTCGCCATAGGCGAAGCCGCCTCGGAAGCCGCCGCCGATGAGAAGCATCCCACCCGAGAGCTGCTGGTGGTCGCGGCCGTAGGAAGCAAACGAAAGGGGCCCTTCGCAGTAGCTGGTTCGGCCGAACTCGCCGCAGAAGATCACTAAGGTGTCCTCAAGCATCCCGCGATCCTTGAGATCGCGCAGGAGTGCGGAGATCGGCTTGTCGGCCTCCTCCATCTTCTTCTTCAGAATCACCGGAATGTTGTAATGGTGATCCCAGCCGCCATCCATGATCTGTATGAATCGAACGCCGCGCTCGGCGAGCCTGCGCGCCAACAAGCAGTGATTCGCGAACGACTCCTTGCCAGGCTCGGCGCCGTACTGCTCCAGAACATCAGCGGGCTCCTTTGAGAGATCCGCCAGCTCGGGCACGCTCGTCTGCATGCGCGCCGCCATCTCGTAGGCCTGGACGCGCGTCGTCGTGTCGGGGTCGCCGCTTGCGGCCGCCTCGATCTCATTGAGCTCTTTCACGCTATCAATGATCCGTCGGCGCGACTTTTCATCGACACCGTTCGGATTATTGATGAAGAAGACGGGGTCCTTGCCTCCGCGGAACTGGCAACCCTGATAGCGCCCCTGCAGGAAGCCGTTGTGCCACATGCGCGGATGCGGGGGCGAACCGCCGTCACGCGAGCCGGAGAGCATCACCACAAATTCCGGAAGGTCCTTATTCTCCGAGCCGAGCGCATAGCTGGCCCACGAGCCCCAGGACGGCCGGCCGAGCTGCATCGACCCCGTGAAGAGAATTGACATCGCAGCCTCGTGAAGCACGTGGTCGGTCTGGAACGACTTCACTAGGCACATATCGTCGGCGAACTCGCCCATATGTCGAAAGAGCTCGGAGAGGCGAAGGCCGCTTTTTCCGTAGCTCTTGAACTTGAAGCACGAGCCGACGACGGGGAGCGCTCCCTGCTTCTCGGTGACGCCCGTAATGCGCTGGCCCTTCCGCACCGAGTCGGGCAGCTCCTCGCCGCGGCGCTTGCCGAGCAGCGGCTTCTCGTCGAAGAGGTCAATCTGCGACAGTCCTCCCGCCGCAAAAATGAGGATCACTCGTTTTGCCGTCGCGTTGCCCACCTTGAAGGAACGTGCGCCGTCGTCGAGACCGAGCGTCGCGGCGAGCCCGCGTCTCGCCATCATGCTGGAGAGGGCGATCGACCCAAGGCTCAGCGCACTCGATCCGAGGAATGCGCGGCGCGCGAGGTCGACCGAGGCGGGCGATTTCGGATTGCTGCTCATGGGAGTTTTGTGGGGTGGCTTCGAGATGGGCTGATCACGCTCACCCGCGGTGAATCGTGGCGTCGAGATTGAGAAGAGCGTTGCCGACCGAGGCCCAGGCGGCGGCCTCGGCCGCGTCGAGCTTCTCATCCACTTTTGCGTCGCCCACCGAGAGCAGTTTCTTGGCAGCCTCGGCGTCGGCTTTGTAATGTTCCCGCTGAGACGCGAGCAGCTTCTTCAGGACTCCGAGCTCCCTCTCCGTCGCAGTGCGCGACGTGCAGAGCCGGAAGCCATACTGGAGGCGCTTCTCGTCCTCGGCATCTTTTGTGAGATCCTTGGCGCGGCCGATCGCTTCCTTGTCTTTCAGCATCCGCTGTCCGAGCATCTTCGCAGCCTCGACGAAGACGGGGTCATTCAGCAGCGTCAGCGCCTGCAGCGGCGTCGTCGTGTACGCGCGCGTCACGAGGCACGCATCGCGCTTCCCGGAGTCGAAGTTGAGCATCGACGGATAGGGCGAGCCGCGCTTCCAGTAGACGTAGAGGCCGCGGCGATATTGCTTCTCATCGCGGTCGCGCCGGTAGCTGCTCGACATGTTGCCTTCGACCGTCTTCCACGCATTCTTCGGCTGATACGGCTTCACGCTCTCGCCGCCGATCTTCTCGAAGAGAAGGCCGGAGGTCGCGAGCGCATTATCACGAATCATTTCCGAAGTGAGCCGAAGCCGCGGGCCGCGCGCGAGCAGCCGGTTCTCCGGGTCACGCTCGAGCTTCTCCTTGGAGATCACCGACGACTGCCGATAGGTCGCCGAGAGGACGATCCGTCGGTGGAGCTTCTTGAGATCCCACTTATTTTCGACGAGCTCCACCGCCAAATAATCAAGGAGCTCGGGGTGCGTCGGCAGCTCGGCCCGGATTCCGAAATCCTCCGCCGTGCGGACGATTCCGATTCCGAAATATTGTTGCCAGATCCGGTTCACCAAGACTCGCGCCGTCAGCGGATGCTCGCCGGAGACCAGCCACTTCGCGAGTCCGAGCCGGTTGCGCGGCAGGTCCTTCGCCATTGGCGGCAGGACCGCCGGCGTACCCGATTCGACCTCGTCGCCTTTGTTTTTGTATAGACCGCGCTTGAAGATATATGCCTTTCGGGGATTCTTCTCGCGCTCCTCCATCACGAGCGACTCGGGGATCTCGCGCTTGATCTGGCGCTCCTCGTCCTTGAGCTTCTCCAGCTCCTCGGCGAGAACGCGCCCGATCGGGTCGATCTTGGAACGATAATATTCGCGGAGAGCCTTCTTGCGGCGCTCCGACGGCGTCAGCAGGTTTGCTTCCTCGCTGGTCGCCAGAGGTGCGGCCTTCTCGCCGACGAGGCTCACTTTTGCCGATTCTTGAGATCCGCCCGACGGCTTGGGCTCGTCAGCGGGGGCGCCGGCATTCGCCATCGATACGTCGAGGCCGCGGGCGTTCGGGCCGCTCTTGCCGCTCGCTCCGACGGCGCCTGCGGGAGGCGCATGAGCGGAGGGCGCGGCTGCGGGGGCCGTCGGCGAGGGCGCGGCGCCGGCCGGAGGCTGTGCATCCGGAGGTGCGGTCGGGGCGGAGGGAGCCGTGCCGGCTCCAGCGCGCTCCGCCGCCTCGAGACGAAGCGCGGTGGCGACCTCATGATTGATGACATCGTCGCCTTCGGGCACGAGATCAAAGGTGAAGGACGCCCCGCCGCCGCCGCGCCGGCCTCCGCCAGAGCCACCCATCGCGAAGTCCACACCTTCGAATCCGCCCCGGCGGCCGCCCATTCCGCCGCCGCCGCCGAGCACGATCTTGACCGTCAGCTCGTTCTCGCCTTGGCGAAGTCCGAGCCGGAACTTCTTCTCGGTCTTGCTCGGGGCGCGACCAAACATATCGAACTCGTCGGGGTCGAACGCGGGGCCCGCGTCCTCCTCATCGTCGTCCGATTTATTGTCTTTCTTTTCTTTGGATTTGTCGTCCTCCTTGGGCTTCTCGCCGTCTCCCTTCTCCGCGGCGCCGGGCTTCGCTCCCGCGCCGGGGCCGCCCTTCGCCATAGCAGGAGGCGCCGGAGGCGGCGTCGGCTGAGTGGCCTGCACGGGCTCGCCGTTCAGCCACATCTTGAAGCCGGCCACGCCGTCGAGCTTCACCATCGCCGTGCGCGGGCGCGTCGAGTGAATCTTGCGCGTAATGTAATAGGCGGCGTTCGAGCCCTCGAGCCGCGCCGACATCCCATCGCGCCACTTGCCCTGCTCGGTCCAAGTGATCTTCTCCGGTTTGCGCTTGGGTTTCTCGCCCTCACCGTCTTTGGCTGCCGACTTCTCCGTTCCATCCGGCTTGGACGGCTTCGGCGCGTCGGACTTGGCGACATCTTTTGTAGGCTTCTTCGGTCCGTCCGAGCCGGCCGCGCCTTCCTCGGGCGGCGCAGGCTTCTGCGCATTTTCACTCTTCGGGGCATCGCTCTTTGCGGCAATGGCGGAGCCTTCGCCACTTTCTGTGGCACTTGGCGTCGCGCCCGCAGCTTTCGCCGCCTCGCCCTCACCGGCCGGCGCGTCGCCTTCCGGCTTCTTGCCGAACTTGCCGCCGCCGAAGCCCTTCTTCGGGCCGCCTGCGAATCCACCTTTCTTCGGGAACGCCTTCTCGCCGTCGGCTTCGGGCTTCGCGCCGCCCTCGGGAGCCGCATCGGCGGGCTTCGCGTCGGCGACGGCAGCCTTGGGTGCGCTCGGCTCCTCGTCCGATTTTGTTGCCTTCTCGGCCTTCGGCTCGCTCTTCTCCTCGGGCTTGGCCTCCGGCTTCTCATCCTTGGCAACGGCGTCGGCCTTCTCCGGCTTCTCCGATTTTGTTGCCTTCTCGCCCTCGGACGACTTTCCGCCAGGGCCGCCGCCACCAGGGCCTTTCCCTCCGGGGCCGCCCCCGTCGCCTCCCTTCTCCTGCTCGCCCGCGAGCACCACTTTTTCGTAGCTCTTCTTGAGATCGAGCGAGCCTTTTGTGATCTCTTTCTCCGGCTCGAATGCCGTCTCATAGGCCTTGACGACATCCTCCGCGGGGAAGGGGCCGATCGAACTCCAGAGCTTGGTCTGCGCCGGGAGCAACAGTTGGCGAACTCGATCGTCTTCTGTGTACGAGATGCGAAACCGACCGATCAAACTCTTGAACTTCGACGTGGCCGTGTGGTGCATCGAAACGCGCAGCACCGAGGCCTCATTCGTTTCGAGCGGCTCCAGCGGCAGGAAGAGCGCCTCGTGGGGCTTCTTGCGCTCGTCGTCCACGATGCTCCATCCGCCGCGGAATCCGCGATTGGCAAGCCCTTCGGGATCGCCCGCACCGCCGATCGGCTCCACCACGATGGCCGACTCAATTCCGCCCGGCATCATGTCGTAGGACGCTGGGTCTTCCTTGGGCTTTTGATTGAGATCCGAGTCCGCCCTCGAAACATACACAAGCGGCGGCTCCTGGCTCTCCGACAGCGTCGAGTTGCGAATCTCGATCGCCGTCATGATGAATCGTCCGTCCGTCGCGCGCCCGAGCGCCTTGAGGGGCTGGCTGTCGTCGGGGAGCACTTCGAGCCGAAGCGCCGTGATTCGCTTCTTCCCCGGCTGGATCATCACGTCATAAGTGTCTTTCACCGGCGCTGCGCCGGTCGAGAGGATCGACCCGTCGTCGAGCCGCTTCAGGATTGAGCCGTTCCGCGCGAGCATTCCGGCGGGCTCCGGCGTCGTCCACGCGATCGGGTCGCCGAGCGTCGCAAGTGTCTTCTTCTCCCACTCGGCTTGCGCCGCGTCCGCCAGCGGATCGTCGCGATCCAGCCGCTTCTTTACGGCCTCGATGCGCGCCTTGATGTCGGCCAGCTTCGGCTCCTGGTCTGGATTCGGCACCGGCATCGACGGCCGCGGGTTGCGGAAGTCGGAGTCGCGCTCGTTAATGTTGTTAAAAAACGAATAGAACTGATAGTAATCCCGCTGCGAGAGCGGATCGTACTTATGGTCGTGGCATTGCACGCATGCCAGCGTGAGCCCCATGAACACGGTCGACGTCGTGTTCACGCGATCGATCACATAGGCCGATCGATACTCATCCTCCTCCTCGCCCGCCTCGCTATTGGTGGGGTGATTTCGGTTGAATCCCGTAGCCGTCTTCTGCGCGACTGTGGCATTCGGCAGGAGATCGCCCGCGAGCTGCTCGATCGTAAACTGATCGAACGGCATGTTTGCGTTGTACGCATTGATCACCCACTCGCGCCACTTCCAGATCTTGCGCGGAGAGTCGTTCTGATAGCCGCTCGTGTCGGCGTAGCGCGCGAGGTCAAGCCATTCTTGAGCTTGGCGCTCGCCGAAGCGTGGAGAAGCCAATAATCGATCGGCCTGCTTGTCGTACGCGTCGGGGCTCTTGTCTTTCAGGAATTCGTCGATCTCGGCGGGCGTTGGCGGAAGACCCGTCAAGTCGAAGCTGGCGCGCCGCAGCCACGCCTCGCGCGCCGCTTCCGCCTCAGGCTTCAACCCTTCCTTCTCGAGCCGCGCCAGAACGAACGCATCCATCGGGTCACGGACCCACTCTTTGTCGGCGACCGCAGGAATTGTGGGTTTCGTTGGGGGGACGAATGACCAATGTTCTTGCCAGGTCGCCCCCTGCTCGATCCACGCCTTGATCGTCGCAATCTTCTTCTCCGTGAGCGGCTCCGCCTTTCCCTCGGGCGGCATTCGCTTCTTCTCGTTGTCTGTAACGATTCGCTCCCAGACCAGCGAGCCGCCGAGGTTCCCGCCCTCGATCACATGCTTGCCCTTGCGCTCCGCGAAGGCATCGTCCCTCAGGTCGAGCCGCAGCTTCCCTTTGCGCGCCGCCTCGTCGGGCCCGTGGCACTGAAAACAGTGCTGCGCGAGGATCGGCCGGACCTCACGCTGATAGTCCACTTTTCCGTCGCCAGCGAATTTGGGCGATCCGATGGCGGAAGGAAAAAACGCGAACGCAGCAGGCACCATAGCGCCCACTGCCATGAACCACTGGCTTTGAACGATCGTCCGCATTGCGGAGCCTCACGGCCGACGGCCGTGGACGGGGGGTCGAAGAAGCATATCCGTACGTCTCCCGTCCGGGGCTCGATGTTCTCTCCCTGGCGCGCCGTTCTGCGTAGGCTCAGGCCATGAACCATCACCCCGCCTACCGCGCCTGGTGCGCGGCGGCACTGCTGGCGGCGGCTCCCGCCTCGCTCGCCCAGCAGACTTCGTCAGCGCCAGCGGAGTCCGCGAAGGAGCGCCTCGAAGCGCTTCTTCAGGATTTCGACAAGGCGCAGAATAGTTACTTCGAGGCCCTCTCCAAGCTCCCCGAGGCGGAGCAGGAGAAGTACTTCGAGCAGCATGCTCCGCCCGACGCAAAGGCATGGGCGCCAAAGGTTTGGGCGATCGCGGATGAGGTGCGCAAGACCCCCGCGGCCATGCGCGCGCTGGAGTGGCTTTTCCAATCGGTGCGCGAGCCTGCCGAGCGAAGCAAGGCGCTGGGGCGAATCCTGGAAGACCATCTCGCCGACCCGGGGCTGAAGAACGTCTGCCTGGGACTGGCCTACGATCGCGGCGATGAGGGCGAGAAGTTCCTGCAGTCCGTTCTCGAGAAAGGCGCCGACACCGCAAAGGCCTTTGCGCACTACGCATTGGCCAAGCGCGCGGTTTCTGCCGTGGAGACGGCGGAGAGGCTCCGCGGCATGAAACCCGAGGAGCGCACGCGCATGGCGAAGTTCTACGGGCAGGCGGAGGTGGATCGGCTTGCCGCTGCGGACCCCAAGGCGCTCTCGGCGGCCGCGGAGAAGCTTCTTGACGAAGTTGCCGCGAAGTACACCGAAGTGGAAGTGCGCAAGGGCCAGTCGATTGCCGAGTCGGCGAAGGCCGAGCTGTTCGAGATGCGCAACCTCGTAGTGGGCAAGACCGCGCCCGACATCGTGGGCGAGGATCTCGACGGCGCGGCGTTCAAGCTGAGCGACTACCGCGGAAAAGTGGTGGTGCTCGACTTTTGGGGAAATTGGTGAGGCCCCTGCCGGGCGATGTACCCGCACGAGCGGTCGCTCGTGAAGCGTCTGGAGGGCCTGCCTTTTGCACTGATCGGCGTGAATAGTGATCGTGACAAAAATGCACTGAAAAAAGTGCTAGAGAAGGAGAACATCACTTGGCGTTCGTTTTGGAACGGAGGGAGCACGGACGGCCCGATCTCGCGCGCTTGGAACGTGAGCGGATGGCCGACGATCTATGTGCTCGACGCCAAGGGCGTGATTCGCTACAAAAACGTGCGTGAGGCCGCCATGGACAAGGCGGTCGATGAACTCCTGGCGGAGATGGGCGTGAAGGCGCCCCCCGCGGAGAAGCACGAAAAGTAACGAGCGCTCGATGTGCCCGCCGTTTGCGCGGCGGGCACATCGCTATTCGAGGCGCACGTCGCGAGGATCGGAGACGGCGAAGTAGCCGTTGGCGGCGAGCGGCGAGGCGACGAAAAGTTGCATTCGCAGCGATTGGCCGGCAAGGCCGGCGGGAATGGCGAAGCTCGCGAAGTTGCCCGCGGGTGCGACGGCGGCGGCGCTCCAGAGCGGAAATGTGGTGAGCAGGTCGAGGTGGACGTAAGGGAAGCCCGGGACCGCGGGAGGCGGCGAGAAGGTCAGGAAGAGCTGCGCCGCGAGCAGCGGTGCGGCGCCGATAAAGGTGCCGGCAGGCGAGGAGAGCTGGACGCCGAGCGAGGAGGGGCCGAGCGCGACCTTCAGTGCTGCGGCCGGATCGATTTGTGAGTCCGTCGACGTCGAGAGCAGCAGATCTTCGCCGGACCCGAGCGGAGTCGCGCCCGCGCGCTCGAGAGCGCCAAGGTCAAGAATTCCGTCGATCGCGCGTGCCTTCGCGTAGCCCACGACGGGCACGCTCTGCAGCTGCGGAGCGAAGAGCGGCAGCGGCAGAGGGTTGGGGAATGGAAACCCCGGCGGGCTTGGCATGGAAGCGGCCGACGCGTCGAGAAGTGGACTTCCCGCTGCGGGCACGAGGTTGAGCGGCGCCGTGGAGCTCACAAATTCAGGCGCCGCTCCGGCGATGGATCCGGTCCAGGCCGCCGGCACGTTGGTCGAACCGCTCGGGATCCAATTCTTCGTGCCAACGATCGCGACGGAGCTGAGCGGGATCGTAAGCCCGCTCGTGCTCGTCATGCTCACCGGACCGCCGCCGAGGCGATAGATCACATTATGGTGCGCTTCGAAACTCTCGAGCGTCTCGAAGAGGCGGAAGACCGAAGCCGTAGTGGAGGGAGCCAGAAGAATCGTATTGTAAGCAAAGCGGTAACGGCCATTGGAAGTACCCGTGCCGTCGCCCCCGATGCGCGTGATGAAGGTTCCTTGGAAATCCACTTTTCGGAGCACGTTCCCCACGACGTCGGAATCCTCGCGCACGAGCGCCGGACTCTGTCCGTCGGCGCCGATCAGCTCGAGCTCGTGGTACTGCGCGCCCTCGATCCAGTTGTAATAGATCTCATTGCGGCCAGCGCGTGACTTTACGTTGTTTCCGCCATTCGCGTCGTGCACCCAGCAGAACTGCATGCGGAACACGGCATTCGGATAGACCGTGTTGTCCGTTGCCATGTAGACCTGGTGCTGGGTGGTGCCGTTCCCACAATTTCTGAACTCACAGTACTCAAGCAGCAGCGAGCCCGAGTCGGAGTCGGCGCCAAGGAGGCCATGGGCGGGGCAGTCGCGCACCAGGCAGTCGCGAACCGTAATATCGTGCGCGTGGTGGTAGATGCCGCGAAAGCTGCCGGCAGTTACCTCAAATCCCTCGAAGATGTAATGATTGGCCCTGAGCTCGATCGTATTGAAGCCTCCGGAGAGAATCGGGCGCACGCCGCCCACGCGCACACCGCGCACCGTGATCGGATTCGCCGCGGTGCCGGCGCGGTTCAGGATGACGCCGCCGGGATAGGTCGCGCCGCCATAGACGAGCACGAGGTCGCCCGGATTGAGCAGCGGCGAGACATTCTGCAGCGCGGCGTAGGGCCTTCCCGGGCCCACCTCGTACGTCGTGGCGCCTGCGCTGAGGGCGGTCCACGAAAAACACAGAAACAGAATCGCTATCCGGTACAGGTGGCCGAGGGCGGGGGTCATGCTCGCTTGGAGCGTTGCCCGCGGGTCAAAGGTTTCGTTGACCCCTTCTCGAGAGTGCGAAGCGCGTGCTTCGTGATCCACGCCGTCTCGGGTGTCCTCGATTCGCGGGCCCACCGAGCGCACAGCGATCGCACCCAGACGGGCTGTGATTTTGCTGCATCGTTCAGCCAATTGCCCACGGAGCGACGGACGTAGTCGGAGCCGTCGGAGCGGAGCGGCTCGAGAAGGTGTGCGCCGAGCCCAGGATTCACTTTCAATTCTTCCAAGTGGGAGCACCACACGCCGCGCGGGCGCGTGCCTTCGACGGCGAACCGTCGAATAGTTGGATCACCATCAGCAATCCACGGGCCCAATAATACAAGGGCGCGCGGTAGATCCCTCGCGTAGGCCGGGCGCACGCAGGCCCATGCGCACTCGCGCACCGACATGTTGCGATCGGCGGCGAAACGGCGCACGCGGCGCAGGCGCTCCTCGAGGCGCAGCTCCTCACCCTGCTGCAGTGCGTAGGCTGCGCAGGAGCGTGTGAGGTCGGACGTGTGCTCCGAGAGGAGCGCCAGAACTTTCTGCGAGCGGTCACCCGCGGGAAACGCTCGAGCAAGGGCCTCACCCGCGGCTGCGATTCGGGCGAGCGCCGTGGCTTCGCGCAAGCGGCTCAGTGCCGCGTCGAGATCGGAGGGGAGCTTGCCTGCTCCGCACGCCCGAAGAGAGGCTCGCAGCACCGACTCCAAGTCGGCGGCCAGCCACTCGACCAAGTTCACTGTTTCCAGGCGACCGGCATTGAGTTCGGCCAGCACCGCCGGCGGGATCTCGCTGCGGCGCTGAGCGCCGATACGTCCGGGTCCGACGCGGGGGCGCTGTGCTTTTTGTGCGCTCACTTTTTCTTGCGGATGTTCTCGTCGCCGCCCGGAAGGTCGATATACACGATCGACTGCTGGCCCGAGGCGACGGTCACTCGCTTGCGCGCACTGTTGGCATTCTGAACTCGGAGATCTTCGAGCTTCTTCTCCATCGCCTCTAGGGATGTGCCCTTTTGTGTCTTATCTCCAGCGGCGCCCTCGTCTTGCGCCTCGGGTTTCTGCGCGTCGGCGGACTTCCGTTCAGCAATCATCTTCTCCAGCTGATCTGTAGCAAGCTGGGTCCCGAGGAGGACTGTCCAGTCCGCGGACGGAACCTCGTCGATGACGGCAACGCCTTCCTCATCGGTGCTCGAGCTCCAACTCATCGGAATGAACTGCGCAACTCCGCGAGCGTTCTCGAGAGCCTTCGCGATCGGCGGCGCCTCCGGTCCGCTTGTCTCGAGCCGTACGAATTCCCCGCGTGCCGGCTTGCCGCCTTTCCGGACCTGCACACGGATCGACCCCGAAGGAGACAGGAAGAGATTATTGCCTTCGGACGGCGCCGATACCGACATCATCGCGGGCGCGTAGCCGCGCGACCAGGCCACGATCGTGTGTCCGCCTCGAGGCACGCCCTTGATGGCAAAGTTACCTTTGAGATCCGTCGTGTCGGCAGCGGAGCCGCCCGACAGCATCCCGAAGAAGTCGTCGGGCACAGCTTCTTCTTCGCCTCCGACCGTGGTGCAGAAGACCATCGCACCGGCGACCGGCCTACCGCTCTCATTGTTGACACTGCCGCGCACTTCGAGCCCCTTCTCCATCTTCAGGATCAACTGCCGAACGCCGCCTCCGCCGAGTTCGAAATCGGTGGGCGCCGACGGGGGGCGATCGCTTCGACGCGCGGACACTCGGAAATATCCGCTCTCGACATCTTGGAAAGTGACAACCCCCTTCGCATTTGTAGTCGCCTTCAGCCGCACTGGTCGGCGTTGCTCGGCGCGTCTGCCTAGCTGAGAGAATCGTTTCATCGCGGCGGCGATGCCCTTCTCGTCTTTTTGTGGCTTCTCTTCACTCGGCCGCTCGGTATCGAAGAGGTTGACTTCCACCTCCGCCAGCGGAAGCCCGTCATCAGCATCGGTAACGATCACTTCCACATTGGCGCCGCCGAAATCGACATCCCAGCTCGAGGCGCCTTCAACGACGTTCACTTCACGCGCATGATCATTCTTGGGCGGCCCTTCAAACATCGCCGCGGCAAACTGTTGTCCCATGGCGAGCGGGTCGTCGGTGTCGTCGAAGTTCATCACAGGCCCCGGATCGCCGCGCTCCACCACATATTTCCCTGGCGTCACAGGCGGGAACGAAAATTTTCCGTCGGCGTCCGTCTGCGTTCGGACGAAGCGGCTCATGAAGCGGAGCATGGCGCCGCCGGGCTGCGCCTTCGATCGAAGCGTGAGCCACTCGGAGGCGACCGCACGGCCGCGCACGGTGGCCCGCCCCGAGAGCACGCCGAGGCGGGACATGGAGAACTCGATCCGCTGCGTCGTCCCCGCTCGAATCTCCACATCTTTGGGCGGAACCGGCTGGTTTGCGGCCGCGCGCGTCTCACGCATGGCTCGCAGCACTTTTCGTGAGGCCTCCACGCGCTCCTCCTCGGTGCCGCCTTCGAAGTCGCCGAATCCCACTTCGAGCCCACTGTCGGCGGCAGTATCAAAAAGTCCGCGCAGCTGAGCTTTGACCGTCATTCTGCGCTCGGGCAGCGCAGAGAAGCGCGCGATGCCGGCGTCGTCCGTGCGCCGCTCACCGCGCATCCACTCAAACGCCGTTTCCACTTGATCACCGGCTTTCGCAGGATCCATGGCGTCGGACGGCTTCACGGGCTTGATCTCCGCCCGCGGGAGGTCGAGCGAGATTTGTACGTTCGGCACCGGGCGCCCCTGCGAATCGACGACGAGCACCTCCAGCCCGCCGCTGGGGGCGAACTGTATCGTGCCAATATCTGTGACTTCGTCCTTGCGGAGCACCACCTCCGGCACGGTGAGCGGCAGCCGGTCCTTGCGCGTCACGCGAAGCCGCATGGTCTTCTTTTTCTTGACCTCAAGTTTCGCCGTGAAGCGCCCCTGGGCGTCGGTCTCAGCGTCGGGCTCGCCGAGCGCAAATCCGGAACCTTTGCGGGAAAGCAGGCGCACCTTGGCACCCGGCGCAGGCCGCCCATCGGCGTCGATCACTATCCCACAGACCGTTCCGAAGGTCGTTCCGGGCTGGGCCGCGGCGGCTGCGCCGACCTCCTCGCGCGCCGCCGATTCCTGGGCCGCCACCGCAGGGCCTGCGTCTTTCGGGGCCGGCGTCGGCGGGCCGTCGCCGGATCGGGCGGGCGCCTCGAGGGGCTCACCGGCTTCGGGGGACGCGGCAGAAGCTGCAGTTTGGGCCGGATCGCCACCCACTGTTTCGATCGGCGAAAGGAACAGAACGCCCACGACCGCGACGGCGGCGAGCGCCAGCACGGCCAAGGCGACGTGGATCGAACGCATGGCGAAACGACTCGGGAAGCGGCCCGGGGTGATGGTACCCGAGTCAGTTCGACGGCGCCTCGTGCGCTCCGTTCTGGGCGCTACTTCGGGGGCGCTGGCGGGGCGAAGATGCCGCGGAGCGTCACGGCGCCATCACTCGCGACGTCGAGCGCAGCGAAGCTGGCGTTGGGGAGCGAGAAGGTCGTGAGGAGCTTCGGGAGCTGCGACGCATCGAAGGCGAGGACCGCCGCGAGAACGACTTCGCCATGGGCGACGACCGCAGTGGCGCCCGGCGCCGTTGCGCGCGTGCGGGCAAGATCGGCGAAGCCGCGGCGCAGCCGAGACGCCATGTCAGCGAGGCTCTCGCCGCCTTCGAGGCGCACGTCCTTTCCTTCGCGCCACGCGCTCGCGAGCTCCGAGAGCGGCGACTGACCGGCCTTGGAAGCGCGCCCGTAGGCGAGCGGCCCGAAGGAGGCGTCCGTCTGAGGCCTCACGCCGGCCGATTGGGCGAAAGCCTCCGCCACAAGGGCGGCGCTCTCTTCCGCGCGCTTGGCGGGAGAGCAGAGCAGCGCAGTCACTCCGAGCTTCACGAGGGTGGTGCCCAGGGCGGTCGCCTCGGCCTTCCCCTTCTCACTCAGCTTGTCCTTCTGCTCCTCGCTCAGCTTGGGGTCGTCACGCGTCGCGTTGCCGACCGACTGGCCGTGGCGTGCGAGGAATACGCGTAGCGCACCTGTCGGAGGAGCCTCCAGCGCCGCCGCCTTCTCGTAAGGCTCCACGAGATCGGCCCATCGGCGCGGCTGTGAGGCCGGAACACTCTGTGGCGATTGTTGCGCGGGAGCGAGGAAGAGAGCGAGCGGAAGTGCGAAAGCGAGGCGCATCGGGGCAACGGTACGCTTCCGCGCCATGCCCGTCACCGCCTCGATCGCCCTCACGCTCCTCGCTCTCGCTTGCCCGCAAGCGCCCGCCGCCGAGATTCGCAGTCCGGAGGCCGTCTTCGGCCATCCCATTGGCGCCGACCGCAAGCTCGTGCCCTACCAGCGAATTGTGGAGTATCTGCGGAGCCTCGAGGCCGCGTCCCCCTGGATCAAAGTGGAGAAGCTCGGGAAGACGACGCTCGGACTCGACCATGTGATGGCCGTGATCGGCAAGCCCGAGGTGACGGCGAAGGCCGCGCGCTGGCAGGAGATCTCGCGGCAGCTCCTCGATCCGAGACTCACAATTCCCGCGGCGGCGATGGCGGCTGAGGGCAAAGTCGCTGTGATGATCACTTGTGGGATCCACTCGGATGAAGTGGCGTCGCCGCAGACGGCGATCGAGCTCGCCTACGAGATCGTTGCGAACAAGAATCTCACTTTTGACCGCGAGAAGATTTTCGACGACGTGGTGCTGCTGCTCGTGCCGTCGGTGAATCCCGACGGGCAGGAGATGGTGGCCGATTGGGTGGCGCGCACGGCGGGCACGGAGAACGAAGGGGCGCCAATGCCGAAGCTGTATCATTTCTTCGCGGGTCACGACGACAACCGCGACTGGTTTGCGTTCAACCTGATGGAGACGCGGAATATTGCACATGTGCTGACGCAGACTTGGCGGCCGCAGGTGCTCGTCGATCACCACCAGATGGGCTCGCGCGGTGCGCGATTCTTCTGCCCTCCCTATGGCGATCCGCTCAATAAAGCGGTCGATCCGCTCGTGTGGCGCGGCGCGGCGCTCTTTGGGAACGCGATGGCCTACGAGCTCGAGAGCGCGGGGAAGACGGGAGTGGTCCACGACGCCTACTTCCAGGGCTGGTGGCAAGGCGGCTTGAGCCGCGCGCCCTGGTGGCACCACGGGATCGGAATTCTTACAGAATCGGCATCGCCGGCGCTGGCGTCGCCGCTCCAACTCGACGAGGCGGAGCTCGAGGCGAGCGGCGGGATCCCGACGATGGGGGCTCCAACGGCACGCATGCAGAGCGTTTGGGAGGGCGGCACATGGCGCGTGCGCGACGTGTGTGATTACCAGCGGATTGCAACTTATGCGACCTTGCGGCTCGCCTCCCAGCGCCGCGAGGAGATCCTGATGAACACGTATCGCATGGCGCAGCGAGCCATGGAGCGTATGGCGAAGGAGGGGCCGGCAGGATATGTGATGCCAGCGCAGCAGCGCGATCCGGCGGCGCGCGACCGCCTCGTGGATATGTTGCGACTGAACGGGATCGAGGTGCGCCGCCTGTCGTTCCCGATGACGCTCGAAGGAAAGACGTATCCGGCCGGGAGCGACCTCATCGCGACGGCGCAGCCGTTCGGACCGCTAGTGCGGGATCTGTTGGAAGATCAGACTTATCCCGACTTCTCGAGTGCGCAGCGCCCCTACGATATCGTGGGCTGGACGCTCTGGCGCATGATGGGAGTGGAGTGCGACCGGATTGCGGAGCCGTTCGAGATTCCGGCCGATTCGGCGCTTGTGACGGCGCTGACGCCGCGGTCCACGATTCGGAAAAGTGAGAAGGGGGCGGCATGGTTCGCCATCGATCCGCGATCGAACGACGCGTACTTGGCGGTGCGCAACCTGATCGGCGAGAGCAAGCCGGTGCGGCGCGCCATGGAGCCGCAGCTGGCGGAAGGCGGCGCGCGGGTGCCGGCGGGCTCGTTCCTGATTTCTGCGAAGGATCTCGAAGGCGACACCTCGTGGCTCACGCAGGGGATTTCGATCGACGTGGTGCCGCTTGCGGGGGAGCCAGCCGGAAAAGTAGCCTCTTATCCCGGCGTGCGGATCGGCCTGTATGAAGCATGGGATCCGTCGATGGACAAGGGCTGGGCGCACCTCGTCGTGGATAAGTATGCTTGGAAGCCGCAGCTCATCCACAATGCCGATCTCGAGCGGACGTTGCCGCTGCTGGATTGCTTCCTGATTCCCGAGAGTTCCCCGGACGTCTTGTGGGATGGCGGATCCAAGAGCGATCCCAAGGGGACGCGCGTGCCGTTTCCCAAGGAATACCGCGGCGGGCTCGGCGCCGACGGTGTCAAGCTTCTGCGGAAATTCGTCGAGGAGCAGGGCGGCACACTCGTGGCACTCGGGACTTCTTGTGACTTCTTAATCGAGCGGATGGATCTCCCGGTCACGAATGCGCTCAAGGGGGTGAAGCGCGAGGAATTCTCTTGCCCCGGGTCGCTCGTGCGACTTTTGTGTGAGACCGACCATCCGATCGGCTTCGGCATGGAGCGGGAGACGGCGGCATTCTTTGCCTCCAATGTGGCTTTTCGCACCGCACCCCCTAACGGCCGCTTCGAGCGCTCCGTCATCGTGCGCTACCCCGACGAGCCGGGGCTGCTCCTCTCAGGGCATCTGAAGGGCGAGGAGAAGCTGCGCGGCCTTGCCGCCGCCGTCGAGCTGAAGCTCGGCAAGGGCCGAATTGTGCTCTTCGGCCTGCGTCCCCACCACCGCGCTCAAACCGACGCGACCTTCAAGCTGCTGATCAATGCGATGATGGTGGGGATGATGAAGATATGAGAGCTGTATGTACGACAGGGAACTTCGATTTATGGCAGGCGATGCTCGGTCGATCAGCCCGTGGAGGACGTTTCAGAAGTGCTCTGCTGAACGAGTACGAGGGTGACCTTTGCTACGGGCTGTTGGGCTGCGAACGTCGCAAAAAGTGGCGTTCAGACTCCTCTGCGGCAGTCGCGCAGAAGATTGATCTTTCCTCACTCTGCCCGCAGCCTGCGCGAAAAGGGCTTCATACCCTTCTCCCATTCAACGAAACCTATAATAGCGGCTGAGTTTTTGCGAGCCCACTGAAGGAGAGTTGAGAAGCGCTCCGGGTGAACCGTGTTCAGTAGCACATGAGGATTGGGGAACTGCGCGCGAAGCTCGCGGCTTTTTGAATAGTGCTTCAACAGCGGCCTTCCGATCACCGGGTCTGCAGCGGAAGGCGGCTTCAGTCCCAGAAAAGTGACTCCCGCCGCAATGCGCGCGGAGTCGTCCTCCGAGAAGCGTCGGTCGAACTCGCGTATGGGGTACTTTCCGAGATCGTGTATGAGATTCACAAACGCCAGCTCTTGAGGCGTCTCGTATCTGAAGCGCGCCAGATACTCTGTGAGAAGTGCTTCCACAGCATATGATGGCTTCTGCCAAGAAGCTACTTCTGCTGCGATCTCGTCGAATCCCGAGAACAGCTCTCTTAGGCCCTCCTTGGAGCAGTTGAAATAGACCGCTGGGTATCCATGAAACGGGAAGACGAAGTTACAGTCGACACAGACTTGCCCGCCCGGTCTCAATACTCGAGACACTTCCTGGGCTGCAAGGAACGGGTTCCGTAGATGCTCCCACACTGCGGAGGCTAAGATCACATCGATCGAGCCATCCCTGAAAGGCAAGCGATGGGCGTCACCAATCACGTCGACAAAGGGTGTCTTGATGACGTCGAGGCGAATGATTCGTTCATCGCTTATGTCGCGATTTCCAGCACCGATATCGAGAACGATATGGTGAGGGGAGAGTGAGTCAATGAGTGAAGTTACACACGCATGGTACCCTTCCCAGCGCTGGAGCTTGCCTTCGTGAGTTATGGGTCTGGCGTTTGGATCGGGGAGCAGGACTGGAGTTCCGTGAAGATAAGGAAATCTACTTCCGCAGGATTCGCAGCCAATGCGCCTTCTGTCAAACTGCAGCATGCCGCCGCACTTGGGACACGCAAGTATCTCTCCGAGCGTCGACGCGCGATTGCCTGCGCTCTTGTGCCGCGTGGCGTCACCCGTGGCGAGGCGATTGAGTATCGAAGCGAGCGTCTTGCGTGCGCTTGCCATTGGTCAGCCGCCACTGCTCAGTCTTGGTAGATGATTCAGAAGAAGCAATTGTATCTCAGCGCTCCTCGTCCGGGGATCCCGAGAACGATTCTCGCACGACCGCTGAAGCCGATGCGCGAACACAGTCCCACATATCGTCATAGATAGAGCGCGCAACATTGTCTATGAAATCGTACCAGCGGATCGTTGAATGCTGGCGATCCATTTGAATGTCCGCTTTCACCTGATCGGAGAGAGGCGAGTGAGGCATGAGAAAGGAGATGCAGAGCGCATTGCGCCGACTCCTAACACTACGCACGTCTGCCTCCCCGTCAAGGCCTGCGTCGGACCGCCTCGTCGTGACTTCTTGCCGGCTGCAGGAGCAGGCTGCGGATCAGGAAGCTTTACTTCGAGCCCCCGCGGAATCTACTTGCCACAAAAATTCCGCCGAGGACGAGGGCGGAGCCGGCGAGCATGCGCGGGGTGACCTTCTCGTTGCGGAGCGCGGCGCCGAGGAAGATCGCCAGCACGGGCGTGAGGAGGCTCAGAAGGCCGGCGCGCGACGCGTCCCAGCGCTTGAGAAGCCAGAAATAGAGGAGGAACGCAGCGACGCTGCCGCCGAGGGAAAGATATAGAAGAGAGCCCCATGCCTGCGGGCTCGACGGAAGGACCATCGCCTCGCCGCGCGCTGCCGAGGTCGCCAGAAGGCACACGGTGCCAATGGTGAACGAGGAGGTGTTCAAGGCGACGGGATGCATCGACTTTCCGTAGCGCTTCGCGCCCACGGTCGTCATAGCGGAGCAGAGCGCGGCTACTACAATTCCACCTGCGGCCAGTGTTTTCTTGAGCCGATCCGTTTCCTCCGCAGCCCCGCCGGAGTCTGGCAGCATGAGGATGGCGACACCCACGATACCCACCACAATTCCGCCGAGCTTCGCCACGGTCAGCCGTTCGAGCCCCGCCAGGGCGGCGACGATCGCCGTCAGCAGCGTCATCACAGAAAACAGAACGGCCGTGAGCCCGCTCTCGAGATATTGCTCCGCCCAATAAATGAGCCCGTAGTCGAGCCACACGAGCGCCACACCGACGAAGAGGGCGAGATTCCACTCCGTCGCCGTGCGCGGCCCGGGAATGCGCATCGCCCACTGCACGGGGAGCAGCAGCAGCGTCGCGATGCCGAAGCGCAGCCCTGCGGCCCACAGCGGCGGCATCGCATCATTGCTAAATTTGATCGCGATCCACGTAGAGCCCCAGATCAGAGTACACAGAATGAACGCGCCGAGCGGAAGCCACCCGGCGCGCGCGGGCGCGGCGATCGAAGGTGCGGAAGACATCGAGTGGCGCAGCGTGACCTCGAGGGCGCGAGTTCGAAAGTGCGCGCCGAGCGCGCGAGACCGTCGGCAACCCCTTGTCCCGAGGCATCGGGCCGCACCGATCCCCGACCGCTCCAACCTCGCGGAGCCTTCCACGCAGATTGCGACATCGAACGTCGAGCGGCCGACGCTTCCGCTCGCCGTCGGGCCGGTTTGCCCGGTACCGCAGCTGCGAAGCCGCCGTCTCACCCTTCGATGCGCGCCGCGCCGGTCGCGCGCAGCCGAGCGCCCCCGGACCACGTAGGTGATATCCTCCTGCCCGCTTCCGCTCGGGCATCTCAGCGCATGAACCATCCGAACATAAGTGGCATTCTGCACCTCGCCGTCCTCGCGGCGCTCACTACCGCTCTGTCGGCCCCGGCGCCGGCGCAGGGCGGGCGCGACGCGTGGTGGCGTCCCGCCAGCGCTGCGGAGTGGAAGAAGCCCTGCCTCGTCGAGTGGCAGCGGTGCCTCGAGGATGCCCAGGCCATCGCGAAGGCGACGGGGCGTCCCATTCTCGTTGTGGTGAACATGGACGGCGAGCCAGCGAGTGAGCACTACGCCGGAGTTCAATATCGCGACCCCGAGTTCGCAAAGCTCACTCAAGCATTTGTGCCCATCGTGATGTCGGTGAATCGACACAGCGCACGCGACTACGATGAGCGAGGGCGGCGCATTCCGTGCCCGCGTTTCGGCAGGATCACGTGCGGCGAGCACATCGCGCTCGAGCCGGTCTGCTATGACAAATTCTTCGAGAAGCAGCGCTACGCGCCGCGGCACATCGGTGCGCCGCTCGAAGGCAAGAAGACCTTCGACTGCTTCCTGAATCCGACGGCCGAGCCCGTCATCAGCGCGCTCAAGAAGAACGGCGGAAAAGTGCCGAGCGCACAAAAGAACGACAAACCGGCGCTGGCGCGAATCACGAGCCGCGACGCAGGCGACCGCGACGCCGTCGAGGCCGCCTATGTCACAGGCGACGCGGCGGCGCGCAAGGCGCTGCTGGAGGCGGCGCGCGCCCATCCCGAGGCGGAGCAGGTGGATCTCTTGCGTCTCGCGCTGCGCGACGAGCAGGCCGAGATTCGTAAGATCGCGCAGGGCGTTTTGGCACAGACGGCGAAGGAGAGTGGCGTGATGCTGGTGGCCGAGGCGCTCCGGACGTCGCGCGATTCCGAGGAGCGCAAGCCGCTGCTGGAGGCGCTCGCGCGGCTCTCGAAGGGTTCGGCACGCGCGCGCACGGCCACCATCGTCTACCGCGCGCTCGGGGCCAAGTCGAAAGCTGTGAATGCTGATGCCTGGTCGAAGGCGCTCGCCGGAGCAAAGCCGGAGCCGCAAGAAGTGGATTTCGACGCCCTCGAGCGTCAGATGACCTCATTACAAAAAAAGTCGAAGGCCGACGGCTTCACGGCCGCCGATGCGCTGGAGCTTGCCGGTGCGCTTCTTACTTTTGCCGAGGAGCGCATGCGCGTCGGAAAGGGATCGGCACTGCTGTTCGAAGATGCCAAGCGTGCGGTGGCCGACGCCGAGAAGCGCGGCGCGCAGCCGGCGTGGAAAGTTCACGCCCTAGCCACGCGAGTGGCCGCTGACTTCGGCGATTTCGCCGAGGCGCAGGCGCGGGCGAAGAAAGCAATCTCCGGCGTGGTGGCCGAGGCCGCTTCTCCCGGAGCGGCCGTCGTGCTCTCGGCCTTCGCGAGCGCGTGTGTCGCCGAGATCCAGAAGGCCAACGAGGAGTTCAAAGAGTGGTCTTCCGACGTGCTGACGGACGCACACGCGGCGTACAGCGCATTATTACAGCATCCGATGTGCACGGACGCGCAGGCCGCCGCCCACGTCGATTTATTACTTCAAGTCGACGCGCCGAACGTGGCCGCCGAAGTGGTGCAGGCGGCGCTCAAGCGGTTCCCGGAGTCTGCTTTGCTGCACGAGCGTTTCCGGGCGCGCGTGCTGGAGGAGAAGGGGCTTGAAGGCCTCGAGCCCGCCTACGAGGCGATGGTCAAGGCAAGCCCGGATCTGCCGGGGCTCCAGTGGTTCGCCGGCCTCGCGACGCTCGTGACCGCCGAGTTTCATAAAAAGGGAGGACGCGACGCCCAGGCGACCGATTGCTACAGCCGCGCGATCGATCGGTTCAACAAGAGTGCGGACGCCGCGCCGAGCTTCCAAGCGACAGCCGACCATTATGTGGCTTTGGCTTTGGCTGGCCGTGCGCGCATTGAGTTCGAAGCCGACGAGGTCGAGAAGGCCGTCGCCGACTTGATCGCATGCGTCGACCGGCGGGCCGAATCGGCGGGGACGGACGACGGTCTCGGTCGAGCGCCGGTCGACACCATGCGCGCTGTGCGCGTCAAGCTCCGCGAGAGCAAGCGCGACGATCTGTTGGCCAAGCTGGAGAAAGCGATCGACCAGCTCGAAGAGGAGCATGCCGCGGCCGTGCGTGGCGCCGACGCACCGCCCACGAGCCAGCCCGGAAACAAGTAGCTTCAGGAGACAAGCTCCAGCGTCAGTAAAGCCCGCGCGCTACTTCATTGAGATCCACTGTTGAATGCGCGTGCGGATCTCGTCGCGTACGCGCCGGAACACCGCGAGCCGCTGTGCGTCGCTGCCTGCAGCCGCGGCCGGGTCTTCGAAGGGCCAATGTAATCTTTCCACACGAGCGGGAAATGTGGGGCAGCTCTCCTTTGCGTTGTCGCACACGGAGATCACCAGATCCGGCGGAGACGGGAGGAACTCCTCGATATGTTTGCTTCGGGCTGCACGCCAATCGACGCCGAGCTCTGCGAGCGCGGCAATCGTCAGCGGGTGCACCCCTTTCGGAGCCGTCCCCGCCGAGCACGCCTCCATCGGGGACGCGCCCGCCGGCCGACGCGCTGCCTCAAGCTGAAGCAGCGCCTCGGCCATTTGGCTGCGCGCGGAGTTGCCAGTGCACAAAAAAAGCACTTTTCGCGCGGCCGGCTTCATCACGCCACTGCCTTCCGCGCTCGGATGAACGCGCTTGCGAACTTTCCGTCTACATGCGGCGCCAGAGCGTCGGCGTCGAGCCCCGCACCAGCCAGGAAATCCCGCGCTTCCTCAATGCGGTAGACCCGCCACGGCTCGACCCCGATCGCCTCGAATCCGGCCGCGCGCAGCTTCGCACCATACTCATCCTCACGCAATGCGCCGGCCACACATCCGACCCACAGTTCCATGTTTCTGCGAATATCGGCGGGGACGTCGCCGCGAATCACCACGTCGCTGATGGCGAGGCGACCACCCGGCTTCAGCACGCGGAACATTTCCCGAAGCACGCGGTCTTTGTCCGGCGACAGGTTGATCACACAATTCGAGATGATCACGTCGACCGACGCGTCCGGCAGGGGAATGGCTTCGATCTGACCCTTCAGAAACTCAACGTTGGTCGCGCCGGCCTTCTTTGCATTCTCGCGCGCGAGTGCCAGCATGTCGTCCGTCATGTCGAGCCCGTAGGCCCTCCCCGTCGGCCCGACGCGTTTCGCTGAGAGCAACACATCGATCCCGCCTCCCGACCCAAGGTCGAGCACGGTCTCCCCAGGCTTCAGCTCCGCTGCTGCCGTCGGGTTTCCACACCCGAGAGATGCCGCAACGGCCTTCTCCGGCAGGCTCGAAGTCTCCTCAGATCCATACAGATTCGAAGTGATCGGGTCGCACGCGGCGAGCGGGTTCGGCCCGCAGCAGGACGACTTCGCAGCAGCGGCCTGCCGCGCGGCAGCGCCATACTTTTCTCGGACCTGAGCGTGGATGTCTTCTGTGGTCATGGGTTCACCTGCAGTTGCCATTGTCGGCGCGCCGCGCCCGCTCCGTCGCCGCGTGGCTCTCGGCATCGGCGCCGAGGTCCTCACGCAGAAACATGAGCGCCTTGCGGAGCGCATCGTGGTTCAGCTTGTAATAAATCCAACGGCCTTCGCTGCGGTCCGTCACCAGCCCGCAATTCTTCAGCGTGCGCAAGTGGAATGAGAGCCTGGACTGAGCGCAGCAAAGATCGTCCGTCAGCTCGCACACGCAGCGCTCTCCCTGCCGCAAGAGGCAGAGAATGCGCAGGCGCGTCTCATCCGACAGCGCGTGGTACAGATCGCGCGCATCCAGAATTCGAGAGCCTTGTGTGAGAGCTTTCGGCACGGCGTTCCTTAGTTCGCCTCCAGGAAACATCAAGGAATCTTGATGCGTCAAGCAATCTTCCGGGGTGGGGCCACTTCAACCCCGATCGAGCAATGCCCCGGAACCTTGCGCCCCCAGGGATCTCGTCGAAGGTGTTCCACCCATGCGCCCGCACCTGCTCTGGCTCGCCCTTGCCTTCCTCGCGGCTCCTGTCCTCTCAGCGCAGACGCCGCTCGCCGTCGAAGTGGCCGCCTCCGGCCTCGCCGCCCCTCTCGCCATCGCGCACGCTCCCGGCGATTTTGGGCGCCTCTTCGTCGTGGAGCGCCCCGGCTCGATCCGTGTGCTGAAGGGCGGCGGCGCTCTGCCGACCCCGTTCCTCGACATCTCCTCCATCGTGGAGTCGCTCCAGGGTGAGCGCGGGCTGCTCGGCCTCGCGTTTCATCCCGAATTCGCAACCAACGGCTGGTTTTTTGTGAACTACACGCGACAGCCCGACGGCGCAACCGTCGTGGCGCGCTACAAGGTTTCGGCCGCCAATCCGGACATTGCCGATCCGGCGAGCGCGCTCTCCATCATTACGATTCCGCAGCCCTTCGACAATCACAACGGCGGAGACCTCAAATTTGGTCCTGACGGATATCTATACATTGGACTGGGCGACGGCGGACTCGGGGGCGACCCCTTTGAGAACGGCCAGAACCTCGCCCAGCTCCTCGGGAAGTTTCTCCGCATTGACGTGAACGCGTCGACGGTCGCGGCGCCCTACGCGGTGCCCGCCACCAATCCGTTCTTGTCGACGCCCGGCGCGCGCCCGGAGATCTGGAGCCTCGGCTGGCGCAACCCGTGGCGCTACTCCTTCGACCGCCTCACCGGTGACTTGTGGGTAGCCGACGTCGGCCAAGAGCATCGTGAGGAGGTCGACCTCGAGGCACCTGGCGCGGGAGGTCTCAATTATGGATGGCGCTGCATCGAAGGCGATTTGTGCACCAACTACTCCGGGTCAACTTGCACATGCCCGAACCCGGCATTCACTCCTCCAATTTATGTCTATCCCCACGACGCCACCGAGTGCTGCATCATTGGCGGGTGCATTTACCGCGGCGCGGCGATCCCCGACCTTCGAGGAGCGTACTTTTACTCCGACTTCTGTTCACAGCGGATCTACTCCATTCGCTGGAACGGCACGTCGGTCTTCGGCAAGACGGAACATACCGCCGAATTCGCGCCGCCGCCGCCGCTTGTCTCCGCGCTGATCGCCAGCTTCGGTGAGGACGCCGCCGGCGAGATGTATTTCTGCACTCTCCTGGGCGACGTCTTCAAGATCGTTCCCCAGTCGCCGGTGAAGGTAGGCGTTACGAACTACGGCGCTGGCCTTCCGGGGTGTGCCGGTGCGCATTCGATCGAGACTTCGAGCAATCCCGTCCTCGGCAACCCGATCTTTGAGCTTTCTTGTGACCATGCGCCGGCCAATGCACTCGGGCTCGCGCTGCTGGGCGACGCCAAGCTCGACCCATTCGTCGACAGCCTGTTTCTTGGGCTTCCCCTCGCAATCGATGTCTTCTCCACGAGCTTCCTGCAGGGGATCGATTTTGTGAGCGACGCCGCAGGCAATGGGCGCTCCGCGCTGCCGATTCCGAATGCGCCGATCCTGGTCGGCCGCACGTTCTACGCGCAGGGCATCTGGGTGTGGGGATCGGCGCCCGGCGCCGCCTGCAACTCGAGCATCTTTGGAATGTCGTCGACCGACGGCCTCGAAATCACCATTCTGCCGTAGAGCACACTTTATTGAGCTCCCGCCGCACGCTTGGCGCGCGCGTCGAGGGCGCCCTTGGCGGCGTCGCGGTCGCGCCGATCGCGGGAGTTCGCTTGAATCGACTGCAGCAGCTTCTCCGAAGCGGCGTCGTCGAATGAGCCGAGGTTTCGGATGGCGGACAGCCGGAATCGCCAACTATTGCTTCGCGCTGCGGCCATCAGCGCGTCGCACACCGCGGAGCGCTGCTCCGGCGAAACGCGCGGGCCGAGCGTCGCGTCCTTCACGACCGACGTGCACTGAGTGAGCGCCGCTTCGCGGAGCTCGTACGGCACTCCCTGCTTTGTGAAGGTCATAAAAACGGGGAGCGCGCGCAGTCCGTCGACTTTGCGCATCGACTCGAGCGCAGCCCGAGCAACGGTGTCATTCTCCGACTCGATGCGCAGCGCCTCCTCAGCGAGAGGCCACGCTTGCGCGCCGAGAGTCGCTGCAAGCGCGCGAATGGCCGATGCCCGCGGCCCGTAGGCGGCGTCGCCGCGAAGCATTTTTGTGAGGGCTTCGATGGTCGCGCCGTCGCGTCCCATTGTGCCGAGGGAATCCGCCGCCGTCCGCCGAACGGCTGCCGACTCATCCTCGAGCGCCGCCAGCAGCGCCGCGCGCGCCTGCGGCGCCTGGCTCACGCGCAGCACGGCCGCAGCGGCGACGCGCACATCGCGATGGTCGCGCGAACGCAGCACCGTCGCGAGGGCGGCGACGACCGCAGGATCGTCATTGCTTCCGAGCGCCTCACCGAGCCGCTCGCAGGCCTCCTTGCGGCCGACCACATCGGGATCGGCCGCCGCCTGGGCACACAATTCCGCGACAGACCGGCGATGCGTGAGCCGGATCGGAATCCAAGACCCCTCATCAAAGCGCACAAATGTCGGACGCGACTCCACCGGAATCTCGAAGGTCTCCTCCTCCTTCGAGAAGACGATGCGCTCCACTTTCACTTTTCCGTTGGCTTGGCCGAGGGCGACGTCGACAGGCATTTGGAAGAGCGGAACCGTCGAGGTCACTTTCTGCCTCTGGCGCACCGCGAGATGGAGCTTGCGGCCCGATTCGTCGTAGCGATGCTCGACCTCGAGCTTGGGGGCGCCCTCCAGGTAAACCCACTCCTGCCAGAACCACTCGAGCCCGAGCCCGGTCACGTCGGCTACCGTCCGCTCGAGGTCGCGCGTCTCGACGAGCCCAAGCGCGTGCCGGCGGCAGTATTCACTGATCGACCGACGGAATGCTCCGTCGCCCAGAAGAAAACGCAACATATGCAAGACGCTGGAGCCCTTCGTGTAGACATGAGCGTTGGCGCGGCCGTCGCGGCGCGTCGCGGGAGTCGCGACGAGCGCCCGCGGCGCCTCCTCCGAATCGGCCGAGAGGAATCCCTGCTGCTGGCCCCGCATCGTGAGGCGGTAGTCATCTATTCCCTTCGAATGTTCATTCCAGAGCGCTGTGAAATAAGTGGCGAAGCCTTCGTTGAGCCACAGATGGCGCCAGCCGTTATCGGTCAGAAGGTCGCCCCACCACTGATGTGCGAGCTCGTGGGAAACGAGCCCTTCGGAGTCGCGCTCGAGATGAGTGCGGGCGTCGTGCAGCGTGCCGGATGTCTGCGTCGTCGCGGAAACGTTCTCCATGCCGCCGACGACGAAGTCATAGACGACGGTCTGCGCGTATTTGGGCCACGCGTACTCGACGCCAATCCAGTTGGAGAAGAACTCCAACATTTCAGGCGTCCGTCCGAAGGAACGCCTCGCCGTTTCCTCGCCGATGCCCGGATGTACGAAATACTCGACGGGCCGACCTCGCCATGTATCGGCAAAGCGCTCGAACGGACCGACGGCGACGGAGATGAGATAGGTGCAGTTGGGCTGCTCCATCGCATACCTCCATGCCCGCGTAGTTCCGTTCGGATCATCCGAAACACCCACAAATCGTCCGTTTGAGACGGCCGTGAGCCCCTTTGCGGCGTGCAGAGTGCACGACCACGTCGCCCGATCATTGGGGTAGTCGTGCATGGGGAGCCAGAAGTGATTGTTCTCCGACTGCCCCTGGGAGTAGACCTGGCGCGGCCGCGATTCGTATCTCGGCTCCGGGCCGCCCCAGTGAAGCCCGACCGTGGGCGAGCCCTCGTAGCGGACGGCGAGGCTCAGCTCTTGGCCGGCTTTCGCCGGCGTCGGGAGATCGATCCGAAGGCGGGCGCCTTTCTGTGCTGTCGACACTTTTTGTCCGCCGACGGTTGCCTCGAGAATCTTGAGATCCTCGCAATCGAGCTCCACGTGCCCGAGCCCATCGCGAAGTATCACGACCCGGTTCGTTACCGTTCCCGCGATGGTCTGCCTCTCGAGATCGAACGCGAGGTCGAAGTCGATATGTTGCGTGTCGAACTCGCGGTCGCGCCATCCCTCGCGGCCGACCTCGAGGGCGGGCGCCGCCTGCGGTGCAGCGGTGAGATCTCCGCGGCCGGCGGCGCAGGCCGAAAGGGCGATGAGGACGAGCGAAGCGAACGACGAGAAGCGGACGGGGCGCATGGGATTGCGAAGGGTAGGGGCTGTGAGGACGTTTCAAAAGTCATCCGAGCTGCGCGCGGGCCTCGTCGCCCATCGATGTGTCGCCGCGTCCTCGACGGAGCTCCTTGGCTGGGTCTGCGGCGAGGCTTCTTGCGCTGGACGACGACTCCTCTCGCTCGCTTGGCGGAGCACTTTTAAAGCGTGCGTCGACGGCGCTGCGGGGGAACCCGCTGCCCGCACGTTCCCAACGGCTGGGCGCCGCGTCCCTCGGCGCGGGCAGCGGCCGCCCTTTGCGCGATGGCATCGGAGCCCCGGCATGCTTCTATTCCGCCGAGGATCCGTTCCATGATCGTTGCCGCATTTCAATTCGAGCCCGCTCCGGGCGATGTGGGTAAGAACCTTGCAACGGTTGAGCGCGGGCTGCGCGAAGCGGCTGCGCGCGGCGCGCGTGTGGTGGGGCTTCCGGAGATCTGGCCCACTTCGTTCGCTTACGGCGACCCTTCGCGGGCGCTCTCGGAGACCGAGCGCGCGATTCAGCGCGTGCGTGAGCTGTCGCGGGAGCTCGGATTGGTGGTCGTCGGAAGCGCCCTCGCGTCGTCGGGATCCGCGAGCCCGCTCAACCTCGGGCATGTGATCGACGGCGGAGACGTCGTGGCGCGCTACGCGAAAGTTCATTTATTCACACCGACCCACGAGGACAAAGGATTTGTGGCTGGCGACGCGCTACCGACCGTCGTCGAAACTTCCATTGGGGCCGTGTCAATAGTGATTTGTTACGATCTGCGGTTTCCCGAGCTGTGCCGCGCCTGCTTCCTCGGAGGCGCCGACCTCGTGATCGTCCCCGCGCAATGGGCGGCGGAGCGGTTCGAGCAGTGGCGCGCGCTCGTCATCGGACGAGCGGTCGAAAGCCAGTGTGTTTATGTGGGGGTGAACCGGACCGGCTCCGAGAAGACGCCGACGGGCACAATCGTACAATTTCCGGGAAGGTCGGTGATCGCGAACGGCCACGGCGAAGTGGAAGCCGAGGGCGGCGCTGACGAGCAGGTGGTGATTGCCGACGTCGACTTCGCACGCCACGCCGCACTCCGCCGGCTGATCCCCTGTCGTCGCGACCGCCGCCCAGATGTGTATGGTGGCCGCTGAAAAAGGAAGCGCCGGCGGCCCGCACCGAGTGAGGTGCGTGCGCGCCGGCGCTTTTATGATCTCTTCCGCGGGATCGGGCTACTGGATGAAGATCTCCAGCAGCTTCGAGGAAGAGAGCCCAAAGGGCGACGGCTGGCAGAGGCTTGCCGAGGGATTTGTCCAGAGCGTCTGGAGGTAATAGGTCGAACCCGGGAGCGAGGGGAGGTTTGGGAGCGGCAGCGGGCAGAAGGCGTTTCCGGCCGTGTCGCTCACAAAATCAAGCGTGTAGATCTCCGTCGACGCGAAGAGGTTCACATGCAGCGTCACGCCGATGAAGAACGGATCACTGCCCGGCGCATCGGCGACGTCTGTCACAATTCCCAAACCCAACATTCTGGGCGGAACGTTGGTCGCCGTGAGGCCATAGCCGATCGGCGCTGGCGCCGTCGGCACGCCCGAGCCGGAGAGCCCGATTTGTGCACGGCAGCCGCGCGTGCCGGTCCCGGAGAGCGTGAGGCCGGTCGGCTGTGGGCGCTTATTGAGGTAAATCGTCCCTTGGAAGCCCGCCGAGACAGCAAGGTCGGTCTGCCCGTCTGCGTTCACGTCGCCCGTCGAGAGTCCGAGCTTCGTGTACGTCTGCGCGAAGAAGGAAGCATAAGTGCGACTCACCGGAAACTGACCCGTGCCGTCGTTCTCGTGGACGCTGATGCGACGGGAATTATTGCCCCATTCCGCCGCAACAATCTCCGCCTTTCCATCGCCGGTTACATCGGTCGCAGCGATGGAGCGGACACCATCGCCGTTGGCCGAGGCCGTCACGGGGCCGAAGGTGCCCGTTCCCGAGCCGGCGAGGACCGACCAGCCCGCGTTACCGACGATGATGTCAAGAATTAGGTCGCCATCCACATCATTGATAGCAACAGAATACGCTCCCGAAGCCGGTGCAGAGTAGAAGGCGGGCACGGAGAAGGCGCCGCCGCCCGTGCCAAGAGCCACCATGGCTTGGCCATTGCCCTCATTTCCCGTCACGACGTCGAGCTTGCCGTCCGCGTTGAGATCGCCGAGGGCGACCCCCTTCGGGTACCAGCCGCCGGAGAGGATCGCGGCGCCGGCCGTGAAGGAGCCCGTGCCGGTGCCGAGCATGATCTGTGCTTTGTGGTTGAGCCCTTCTGTAACCACCGCGTCGGGCTTGCCGTCGAGATTCACATCTCCAACGGCCACGTGGTAGAGCAGAGATCCAACGGCCGTGTAAACCGGGTTGTCAAAGCCCGGCGCGGCACCCCCGGTGCCGTTGTTTCGAAGGAACGCGATCTTTCCATCGTCGTTCGACGTCACGAGGTCCGGCCGGCCATCGAGATCGAAGTCGCCGGGCTCCATGTGACGCGGCGAGCCGGTCACGGAGGGCGCGTCGAAGAGCGTCGACGCCACATATCCCCAAGGATACTGATCGTAGTCGTACGACATGAGAATTCGGCCGAACTCATCCGACGAAGCCACGTCACAGCGGCCGTCACCGTTCAGGTCCGCGAGCACCGCTGCGCTCGTCACGGGCGAGGCGTAGAAGCTTGCGGGGACCTCGTAATTCCCCTGTGACAGCGCGAGCGCAACAGTTACGCCGCTGTCTCCAGTCCCAGACGGCACCACAAAATCGCCGTCGCCGTCGCCGTCGATGTCGGCGAGGACGAAGTCATTCACATTCGTTCCAGCAGGCAGGTAGAGCTCAAACCCTGGATTCACCTCATATCCGAAGCCAAACGTAAACGAGCTTTGGTAGGCGACCTGCAGAGAGCGTCCCGTCCACTCCGCGAATCCGACGGCGAAATCGCCGCGTCCGTCATTGTTGTAATCGCGAATTCGCACACAAAGTCCTCCCGACATCGGCCCATCGGCGCGCTTGGCGGGAGAAACCGGGTTGAACGATCCGTTGCCAAGCCCGAGGTAGACCTCCGTTTGCGCGAGTCCTTCCTCGAGAACGGCGAGATCGCTCTTGCCGTCGCCGTTGAGGTCCCCGAGCGCCACGCCGACCGCAATGGCGCCGGAGGGAAGCGTGAGCTCATAAGTGAAGGTCAATCCGCCAAATCCATCACTCTTCGCAAACCAGACGCGATCCCCCTGCCGGTCGGCGATCGCCACGTCGAGGAGCGAGTCGCCGTTTAGGAACCCCACCGCGAGGTCCGAAAGATACGCCGAGCCGAATCCCCCGAACGGTTGCGTCGACCACGACGAGAGGAATCCGCCCGCGCCGTCTCCGCGGAAAATGAAGATCTCCTCCGTGCCAGGACAAAGAACTGCGAGATCAGCAAAATTGTCCAGGGCATCAAACTTCCCAGCGAAGACTCGAGAAGGCTCCCAGCCGGTGCTTTGGCTGCTTGAGAAGTTAAAAGTTCCTGTGCCGTCGTTCAGCAGGATCTCGACGACGTCCGAGGAGTGCACCGAGATGGCGAGGTCTGGCATGCCGTCGGCGTCGAAATCTCCGGTGGTTATCCAGGTGACGTCGCCTCCCGAGTTGGAGGGAACCGCCGTGGAGAAAAGTAAGGAGCCGTCGGGTTGACCGAAATACACATCGAAGCTCTGGCTGATTCCGCCGGCGACGGCGATATCGGCGAGCCCGTCGCCATCGAAGTCGGCGGAGCAGATGGAGCGGAGGTCACCGCCTCCAGAGCCCGGATACTGGCGGAGCGGGAAATGCTCTTGGGCGAAGCACGGCACGGCGAGCGCCGCAGCGAGGGGCAGCCCAGCGAATCGGAGAGGAGGCAGATGGTGATACAGCATGGACGGCGCTTGGCGGCCCGCCCGTCGGATTGGACAGCTATTTCGAGGCGGGCTACGGTCACCCCGTGGAGAACCCCACGTCCGCCGGATCCCGCCGCGACCCCGAGGAGCGCGCCGTGCTCGAGTTCCTCGAGTTGTTGGCGTCAGACCGAATCGAAGGGAAGCAGCGCTCTGCCGACGAGTACGCCGCCCTCTTCCCGCGCTTCGCGGATCGGATTCGGCGCGAGCACGGGCAGCTCACGGAGATTCCAGCCATCGGCGCTCCGGCGCCCGCGGAGGCCGGCGATCACATCGGCCCCTACCGGCTGATTCAGGAGCTTGGCCGCGGTGGGCAGGGAGTCGTCTACCTCGCCGAAGACACGCGCCTGCGCCGACGCGTTGCGCTGAAAGTGCTCGAGGATTCGTGGCGTGTGCTGCCCGGTGTGACTCGGATGCGCCTCGACCGCGAGGCGGCCGCGCTCGCGCGGCTTGACCATCCCGGTATTTGTGGACTGTATGAAGCGGGCTCCGCAACTGGTGCGAATGGACGCAATATCGCATTTCTGGCAATGCGATTTGTGGAAGGAGAGACGCTCGCACGCCTGCTGGCCGAGGCTTCACGCGACGGCGGAGCGCTTCCGAGCTCGCGGGAGGAGATGCTGCGCCGAGCGGAGCTGATCGAGCTGGCGTCACGCGCTTTGCACGCTGCGCACAGCGCGGGGATTCTCCATCGCGATCTGAAGCCGGCAAACATCATGGTGACGCCGGCGCGCGAGCCGGTGATTCTTGATTTTGGACTCGCCCGCGACGAGGACAGCAGCCTGCCTGCGCTTACAAATCCTGGCGACGTCGTCGGAACTCCGGCGTACATGGCGCCCGAGCAGCTCGACGCGAAGCACGGTCCCATCGATGCGCGAACCGATGTGTGGGCTCTCGGCGTGACTCTGTGGGAATGCCTCACGCTGCGGCGACCGTTCGAAGGGCCTACGCGCGACGCGGTGGTGCGCGCCATTCTTCACGACGAGCCGGGCGACGTTCGAAAAGTCAATTCTGCGGTGCCGCGGGACCTGGCGACGATTGTCGCCGTCGCGCTCGAGAAGGACCCGGCGCGGCGCTATCGGTCGGCCGAGGAACTCGCCGAAGATCTGCGCCGGTTTCGCGCGAGCGAGCCGATTCTCGCCGTGCCCGCGGGGCCAGCGACGCGGCTGGCTCGATGGGCAGCGCGACAGCCCGCACTCGCTGCGAGCTTGGGCGCGACATTATTGATCTTAGCCGGCGGAGTGACGGTCACTTCCATTCTCCTCGCGCAGACGAAGCGCGCGCTCGGTGAGGTGAATCGCCTCGCCGATGCGCGGCTGCTGGCAGAATTGTTGCGTCACGAGGAGAGGCTCTACCCGAGCATTCCCGCAACCGTGGCCGGGCCGGAGGGGATGGATGAGTGGCTTCGGCGCGCGGCGGCGCTGAGCGCGCGACTGCCGGAGCATCGCCGCACGCTGGCACGGCTCAGCGAGCGGACTTCGAGCGCGCCGGCCGGCGGCCTGCCCGATATCGACGGGGCGCCCGATCAGTGGTGGAAAGAGCAGCTCGCGCAGCTTGTCGCGGCGCTTGAGAGGTTCCAAGAGACCGTTGCGCGCGTGGAGAGGCGGCGCGCCTTCGCGCTCTCCGTCGAGAAAGCCACCATAGAGAGCGTCTCTGATTTGTGGGCTCGCGCTGCGAAAGAGGTTGCGAAGGATCCGCGGTTTGCCGGGCTCACGCTGACGCCGCAGGTCGGATTGATTCCACTCGGAGCCGATCCGCTGTCGGGGCTTCAGGAATTTGTGCATCTCGAGACGGGAAACGTGCCGGAGCGTGATGCACAGGGAAAAATACAGATGACGGGCGACCACGGATTGGTGCTCGTGCTGGTTCCCGGCGGCACGGTGCGCGTCGGCATCGACCCACCGACGCCGGAGTGTCCGGAGGGCTCGCCACACGTGGATCCGGGCTACCGGAAATATGAAGGTCCGTCCCACGAGGTGGCGCTCGATCCGTACTTCATTTCGAAATATGAGATGACGCAGGGGCAGTGGTTTCGAGCCCGCGGGAACAATCCGGCCGACCGAAAGGGGGAGCGGCTCGGCGTTTATGCGCAGGATCCGCTGCGGATGCCGATCGAGCAGGTGAGCTGGGATGACTGCACGGAGGAGCTGCGGCGGCTCGGGCTGCTGATTCCCACAGAAGTGCAGTGGGAGCGCGCGTACCGTGCGGGCACGGCCTCGGTGTGGTGGTGCGGCAATGAGAAGCTTTGCCTCCAGGGAAAGGAGAATCTCGGAGATAAGTACGCTCTCGAGAACGGCGGAGCAGATAATTGGCGTTACGAGCCGGAGCTGAACGACGGATTCACGACAAGCGCTCCGGTCGGGAGCTTGGCACCGAATCCGTTCGGGCTGCACGACATGGGCGGCAACCTCTCCGAATGGGTGCGAGACACTTGGGAGGATTTCACAGATCACCCGGCGCGCCCGGGCGACGGATTCCGCCCCGGCGATTTCCAATACCGGCTTATTCGCGGTAGCGATTTCGCAAATACATCGGCGAACGCACGCTCCGGCCGCCGCGGTGCCGTCCCTCCCACGGCGCGCACGCAAACGCTCGGGATTCGGCCTAGCCGGAAGCTCGATCTGTGAGCTCTCGGCCTGCGTCATCACGACGCCAAGAGCGATACCGCAACAGTATCTTCCGCCAGCGAATCACGAAGGCGCTGCCAGCGTTTGGCGGCCGCCTGCGGGGAGAGCTCCAGGGCGTCGGCCACTTCGGCATGGGAAAGCCCTTCGAGCCCGCGCAGCATCAGTAACTTTCGGTCGCTCTCGTCGAACCGCTCGACTCGAGCTAGGAATTGTTGGATCGCTTCATCGCGCGCCACGCGGCGGCTCACGGTGGTCGATCGCGCAGGAGCCTCGCGCAGAGCCGCCGACACGGCCGAGTGGGTCGCCCCTGCCCGCGGATCGCGCGCGAGAGTGCGAAACGCCTCCTGGAGTACGTGATGGGCGATCCCAAAGATCCACGCCCGAAACGGCGCGATGGCCGGGTCGAAATCACCAAAAGCGCGCCATGCCCGAAAACAGACTTCTTGCAACACATCTTCGGGATCGAGGCGCGTTCGAAGCGGCGCGCGAATGCGGAGCGCCACCCACGCATACAAAGCCGGCGCGGCCTCGGGATAGAGGTCCTCGAAGGTGCGGCTCGGAGAGGCGGCGCTCCCGGACATGGTGAAAAGCCTACGACAGGACTCCGCGCGGCGCTCCCCGCGCAGGCCCTGGGCAACGATTTCCGGGCGCAGACGGGCACGCCAGCGAGGTTCCTCGGCACTGGCAGGTAGGCTAATCCGGTGCTCGACTCGATCCGACCTCTCGTCGCTGCGGCCCAGGGAGCCGCGCTCTCCGTCGATCCCGTGCGTGCGGCAGAGCTCGTCGAAGCGATTGCCGCCGCGCCGCGCGTCTTTGTCGTCGGCGCGGGACGGACGGGGCTCGTGGCGCGCGCCTTCGTGATCCGCCTGCGCCACCTCGGGAAAGATGCCTACGCCGCCGGCGAGGCGGCCACGCCGGCACCGAAATCGCGCGACCTCGTGCTGGTCTGCACGGCCTCGTCGGAAACCGCCACTACGGTTGCGATCGGCCGCGGCGCCCTCGCGCGTGCGATTCCCGTCTGGGTGATCACGCAACCCGAGCGCGCGGCCGCGTGGCCGGTTGCCGCGCATGTGCTCGGTCTCCCCGTGGGTGCCGCCGCTGCCGCGGGGCCGCTCGGCACCGTCTTCGAGCTGGCCCTCGGCCTGCTCTTCGACGGGCTCGTGGCGGAGCTCATGGCGCGGCTGCGCGTCGACGAAGCGTCGATGCGCGCGCGCCACGCCACGCTCGAGTAACGAAAGTTTACACTAGCCGCGATTCAACACTTGCTCCGCGCCGAAGGCGGCGTCCGGGTAAGCGCGGCGGAATGTTGCGGCGACCGCCGCGTGCAGCGCCGGCTGCGGCTTTCCAAAAGTCGACACCAACACCGACGGCATCGCCGCTTCGCCGCACGGCCCCACCTCGAGGAAGAAGAGCGCCTCGTCGTGGGACTCGAGTACGCCGCCGAACCCGCAGCCGGGCTTGTGGATGAGTAACTTTCCTCGCAGGCGCGTGTCGTCGCCGAGCGTCACTTCGAACGGCGCGCCGGGCTTCATGGCCGACTCGCGCGCGCTATCGCCCGGGAATCCGGTCGGACCTGTGAGCTTGCTCCACGCCGCAGGGCGCCCCTGCGGCTCCATAGTTCCAAGCCACGTCGCGCAGCGCACCAGCCCGCCGCGGCGGTCGAGCGCATGTCGAAGCGCCTGAACGAACCAGCTCCAGCCGAGCTGCATTCCGTCGAACTCGTCGTCCCAGGATCCGCTGCCGAAGAAGGACGTCACAATTCGGAGGACCGTCTTTCCGCTGCGCGTCTCGATGTAATAATCGACGGCGATCTTGCGGCCGTTGTTTCCCTCGGCAGGGCTTTCGCAGCGGTAATGTTTGCCTTCGGTCCATTCTGTGATGGGCTGCTCCATCTCGAATCCGGGGCCCCACGCCAGCCAGAGTGAGCCGCCCTTGCCGGGGCGGATACGCGCATCGAGCGGGAACCAGCGCTTCAGCTCCTCGGCATCGGCAACGGCTTTCCAGACGGCTTCCCGCGAGGCATCCACCTCGACGAACACTTCGTGGCTGCGGACGTGCGATTCTTCGGGGTCATTCAGCATGGGAAGATCAACAAAAAGTGCTCGGCCTATTTATGGTCTTTGCGGCGCGAACGTGCGGCCGCCGATTCCACAGAAAACTTCGACGCTTCGACCGGCCCTTGCGGCGGCGTCGGCGTCGAGGCGGGATAGCCAGCGAAGGCGAAGCGGAAGGTGCGGCCGCCGGGCGTCTTCTCGTCGTGGTACTTCGCGACGAGCCGTTCCATCTCCTGGGAGACCTCTTGTGCGAACGCGTTGCGCTGGGCCGCGCTCGCGAACCGGATGTCGAAGTGCAGAGTCAGCGTGGCGAGCGGCTTCCCGGCCGCTGCTGCGCGCGCGCGCAAGCTCGCCACTTCCCGGATTGTTTGGGAGGCGACGGCGACGAGGTAGGTCGACGAGAACCGGTCGGCGATCTGGCTCGGATCAGCGGCGAGGCCGCCGAGGGCCTCGGGGTTCACCAAGTAGTGGCTCGCGCGGGCGCGCACCACGCGCTCGACGCAATTTCCGCGACGGCGCTCCTCGACCGGCTCGACGAGCCCCTGCTTCTCGAGCTCGTGCAGGTGGTAGCGCACGCGCTGGCGCGGCAGCCCGAACTGCCGCGCCAGGCTCGACGCGGAGCCGGGCTCGCGGAGCGCTTCGAGGATGCGCAGGCGCGTCGGATGGAGCGCGCGCGCCGCGAGGCGCGGGTCTTCGAAGAGGTGGAGGGGCTGGGCCGACATCGAGCGACGGAGAGAAGCCTCGCACCGACAGGAATTCCTGTCAAGACATCGATCGCTGTCGGCTGCGGGCCCCACGACGACCCACGGCGAGGCTCCGCGCGCGCTGCGCACCCGCGCGCGGTCCCTTATTCTTCGACACTCCTTCTCAACCCCGAATCCCATGCCCGAAGCCGTCATCGTTTCTGCGTGCCGTACCCCGATTGGGAAGTTTCAGGGCGCACTCGCGTCGCTGCGCGCTCCGCAGCTCGGCGCGATCGCCATTCAGGAGGCGCTTCGGCGCGCCCGTGTCGAGCCCTCGGCGGTCGACGAGGTGATCATGGGAAATGTGCTGCAGGCGGGCATAGGACAGAACCCGGCGCGGCAGGCTCTGCGCGGCGCAGGAATCCCCGATTCGGTCGGCGCGTTCACGGTCAACAAAGTCTGCGGGTCCGGACTGAAGTCGGTGATGCTCGCGGCGCAGGCGATTCGCGCGGGCGATGCCCACTGCATTGTGGCGGGCGGCATGGAGTCGATGACCAACGCTCCGTATTTGATGCCTTCGGCGCGCGAGGGCGCCCGCCTCGGACACGCCCAGCTGCTGGATTCGATGGTGCACGACGGCTTGTGGGATATTTACAATAATTTTCACATGGGCGAGACGGGCGAGAAGGCCGCCGAGAAGCACGGCATTACGCGCGAAGACCAAGATAAGTTCGCAGCCGAATCCCACCGCCGTGCGGTCTCCGCCTGGGGCGCAGGCGCCTTCGACCGCGAAATTGCCGCTGTTACCATTCCACAGAAGAAGGGCGAGGCGATCGTCGTGAAAAAGGACGAGGGGCCGCGCGCCGACTCGACGGCGGAATCGCTGGCGAAGCTGAAGCCTGCATTCCGCAAGGAGAATGGAACTGTTACAGCCGGCAACGCTTCGACAATCAACGACGGCGCCGCTGCGCTCGTTGTGATGAGCGACGTTCGCGCGCAGCAGCTCGGACTGAAGCCGATCGCCCGCATCACGGGCTATGCGACCGGCGGTCTCGCACCGGAATGGGTGATGATGGCGCCCGAAGTGGCAATCAAGAAATTGTGCGATAAGACCGGGTCTGCGGTCGGCGCCTTCGATCTCATCGAGATCAATGAAGCGTTCTCCTCGGCGGCCTGCGCGCTTCGCAAGGTGCTCGAACTCGATCCTGCAAAAGTGAACGTGCGCGGCGGAGCCGTCGCCCTCGGACACCCGATCGGCGCCTCCGGCGCGCGCATCCTCGTGACGCTGCTGCACGCCATGGAGGACATGGGCAAGAAGCGCGGTCTCGCGTCGCTCTGCCTCGGCGGCGGCAATGCGGTCGCTCTCTCGGTCGAGCGCGCCTGATCCGAAGACCAGAAGACAAAGATCTCACGAGCTTACAGAAATCCCATGTTTCAGAATGTTGGTGTCGTCGGCGCGGGGCAGATGGGCTCTGGCATTGCGCAGGTCTTCGCGGCCAAGGGCGTTCCCGTGGTGCTCGTCGACGCAAAAGATGAATTCGTCGCTCGCGGGCGCAAGACCATCGAAGGTTCGCTCGCGCGCATCGTCAAGAAAGGGGCGCTTACTCAGGACGATGCCGACAAGACGCTCGCGCGTGTGACGGGCTCGACTCGATATGAGGATTTCGCCGCGTGCGATCTGGTTGTCGAGGCGATTACGGAGAATGAGCCGGTCAAGAGAGAGTGCTTCGCGCAGCTCGACGCGGTAACCGGGCCGACGGCCATTCTTGCGTCGAACACATCGTCGATCTCCATCACGACGCTCGGCGCTGTGACGAAGCGTCCGAAGCTCGTGATCGGAATGCACTTCATGAATCCCGTGCCCGTGATGCAGCTCGTGGAAGTGATCCGGGGCCAGGAAACGAGCGACGAGACGACGGCGAAAGTGCTCTCGGCCGTCGAGTTCCTTGGGAAGACACCCGCAGAGGCGCGCGACTTTCCTGGATTTGTGAGCAACCGCGTGCTCATGCCGATGATCAATGAGGCTGTTTATTGCCTCATGGAGGGCGTGGCGGCGCGCGATGCGATCGACACGGTGATGAAGCTCGGGATGAATCACCCAATGGGGCCGCTCGCGCTCGCCGACTTGATCGGCCTCGACACCTGCCTCTCGATCCTCAACGTCCTCCATGACGGCTTCGGAGATCCCAAGTACCGCCCCTGTCCGCTCCTGAAGAGGATGGTGGCGGCGGGCCTCCTCGGAAGGAAATCCGGGCGCGGCTTTTATGATTACTCCTCGGGAACGCCGAAATAGCCAGGCGGCTCCAAGGGGCCTTGTTTCAGTAAGAACTTCTCAACCATTCAAGCTCGACCCTCGCGAACCCATGTCGGTTATTGAGTACACCACGCCGTCCTTTGATCTGTCCGAGGAAGTCCTCCTGCTGCGCGACGCTGTGCGCGAGATCGGCGAGCGGGAGATCCTGCCGACGGCCGCCAAGCGCGATCACGACCACGCATTCCCGGCCGAGATCATGAAGAAGCTCGCCGAGGCGGAGCTCATGGGGATGCTGATTCCCGAGGCCTACGGCGGCACAGCGATCGGAAATCTGGCGCTTTCCGTCGTGCTCGAAGAGATAAATTATTTTGACGCGTCGGTCGGCGTAACGCTCTCGGTTCACAATTCGTTGTGCGCATCGCCGATCAGCCGATTTGGGTCGCACGACCAGAAGTCGCGCTACTTGCCCCGGCTGGCAAAAGGTGAACTTCTGGGTGCCTACGCGCTCACCGAGCCGGACGCGGGCAGCGATTCTGCCAATCTTCGCTTGAAGGCGGAAAAGCGGAGCGATCGGTGGGTGCTGAACGGGACGAAGATTTGGATCACATCGGGTGACCGTGCTGGACTCATGGTGGTCTTTGCGCGCACCGACTCTGCGGCACCGAAGGCCAAGGGCATCTCGGCGTTCATCGTCGAGACCGGCTGGAAGGGCTTCAAGGTCGGCAAGGTGGAGGAGAAATGTGGCCTTCGCTCTTCGTCGACTGTCGAGATCCACTGCGAAGACCTGGAGGTGCCGGACGAGAATCTCCTCGGCGAGCTGAACGGCGGCTTCAAGGTTGCGATGGACACGCTCGACGGCGGACGCATCGGAATCGCGTCGCAGTCGCTCGGGATCCATCGCGCCTGCCTCGATGCCTCCATCAAATATGCGAAGGAGAGACAACAATTCGGGCAGCCCATTGCTGAGTTTCAGGCGATCCAGTGGAAGATCGCCGACATGGCCACCGACCTCGATGCTGCTCGCATGCTGACTCATCGCGCAGCCGTGATGCGCGATCGCGCCGTGCCCTGCTCCCGCGAAGCGGCCATGGCCAAGAGCTTTGCGTCGCGCGCTTGCAACCGCGCCGCCGATGAGGCGGTGCAGATCCATGGCGGCGCGGGCTACACCAAGGACTTCCCGGTGGAGCGCTTCTTCCGCGACGCGCGCATCACGGAGATCTACGAGGGTGTTACAGACATCCAGCGCCTCGTGATCGCGCGCAGTCTGCTTAAGTAGCGTTTGCTTCCCAGACGCCCGAGAAGGCAATCGAGACGGGGCCGGCCAGCTCGACGACTCCGCTCGGGTTCCATCTCACTTCGACGGCGCCGCCGCGCTGCTCGACGAGGACTCGCCGGTCGGTGCGGCCGAGGAGCGCCGCAGCGACGACGCTCGCGCAGGCGCCTGAGCCGCAGGAGTCGGTTTCCCCGGCGCCGCGCTCCCACGTTCGTTCGCGCATGCGGCCGCGGTCGATGATTTGTACGAACTCAACGTTCGTGCGATCGGGAAATCGGGGGTCGAACTCCAGCTTCGGGCCGAGGCTCGCAACTGGTGCAGCGTCGACGTCCTCGACAAAAAGTACACAGTGGGGATTCCCCATCGACAGAGCAAAGCCGGGGCCGCCGTCCGTTGGAATGTGTAATATTCCATTCCGGCTCTCGGCCGCGGCGCGAAGAGGAACAGCAGAAGCCTCGAGCCTCGGCGTGCCGACCTCGATACTCACCTGTGCGCGCCGCGAGCCCTCGAGGCCGACGCGTGCATAGTGAAGTCCGGAGTCGCTTGCGACGCGCAGATCCACAGAGCCGCCAGGCGCAGATGCCGGGCCCTTGTCGGGCCGAAGCACCAGAAAGAGAGCCACCTGCCGCAGCCCATTGCCGCACATCGCAGAACGGGAGCCGTCAGAATTGTACATCTCCATGCGCCCGTCGGCACCGGGCTGGGGACGCACAACGATGAGCCCATCGCCGCCCACGCCGGTGCGTCGTCGGCTCACGCGGCGGGCGATCTCCGGCAGCGGAGCGCCCGGGGGCAGCTCTCCCTCGGGAACCACCACATAGTCATTGCCCGCCGCCTCCATTTTCCAGAATTGCACAGCGACCTCACACGACGTCGAACGAGTCGCCGGGATTGGGTACTTCGACCTGTGCGCAGCCCATGCCGCGCATCGCGTCTCCGAGGGAGACCGCCGCGCTGGGCTCGCCGTGCACCACAAAAATTTGCCCACAGGAGCGTGCCACGGGAGAGAGGTAATGCATCAAATCATTGCGGTCCGCATGGGCGCTCATGGCAGGCAGCACCTGCACGCGGGCCTTCACCTCAATCTCCTCGCCGTAGATCCGGACGAGCTGGGCGCCGTCGTGCAGGCGCCGGCCGAGCGTGCCTTGGGCCTGATAGCCCACCAGAAGCACCATCGCGTTCGGTTTGTAAATATGATTCTTCAAGTGGTGAAGAATCCGTCCATTCTCACACATTCCTGAGGCGCTCAGGACGAGGAACGCGCCGCTGCGATCATTGAGTTCTTTCGATTCGTCGACGCCTTCGATGTAGCGGATCTCGGGGAAGTAGAAGGGAGCTCCGTCGGCTCCGAGCACGGCAAGCGCCTCATCGTCGAAGCAATCGCGGTGCTGGGAGACAATCTTGGTAACTTTCGAGGAGAGCGGGGAGTCGACGAATACCGGCATGCGCGGCGCATCGCCGCGCTTGAAAATTTGATACAGCGCATAGATGAGGTTTTGTGTGCGCCCGAGGCTGAAGGCAGGCACGATGATCGGCCCGCGGCGCGCCGCCTGATCGCGCAGGATCGCGGCCAACGTCGCCTCGGTCTCCTGGCCGCTCGGATGGGTCCGGTCGCCATAGGTGCTTTCTGTGAGAACGACGTCGCAAGCAGGGAGCGCTTCCGGATCCCGCAGAATCGGCATGCCGCGCCGCCCGAGGTCGCCCGTGAAGCAAATATTGCGGGTCATCGATCCCTCGGTGGCCTCGACGAGCGTGACCGCGCTTCCAAGGATGTGGCCCGCATCGAGGAACTTCGCCCGGATTCCCGGAGCTGCCTCGAACCAGGAGCCGTAGCGCACCGGGACGAGCCGCTTGAGCGCCTCTTCGACGTCGTCGATGTCATAAATCGGCTCCACGGCGGGCACGCCACGCCGCTGCAGAAATTCGAGATCACGCTGCTGGATATTCGCCGAGTCGAGCAGCATGACACGCAATAGATCCGCAGTGGCACGCGTGCAGAAAATTGAGCCTCGGAATCCGCGCTTCACCAAGTAGGGGATGCTGCCACTGTGATCGATATGTGCATGAGACAGCAGGCACGCGGCGGCATTCACCGCCTTCTCCGGCATTTTCTTATTGCGTTCGTGAGACTCGAGCCGCGGTCCTTGGTACATCCCGCAGTCGAGGATCACGGTGCTGCCGCCGGCGTCGATGTAGTGCAGCGAGCCGGTGACCGTGCGCGCCGCGCCGTAGAAGGAGAGCTTCATGGCGAGAAGGGGAGGTTGCCGAGCACGCGCTCGGTGGTACGGAAGTGAACTTTTGCGAATTGTGAAAGCTTGGCCGGCCCGTGGATCCGCACGAGCTTGCGCGCGGCGGTGACCACGAGGTCGCTCGCGCCCTTGGGCAGGTCGAGGCCGGCCTCGTCGGAAAGAGATTTGAGGCCTTCGAGGAATGCCTCGCGCGCGAGAATCGAGGCTGCCGCCACGGAGACGTTGGCTTCCGCCTTGGTGCGTGCGACGACGTCGAGGTCGGAGCCGAGCTTCGAGACCTCGATCCGCAGCCGCGTTGGGTCGGCAAACTTGTCGAGCAGCACCTCTCGCTTCCCGAGCCGCGCGGCCAGCTTCACCATCGCCTCCGCGTGCAACTCTGCGAGCAGATGATTGATATTGCGGAGCGACTCCCAGCGGCGGTTGTATTCGCTCGGCGGAAGCGAGATCAGCTCGTACGGGACGAAATGTGAGATCGCCCCGGCGATTCGGAGGATCGAGTCGTCGGCGAGATTCTTGGAATCGGTCACGCCGAGCTTGCGTGCGCGCTCTCGCTCCTCCGGCGGCACGTAGGCGCACGCGACGACGACCGGACCGAAATAGTCACCTTTCCCGACCTCGTCAGACCCGAGGCGATCTTCCAAATCGGCGCTGTTGACGGGGCCGCTCGCGCCGGGGAAGAGGCGCTCCAGGAGCATCGCGATCTCCGGCCCCTGCACCACGAGCTTCCCACTTTTGTAAAGAGTTGCCGTGGCCTCCTTGCTGGCAAAGGAGAAGATCGCGTGTGGCACGGAGCGCGATTGCAGTCCGGCGGCCTCCAGCTCGGAACGAAGCCGAGCGTGATCGCGGGCCTCCACTTCGAATACGCGCGTTTCCTGTGCCACGGAACTCTGGGATGGAGCGCTCAGCAGTCGAGCGGCAGAAGATAGGTGAGCTCGGTTGCCGAGAATTGAGTGTTTCCGGCGATCCGCCGCGCGCGCACATTTGCCTCGGGACGGCGAAGCGCAGCGAGCACGTCCTGCCAGGGCGCCGCGTCCGGCGCATCCTCGCGTCGCACGATCACGTTCACATGGTTCTCCGCCACGAATGGGAAACCCTCGGGTACGAGTGCTGCGCGCAGGCGGCCCGAACCGACTACACCAATAATGCGATTCACCACAATGGCTGGACCGAGGAGCGGCCTTTCGTCGCGAAGGAAATGCGGCTTCCCCGGCTTGCGCTCCTCAAGCAGCACGCCGTCGCCTACGTGGTGAGCCCACAAAAGCCGAACGGTTCCCTCCGAAGGTTCCTCGGAGAGCACGTCGCGGCACTGGTTCCAGACGCAGCGGCCCGTCAATGCGCGGTATCCGAGTTCGTGCAGCGTGCGACGCCCGACGAACTCGCTCTCGAGAGCCGCAGGATTCTCACTAAGAACCACATGCTCGCGTGCCGCAGCGCCCGAGCCGAGCGGCCTGCGGAATACATACTTGCCGTCGCAGGGCCGTTTGCGCAGCACGAGGATCTGCACGGCCTGCTGGGCGCCTCGAAACAGGCGGACGCCCTCATGAATCTTGAGGTGCTCGATCGAGGCCTTGGAAACCAGGTACCGGCGCAGGGCGCGAAAGTAGGCCCCGTTGTTCATCGACGGAGGCACTACAAATGCGAGCGTGCCGCCTTCACGCAGCAGTCCGAGGCCTGCCTTTAGAAACATTGCAAAAATGTTCGGCCGGCCGCTCACGACGTCGCCGTACCGCCGCGGCACGTCCGACCTCGCCGGCAGCTCGAAATAAGGCGGATTGCCCACCACGAGATCGAAGGGCTCGCCGTCGTAGGGATCGAGCGCGTCGCGCTGCTCGAGACATGCCGACGGCGCCACGATCCGCGCGGTGTCGAGGATGCCGCCGTCACAATCCCATCCGAAGAGCTGCGCCGCCGGCTCCAGCTCGGCGATGGTCGCAAGGAACTCCCCCGTGCCCACGCCGGGATCGAGCACGCGCGCGCCCGGCTCGAGCCGCACATGCCTTAGCAGCTCCCTCCGAAGGTGAATCGGGGTCATGTACTGGCCGAGACCCTTGCGGAGCGCGAGCGGCGTTCGGCGCAGATAGGTGAGCGAGGCGAGCGAGAGCCCCGTCGCGTCGAGTTCGGCCTCCGAAGCCGCCTTCGTCACCGAGGCGGGGTCGTCCGGAATCAACGGGGCCAGCATGGTGGCGGAGGATACGCCGCCGAAAACGCCATGCACGCGGCGCGCTCGGCCGAATCGGCTTGACCATTGTCCAATGGGAGCCGCAACCCCCGCGCAGCGACATTGCTCGATCGTGCAGGCGGTGATCTCCTCTCGGACTCCCATGTCCCAATCAGCAGTCCGCCTCGGCACCCTCCTCACGCTCCTTCTCTCGCTCTTGGCGCTCCTCGCTCGTCCCGGGCTGGCGCAAGTGACGCTCTCGAGCGTCACCCCGAACCAGACTACGACGGGCCTCGAGCTCACAATCCAGGGAACTGGATTTGTGAAGAAGCCCGTGCTGTTCCTGACGCAGGACGGCTCGACGAAGAAGACGCCGCTCAAAGTCCTGAGCTTCACGGAGACGCAGGCCATCGCGGCCTTGAACGCCGCCGCGACAGCCGGCACCTACACACTCAACGGGAAGGTTCAACAATCGTCGGCACAGCTCGCGGGCGCGCTCGCGATTGTTGCGCCGAGCATCGCGTCGCTCAGCACGGCGTCGGCCGCCGCAAAAGCGCAGCTGACTCTCACGGGCACGTTCCTCGGAACGAAGAAAGGAACTGTGAAGTTCGGAACGAAGGCCTCCAAGGTGGTCTCGTGGTCGAATATCTCGATCGTCGTGGAGGTGCCCAAAGCCGCTGCGGGCTCCTACGAGATTACTGTCAAGAATACGATCGGGAGCACGAGCGGCGGCACCTTTACAATTCTCGCCTCCGGCGGATCCGGCTCCGGTCAAATTCACTTTACGGCGCTTCTCGACGGCGTGAATTTTGCCGCCGAGCCCGGCGGCGCCACGCTCCAGGCGGGTCCCAATCCTCCTTTTGTGGTGCAAGGCCAGGTGAGCTCTCCCTTCAAGGAGATCAACGTTCGGTTCACCTATGATCTCGTGAACGGTCCGTTTCCCGCGAACGTCGAAGGGACGGCCGACGCGCTGGTCGAGCTCGCGACGCTCGACGGAGGAAATGTAAACATCTGGCGCGCTTCGCCCGGCAACGGAATGTTCACCATTACGCTCACCTCGGCGAGCGGCGGGCGCCTCAAGGGCACCTGCACCGCGACGATGCCGCGCGTCCAGGGCGCGGGCCCCGACACGATCGTCCTCGCCAGCGGTGACTTCGAGGTCGCGATCCCGTAGCGGAGCCGATCGAAAAGGGCGGGCTTCGTCGTCCGCCTGCTAGGTTGGTGGGCCATTCCTCCACCACCGTGGCCTCGCTTCTCGAACGTTTCCTCCAGGGCGACCGCGCCGCCCTTGCGCGGCTGATCACGCGCGCGGAGTACCGTGAGCCGGAGTTTCTCGCGGCGGTCGACCAGCTCTTTGCGCGGGTCGGCCGCGCCTATCGGCTCGGAATCACGGGGCCGCCCGGCGCCGGCAAGTCGACGCTCGTGGATGGGCTCGCGGCCGGCTACCGCCGCCGCGGCGACCAGGTGGCGATCCTGGCGGTCGACCCGTCGAGCCCCTACACAGGCGGCGCGCTGCTGGGTGATCGGATCCGGATGCGCAGCGCCGAGGAAGACACGAGCGTATTTGTGAGATCGATGGCGACGCGCGGCTCGCTCGGCGGGCTCGCGCGGGCGACCATCGACGCCGCCGACCTGCTCGATGCCTTCGGGTTCGGGCGCGTGCTGCTGGAGACGGTTGGTGTTGGGCAGGCGGAGCACGACATTGTCTCGGCGTCCGACACCGTTCTGGTGGTGCTCTACCCGGGCGGCGGCGATGGCGTGCAGGCGATGAAGGCGGGGCTCATGGAGATCGCCGATGTCTTTGTGGCAAACAAAGCCGACCAGCCGGGCGTCGACCGCCTCGTCGACGACATCCAACAAATGCTCGAGCTGCGCGGGGCGCGCCATGGCTGGGTGCCGCCGGTCGTGCAGGTGGTCGCGAGCGAGCGCCGCGGCATCGACGAGCTCGGCGCCGCCATCGACCGCCACCGCCAGTTTCAGGAGGAGAAGGGGCTGCTGGCGGAGCGCCGGCACGGCCGGCGGGTCGAGCAGGTCCGCCGCGACCTCGAGGAGGAACTCCGCGGACTCATCCTCGAGGAACTCGGCTTTGGGATCTGGATCGACGGCGAGATTCGCCGCCAGGTGGCCCCCGCCACGGTCGCCCGCGAGGCGCTGCGCCGGCTGAAGGGCCAGATCGGTCGGTTTTGAAGGCGTACTTACCTTAAACCGCTGAAATAAGGTAAGTATACTTACCTTATTTCAGCCGGCGGGGCTATCCTCACGCCATGGAACTCTCGAAAGCCGAGGTCCGGGCTGTCCTTCGCCAATTCAACCCCTGGTGGACGGGATCCGCGATTCCCGACCTGCCCCATTGGCGGCGGCCAGTCTTCAAGAAGGTCTTCCGTTGGCTCGAGGCCCCGCCATCGGCTCGGGCGTTGCTACTCACCGGCGCTCGGCGAGTTGGGAAGACAACGCTCCTTCTGCAGCTCATCCAGAAGCTCCTGTCCCAAGGAACACCTCCATCCAACATCCTCTACCTGACGCTCGACCATCCGATCTTGAAGCTCGAAGGACTCGATCGGCTTACTCGCCTGTGGCGCGAATCCGAGCCTGCGGCTGACGGGCCCGAGTTCGTACTTCTCGACGAGGTTCACGCAGTTCGCGACTGGCAGGTTTGGATCAAACATCAGGTCGATTTCGTCAAAAATCGTCGAATCGCAGCCACGGGCTCCGCAACCCCACTGCTCGAAGAAGGCCAAGAATCTGGGGCCGGGCGGTGGCATGAGATCGAGGTTGCACCACTTTCGTTCTATGAATTCTTACTGATCACGAAAAGGAGTCGTCCGAAGTTCAATAAAGTTCGATCCCTAGTGCGTCTGCTCTCCTGGTCTCCGGCAGACTTCGCCCGAGCCACTACACAGGTGAGAGAGCTTGAGCCCGAGTTCTCAGAGTATCTACTACGCGGGGGATTCCCCGAAACGGCGATGATCCCCACGATTACCCTTGCGCAGAAGTTGCTTCGAGAGGACATCGTCGATCGCATTCTCAAGAGAGACATGACCGCTCTCTTTCAAGTGCGAAGAGTTGTGGAGTTAGAGCAGCTCTTCGTTTATTTATGCCTCCATGACAGCGGAATCATCGATCTCACGCAGATCGTGAAGAGTCTTCAGCTACCAAAGCAGACGGTTTCGAGATTCCTCTCTCTGCTCGAAGCGGCCCACCTCATTCATACACTTCGACCCCATGGGTACGGGAAAGAGATTCTCCGCGGCGGATCAAAGATCTACCTGGCGGATGCCGCCATCGGGCCGAGTGTGTTGTTGAGAGGTCGAGATCTTCTTTCAAGCAACGCAGAGCTTGGGCGTGCCGTTGAGACAGCTGTATTTATGCATATGCGAAACCACTACCACTCCGATGGGATTCAATTCTCCTACTGGCGCGGCAAGAAGGGCGCTGAAGTCGATTTTGTTGCACAGGCGGGAGCCGAGATGATTGCGGTCGAAGTCAAACATCGTGGGTCCCATACCGACCTCCGAGAAATGCCGGGGCTTGTGGAGCTTTGCCGAACGCGCACCGTTCATCGAGCCTACGTGATCACACGCGACGCCGACGATGTTGGGCGGACAGACCTTCCTGGTCCTCCTCCCGTGCCTGTCTTGAAGATCCCTGCTCCCCTTGCCTGCTACCTGCTGGGCGCGTCCGAGGCAGAGGGAGCCGACGGCGAGGAGGTCGAGTGAGGCGCCCCCGGGCTGGGTGAGCTAACGTAGGGCAGAACGCTGACGACCGAATCCGCATGACTACAGGCTCCCATGATCCGCTCGGCGCAGCCCGCGCCGCCTACGACCGAAAGGTCCAGAGCTCGAAGACTCGCGACGATGTGCGCGAGTTCACCTCGCTTTCGGGGGAGCCGCTCGAGGTGCTCTACGACCCGACGAATTCGCCGGCGGGGTCGACCTACGTCGACCGGCTCGGCTACCCCGGGGAGTACCCGTACACGCGCGGCGTGCACCCGAATCTGTATCGCGGGAAGCTCTGGACGATGCGGCAGTTCGCCGGCTTCGGGACGGCGAAAGATACCAATGCCCGATATCACTTTTTGCTCGAGCACGGGCAGACGGGGCTTTCGGTTGCTTTCGACTTCCCGACGCTGATGGGCTACGACAGCGACCACGCGCGTTCGCGCGGCGAGGTCGGCCGCTGCGGCGTGGCGATCAGCTCGCTCGCCGACATGGAGACGCTCTTTGCCGGCATTCCGCTCGACAAGGTCTCCACGTCGATGACGATCAATGGGCCCGCGGCCATTCTGTGGGCTTTCTATATCGCCGCGGCGGAGAAGCAGGGGGTGCCCGCGACGCAGCTCCGCGGAACTATACAAAACGATATTTTGAAGGAGTTCCAAGCGCAGCATGCGTGGCTCGTGCCGCTGGAGCACGGCCTGCGCATCGTCGTCGATACGATGGAGTACGGCGCCAAGCACGTGCCGCAATGGAACACCGTCTCGATTAGTGGGTATCACATCCGCGAGGCCGGATCGACGGCGGCGCAGGAGCTGGCGTTCACGCTCGCAAACGGCTTCGAGTATGTCGAGCGTGGCATGGCGCGCGGCATGGACGTCGATGAGTTTGCGCCGCGGCTCTCGTTCTTCTGGGATGTGCACCTCGACTTCTTTGAGGAGATTGCAAAATTCCGCGCTGCGCGGCGCATCTGGGCGAAGCGACTCAAGGAGCGCTACGGCGCGAAGGACGCGCGCTCGCTCCTCGTGCGGTGCCACGCGCAGACGGCGGGCGTATCGCTGACGGCGCAGCAGCCCGAGAACAATATTGTGCGCGTCGCCTATCAGGCGATGGCGGCCGTCCTCGGCGGGACACAGTCGCTCCATACGAACTCGATGGACGAGACGTTGGCGCTGCCGACGGAGAAGGCGGTGAAAATTGCACTTCGGACGCAGCAGGTGCTGGCGTACGAGACCGAGGTGCCGCACGTGGTTGACCCTCTCGGCGGCAGCTACTACGTCGAGGCAATTACAGATAAACTTGAGCGCGAGGCGGAGGATTACTTCTCTCGCATCGCCGAGCGCGGCGGCACGACGAAGGCAACCCAGGACGGCTGGATCCAGCGCGAGATCCACCGCTCGTCGACCGCTTATCAAAAGGCGGTCGAAGATGGGCGCAAGACTATTGTTGGGATTAACCGCTTCGTGGAGGACGAGGAAAATATTGATATTCCCGTCCTCAAGATCGACCCCGAGGTCGATCGCGTGGCGAGCGAGAACCTTGCGCGGCTTCGCAAGCAGCGCGACGGCGCCCGCGTCCGCAAGGCGCTCGACGCGGTGCGCGGCGCGGCGAAGGACGGCAGCAACCTGATGCCTCATTTTGTCGAGGCGGCGCGCTCCTATGCGACGCTCGGCGAGATCGCCGACGTGCTTCGCAACGAATTCGGCGCGGTGAAAGAGCCGGCGTTCTAGTACGACAGTGTCATTAAGTACTTGTGCAGCTCGACCGAACTTGTCGGGGCGGGCTGTCAGCGCCCACGCGAGAGATTTCTGAAAGTCGCTAGCGGTCTCTCATCTCGACTCGCTCAGTCCGCAGCTCGATTTGTGCGGGCGGCTTCTCTGGGCCCGCGGCGATCGGTTCATGTGGAGAGATCCTGTGCGGCGCTCCCTCGAGTGCCCACTCTGCGTCTGCCTCAATCCGATAGAGGCCGGACGGTATCCCCACAAATTCGAACCGGCCTTCAGCGTCGGGCAATGTTACACCCGCATCCACATGTGGAACGAGTTTCAAGGTCGGAAAACTGTCGGCAGATTGGCCTGCCAGTCGGAGCGTTCCACGAATCACGCCGCCTGCCCTGAGTCGGACAGACATTCGTGATGTCCCACCTCCCGGAGCGAGGCGAATCGGCTCTGAGGAATGGGTCAGGTAGCGCTCGCAGCTCACCGACAGCCGATAGTCGCCCTCCCGGACCACTGCGAATCTCAGAATCGCCGGAATCAACTGTACGTTCAGCGCTTGGTCCCCTTGGAGATCTAGCGTTCCCCATGCGGAAGGCAAAGGGAGCCCTGTTGCTTCATCGAGAATCTCGACTTCGAGGAAGTGGGGCGAAGACAGCGCCTCTGTTCCTGCGATTCGAATTATTAGATCTTTTATACCGCCTTCGACGGCAGGCACGACAGCGCTCCATGGCTCGTAGCCGCTCTCCCAAGGTCCGGTCCACAGGGCCTGCAGTATATATGTGTCTTCCGAGAGATCGTGAATCATGAATCGGCCCGCAGCGTCCGCTCTCGCCTCTGCGACCGGAGGAATGGAAGGGCTCCACCTGGGAAGGCGGACGCGCTCCATCTCCTTTGCGTCGCGAAGGTCGGCAGTTGAGAAGGCACGGACTCGAGCGCCCGACGCAGGTCTTGAGTCGGAGAGTACCACAGTTCCTGAGATGTGTGACTCCGGCACAAGCTGCACACGAAGATCGCTTCGGAGACGCGAGAGGTCAATCGGTGCGCTCTTCGCGGCCGAATAGCCCTGCCTACGGATGAGAAGCCGATCACCGGGCTGAATGGAGGACAGCTTGGGTATGAAGACCGTGAGTCGTCCTGCCGACGAGCCCGGTACAAATCGGCAATCGAACTTGGCCCCGTTCGCAGGGAAAACCGAAGCGCCGTCCACCGGCGATCCGGTTTCGCTCATCACAGTAAGAGAGATCTCATAGACATTCGGCAGCATGAGGTCCGGCGCTTCGACGGTCTCATTCGGTCGAGCGTCGATCTGGGCTTGGGCATACTCGAGAATGGATCTTGATTGGAACGTCGAGATCGACACCTTGCCCTCACCCGCAGGCACAACATCAAGCAGATAGCTGCCTTCGGAATCGGTGGTCGCCGTGATCTGCGCCACTCGCTGGAAGTAAGGTCGGTAGCGAGTCCAATACAGTTCGGTCGTCGAAACCAGGATGCCCGACGCGCCGCTTCCATCGGATCGCCTGACTCGTCCTCGGGCGGAGCCCCGGGCCGCGAGCTGGATCTCGACAGAGGAACCCGATCCCTCCTGGGCGTACTGTACATCCGCGGCGCCGGGTGCTCGGCCCTCGGCGACGGCACCCACAAATCCGATGTACTGCATAGATCCTCGACCGAATCCGGCGCGTGGATGCGGAAACCCGCCTGCCGGGGCGTTCTCGAAGGTGAAGCAGCCGTCGCGATCCGTCCTCACCATTGCAACACATTGTGCCGACGACGGGAGAAGCATCTCGACGCCGGACCTTATCTGTGAGTGAATGCCGCCATACTGCCATAATTCTACAGGAGCAAGCGGCACTGGCCGACGCGTCTCTGCTTCCACCACGCGCCCGCGCAGCGACATGCCTCGCGACAAGTAAAAATCCCTGCTCAGCTCACCCAGCCCATCGCCCTCGGCAGTTCTCCACTCTTGAGTCGAAATCGCCTGCCAGTGGAACGGTGCGTAGCCGCGCGCTTCGACCTGCACCCACGGCGTGATCGCGCCTGGCGTGGAGGACTCCCTCGGATTCATCACGGGAGCCATGCGGTAGGACCCATCGGGCGCAGTGATCGCCTCGCGAGTTCTTTGTACTATTCCATACATCTCATTCCACTTCACGCGTGCTCCATCGATCGGCTCACCTCCCGTGCCCCGGACGAATCCTTTCGCGGTGAACTCCGGGACGAGTACAAATCGGACTTCTTCACCCGGGAATGCCGGCTCCAACAATTTTGGACAGAATCCAGGGGCCGTTGCCAACAGAGAGCTTGGGCTGAGCGAGTTCGTCGAGCCGATGGAGAATCGCCCGCTGGAATCGGATCTTCCCTGGGGGAGCCCTCCCGTCGGTGCCCAGGCGTCTTCCCAGGAAAGGACCTGTATGGAGGAGATGTCAAAGCAACAGACACTGGCCCCCGAAATCGGCGCGCCGGATTCGTCGGTGACAACTCCATAAATAGACTTTTGCTGCATTTCTGCGGCTCTCTCGAGGGCGCCTCGCCCGGGAGCCTCCGCGACCTGCTTCGACGAGGCCGCATGCTGCGCCCTTGCGCTGTTCCCATCGAGCGAGGAGGGCGGACGGTCCTCCTCGGAGCGAGCGGGCACGAGCCCGTAAAGGAGCCCGACAGCCGCGGACGCCACGATTACAAAAACAAGGAGTGCGGCTTCTCTTGTCCGCACTCCTCGTTCACTCCCTCCTCCCATGATGAGCTCCCCTTGGCTACTTGCCTCCCTTTGCGGCAAGCTCGGCCATGAAGACCTGCAGCCTCTCCTGCAGCTTCTTGACGAGCTCTTGGAGCTGCGGGATCTGTGCTTTCACGTCGTCGCCGGCGCCCTTGCTCGAGCCCGCCGTTCCGGCGGCGATCTTCTCAATCGCTTCCTTTGCGCCGTCGCCGGCCTTTGCCATGAGCTGTTTCAAGGCGCCACTTTTCTCCTGCAGCATCGCTTCGTACTGTTTGATCACGTCCTGGAGCTTCGCCGTGTCCAGCGATTTTGCATACTCCTTCGCCTGATCCAGCGATTTGTCAAAGGCCGGGAGCTTGCCGGCGTCGGATGTGGCTGCAGTGGTTTCTTTGGCATGCTCCGTCGAGCACGCTGCGCCAAAGACCACAATCGAAGAGAGAGCGAGCGTTGCGATGGGCTGACGCATGGTGGGTCTCACAATTGCTAAAGGAAGATTCGGTAGTTCACCGACCAATTTCGGGAATCGCCGCCCGCACTACCCGCGGCGATAGCCGAAAAGGTAACCGCCGAGGAAGGCTCCCGCGGAAGGAAGATGTTGAACCGCGCTGTCCGCCCACCCGGCCGCCTCCCTCAGATTCAGGATGAGGCCATTCATGAGCTCCGTCGCCTTGCTCCAATCCACCTGCACGACATCGGCGGCCGACAGGCCGAAAACTGCCGCCGAGAAGAGCCCAAGGAGAACGAGCCCGACCTTCACGACTTTTCTCGAAGCGAATCCCAGGGCGAAACCAATAAGCGCGCAAAAGCTCCCTTCCGTGAAATAGGGGAGGAACTCGGCGACGCGCGAACCCGCGCCGCCTTCGGAGCCGCTCGGTGCAGCACTGCTCGGGGCGAGGCCGGTCGACCCCGCTGGGCCGCCCTGGGGAGCATCGGATCCCAACGAGAACCGCAATAGAATGGATCCCACAAAAATCAATACAATCGCTGAAAGAACGAGCTTGCGAATCGGCGACATGCCGCGCGCGTTCGAATCCGGATTCTGGACCATTAGGGTGTTTCTTGGCCTGCCCTGCGAGCGAAAACGCCCCGGAGAGGATCATCTGGAGGAATCAAGGATCTCAACAATACTCGGCCGGATCCAGAGGGCTGTGCGTCCAGTCCCTTCGACTCGAAAGCGAAGGCTTCGGGTGCCCTCCGCCGGACGGGCTCCCAGAACGCGATCGAGCACTAAATCGGAGACATCGCGAACGGTTCGCGCCCGCTCAAGTTCCAGGAGGCGCGTGCGCACGCCGCCGGTCGACTCCAGCTCGACAACGAACCGGATGGGGCTCGAGCCCTCTTCGAGGATCGCGCATCCGACGCACAGCTCAAATCGCTCGGGAAGGTCCGGTACGGGGATGACGAGTTCGCTCGGAGGGGACGCCATCACCGAGCTCCAATTATGAAGGTAACTCTCACGAATCGCAGCCGCCGCAGCCTCGGATTCGCTCTCGCCGGACCGCTGTATGGCACGAAGTGCGCGCGCGAAATCGAGGCTGCGCGGGAGGGCGATTCCCTGGGGCGATATGCCGCGAAGGTCCGGACTCGGCACTGAACACAAACTTTCGGCGATGACCCGCGCGGCGATTCGGTGCCCTTCCTCCGATAAGTGGACTCTGTCGAAGAAGTTCACGGCATCGGCGCCCGACGCGGCGAGCGCCGCGCGCACGTCGGCGACGGCCACGGACATCTCCTTGCCGACTTGTCGAATCGCAGCGGCGTATCGATCCGAGTCGGGGAAGTGCGCCCGGCTCTCCGAGGTCGCGCCGGGGACGACGAGCACGGGCACCGCACCGGCCGCACGCGAACGTTCGACCATCCGGAGCAGGTGTACGCGAAATGCCGCGAGATCAACTCTCACAATTCCAGGCGCCTGCCCGGCCGTCACGAAGGCTGCGAGCTGCGGTGTCGCCTCCGCCGATTCTCGGCCGCCATCGCCGAGCGCTGTCCACCACGAGAGAATTCGTACAATTCCGCGCCCGCGCAGAGCCGCGACGACATGCGAGCGCGCGGACTCGTCGAGCCGAGCCAAGACCGCATCATCGGGTTCCCCGATCGCCGGCGAGTACTCGGACCACGATCCCGCGCAGATGACCACAATATCCGGGGATAGAACCAGCGCCCGGCGCTCGAGCATCCGTGCCGTCTGCGCCGCAGTGTGGGCTCCGACCGCGAGGTTCCAGCTCTCCCACGTGCCGGCCTTCGCGTCCGCAAGCCATCGCTCAATGCGCCCCGCGAAGCTGTGCTCGTAGCGGACCCCCGCGCCGAAGGCGACGGAATCGCCAAGAAAGACGACTCGGCGAGCCTGCGGCCCCTTGACTATCGGCCGCTCCGGGCTCCGATGGCCGAGCGCGCTGATCTTGTCTCCGTAGACATTCACTGTGGCGTTGGGACGAAGAACCCACAAAACCTCGTCGTCCGGCTGATGAATTGTCTCCGTCCCCTCCATCCCGAAGATGATTGCATGCACGAGCGGCGCTCGCGGAATCTCGAGAACCGCGGCTAAAAGCTCACAGAAAATCACAAGTCCCCCGATCCACGCCGCCAACGATCCGACTGCCCAGCCGACCTTTCGGCGGGCCCGACGAATCGGCGGAGACGTGCTCTCGTCCGAGGCGTGGGGCGACGGCTGCGTCACGTCCTCGATGCTACCGACCTTGGCGTCGGTTCGCCCGTCCAGGAGTTCGGCTCGCTGCAAGCCGGAGAATGCGGCAGACTCCCGCCCACGATCGCCATGACGCAGAAGCCAAGCCGTGCTGCACGTTGGGCCCGAAGGTGTGTTGCCACGCTCCTTGGTCTCGCGATTGCACTCGTCTTCGGCGAAGCCGCGATTCGCGGCTTCGATCTCTTGGGCGTCAGCCACTATCGCGACATGCTTCGTTACAATAATGAGCTGTTCGAGTTGTGTGGACCGCCGAGGCTCTTCCGTCATCGGGCGAACGCAGTATTACAGTGCCGCGATTTCACCATTCGGACGAACGACCTCGGGCTTCGCGGCCCTTCCATCGAGGTGCCAAAGAAGACCGGTGAGCGCCGGCTGCTCTTTCTCGGCGACTCCGTGACGCTCGGCTGGGGAGCGGAAGAGCAAGACCTCTTTCTCACTTTGGCGGAGAAGGAGCTCCAACAGTACGCCGAACCTGGATCGACGTTTCGCTGCGTGAACGCGGGACATAATTTGCATGACACAGCCCAGGAGCTCGGAGTCCTGCAGGAGCTGGGCGACAAGATTCAGCCCGATGCGGTTCTGCTGACCTATGCGGTCAACGACGTTGTGAGCACGCTGGCTCTGTATGAAGAGGCAATGAAGGCACCGGTCCAGAGCCCACTTATGCAATGGATCGGTTGGGTGCTTCTTGTGCCTTTTCGCGGATGGGGAGGTTTGTATAACTACTTCCAACAAGTCCACTCCGGTGCCGAGGAAGTCACATTCAAGGAAGCTGTCGGAGCCGCCCTGAACTCGAGAGGATGGGTTGAATCGCGCGAATCTCTGGTGGCTATGCACGCGTGGTGTCGGCAGCGCGGGATTCCGTTCCTCGTGCTCGACCACACTCCCCAGGGCGACGGAATCGTCCCTGCTGCAATTCCGGGACTGCGCCCGCTCCTACAGGAGCATGGGATTCCCCACTTCCCGTTTCACTTCACTCCCGAGGAGAACCGCGCGCCCATTCGCCACTCTGCCGCCGACCCCCATGCGAATGCCGCGGGTCACCGGCTGCTGCTCGTCAAGCTGCGTCCAGCGCTTCGCTCGCTCGGATTTCGGACGCGATGAGTAAGCATCCGCGTCCAGGCGGGGCGGCCGCATCGGCGATCGAGAGCCGAAGCTGTCGCCGCTCGTCGGCTTCGGTATCCTCGGCGGCCCCGTACTGACGCTTCCATGCCCGAACGAAAGATCCGAGTCCTCGTCGCGAAGCCCGGCCTCGATGGCCACGATCGCGGAGCCAAAGTCGTCGCGAGCGCCCTTCGGGACCGCGGGATGGAGGTGATCTACACCGGCCTGCATCAGACGCCGGAGGCCATCGTTGAGGCGGCGATCCAGGAAGACGTCGACGCCGTGGGGCTCTCGATCCTCTCCGGCGCCCACATGACGCTGTTTCCTGCCGTCGCGAAGCTTCTCCGCGAGAAAGGTTCCGCCCACGTCGTGCTGACCGGCGGTGGCATCATTCCGAAGGAGGACATGGAGGAGCTGCGCAAGCACGGCTTTGATCGGCTCTTCGGACCGGGCACGACCACGGAGGAGATTGCCGACTACGTGGAGTCGGAAGTGCGCAAGCGGCGGGCGACGCAAGCGCCATGACAGACGCAGATCACCGGCCAGCCCAGCAGAGGTCCGCCGATGAGGCCGCCCGGCCCATGCAGGCCCACGGGGGCGCTCATCCCGAGGTACTCAATTTCGATCAGGCGGCCGACTTCCTGGGAGTAAGCACGAAGACCTTCGCGAAGGTGCTCCGTTCGGAGAACCTTCCGGGGCGCAAAGTCGGCCGCGAATGGAAGTTCACCCGGCAGTCGCTCCTCGACTGGATTGCCTCGGGTCAGACCCGCGATTTTATGGACGAGGAGGAGTCGCCGGAGGGCGCCGACAGTCATGCGGCGCGTCTTCCGCGGGACCCGAAGAAAGCCCCGGCGGCGAACGCTCCGGATCGCCCCCGGATCGCCGGATCGATCGAGGCCGAAGAGGATTGACGCGGCGAGGCTTGGCACTCGAGTGCTGGAGCCCCTCGCGCCGAAACGGGCTCCGCGCGAGAGACCCAGGCCTCTTTGCCCCGGTGGCGCTATCGCGCATCCTGGAAGCGAAGCCAGCCCGACCCAATCGCCGCGCCCGACGCCGCAATGTCCGAAGCCACAGCTCCTAACGCCAGTTCCCTCGTCACCGGACTCGATCTCACCGATGAGCAGCGGATGCTCGTCGAGACGGTTCGCGACTTCGCGATTTCGGAAGTCGAGCCGATCGCCGGGGAGATTGACCGCAACCATCGATTCCCGCTCGAGACGTGGAAGAAGATGGTCGAGCTCGGCATCACCGGAATCCCGATTTCGGCGGAGTACGAAGGGGCCGGCCTCGGCACCCTGGCGTACATCCTCGTGGTTGAGGAACTCGCCAAGGTGTGCGCGAGCACAGCGCTCACGCTGGCGGCGCACGTTTCGCTCGGCACCTATCCCATCTATGCCTGGGGCTCGGAGGAACTGCGCCGACGGTATGTGCCCGACCTCGCCAGCGGGCGAGCCATGGGCGCTTACGGCCTCACGGAGCCGGGCGCCGGCTCCGACTCGGGCGGCACGAAGACGATGGCCGTCCGCAAGGGCGACCGATATGTGCTGAACGGGCGCAAGTGTTTCATTACGAATGCCAATTTTGCGCAAACCTTCATCTGCACCGCCGTGACGGAGCCTGGAAAGGGTGCAAAGGGTATTTCTGCATTCGTCGTCGAGCGCGCCATGAAGGGCTTCCACGTCGAGAAGGGTGAGGAGAAGCTCGGCATGCGCGGCTCCGATTGGGCGTCGCTCGTATTTGAGGACTGTGAAGTTCCCGCCGGAAATATGGTGGGGCCCGAAGGGGAGGGTTTCCGAACCTTCATGAAGACCCTCGACGGCGGCCGCATCTCGATCGGCGCGCTCGCGCTCGGCATCGCTGAAGGATCACTCGACAAAGCCGCCGCATACGCGAAGCAGCGCATTGCGTTTGGCAAACCGCTTGCCGATCAGCAGGCGGTGGCCTTCAAGATCGCCACCATGGCGACCGAGATTGAGGCGGCGCGCCATCTCGTCTATCACGCGGCGCGCCTCAAGGACGCCGGCCTGCCGTTCTCCAAGGAGAGCGCGATGGCGAAATTGTATGCATCCGAAGTGGCGATGCGCGCCTCCTACGAGGCGATTCAGATCTTCGGCGGCAACGGCTACTCGCAGGAGTATCCCGTCGAGCGCTACTGGCGCGACGCAAAGCTCTGCACGATCGGCGAGGGCACGAGCGAGATCCAGCGTCTCGTGATCTCCCGGCAAGTGCTGAAGGCAAACTAGAAGGTTTTTGAAAACCGCTTTCGAGCGATTCGAAGTTTACTTTTCGCGAGATCGAGAGGAGACGCGTGAGGCGCAGCAACGAGCTTCGTCGATCGCGGCCCGACGACGAGATCGCGAAATGGGGACGAGAGGCGCCCGAGTGAGTCTTTCAACGACCTGCTAGGCGATAGCTCGCGGTCCTCCCGGGAGCGGAGGCCCCGTAGGAAAATCTTTCGCAGCCGCAAGGGGAAAGGCGCGGCCGGAGAATCGACGAAGTAATGCCGGATTCCATGTTCGTGAGATGGGGTGTATCGGCGCGCGCTTCTCTGCGGCGTGCGAGCGTTACAGAAGGAGTCGGAGGTTTTGTTGATTCGAGTCCTGGCGTGTGATGACGACGACGACGTGCGCGCCGTCGTCGAGCTGGCCCTTGCCGCCTCGGGGCGATTTGACGTGCAGCCCGTCGCGAGCGGCGAGGCTGCGCTCGCCGCATGTGCTGAAGGTCGTCCCGACCTCGTGCTGCTCGATGTGTTGATGCCGGGAATGGATGGAATGCAGACCTTGGCGGCGTTGCGCGCGAGCGAGGTCGGAGTTCACATACCTGTGATCTTCCTCTCCGGCAAGAGCAGCGCGGACGATGTGCGCATGCTGATGGAGCAGGGTGCCGCGGGAGTCCTCGAGAAGCCATTCGACCTGCTCAGTCTCGCGGACCGCGTGCTCGCGATTTACTCGGAAGCTGCCGGTGTGGCCTCAGCGCCGCGGGGTGGTACTTGAGCTCCGCACCGCTCTCCCAGGCGATGGAGCAGCTGAAGCGGCGCTTCGTCGAAGGATGCAGCGCGCGCTCCGAAGAGATTACTACTCTTCTCGGAAGCTTGCAGAGCCACGGTGACGAAGCGGCACTCCGGTCACTCCACGGCGCCATGCACAAGCTGGGCGGCAGTGCCGGTTTATTTGGATTCCATAAAACCGGAGCGATCGCGCGCGATTGCGAGCGGCGGATCGAAGAAGCCTTGAAGCAGGGCAGCGTGAGCGTGCCGGCCTCACTCCCGGCTCTCGTCGACGAGCTGCAGGAAGCGATCCGCCAGGAGGTGGCGGTCGTCGGCAGTGTCCCCGTATCGCCCGAAGGCGAAGAGCGCACGCGCCGAGCGGTGATCATCTCGGAGCGGCCCGGCGCCATGACGGAGGCGCTGTCGCGCGAACTCGTGGCGGCGGGACTTCTTCCGGAGGTGGTCGCTGTAGGGAGCGCGCTCGAGGCGTGCCGTCGCGCGGAAGTTGCACTCATCGATGTGGCCGCAGGCGGCGACGGATACGCGCTGTGCCGAAGCATCGCCGAGGCGCCCCAGGCGCCGCCGATCCGAATTTTATATACAGATGGAAATACTACATTCGATCTGATTCGAGCCTCGCCGTCGCGCGCCTCGAAGTTCATCTATCGAGCGTCGGATGTGCGCGGCGCCCTGAAGCGGCAGGAGCAGCCCGGAGAGGTGGCCGCCACGGCACGCATTCTTTCGGTGGAAGACGATCCCGACTGCGGGCGAGTGATCGAGGAGTCGCTTCGAAGCGTCGGGCACACCGTGAAAGTGATCCCATCGCCGACGCTGCTTTTGGAGGAACTCGCGCGATTCCGTCCGGAGCTTCTGCTCTTGGACTGGGATCTGCCGGACGTCAATGGCTACGACCTGGCTCGGATCATCCGATCCGACGCGCGCCACGAGCGGATGCCGATCGTCTTCTGCACGAGCCGGTCGGAAAGGTATGATCGTCGGGCGGCGTCGCGCGCGGGAGCCGACGATTTTGTTGCAAAGCCGTTCACGCCCGAGGAGCTGATCGAGGCTGTCGATACTCATCTGACCCGCTATCGTGCGTTGCGCCGGCGGATGGATCACGACGCGCTGACGGATCTACTGAACCGCGCCGCTTCAGTTGCTGCGATTGATGATCTTCTGGCGGGCGCGCGCGAGCGCGGCACGGGAGTGCTCGTTGCCATCGTCGACCTCGATCACTTCAAGTCGGTGAACGACGATTTCGGGCACCCGACCGGAGATCGCGTGCTTCGCGAGATGGCGGCACATTTGCGTTCGAGCCTGCGCGCCTTCGACGTGGCGGGGCGGCTCGGCGGCGAAGAATTTGTGATTGCAATGGAGGGGCCTGCGCTCGGACCGCTTGCACAGAAGCTCGACGACACGCGAGAATCGGTGAGCATTCGAGTGGAGCGCCCCGGCGGTCCGTCGCGTGGGATTACCTTCAGCGCAGGCATCGCCTGGTTTCCGGAGCACGGGACGCAGGCGCCGGAGCTGCTGAAGCAGGCCGACCTCGCCCTCTACCGGGCGAAGGCAGCGGGGCGAAACCAAATTGTGATCGCCTAGAAGCCGGGCACGAAGCGTTACAGTGGACGTGTGAATTCCGGACCCACGCTCGAGCTCGGCCGACTCCGCGTCACTCCTCTCCGAGATCACGATTTTCGCCTCGACGGAGGCGCCATGTTCGGTGTCGTGCCGCGGGCGCTCTGGCAGAAGCTCGAGCCGGCCGACCCGGCGGATCATACGATTCCGCTCGCGACGCGGCCGCTGCTGATTGAAGGGGCGGAGTGCGGCCCGATCGTCGTGGAGCCGGGGATTGGCGGCCGATGGGATGCGAAGAGCAAGCGTATCTATCGCATCGAGGAGAAGCCGACGATCGCGGAGTCTCTGGCAGAGCGAGGGCTCGGCCCCGACGACATTCGTGTGGTCGTGCTTACTCATCTGCACTGGGACCATGCCGGTGCGGCGACGGTCGACGATGGGCATGGGCGCGCGACGCCTCAGTTCCGCCGCGCTCGACATGTGGTGCCCCGCGTGGAGCTGGAAGTGTGCCTTTCCGGAGACTCGCTCCGGCGTGCCAGCTATCGCAAGGAAGACGCGACGGCGCTGCTCGACGCGGCGCTACTTGATCCGTTCGACGGCGCGGAGCGTCCGGTCGCTCCGGGTGTTACAGTTCACTCAGTGGGGGGCCACAGCGACGGCGTGTGCGTCGTCACCGTCGATGGCAGCGGCCAGCGCGCGTGCTTCTGGTCCGACGTCGTGCCGACGCGCAATCACGTCCACCCGCTGTATCTAATGGCCTACGACCTCAATGCAGCAAAAAGCTATGAGGTACGCAAGCCGCTCATCGAGCGCGCGGAATCCGAGCGTTGGATCAATGCGCTCTACCACGACCCGCTCCACGCATGGGTAACGTTCGCCCGCGATGGCGAAAAGTGGCGCGCGGAGCCGGTCCAGATGTAGCGTGCGTCAGCTCGCCCGCTGCCTTGCTCGGAGCGGCAGCGTGGCGCGCGAGCGGCGCTGCATGGCACGCAGATCCTCTTCCTCCAGGCGACCGAGAGCGCGCTCCTCCGCGAGGAGCGCCACGGTGCGGAGGTTCACTCGCACGCGCTGAAGAAAAAATGTGGTCTTTGCCACGAGTCCGTTCGCTCGAGACGGAAATACTAGATGTTGCTGCCAAGGCGTTCCCACCCCCTTGCCCGGCAGAACTGGTTTCACGCTTGTGCCCTTCAATAGAAAGGCATCTCTGCCCTCCACATGTACGCAGACCCCGGGATGCGCGTCGCGTCCCGGTGCCGTAAAACCCCACACTCCGTCTGGGACGGAGAGCACGAGTCCGACCAGCCGGGCCGGATCGATCACCGTCGGTGCGGGCGTGGGATCGGCGTCGCGCAGGCGTGGGAAGCGGCGGAGCTTCGCGCTGCGAGGCGGATCCGAGCCGAGGAGAAGGTCGTCGGGATCGTGCCTCATGCCCATGGATAACGCGTTCACGCGGGGAGGCAAACCAACGGAAGGCTCGGGCGAGGGTTTCTCTGACCCGACCGGGTGTCCTTCGCGAGGAGGTTCCCAACTTTTCCACGGGAACAGCATTCGGGCTTCCGCGTACACAGCCGCCCGCCAGAATGGGCGCCATGCCGGAGCCGCCCACAAGCCCACCCCAGCGCATCGTCTGCCTCTGTCCGTCGATCACGGAGGCGCTTTTTGAGATCGGCGCGGGGCCGCGAGTTGTGGGAGTTACCGATTATTGCGTTCATCCTGCCGACGCGGTGGAGGCGCTGCCGAAGGTCGGCGGAAGCAAGCTCCCCAACTTGGACGCGATTTTTGAGCTTTCGCCCGACCTCGTGATTATGAACGAGGAGGAGAATCGGGTTGAGGACTTCGAGGCGATCCAGGAGCGCGGGATTCCGATACTCAATACATTTCCGAAGACCGTCGCCGAGTCTGCACACATGATGCGCGACGTGGGGCGAGCGGTCGGCTGCGTGGAGGCCGCTGAGGAGTCGGCTCGCGCGATTGAGCGCGCCGTGGCCTCGGCGAAGTCGCAAAGCTCACAGAAACCGCGGCTTCGCGGCGCGGTCCTCATCTGGATGCGGCCGTTCATGGGAGTGAACGCCGACACGTTCATGCACGACATGCTCGCGTTGGCCGGGATCGACAATGTGTTCGGCTCGCGCCCGCAGCGCTATCCGCGGCTCGAGGCTGCCGACCTGCGCTGCGGCCTCGATGTGATTTTGCTACCGAACGAGCCTTTCGAGTTCGTGGGGCAGCACGCTACCGAGATTGCCGCCGCTGCCGGAATCCCGACTGCGCGCGCCGTTTTGTGTGATGGTCAATTCTTGACCTGGTACGGCACGCGCACCCCACGCGGCGTCGAGTACGCGGTGAAGCTCACGGAGCGGATTCGAGGGCTGGCGGGGTGAGCCTAGTGCGTAGTATCGCTCCAAGGCCAGAGCCTAACCGCCTCCACCATCTGAATTCTGGATTTAGGTGCTTTGTTGAGTTCCCAAGGAAGGCGAATGCAATTCAGAGTTCGATGAGCAACACCCTAGCGACCAAGCGAAGGTGGAGCACTCGCGAGTTCATTTCGCCCCCTTCGCTTGATCGAAGAAGCAAGATAAGTGAATCCAGTAAATTGGTGTCGATCAGACTACGGAAGCACAGTGATCGCCACTCCATTCGAAGTGCTGATCGAATAGGGACTGGGTGTGCACGGGCCCCCTGTCCATTGCCAGATCGCTTGGCTATAGATGGTCTGACCGAGCAGAGCCGGACTGTTCGGTACGAGATAGGAGGCGAGACCTAATCCACTCGCATTCGAAGGCATATCGAGGCCAAACAGGGACGGCGAGAAGAGTCCAACATGGAGGGCCACACCAAGAAAGAGCGGATCACCTCCAGCAAGGTCTTGCACATCGCTTACAATCAGGAGACCCAAAGAGTTCGCTGGAGCCTCGGTGCATGCCCAGCGGAACGGATTTGTGCCAAGGCGGGGAGGGGTAGTTGCCCAGAACTTGTGCTGGCCCGAACATCCCGCTGTCCCGGATCCATAGGCTGCCGTTCCCCCGGTGTCAGGGTAGTTGCCGCCTGGAATGCTGCGGGGTCCCAACCGAGGTCTCTCCTCGGTTGGGCGCAGCCGCAGGCGCCTGCGAGAGCAGGCGCTGCGCCCCCATGGGGGCGCGATTTCGATCCCGAATCCTCCC
>JAEUHX010000085.1 GCA_016792805.1 Planctomycetota bacterium
GCTCGGGCGCATGGTCTTGGCGCAGCTCGCGATCTTCGCCGAATTCGAGCGCGAGACGATTTGTGAGCGCACGCGCGACAAGATGCGGGCGGCGCGACGCCAGGGGCGCTGGACCGGCGGGCACGTGCCGCTTGGGTACGACTTGCGCGATTCGCGGCTGCACAAAAACGAGGAGGAGGCGCGACGCGTGGTCGAGATCTTTGAACTCTTCCTGCAGCGCGGCACGCTCGCGGGCACGGCGGCGGAGCTCGTGCGACGGGGCTGGCGGCCCAAGCAGGGCGCGAAGCGGCGGGTGAGCGAGTTCAGCGCGACTCGGCTTGCGCGCATGCTTGCGAATCCGGCCTACGTCGGGCGCGTCCACGCCCACGGCCAGCTCGTCGAGGGGCAGCACGAGGCGATCGTCGATGCCGATCTGTGGGATCGCGTGCAGGCGGCGCTGCGGGGAAAGAAACGGAATGTGCCGCCGCAGGTACACCGGGCGCCGAAGTCGTTGCTGGGCGAATTGTTGCGCTGCGCGCGTTGCGGGGCCGCCATGACGTCGTCATCAACCGCGGCTCGCGGCAAACGCCACCGATATTATGTGTGCAAGACGGCGCAGCTGCGGGGCGCCAGAGCGTGCCCGGGCTCACGCGTGCCGGCGCAAGCCCTCGAGGAATTTGTGGTGTCGCGCGTCGCGGCGATGGGACGCGATCCATCGCTGGCGGCGGAGGTCGTCGCGGGCGTGAAGGCGGCGCTTGCGGAACGTCGAGCCAAGGCGCAGGCGGAGCAGACGGCGTGTGCGCAGGAGCGGGCGCGTTGGGAGCGCGAGCGGGAGCGGCTGGCCGCGGTCGTAGCTCACGGCGGAGAAGGGGCGGATTCGGCGCGCGCGAAACAGGCCGACGTGGCTGCCGCGCTCGAGGCCCTCACCGCACGCGAACAGGGCGCTCAGGCGGCGTGCGACGCGCTCGTGGGGCTGCGAGGCGACGAAGGCGCCGTGCGGGGCGCGTTGGGCGACTTTGGGCCGCTGTGGGGGGCGCTCGAGCCCGCGGAGAAGGCCAGCGTCCTGCGCGAGCTGCTCGACGAGATCGCCTGCGACGCCGTCGGCGGCACCGTCACGCTGCGCCCGAAATCGAAAACGCTCGCCGCGCTCTTGCGCCAGGAGGTGACCCCGTGAGCCGCGACCCCGACGCCGTTACTTATCGCGTGAGCTTCCGCCCGCAACGTCCCGCCAAGGCGCCCGCGCCCGCCGCGAGCCCGCCTCCCGACGCCGACGCCCTCGAGCGCCTCGCCTCGCAGCTCGCTCTCGCGCTGGCCATCGAGCGCGCCGTCGATCAAGGCCACGTCCAAGATTACAGCGACGCCGCCCGCCGCCTTCGCCTCTCGCGTGCCCGCGTCGCGCAGCTCATCGCGCTGCTACAAATGCCGACCAGCGTGATCGAGGCCGTCGTGCGCGGTGCACGGGGCGGGTGCACAGGAAAGCCGTGAGCCACCAGCCGACACCGCCTCCTATCTGTGCGTTCTGCGTGCTGGGGCTTCCGTACGGCGCTGCTCTCTCCGAGGTGGAGGAGCAGGCTACGATGTTGCGCCGCCACGCGCGCCGCGTGCTGCGCGAGGACGTGCCGGACCAGCGCGCGGAGATCGAGGCGCAGGATCGTTGGGTCGCGGATCTCGTCGCGCGCGCCCGCCGCGGGGAGTCTCCGTGCTCGACGTGCGGGCCCGACGCGGAGAAGGGTGCGCTGCCGGTCGCGTTCAGGCAGCGGAAGTGAAACCGGGTCGGGTAGCGGCGCTCGACGATCTACCAATTAGGCCTGTTCCACCACTTCCCGACGATCTGCCACCAGTCGTGATGATGGTTGTCGGAGAGGTAGACCTCGCCGTTGCGCCCGATCACGACGCGGAGGTCCCCGGACATCTGTGAGTCTCCCATGTAGAACTCGCGGTAATGGCCGTAGTGGCGTTCGGGGAGGTCGCCCCATCGATTCTCCCACACCCTGTTGCCCTTCCATCCCTGTGGGAGCTTGCCGCGCATGAAGCCCACAACGGCATCATCGAAGTGCGCGAGCCTCGGATCGCGGAACGGATTCGTTCGGCCCCACGTGATTTGGCCGCGGATGGGCATGACGATCTCCTCGGGGCTCCTCGCAGAGTCATTT
>JAEUHX010000016.1 GCA_016792805.1 Planctomycetota bacterium
GATTCGGCGGCGCATGCGCCGCCGGATGAAGCATCGCGCTGCCGATTCGTCATCGCGCGGGGCAAGCCCCGCGCAGTTGTTCGGCGCGAGCGCCGACCCTACGAGTCGGTTTCTGTGCACACCAAGACCGACCCACGCCCCGTTCCAGGCCGTCGCGCATGTGTGAAGGCGAACGTTCGCCAGAATCTGTAAACCTTGCCGTAGGGCGCGGGCATCGCCCGCGACGATTCGGCGGCGCATGCGCCGCCGGATGAAGCATCGCGCTGCCGACTCGTCATCGCGCGGGGCAAGCCCCGCGCCATTGTTCGGCGCGTGCGCCGACCCTACGAGTCGGTTTCTGTGCACACCAAGACCGACCCACGCCCCGTTCCAAGCCGTCCCTCATCTGTGAATCTGAAGGAGGGTGCAACCTGGTGCGAAGACATCCCAACAGATTCCTTCACGGTCTCCGTAGGGCGCGGGCATCGCCCGCGACGATCTCGCGCGCGCATGCGCGCGCGGAATTTATGTTCCAGTTCAGCTCCGTCCCTCAGGACGCCCCAAGGCTGCACACACCCGGCGTGGAGCGCGGCGCCTTCTCAGGGAGATCCATCCAACGGGATGGCAGTCGCTACCCTTTCGCAGGCGCGCCCGCCGGCTTCGATGTCGGCGGGCGGCGCCGCGGAAGGTCGGGTGCCAACGACTCCTTCTTGGGCTTCGGCGTTTCGGCGCCCGTCGCGATGAGTGAAGATCCGAGGTAGATGCCGCGCACGAGCGCTTCGAGATTGTCGAACTCGATGCGATCCACCTCGTCGTCGACGCCATGGTAGTCGGGGTGCGTGGAGCCCGCGCTGAAGGAGTGCCCGATCACGTCCATCATGACAAAAGACATGTTGTCCGACCGAGTGTAATAATCCTGCGCGGGGAACGGGTCGGGATAGACCTCGACTCCCGCTTCCTTCGCGCCGCGCGCGACGATTTCGCCGAGAGTGGAATAATCCCAGCCGGTCATCCAAGTGCGCTTGGCGCCCACCTGATGCGTGCGCCCGAGCATCTCCAGATTGAGGTCACAAATCGTCTTCTCCATGGGGATCGGCGGGGCCGCCACGTAGGCGCGCGAGCCGTATCCTTCGACCTCTTCTGCCGTGAAGCAGGCGAAGATCACAGAGCGCGCCGGGCGCTCCTTGCGCGCTGCGTAAGCGCGTGCCAGCGCGAGGACGGCAACGGTGCCGGAGCCGTCGTCGTCGGCTCCGTTATAGATCTGGTCACCGTCTTTATTGGGCTTTCGAGCCTTGCCGAGATGGTCGAAGTGGGCGGAGAAAACGATCGCCCCTGCATTCGGATCAGTGCCTTCGAGCATCGCCACCACATTTGCGACACGGAGCTTGCCGTCGTCGCGTAGCGCAGCGCGCCCGCCGAGCTTCACCGGCTGAAAGTAGGATCCTTCGGGCCCGCCCGGCTTGAGCTTCAGCTCCGCGAATGCCTTGGCCAAATAATCGGCGGCTTTCACCTGCCCCGGGCTCGGCGTCGCGCGTCCTTCCAGCTCATCGGACGCGAGATAGGTAAGGTCTCTCTTGAGGTCCTCGGCGCGGATCGCCTTCATCGCGTCGTGATCGACGGCCGCGACGCGCGCGGGCGCCGCCGTGGGTTGGGCCGATTGCGCCAACCCCAGGGCGGGGGCGAGGAGCAGCAGAGCGGAGAGGGCGGTGAGGGCGGGATGCTTAGGCAAAAGGACACCTGTGGGGGCGCAGTCTGCGGCCGGCGTGGCGGCGCGTCGAGGTCGGATACGATCCTCGCCCCATGCCCACGGATTCGCAGCTCGAGCGCTGGCGCGAGAAGACCTACAAACCCGCGGTGGCCAAATCGCCGGAGCGCGAGGCGGCCTTCCAGACGCCGTCGGGGATTCCGATCGACCCGCTCTACGGCGGCGGCGAAGGGCTCCCGGGCGAGTGGCCCTACACGCGCGGCATCCGCCCGTCGATGTATCGCGGCCGCCACTGGACCATGCGGCAGTACGCCGGCTTCTCGTCGGCGGCCGAGACGAACGCGAGGTTTCGCTATTTGTTGGAGCAGGGGCAGACCGGCCTCTCGACGGCGTTCGATCTGCCGACGCAGATGGGCTACGACCCCGGCCATCCGCTGGCGGAGGGCGAGACCGGAAAAGTGGGAGTTCCGATCCCAACGCTGGCCGATTTCGAGCGACTGCTGGAGGGCATCCCGCTCGACCGCGTCTCGACATCGATGACCATCAATTCGACGGCGCCGATCTTGCTGGCGATGTACGTGGCGCTGGCGCGACGCCAGGGCGTGCCGAAAGAGAAAATTGAAGGGACCGTACAGAACGACCTGCTGAAGGAGTTTGCTTCGCGGGGCACCTATCGGTTCCCCGTGAAGCCGTCGATGCGCCTCGTCGTCGACACAATCGCCTGGGCGAATGAGCACGCGCCGAGCTTCAATCCGATCTCGATCTCCGGATATCACATGCGCGAGGCGGGGTGCACCGCCGTCCAGGAGCTCGCGTTCACGCTCGGCCATGGCGCGGCTTATGTGCGTGCGGCGGTGGAGCGCGGCCTCGACGTGGATCGCTTCGGCGGTCGGCTGTCGTTCTTCTTTAATGCGCATAATCACTTATTCGAGGAAGTTGCGAAGTTCCGCGCGGCGCGCCGGCTCTGGGCGAAAATCATGCGCGAGCAGTTCGGTGCCAAGAATCCGGCGTCGTGGCAGCTCCGCTTTCATACACAAACGGCCGGGTCGATGCTCACGAGTCAGCAGCCGGAGAACAACGTCGTGCGCGTGACAATCCAGGCGCTGGCGGCGATTCTCGGCGGGACGCAGTCGCTCCATACCAATAGCAAGGATGAGGCGCTGTCGCTGCCGACGGAGGCCGCCGTGCGCACGGCGCTGCGGACACAACAGATTCTCGCGGCGGAGTCGGGTGTGACGGAGACGGTCGATCCGCTGGGCGGCGCGCCCTTTGTGGAGGCTCTCACCGATGAGCTCGAGGCGCGCGCCGTGGAGCTCATGAAGCAGGTGGACGCCCAGGGCGGCCCGGTGGCAGCCATCGAGACGGGATTCATCCAGCGGGAGATTCATCGCTCGGCACTTGCGTGGCAGCGCGACGTGGAGAGCGCGAAGCGGAAAATTGTGGGAGTGAATTGTTACACGATCGAGGAGAAGGAGCCGCCGGCGATTTTCAAGCCGGATCCGAAGGCGGTGGAGGAGGTGAAGCGGTCGCTCGATCGCGTCCGGCGTACGCGCGACGCGCGGCGCGTGGCCGACGGCCTCGATCGGCTGGAAGGGGCCGCGCGCGACGAGCGCACCAATTTATTAGATCCGATTCTCGAGTGCGTGGAGGCGTATGCGTCGGTCGGCGAGATGTGTGATCGCCTCGAGCGCGTCTTCGGGCGCTACCGCGCGCCGTCAGTTCTGTAGGATCGAAGCCCATGTGCGGCCGCTTCGCACTCAACGTCTCGGCAGAGGATCTCACGCGGATCTTCCATGTCGGCGGGGCCCCTTCGCTGCCGCGGAGGTTCAATATTGCGCCGACGCAGACCGTGGCGGCGCTGCGGCGGCTTCCCGGGGAGGCGGCTGCTTCGGTGGCGCTGCTGCGCTGGGGGCTCGTCCCGTCTTGGGCGAAGGATCTCGCCATCGGAAACAAGATGATCAATGCGCGCGGCGAGACGGCGGCAGAGAAGCCGTCGTTCCGCAAGCCGTTCGCGCAGCAGCGCTGCGCTGTGCTCGCAACCGGTTTTTATGAGTGGGATCAGAAGGGGCCCGTGAAGCGGCCGTTTCTGTTCCGAGTGCACAAAGGAGAGCCCTTCGCGATGGCGGGTCTTTGGGATCGGTGGAAGAATCCGGAGAGCGGGGAAATCGTTGAGTCTTGCTCGATTGTGACAACGGAGGCGAATGCACTGATACAGCCGATTCACGACCGGATGCCGCTGATCCTCGACGGCTACGGGCTCGCAACGTGGCTCGATCCGCAAGTGAAAGATCGCGAGCGGCTGCAATCCCTGGTGCGTCCCTATTCGGCGGATGCGATGGATACTTATGAGGTGAGCCGAAGAGTCAATAATCCGCGCGTCGACGATCCGGGTCTCGCGGAGCCCGTGGCGGACGCGTCGTGAGCTTGCCCGCCGAGCGCGATGCGTCGATCGTGGGCATCCTCGGTTACCACGATCGGACGAAACATTACCCAACGCGATTCGCGCGGTCGCTCGGCTATCTCGATTGGGACAATCAGCCGAATCCGTTTCGGCGGTACGAGGGTGCGGATCTCGTGCCACTGCGGCTCGATCGCGAGGATTCGGCGCCGAGCCAGCGGGATTTGTATGGGGCGCCGGGGACTGTTGCCGCGGCGCCCCTCAACCGGGCTTCGCTCTCGCGATTTCTTGAGCTCTCCTTGGCGATCACGGCGTGGAAGGAATTCAAGGGTTCGCGATGGGCGCTGCGGGCCAATCCGTCGAGCGGAAATCTGCATCCGACGGAGGGAACTGTGATTATTCCGCCGATGGCCGGAGTCTCGGAGGTGGCCGTCGTCGCCCACTATGCGCCGAAGGAGCACGCGCTCGAACTGCGCGCACAAATAGCGGCGGATGCGTGGCGCGAGGCAGTGGCGCGGCTGCCGGAGGGCGCGTGGCTGATCGGGCTCTCCTCGATCCATTGGCGTGAGGCCTGGAAGTATGGAGAGCGCGCGTATCGATATTGCCAGCACGACGTGGGGCACGCGATCGGAGCGCTGAGGATGGCAGCGGCGACGCTCGGGTGGCGGCTCGAGGTGCTTGCAGATGTCAGCGATGCAGAGGTTGCTTCGGCGCTCGGACTCGATCGGGCCGCCGATTTTGAGGGCGCCGAGCGCGAGGAGCCCGATTTGTTGGCTCTCGTTGCGCCGGCCGGATCGTCGGCGGCGCCCGCGGGGCTCGGCGCTCGAATCGCGCAGGCCGCTCGCAGCGCGCAGTGGCGCGGGCTCGCCAACCCGCTGAGTCGAGATCACGTCGATTGGGAGATCATCGATCGAGCGGCGGCTTTTGCACAGAAGCCGCAGGAGGCGTCGTGGACGGCGCCAGGGCCATCGCCGAACTTTTGTGAGTTCACCGACTCGCTTGGAGCAGACCTGCGAGCGAGCGCGGTGATTCGTGCGCGTCGCAGCGCGGTAGACTTCGACAGCAAAACTCCGCTCGACGCCGAGCGATTTTTTGCCATTCTCGACCGCACCTTGCCACGCTCGGACCGAGCGCCCTTCGACGCGCTGCCGGGGGCGCCATCCATCCACCTCGCCATTTTTGTGCATCGCGTCACGGGTCTCACACCCGGGCTGTATCTGTTGGCTCGCGATCCGGCACGGGTGGGTGAGCTCCGCTCCTCATTGCGGCCGGCCTTCGAATGGGCAGCCGTGGACGGTGCTCCATCGCATCTTCCGCTCTTCCTCTTGAAGCGCGGCGACATGCGAGATTGGGGGCGGTCGATCTCCTGCGACCAAGGGATCGCGGGCGACGGCGCTTTCTCGCTTGGCATGATTGCACATTTCGAGGATCGCCTTCGCGAATCGGGGCCCTGGATGTATCGACGCCTCCATTGGGAGGCCGGGCTCATCGGCCAGGTGCTCTACCTGGAAGCGACATCGGCTGGGATCCGCGGCACCGGGATTGGTTGCTTCTTCGACGACGAGATGCATGGCGTCCTCGGCATCAAGAATCACGCGCTCCATACCCTGTATCATTTCGCCGTCGGCAACCCCGTCGAAGACGCTCGCCTGACGACTCTCCCCGCTTACGCCGACGCGGCGTTTCGAGTTTGAGGCGGGAGCGATGATCCGCCGTTCGCCGAGAGAGTACTGCTCAGATTCCCGCCCAATGCTGGCGATCGCTATCTGTTGCGTTCTTGGCTGTAGCGCGCAGGACGCTAGGAGAGACGTTTCGGGCCCCGCCGACCTCGCGAACTATTTTCGAACCCTAGCTTCCGACTCAGCGGAGATGAGTGAAGATGAGAAGCCGGCGAGTCGTGGGATTCGTAGCCAGTTTTTTGGTGAGGAATTCTCTTCGAAGAGTAAGAAGGTGGTCGTCTACCGCGACGCGCACGACGATCGTTGGATCGCAATCACGGTCGACCGGGAGCTGAAGCAAGGCCAAGGCGATCCGTCGTTCAATCATTGCCTGGCCGTGGTCTTGGCGTTGCGGCAAGAGGGACGGTTCCGGGCCATAGCATCCGGCTTGCTCTGGAGATCCGATGTGAGGCGCATCGATGGGCGTTCCTGCGACTATTGGGTGACGCTCAAGAAAGCGCGGTACCACGTGTCGACTGCCGACACCGGCAATGGTGCGGAAATCTGTTATGATATGGAGGCGAAGCTCGGGGAAATTGAGATTCGCGAGACTGCTCGGCTGAAGCTCAAAGAGACGGTCGAAGGACCTTGGCCCGCATGGCTCAGAGTTCCGTCAGAGGGCAGATAAGGGAGGCGCGGGCCGAGCAATGGCGAGGGCCGCGCTCCGCGCGATGGGAACTCGGTGACGGGGTTCTTCATTCGCGCGCGCACGCGCCGGCCCCACTTATCAACCAGGGAGCGGCGCTCACGCGCTGACTCCGCGTCTCCGCGCAGCTGAGTCTCCGGCGCCAGATTGATTACTTTCCCGGGTGTGGGCGCATTGCGCCGGGGCCTGGGCGCGATGCCGGTGTAATCACAAAAGTCGGGAACGGGCCTTCCGCCGTGAGCCCTACTTCCACCTCGCGCGTCGTTTCGCTCGACGATTTCAACTGTACCGACCGGATCGGCAGCTTCAGCGGCGCGTAGGGCTCCGAGTCGAGCAGCAGCATCGCCGAGCTGACCGGCGTATTCTCCAGCTCCAATCGAAATGTGCCATCCGATCCGAGCCTTACGGAATCATAGAAATACGGATCAGCCCAAGCCCACTCTTCCTCCGCGACCACAATCACTTCTATCGAAGCGATCTGCTCCGTTCCCGAGGGCTTCAGCTTTCCCGACACGATCACCGGCTTTCCGAGCCGGATATCGCCAAGCTGCGTCAGGTCCGTCGGCACCATCTCCGTCGGCGCATAGCCCGTCGCACGAACGCGAAGCCGCGCGCGCTCGAGCGGCATCTCCGAGCAGTCAAGCTCGAAGGCGCCGTCGGGGCCGGTGATCTCCGTCGGCCGCTCCTGCGAGAGCGCGAAGTCTTTTCCGAGCAAGATGACTTCTGCCCCTGCGATCGGCTTGCCGGAGGTTTCGTCGAGCACTCGCCCCGATGCCATCACCGGTGCTTTGAGTGAAAACGGCATCACGCGGCTCTCGCCCGCCATCAAGGTGAGCGGCCCGGCCATCGTCGCCTGATGCTCTTCGGCCCTCACCCAGACAACCACATCTCCAAGCGGCAGGTCCTGGAACGGAAGCTCAAAATTACCACTCTCGTCCGTGTCCGTTTCCTCTGGCATGTCGCGCCACGGAGCAAAATTTGTGCATGCCGAAACAATCGCTCCTTGCAGCGGTGCACCCGTCGCGAGATCGAGAACTCGTCCGCGCAGCGTCGGCGCCGGCGCAATGGCGAGGTTTACTTCCACCGGCATGGCGCCCTTGGGATGGTGCGGTAGCGGCCCGCCGACCGGCGGCGACCAGCGGTCGATCTCCGGCGTCGCCGAAGCGCGAGCCTTCACGGTGGCCCACGTCGCAGCCACGTTCCAGCCCGCCAGCAGCGTGCGCCCATAGCGAAGCTCGTAACGTCCGTCGGACTCGATCTCTGCGCTCGAGAGCTGCTCGCCCGCCGCGTTGTGAAGCACCACTTCGAGCCCCGAAAGCTCGAGACCCGCCGGCTTGTCGACTCGACCTGTGGCGACAATCGGGTCGTCCTCGAGAGGATGCGCCGAGGGCGCGTGGCGATTCTGAGTTGCTGTCGTACGTGACGCGGAGCCGCTCTGTATTCCCGAAGCGCTCGCCGGCGCCTCGGTCGGCTGTGCCGACGTCTCGTTGGGTCGAGTCGTGGGCGTCCCCGACGCGCCGCGCTCCCCCGCATCGCTCAGGAGGTAAATGCCGACTCCAAGCCCCGCGAGCACGAGCAGAACTAGAAAGGGGAGGATCGATCGCGAATTCGACGACATGGGCAGCTCTTCGGACGGCGCATGACGCCGCCCCATGCCGCTAACGTACGGCGGAGGGCATCCTCCGTTCTCTATCGGCTTTGGAAGTTGGAAGGGAGCGTTGCGCCGTGGGCCGCGTGGGGCAGAATCTCCTCGAGAACTTGCCGGCTCGATTCTCCCGCCTAAGCAGGGGCGACTAGGGAACCGAGCTTCGGACGCGTCCCGTCGTCATCCTCACTCCCAAGCCTCTTCTCCTGGATCGTCCCCTCATGCGGAATGCTCTCTTCGGTCTAGCTCTCGCCGCCAGCGCTACGGCGCCGGTCGTCGCGCAGACGCCTCTGACGACTCAGCTTCATTCGAGCGGCTACACTGGCTCGCTCCTTCTGACCTCGCCGAAGGGCGACTTCAACCGACAGTTCGTGGTCGAGCAACGCGGCCAAGTCTGGGTGGTTCAAAACGGCGTCAAGCTCGCGACCCCTTTCCTAAATATTCAATCGATTGTTCGCGCCCCCGGCTCGGTGGGCGGGACCGGCGGCGGCGGAAACGAAGAGGGATTGCTCGGCCTCGCGTTCCATCCCGACTACTTCAATTCTGATCCGGCGAAGAGCGGCGGATTCTTGTTCGTTTATTACACGAACCTCTCGGGGAACAACGTCCTTGCGCGCTACACGGTTCCGGCGCCCTTCACGGCGAACACGGTGAACCCCGCGACGGCACAGATTCTTGTGACGTTCAATCACCCGACGCAGACGAACCACAACGGTGGAAATATTGCGTTTGGCCCCGACGGATTCCTTTACATCGGAACGGGTGACGGCGGCTCCGCAAATGACCCGCCGAACAATGCACAGAACATTAACAGCTTCCTCGGCAAGATGCTGCGCATCAACGTGGACAAGGGAGCCGGGCCGCCCTATGGGATTCCCGCGAACAACCCGTATGTGGGTGTCGGCGGCCTCGATGAAATTTGGGCGCAGGGTCTGCGCAACCCGTGGCGATGGTCTTTCGATCGGCTGACCGGTGCGATGTACATCGGTGACGTGGGCCAGGGGCAGCGCGAAGAGGTGGATTACGTCGCTGGGACATACGCGCCAACTGCGGGCGGCCCTGCGTTGAACTTCAATTGGCGTTGCCGCGAAGGCTTCATCGCGACGCCGGGAGTCGGCGGCTGTGCCAATCCGCCTTACCCCGGCACCGACATGCGCGATCCGATCTGGGATTACACGCACGCTGTCGGATTCTCGATCGCAGGCGGACATGTGTACCGCGGCTGCGAGATTCCTGACCTCCGCGGCACCTACTTCTTCGCCGACACGTTCTCGAACCTCATCTGGTCGTTCAAGTACAGCGGCGCAGGTGTGGTGAATGCGGCGCAGGTTACAAATCGCACGGCGGAGCTCGATCCGGCGGGCGTTGACACGATCACAACCGTCGTTTCGTTCGGTGAAGACGCCCGCGGTGAGATGTACATCGTCGAGCGTGGCGGCCAGGTTTGGCAGATCGTCCCGACGGTGCCGGTGCTGCTCGGCTATTCCAACTATGGAGTGGGCACGCCCGGGTGCGCCGGGGCCCAGTCGCTCCAGTCGGATTGCACGCCCTGCGTGGGTGGAGCGTTCGAGCTTTCGACGATCAATGCTCCGGCGAGCTCGCTCGGGCTGTTGATTATCACGAATGCGAAGCTCGACCCGGCTATCGACGTCTTTGGAATCGGCGTGCCGATGAATATTGATCTCTTTACTGCGTCCGAGATCTACACGGCCGATCTGCCTTCGAACGCCGGTGGCGTCGCCGCAGCGATGCTTCAGATTCCCAACAGCTCTGCGTTCGCTGGCCTGAAATACTACGTGCAGGGTATCTTCGGCTCGGCTTGCGGAAGTGGCGTGAGCGGCACCGACGGCGGTGAAATCACAATTCAGCCGTAGAGACGCCTCGGATCACTGATTCAAGGCCCGGGTTTCATCGCCCGGGCCTTTTTTGTGATACGGCAACGAATTGGAGGACGTTTCAGAAGTGCTCCGCCAAGCGAGCACGACGAGGCCCGCGCGCAGCTCGGATGACTTCTGAACGTCCTCATGGAGCGGCCCATCTGCCCTGCGTCCGCGGCCCCTCGCGAGTTGCCACCGAGTCGCAATTGGACGGAACTCCCTGCGCGCAGCGGCCCTCCGACGAATACCCCGTTGCGACCGCTGCACGTCGCCCTCACCAACCCTAGTCCCGCCGAATGATTGCAACAATTTTGGCCGCTCTTGCGGCCATGGGCCCTGTTTTTCAGCAGCAGCCGACGCAGCTCACCGCAAAGCTCGTCACTTCAGGGCTCCTGACGCCGCTCTACGTGACGGCGCCGCCCCTCGACACGCAACGGCTCTTCGTGCTGGAGCAGCTCCCTGCGCGCGTGAGAATCGTCAAGAATGGTGTGCTGCTACCGACGCCGTTTCTCGGAATCAAGCCGATCTGCCAGACGGGCGGCGAGCAGGGGCTGCTCGGCATGGCATTCCACCCGAACTACGCGAGCAATGGCTACTTTTACCTCGCGTACACGGATCTCGCAGGCGCCACGGTGGTCGCGCGCTATCGGCGCTCCGCAGCGGATCCCGACCTCGCCGATCCGACGTCCGGGAAGATCCTGCTCACGGCTCCCCAGCCGTTTCCGAATCACAACGGCGGGATGCTGGAATTCGGAGCCGACGGCTATTTGTATATCGGCCTCGGCGACGGAGGCAGCGGGAACGATCCACAGAACAATGCGCAGAACCTGGGGAACTATCTCGGCAAGATCTTGAGGATCGATGTCAATGTTCCTGATACGGCCACTCCGCCGTATGCCATTCCGCCCGGAAACCCATTCGTGGGGGTCGTCGGCGCGAAGCCCGAGATATGGTCCTACGGCCTTCGCAACCCGTGGCGATTCGATATCGATCGGCAGACCGGAGATATGTGGATCGCGGACGTCGGGCAAGATTGGGTCGAAGAAGTAAATTTCGAGCCCTTCGGAGTGGCCGGCGGCAGGAACTACGGCTGGCGGTGCCTCGAGGGGAACGTTTCGACGGGGCTTTCGGGCTGCTCTGCAGTGCCTCCGACGCCCCCGGTTTACCAATATCTCCACAGTCAGCTTCCGGGGTGCGCGATCATCGGCGGCCACGTCTATCGCGGCCTGAATATTCCGGATCTGCGCGGAACGTACTTCTTCTCCGAGTGGTGCCAAGCGACTGTCTTCTCGTTTCGGTACGAGAGTGGAGCCGTGCAACAGTTTCAGAATCGAACCCTCGAAATCGTGCCGCCGGGATCCGGCGTTTATGCGATCGCATCCTTCGGGGAGGACGGGATCGGAGAACTCTATTATTGCGTCTGGGGGCTCGGGCAGATCTATAAGATCGAAGAGGCCGTGCCGCAGCTGCAGGGAGTGACCTACTTCGGATCCGGGACTCCCGGATGCTCGGGCACGATGGAGATCTACGCAAATAGCTCCCCGGTCATCCTGAATCCGATTTTTGAGCTTCGCGTACGGAATGCCCCGCCGCTGTCGCTCGGATTGATGCTCTTCACCGACGTGGGAGACACCGCGGGCTACGACCCGCTCGGGCTCGGGCTCACCTTCCACCTCGACATCGGCACGTCGACGTGGATCACGGCGGCCGATCAGTTCTCCGGACCGGGCGGCGCATCCATTCTGCCGATGCCGATCGGGAACCTGCCGGCCCTTGTCGGGAAGACTTATTATGCTCAGTCGTTCTGGGATTGGTCGGCGACGGGGATTTGTACGCTTCCCGGTCCGACGAACCTGTCGTCCAGCACGGCCGTGAAGCTCGAGATTCTGAACTGAGGTTGAGCTGCGCGGCCGCGCGCGCCCCGGTTTGCGTAGGGCGCGGGCATCGCCCGCGACGAGTTCGTGCGCGCATGCGCGCGCGGATGAAGAAGGGACTGAGGTCAATTGGTCCGCCCAAGCGGACTCCTCATCCCTGCCGAGTCCGCGGGAATCGCTACTTCGTTAGCAGCAGCTTCAGCCCCTTCGGGGCCAATCCCACCACAGCGGCCGGCGGCTTTTGTAACAAACCAGAGAGGCCGGCGGCGAAGCCGCCGATCTCAATCTGATCTGAGACCACGAAGTTCACGCCGATCGTCGTCGTCTCCGGGAGCACATCGACGAGCGTAGGCAAGCCAAAGGATGGGAAGAGCCCGCAAGGCTCACCAAGACCACAGATAAATCCATCGCCATCAAGGTCCGGCCCGGCGAACACCAGATAGGAGCCTGGGTCGACATCGGTCATCGCGAAGTCTCCCACCGCCTGCGTCGTGATCGCTTGCCCCACGGTGCCGAGCGAATCGGGATCGACTGCCAACACAAAGATGTCTCCGATATTCAGCGTGCCGCCCGTTGCCGCTGGCACTTCCATCAGGATACTCACAGATCCCGCGCCGCCGCCCGTTCCGTTCGACGTAATCTGAATCTGTCCTGTGAAGATACCGGGCGAGAGTCCCGTCCTGTTGACAGTTGCCGTGATCGTTGACGGCGCATTTCCCGAGTTCGGAGTGATCGAGAGCCAATTGCCGCCGGAGTTCTCCGATTCCGTTGCATTGAAGCTCAAGGTGCCGCCACCGACGTTCGCAATCGAGAATGTGAGCTGCGTCGACGTCTTACCGAAGTCGAGTGTAGTCGTCGACAGGCTGAGCTGAGGCGGATCACTCTGACCTGGTGGATCCGCCTGCTGGACCGCTGCCAACGCGTTCACGAGGCCGTGTCCAAAGACATTATCGAACCCAGCGGTTCCCAAATCTTCGGCTGTGGACTCGAGGATCGCCTCCACCTGGTCGGGCGTGAGCGTCGAGTTCACAGAGAGCAGCAATGCGCATAGCCCGGCCACATGGGGCGAAGCCATGGACGTGCCCTGAAGGAACTCGACGGAGGCAAGAAGATTGTTAGGATTCGAGTCGTCGACGTAGGTGCTGAGCACGCCGTCAGGAAATCCGTCACTATTATTATCCTTCGAGACGTCGCCACCCGGTGCGGCCACGTCAATATTGGGGCCGAAGTTCGAGTACGGCGCCCGCGCCTTGTTGAGATCGACCGCGGCCACCGAGATGACACCCGTATACGAGGCGGGAAAGCTCGGCTGGCTCGAGTTCTCGTTCCCCGCCGCGGCGACAATCACAACTCCAGCGTTGCGCGCGGCCGTGACGGCGTTCTGCTGCGCCTGAGAAAAGCCGGCGCCGCCCAAGCTCATGTTGATGACATTGGCTTTCTGGGGAGGAAGAACTCCGGAGACATTGCTGAGCCGCGCCGCGTAGCGGATCGACTCGTTGATGTCGAAGTTCGTTCCGCCCTGGGCGCCGAGCACGCGCAGGTGCATCAGCTTACAATTCCAATCCATGCCGGCGAGTCCGGTTCCATTGTTGGTGGACGCGCCGACGGTGCCCGCCACGTGCGTGCCATGCCAGCTCGATCGGCCGTTGGGCTGGGATTGGTCGCCGGGGTCCGTCGGATTGTTGTCAATCCCGTTGCCATCGAGCGCATTCGCCGGATCGGAGATGAAGTCGAAGCCTGTTCCGCTGTCGCGCGCCGTCAGGTCGGGGTGAGCGACGATGCCAGTGTCGATCACGGCAGCGATCACATTGGCCGAGCCCTGGGTGATGTCCCAGGCGTTCGTCGCCTTGATCAGCGGATAATGCCACTGAAACGGGAGTCCGGGGTCGTTGGGAGCCGCAAGCGCGCCCGCCGGAACGCGGACGGGTGCGCGCACGGAACCGATCGCGTGGTAGAGATAATTGGGCTCCGCAAAGGCCACCTCCGGCAGCAGCCGCACGCGCTGCTGCTCGCGATATGTGGCAAGCCGCTCTTCGCGCGTCCCGCCCGCCCGCGGCGTGAGCTGCGGCACACCGGCCACGAAGAGCCCATGGGGTGACGCATGGCGAACGGGCACCCCACGCCGAGACGAGAACTCACTGATCGATGCGGCCTCGTCGCGCAGCTGCACCACGAACTCACCGGTCATCATCGGCTTGTCGAGCTCGAGGTAGCGATCGGCGTCGGCCATTTGGAAGCGTCGCCCGCTCTTCGGAGCCGTGCCCGCGGCCGGGATCTTGCGGATCGACATTCCGCCCGTGGCGTTCGCCGACGCGAAGCCGGGTGCTGCAGGGGCCGATCCGACGAGAGTTAACAGATAGTCCGAAGTGCCTATCGCTGAAAATACCACGATGTCCACGACGAAGGGCTGCCCGACGACGGTCACGTCGATCTCCGCCGCTTCGGGTTCCACCGTGCTGTCGAGCAGCAGGAGCTGCTGTCCCGTGCCGCGGTCGAAGAAGGCGATGTCGAGATCCACACCTCCCGTGGCGGAGAAGAGCAGATTCAGGTCGAGAGTCATTGATTGCTGGAAAGCCACAGTAAACCCGTCGACATCGCTCCCGCCCATGGAGCCAAGGACACGCAGCGCATCGCCGACGGAAAAGGCGCCGAGCTGCTGCGCAGCCTGCACCGTATCGTTGGGTTCTATTTCTGCGATCGTCGGCAGGAGATTGGTATCGACGTGCCCCTGGATTGCGCCTGGGCCGGTCGCTTCTGCGGGCTCTGTGATCACCGCCTTCGGGATCGTAGGCGGCTTGATCGTGAGGGTGACGCGCACATCGCCGACCGGACCCGTGTTCTCGACCAGAAGCCCGTGGGTGCCGAACTCCGTGAGCGGCACATTCTTGATTGTGATCTTCTTGTTCTTGATCGTCGTGAACGGAACGAGGTCGATGTCGGTCTCCGGACCAAGAATCGTGTCGCAAGCGGGGATCGCGAGCGAGTTCTTCGCCGGCTCCACAATCGCCGTCACCTTGGATCCGGGAAAGGCGTCGAAGATCACGAGTGCCGCATCGTTGTTCCCGATCGTTCCCGTGACCTTGATTGCCTTGGCGGTCTTCGGCAAAACTCCGGTCGGCTTGAATGTGTAGTCGCCCGTTGTGTTCTGGAGTGAATCAACCAGGAATAAATAGAACCCCGTGCTCGGCAGCACGAGCTTTGTGATCTTCACCGATTTGGTTCCGGCGCCCTTCAGGAACCCATTGAGGTTGATCTCCTCGTCCGTCGAGAGGTCGAAGAGCCGAATCTGCGGCCGCAGCGTGCCTTTCCCAGTGAGCGTCGCGTTGAGCGTCGTTCCCTCGAGGGCGCGGAATGCCAACAGATCGGAATCGGACGGGAACGCGATGCGTCCGTTGAACGTGTCGCCAAGATTCATCAAGGCGTCGACCTCGATGTCCTGCGCGATGGCGCGTCCGAAGAAGCCGAGGAGGAGGGCCAGAATCGCGAGGCGGAGTGTTCGCATCATCGGAGCGCCTTTGCTTGGTTCCCCGGCCAGGACTCGAACCCAGAATCGGAGAACCAAAATCTCCTGTGTTACCAGTTACACCACCGGGGAGCAGGGGCGGGGATTGTGCGCGACGGGCCCGGTGTGCTCAACAGCTACAGTGCGTTGACCGTGAGCTCCCGCTTCGATCGTGGCGCTTGCCGCCTTTTCCCCGCGCTTGTGGCCGCCCAGTTCGGCGCCTGCGCTTCGGCGCCGCCGCCGACCCCCGATCAGGAAAGCCGCTACTACACCTTCGAGCGCGCAGCAGATGGGACGCTCCCCGAGTCGTTCGTTGCTGGGGTCTCGGGAGCGGAGCCGCCGGGGCGTTGGGAGGTGGCGACGGTGCAGCAAGCTGCCGAGGGACGTCGAGCGCTCGTCCAGCACGTCGCGGGCGGGTCACCCGAGCGGCGCACGGTTGCATGGCTTCGCAAGTCGAACCTGGCCGATCTCTCGCTTGTGGTTCAGGGGCGTGCCGTTGATGCCGACGGGAAGCCAAATCCCGCGGCGCCCGTGGGCTTGGGTCTCGCATGGCACGTGCGTGACGCCCAGCATTTCCTGGCATTCAGCCTCGCCGACGGCGAGCGCGGTGCGCGCGTGGAGGTGATCTCCGAGGGCTCCGTTCGACTTCTCGGATCGGCTCCCTTCATCGCCGAGCCGGGGCGTTGGTATCGCCTCACGGTGGAGCAAGTGGGCGCCGAGTTTCGTTGCGGCGTCGATGGCCGCATTCTCCTCGAGGGCACCGTTCCCGACGCGTATCGAAGCGGCTCCGTAGGCGTTTGTACTCTCGGGAACGCCTGCGCGCAGTTCGATCAGCTCACCGTGGTTGGAGCGAAATAGCGTCGGCGCCAAGTGGCGTCGAGCGAAGGTGCTCGAGTTGGTGATCCCAAGGGGATTTGAACCCCTGTTACCGCCGTGAGAGGGCGATGTCCTAGGCCACTAGACGATGGGACCGAATTCGAAAATTGGGCGCCGATACCGATTTGGGGCAAAGAAACTAGCGGAGCTCTGCCGAGGCGACAAGGACTCCGAGGCCGGCGCCGGCAAAACTGGCTGGGGGGGAAGGAATCGAACCCTCATTCACAGATCCAGAGTCTGCTGTCCTACCATTAGACGACCCCCCAGCAGATATAAAGCCTTATCTGCTGGCAGCTTCGATCGGCACTCAAAAGAGCAACTTCGTAGACTGCGGGATGGCGAAGCGCAGCGCGCCCGCATCTCGCCGAGAACGAGGGCCGAGGAGGATATCGGCCCTCGGCGGACGGTCAAGCCAAGGAGTCGAGCGCGTTGGGGGAGCTACTTCGCCGGCTTCGACGCAAGGTCGCGCACGCGCGCTTCCAACGGCGCAGCCGAGAGCCCGACGGCTTTGCCCTCGGCAATGGCCGCGTCGATCTCGACGCCGTCGTGGAGACGCTTGTGGAGAGCCCAAAGCCCGCCCACGCGGTTGCCGCTTCCGCAGTGGATCAGCACTTTTCCGTCCGCCGTTCCGAGCGCATCGCGGAGCTTCGCCGCGTCGTTCGCGCTGAGCGTTGCCGGAGTGACGGGGATCTCCACGAGCCGCAGCCCGAGTTCGCGCGCCGCGGCCGCCTCGTCGTAGGGCCACTCGCCGCGCGGACGCAAGTTCACAATCGTTGTGATGCCGAGCGCCTTCGCCGCCCTGAGGTCGTCGGCCGAAGGCTGCGCCCCAAAGTAGAGATTGCCGTCGGTCACCACTTTTTCGAGCGCGCCGATTTTTGCGGGCGCGACGGCGATCGGCGCGGCCGCCTTCGCGGGCGCTTGCTTTTGTGTGGATTCCGATTTGCAGCCGGCAACGAGAGCTGCCGCCGCAACAAACCATAGAGACTTTCTCATGGGATCAAGCCGTTCCTCGGGCGGTGCCCGCGCCGTGACGAAGACGCGCGAGCGATTCCTCGCGGCCTAGAATTTCCATCACATCATAAATCGGCGGCGACACCGTGCCTCCCGTGATCGAGAGACGGCAGGCCTGCGCCAATGCCACCATTTTTAAGTTGTGCTTTGCCAACATGGCTTCGAAGACCGGTTTGAGCCCCGCCTCGGAGAACGGCTCCGCCGTCGCGATGGCGGCGATCAGCTCCTCGAGCACCGGAGCGATCGCGGGCGTGAGGAACTTGGTGACGCCGGCCGCGTCGAGGGCCGCGGGCCGCTCGAAGAGGAATTTCGCCGCGCCCTCGAGCTCCTGCAGCGTCTGCGCGCGCTCGCGGAACACCACCGCGATGCGCTCGAGCCGCTGCTGCGATCCGGCGTTCCAGCCGCGCGCGGCGAAGCGCGCGCCGACTCGTGCCGCAAGCTCGGCGGGGGTGAGGCGCTTCATGTGCTCGGCGTTCACCCACAGAAGCTTCGTCGGATTGAACACGCCCGCTGTGTGGCCGCAGCCCGACCAATCAAACTTTTCGATGAGCTCGGCAATTGTAAAAATCTCTTGGTCGCCTGAGCTCCATCCGAGTCGGGCCAGATAATTGAGCAGCGCCTGCGGCTCGTAGCCTTCGTCGCGGTACTGGAGCACGGAGACGGCGCCGTGCCGCTTGCTGAGCCGCGTCTTGTCGGCGCCGAGAATCATCGGGAGATGGGCGAACTGCGGCACCGGATACCCGAGCGCCTGATACATCAGCACCTGGCGCGGAGTATTGATCACGTGGTCGTCGCCGCGGGCGACGAGCGTAATCTCCATCGACACGTCGTCGACGACAGCGCCGAAATTGTAAAGAGGCAAATTATCGAAGCGCAGGATGATCTCGTCCTGCAGTTCCTCGTTGCGCACCTTGATGCGCCCTTTGACTAGGTCGTCGAATCCGGTCTCGCCCGTCGCCGGCATACGGAAGCGCACGACATGGGGGACATCGACGGGGATATCTTTGCGCTCGCGGCAGGTGCCCGGATAGCGGAAGGGGCGCTTCGCGGCCTCGGCTGCCTTGCGCTGCTGGTCGAGCTGCTCTTTGGTGCATACGCAACGATACGCAGCTCCCGAAGAAATCAACTTTTCGGCGTACTGCCGATAAATAGCTTTGCGCTCGGTTTGCGTGTACGGGCCGTGGGGGCCGCCGACCTCGGGGCCCTCATCCCATTCGAGGCCAAGCCAATGCATCGAATCGAGGATCGCCTGGAGGCTCGCTTGGGTGCTGCGCTCGGCGTCGGTGTCTTCGATGCGCAGGATGAAAACGCCGCCCGTGCGCCGGGCGAAGAGCCAGTTGAAGAGCGCCGTGCGGGCGCCGCCGATGTGGAGGTAGCCCGTCGGCGACGGGGCGAAGCGAACGCGGGGGCGAGGATTCGAGCTCAAGGGGCGAAGAGGATGCGGGGCGCCGCCCACTCCGCGCAACGGCTGCGCCGGCTCAAAGGGTGGCGCGGCGCTCGGTGACCACCGCGCGGGCCACGGCGATGGTTCCGTCGATCATCGAATCGATGGAGTAGCGTGCCTCGATCCGGGCGCGGGCGGCGGCGACGGCGGCGTCGCGCTCTGCGATCGGTCGACGCAGGGCCGCGAGAGCGGCGTGGGCGAGGCCGTCGTCGTCGCCGCGCCGCACGATCGAGCCCGTTTCTCCGAGCACCTCGACGGTACCCGGCGCATCGACGGCGGCGACGGGGACCCGAAGAGCCATCGCCTCGCGGACGACGCCAGGGGCGCCTTCCAGCTCGCTTCCGAAAAGGAACAGATCGATGCCGGCGAGCAGGGTCGCCGCGTCGGGGCGCTCGCCGAGGAAGGCGACGCGCTCTCCGCAGGGGAGCGACGCCGCGAGCGCGCGGAGCGCGGCGCTGTCGGGACCGTCGCCGATCACCACACATCGCGCGGACGGAAGCTCGCGCCCCAGGTGGGAGAAGGCGCGCAGCACCGTGTCGACCCCCTTCTTGGCGGCCAGCTTGCCGATGGTGCCGACCAGGATCTGATCGGGAGGCGCCTCGAGGGCGCGCCGGGCGGCTTCGCGGCTCAGGCCATCGAGCCGGCGGAGGTCGACGCCGCTCGGCACGACGGCGATGCGCTCGCGCGGCACGCCGCCTTCGGCGAGCACGGCCGCAACGACCTCCGAGACGGCCACAAATCGGGCGACGCGCCGGCCGTCGTACTTCCAGCGCGTGAGCGCGTTGCGGCGCAGCGGGCTTGCAATCCGGCGGTGCACGATGGCGGGGACGCCGGCCATCTCGGCCGCCGCCGTGCCGAGGGAGGCGGCGCCGCCGTCGTGGAGGTGCACGACGTCGTAACGCTCGTGGCGCAGGCGGCGCGTGAGACGTGCGATGGCGATTGGGTCGTAGGCGAAGGCAGCGCGCAGCGGCTCGGCTCGAAGTCCGGCGGCCAGCGCGGCAGCGAGACATTTGCCGCGCGCGCGAGCGAGGAGATGGGCCTCGACGCCGCGCGATGCGCTGCCGGCGACGAGCGCGAGAAGCTGCTTTTCGCCGCCGCCCATCTCGGGATTTGTGCTGACGTGCAGCGCGCGCAGGGAGCTCATCGCCGGAAAGTCCATTCTTTGGAAGAATACTTTTCGGACGCGAGGCGCGCGGCCTCCGATTGTTCTTGCGGGCTGAGCATGCCGAGCTCGAGCGGGGCGTCGAGTGCGCGGCCGAAGCTCTCGATCAGCGCTTCCTCGAGCCGCAGCGCGTCGGCTGTGCCGCCGAGGCTCTCGAGGGAAGCCACTTCGGGAGTGTAACGATTCGCGCGGAGGACGAGGGAGCCGTGGTGAAGCACGCGTCCCCCGGTTCGGCGTTGCGCCGAGCCGACGAGCTTGCGGCGAGCTGCGACGAGGTCAAACGCGGTCGACTCGTGGAAGCACCAGGGGGATTGCAACACTTCGGAGAGGAGCGGCGCGTCGCCGCGCGGCACGACCTCACGCGCCCCGCAGGCTTCGAGGGCTGCGGCGAGAATATGATGAACTCGATCATAGCTCTCGCGGACGGCTCCGGCGAAGAGCGGGTGGGCCACGGGCGCCGCAATCGAAAAAGTAACTTCATCGCCGTGGAAGATGGCGCCGCCGCCCGTCAGCCGGCGCACGACTGGCACGCCCTCGCGGGCAAACCGGGGCAGGTCGAATTGTGAACTATTCTGAAAATACCCGAGGGAGACGCCGTGCGGATTCCAGCGGTACAGGCGCAGCGTGGGCGGTCCGTCGCAAAGGAGCAGCGCCTCGTCGATGGCCATGTTGTCAGCCGGGGCGCAGGCGCCCGAGCGGAGCAGGCGCCAGCGATCGGTCGGCACGTGCTCCGTCATGTTGCTTTTTCTGTAAGTTCAACGCGAAGCGCGGCGAGGTCGCGGTAGCGCGAGAGCACGAGGGATTCCGGCGTGAAGCGGGAGGGAACCGGAAGGGCGACGGCGATGGCCTCCGCGAAACGCGCGCGTGCGCGGAAGGTCTGCGCGCTGCGGTCGGTTGCGCCCTCCGATTCTTGATCTTCGAGATCTGTGGGATCCACGCGCCCGCCGACGGCCGCGGCGTACAGAGACATGCCGAGGAAAGCCACAATTCTCGGCTGCTGGCGGGCGATCGCGCGCTCGAGCTCGCTCACGCGCGTGGCGAGCGTTTCGCGGCTGCGCTCGAGCGCAGCATCGACGTCGAGTTCGCCGCGTGGCATGCGCGGGATCTCGAGAGTGGCCAGCGCGATACCGTCGGCGGCGAGAGCGCTCTTTTGTGCAGGTCCGCGGACGCCGCGAGTGAGCCCGGCCTCGCAGAGCGCACCCCAGAAAAAGTCGTCCTCGCGCTCGAAGGGTGAGCGTCGGCCGGGGCGCGCCACGAACAGCAGGTCCACGGCGACACTCTCGCCGCCGCGTCGGGCGCGCGCCACCGGTGCCGGCTGCCATCGAACGGGGTGGGGTGCGACGGAGTCGTCGCGCATAGGATCGAGCGCGGGCGGCATTCCGGACGCATCTCGATGTCCACCCCGGCGACTCCTTCCGAGCTCCTCAGCCAAACCGAGTGGGTGCGCGCGCTCGCGCGCCGGCTCGTGGCCGATTCCCACGCCGCCGACGACGTCTCGCAGGAGGTGCTGCTGGCCGCTTGGCGCCACGGGGCAGCGGGGGAGAGTCGCAGCTGGCTCGCGACGGTCCTTCGCAACTCGGTGCGTCAGCGGTTTCGCACCCGCGCGCGTCGCGAGCAGCGGGAGCTGCGGGCGGTGCGGGCTGCTGCCAGCGAGTCGGCGCTCGAGCTCACGGCGCGCGCGAGCGCGCAGCGTGAGGTGCTCGATGCGCTGCTGCGGGTTCCCGAGCCACTGCGTTCCGCCCTTCTGTTGCGCTATTTCGAGAACTTGCCGCCTCGCGAGATTGCGAGACGGCAGGGGATCGCGGTGGCGACGGCCCACGCGCGGCTCGCGCGCGGGCTCGAGGCGCTGCGGGGCGAGCTGGATCGGGGGAGACATGGAGATCGGCGCGCCTGGGTGCTCGCGCTCGCCCGATCGATTGATGGCAGGCCGGGCACCGCGGCGCTGCTGAAGGTACTGATCCTTGCGATGTCGGCGAAGCTTTTATGGACTCTTGGCGCGGGAGCGGCGGCAGCTTGCGGACTTTTGTTATGGTATTCAGCGGAGAGGCCGCGGGATGCCGCGCCGACGAATGCACAGATCGAGGGATCGGCTCCCGATGGGGAGGCGCCGGCAGGCGCGACAGGCGCCTCGGAGAGCGTCAGGTCGATGCCGGAGGCGCGGGCGGGATCGAAGCCCGCGGTGCCGGAGGAGGAGGAATCGAGCACCGCGAATATGTGGATTGTGGGGCGCGTCATCGATTGCCGAGAGCAGCCCGTACCCCATGTGAAGCTTCGCGCCGTGACGCTGCGGGGGAGCGACTGGGTGCCGCTCGAGCCCGCTGTGGCGGCGACGGCGGCGGCCGACGGCAGCTTTTTGTTGCAGCTGCCTCCCGTGGAAGGGCAGGTCGAAGTCGACGACCGCGCCTGGACGACGGTCGCCTCCGCAGCGCTTCTTGGAACGCCGGGCCGGCACGAGCGCACCATCGTCGTGGCGCCTCCGCTGGAGCTCGGCGGGCGCGTCGTCGACGAGAGCGGCGAGGCGGTGCCCGGCGCTCGCGTGCGCATCGCATTGCCGAGAGTCTTTCGCGGGAAGTTCCGCGCACGCCTCGAGCGGTCGAGCCTTCGCTATCGTTGGATTCTTACAGACGAGGAGGGGCAATTCTCTTTTGTGGCGTTGCCAGCATTGGAGGGCACGACGATCGAGGTGACTGCCGCGGGATTTGAACCGCACCGCATGCCGCTGCCGTCGACGTCCCAGACCGACCTGCGTCTCACGCTTACGAGGCAGATGGGACCCGACGATCCATGGAGCGGGCAGGTCGTGGATCGCTCCGGGAAACCCGTGCGTGGGGCCGTCGTCTCCACCGATCGGGATGCAACAGAATCGGATGCGACCGGGAATTTTGTGGTGCCGTCGCGCGGTGCGCGAGAGGCGAAGCTGCGCGTGTCGAGTGCGGGGACGATTCCCGCGCTGACAGAAGTTCACTCCTCGGGGTCGGGTCCGGGAGGAGCCGGTCTCGTCGTGCGTACCGGCGAGCCGATGCGGTCGATCTCCGGATTTGTGGTCGATTCGGCGGGGTCTCCCGTCGGCGGCGCGAAAGTTTGGATCGAGCCGGGCGAGTCGATCCCCTGGCCGGGCGGCTCGCTGCAGCCGCTCGAGTGCGCGACGCGCAACGGACGCATGCCCATTGTCGTGAGTTCGGCCGATGGGCGCTTTCAGCTCGACGGGCTTGTCACGCGCAGTTACCGCGTCGCTGCGACCGATCTCCGAACGCTCTCGACGGGAATCGCCGACGACGTCGCCGCCGACTCGAGAGATGTGAAGATCATGATTCCGACGCGAGAGGTGTATCCGCGGGTGCGAGGACGAGTTGTCGACCGCGACGGAAATGCGATCGGCGGCGTCCGCGTCAGCCTCGAGGCCAAGGCCTTCTACCTAAAGACTTCGTCGGGGGATTGGCCGATCACATTTCGCGGAGGAAGCGCCGCGGTCTCGGCGGCGGACGGCTCCTTCGAGCTGCACGACGTCCCCAAAACGCCGCTTTTTGTGGATATCAGCGGGAAGGCAGTGCACCCCTACGCCCGCATTCCGCTGCGGATCGAGGGCTCTCAGAACATAGTTCTCGTCGCAGCGCGAAAGGCCGACGTGCGGCTCGAGCTCGCCGACCCGAGCGGGGAGGCCTTCGAATTCGAACTGCTCGACGATCGCGGCGAGCAGGCGCAGACGGTCGAGTACGATGGCACAAATATCAACCTGAATCGCTTCAAGCCGATCGACCGCGGACTCTCCGACATCTACCAGGCACCCGACTCCGCGAGCACCGTGGTTCTGTACGATCGGGCGGGCAAGGAGCTTCGCCGAATCCCGATCCGCCTGCGCGCGGGTGAGCTCACGACGGTGAGGTGAGTAATACTCACAGCTGGGGCTGGTGCTCGCGCAGAACGCGGAGCCAGCTCGCGAGGGGCGTCGACTTCACAGATGCGCGACTGCTAGGAATGGGGCCTGGGTCGGTCTTGGCGTGCACAGGAATCGATTTGTAGGGTCGGCGCACGCGCCGAACCATGGCGCGGGGCTTGCCCCGCGCGATGACGAATCGGCAGCGCGATGCTTCATCCGGCGGCGCATGCGCCGCCGAATCGGAACGGGCGCGCCCGTTCCCCACGACAGCATTCGGAATGGCGAGCTCGTTTCCCACGACAGGACTCGGAATGGAGCGCCCGTTCCCCACGATAGGTATAGGAATGGCGCTTCCGTTCCCCAGGAAAGGAATCGGATCCCCCAAGACAGAAATCGGGTCGAGGCGACCACGCCCCATTCTTCCCCCATTCCCAATCCCCCAGCCCCGAGTGCCACAATTCCTGGGGCGGACAACCGTGTGTCCGCCCCAAGAACACTCTTGCTACGTCGGCTCCCAAACGCAACAGTTGAACTTCAGATCCGGCTCTTTCACAGCCTTCACTTCATCCAGCCGGCGAACCGGAGTCGTCACCGGTGCTTCCAACAGAAGCTCCGGATTCGTCTCCGCTTCCTGCGCGATCTTCGCCATTGCGTCCACGAACCGATCCAACGTGTCTTTCGACTCCGTCTCCGTCGGCTCGATCATGATCGCTTCGTTCACCACCAGCGGGAAGTACACCGTCGGCGGGTGATAGCCGTAGTCGATCAGGCGCTTCGCGATATCAATCGTGTGCACGCCCTTCTCTCGCTGCTTCTTCGACGAGGCCACGAACTCATGCATACAGATCCGGTCGTAGGGCACCGCGTAGTGCTTGCCGACCTTCACCCGTAGATAGTTTGCATTGAGCACCGCGAACTCGGCGATGCGGCGCGTGCCCTCGGCGCCCAGCCGGCGCATGTACGCATAGCTGCGCACCATCACGCCGAAGTTCATCCCGTAGCCGCGCATGCGTCCGATCGACTTCGGTGCGTCCTCTTCGAGACGGTAGCCGTCTTTGTCCTCTACGACGCGCGGAACCGGCAGGTAGGGCTCCAGCGCCGCGCAGACACAGATCGGGCCGGCGCCAGGGCCGCCGCCGCCGTGAGGCTGCGTGAACGTCTTGTGAAGATTAATGTGCATCATATCGACGCCGAAGTCGCCGGGGCGCGCGACGCCGACGATCGCGTTGAAGTTGGCGCCGTCCATGTACAGGAACGAGCCATTCTTGTGCAGCGCCTCAGCGACCTCATGAATGCGCGATTCAAACAATCCGAGCGTGTTCGGATTGGTGATCATCGCGCAAGCCACGTCGGGCGTAATCTTGCTCTTGAAGTCGTCCACGTCGACGAGTCCGTCGGGGCCGGTCTTCACCGGCACCGGCTTCAGCCCGGCGATCGCGCAGGAGGCCGGATTCGTGCCGTGGGCCGAGTCGGGAATCAGCACCAGATGGCGATTCTCGCCGCGGTCCTCGAAGTAGGCCTTGCAGACGAGCAGCGCCGTGAGCTCGCCTTGGGCGCCCGAACAGGGGTGCAGCGTCACGCCGGGGAGACCTGTGACTTCTGCCAAATAATCCATCACGCGCTTTGCGAGCGCGAGCGCGCCCTGCACGCTGTTGTCGTCCTGCAGCGGATGAATCTCCCGGAAGCCGGGCAGCATCACCGCCACCTCGTTCATCACCGGGTTGTATTTCATCGTGCACGACCCGAGCGGATAGAACGTCGTGCTGATAGCATAATTGAGCCGCGAGAGATTCGTATAGTGACGAATCACTTCCAGCTCGCTCACTTCCGGAAGCACTGGCGGCGTCTTGCGCAGAGCGACGCCGCTCAGATACGAAGCCGCGGGCTGCGACTTCACATCGTTCTTCGGCACCCGCCACGCGCGCGCGCCGATGCGCGACTTCTCATAAATGAGCCGGTCATCAAAATAGGGGAGCGGACGGTCCACGGGCTTTTCGAGAGTCGTCGTCATTAGAAGATTCCTCCCGCCGCGTCGACCAACATGTCGCACTCGGCCTTGGTGTTCGCTTCTGTCACGGCGAAGAGAAGTGAATTGGAATATTCGGGATACCAGCGGCGGAGCTCGATGCCGCCCAGGATCTCGCGGCGCGCGAGGCGGTCGCGCACTTTCTCGATCGGCTGCTCGAACTTCACAGTGAACTCATGGAAGAACGGCCCGGAAACGGCGGGCGCGCATCCCTTGCTTGCGAAGATGCGCTCGGCCGTGGCGTGGGCTTTCTCCACACACTGCTCCGCCACCTCTTTGAGCCCCTGGGGGCCGAGCATCGAGAGATAGATGACACCGCGCAGCGCCATCAGCGTGTTGCTGGTGCAAATATTCGAGGTGGCCTTCTCGCGGCGGATATGTTGCTCGCGCGTTGTCATTGTGAGCACAAATCCGCGCTTGCCCTCGCGGTCAACCGTCTTGCCGACGATGCGGGCCGGCATCGAGCGCAGGAACTCCTTCTTCGTCGCAAAGAAGCCGAAGCTCGGGCCGCCGTAGCCGAGATAATTGCCAAGGGGCTGCCCTTCGCCGGTCGCGATGTCGAAGCCGAGCTCGCCCGGAGAGGCCAGCAGCGCCAGCGAGATCGCATAGAACGAGCCGACCGCCAGGGCGCCCTTGCCGTGGGCGATCTCGCAGGCGGCCGCGCCGTCTTCGATCACGCCGAGGAAGTTGGGCGACTGAATTCCCACAGCCGCGGTTCTGTCATCGACGGCCGCCCGCAGCTTCGCCATATCGGTCCGGCCGTCGGCGCCTAGCGGAATCTCCACAATCTCGAACTCGAGATACTTGGTGATCGTTCGCAGCGCCTGGCGCGTGTGCGGATGCACGCCGCGCGACACGACGAGCTTCTTGCGATTCACCACAGAAGCGGCCATGCGGAGCCCCTCCACAAATGCCGTCGGCCCTTCCCACATGCACGCGTTGCTCACGTCGAGACCGGTGAGCTCTGCGATCATCGTCTGGTATTCGTACAGCCACCGCAGCGTGCCTTGCGACACCTCCGGCTGGTAAGGCGTGTACGGAGTCACGAAATCGGAGCGCGACTGCAGGTGGTCGACCGCCGCCGGAATCAGGTGGCGGTACATGCCGCCGCCGAGGAAGCAGGGCTTTCCATCGGCGTTCCGGTTCCACGACGCGAGATCCGTAACATCTCGCATCACTTCCGTTTCCGTCTGCGACGGCGGAAGATCGAGCAGCCCGCTACGGCGGAAATCTTTGGGGATCGACGTGAAGAGGTCGTCCAGCGTACGCACGCCGATGGCGGCGAGCATCTCGCGGACGTCCTCCTCGGTGTGGGGGACGTAGGGCATAGTAGAAAAGTGATCTGCGATTAGCAGCCTGTGGCAAGAGTGCTCCGCAGAGCGAGCACGAGGATTTTTGGCGAGATCGAGGAGGACCGCCGCAGGCGTAGCCAGGGAGTTACGACGAGGCGGTCCGACGATGAGATCGCCAAAAAGCCCGCGTGCGCAGCTCGGATGACTTTTGTCACGGGCTGTTAGTGCTCTGCTGCGGCGTGCTTGTCGTAGGCCGCGGCATCGAGGAGGTCGTCGTAGCCGGAGGCGGCGTCGGGCTTCACCCGCAGCATCCAGCCGGCATTGTGGGGATCTTGCTGCACCAGATGCAGCGCATCGGGCACCGCGGCGTTCACTTCGAGAACGACGCCGTTCACCGGAGAATTGAGGTCCGACACGGCCTTCACGCTCTCGATCTCGCCGAACGGCTCGCGCTTCGTAACGCGATCGCCAGCCTTCTTCTTGAACTGGCAGAAGACGAGCTCTCCGAGCTGATCGACGGCGTGCTGGGTGATGCCCACGACGATCGCGTCGCCGTCCTTGCGGGCCCACTCATGCGTCTCGAGGTAGCGGCAGTTGTTCGGGGAGGACATGGAATTGTGCCTTTCTTCGGGTTGGAACGGCGGAACAGAGTCGGGACGGAATTGGATGCGAAAGGTAATATATTACTTGGCGCGCTTATAGAACGGCAGCGGGACGACCACAGCCGTCTCGCGGCTGCCGCGCATGTCGATCTCGAGGCGCGTGCCGACGGCGGCCTGCTCGCAGGCGACGTAGGCCGTGCCGATGCTGGCGCCGACCGTGGGCGAGGGCGTGCCGGAGCAGATGAAGCCGATCGCTGCGCCGCCGGGAATGTGCACATTGTAGCCTTGGCGCGGCACGCGCTTCGTCTCGGCGCGCAGCCCGACGAGCTGGCGGCATTTGTTCTCTCTCGCGCGCTCGAGCGCCTTGCGCCCGAGGAAATCTTTGCCTTCTGCGAACCTCACGCCGAACTCGAGACCCGCTTCGATGGGGTTGATGTCGTCGGCGAGCTCGTGGCCGTAGAGCGGCATGCCGGCTTCGAGGCGCAGCGTGTCGCGTGCGCCGAGGCCGATCGGCGTGAGGCCGTGGGGCTTGCCCGCCTCCAGCAGCGCATTCCAGAGTCGCTCCGTCTCGGCGCGGGGAACATACACTTCGAATCCGTCCTCGCCGGTGTAGCCCGTGCGCGAGACCCAGCCGTTCTCAACGCCATTCACGCCGCCGCTTCCGGCGCGATGCTTGTAATACTTCACTTCGGCGAGCGGAATTTGTGTGAGATTCGAAAGAATCGCCTGCGACTGCGGCCCCTGCAGCGCCAGCATCTGCCACGACTCAGTGAGGTCTTCGATCTGCACATCGAAGCCCTTTGCGTGCGCGCGGATGTGGGCCATGTCCTTCGGCGTGTTGCCGGCGTTGATGACGAGGTAGACGGCGTCCTCGTATTTGTAAATCAATAGATCGTCGATCGTGCCGCCGTGCTCGTGGCAAAAGAGCGAGTAGCGGATGTCGCCCGGCTTCATCGCGGCGACGTGGTTCGTGGCGATGCGGTCGACGAAGCGCTCGCGGTCTTTCCCGGTGATCCGCACGCGTCCCATGTGCGACAGATCGAAGAGACCGCACTTGGTGCGCACCGTGCGCACTTCGTCGAGGATCGCCCCGTATTGGATGGGCATGTACCAGCCGCCGAAATTCACCATCTTCGCGCCGTGGCGCTCATGGACGGCGGCGAGGGCGGTGCGCTTCATGTCGTCGGTCTGCGTCATGGCGAGGCTTCGGCTTCGGAGGGGCGAAGGAGGTGGAGCGGACTGCGGGGCGGGACGGACGGGGGCGGCGCGGCGGGAAATGAAAAAAGACGGGGGACGCAGAGCGGGTGGCTCGCGGGCCGTGGAGACCCGGAGACCACACTGCGTCCCCCGTCCTTTCGTGGAACGACGCGGTTGGGGGCTTGCCGACGGTGGCGGTCCTAGGACCTGAGAGTTTCGCGCGACGCCTGCCGGCGCCTCGCTTGCCCCTTCGGTGCCCGGCCGCGCGCGCCGCGCAAGCGGCGATCCCGGCCGAGTCTCTCCCGCCACCGTCCAGTGTCGGGAGGGCGAGGAGAATAGACGCCGGGCGGGTGTCCGGCAAGCCGGGCGGGGCGGGGGGCGACCTTGATCGTCACGACTCTTTGCTGGAGATGGCGCACGCGACGGCACGCCTGGCAAGTGGAGGCTCCGCCAGCGGTAGCTCGACACGTCCGTGGTGCTGGTGCTGAGGGACGTGTGATGCTGTGTCGCGCAAGAGGTGACGCTCTCCGCGATTCAAGGCTCAGCTGCAAACGTTACGTTCCATGACCTGATCGACTCTCTCAATACGGACGCATCTCCATGCTCCAGGTGCACTCGCGGATACTTCTCGGCACCCTTGGCCTCTACCAGCTCATTCCCGGAGAACGATGCGCTCTGAATTGACCGCCCGATAGCGCCCTTGGATAGACACGAGGCGACCTCGATCTTTTGTAGCTACCCATCGAGTTCTGTGGACGTCGAGCGACACCTCCTGCCTCTCATGACACACCCAGTGGTCGCAACTCTGACCGCTGTGGCTACTGCATCCTTGGGACTCCTGGTAATCGCAGCCGAGGGAACACGCAGCCGCCTCAAACATGAGAACCACAGAACATCACAGCGATTGCACGCAGCAGATATCATACTCATATTATGTCCGTGCAGCTTCTTGGCGGCATTCGCGTCAATGATCGCCATCGCATCGATTGAATTCGGAGAGGTTGTGAAGCCTCGAGCGTACTTCGCTCAGACTGATCCGCTCCTGCATGCAACTGCATACTATTCATCGAGTCATGCTCCAGTGGCGAGCCTTGTTTCGTTCATTGGTTTCTCGCTCGCTGCGGCCAGCTTCATGCCATTCTGCATCGGCCTATTCATGCGAGTTTGGCTGGCTTGTCAAAGGCCGGACTGGGGACGGATCTTGCTGTATGTGGCCCTCGAGTCGGCTGCCTTCGGAGTCCTCATATTCGATCCTCTCGGATTCGTAACGTGGTGGTTCGACTAATGATATGTTGCATGGACGGCATGAAGGTGTGGCCCCCGTTGGACTGCCCGAGATCAAGGGACTGGGGAGGATGGACGCGAATTCGAAACTCGCAGGAACCAGGAAGGATGTGGACAGGCATGGAGGCGTGTCTTCGGGAGCGCCAGGATGGCCACGAAGCGGGCTCACCTCGGGGCATGGCGCGGCCGCACTCCTGCCTCAAGCCCAACTCCGAGCTTCGAGCTGGCCGAGGTCGCGGCGATAGAGCTCTGTAATCCGGTTCCTCCCGCCGCTTTCCTGCGGCCCGCTTCGGTCCCGCGCTCAAGCCCCGCTCCCGCCCGTGCCGAAAAGCCGCCGAGACTCGAGAGTCCACGGTTGAGGGGAGAATTCATTCATGGCGCTGGTCGGTGACCTGGGGAGCGTCGATCTCGCGCAGGTTTTTCAGGTCCTTTCGGGGAACCAGAAAGACGGCGTGCTCGACATTTTCCGAGGTGAGGAGCACCGCGGGGTCCGCGTGCGCCGCGGTGTGCTCACCCTCCAATTCGACCGCGACGTCTACGAGGAGCGCGTCCTCGAGATGCTGCGCCGCCTTGGGCGCGTCAGCGAGCAGAAGCTCCAGGTGGCCGCCGCCAACCGCCACGGCACCCAGGAGAGCCTCATCACCGCATTGGTGAAGATGCAGGTGCTAACCGACGAGGAAGTCGAGTCGATCTACCGCGAGCGCATGGCGGAGGATCTGTACGATCTCTTTACATGGCACGATGCGCGCTTCGAGTTCCACGAGGGGGCGCAGCTCCTCGAGCATGTGGGCGGAGAAGTGGACGAGCGGCTCTGCTTCCCCTCCGACGGCGTCGTCATGGAGGCGGTGCACCGCCTGGATGAGTGGCGCCGCATCCGCGAGCGCGTTGCCGACGACGACGAGGTGATGGAAGCGCTCGTCGCGGAGCAAAGCTGCGAAGATGATACACAAGAGGCGGTCTTTCGCTGCGTCGACGGCATGCGCACCGTCGGCGAAATCGCCCGCTCGCTTGGCCGGAGTATTTATGAGGTCAGCAAGGCGGTTTCGCGCCTTGCCGAGCTCGGCGCCGTAGGCCCCGTCCATCCCGACCATTACCCGGAGCGTGGCCGCCTCGCGCTCCAGGCGGGACGCCCGCGCGACGCGGCCAAGCTGTTCGACCGAGCCGCCGCTGCCGGCGTCGCATGCCCGGCCTCCATCGGCGACGCGGGGCGCGCCTTCGAGGCGGACCGCGAGTTCGCCCTCGCCGCGGAGCGATTTGTTGCCTATGGAGATGCCCTCGTACAAATCGAGGAGCGCGACCGCGCCCTCGATGCGTACCGCCACGCGCGAGCACTCGTGCCGACGCACATTTCTGCGTGGCGCAAGGCGATCGACCTCGCGCTCGAGTCGGATCCTGGCGCCTCCGAAGGGATGCCGTCGTCTCGCACGGCGGCCCTCGTCGCCGAGGGACGCGTCCTCGCGGAAACCCTGACGGAGCTTGCCGACCTCGAAGGGGCCGCCGGAGTGCTTGAGCGCGCACTTCTTCGCGCGCCTTCGGATATCGCCGCCAAGCGCCAGCTCGTCGCGCTATGGGAGCGCCTTGGTCAGCATGACCGCCTCTGCGGGCTCCTCGAATCGCTGAGCGACGATCTCTTGCATCAGAGGGACGTCCTCGGCGCGGCCGGCTGCCTCCAACGCGTCTTGCGCATGCGGCCCGAGCGGCGCGACCTCGTGCCGCGTATTCGCGATCTTTACAAGAGAGACGAAAGCCGCCGGAATTGGAAGAAGGCGCTCGTCGGCGGATTTGTGAGTCTGTTGCTTGCAGCGGCCGTTGGCCTGCTCGTCATGGCGCGCGAGAAGCGGGCGCTCGCGGAACTCAGCGCCATCGACGTCGAGCCGCGCATGCGCAGCGGCGACCTCGCCGGAGTGCGCGCTCGACTCGAGGAATTCCGCGCTTCCAATCCGCTCACGTGGGCTTCCACAAAAGCTGAGGAACTGCTGGTGCGCGTCGACGCGCTCGCCGCCGAGTTCGAGAAGCAACAGGAGCGCAAGCGCGCCGAGGCGAAGAAGGCCTACGACGATCAGATCGCGAAAGCTGACTCCGAGGCGAAACGTTCCGAAGAGACGGCGCGCAGCGGGCGGCTCTCCGAGGCGCTAGAGATCCTCCGTGCGGCATTACGGGAGGCGCCCGCCGATTGGCCGAGCGCCAAGCTTGCGCGGCGAAATGTTACTGACCTCGAGGCGTATCTCAGCGGTTCCTCGGCGCTTGCCAAGGACCTCGCGGCGGCCGAGCACGCGTCCGACTGGGCACGCGCGCGCAAGCTCGGCCGCGAACTCGCCGCCAAGTATCCGCTCACGGAGGAGGCGCGGCATGTGCGCCTGCCGTACAAGGTCACCACAAATCCTCCCGGAGCGAGCATTCTGCTCAATGGTGAGCTCGCAGGAACGTCGCCTTGCGTGGTCCACGTGCCGCTCGTGCGCAAGCAGAACGAGGTGCGGGCGTCGCTGGTCGGCTACGCGCCGGCTGCCACCGCGCTGGATGTTACAGAAGACTCCGTCGTCGAGCTAAGCCTCGGACGCGCCCCGGAGTGGAGCGCTCCGCTCCCGGCAGCGGCGGCCGTGCAGCCGATTCAGTACGGTGCGACGGCACTCGTCTCGCTCTCGGCCGGGCATGTGCTCGCGTTCGGCAAGGAGCCCGCCCCGCTCTGGAAGACACAAATCATCTCCGGCGGCGAGATCGTCGGCTGGCAGGTGGCACCCGACGGATCCGCAGTGGCCGTCGCCACCGACGGAGCCGTCGTCTGCCTCGAGCCGGCGAGTTCGAAGCACCGTTGGCGCGTCGATCTCGGCGTCGGCGTGCGAGTGCCTCCGCTTGCAGATAAGGAGGGAGTTTTTATTGCCTCCGATGACGGCCGCATTCGCCTCCTGGGTTATGCCCGCGGTGAAGTCCTGCGCGAGTGGCGCGGCATTGGGCGCACGGGGGGCCGCATCGTTCGTTACCAGTCGCGGCTCGTCGTCGGCTCGTCCGACGGGCGCCTTCGCGTCGTCGATGCCGAGAATCCGCGAGGCGAGGAAGCCGCTTTGAGCTTCGGCGCTCCGCTCGTCGGAGCGGTCGTAGTCGACGGTGTGCTCGTCGTGACTGGCGACGACGGCCGGATCGCCGGTTTCGACCTCGAGACATTGAAGCTCACATTTGAGAAACCGGGCGGCCGCATCGCCCAGGCGGTTCCCAGCGCTGTCGGCAATCGGGTGCTCGTCGACATCGCGGGCAAGCTCACCCTGATCGAGCCGCGCAGCGGCGCGATCGTCGCATCGGTTCCCGTGATGACCGAGGTGGTAGGTGCTCCGGCCGCTGCCGGCGAACTGGTCTTTGTCGCGCTGCGCGACGGCGCCGTCCTGGCCCTGCGCGCGGCCGATCTGTCGTCCGTCTGGAGCTGGCCCGGAACGCGCGCGCAGGCGCGCTTCGTCGCCACCGGGGACGCGCTCTGGGTCGCCGCGGGGAAGTCGATCCACCGCTTCGATCTCGGGGCGGACGCGGGCCCGGTGCGCTAGCTTGTCAAGTTCCGCGGGGCGGATCGCCGATGCTTCGCGCGAATCCTCGGAGGGGTCGTGAGCTTTCTTCAAAAATGGATGACGAGCCGGTCGCTGGCGCGGCTGCGAGACCGAGTCGCAAGCGCGCCTTCGATCGCTACTTATGCTGATCTGGCGCGCGCCTTCGTCGCCGCCAACGACCTCACCGAGGCGGAGCGCGTCCTCGACGAGGGGCTTGAGCTGTTTCCCGGAGCGGGCGACCTCGAGCGCATGCGCCGATTGGTGAAGTCACACAAGCTCGCCGATCGAGTGAAAGAAGTGCGCCGGCGTCTCGACCTGCACCCGACGCCGGCGCTCTACCACGAACTCGTCGAGCTCCAATTGCAATGTAATGATCCGGCTTCGGCAGAGGTAACCGTCAGCGACTGGAAGCGGCTCTTCCCAGCGGACGGCGGCGCCGAGCTCGCGTCGATCAAGATTTCCCTGCGTCGATTCTACTCGGAGCGGGCAGCGGCCGACGGTCGCGCCGCACTCGCGGGGCTCGAGCGTCTGCTGCAGCGCGATCCTGGACACGCGCGCGCTCTCCGCCTCATGGCGGAATTATGCTCTCGGATCGGAGCGCTTCCCCGCGCCGTCGAAGCGCTCAATCGGCTTTCACAAATCGTTCCCGACGATCCGGAGGTGGATTGTTGGCGGAAGACCGTCGAGGAAGCGACCCAATCGGGAAAGCACGTCCGTGTCGACGTGTCGCGCGCGCTGCGCGAGATCGAGGAGACCGGCCAGTTCCCCGATCCGATCGCGCCCGTCGATGATACTCTTCCGTCGCCACGCAATACGCGCGCCGATCGGAAGGCGCCCAAGGTTCTCGATGCGGCGCGCCCTGCATTCGCGCGGCTGGCGAAATCCGCAGGAGTTCGAATTGTGGTGCTTGTGCGCGGAAGCGCCGCGCTCGTTCGCGGTGCGCCGAGCGGAGCCGCCGAAGGCATGGCGAGGGCGACGCGCGCGCTGTCGCTCACGAGCCGTCGCCTCACGCGGCGCATGGGGCTCGGCTCATTTGTGGAAGCCGTAATCGAGACCGAGGACGGCGTCGTGGTGCTGCGCGGTGCCGACCAGGCGAGCGCCGCCGCGGTCGTCGACGGATTCCAAAGATTCCAAGATGTCCGAGGCGCTGTAGCCGATCTCGCATCCTCGCCCGGCAACGTGGAGCAGGTCCTCGAAGGAGCGGAGGGAGAGCTGGTCCATGCGTGAAATACTGAAAGATCTCAATGCCACACGGGGCGTTCACGGTTCGGCCGTCGTGCTCGAGGACGGCGTGATCGTCGCGGCAGAGCTTGCCGCTGGCACCGATCCCGACTCCTTCGCGGCTCTCGTGTCGTCCTTCATCGCCCAGGCGACGCGCAGCTTGCCGAAGCTCCAGTTATCCAAAGTGAAGCGCGCCATGGTGACGGCAAGCCGCGGCTGCTTCGCGCTGACGAGCCTCGGCGGCGCCTTCCTCGTGGCGGAGCTTGAGCGCGACGTGGAGCCATCGGTGGTCGACATCGAGCTCGAAAGCGCTGCGGGACGGCTGCGCCGTCTCATGCGCCCGCGAGGCGAGAGCAACGTGCCGGCTGCTCTTCCCGTGCGCGGAGTGGCGCCGGAGCCGGCTCGAGTCGCGTGAGGATTGCATTCAATGACACAATTTCTCGAACGTGGGATGGAAGTCTCCAGGGATGCGGAGTGAGGGATGGTTCAGATTAACTTCGCAATGAAGGAAGTGAACTGTAAGGTCGTTTACTACGGCCCGGGTATGTCGGGCAAGACGACCAATCTTGAGATCGTTCACAAAAAAGCTCCCGAGCAGCATCGCGGCGAGCTCACTTCGATCTCAACGGACGGGGACCGGACGCTGTTCTTCGACTTCATGCCGCTTGACCTCGGCACGATCGCGGGGATGCGTACGAAGTTCCAGCTCTATACAGTTCCAGGTCAAGTGTACTACAACTCGACGCGCAAGCTTGTCCTTCAGGGCGTCGACGGAGTGATCTTCGTCGCCGACTCGGACCCGTCGAAGATGCAAGAAAACCTGGAGTCGCTCGCGAACCTCGAGGAGAACCTCCGCGAGTACGGGAAGGAGCTCAAGAATCTTCCTCACGTGCTGCAGTGGAACAAACGCGATCTTCCGGGGGCGGCGCCGCTCGCAGAGCTGCAGGCAAAGCTCAATCGGTACGGCGCGCCGTCCTTCGAAGCGGTGGCGCGCACGGGCGAGGGAGTCTTCCCGACGCTCAAGGCGCTCGCCGCCTCGGTGCTCGAGAGCTTGAACCGCCGCGACCAGGCACCCGCTGCGGCCGCGCGCACCGCAGCCGCCCTCCCCGCCCAGCAGGCGGCACCTGCACCCGCCCTCGCCGCGGCTTCGTCGGGCGCTGCCTACTCGAGCGCAGCACCCGCGGCCGAATCGCCGACGGGGTTCATTCCTGGCGCAGGATTCCCGTCGGCGGCTGTATCTGCCGCACCGTCGCGCAGCGCGCCCCCGCCGCCGCCTCGGCCTGCCGTGGCGGCGCCGCCCGCTGCGAAGCCGGCGCCGAATCGGCCGCCGTCCGGGTCCTACGGCGCGCCCGCGCCGGCGCCGCAGATGGCCGCCGCGCGGCCGGCAACTCCAGTGCGACCTGCGGTGCGCCCCGCGCCGGCTGCGGCGCCCGTGCCCGTTGTGCAAGATTACAGTTCTCAGGAGCCGCGAAGTAGTAATAAAGCGGTGATCGCAGGCGTGCTCCTAGGAGCCCTCGGCGCACTCGCGCTGCTGGGTGTGGCATTCTTATTCTTCTTCCGCTGAGGTGTGCCGTGGCTGCTCCGAGCACTATGAATCCTTCGAGCAAGAGCGACGCGCTGCTTCGGCAGGAGCGTCTCGTGTTCTACCGCGAGGATGTCGAGGAGATCGATCGAGCTCTCGAGGAGTTCCTCGCGCTTTCGAGCTCCAAGTGTGTCCTCTTGGTGGATCGCGATGGGCATTTGATCACTCGGAAAGGTGATCTTCCCGCCGTGAACCCCGACTCGATCGCCGCTCTCGTGGCCGGGTCCTTCGCAGCAACTCGCGAGATGGCGCGTCTTCTCGGCGAGCCGGAGTTCCGCGCGCTCCATCACCAGGGCACCCGAAACGAACATATCCAGGTCATGCTGGTCGGCGATCGGACACTTTTTGTGGTGCTCTTCGACGACCGGACGACTCTCGGAATGGTGCGTTTCTACTGCCAGGAGTCGGCGGGGCGGCTGAAGGAGATCTTCGTGAAGGCGATGGAGCGCCGGAATCCCGAGGTGGAAGTGAAGCTCGGCGAACAATTCGGCGAGGCCGCCAAAGAGATGCTCGGCGAAGTGCTCGGCGGCTAGCTCGAAGTTAGCGGAGCGATCTCACAAAAGCGAGAAGCGCGTGGGTATCCGAATCCGGCAGGGCGTCGAGCAGTCCGTCGGGCATCACGGAGCGCTCAAGGAACGCTATCGAAGTGACGCGCGCCCGAGGAATCGACAGGTCGGGGAGGTTGGCCCTTCGCAGGACGAGCGTCTGCTCCGACTGGGAAACCAATAATCCTTCCACCAGCTCCCGATCCTCCGTGGTGACCTGGAGCATGCGGTAGCCCGGCTCGAGCGCCGCGCTCGGCGTCACGATTGCGCGAAGGAGCGACTCCGGATTCATCCATCCGGCGCCGTCGAGCGTGGGCCCAATCTTGCCGCCGTCTCCTTTCGCCGTGTGGCAGACCATACAATTTTGGCGGAAGATCTCGCGGCCGCGCTCGGCGTCGCCGCCCTCAGCGAGCAGTCCGCGATATTTTGTGAGCTTTCGGCCGAGCTCGGCGGCTTCCTCGTCGGAGAGAAGCGCGGGGGCGTCGGCGGTGGCGATGATGAGCGCATTCCCGTGGAGGGCTGGCGCGCCGCCGCCCGGGACGCGAAGAAACAGATCGGGATGGGAGGCGATCTCGCGCCGGAAGGAGCCGCCGATCTCCGAGGGCGAGCGCTCCGTGCGCCAGATACGCACCTCGGCGAGCTGCCCCGCCGTGCCGCCGCCGCTCGGTGTGGTGCGCCCCACCTGAAGCCCGAGGAAATCCGCCGTCGAGAGTTTCCCCTCTTCCGTATCCAATTCTCCGTTGCGGAAAAGTGTGAACTTGCCTGAAGCGCTCCGGGTGGCCGCAACGTGGGTCCACAAATTGGGCTCCGTCTTTCGCTTGGAGAGAATCACGTCGCCGGTTTCGGGTCCTGCGTAGATTCGAAACCGCCCGTCAGCAAAATTGAAATCTGCTCCTCCGGGAGATCCCAAGATTCCGTCTTCGTTGGTGACGCTTGTGTCGAGCTTGACCCACGCTTCAACCGTGAACGGGCCGCGGAGGTCGACGGGATGCTGCCAATAATCGTCGTCGGCGCCGCGGAGCGACAGCACCGAGCGAAGCCGCCCCGCGTACTCCTGCTCGAGCGCATCGAGCGAATCGTCGCCCGGCAGGACGCTTCGGAGTCGTTTTAACAGATCGGCATCGACCACGTCGGGCGTCATCTCACCCGAGTCGAGCTTCTGCAGCAGCGTGCGCGCTCCCGAGGCGCTCGAGGCCAGGCTGCCCGCCACTCGCTTTCTGCTGGCGCTCGGAAGCGAGGGCCACAGAAGCAAAAGCTCGGAAGGCGCGTCCACGGCTGCCGAGCGCGCGAGAGCCTCGATGCAGGTCTGGTGCAGCTCGTCGCCTGGGACGCATTTCTGTGCAACCTCCCGAATCACCGACGGCGCGCAGCCTGGGCGCGAAGCGAGGGCGCGAACAGCGGCGACCCGTTGCGTACTCGCGAGCGCCGTGTCCTGCGCGATCCCCTGAACCAGAGGCGCGAGGCTCGGGAGCATGAACCGGGAGTAGGCCCTCGTGGCAGAACTCCGCCAGCCAACATGATTGAGTTCACTCGAACGGATGAGTGCTGTGACGAGCTCGCGCTGAAGCGGCTCTGGAACATCGTTGGCCTTCGCGACCGAGAGAATGGCTTCGACGGCGGCATCCCGGGACTTCTCGTGGGCGAGCTTCCGCGCGAGCAGCGCGGCAACTTCTCGATCGCCCACGAATTGTGCCAAAAGTGAGGTCTCCTCGATTCCGAGGTCGAACGGCGACGACTCGAGGCGGCGTAGCAGCGCTTCCAAACCCGCGGCGGGCTCGAGCGTGCCGAGCGCCGTTCGAAACACATCGGGAGAAAGGCGCGCTCCCGCGGACGATCGAAGATGAGCCGCTACGGCAGATCGCCGTGACTCAAGAGCCGCGCGCACCAAGGTGTTCTCGAGCTTGCCCTCGTAGGTGTCTCCCGCGGTGACGAACTGCAACAATGCGGCGACCTGATCGACGGAGCCGTCATGCATGACGTCGAGGGCGCGAATGGCGGCGAGGCGAACTGTAGACACATCGTTGCGCATCGCGCGCAGCCGCTCGCGCACATCGAGCGGCGGCAGCCCGAGGGATCCGAGCATCCGGCAGGCCTCGCGGCGCATTGCGGTGGCTTCGCTGGCGAGAGCGGCATCGAGGATCTCGCGGTCGAGGGCGTCGAGGCCCTCCAGCGCCGCGAGCGCTCGAAGGGAGGTCGCGAGGCTCTCGGAGCGGCGGTTTTGTGCCATGGCCAAATCTCGAAGCGCCGGCACGAGAGAGCTCGGTTTGGTTTCCCAGATGCGGCGGAGAGCAGCCCGGGCACGCCAGCCGTGCTCGGAGGCAAGCGCGGCCAGCAGATCGTGCGGCCCCATGTGCTCGGCTCCGCCCGCGGCTCGCTGCGCATCCTTCCGGCGGACCCGCCAGACGCGTCCGTACGACTTGTCGCGATCCGGATGCGATCGCGAGACTTCGTTGTGAGAGATAATCTTACAGTACCAATCGACGATGTAGAGCGCCCCATCCGGTCCGAAGTGGATTGCAATCGGCCGAAACATGCCGTCGTCGGTGGTGAGGAAATCGGACAGCTTCTCCAGAGAGTAGCGGGCGCCGGAGCGGGCGATTCGAAGTGCCTGAACGCTTCGGGCAATCGGATTTGCTACGAAGATCACGTCGTTCCACTGCTCTGGAAAATTGGGATTCTCCTCGCAAAGCGCGAGGCCGGACAGGCCTGTGCCGCCCATCTCGAAGCTCGTCTGCTTGGGCGCGAACGGCGAATAGGGGCGGAACCGATGATCGCCGATTCCCGGATAGCTCTCCCCATGCTCGGCTCGCACGGCGGGATATCCGAGATCATTGGCTTCCTGGATCCACGTTTCGCCGAAGCGGTCGACGACGATTCCCCAGATATTATTGAGCCCTGTGACCACAACCTCGAAGGCGCTCCCGTCGGGCCGAAATCGTGCGAGCTTGCATTGATCGAACGGCACGACGGCGCCCGAGCGCGTGCGCACCCTCGAATAGTTGAATGCGCCTTGAGCTGTATAGATCCAGCCTCCGGGCGCGTGCGTGAAGCGGTGCGGCAACAGATGAGAATCCTCGACGCCGAAGCCGTCGAGAACGACCTCGCGCTGGTCGGCTTTGCCGTCCCCATCGCGGTCCGTGAGCTCGAGAATCTCGGGGCCGTGCCCAAGAAGTAACTTCTCGCAGCGCGCCCCATAGGGTAGGAGCGCCATGGGCATGGCGAGCCCCTCGGCGAACACGCGAGGCGTGTGCGGTCCAGGCTCCGAAGGACGGTCGACGACGAGCACCCGGTCGCGTCCCCCTTTTTTGTAGATCTCTGCGGCTCCAGGCGTTTCATTGGCGTCGAGCGGATACTCGACGGCCGTGAGCGCCCAGAGGCGGCCGAAGTCGTCGAACGCAATGTCCACAACTTTGGGCGCGTGCGGTTCGCTGAGCACGAGTTCGGCTTCGAAGCCGTCCGGGAGACGGAAGCTTGCGCGCTCCTGCTCAGGCGACCGCGGCACGACGTTGGATTGAGCGTGGACACCCGCTGTGGCGAGCGCCCCAATGAGCAGAGATGCGGCGAGAGGTCTCACGGCCGCGAGTCCTTCCGAAGCATCATTTCTGTGAGCACTCCGAGCGCATGGGCCGCCCGAAGAGCCGCGATGCGCAGGTGCCCATCCTGGATCGAGGCGAGGGCGCTGACGGCTTCACTTAGCGGAGTCCATAAAAGGGGCTGGCGTGCGGTCCGGCAATTCAGAACTTCGGCGGCGAAGACGTGGACCACTTCGGGAGTCGATCCTGCGGAGGGATAGTAGCGCCCTCCGAGTTCCCAGAATTCGCCGCTTACAATTCCATGGGCGCTCTCGAGTTCGGCGCGAAGCCATTGAGTTGCGCTGGGAATGTTTACCACCGAGTTCGGCAGCCGCCACGCCGGAGCCTTGTAAAGTTGGCTATTTCCAACAAAAGCCTGCGCCGCGGGAAGGTCGTCGTCCTCGATGCCGAGGAGCACGGTCTGCCCGATGCGAAGCAAGGGTGCCACGACGGCCGTGGAGCGGCTCGCTTGCGCGGGCATGACGTATTCGAGGGGACGCGACGCAACGACCCGGCCGGCGCCGTCAAGCTCCTCAAATTGTGAACACAGAAGCCGCAGGTATCCCGCGCTCTTCTCCGGCCTCACGGGGCGGAATTTTCGCCGCGGAGCCGCGATGCCAAAAAGTGAAGCCCAATGGGTAGGGGCCGCGTTCGCCTCCCGCAGTGTGATCGTCTCGCCGATCCACGGCCCCGGATCCCGGCCGCGCCGCGCGAGCAGGTCGTACGCGGCCATCTCGAGGCGCGCATGGGCGAGCCCGCCCACCTGCGCCGCACGCAAACATTGTTGAGCTTCGAGCGCCTTCACGACGCCCGACGTGGAGAATCCCGATCCGGAAGCGCACCGAATGGCTTCGAAGGTCGGCTCGATTTCGACGAGCACCGACTGCACTTCTTCCTGGAGCCCGCCGGGCGACGGAAAGTAGCGGGCGCCCTGCTCGAACCGCTTGAGACGTTCGGCGCCGAGGTTCGCGATGGCGAGAAGCGACTCCTCCACGGTCTGGCCAAGCGGCTTGTCGGCTTGAATCGCATGCAGCACCTCCGCGTGGTAGTGCGGCGAGCGCGAACCGTCGAGGCACGGTGTGCCGAGGGCGGAGAGAATCGGCCTCGGATAGCTGCATCGCGCGAGAAGGAACAGATCGCCGTCGTCCTCGAACCACGGCAGCACATCGACCGTGAGATGCGGGCGCCGCACGAGATCGAAGACTTGTCCAGTTGCTACATGTTCAAAATGCTCCAGCTTCAAGAATCCGATCGGAGGCCGGCCGCCGGCTGGCCGCATCTCGACGCCCTCCCCTGGCACGACCTTCTCGCCCGCGATCACATAATTCGTCGGCGGAAGCTCGATCGCACGTCCGTCCGGGGCGTGTATTGCAACTTTACCGATCAGCCGATTCCTATAGATCCAAGGATTCCGGATCGGTGAGGAGACGAGAACGCGCAGCCCAAGCCCGCGCATCTCCGCCTCGAACCGGCTCTGATCGAAATAGGTGTACTCTTCCTTGACCTCCGCGTCCCAGTCGGCGCGGTAGTCCTTGCGGAGTAGAAACTCGACGGCCATTCGATGCGAAACTCGATAGCGCTTGCGGCCGCGTGCGGGGCTTGCCAGCTCCACGAAGAGGAATCCGGGCTTCTGTGGGGATGCAATCAGCGGCCGGAACTCCGCCGCGAATCGCTCGAAGAGCGCCGCCGTGGAGCAGGTGCGCGGATCGCGTCCCTCGTCGCCATCGTCGGCCGGCAGATCGAGATGCACGTCTCCGTTGGGTGGTGGCTCGTCGGTCGCCGGTGCGACAAAATCGCGGACGAGCAGCACGCCGTGGGGTGCCAGCTGCTCCACCTGCGCCGCCAGAGCACGGGCGGCCGCGGCGTGGTCGTAACCGGTGAACGACGTCACATGGTGGAGGACCGACGAGTCGAGGATGCCGTCGAGGCTTCCGGGGTCGAAGCAGCGTTGGGCGATGTCGCCTTTGGCGAATCGCAGATTCGGCAGCTGATAGCGCTCCCGCGCCATAGCGATAGACGTGTCGGCGAGGTCGACGCCGATCACCTGGAGCCCGGGATAGAGCGACGCCAGCGCGTGGCTCCCCGTACCCGAACCCATCCCCATGTCGGCGACGCGGCCGCGCGTCGGCAAGTGGGCAGCCGTCAGCGCCACCTTCTGGCGCATCGACGCATCCATTCCGGCGAGGTAGCGGGCATAGTCGCCGCGGTCTCCGCGGAGCTGGGCGGCGGCGTCGAACGGCATCTCGGGGGAGTCCACTCGCCTTGGGCGGTTGCGTCAACGGCGAACTCGCGCCCGCCGTTCGCTGCGACCCGTGGGGCGGCCTGCCGCTGCCTCCGTTGACCGGCTGCGCGGCTCCGGCTACCGTCTTCGCCCCATTTCCAACTCTGCCCCCAGTGCTGGGCAGATCCCAAACTCTCCCTCTTCTCGCGCGCTGAACATGTCCCGAGTTTGCCAGCTTTGTGGCCGACACACCCAGGTCGGTAATCAGGTGACCCGTCGCGGTATCGCGAAGAAGAAGGGCGGCATTGGTCGCCGCGTGACGGGACGCAACAAGCGCAACTTTGCGCCGAACCTCCAGTACGTGCGCGCGATGGAAGGAACGCGCGTCGTGCGCAAGCGCATCTGCACTCGCTGCCTCAAGGCAGGCAAGATTCAGAAGCCGGCGCCGCAGCAGTCGAAGAAAGCCGCCAGCTAGCAGGTCACTGAGAAACTCATTCCGGCGCTTCTCGTTCCCTTTTCGCGATCTCATCGTCGAGAGCGATCGACGGAACTCTTTGTTACGCCTCTGGCGTCTCTCCTCGATCTCGCGAAAAGTGAACTTCGAATCGCTCAAAAGCAGTTCCTCAATAGCCTGCTCGAGCTGAGCCTCCCGCGTTGGCGCGTTGCGAGCGAGCAATCCTCGCGCGCCGCGCCCAGGCGATGACGAAAGCGGGGAGGACGTCTCAAAAGTCATCCGGGCTGCGCGCAGGCCCCGTCGCCCATCGCTGCGTCCTCGTGGTAACTCCCAGGCTACGCCTGCGGCGAGGCTCCTTGCGCTGGACGACGATTCCTCGCGCTCGCAGTGCGTAGCACCAGTGCAAGCACTGGGAGCACTTTTGAAAGGTCCGCCAGGCCCCAGTCGGGGCCTGCTTTTTTGTTTGATCGTTCCCAGGGAATCCGGGACTGGCAGCTCGGCGATGCCACAAAACGACGCGGCCCCGGGAGTTTCCGGGGCCGCGCCTCAATGTTCCAGCTCGAGCGTCGCGGCTCGAACCTTACAGATCAACGACTACTGGTAGTAGTTCGTCGGCTCCGTCTCCTCGACCGGGCGGTTCGACTGGTCGTAGGTGACCGTGATCTTGAAGCGCGCGTCCGAAGCGCTCCTGCCCTTGATGACCACGCGCCACGTGGCGCGCGCCTTTGGGGCAAGCGACGGCAGCGCCGCAAAAGTAACCTTTGAACCGGCGAGCGAGCCGGTCGTGTCACCGGTCGACGACACGTACTCCATGCAGGACTCGAGGTCGCAGGCGAGCTTGATGTTCGTAGCGACCGCCGAGCCCTGATTCAGGACCTCGATGGTGTACGTCGTCGTCGTGCCCACGAGGACCGGGTCCGGATCGTCGACGCACTCCACGAGCAGCGCCGGGATGCCCTGGAGTTCCGTCACCCACTCCGCCTGGACAGGCGGAGCGCAGAAGGCCGACGCATTCGCCACGTTGCGGAGCTTGCCGGCCGTATCGCCCACGACGCTGAGGGAGACCTTCTTGGAGGCGCCCGGCGCCATATTGCCAAGGTTCCAGCTCACGCGGCCGCCGGTGGCGGAGCCGGCATCGGTGGCGCTCAGGAAGCGCGCTCCCGCCGGAAGAACATCCTCGAGCATCGCATTGCGCGCGACGCCGTCGCCGACGTTCTTGACCTCGATGTCGTAGTTGAACGGACGACCGATGAAGTGGACCTTCGGGCCGGACTTCGCGATCTCGAGCTTCGGCTGCTTCACCACGGTCTTGGTCGTGGCCGACATCGCCGTCGTGCCCGAATCGTCCTTCGCCGTCGCCTTGTTCTCGTAGGTGCCCGTCTTGGTGGCCTTGGCCATCGCCGTGAAGTCGCGCGACTGGCCCGGGGCGAGGTCGCCCACGTTGATCGTGATGGTGTTGCCACCGTCCTCGCGCGTCAGTCCCGACGCGAGCGGATCCTCAATGCGGACGCCGCGGAGCGTCGCCGTGCCGCTGTTCGTCACGCGGAACGAGAAGGTGATCGGCTCGCAGGTCAGAACCTCGGGCGTCGCGTTCTTCTCAATCTTGAGCTTCGGCTCGACCACTGTGTTGCTGATGCACACTTTGGAAGACCAGGCGACCGACGCGCAATGTGTGATGAGCTGCGTCGACTCGGCGGAGCAGTTCACGCGGATTTGTTTTGTCTCGCGGGGGCCGATCGTGGCGAACTCCCAGCGCATCGAGCCATCCTTCTCAGTGGCGGCGGGCGTTGCGCTCTTGACCTTCAAGTGCGCAGGCAACGTCTCCGCAACGATCACCTGATCGAGCGTAAGCTCGGTCAGATTCGTAACATTCAACATGTACTCAAACGGCGCGTTGAGGCGCACCTCGGCAGGCGTCGCATACTCGAGCATCACCACGCTCGTCGACTTGTTGCCCGTCGGGAACGCCATCCACGACGTATTCCAGCCGTCGCGGGTCCCCGACTTGGGACCCTCGGCGGCCGGCTTGGGTTCCTCCTTCACAGGGGCCGGTGCCGGCTGCTGTGTGGAACGACGGTCATCGTCCATCGAGCGGCATCCGAGCAGGGAGATGGAGGAACTCAGGGCAAGCGCTGACAGCCAATAGACAGCGGGTTTCATAAAGGGAAGCTCTCTGGATCGCAGATTAGGACTGGCAAGGGGTTCCGAACTCGAACCCACCGAGCGCGCCACAGGGACCCAGGGCACGCCGTTCGTTCGGAGGTGGGAACTGAGACGGTAGCGATGTGCCGGGAGGTGTCAAATGGTGCGACGGGCGAGCTTGATCTCGATCGACCGCTCGGGGCTTGACAACGGTGCCAGCGGCGCTCCCGAGAGGTGGGCCTCGCGAGGTGCCCCAAGGCTCGGACTTCTTGACCGATTGGTCGCGAAATGCGATCTCTTTTTCGACCGATCGGTCTAAAACCAGTGCCGCCGCCCGTTGGAAGACCCCGTGAGTTCGATGCTGACGACGCCTTGCGCGCCGCGATGGAGGCGTTTCGTGAGCGCGGGTTCGAGGCGACGTCGATGAGCGAACTCACGGATCGCACGGGCGTTCAGAAGGCGAGCCTCTATGGGGCTTTCGGGGACAAGCGCGCGATCTATCTCGCGGCGCTGGCGCGTTATTCGGAAGAGGCGCTCGGTCGGCTCCGCGAACGGCTTGCGGCACCGGGGCCGGTCAGAGGCGTCCTTCGCGGTTTTTTTTCTGGGATCGCGCGCGGCACCTGCGGGGGCGGCGCCAAAGGGTGCCTATGTGTGAACTCTGCGATGGAGTTTGCCGCCCGGGACGCGGAGATCGCAAAGCTGCTGCGGGCGCACACCGAGAAGGCGGAAGCCGTGTTCCGCGAGCTGCTGGTCCGGGGGGTCGCCGAAGGAGAGCTTGCCGCGGATACCGATGTCGTCGGCCTCGCAAGATTCCTTCAGAGTTCACTTCTCGGGCTCACAGTCTCCTCCATGACGTCGCCCGGCGAGGCTGTGTTGCTCGACATCGTCGACGGCATTCTCGCAGCCGCCGGCTCCGCGCGTGCGCGTTCGAAGCGTTCCGGACGGTGATCTCCTTCATGAAGAAGTTGCAGATCGTTGAGAACCTCCTTCCGCCGCCTCCCGTTCCCATTCTTGCGATCTCATGGTCGATCGCGATCGGCGCAGCGCCTTACTGCGCTTCACGCGTCACGCATCGATCTCAAGAAAAGTGACCCTTGAATCGTTCGAAAGCAGTTTCTCCACGCCTTCTTGTTCCCCACTCCCCAACGACAGGAGCGAATGTGTCTACAATTTCCAGCGAATCCCTGCTTCAGCAGCTGCAATGGCGCTATGCCGTCAAGAAATTCGATCCGACGAGGAGGATCCCCAAGGAGACTTGGGCGACGCTCGAGCGAGCTCTCGTCCTGAGTCCGTCCTCCTTCGGCATCCAGCCTTGGAAATTCATCGTCGTCGAGACGCCGACGGTGAGGGAGAAGCTCATGCCGGTTTCTTGGAATCAAAGACAGATTGTGGACGCGTCGCATTTAGTGGTCTTTGCGCGGCGGACGGACATAGGTCCCGACGATGCGGGTCGGCTCACGCGTGCGACGGCCGCCGCCCGCGGAGTGCCGGAGGCATCGCTCGAAGCGTTCAAAGGCATGCTCACCAATTTTCTTTCCCAGCCGAAAGAGAAGTTTGCCTTCGATGCATGGGCTGGCCGGCAGGTGTATCTTGCGCTCGGAACGCTGCTCACGTCCGCCGCGATGCTCGGCGTCGACGCGTGTCCCATGGAGGGGCTCGAGCCGGCGAAATATGACGAGATCCTCGGGTTGAAGGAGAAGGACTGCGCGACGCTTTGCGTCGCGACGCTCGGCTATCGCGCCGCCGACGATAAATATGCTTCGGCGGCGAAGGTCCGATACGCCGCTGGAGAAGTGATCCTTCGGGCCTGACGAAGGAGGCTCCGAGGGTCCGCCCTACGGCAGCGGATTATACTTATACTGAGAGTGAAGCTGCCCTGGACTGGTCTCATGGGGCCGAGCTGGGTAGATTCTTCTTCCATCGGGGCCGGTGATATCCCAGAGGCTTCCGTTTCCGCGGAGCTTCAGATGCCATTGGCCCAACCGATTGATCGCAATTGTGATTCTTCGCGAGCGATCGGCGCCGGAGCCTCCTTCGTGAATCCCACAGGAGACGAACCAGCGGTGCTCCGCCAAGCGCTCCAGGATCAGGCGCGCCGCGCGTCTCGCGGATACCAAGCTGCTATACGCGGCCGTCTTGAAGAGGAGGTCCGCGACGAACCGAGAATTGACGGGCTGCGCCCCAGGACATTGCCTTGGCTTCCCTGCGCGCTGAACGGCCTGCGTTCGGAGAGACAGAAGATGCATGGCGGCTCCGTATCAGGTTCTTGAAGAAGTGCTTTCGAATCGCTCGAAGGCAGTTCTTCAAGAGCCTGCTCGATGTGAGGACATTATAGAGACATTCGGCCGAGTAAACCGAGGGCGCTCCGCACGCAGCAGCCGGAATCCCCGTGGCTCCTTGGCGGTCGCTCCTCGAAGCAGCAATTGCGGCGGCTACTTTACGGTGGCGCCGGGAGACACATCCGCCGTCGGAGACACGATGACCGGGCCGCTGCCGTCGTCGGCGGCGAGGATCATGCCGCGGCTTTCGAGGCCGCGCATGGTGCGCGGCGCAAGATTACAGACGACGACGACGCGCTTACCGACGAGCTGCTCCGGTGCGTACTTCAGGGCAATGCCGGAGAGCACCTGGCGCTTTTCCGTGCCGAGATCGACCTCCAGGCGAAGCAATTTATCGGCCTTTGGGACGCGCTCGGCGACCACCACGGTGCCGACGCGAAGCTCCACTTTTGCGAAATCGTCGATCGTGATCTCCGGCTTCCCGGCTGCTGCAGCAGGTGCGGCGGGCGTCGGTGCGGCGGCAGGGGTGGGGGCGGCGGGCTGAGAGGCTGCGGCGGGGACGTTTTCTGTCATGTTCTTGGTTGTGGTCTTTGCGGAGGCGGCGGCGCGCTCACGGAGCGCAGCCACTTCGGCCGCGATGGTCTTGTCGTCGATTTTTTGAAACAGGATCGGCACTTCGCCGACGCGGAAGCCGATCTCCGCAGCTGTGACCTGGCTGCGCGCCAACAGCTCGTCGACGGCCTGTCGAAGATCGATCCCGCCGATTCCCACAGATTCTCGGATTGCCCGGGCGGCATTGGGAAGAAAGGGTTCCGCAAGGATACCAATGATTCCAAGGCAGCGCGTGGTCCAGTCGATGCAGCGCTCCGCAGCAACGCGATCGCTCTTGATCGCGCTCCACGGCGCGCAAGCGTCGAAGTAACGATTTGTTGCACGCCCGATCGCGACGAGGGCGCTGCAGGCGTTGCGGATCTCAAACTTCTCGAGGGCCTGCGCCCAGGCGTGGATCTGCGGGGTGACCTCTGCGTAGAGCGCTCGCTCGGCCTCCGTCGGGTCGCGCCGATCGACGACGCCGTCGAGCTTGTCCTTCGCGAAGCGCAGCGCCCTCGAGAGGAGATTCCCAAGATTGTCGGCGAGATCCCGATTATTGACTCGCTGGAAATCCTCGAATGTGAATTCCGAGTCGGCGGTCTCAGGCGACGTCGAGAGCAAGGTGAAGCGCGCCGCGTCTACGTTGGGATAGCGCTTCAGGAACTCGATCGGGTCGATCGTCCAACCGTCGCTCGTGGAGAACTTGCGCCCCTGGAGATTGTAGAACTCCATGGCGGGCACGGCCCACGGCATGACGACGGGATGGCCGAAGCGGTCGCCCTGGCCGAAGCTCATCGAGGGGAAGACGATTGTGTGAAACCCAATATTGTCTTTCCCAATGAAGTGGATGAGCCGGACGTCGCTCGGATTCTTGGGCGCCCACCAATCGAGCCAGGCGTTGTCCTCGATCGTCTCGCCCTTGCGGCGCGCGCGCTCCTCCAGGACCTCCTGGGTGATGGAGCAGTAGCCGATCGGCGCGTCGAACCAAACGTACAGAACCTTGCCTTCCTCAGTAAATGGCGTCGGCAGCGGCACGCCCCAGCGAAGGTCGCGGGTGATGGGGCGCGGGTGGAGGTCTGCCAGCATGTTGCCGACGAAGGAGCGCACGTTGGGCTTCCACTCCACATGCTCGCGACGCGGATTCTTACCTTCGAACCATTCGCCGACGCCGTCGGCGTGCAGCTTCGGAAGGTCGAGGTACCAATGGGCCGTCTCGCGGACCACGGGCGTCGTCCCGCAAAGTTTACAGTGCGGATTCTTGAGGGCGAGGGCGTCAATCCACTGCCCGCATTTCTTGCATTCGTCGCCGCGGGCATTCTCGGCGCCGCAGAAAGGGCACGTACCTTCCAGATAGCGGTCGGCCAGGAACATCGCGTCTTTCTCGCAGTACCACTGGCGTTCCGTCTTCTGCAGCAGGTAGCCGTTTTCATGCAGATTCTTAAAGAAACGTTGCGAGATGCGCTCGTGGTGGCGGCAGCGGTTCGTGCCGCTGAAGGGCGTATCGAACTGGATCCCAAAGGCCGCGAGCGTGTCACCGATGACGCGGTGCCATCGGTCGACAAATTCGCGATACCCCACCCCGGTCGCTTCGGCATTGATCGTGATCGCGACGCCGTGCTCGTCGGTTCCGCAGACGAACAGCGTGTCGTCGCCCCGCATCCTCCGGTAGCGGACGTAGACGTCGGCGGGGAGGTAGGCGCCGATCACGTGGCCGAAGTGGATCGGCCCGTTGGCGTAGGGGAGCGCGGAGGTGACGAGATAGCGCGGCAAAGCGGGCGGAGCCTAACAGCCCGCGCCCCCGATCTCCCTGCCTCCGGGCGCAGCCGGAGGGCAGCGTGCGGCGCAGCCGGCGCTCGAAAGCGAAGGCGCCCTGCGTACGCTGGCCCCATGCGATGGAACACCAGCACGCGGCTCGCGCTCTACGCGGCTGTGGAGATGGCGCGCGCGGGTGACGGCCTTGTCACGGCCGCCGGCGTCGCGGAGAAGCATGGCATCTCGGCGCACCACCTCGCGAAAGTTCTTCAGCAACTGGTGCGCGCAGGGATCGCGCAGGCGGTGCGCGGCGTCGGGGGCGGGTATCGCCTCGCACGGCCCGCGAAGGAGATCACACTTCTGCAGATCGTGGAGCAGTTCGAGGGAACAGTAGACCTGGATAAGTGCCTTCTTCAGGACGCGCGATCTGGCGCGGCGTGCGGCGACTCGGCCATGTGCCGGCTGAAACGCGTGTTCGACGAGATCGACCGGCAAGCGCTTTTCACGCTGCAGTCGGTGCGCCTCTCAACCGTCGCCGGCTGAGAGGACGCTTCAAAAGTGCTCCGCAAAGCGAGCGCGAGGATTCGTCGCCCCGCGCAAGAATCTTCGCCGCATGCGTAGCCAAGGAGTTACGACGAGGACGAGGCGACGCAGCGATGGGTGACGAAGCCCGCGCGCAGCTCGGATGACTTTTGAAACGTCCTCATGGTTGGTGCCGTCTGCTGAGGCTCGTTGAAGAAGTCCGCCACCGACGGCTCATCGCGCGAAGCGCGCCCTGCGCCATGGGTCGGCGCAGGCGCCGACGCTACGGATCGATGGGGGAACCGCGCGCGCCATGGCCTCTCGTGGAGTCGCGATCGACGGAACTCCTTGCTCCGCCTCAAACGCCTCTTTTCAAGCTCGCAAAAAATGAACTTCGAAGCGCTCGAGAGCAGTTTTCAACAACCCGCTAGAAGTGCCCAAAGTCAATTCCCGCAAAAGCAGACTCTCGCTGAGCTTCGAAAAACCGGTATAAGGGTACCTGAATACTCGTTACGAGCGGCCGCCGCCGCGGCCGATGCCTGCGATGAAGATCCACGGCTACGAGATGCGAGCGGTTCGCCAACCCCTGGTGCGGGCCGCGCGTGAGATCGATGGACCCGGGAAGGGCGAAGTGCTGGTGCGCGTCGTGGGCTGCGGCGTATGCCACACCGATCTTGGATTCTTATATGAAGGCGTTCCGGTCCGTCATGCGCTGCCGCTCGTGCTCGGACACGAGATCGCGGGCGTCGTCGTCTCGGAGGGCGAGGGCGTGTCGGGCCTCTCCGGCAAGGCGGTGATCGTGCCTGCGGTGATTCCGTGCGGCGCGTGCGCGATCTGCCGGCGCGGGCGAGGCGATTTGTGCAGGAAGCAAGTATTCCCGGGAAATGACGTGCACGGTGGGTTCGCGAGCCACGTCGTTGTGCCGGCCCAGGGGCTGTGTGTTGTGCCGGGCGGCGAGCGCGATCCCGCGATGCTGGCGCGCCTCTCCGTGGTGGCCGACGCCGTCTCGACCGCTTACCAAGCCGTGCTCAAAAGTGGACTCTCCAACGATGACTTCGCGGTCAGCATCGGCGTCGGCGGCGTCGGAAACTTTGCCGCACAGATCGCGGCGGCGCGCGGGGCCCGAGTCCTGGCCATCGACGTCGACGACGGGCGCCTCGGCCGGATGCGCGAGCACGGCGCGGAGTGGACTCTGAATGTTCGCGGGATGGGCACCGACGACATCCGAAAGCGTGTGCGAGAGATTGCAAAAACGTTCGGGCTGCCGCAGACCGAGTGGAAGATCTTTGAGACCTCGGGAACCGGGGCCGGGCAGTCGGCTGCCTGGGCTCTGCTTACTTATGGCGCGGTGCTCTCCGTCGTCGGTTTCCACCCCGGAGACGTCTCCGTCCGACTCTCGAATCTGATGGCGTTCGCCGCGCGCGCGGAAGGAACCTGGGGTTGCCTTCCGGAGCACTTCCCGGCGGTGCTGGAGCTCGTGAGAGAAGGCAGGATCGCGCTCGACCCATTCATTGAGATGCATCCGATGAGCGAGTTGCCCCAGGTGCTGGAGCAGATGAATCGCCACGAGATCACCCGCAGACCTGTCCTTCTTCCCGACTTTGAAAAGTAGCCATGCAACATCTCATCAGTCACGATTTGCCTGCGGAGATGCGGTCCGGCAAGGTGCGCTATGAGCAGCGGCCGGCGTTCGACCGCACGGGGCGCGCCGCCGACGGTCTGCACGCCGTTTGGATCACCCTCGACAATCCGCAGCAGCTGAATTCCTACACCACAGAAATGGTGAAGGACGTGATTCTCGCATTTCGGCGCGCCTCCAACGACCGCAGCGCCGTCGCCGTCGTGTTCACAGGAGCCGGGAATCGGGCCTTCTGCTCGGGGGGAAACACGGCGGAGTACGCGGAGTATTACGCCGGGCGCCCCCACGAGTACGAACAGTACATGCGGCTCTTCAACGATATGGTGACGTCCATTCTCACATGCGACGCTCCCGTGATCTGCCGTGTGAACGGGCTGCGCGTCGGAGGAGGCCAGGAGATCGGCATGGCTTGCGACATCAGCATTGCGAGCGATCTTGCCACATTTGGGCAGGCGGGCCCCAAGCACGGCTCGGCTCCCGATGGCGGCGCTACGGATTTTTTGCCTCTTTTTGTGGGAATCGAGGAGGCGCTCGTGAGCTGCACCCTCTGCGAACCATGGACGGCGTACCAGGCACACCGCCTGCGGCTGATCCACGAGGCCGTGCCGGTCCTCCAGGTCGAAGGAAAAGTGATTGCGAACCCACTTGTGGTTACCGACCGCTGGATCGATGACCGCGGGAAGCTCGTGTACGGAGCGCCGCTCGAAGGCGAGCCGCGCGAACGGGGCAAGGCGCTGCTTGCGCGCGGGACGATCGATCTTGCACCGCTCGATCGCGCCGTCGATGCACTGGTCACGAAGTTTCTCTATACATTTCCGGGCTGTCTCTCCAAGACCATCGGATCTCTGCGCAAACACAAACTTTTCCACTGGGATCGAAATAGGGAATCCAACCGGGCGTGGCTTGGATTGAACATGATGACGGAGGCGCGGGCGGGATTCCGAGCGTTCCACGAAGGCACCGGCGGGGAGCGAGAAGTGGATTTCGTGCGCCTTCGCCAGGCGCTCGCCACCGGTGCGCCTTGGAATGAGGCGCTCACGGATTCGGTCCAGCCGGCTTCCAGCACGAGCGACCGGCGATGAAGGCCGACGACGCCGTCGATCTGCGGATTCGCGCGCTTCGAAAAGAGGATGTCGGCGCCATTGCGCGCATCGATGCCAAGCACACAGGCAAGTTGAAGCGGCGCTGGTGGGAAGATGTTATCTCTCGCCACGTCGCGGGCGGCGGCGCATCGCGCAACCGAGTCGGGCTTGTCGCCGTCGAGGCCGGCTCAGAGCAGGTGGAAGGCTATCTGCTCGGTCAGGTTCGAGCGTTCGAGTTCGGATCAGAGCCGTGCGGCTGGATTTATGCCATCGGAGTACGTCCCGATCGGCTGCGCGCCGGAGTCGCGAGCGCGCTTCTCGACCGTGCGCGACAGATCTTCCACGAACGCAAAGTGCAAGTGGTGCGCACCATGGTGCGACGTGAGGATGTTCCCGTTCTCACCTTTTTCCGAAGCCGCGGATTTGCGGCCGGACCCTTCGTCGAGCTCGAGCTTTCGACAAATAGTGAGGGCACATGAGTACGATTCATCCTCCGGTTCGCCTCTCCTTCGAAGAGGAGGGGTCCTTGGCCCGCATCATCCTCAATCGGCCCAAGGGGAACGTGCTCGACGCGGCCATGGTCGAAGCCGTCCGGGGCGCGATCCGCGAGATCTCCGCGCAGGAGCGATGCTGCACGATCCTATTTGAGGGACAAGGAGCTCACTTTTCCTACGGGGCCTCCGTTGAGGAGCACCGGAAGGACGAGGCTGAGTCGATGCTCTCGCGCTTCCATGCGCTCTTCCTGGAGCTGTCCGCGTCGCGGCGGGTTTGTCTTGCGGCCGTGCGCGGATTTGTGCTCGGCGGCGGGCTCGAGCTGGCCGCCTACTGCCACCGAGTCTTCGCGGCTCAAGATGCCAAGATGGGCTGTCCCGAGATCAGCCTGGGCGTCTTCGCCCCGCTCGCCTCCATCGTGCTGCCGCGCCGAGCCGGGCAAGCGCGCGCCGATGATTTGTTGCTCTCCGGCCGCACCGTTTCGGCGGACGAAGCGCTCGCCATTGGGCTCGCCGATGCCGTGTCGGCCGACCCTGCGGCGGCTGCCATCGCCTGGCACCGGGAGCAGCTTCAGCAGAAATCGGCGGCTGCTCTGCGTTGCGCCGTGGCGGCGGCCCGCTGGGAGTTCGACCGCGCGCTCTCGGCGCAGCTTCCCGCCCTCGAGCGGTTCTATGTCTCCGAGCTGATGGAGACCCAGGATGCCGGCGAAGGAATTGAGGCATTTCTACAAAAACGAAAAGCAACTTGGGTGCACCGATGACCGCGACGAACCCTGGAACCGAACTGCAAGCTCTTGTGTCGCGCGCTGAGGATCTGGCCCATGACGTGACGCTGCGCGCCGTGAGGGAGTGGAAGGCTGCTGAGCCGAGTCGGAAGGCGATCGGCTACATGCCCGTGTATGTGCCGCGCGAGATCATTCATGCGGCGGGGATGCTCCCGGTGGGAGTGTTTGGCGCAGGCGAGAGCGTCGAGATCGTGAAAGGGGACGCGTTCTTCCAAAGCTACATTTGTCACATTCCGCGCAGCGTTCTCGACCTTGCACTTCGAGGCGCCCTCGATTGCCTCGACGGCATGCTCTTTCCGAGCACATGCGACGTGATCCGCAATCTCTCTGGAATGTGGCAGATGCTGTTTCCGCAGAAGTACGTTCACTATATCGACTTGCCTCAGGATCCGAGCCCCGGGCTCGGCGGCGCATTCTTCGCGCGCGAGATGCGCCAGATCGCCGACGACCTCGGCCGCATGGGAGGGACCCCGGTGACCGATGGGCGGCTGCGGGCCTCGATCGCCGCCTACAACGAGAATCGCCGCCTCGTAGAAGAGCTATATCAGCTGCGCCGGTCCCAATTCTGGCTTGCGCCCGCTTCGGAGGTATATGTACTTCTTCGTGCGGGGAATGTGCTCCCCGTCGAAGAGCACACGAAGCTGCTCGCGGAGTATTTGACTCTTGCTCGTCAATCGGGGAGGCATCCGGTCGACATGGCCCGCGTCGCGATCCGGGGCTGTTTCTGTGAGCAGCCGCCCGTCGACCTCATTCGCACTCTGGAGCGCGCCGGCTGCACCATCGTGGACGATGACTGGCTCATCCACTCGCGGTGGCCGCGCGGATCCGTCGACGCGCAGGGCGACCCGTTCGAAGCTCTCTCGAGTGCTTTTCTTTACAGGAGCCCGAGCTGTCCGTCGCTCTATCGTGCTCACGAGAGGAAGGGCGCATCGCTCGTTGCCGACGCGCGCGAGGCGCGCGCGGAAGGAGTGATCTTCGCGTCCGCGAGCTTCTGCGATCCGGCGCTGCTCGACCAGCCCATGACGATGGCCGCGGTGAAGCAGGCGGAGATTCCGTGCACCGCGTTTTTGTATGCAGAGAACACAGGCCAATTCCAGCCGATCCGCGAGCAGGCGGGCACTTTCGCCGACGCTATCAAGCTTTCCTAAGGAGTGACCATGAGCTCCATCGCAACGCTCAAAGATCCGAGCCAAGAACGGCAGAAGCAAATGATCGCTGGGCACTTCACGCGCCTCGCCAAGGCGAAGGAGTCGGGCCGCAAGGTGGTCTCAACCTTCGTGCCCGGAAATCTCACGGAGCTGCTCCTCTCTTTCGATCTTCTTCCGATTCTTCCGGAGATCAACGCGCTGCAGTCCGGAATGCGGCAGCGCTCCGCCGAGTTTATACAGAAAGCGGAGAAGATCGGCCATTCCGAGGATGTGTGTGCCTACGTTAAATGTGACTTGGGGATGCTCGAGTCGGGGAACGTCGGTCCGACCGGAGAGGTGCTTCCCCGGCCGGATTTGCTGCTTCTCTCCTACACGGGCTGTTTCACCTTCTTGAAGTGGTTCGAGCTGCTCAAGGAGTCCACTGATGCGCCGGTGGCGATGCTTCAGGTTCCCTACCAGGGAGGCGGCCGGGCGACGCCCGAAATGCGCGATTACGTCGTGCGACAGCTCCGAGAAGTGATCATTCCCGCGCTCGAGCGAGTCTCCGGCAAGAAATACGATGAGGACCGGCTGAAGGAACTGCTGGCGCGCTCCGCCAAGGCTGAGGACGATCTAGTGTGGGTCCTGGAGTCGGCGAAGCACCGGCCTTCGCCGATCGACGCCTACTTCGGCGCGGTGTATTACGTGGGGCCGATCTTCTCGGCATTCCGCGGCACGGAAGACGCGCTTCACTATTACCGCGAGCTGCGGGAGGAAGTGGAAGATCGGATTCGGCGCAAAGAGGGACCGATCACGCCGGATGGCCCCATGGGCGAACAGCGGTTCCGGCTGGTCGTCGAAGGTCCTCCCAACTGGACGAGCTTCCGCGAGATGTGGAAGATGTTCCATTCCGAGGGAGCGGTCGTCGTGGCTTCAACATATACCAAAGTAGGCGGCGTTTATGACGACGGCTTCCGCCACGACCCCAACCGGCCGCTCGAGTCGCTCGCGGAATACTGCCTCGGCTGCTACACCAATCGAAACCTGCCGACGCGCGCCTCCATGATCGCGCGATATGTGCAGGACTACCACGCTGACGGATTTCTTGTGCACTCCGTCAAGTCATGCGACTCCTTCTCGGCAGGGCAGCTGCTGATTCTGCGCGACGTGGAGGCGAAGACGGGGAAGCCGGGCGGGTTCTTCGAGAGTGACCTCGTCGATCCCCGGTACTTCTCCGCTGCGAATATCAAAAATCGCGTCGAGAGCTATCTTCAGATGATCGAGCAGCGGCGCTCGAAGGTGGTGGCGTCATGAGGTGCGCAGTCGGAATCGATCTCGGCTCGACCACTACTAAGTCCGTCGTGCTGGGAGAGGACGGGCGGATCCTGGGGCGGGGTATCACTAATAGCCGCAGCAATTATGACGTCGCATGCGCCGTCGCAAGGCGCGAGGCGTTCGACGACGTGCGGCGCACGCTTTGCGCCGGCGCCCTCGCGCGGACGGAGTTGCCCGCGGCGGATCGGCCGGCTTTTCTGGAGCGCTTGCGCCGCGGTTTCCAGCTTTCACAGTATCTCGTGCAGCTTGGAGCGCTGCGGGAGTTTGCCAGCGCGGAGTTGCCCGCCGTCGAAGCTCTCTTCGCAGGCTCGAGGCTCGGACCGGCTCTTTCACGAATCCTCGACGCGCTCGAGGCAGGGGCACCGGCTCTCTTTGCGCCGGATGCTCCTCGGCGATCGGACTTCTTTCGGGACACGGCCGCCAGCGAGTATCACAAATTAGCGCAGAGCATCGCTTCGCCTCAGCAGCCCTTCGAGGCGCTGCTCGGCGTATTCGACAAGGCGATTCTGAAAGTGGAGAACCGCGATATCGATATTCCTTTCGCAGAAGGCGCCGGCAGGGCGATCGATCGAGCGATTCTGCAGAGCTGCCTGCCGACTCGGACGATGGCGGAAAGCATTCGCGCAGTCCTTACAGAAGTGTACGAACACCCGCTGGAGGTCGTCGCTTCCGTCGGCACGGGCTATGGCCGCGCCCGGCTACCGTTCCCGAAGGAGCAGATCCGTTCGGAGATCCTCTGCCACGGGCTCGGAGCCCATGCCATGTTCCCCGGCACTGCGACCGTGCTCGACATCGGAGGCCAAGATACAAAAGCGATCCAAGTCGACGGCGACGGAATTGTGACAAGCTTTCAGATGAATGACCGCTGCGCCGCCGGATGCGGCCGCTATCTCGGCTACATTGCCGATGAGATGGATCTTGGGCTTCACGAGCTCTCGCCGCTCGCGGAGAAGTCAACGCGGCCAGTGCGCATCACCTCGACCTGTACGGTATTCGCCGGGGCGGAGATTCGCGATCGGCTGACGCTCGGCCAGCGGCGCGAGGACGTCCTCGCTGGGCTTCACCGCGCCGTCATTCTGCGTGCGATGGCGCTTCTTGCCCGATCGGGCGGCGTCCGAAACGAGCTCACATTTACTGGGGGAGTAGCAAAGAATTCAACCGCGGAAAGGGTCCTTCGCCAGCTCATCTCCGAGAATTATGGAGATATCACAATGAATGTTTCTCCCGACTCCATCTATACGGGCGCCCTCGGCGCTGCGCTCTTCGCTTCGCGCATGGCGTTGGCGCGGGAGGAGGCGGCCGCATGAGCTCCGAAATTCTGACTGCCGGAATTGATGTGGGCTCGAGTGCGGTGAAAGCCCTGGTGATCCGAACGCGAGAAGGATCGCCAGCAGAGTGGCTCGGATTTGCTACCGAGCGGCTCCGCCACCGCGACGTGGCGCAGGTGATCGGCTCGGCCTTCGATGGCGCCTTGTCGGCCGCGCGTCTCGATCGCGGCCAGCTCGCTTATATAGCAACTACCGGTGAGGGTGAGAAAGTTGAGCTGCGCACGGGCCATTTCTATGGAATGACGGCCCATGGCCGCGGCGGGCTTGAGCTCGTCCCCGGCGCGAGCGCGGTGCTCGACGTCGGCGCCCTTCACGCGCGCGCCATCGTCATCGACGCCCGCGGCCGCGTCGTACGGTACCGCATGACGAGCCAATGCGCGTCGGGCTCCGGCCAGTTCCTGGAGAATATTGCACGCTACCTCGGCGTGGCCCTGGAGGAGATCGGACCCCTGTCGCTGACCTCCAACGCACCGGAGAAGTGCTCCAGTATTTGTGCAGTGCTTGCGGAGACCGACGTGATCAACATGGTCTCTCGCGGCATTACAGTACCCAATATTCTCAAAGGGATTCACCTATCGATGGCGGGTCGATTTGTGAAGCTTCTCGAGGCCGCGGCGGCGACGGGAACGGTGGCGCTCACGGGAGGCCTGGCGGCCGACGTCGGCCTCGCGGCGGCGCTCGCTGAAGAGGCAGCGCGGAGTAAGACCGCGCTCCGATTCCAATCGACGCCGCCTGCGATCTATGCGGGCGCTCTCGGCGCTGCGCTCTGGGGCGCGTACCGGCATCGGAAGCTCGGATCCATCGGCGCGCCGATCCCGGCCGTCGTGTGAACACCATGGCCGATCTTTGCTTCGACGGAAAAGTGGTCCTCGTAACCGGCGGCGCGCGCGGCATCGGCGCGGCGACGGCGGCGGCCTTCGAAGCCCGCGGCGCTCGCGTTTTCCGGCTCGATCGGGAGGCGCCGAGATCCGCGGTGTCGGGGTTCCTTCAAGCGGATGTCACCCAAGCGGGCGATGTGGCGCGCGCGGTCGCCGAAGCGGCGCGGCTCGGCGGTGGACTTGACGTTGTCGTGGCCTGCGCAGGGATCACGCGAGACGGCGTTCTATGGAAAACCACAGAAGCAGACTGGACCGCCGTGCTCGCGGTGAACTTGACCGGCACCTTCCATCTATTGCATGCGGCCATCCCCCATCTGCGCGCGCGCGGCGCAGGATCCATTGTGCTCGTTTCGTCCATCAACGGTGAGCGCGGTAAGTTCGGCCAGTCGAGCTACGCCGCCAGCAAGGCGGGGGTCATCGGACTTGCCAAGTCGGCCGCCCGCGAGCTCGGCGCGTTCCACATTCGCGTCAATGTGGTCGCTCCGGGCTGGATCGACACCGAGATGACACGCGGCCTTGCGCCGGAGCACCGTGACCGGGCCGCTCAAGAATCGGCGCTCGGTCGGGTTGGCGCTCCGGAGGATGTCGCCGCCGCCATCTTGTTCTTGTCGTCCGATCTCGCCGCCCACGTCACTGGGCAGGTGCTGCGCGTCGACGGCGGGCAATATCTGTGACTCCCATTGTTATGAAGAGTAAACTACAAAGAATCGCATGAGGTTTTCCATGGTCACACACCGATCCAAACCGTCTCCTGAAGACCCGTTCGCGGAGCCTGGCGTGACCGGGCTCGAAGGCGTCCTTGTTCGGGAGCTCCGGGCTTCCGACCTCGACCATGTAGTTCGCGTCGATGCCCGCGTCGGCGGCCGCCCTCGCCGGGAGTATTACCAACGAAAGCTGGCGGAGGCGGAGCGGGACACCAGCATTCGGATATCTCTGGCGGCCGAGGCCGAAGGCACCTTTGCGGGATTTTTAATCGGCCGCCTCTACTACGGCGAGTTCGGCATGCCGGAGCCTGTTGCAATTATTGATAGCATCGGCGTCGATCCCAACCTCAGGGGCCGACACGTCGGCGCCGCGCTGCTGGCGCAGCTCGAGACCAATCTTCGCGCCGTCGGGATCGAATCGCTTCGTACAGAAGTCGAGTGGGACCGCTTCGACCTTCTCGGCTTCCTCGCGGGTCACGGCTTCCGCCCTGCGCCGATGCTCTGCTTGCAGAAGTCGATCAACCGCTAGAGCGCCCTCGAGCGGCTGGTGCTCCGCGCAGATGTTGTGGGGCGCTGATTCTGGGGGGCGTCGACGCATAGGAATTCGGGCGGGCGGGAAGGAGCATGGAGACCGCTGTGAATCCCCCCAACGAGCCCGATCCCGCCGATTCGCTGGCGCACCTGTCGTGGGTGCGCCGGCTCGCGTCGGAGCTCGTTTCTGACACAGCAACCGCCGACGACCTCGCGCAGCAGACGTTGACGGTGGCGTGGATCCGGCGCCCCTTCGCGGGACCGACTCTCCATAGTTGGCTTGCTCGGACGCTGCGGCACCTCGCGCAACATTCTGTAAGAAGCCGAATTCGCCGGTCGCGCCGCGAGGCGGCATCCGCGCGGCCCGAGGCGCTCCCTTCGACGCTCGAGATGCTCGAGCGAGCGGCTGCCCATCAGGAGGTCATTCGTGCTGTCGAGCGGCTTGCCGAACCCTACCGAACGACGGTGCTGCTGCGGTTCTTCGAGGATCATCCGCCGCGCGACATCGCGGCTCGGCAGGGGGTGCCCGTCGCGACCGTGAATTCTCGGCTGCAGCGCGGCCTCGATTTGTTGCGTGGTGATCTCGCGCGCCGCCGATCGGAGGGGAAGTCTTGGCTCGCGGTTCTGGCGCCCTCGGCGGGTCTCGCCGCCGACCCTATCCCAACCACCGTTTGGATCCTTGCAGCTATGAAGATCAAGATTGCAGCTGTCGTGATGATTTGTATCGCGGCGATCTCGGCGATTCTTTGGTGGAGTCAGGATTCGAGCTCCGCGACCGACGACGTCAGCCGAGCGGCGATGGGCTCCATGCCCGCCGCGGCGCGCGTCGAGCTCGCGCCGGCGTCTCAGCAGACCGCTGCAGCACGCGAGCACTCGCTCGCTTCGCGCCACCCCGAGAGCCGCAAATCCGAGAGTTCACAGAAAGTGTCCGATCTCGCGGCCGGCATCGCGAAGGGGCGAGTCATCGATGTGCGAGGGAATCCCGTTCCCGGGCTTTCCGTGTATGCGGCCGCCGGAGTCTTTGACGTGAGCGCAGCGCAGCTCGAGAGCATCGCGAAAACGACTTCCGATGGAGACGGCCGATTCGCAATCACGATTCCACAGTTCAATGTGGAGATCGAGGCCGAGAACGAACAGTACACTACATTATTGGCAAGCACGCTCTTCGCGCGTGAGCGATCGGCGGATTCTACGGTCGTCGTCGCATCACGAGTCGCGGTGGAAGGCACTGTTGTCGATCGGAACGGGAGTCCCGTCCCGGACGCCATGATCTGGTCGCTTCCTCCGGACGACCTTCGCGCGACTCTTGGAGAAGTGCTCGATCGGGCGTCGCCGCGCGAGCCGCGGGTCACTTCGGACAGATCCGGAAGATTCTCGCTGCCCGCGCTTGCCGTTGCGCCGCGCTCCCAGCTGCGCGTCGAAGCCCCAGGATATTTGACAGTCACGATTCCGACGCCGGCCAACACCGTGCGCGACTTCAGAATTGAGCTGGAGTCGGCGAAGGCTGAGGAGGGCCTGTGGTCCGGCAGGGTCTTCGATCTCGGCGGGAGGCCTGTTGCAGGAGCTGTGGTCATCGTCGGTGACCACGACGGCGTCTGTAATGAGCGCGGCGAGTTTGCCGTACGCGCCGCCGCGCTCGGGCATGCAACTCTTCGAGCCTACGCGAAGGGGCTTCTGCCGATCGAGCGGCGCGTCGAGCCGTCGGACCCGGCCGTCCGCGGCGCTGCGGGTTTGGAGGTGCGCCTCGACCGAGAAGCGCTCGCGATCAGCGGGATTGTGGTGAATGCGAAGGATGAGCCCATGCCGAATGTGCGCGTGTGGATCGATGACTCGACGCCGATTCGTGACGGCCGAGGAGCCTACGGCCCGCTTGAAGGCATGGTCTCTGGGACCGGATGGGGACGTGTCATCGATACCGACGCGGGTGGCCGATTCCGACTCGAAGGACTTCTCGATCGCGAGTATCGCGTCGGCGTTCTCGATCCCGCGACGCTCAACAAGACGCTCCAGAGCGGCGTGCGTGCGGGAACCTCTCAGGCGCGCATTCTCCTCCCGGACACGGATTTGTGGCCTCGCGTCGCAGGGCGCGTGCTTGCGACCGACGGGACACCCATGGAGGGCGTGCGCGTCTCCGCGGGGCGAACGACGTTCTTACTCAAGATGCCCGGGGGAGGCTCGATCTCCAATGGCGAGATTTCGGCGGAGGTGGAGACGGACGGCGAGGGGCGATTCGAGCTCAAGAATGTCGCGCGCGCCGAGACGTACCTCACACTCTTTCACAAAGACATTATTTCTTCCGAGCCCCTTGCCCCAGATCCGGCCCACATCGAACATCTCGAGCTGCGAGTTCCTCGACGGTGTCACGTTCGAGTCGAGCTCTCAGACGCGACCGAACCGGCTGAAGCATTCTCGCTCCTCGACGCGCGCGGCGCCCCGCTGCTTCTCGAGGAGTGGAGCGGCACCAATGTCAGCCGCAATACAAAAGGTCATCTCGTGGCCGGAAAGTCGCCGGTGCTTGCGTGCCCCGAGACAGCGGCGACCGTTGTGCTCCTCGCGAAAGGTAAGGAAGCGCGACGGGCCAGCATCACGCTCAAGCCGGGAGAGACGACGGTGCTTCGACCGTAAAAGCCTGCGGCAGAAGTGATCCCGCCACTTATTGCGGCTGTTACGGTCGCTTCCAACGAGAGATCGTCTCGCTCTTTCTTTTTATGCGCGCTGCGGCGCACGACCGTACTTCTGCGTTGCGAAACCCACGATGACGCCGAGGGCCATTCCCGGCAGCACGATCTCCCAGAAAATGGGCCGCGCGTTCGGGTCCGGGTTGATCGTCGCAAGGATGCTCAGCCCGGCGCCGACCACAAATCCGACGCCGATTCCCAATGGTAAGGACTGCCACTTTCGAGCCACGAATCCGGCGGCCACGCCGGTCAGCAGCCCCTTGATGGAAGAGAGCATCACAATCATCGCGATCTGCTCCCGGACTTCGGGGTAGGGGTAGAGGTAGGCGCACGCGCCGTCGATGGCTCCGAGAAGAGCTCCGAGGAGAAGGCCAAGTAGCGGTTTCGGCATGGCGGTTGGGTGGAACGGGGGAGTGAGAGTCTGCCCTTCTATTCCGAATCCGACAGTAGCCCTTTTTTCCTGCCACGGCCCGTCCGGGAAAAACGACCGTAACGCGCGCGCGGGAACGCTGCAGAAGAGGGCCGTCCCGGGGCGCTGCGGCGTCTTTTGCCGTCGCGCCCCACGCATTCCTACCCTTGGTGAACTCCATGTCTTTGCGGATTTCCAAACTCCTTCTTCTTGCGCCCACCGCGGCGGTTCTTGCCTCGACAGGCTCCGCCCAGGATCTCTTGCAGCTCAAATCCAACGCCGGTTCGGGCGGTGCCTTCGGCTCCACCGTTGTGATCGTTGGTGACGTCAATGGCGACAATCGCGACGACCTCGCGGTCGGCATTCCGAGCGATGATTCGAACTCGCTCTCAGATCGCGGACGAGTTCAGGTGCTCTCCGGCCTCGATGGCTCCGTTCTGTATGAAGTTTACGGGACGGCCGCTGGGGATCGATTTGGGGCTTCGCTCTGTGCCTTCGGTGCAGACTTGAACTTCGACGGAGTGAATGACTTCTCCGTCGGCGCGCCTGGAGCCGATCCGGGCGGGCTCTCCTCTGCGGGCCAAGTGAAGACGATCTCCGGGGCCACCGGAACCACAATCGCCACTTTCAACGGCAGCGCTGCGGGCGACCAGTTCGGATACTCGATCGCCTCGGCGGGAAATACGGCGGGCGCCTATCGGATCGTGATCGGCGCGCCGTATCGCAACCAGGGTGCGCTCAATAATGCGGGGGCGGCCTATGTATACTTTGCGACGGGTGGCTTTCTGAAGGAGTACACAGGATCCCAGGCCCATGAGCTCATGGGATACTCCGTGTCGGGAGGGTTCGACACCAACGGCGACGGCGTGCGCGACATCGTCGTCGGGTCGCCGGAATGGGACGACACGGTCGGTGGTTTGACGAGCGCTGGGCGCGTTCGCGTCTACAGCGCCGTGAGCCCCTACTCGCTCCTCGAAACGCATAGCGGCGGCGGCAGCGGCTACCGAATGGGCGCTTCGGTGGCGATGTTACAGAAGTGGGACGCCGATACCTCGGCCGACTACGCCGTCGGCATGCCGGGCGCATCCCTCGGCGGAACGGAGTCGGGGGGCGTGTATGTGTTCTCCGGCGCGTCGGGCGCGATTCTCAACACAATCAGCTCCTTTACTTCCGGCGATCACGCCGGAACCACGCTCGCATCCCTCGGAGACATCAATAATGACGGGCGCACAGACCTGCTCGTCGGTGCTCCCGACGCCGAGAACGGCGCTCTGCTTGAGGCGGGTGTCGCAAAGGTGATCTCGGGGATCAACGGCGCGGTCCTCTTTACAGTGACTGGGACGACCGCGGGCCAGCACCTCGGCGTCGGCGTCGGCGGCGGCGGCGACATCAACAATGATAATCGGAACGACTTTGTCGTCGGCGCGCCGGACGCGGTCCAGGCCGGCCCGAATCAGGGACGAATCCTCGCGCGCTCGGGCCTCAACAATTCGACGATCTTTACGGCCCAGGGACCGCTGCTTGGCGATCGGACCGGCACTGCTGTCGCCAACGTCGGGGATATCAACAATGACGGCAAGGACGACTGGGCCGTCGGTTATCCGTACTACGACGTCATCACTGGGCCTCCTTTCCCGATTCAGGCGATCGACTGCGGGAAAGTGGAGATCTATTCAGGCGCTGACGGCTCGGTGCTCCGCGGACACTCGAGCCTCACGGCTGGCGGAAACTTCGGCTGGTCGATTGCCAATATCGGCGATGTCAACAATGATGGCCGAGCGGACTACGCGATCGGCGAGCCGATGATCGATACGCCGACTCCGGAGCCCGGAGTCGTTCGAGTCTACTCCGGTCTGAACGGATCCATTCTTGCGACCCATACTGGGCCGCAGAACGGCGACCAATTCGGTCGGGCGATCTCTGGCTGCGGTGATGTGAACGCCAACGGTGAGATGGACGTTCTCATCGGCATCCCCAACTTTCAGAATGGTGCACTCCTTTCGGCCGGTCGCGTGGAGGCGCGCGGCGCGATCTCCGGAAGCATCGCTTTGAGCCGGTCCGGCCTGAACGCGGGCGCGCACTTCGGCTGGTCGGTGGCCGGGCTGTACGGTGATGTAACCAATGATGCGGTGCCGCAGATGGATGTCGTCGTGGGCGAGCCCGAGTACAGCGTGGGGCTTTCCAACCGCGGCCGTGTCTATGTGCTGGCGCAGCCGTCGACCATCGTGACGGCGATCGACGGCGGTCTCGCGGGGCAGCGTCTCGGATACTCCGTAGCCGGAGCCGGAGACTTGAACTTCGACGGGAAGGCTGACTTCGTGGTCGGCTCCATCGAGGACGACGCCTTCGGCCTTACAAATCGCGGTTCGGTGCGCGCCATCTCGGCCTACAACGGGGGCGGCATCTGGACCCGCTACGGGACCGCCGCTTCGGAGCGGCTCGGTGCGGCGGTCGCTCGTCTTGGCGACCTCGACCTCGATGGCGTCAGCGAGATCGCAGCGGGCGGATCGCCGATCGCGGGCGCACCTTCCCTCAAAGGTTTTGTTGAGATCCTGAGTGGCAAGGACGGCAAGTTCAATTTCCGCCTCGATGGCACTCTCGACGGCGACAGCTACGGAGCCGCGCTCTCGTCGGCACTGGACTTCAACAATGACGGAGTGTCCGGCCTTGCCGTCGGCGCACCGTTCGCCGACTACTCGTCCAAGTGGAGCGGAGTCGCATATCTCTACGATCTTTCGCCAAAGGGCGTGACGGCGTACGGGACGGGCACCGCGGGCTGCGCGGGGATGCACGCAATGCGAACCAGCAGCGCGGCGAAGATCGGAAACGTCTATCTGCGCTTCCTGACGAATCACGCGCCGGCGAACTCTCTTGGATTGATGCTGATCACCGATGCGCAGGACGCGGCGGGGCAGGACATCTTCGGCGTCGGGATCCTGATGCACGTCGGATTCGTGGGGGCCGTGGATGTGTATGCTCTGGATACCGTGAGCGACTCGTTCGGCGGCTCGTGGGTGCTGACGCCAGTGCCCAATAATCCAGCACTCGCCGGCAAGGCCTACTATGCGCAGTCGATCTGGGCCTGGGGTGCGGAGTGCGTACTCGCTCCTTACCAGCTCAGCAGCTCGCAGGGTCTCCAGGTGATCATTCAACCGTAACGATCACTTCGACTTGATCCTTCAGTGCGAGGCCGGCGCAGGAGATGCGCCGGCCTCGCGCGCTTTGAGGTGCGTCCGTCGACTCTGAAAACGGGGAATTGAACAGTAACGCGCGCGGTCGAGCGCCGCAATCGGGAGGCGTTCAGAGACTTTCCTACACAGGTGTAATCATGAGAACCGAGCTCTCGCAACTGCTCCTACTGTCTCCTCTGCTCCTGGCGATCCACAAAACGGCATCCGCGCAGCAGATACTCCAGCACAAGCTCGGCAGCGGGACTGGCGGCGAATTCGGCACTGCCGCCGTCATTATCGGAGATGTGAACGGCGACGGACGAGACGACATGGCCGTCGGGGCGCCTTACTCTGATATCTACGATCCAGACGGGGGAAGAGTGGATGTGATCTCGGGAGCCGACGGATCGGTGATTCGAGCGATCTACGGCGCCGGCGGCGACCGACTCGGATTCTCGCTCTGTGCGTTCGGCGCGGATCTCAATTTTGATGGAGTCAACGACTTCGCGGCCGGAGCTCCGGGTGCCGACCCGGGCGGCCTCTCCTCGGCCGGGCGGGTTCTTGTGATCTCCGGGGCCTCGGGGAGCACGATCGCAACATTCAACGGCGCGGCAGCCGGCGATCAGTTCGGCTACTCCGTTGCCTCCGCTGGCAATACCTCCGGTGCCCATCGAATTCTGATCGGCGCCCCTTACCGGAATCAGGGGGCGCTCTCCAACGCGGGCGCAGCCTATCTGTACTTCGCGACGGGCGGATTCTTGAAGGAGTACACAGGAACGCAGGCAAACGAGCACTTCGGCTGGTCGGTCGGGGGCGCATACGATATCAATTCCAACGGCACGCTCGAGATCGTCGTCGGTGCTCCGGACTGGGACGACACGGCAGGCGGGCTCACGGACGCGGGCCGCGTGCGGGTATTCAGCGTTGTGACTCCCTACTCACAAATCCAGACGCAGTCGGGCGGCGGAGCCGGTTACCGATTCGGCGCTGCCGTCACGATGCTCCAGAAGTGGGATTCCGACATAATTGCGGACTACGCGGTCGGAGCTCCGGGCGCGAGCTTCGGTGGAAGCGGGTCGGGCGGCGTCCAGGTCTTCTCGGGCGCCACCGGCGCGATCCTCCATACACTTTCGCCGTTCGCCGCCGGGGATCACGCGGGCAGCGCGCTTGCGAGCCCCGGCGACGTCAACCTCGATGGCCGCTCAGAGCTGGTCGTCGGAGCGCCGGAGGCGGATTCGGGCGCGCTGGTCGATGCCGGAGGCGCTCGCCTGATCTCCGGGATGACGGGGCTCGTGCTGCAGTCACTTTTCGGCGCGGCTGCTGGAGATCGGCTCGGTACCGCGGTCGGCGTCGGAGGCGATGTGAATGATGACAATCGCAACGATTATGTGCTCGGCGCTCCGAAGCACGAGATGTCGGGGCGTCTCCAAGGCCGCGTGTACGCGCGCTCGGGCGTCAATGGAGCCCTGATCGTGAGTGCGCTGGGCCCCGTGGTCGGTGACAACTTCGGACACGGCCTCGCCAACGTCGGCGACATCGACGGCGATGGGAAAGATGATTACGCTGTGGGGGCCCCTGGCTGGGACCTCATCACGAGCCTGCCGTTGCCGCTGTTCGCGGAGGATAGCGGAAAAGTTGAGATCTACTCCGGCGGCTCAGGCGCACTTCTCCGCACCCACACGGGGTTCGGGACGGGCGCGAACTTCGGAGAAATTGTGGTTCCCGTCGGTGATGTGAACTTGGACGGCCGTGTCGATTACGCAGTCGGCGAATCGCAGCGCGGCGCGGCACCGGCGACGAAGGGGCGGGTGGCCATCTTCTCCGGCTTGAACGGCGCTCTTCTCGCGGAGCACTTCGGAACCCAAGATGGCGATCTGTTTGGTTCGGCGATCTCGGGATGCGGCGATTTCAATGGCGATGGATCCATCGATTTCCTCGTCGGAGCGCCCCTGTATCAGAACGGACCGACGCTTGAGGCGGGGCGCGTCGAGATTCGCAGTGCGCTCTCCGGAGCAACCCTTCTGAGCCGCAACGGCCTCACCACAGGCGGCAAGCTCGGGAACTCCGTCGCAGGATTGATGGGCGATGTGAGCGGAGACGGCCTGCCCGACGTGGTCGTGGGTGAACCATACTATTCGTCGGGGCTCATGGGCCGCGGTCGCGTCCTCGTTCTGTCGCATCCATCAAACGTGACGCTCACAATCGACGGCAGCCAGGTCGAGGCTCACCTCGGCTTCTCCGTCGCTGGCGTCGGAGATGTGAACTTCGACGGGATAATGGACTTCGCTGCCGGCTCCCCCCAGGAGGACATCCTGAGCCTCGTCAATGCTGGCTCGATTCGTGCATTCTCCGGTGCGTCTGGCTCGGCTCTCTGGACTCGCTTCGGAGCTTCCCATGAGAACTTCGGCATTGCGTGCGCTCGTCTCGCAGATCTCGATCGCGATGGCGTGAGCGAGGTGACCGGTACGGGCTCGCCTTTTGATTCCGGCGTGCTCTTCGCTCCGGGATTTGTGGAGGTGCTCTCCGGCCGCACGGGTGGCTTGAATGTTCGAATCACGGAAGGCAATCCGGGCGACATCTTCGGCAAGTTCGTCATCGCCCTCGGCGACACCGACGGGAACGGCTTCCCCAACATGGCGGCCTCCGCGCCGTACGCGCACAATCCCGCGCTCTTCGGCGGATTTATGAGTGTCTACGATATGCGTCCGCAGGGGCTCTCGGTGTATGGAACGGGCACAGCCGGATGTCAGGGAGTGCAGGAGATGCGCACGAATGGTCCCTCGAAGATCGGCAACTCAAACTTCCGCTTCCATTCGGATCGCGTTCCCGCCTCCTCAATTGGGCTTCTGCTCATCACGGATGTTCAGGATTCCGCAGGGACCGACCTCTTCGGGGTCGGCATCGAGCTGCACGTGGGATTTGTGGGCGCCGTCGATGTGTATGCGCTTGATATGTTCAGCGATTCGTGGGGGTATGCGGTTCTCTCGACGCCGATTCCCAACCATGCCCCGCTCGTTGGCAAGAGCTACTTTGCCCAATCGATCTGGGGTTGGCCTTCCGCATCGTGCTCGCTGCCGCCCTACCAGCTCAGCAGCTCGAGGGGGGCTGCGGTGACGATCCTCCCATGACGTTCGGCTGAGAGATGCGGCGCAGCCGGCCCAGGGAGGGCCGGCTGTTTTTTTATCTTCCGGTGCTCCACAGAATCGCGACGCGCAGAGCCAGGTACGCGGCGATCAGCCACAGAACCGTCTGGTGCCGTTCAGCGTGCCGGCGCAACCACTCGATCCAGGTCTCGCGGTGCGCGCTCGGCCGGTCGCCGTCGAGGAATTGCAGAACGTCTCGGCCGAGATCCAGGGCGGAGCCATAACGATGTGCGGGATCCTCCGCGGTGGCTTTATGAAGGATAGAGCGCAACGGGCTCGGGAGAGACGCCGCGCGCTCCTCGCGTGGGCTTCCCGCCGCCAGGAAAGTCAAGATTCTGCCGAGGGCGAACACATCGGACCGCGAGTCGACCTCGGCGCTCCGCCCCGCGGCCTGTTCGGGCGGCATGTACTCAGGCGTTCCGATCACAGATCCGGCTCGCGTGTCGGAGGCGGAGGCCGCCCCGCCCGCAATCGGCTCATCTGTTCGTTCGGCACGGAAGGTCTTCGCAACTCCGAAGTCGAGGACGTAGAGCTCGCCGAACGGTCCGACCATGACGTTTTGTGGCTTGAGATCCCTGTGGATCACGCCCCGTTCGTGGGCAAAAGCCACAACCTCACACAATCGAGCGAAGAGGCGAAGGCGGTCGTTCACTCGCTCCGCGACCTCAGCTGCGGACTCAAGCGTTTTCCCTTCCACGAGCTTCATAGCGTAGAACGCGCGCCCGTCGGGGAGTCTGCCGACATCATAAATCGGCACGATGCTCGGATGCTCCAGCCGAGCGAGCGTCTTCGCCTCGGCATCGAGCCGTTCGTCCAGGCCCGGACCGGACTCCAGCCCCCGAACGACCTTGAGGGCCACGCGGCGATCCAGGAGCCGATCGCGCGCCACATAGACCTCTCCCATTCCGCCCTGTGCGAGCGGCTCGAGGACCTCATAACGGGTTCCATCCGTGTCGGGGCGCCGGAGCAGATCGCGCAATTGTGCGATATTCCGCTCGGACAGCGTCACCGGTCGTACTCCTTACCAAACAAAGCTCGTGCCTCCTCGCGCATCTCCTCGTCAGTGGCCGTCGTCGCCCGCAGGCGGTCGAGCACATGCCCCCGGAAGCGTCGGCGTGCATCATGGAGCCAATTCGTTACAGTTGTCGCGGGGACGCCGAACTCTCTCCCGAGCTCCTCATAGGTCGGGCGCGGTTCGGACTCGGCGAGGTCATAGCGCTGAAATGCATCAAAACGCGCCCCGTGGCCTGCGCGTTCCAAGGTTCTCTTGAGATCTGCCAGGGCCGACGCGAAGAGTCCACGCACCCACTCGGTGCGAAAGAACTCATCGATCTGGTCCTCCCGCGGCGCGGGCTGCGTGCCGACCTCGCGCTCCGCGTCGGGGAAGTCGAGCGACAGCGCCGCCTTCCCGCCGCCGCGTTTGGCGGCGGTGCTCGCCTGAGCCTCGTTGAGCACGTAGCCATCGAGGCAAGTGCGCAGATAGGTTCGAAACCGCGCGCGGCCCGGGTCGTAGCGGCTCAAGAAATCTTTTTCCAGCGCTTTTGTGAAGAAGCCTTGAGTGAGGTCTTCCGCATCGTGGGGATTGCGCCGCCAGCGCAGGCGAATGTATTTGTAGACGGGTCGCCAGTACACCCCGACCAGATCCTCCCAAGCCGTTGCGCGGGCCGATTCGTCGTCGCCCGCCAGGGAGGCGAGCACGGAGCCGCGGGTCGCCGGGAATCGCGACCCGCCGTCGCCGGAGCCGTGTGCATGCGAAGGCACACGGGAAGCTTAACTGCCCGTGGCAAAAGTGCTCCGCAGATCGTCCCTTACGGCTGGACGGTCAGCGCGAGCCCGTTCGAGGAGCTCAGGGCGTAGGGCGAGGGCGTCGAGCAGCCGGTCCAGGCCCAGATCGACTGCGCGTAGAACGTCTGGCCCAGCAGCGTCGGCGCGATCGGAAGATTACCGCTGGTGGCGAGCCCGAACGCGTTGCTGACGATGTCGAGGGCGCCCACCTGCGTGGCTGCGGCGAAGCTCACATGAAGCGTCAAGCCGAGGAAGAAGGGGTCGGAGCCGGGGAAGTCGGCCGCATCAGTGAAGACGAGCACGCCGAGCGAGGAGGGCGGACACGCGGTCGTCACGAGTGCGAAATCGGACGCCGTGATCGACGGCGACGTCGTGGCCGACATGATCTGCGGGCCGGCGCACCCGGGCGTGCCGGTCCCATAGCTCGAAAGCCCGGCCGCGGTCCCAAGCGGAATCTCAATCATCGACACGCTTTCTCCGGCGCCGAGATTGGACGAGATGAGGTCGCCCGACGCGAGCGGTGTCCCTTCGCCGCCGCTGCCCTGCGAGTAGAGCCGCAGCACATTATTGAACGTATCAAGCAGCACGCCGCGGTTCAAGGCGGAGCTGTAACAACCGGCGTTGGATGCGGGCACGCCGAAATAAGTGCTCGTCGTCGCAAATGTCGACCAGGCGAGCGTCGTCGGATTGATCGTGATCATCCGCCCTAGCGTAACGTAAGCATTATTATCAAAGCTCAAGTACACTGATCCGTTGGGTCCCGCATTGAACTCGTTGGCGTCGTGCACGTCGCCGCCCGAGCCGCCGGAGACGCTGAGGCAGATCGGCACCGTCATCGACGCGCCCGCGACCTGGCCGCCGCCCGGAGTGAGCTGCACGCGCGTCACATAAGGCGACGTCGCGGTGACCGGGCCGCACACGGCGGGGCCGTAGGAAGAAGTGAGAATCGTGCTGGTGGCAGGATCAAAATAGAATGCGCGCACGCTCCCCGGGTTTGGCCCCGCGACGACGTAGGGCGCGGTGCCAGCGGCGTCGAGCACGTCGTGAATCGTGAGATCGGGCTCGATGTACCGCAGCCGAAGAGTGGAAATGTTCATGAGATAGATGCGCCCACCGAGCCCGACGGAGATCTCGGTCTCGTTCGACGACAGCACAGCGTCCGACGCGAGGAGCGTTCCGTTGCCCGCGGCATCGAAAGCCCACAGGCCGCTCGTCGAAGCCACCGTCGGCTTGCACCTCACAATCACATTTCCGCGGGACGGATCGAACACGAGGTTCGAGTGGATCGTGTTCAGCGGCCGGACGAGCGTGGCCGTCCCGGTGATGGGGCTCACGCGGGAGATTCCCGGCGTGAATCCGCCTACCGTGTTCAGCGACGCACTCGCAATGCAGAGATCGCCCGAGGAGAAGCTCTGGGCGGCAGCCGCGCCGCAGAGGGCGGCGGCGGCCATGGAGTGGCGAAGGAGGGTCGGGATGGGACGCTGCGACGGAGGGGATGCCATAGGGAGTACGGCAGGGCTTTCCCCGCGGCGTTACGCACTCCCTGCCGCTATTTCCCGTCGAGCTTGTCCCAGCTTCCGTCGAGGCGCTTTGGGAAGCTGCCGCGGGCCACCGGCTCGAACCGGTTCGGGCCGATGCGCCGGCCCACGAGCCAATCGTCGACCCCGTGGGTGAGCCCATTGATTCCCACGAGGTTCTCCGGGTCGGCAGACGCGTAGATGCCCACGGCCACCGTCGGATTCCCGGGGCTCGGGCGGCAGGCGATCAGCACGAGATTCTCCCCATCGAAGCGCCGCTCGCCGAGCGTAATCCCACTTTTCTCGATGACCCAGCCGTACTGATCGGCCGCTTTCTTGAGGTGAGGATTCGACTCCGGCGATCCATACAGAAGCACCGGGTGTTTCCCCATCGCCTCGGTTGATAGCTTGGGGAGCTCCTCGCGGCGAATTTTGAACTTCTTTGCGATCGCCGGGACGATGGCGTCGAGATACGCGGAGAGCTTGGGGGAATCGCTCGGGCCCGCGAGGAGGATCTCGGCTCCGGGGAAACCGCTCGTAAAGATACTATTAAACGGGCCGCGGAAGGGAGAGCGGAAGGCGCCCCAGTCCTTTTTCGCAGCCTCGTGAATCGCGGTGCCGAAATCGAGCATGGCGTCGGCCATGCGTCCCGACTTGGGCGGATTCTTTCGGATCGCCTGCAGAGCGCGCACGAGGTCCAGCGTCCACACAAACCCCTGCTGTTCCTGATCGCCGAGCACTGCGGCCGCGCTGGACTCGCCGTGCCGCTCGAGAGCATACAGAACCGTGCAGGCGCGAACGAACGATTCATACAGAACAATGCGCCCGCTCGGGTAGGCCTGGCGGCTCATTTCCTGTTGCTTCGCCTCAAACAGATCGTGGCCCGGGTCGCGCAGGTCGCTATAGAAGCGGTCTATGAGTGGATTGCAGTAGGCGTGGGCCATCTCGTGAACGAGCAATGATCCAAATCCTGACCCGATCAGCACACCGCCTCGTTGTAAGCTCCCGAATCCCATGACCTGATACAGAATCTCCGGGCCGGAGGTGGGCTTCGCAGAAGCGCTGAAATTATGCGATCCGCTGAGAATGCTCGGAACGAGCCGGAAGCGCGCCCCCGGGCGCGCGCCGAAGAAGCCGTCAAACCACGGGATCGGCGCTTCTTTGTCGGCCGCCGCGCGCACGACCGCTTCCACGGTGTCCCAAGTCGATTTGTGAGAAGCGAAGAACTCCGCCGCCTTGCTCTCCTTCGCAAATGCGCGGAGCTTTTCGAAGAATTCGGCTTTATTGGGCTTCTCCCACCGGCTGTCGAGCCCCTCGGGCAGCGGATCGAGCGGAGCGATCGGCTCGAGCTTCTCGAGCGAATCCAGATAGACCGCGATGGCCGGCACGGCGTTGTAGGAGATTCCGTACTGCTTGCGCAGCTCGATCATGGCGCCGACCGCCGGGTGGGACGCGAACTTGGAGAAGTGAGCATCGACGGCCCCCACATAGTTCTCTGGGGCCCGTTGGAACTCCGGGTTTCCAGCGAGACGTGCGAGAATACACAAAAGCTCGACGCGCGGGTCGAAGGCCACCTCGACGCTCTGGGCGGTTGCCTGGGGGCTTTGGAGTAGCAGCGCGGCAGCAAGAACGGTGGCAATCATGGTTTGTGCAATCGGCGCGCGGGGCTCAAGTCTACTTCATACAGAAGTAGCGTCCCGCCCAGCGCCATGGCGGGAATGCCGAGGAGAATGGTGAGGCAGGGGATCAGCGCCAGGATCACGGCCGCTAGGCCGAATCCGATCCAGGGCGCGGGGCGGGCGGTGAGGAGCGAGAGCTTTTGTGAAAGCGTCCAGCGTCGGCGGCTTGCGGCGATGTCGATCGCGGCAAATCCGAGCGCCATGGCGAGCAGCAGGGGGGCGAGGACGAATCCGAGAAACGGGATGAAGGCCGCGGCGAAGGCGGCGAAGCTCAGGAAGAGCGAAACGGCGAGCGAGAGGAGCGCCTGCGCGATGGAGAAGGCGGTCGATGACGCCCACGAACCGTTCAGCGCGGGCGCGCGCCCGAGCCGCTCCTCGTCGACCCGCGCCACGAGCCAATCGAGGAAGGGGGCCGCGAGCGCTTGGGTGATCGGCGTCGCCGTGAACCAGGCGAAGGCTCCAAAGAGCGCCACGGTGAGCGTCGCGAGAACGCCGGAGGTGACGCTCTGGAGCCATTGCGGCATCCAGCTCGCGGACGCTGCGTGGGCGCGCAGGTCGGCGGTCCCCGCCCAGAGCAGGCCGAAGACGACGCCGAAGGCCACGAAAGAGAGCAGCAGCGGGATCACCGCAAATCGCTTCGTGCGCGGGCGGGCCAGCAAGAAACCGACGCCACGAAAGAACGCGCGAAAGCCGGCCCGCAGCCCTGGCCGCCCGGCCGACACTGCGGGCGGCGTGGCCGCGCAGGTGCCGCAATGGAGCGCCTCTGCCGGCTCCGACGGGTAGCCGCATCGCAGGCAAGGCGTTCGATTGGGCGTCACGAGGGGCTCGTCGGGTTCCGGGAGAGAGGAGCGGCGACTATATTCGCGCTCCCCGAGCCCGCGCCGAAGGCGCCGATTTCTGGCGCCGCCGAATCCCGGTGCGGGCGTTCCTGCGCCCTGAACTGTAACAAAACGCCGAATCTATGAAGCGCTTCCAAGGATTGGATTTCCTCGAACTCGAAGGCGAGCTGTCGGAAGAAGAGCGGATGGTGCGAGACGCCGTCCGCTCATTCGTCGACGAGCGCATCCTGCCGCTGATCGGCAAGTGCTACGAGGATGGGCGCTTCCCCAGTGAGCTCGTGCCCGAGATGGCCTCGCTCGGACTCTTCGGCCCGACGGTCCCCGAGGAGTACGGCGGGCAAGGGCTCGGGAGCGTCGCCTACGGCGTGATGTGTCGCGAGCTCGAGCGCGGCGACTCGGGCATCCGCAGCATGGCGAGCGTGCAGGGCTCGCTCGTGATGTTCCCGATCCTCGAGTACGGCTCGGAGGAGCAGAAGAAGCGCTGGCTCCCGAAGCTCGCGAAGGGCGAAGCGATCGGGTGCTTCGGCCTCACGGAGCCCGACGCGGGAAGCAACCCCGGCGGCATGTTGAGCCGCTGCAAGAAAGACGGCACCGGCTGGGTTCTGAACGGCCGGAAAATGTGGATTACCAATGGAACCGTGTCGGACGTTTCGATCGTTTGGGCGAAGGACGATGCCGGGGTCGTGCGCGGCTTCTTGGTGGAGAAAGGCACAAAAGGCTTCACAGCCCCGGAGACGAAGGGCAAGTGGAGCCTTCGCGCGTCGGTTACGAGTGAACTTGTGCTCGACGACGTGCGCGTGCCCGATTCGCACCGGCTGCCGAAGGCCGAAGGTCTGAAGGCGCCGCTCTCGTGCCTCACGCAGGCGCGCTACGGCATCGCATGGGGCGCCGTCGGCGCGGCGATGGCCTGCTTCGAAGAGGCGCTCAATTATTCGAAGGACCGAATTGTGTTCAACAAGCCGCTCGCCGGCTTCCAGATCCCACAGATGAAGCTCGCCGACATGGCGACCGACATTACTCTTGGGCAGCTCATGTCGCTCAAGATCGGGCGCCTCAAGGAGCTCGGGCGCCTCTCGCACTTCCAAGTGTCGATGGCGAAGCGCAACAATGTTTCGATGGCTCTGCGGATCTCGCGCGTCTGCCGCGACATGCTCGGCGCCAACGGCATTCTCCTCGAATACCACTCGGGTCGGCATATGTGCAATCTCGAGACGGTGTATACGTACGAAGGCACGCACGACATCCATTCGCTCGCGATCGGGGAGGCCGTGACGGGCCTGCCCGCGTATCGTTGAGCGAAGCGTGCCGAAGCGTCGCGAACTCGGGCCGAATCCGAGCGTCGGAGTGATCCACCGAAAGCACCTTCTCGTCGCCGTCCTGGGCCTCGCGGTCGTCCCATCGTGCGCGTTCCTCAAGGATCGCGGCCGAGACCTCGCGCGCGTCGTCGAAGTCGATGGCGGCGTGGGCACGGGATTCAACGCGCACCTCGGATTCAGCCATGTGGCGGAGGCGGGGCTCGGCTGGTACTCGGGCACACGCTGGGGACTGCGGGAAGGGGCGTTCGTGCGCGTCGAGGAAGAGCGCGCAGAATTTGGAATTCTTTTTGTGTACTTGCACGAGGTGCGGCAGCATGTCGTGGGCGGAGCGATGGCGGGCCGCGACACGGCGCGCATGCTGGCGCCGGGATATGAGAGGTTTCCTCTGCAGTGGTTCACTGGACAGCTCACTGATCGCGAGCCGCTCGATTTCCACGTGGGCGGGAACTTTGCGCTGATCGGCGCCGGGCTGTCGATTCGTCCGCTTGCGATCCTCGACTTTCTCGGCGGATTTGTGGGAGTCGATTTCCGAAGGAACGACCTTGGGCGGCGCGATGTGTCCGACCTGCTGCCGGATCTGCGCTCCGCCGATGCGTTGGTGCGGCGCGCTGCGGTGGTGCGGCTTGCGCTCCTGACGGGCAAGCGATGGCCCAAGTACCACACGCCACCTCGGCGCGACCTGTTCACGCCCGAGGAACGTCGCGTGCTGGCGGAAATCGAGGCAGAGCTAGTGGGGCTGGTCGACGGACAGAGCCGGTCGGCGGCCCATGTGGCGGCCACTTCGCTGGAGCCGCCTCCGGCGGTCCACCGCCTACCAGCTCCGACCGAAGCGGAGCCCGCCTCGCGCCCTTCCAGCGCCTCGAGGTAGGCTCTCTCGTTCGATCCCGCTCCGGGCGCCGTCGCCCGGTCCTGTTCACCTCTCCTTTGGATTCCAGCATCTATGGCACCGAAGTCCCGTCTTTCGCAGCTTCTTGTTCCTATTGTGGGAACTCTCGGCGCATCGAGCGCTTGCGCCCAGAGCCCGCTCTTTACAGTTTTCGGTGACTCGGCGTCCGACATCTTCGGACAGGACGTCGACATCGTCGGAGATGTGAATGGCGACGGGCACGCCGATGTGCTCGTGGGGGCGTGGAGAGACGATCCGGCAGGCAAGACGGATGCCGGAATTGTGAAAGTGTACTCGGGCTTGAATGGAGCGATTCTCTGGGCGATTCCGGGCGACGCGGCAGGCGACCATATGGGCTGGCGATCGAGCGGCGCGGGCGATGTCGATGGCGATGGCCGAGCCGACTTCGCGGCGGCTGCGGATGAGGCAGATATCGCTGGAATGTCCAACGCCGGAACTGTGAAGATCATCTCGGGAGCCACGGGCCTTCCGATCTGGATCGCCAACGGCAATACGACACAGGATCTGTTTGGTTGGTCGTCGGGTGCAGGCGGCGACATCAACGGCGACGGCCGCGACGATGTGGTCGTAGGCGCCCTGCTCGACGACACCACAGGCAAGACCGATTGCGGGTCGATTCGTATCGTTTCGGGCCAGACGGGCGCGGCCATCTGGACCGTCTTCGGTGATTCTTCGAGCGACCAGCTCGGCTATGCGGTGCGAGGAGCCGGTGATATCAATCAAGACGGCAAGGACGATTTCATCGGTGCTGCGCCTGGCGATGACAATACCGGGGCGACCTCGGGCAGCGCCCGCGTGTACTCCGGCGCCACGGGTGCGCCGCTCTTTACAGTAAACGGCGTTGCCGCAGGCGATGCCACCGGCGGCATGGGAGTGAGCAGCGCCGGCGATTGCAACCTCGACGGCATTCCTGATTTTGTGGCGGGCTGGTCCACGGCCGACACGCCGAGCGGCGTCGATTCAGGACGCGTCCGCGTCTACTCGGGTGCCACGGGGCTGCCTCTGGCCGGGCTCACGTTTACGGGAGACACGGCGAATGATCGGCTCGGCGGATATGTGCGCGGCGCGGGCGACGTGACCGGCGACGGCTACGCAGACATCATCGCCGGAGCCACGGGCGACAACAGCACTGGCGCCGTCTGGGTCTGGTCCGGCAAAGACGGTTCGCTTCTGTATCGTTTGTTCGGCGATTCCCCGGGCGATGCCATGGGCACGTCGGTCGGCGCGGGCGGCGATGTCAATCAGGACGGCTTCCCTGACATCATGGGCGGCGCCACGGGCGACGATGACTTTGGCGCGTCTTCCGGCAGCGCCCGCATCTGGTCTCCGATTCGTGCGGGAATCACTCATCTCTTCCCCGGCACCCCAGGTTGCGATGGAACGCAACTGTTGAACGGCGTGGGGGCGCCCCAGGTCGGCAACGCTTCGTTCACGGTCGTCTCGAGCAACGCCCCGGCGAGCTCGCTGAACCTGCTCCTTGCGACGGACGCCTCGAACGACGCCGGCAGCGATCCCTTTGGGATCCAGGCCACGCTCTACACCGATTTCTTCACGGCGACGCAGGTGTATGGAATCGACTTCCCGTCGGACGGAAACGGCTCGTGCTCGATCGTTGTTCCGATTCCCAATGATGCGGGATTTGTTGGATTAACATTCACGTTCCAGAATCTGTCGGCGTGGCCCGGACCGTGCGCAGGCCTCGGGATCTTTAACCTGAGCACATCGATCGGCGCCAAGGTGACGATCGCTCCGTAGAGCGCTCCGAGACCGGACGGCAGCTTTTTGGGGGCCTCCTCTCTGGAGACCTCCTCTCCCGCGGCCTCCGCCGATACGGCGGAGCGCCGAGGAGAGATCTCGCTAGCTCGACGCTTTCTTGTTGCCGAGCGCGCGGCGAATGCCGGCAGCGAATTCGCGGAGCTCGAAGGGCTTGTGAATGAAGCCTGCGCAGCCGCGGTCGAGCAGCGACCGCGCCACGGAATCGAATTCGAATCCGCTACAAATCGCAACCTTCACTTTCGGAGCGATCTCTCGAAGCCGCTCGAAGGTCTCGGCGCCGCTCATCTCCGGCATGCCGAGGTCGAGGAGCACGAGGTCGACCTGGTCGCGAAGCTCATGCATGAGTTCGAGCGCGCGCTCGCCGCTGTCGGCGCGCAGCACGGCATAGCCGAGGTCGGCCAGGAGCTGTTGCGTCACGTCAATGACCATCTCCTCGTCATCGACGACAAGAATGGTCTCGGTGCCGCCCTCGATGGCGCCAGCGGGCACCAGAGGCGGGGGCAGCGGTGTGATCGATCGGGCTTTCTGTGGGAGCGCCGGCAGTGATAGATAGAAGGTGGTGCCGCAGCCGGGGACGCTCTCGACGCTCACATGGCCGCCGTGGTGCTGCAGGATTCCGAACACGGCGGCGAGGCCGAGGCCGCGACCGCGCCCTTTCGTCGAGAAGAAGGGCTCAAAGATATGCGGGAGGGCCTCGCGGTCGATCCCTTTGCCGGTATCGTGAACGCACAAAAGCACCGACCGTGGCAGCGGCTGCTCGGCCATGCTCGGCGGCTGGATTCCCGGAAGAGTGAATCCCTCGGGAACATTCCTCGTTTCAAGCACGATCGTGCCGTCGGAATCGATGGCTTCAAATGCGTTGAGGCAGAGGGAAACGACAACCTGCGATATTTGAGTAACGTCCGCTTGGACGGCGTCGAGGTCAGCGGCGAGCTTCGTCTCGATTCGGACCTTGGCCGGGCGTGCCGCGACCTGCAGCTTCAGCGCCTCCGTGACAACATCGTTGAGGCTCATCGGCTGCGGCCAGTATTTTCCTCCGCGAGCGAATGCGAGGAGCTGATGGGCGAGTTCGCCTGCCCGGCGCCCTGCTTCAGCGATCGTATCGACGAACTTCCGGGCCTCCGGTACGGCATGCATCTGTGTCCGCAGCACCTCGGCTCCGCCCAGCACGCCCACCATGAGATTGTTGAAGTCGTGGGCGATGCCGGCGGCGAGCATCGCCGTCGCTTCCATGCGCGACGCGCGAACCAGCATCTCCTCGGCACGGTGGCGATCTGTGATATCGATCACCATGGCAAGCGCCCCCTGGAAGCGGCCATCGGAGCCGATCGTCGGACTCAGGGAAAAAATCGTATGAATCTCAGATCCGTCCCTCTTCTCCAGCAAGACATCGATGCGCTCGGATCGGCCGGCCCGGCAGCGGTCAAACCACTTCTCCACGAGTGCCTGGCTCTCCAGTCGGAGGTATTTCTGGAGCGGCGTGCCCACCATCTCGGACGACGCATAGCCGAGCATCTCTTCGAGCCGGCGATTTACAAACGTGGTGTGCATCGAGTCGTCGAACGTCCAGACGCCCTCGTTGGCGGCTTCGACGATCCGACGGTAGCGATCCTCCGTCGCCCGGAGCGCCGCTTCCGCCAGCTTGCGCTCAATCGCAACCGATGCGAGCTGAACCGACTCGCCGATCAAGTCCATATCTCGCTTGTCGGGGCGGCGCGCTTGGCGGAAGTACATCGCCAATAATCCGAGCAGCGAGCCGTTCGTCGAGAGGATAGGCTGCGACCAGGCTCCGCGGAACCCGTAGCGCAGGAAGGCATCGCGCCGTCCTTCCCATCGCGAATCTGTTGTAATGTCGTCGCAGCAGTCGAGCGCCCGCTTCCGTGCTCCGGAGGCCGCGTTCACGGCCAGAACTGGCGTTTCGTCGGCGCGAGTGTTGATTTCGCGCGGAAGGCTCGGACCGGCTCCCAGCTGAAAGGTCCCTTGGAGCGGCTGGAACACGAGGATCGAGCCCGACATCCCGGGCACATGCTCCTCGAGGGAGAGCACAATTTCTCGGAGAACGCCTTCGAGGGACCCGCCGACGGCCAGCAGTCGCAGCGCGCGCGTGAGGCCGGCGTGAAAGCTCGTCGCGGCCTCTCGCGGACGGAGCCGCGCATCGTTTTCCGAAGCTCGCGACGGCGGCTCCATCTCCCTCAGCTCTCCGTCTCTTCCGAATCGGGCGACTCGGCGACCCGCACGAATTGGAACTGCAGGTCGGAGAGCGCTTTACTGAGGTGTGCCTCCTCCTCGGGCGAAAGATTGCCTTTCGTCTTCTCGCGGAGCATTCGCAGGTCGTCGATCACCATGCGCGCGTGCGGAAGATTGCGTTCCCTCCGCTGCGTGACGGGGTTCTCGACGACGCCGAGCGCAATCAGCGCCTGAAAATTGAGTTTCAAGATAAACATCCGGAAATCGCCTCCGGGCAGCGGCATGTCGCTCGCTCGGCGGGTCTCCGGTGCGTCGTCGTCTTCTTCGGCCATGGAGAAATGTGGAAAGGTCTATCGGGCGCCGATCTCGGTCGTGGATGTGGCCCCTACCTCGGCTCCTTCGTGTCCCGTGTCACTGCTGCTGGCGTCACCCGTGGATTCGCCCGGGCGCTTGCCCGGCGCGTTTCCGAGTGCCTTCGCGTGGGTGAGTGCGGCGTGCACGAATTCGCGGAAGAGAGGGTGCGGCTCGAGCGGACGGCTCTTGTATTCGGGGTGATACTGAACACCAACAAAGAAGGGGTGATTCGGAATCTCAACGATCTCAACGAGGTTCATCGGCTCGTGGATGCCGCTCGCCAGGAGGCCGAGGGACTCGAACCGCTCCCGATAGGCATTGTTGAATTCGAATCGATGGCGGTGACGCTCCTCGATTTGTGGCGTTCCATAGATGGCACGCGCACGCGATCCCGGACGCAGTGCACAGGAATAAGAGCCGAGGCGCATCGTGCCCCCCTTGTCGGAAACGTTCTCCTGCGCCGGCATCAGGTGGATCACCGGATCGGAGGTCTTCGAATCGAACTCGGCCGAGTGGGCGTGGGCGAGCCCCGCGACATTTCGCGCGAACTCGATCACGGCGCACTGCATTCCGAGGCAAAGCCCGAGAAACGGAATCTTGCGCTCTCGCGCATACCGAATCGCCTCGACCTTCCCGAGGACGCCGCGCTCGCCGAAGCCGCCAGGAACGAGAATGCCATGGACGCCCGCGAGGAGCTGGGCTGCACCGAGCTGCTCGACATCCTCGGCCGCCACCTTGCGAAGCTCAATTTTTGTATCGTTGGGGATGCCCGAGTGCGTCAGCGACTCGTAGATCGATTTGTAGGCGTCGTGGAGCGAGATGTACTTTCCGACGACCGCGATCTCGACACGGTGCTTAGGCGCCTTGAGCTTCTCCAGCATGCGCCGCCAAGCGGAGTCGTCGCTCGGCTGCGAGGCCGGAAGCCGGAGCTTCTCGACGATCAGCGCGTCGAGCCCCTGCTTCACCAGGTTCACGGGAAGCTCATAGATCGAGAAGTCGACATCCTTCTCCTCAATCACGCACCGGCGCGGCACGTTACAGAACAACGAGATCTTCTCGCGCATCTCTTCGCTGATCGGCTTCTCCGTGCGGCAGATCAGGATGTGCGGCTGCACGCCGATCTCCCTTAGCTTGCCGACGCTCTGCTGGGTCGGCTTCGTCTTCATCTCGCCCGACGCCTTCAGGTACGGAAGGAGCGTCAAATGCACAAAAAGGACGTCCTCCGGCTCGCGGGAGAGGGCGAGCTGGCGCGCCGCTTCGAGGAACGGGAGCGACTCGATATCGCCCACCGTGCCGCCGATCTCACAAATTGCAACGTCGATCGAAGGATCGACGGCCGCCTGGATCGCCGCCTTGATTTCGTCGGTGATGTGGGGGATCACCTGCACCGTGCGGCCGAGATAATCACCTTTCCGCTCCTTGCGGATGACCTCGGAATAGATCTTCCCGGTTGTGTAGTTCGAGTGGCAATTCACTTTCGCGTGTGTGAACCGCTCGTAGTGGCCGAGGTCGAGGTCGGTCTCGGCGCCGTCGTCCGTCACATACACCTCGCCATGCTGATACGGGCTCATGGTGCCCGGGTCGACGTTGATGTACGGGTCGAGCTTCTGCATCGAGATGCGAAAGCCGCGGTTCTCGAGCAGCATACCGATGGCGGCCGAAGTGAGTCCCTTCCCAAGGGAAGACACCACGCCACCAGTGATGAATATGTGTTTGACCATGGCGAACGGAGTGCGGGCGGACCTGCGGGGGCGATCGGGCAACCGAAAACGGCGGAGGCAATTCGCCGAATCTTCAAAATTCTCCGGCTCACTGAACTTTGGAAGTCAGGGAACCCTTGTAAGCACTGAGCCCCGAGGGGACCCAGCCTCTGCAAAGTCCACAGCCACAAAAAAGCCGTGGCGTAGGCCGAAGGAGGTCGCGAAGACGCGGGCGAGCTACAGACTCGAAGGCGAGCCGGGTCCCGGGTGCGCGCGCCTCCATTGAGCTACGAATCGCTCGTAGTCGGCCGGAGTGTCGACGCCTTCCGGAGCCCGCTCAATCGTACCGACCGCGATCGACATTCCGTTCTCGAGAAGTCGCAGCTGCTCGAGGCTCTCGGTGCGCTCGAGGGGCGACGGCCGAAGCTGTGCGAAGCGCTCGAGGGCAGCACGCCGGTAGCCATACATGCCGACGTGCACGAGCTGGGTGCGACCGGCCTCTTGGAGCGCCGCCGGGTAGCGCGGATAGGGGATCGGAGAGCGGGAGAAATAGAGCGCGCGGCCGCGCAGGTCGGTCACCACCTTGACCGCGGCCGTGTCGTGAATACGGTCCGGCGGGCAAGGGGCTGCGAGAGTCGCCACATCGGCGTCGGACTGCTCGAGCAGCTCCACAAGCAAATCGACGTCGGCCGGACGCACCTGAGGCTCATCGCCTTGGACGTTCACGGCGATCGCAACCGCCGGATGGGCCGCGACGACCTCCGCCATGCGGTCGGTGCCGCTCGGGTGGTCGGCGCGCGTCAAGAAGACGGGGGCCCCAAATCGCGATGCTGCCTCAGCCACTTCCTGCGAATCGGTGGCGATGCACGCGCCATCGATGGAGCGCGCCTGCGCAATCGACTCATACACGTGTTGAATCAGGTACTTGCCCGTGGCATCCAGCAGCACCTTCCTGGGAAGCCTCGTCGAGGCAAGGCGGGCCGGGATGACCGCGATGCGCCTCCAAGCCGACCGGTCCATCTCAGCGACGGTCCGGGACGTTCTGCTTGACGCTCTTCTGTTCGCGCTCGAAGAGCCTGGCTCCGTCGGGGTTCTGAACCGGCCGGAGCGCGAGCGTGTCGTTGAAGAGCGCGAAATAGAACTTCTTCAAGTTCACATATTTCTCCGCGGTGGCCGGGTCGAGCCCAAGGCGGCAATTGGCGACGCGCCTGCGCCCATCGACGTCGAGCGCGAGGGACCAGCGGGCGTTGGGATCCGCCTCTGAGGTGCTCATTTCAAAGAAGCCGAGGCGTCGCAGCCCTTCATGGAAGTCGGCCATTCGCGCATCGGTGGCGACTTTCAGCATGACGCCCTCGCGCGCGTTCGCCGCGTAGGCGTCGGCAGGCGAAGCCTGGCCGCGATTCACGATCGCCGTCGTACGGCGCTCGTTGCGCTCGAACAGCTCGACGTAGACGCGCCGACCGGGAATCGTGAACTCCGACTTGTAAGGGCCGGTGTCCTGGAGGTCGGCGGCCGTCCGCTCGGGGGTCGACCGCGCCGCGCTCGAGGAGCTGCCGCCCGAAGCGCAGGCCGAGAGCGCAAGAAGAGCTGCAATGGCCAGCGAAGCGAGAGCACCCCGGAGGGGCGCCGGAACGTACGCGCGTTCGAGCATCGCCGAAGCATCGCGGAGGCACCCCCAACGCGTAAAGCCCCCGACGGCTCTGCGGCGCGCCTGGAGGTGGCCAAGGAAAGGCGCGCTCTTCGCGAGCTCTCCGATGGGTCTCGCGGGCGTCGCGGCAGAATGGGGCGATGCTGACCCTCTCGGCGGGCTGTCTCGCCCTCGTGCCGCTACTCGCTTCCGCACCGCTCGCCCGATCCGCCGTGCAGGAATCGGAGCGCTGCTTGTTCGCATCGGCCAAAAACCTGGGGCGCGGCACGGGGAACTTCTTCGTCTACTCGCGCATCTCCGAGCAGGCGGTGGAGGTGCGGGCCGGCGATCGCCTCGAGTACGACCTGTTCGTGTTGCCTTCGAGTCCGGTGGCGCGCGGTGGAATCGATCTCCTATTCGACGACGCGAGCTCGCTGCGCGACTCCTCCGCCGTGGACGACGCAGGGCGCCGCGCGCACGGCGACGCGCCTCTCGAGGCCGCAGCAGGCGCGTGGCTGCACCGATCGATTGACCTTTCGATGCACGCGGGAAAGCGCACCTCGAAGTGGTGGATACAATTCGAAGGGGACGAGAATGGTGAATATGGACAATTCGTGGCCAATGTAACAATCATTCGCAAGAGCGGCGAGCGCGAGCCCGTCGAGCTTCTGGGGAAGAGCACCAAGCGCGCCGTCGATATGCGCCACGGCTACAGCGAGCGCGTGCTCACGGCGTGGGTGGAGCGCCGGCTCGTTCGCGCGGGAAACGAGCTTGATGCCTGGGTCGCCGAGCGGCGCTCCAAGGAGCATCTGTATTATGAGCGCGAGCAACTCCTGGCGGAGGCCGATCTCGCGTCGCGGTTCGCGAGTGCCGAGAAGCGCGCAGACCTTGAAGCGGAGTTTCGGGCAGCCGCGCAGGTTCCGACGCCCGACGAGTTCTCAGGCACGGCGGAGGCCTACCACGATCTGTTGCATGGCAAGCGGCGCGCGCTTGACCACGCACACCCGCTGATGAAAGCCTACACCGGGCTTCTTGTGGGGCATGCACATATCGATCTGCAGTGGCTCTGGGAGTGGCCCGAGGGGCTCGACTTCACGCGGTCGACCTTCGAGCAGGCGCTGAAGTTCATGGAGGAGTATCCTGACTTCACATTTACCCAATCGAGCGCCGGGCTGTATGCGGCTGTCGAGCAGCAGTATCCCGATCTCTTCGAGCGAATCCGCGCCCGCGCTAAGGAAGGTCGATGGGAGTACGTCGGCGGGCGATGGTGCGAAGGCGACACCAACCTCATCTCCGGGGAGTCGCACGCCCGGCATTTTCTTTACGGTCAACGATATTATCGCGAGCGGTTTGGCGCGCCGTCCACGGTCGGCTGGGAGCCCGACACCTTCGGCCATGCCGCCACGATGCCACAGATTCTTCGGCTCGGCGGCGTCGATTCGTACTATTTCTGCCGCGGCGGCAAGGGAGCGCCGCTTTTCTGGTGGGAAGGCATCGACGGCAGCCGCGTGCTGGCGTTCGACGAGCCCGCCTCCGGATCTTGGTACAATTCGGACGTGACGGATGAGAACGTTGCCGAATTGCTAAGTTTTTACGAAAAGACCGGGCTGAAGCAGCTCATCTGGGTTTACGGCGTCGGAAACCATGGCGGAGGTCCGACGCGCGAGCAGATCGAAAAGGCGCGCTCCTGGGTCGGGAGGGATGGGCGCCCGTCGCTTAAATTCGGCACGGCGCGCGCGTTCTTCGACGCCTGCTTGGCGAAGCCGCTCGAGGGGCTTCCTGTGGTAGTGGGCGAGATGAATCCGGTCTTCGACGGCTGTTACACAACCCACTGCGATATCAAGAAACGGAATCGTGATTGTGAGGCCGCGCTCTCGACGGCGGAGGCTGCGGCCTGGATGGCTTCGCAGGCGGGGATGCCCTATCCCCACGAGGAGCTCGCGAGCGGCTGGCGCGACGTCTTGTGGAACCACCACCACGACACGCTGCCGGGCTCCGGGATCCACGAGAGCTACGAGTTGAGCCACGTGCAGCTCGACGCCGTGCTGGATCGGGCCCGGTGGATCAGCCGGGCGGCGGTTCGCCACCTCGCCCATCGTGTGGCGGACGAAGGCGAGGGCGTCGGCGTTCTTGTGGTGAATCCGCTCGGATGGATTCGCGACGGAATGGCGGAGGCTTCTGTGAGCCTGCCCGCCGGAGATGCGTGGAGCATTCGCTCGGCGGACGGCGTCGAGTCGCCGTGTGAGGTCGTGCGCGGCGCGCACGGCGAAGCGCGCGTGCGTTTTGTTGCACGCGCGGTTCCTTCCTTCGGCTACGCCGTGTACCGGGTCGTGCCGGCGAAATCCTCGGAAACGGCCGCTGTTGCCGCCGTGGAGGAGCGTCCCGATCAGTGGATTCTTACCAATCAACGCGCCAAGGCCGTATTGGACAAAGCCACCGGCGAGCTCGTGAGCTTCGCCGTGGATGGCCGTGAAGTGCTGGAAGGAGCGCGGCGAGGAAACCGAATCGAGGCGCATTTGGAGGAGCCCCACGGGATGAGCGCGTGGGTGCTTGGTCCGGTAAAGACTGTCGAGTCCGTGGGGAACGTGACCTCGAGCCGATTGGTGCGCTCCGGGCCCGTGGAGGCGTCCGTCGAGGTTGAACGGAAGTACCGCGGGTCGACGCTGAAGCAACAAATCTCCCTGGAAGCGGGCTCGAGTTCGCTCGTCTTCCGCACGGAGATCGACTGGCGCGAAGTGGGCACATCGGCCGCTCCGTCTCCGTTGCTACGGGTTGCATTTCCGTTGGCGGCACCTGCGGAGGCCGGGGCGGCACCGTCGTTTGAAGTGCGGCACTCCATTCCCTTCGGCGATGTGGCTCGGCCGGCCGACGGAAAGGAGATGCCAGCGCTCACGTGGGCCTGGATCCTCGACCCCGCGAGAGGCGGCGCCGTCTTGCTGAACGACTCCAAACACGGGGTGAGCGCTACGAGCTCTGGAGAATTGAGGCTCTCACTCATCCGCTCCTCCTACGAACCCGACCCGCTGCCGGACCAGGGCGTCCATGTGTTGACCTATGGGCTGACCCCGCTCGGGCTCGGCGCGGCTCCCTCGGCGGCGACCCGCGCAGGGTTCGAGCTGAATCAGCCGCTGCTCGCGGAGCGCGTTCTTCACAATACGGTCAACTCTTTCCTCGGCGACCGAACCGGCGGCGCGCTGCCGGCGCGCCATTCGTTCCTACAGATCGATGGTGAGCACGCCGTCGCAACGGCGCTGAAGCGCGCCGAGCGGGGTGCCGGCTCGAGCGACACCGTGCTTCGCTTGTATCAGGATGCGCCGAGCGGCGCGGCGGTGCGAGTGAGCGCGGCATTCTCCGCGGCTCGATTGAGAAAGGTGAACTTCCTCGAAGATCCGTTGGCGGGGCAGAAGCCGCTCGACCTCAGTGCCGAGCCCGCTGCCGGCACGCCCTGGAACCGTTCGAGCGGGTCGATCTCGGTCGAGAAGTACCAGATTCTCACGCTGCGATTCGAGCGGTGAGGGCGGCGGTGGCGAAGGCGCTCGGCTGGCTCGCGCTTGCGGCTGCTTGCACCGTGGTCGTGGGCTGCGCGGAGCCGACGGCGATGTCGGTTGCGCTTGGCGCGTTGCCCGCAGCTCTTGGTTCTTTATGGCTTCTTTGGACGGGTGTCCACGATGCCGCCCAGCCGGTTACGGAGCGCGGAGGGCCCTATCGCCACTGCCGCCATCCGGTTGCCTTCGGAGCGCTGCTGCTCGGCGCTGGAATTGTGATCGCGGCCTCCTCCGAAGGAGCATGGGCGCGTTGGGTCCCGCGTACGGTGGCGCCGCTTTCGCTTTTAGTGGTTTTTGCTTGGGTGCTGCCGGCGGCAGACCGCGCTCTTCGGGAGCGCGCCGAAGCAGAGGGCTCGGCCGATCGGCAACATTACCTTCAATCGGTGCCGGCCTTGGTGCCGCGTGCGAGGCCGTGGCGGGGGAGCGGCGGCTCCACTCGGCCCGGATTCTTGAGCCCTCTCTCTTCGGCTTCACTGAGTATCGCCCTTGGTGCGGCGCTTCTTATTTTCTTGGCACTCCGGCTTGGTCGCGCCGCACTGTTCGCTCTCTCAGCTTAGCGAAGCGACGCAGGGCGAGGCGCGACGCAATCGCTTCCACCGATGCGTATGCGACCGAACACGGGGTCTTGGAATCTTGAGTAGCGTTCGCCGGTTCCGACCGGGTAATGGAATGCGGGCTTCGAGGGATCGCCGGGCTCCTTACAGACAAGCTGAATCCAAGCGTCGAGGCTTACTGCTTCATTGAGTGTTCGCGGCCGTGCGAAATCGAAGAGCTCCCGAGCGGGGCGGATCGGGATGCGCTGCTCAATGATCACTCCGGGCTTCCATCGGTCGGGCGACACACGGCCGTATCCGAGGCGATAGCCTGCATTTCCGATGACGTGCTCATAGGCATTCGTGACCTTGAGCTGCAGCCACACGTCGTGGTTTCCGCACTCGGATCCCTCGGGAACTCGCCAAACGATTCGGACCTGCACGCGCCCTTGCTCAAGTTCCGCCGGGTCGAATGTGCAGCTCAGAATCTGTATGACCGGCTTCGCCGTGGGGCTCGGATCGGTCCGAAGCGAAAAGATAGAATCGGGTCTTGCGTTGCGATGGATTTCCGCAGCCTCGCGGCCTTCGATGATGCGCACCCAGGCGTTCTCGTCTCCGGGGCGTGCGCGCTTCTTCAGCACAAAAAGCGTGTCCAGAGAATCGTCGTAGATCGCGTTCTCGAAAATTTGTACTGTTTCGAACTCGCGGTCGACGATGTCGAAGAGCCCGGGCTCCAGGACGGAAGAGAGGTGGACTACCAGGAAGTCGAGGGATCGCAGATGCGCAGCGATGTCCGCTCGATCGGGAGCCGGCAGCTTGCGGAAGTCGTCGATCTGAACTCGGTGAGCCACCAAGACCAGGTCAGGCCGAAGGCGGTAGTGAAACTGCCAGAACCAGGTGGCGGATACGCGCGCCCCAGCCGGCGCATTCTGATTGAGCCAGCGCGCCGCCCGCTCATAGCCGCCGAAGTCGGCCGGGTTTCGGGGCTCGGGGAGGACCTGCCATGGACGGAACCCCTTGCGTTCCTCGCGAGTCGTGCCGTCCCGCTTCTTCACGGCGATGGGAGTACGCGAATCGTACACAAGCAGAGGCCGCGCCCACGACACTCGCGCGAGCTGAGTCTGCAGCGGGATTCCGCCGAGAATTGTGATGAGATTGAAGGCAAACGCACAGAATGCAACGATTGCAGCGAGCGTCGGAAGTCTCCGGTCTATTCGCGCGACCAGCGAAGCGAACCCGACTCCGACCATGCAGCAGACGAACGGCAGGAAGGGGACCCAGAGGCGAAAATCCTTGCTGCCTTTTCCAGAGAGGATGGCTACCGACGCTGCAAGAAACACGATGGGAAACCACCAACCTCGGGGCCGACGGCGAGCCAGCACCGCGGCGCCAATCACAAAAAGCGCCACCTCGAACCAGGTGAGAAGCTCCGGGATGTTCTCAAAGTAGTACCATCGCGATTGGCTGAGAAGCATGCCCGGATCTGCGGCGCGAACCTCGGAATACTTCGCCACGTCGGCGCTCGTCGAAGTGAGCGACTCGAGAAATTGATTTGCCGCTTCCGGTCCAATTGTGCGATTCAGGATCGGGGCAAGGCGGCCTCCGATCGGGTAAAGAACGTTGTCCCGAAGATAATTGAGTAAAGTTGCACCGAAGGGCCGCCCGGCCAGCAGGTCGAGCAGCGACTGCAGCGCCATACCCGCCGAGGATCCGGAGAACAAAAGCCCTAGATTCACCCATGGGAGCCTTTTGCCCGGCGGCTTCCAGAGAAAAACCATACATCCAGCGAAGAGCATCAGCGCCTGGATCGCTTGATACTTAAAGGCGATTGCCGCCCCCAGCAGGAGCCCCGTTCTGAGCGCGTTCCAGCGGCTCGGAGGAGCCATGGCGCACGCGGCGGCCGCACCGATGCAGAGCGAACTCGGGACGTCCGTCATCGCGTTCGGAACCCAGAATTGAAAAACGCGATTGGCGGAAAGAAAGAGCGCGGCCGCGATCGCCGCCGCCGCTCCGCCGATCTTTTCCACAAAACGATATGTCGCAACCGCGGCGAGTCCGCCGAGTCCGATCATGAAGGCCGTTACGAGGGCGAAGACTTCTCGTCCGTCCGATGATCCGAGGACGCGGGCGGCGCGGAAAATAGGCAACAAAAGCGCACTATAAAAAAACGGGCGCACGGAACCGCCGCCGAGTTCCTGGCCGCTTTCGACGAGCCCTGCATTTTTGAGGTACTCCACGGCGTCGGCGATGGGGTAGCCGCTTCGATGGGGCAGCGATGCCAGCGCGACTCCGACGGCAAACACGAAGACCAGGATGGAATCGAGCCTCCGCGCTCGGGCGCGGGAGTCGTTGGGGCTCGGGCTCGTTGGGGTCGTTTCCATCGCCGCACCGAGTCTCCCTGGGAGTCGAGACAATCGCCAATGTTCCATCCGATCGCGCGCGTTCTCCACGCTCCGAACACGACCCACGGTCCCAGGTTTTCCCCAAGTTCTCCACATCGATCCACAGCGTTTTCCCCATAGCGGGAATGGGCCGAAGCCAACCCACTCTGCACAACATCCGGGGGGGAGAGCTCTCCAGAACCCATCCACTGGTAGCGAATTCTGCGACGGTCAGATTGACACCCGAGTTTTTCACTCGCTATAAAGCCGCCATTCGCGGACGTCTCGTGCGCCCGCACCCCATCCCGACCGATTCCTTCGATCCGTGGGCGCCCCGACCTCTCGTCGCCCCTGAATCCGGAGAGGAAATGAGCACTCTCGAAAAACTCCTGGTCCTTGGCGTCCTCATTCTCGTGGGCGTCATCCTCGCCATCTCCCTGTTTTGGAATCGGCCCGAGATCCAGGGCGCCGGAGGCGGTGGACTCGCGGTGAACCCCGCAGGAGTTCACAATTTGACTCCCGGCGGCAATGGAGCCCCCGGTGCGGGTGTGCTTCCCAGTCCTCCTTCGATGGAGGCACCGAAGCCCAACGGGGGTGGCTCGCCGCTGCCTGGCTCGCTCGGTTCCGGAACTCCGGGTACGGCGAACCAGCCAGCCACGACCCCGCCGACCGTCGTGCTCGGCGGAAATCCTCAGGGCGGCGCGATGAATGGCGCGGGGGCGAATCCGTCCGCGGTTCAGCCCCAAGCAGCGCCGCGCTCCTCCGCCAGCTGGCTCAGCGTCGTGGTTCCCGCCACGGTGCTGAGCAAGATTCGGCCGAGCGGCAGCGCCGAGTTCTCCCTCTATGTCGTGCAGCCCAACGACAACCCGGAGGTGATCTCCCGCAAGCTGACCGGCTCGCCGAACTATGCGCGCATGATTGATCGCGCCAACGAAGGGAAGAAGCTGATCTCGCGCTCCGAGATCCTGATTCCCAATGTGATCTTCGAGGACGCGAATTCGAAGGGAACGCTCGCGACGCTCGAGGCGAAGCCGGAGGCCTCGCCAGCCTCGAATGCCCCCATCGATGCGAACAGTGTGATCGTGGGCCCGAGCACTCCCGACCCGAAGAAGACCAATCCGCAGCCGAGCAAGGGCACTTCCGGAGCGGTCAAGGCGCCCGAGAAGTCCTCCGCGGAGACGGTTTATGTGGTGAAGCGCGGCGAGAATCTGCGCCTCATTGCCAAGCGCCTGCTCAAGGACGAGCGCCGTTGGCAGGAGATCCAGCAGCTCAACCGCCTCCCTAGTGATGTGATTCGCGAAGGGCAGAGGCTGAAGCTCCCCGCGGCGAAGTAACGACTCTCGGGATCAAAAAAAGCCGGCGCACCAATCTGGGCGCCGGCTTTTTTGTTGAACAGCGAGATTACTTCTGCGAATCGTCGCCAGCGCTGTTGGGGGGAGGTTTCAGCCCGAGGCGCTCGAGAGTTTTATAGAGATTGGAGCGGGAGATCCCCAACACCTCGGCTGTTCTCTTGAGGTTTCCCTGGAGGCTCGCCACCTTCTGCTCGAGATACATGCGCTCGGCGGCGTTTCGGAACTCTTCGAGAGTCGGCGCCTCGAAGGGGTCTCTCGGCGTGGAGCGCTCGCGATGTTCAAAAAACGCGCGGACGTCGCTGCCCTGAATCACCGGCCCATCGACGACCAGCGCCAGCGCATCGAGCGTGTTGCGCAGCTCGCGCACATTCCCGCGCCACGGGCGCGCCGCGAGAATCGCCTCCGCCTCCGGCGTCATGCGCTTGCCGAGCCGCCGCGCGCGACGGGCCGTCTCCGCTAGGCCATCTCGAATGAGCGGCGGGATGTCCGCCGGCCGCTCCCGCAGCGGCGGAATCGTGAGCACGACGACGCTGAGTCGATAGTACAAATCCTGCCGAAACCTCCCCGCGGCGACGTCGGCCTTGAGGTCGTGGTGTGTTGTCGCAAATACGCGGGCATCGCTGTGGATGGGCGCGTCGCCGCCGAGTCGCACAAATGTGCCCGTCTCTAGGACGCGAAGAATCTTCGCCTGGGCTTCGAGCGGAAGCTCGCCCACCTCGTCCAGCAGTAAGGATCCTCCGTGGGCGCGTTCGAATGCACCTGCGCGCCGTTGGCTCGCGCCGCTGAAAGCGCCCGGTTCGTGGCCGAAGAGTTCGTCTTCCAGGAGCTCGACCGGCACCGAGGCGCACGGCAGCACCTCGAGCGGCCCTCGCGACCGCGCCGACGCGGCGTGGATCCGGCGCACGAGCAGCTCTTTTCCGACTCCGCTCTCGCCCACCACGAGCACGCGGGCGTCGCTCGCCGCCGCCCTCTCCGACATCTGTAAGAGTTTCTTGCTTGTGTCACTTTCACCGATCCAGCGCAGGCTGCGATCGGCGAGTTCTCGAAGATTGCGGTTCTCCTGCTCCAGATTGCGTCGCCGAAGGGCATTGCGCACCGCGACCAAGACGCGGTCGGTATCGAGCGGCTTCTCGAGGAAATCCTCGGCGCCGAGCTTCACCGCCTCGACGGCCGTTCGAATGTCGGCGTGCCCCGAGATCATCAACACCGGCAGCCCGGGCCACTTTTCCAACATTTTGGGGAGCGCCTCGATGCCGTCCATGCCGGGCATCTTCACATCGAGGAGCACGAGATCGACTGACTTCGCGGCAAGCACCGCGAAGGCCGAAGCGGCCTCGGGGGCCGTCGCCACACGGTAGCCCTCATATTGGAGGCTCATCTCGAGGGAGAGGCGAACGTCCTCGGCGTCGTCGACGACGAGAAGAAGAGGAGAGGGCTGCATCACCCTCAGAGGGTAGCTTCTCGCGCGCCCAGTCATGGATCTGTTCACTCGCTTCGCTCAAAAGCCTCGACGTCTCGTGGTGGGTCTCCTCTCGGGCACGAGCGCCGACGCCATTGACTGCGCTGTCTGCTCCATCGAAGGGGGCGCGATTCCACCGAGAACCGGCGGCCCGGACGCGGCGACGACTCGGCGCGTCCGCCTCGAAGCCTTCCGAAGCCAGCCCTACGACCCGGCCTTGCGGTCGAAGATCCTCGCTGCCGAGAGCCTCGACGTGCGAGGGATCGCCGAGCTCCACGCGGCGATCGGAGATGCCTTCGCCGAGAGCTGCCTGCGTGCGTTGGTGCACGCCGGAATTCCCGAGGAAGCCGTCGACGCGGTCGGATCCCATGGCCAGACCATCTATCACCACAGCGGCCGAGAGCCCCGCGTCACGCTCCAGCTCGGCGACGGCGATCGGATCGCTGAGCGCACCGGATTTCTTACAGTTTCCGATTTCCGGGCGAGGGACGTCGCCGCCGGCGGCGAGGGCGCGCCCCTCACGCCCTACGCCGATCGGGTTCTGTTTGCTCCGAAGGACTCCTCCACGCGGCGAGCGGTCCTCAATTTAGGTGGAATTGCAAACATCACTCTTCTTGGGCCGCTCCGAGAGAGCACAATCGCGTTTGATACGGGGCCGGCCAATGCGCCGCTCGACCGTCTGGCACGGCTCTATTCCGAGGGCGCGCTTTCGTGCGACTTCGACGGCGCCATCGCGGCCCGCGGGACCGTGGATGAGGAGCTGCTGAAGCGGCTCATGGCCCATCCCTTTCTCTCACGGCAGCCGCCCAAGTCGACGGGGCCCGAGGAATTCGGCGACCTCCTCGTCAGCGAGCTCGTTCGTGCGGTGGGGCGCGTCACACCCGATCTCTTCGCAACGGTGACGGAGTTTGTGGCGCAGTCGGTCGCGCTTGGGCTCCGGCAGGCGCTTTATGTCGACCGCCAGCCTTCCGCCGAACTCGAACTCGTCGTCGCGGGCGGTGGCGCCCGCAACAAATCGCTCCTCGATCGCATTACGGCCGCTGTCGCGCCAGCGCGTGTTGTCCTCTCTGACGCGCTCGGGGTTCCCACACAAGCGCGCGAGGCGATGGCTTTCGCGCTCCTCGCCCACGACGCGCTTCTCGGCCTCCCGACCAATCTTCCGTCCGTTACCGGCGCACGCCGGCCCGCTTGTCTCGGCAAGATCTCGCTGCCGCCGATCCCAGGCGACTCAGCTTGACCGATTTCGACCCACCGCTAGAGTACCGCCCCTTCTAGCCCGCCCACTGCCTCCGGTGTTCGCCGCTGCACATGTCAGCGCGAGTTTCGGAGTCGCCGGGGGCGAACCTGCTCCTACCCTCCATCGTCCTCCTTCGGGAGACCGTGCGGATGCCCAGCATGGCCGTGCATCGTTCCACCGCAGCCCTTCTTCTCTTCGCAATCCCGGGTTTCGCGGCGAGTTCCGCCTTCGCAACGACGGGGTCGCCGATCGCCCTGTCGCCGACGGCAGTCTCCACTCTTGGATGGGTCGTTCGAACGGCCCAGGGTGATGCCAAGGAGCTGATGGCCCAGGGGCTTGAGCTTCTGCGGCGCGGCGACGACGCCGGCGCCCTGGAGAAGTTCCGCGCCGTCGTGGCCGCGGACCCGAGTTCCGAGGCGGCCTGGAGTCTCTGGCGCGAAGTCGACAAAAACGTCTGGCTCCGCATGATTGCCAAGGGCAACGAGTTCGAGGCGATTGCGAAGTCGCTCCTCGCGAAGGCCCAGCCGGCAATGCAGGCCGCGAAGAAAGATACGGCGGCGGTCAATGATCTCGTCGAGAAGGCCCTTGGCGGCGATTTCGTCGAGCGCCAGAAGGCGATCGGCGCCCTCGCGACGAACCACGGCGCCTTTGCGATTCAGGGCATGGTGGGTCCGCTCAGCGATGAGGGGAACGACGAGCGTCGCATTCGCGCCATCGAGGCGGCCTACCGCCTCGGCGGCTCGGGCGTTCCCGCGCTCATGGCGCTGCTCGATTCGCCCAATGCGCTCCTGCGCCGAAGTGCAATTATCGCCTTGGGCCGCATCAAGGATGCGCGCTCCGCGGCGGCGCTCGCGGCTCAGGCTGCCACGGAGACGGACGGCGCGGCGAAGCGCGAGGCGATGGCGGCCGCTGAGGCCTCCGGCATGGGTGGCGGCGTCGCAGTCGATGCGCTGCTCAACTCCGCGATGGCGTTCCTCCGCCAGTCGCCCGATTTTGTGCGTCCTTCCGACGCGAACAACGTGACCTGGTTGCTCGCCGACGGGAAGCTCGTGGACGAGCCGATCAGCCGCAGCCTTTACGGCGCCGAGATGGCACGCCGCATGGCGGTGAAGGCCCTCGGGCTCGCGCCCGACGAGCCGCGCGCGGTGGCGACGGTGGCAATGGCCTACGCGGAAGCGGTTCAGCAGCAGCGCCAGATGGCAGCGTCGGGGGCTGGCGAAGAAGATACAAAAGACCTCTCTGCGAAGATCGATGCGATCCATGAGTCGCTGCGCCTCTGCGGCTCGGCCGGACTCGAGATGGCGCTCCAGATGGCGCTTTCGTCGGGCGATTCGCGGCTCTCCTGCACGCTGCTGGAGGCCATCGGCCAGACGTCGGTGAAGGGCGCGGCCGTTCCCGCCGTTGTCGGCGAGGCGATGAAGGCCCCGATGCGCGACGTGCGGATCGTTGCGGCCCTCGTGGCCGCCGGCATGGACCCGAATTTCGGCGCCAACGGCGCCCTTCTGTCGCTCCTGGCAGAGGGAGTAGGCGAGCGCGTGCAGCGCATCGCAGTTGTGATCGATGAGGACAGCTCGCGCCGCGACAGCCTCGTGAAGGGTTTTGAGGATTCGCGCTGGTTCGCCGCTTCGGCCGACTCGGCTGCGACAGGGCTCGCGCGGCTGCGCCGCTTCCCCGGAACCGACCTGGTGGTGGTCTCGGCGTCCCTCAAGGACATCGTGGTCGATCAGGTGATCTCGGAGCTCCGCGGGGATGACCGCACGAAGGGGGTTGCCATCGTTGCGGTGGGCGCCGGTTCGGACGCCGAGATGGAAGCTTACAAAACGCGCTTCGCCGACAAGGTGAAGGGTGTGGTGCGGGCGTTCGACGCGGCCGCCATGGAGAAAGCTCTCGAGGGCGGGCGCATGAACCCGGAGCGCGAGCGCGCCGAGCAGCTGGCCGCGGCCTGCGCGATGGCGATCGGCTCGGCGTCGGACCTCTCGGGCGATGCGCGTGAGGCCTGCCTCGCGGCGCTCGCGGATGCGGCGGCGGGTCGAGCGGATGGCGTTCGCCTTCCGGCCCTCGGCGCCCTCGCGCGCTTCGGCGGTCCCGCGCAGCAGGGCGCTGCGGTTGCCGTCCTATCCGATGCGGGCGCGAGCCCGGCGGCGAAGGCGGCGGCGGCCAATGTGCTCGCGGCGATGGGCATGCGTGGCGCGGGGCTGACCGACGGCGCGCAGAAGGCCCTCGGGGAAGCTCTCAATAGTCCGGAGGCAGCGGTCCGGGCGGCCGCGGCTTCGGCGCTCGGTCGCTGGGCGAACGTTCCGAGCGGCGTGCGCTCCCAGTGGCTCCGCGAGCGCGGCGCTTCGCTCTCGGGCGATGCTCCGAAGGCAGAAGCGTCCAACTAATCGCGAATGCGTTCGGCGGGTGCCCTCCACGAGCTGGCTCCTCGCGGAACGGACACGGACACTCGCTGAGACACGGAATCCGGCCGCCGCTGCGGTAAGACCGCACGAGCGGCCGGGCTCATGAAGGGAGCCGTCGCCGCTCCTTTGCGACGCAGCTCCGCTCGAAGCCATCCCCGATGGGGGTAGCTGCCGCCAGCGGAATCTCGACGCCGGAAGAGTGCGCTGCAAACTCTTCGGCCCAACAGAACAAAGCCACCCTAGCTCAGTTGGTAGAGCAATGCTTTCGTAAAGCATAGGTCGTCGGTTCAAGTCCGACGGGTGGCTCCAACATTCACGATGGGGAGCGGGGCTGACGCGCGTCGGCGGGAGATTGGAAGTGGCGCGCATGACGCAGCCGCTCCTCGGAGAGATTCGGTCGTCATGCATAGCCGCAATTGTGAGATTCGCTGGGCGAAGCGGCGGAGCACCCTCTCCTGACTTCGCGCGCTCTCCGCGTCGCCCTGAAGCCGGCAGATCGGTCGAGTACGATTCGACGACCATGAACCTACGCACGACCTCGGTTGCTCTTCTTGCGGGCGGCTTGGCCGCCGGCGTGGCAATCTCTGTGATGGCGCAAGGCTCCGGAGGGAGCCAGCCGCTCGGGCCGGAAGATACAGGTGCCGTTGGCCGCTATCAGATGATTCACATCCAGGAGGCAACCGACGTGAGCCTGTGGATGATTGATACTTGCACGGGGCGGATCTGGAAGCGTTACTCCTATCCCGACGGCGACCACTGGACGCAAACGATCCGCGAGGATTACCCGTTGGCTGCCGTGCGGCTGCAGGGAATGCCGCCGAAGCCGCCGTCGAAGTAGAATTGGTTTCACAAGTCAGCCAAGCTGCGTGCGGGTCTCGTCCTCGACGTAACTCCTTGTTACGCCCGCGGCGAAACTCCTTGCGCTGGACGGCGATTCCTTGCGCTCGCTCTCCGGAGCACTGATGAAACCACCTCTCGCTTCGGCTCGATTTGTGAAATCGCGCGCTTCGAGCGCGTGGTGGCGGCGCCGGCCCTGCTTGGTCGGCGTCGTCCATCTTGGAGCGCTGCCGGGGGCGCCCGGCTATCGCGGCTCGATGGAGAGGTTGATGGAACGGGCCGTCGCCGATGCGACGGAGTACGAGCAGGCCGGATATGACGCGGTCATTGTTGAGAACTTCTCCGATGCGCCGTTCTACCCGCAGCGCGTGCCGCCCGAGACGGTGGCCGCGCTGGCGGTCTCCTGCCAAGAGGTGCGTCGGACGGTCCGCGTGCCGGTGGGAGTGAACTGTCTTCGGAATGATGGGCTCGCGGCGATGGCGATTGCCGCCGCGGCGGGGCTCGATTTTGTGAGGATCAATGTCCTCGCGGGGGCGGCCGTGGCCGACCAGGGAATTATCGTCGGCGAAGCCCACGAGGTCGCTCGGGCTCGCGCGCGGCTGCGTCCACAGGTGCTGATCGCGGCCGATGTGCGCGTGAAGCATGCGGCTCCGCTCGCGTCGAGACCCATCGAGGAGGAGGTGGCCGATTTGTTGGAACGCGCCGGGGCTGATATCGTCGTCGTGAGCGGCGGCCGCACCGGCGATTCTCCCGACGAGGAGCGGCTTTCGGCAGTGGCACACGCCGCTGGAAGCGCGCCGGTTTGGATCGGCAGCGGGCTGCGCTCCAAGAATGCTGCACAGCTCCTTTCTATGGCTTCCGGCGCAATCGTCGGGACGAGCGTGAAGCGCGGAGGAGTCACGACGGCGCCGGTGGATCGCAAGCGCGCCCGGGAGCTCCGCCGCGTTGCGGATTCCGCAGGGCGCGGGCATCTCCCGCGACTCCCCAAGAATCGATCAGTGGGGTCGGCGGGATAGACCGACTCTCGAATCGATCAGTGGGGTTGGCGCGTGCGCCGACCGGTAAGCGCGCGCTTGCGCGCGCGGATGACGAAGCCTGCCTTCGACCGTTCGTCATCGCGCGGGGCAAGCCCCGCGCAATTCTTCGGCGCGAGCGCCGACCCTACGAATCGAAATCTGTGCGCGGGATTTGAAGCCGGCACTCATCGGAGAAGTCTGAAGTGTAAGTTCCGCCGTAGGGCGCGGGCATCGCCCGCGACGATCTCGCGCGCGCTTGCGCGCGCGGATGACGAAGCCCGCCACCGATTCCCGACTGCGCGGGGCGCGCCCCGCGGAGACCGGTCGGCGCACGCGCCGACCCCACTTCAACAAAAGGGAGCCAAGTCGCACGCGCCAAACCTAGAAATCGACAGAGAACACGCGGCACTCTGGCCGCCATCGATTACGGATTGGGGATCGAGAGGTCGAGCGTCGTCACCGGACCCAGCGTGCTGAGCGGCTTGTCGAATTGTGCCTCGTTTCCGACAATGACGATCTGTAGCTTGGACGGCTCAAGGTGTCTGCGAAAGGCGTCGAGCACTTCCGCCGGTGTCACGGTGGCGATGCGCGCCATGAAGGTCTCGAGGAATGCCTCGGGGTATCCGTAATAATCCAGCGTCAGCCGCCTCGAGAGGATCCGGCTCGAGCTGTCGTACTCAAACACCTCGGCGTTCAGAATTTGCTCCCGCGCGAGCTTCAGCTCCTCGGCCGTGGGCGGCGCGGCGAGCATGCGCTCGATTTCCTCAAGTATGAGCTCCGTCGCCAGAACTGTACTTTCACTTTTCGTTTGGCACACACATTGGAACAGTCCAACACGGTCGTATTCGGCGCTGAAGCCGCCGCCGACGGAGTAGGCAAGCCCGAGTTCCGTTCGGATGCGCTTGCGCAGTCGCGACGAAAAGCCGCCCGTGCCGAGCACCGAGGAACCGAGGCGCAGCGCCGGCCAATCGGGGTGATCTCGCCGAATACCGATGCCACCGATGCGGATGCTCGATTGATTGACATCGGATTTTTGTGCGAACGTGACGGCTCTCGCGGAAGCGCGCAGCGGGTCGGTGGAACCGGGGGCCGGTGGATCGACAGACCGCGGTGCGCTCCCGAAACCTCTCTCAAGCAACTCGAGGGCCTCCTTCGTGGAGAAATCTCCCACGACGCCGAGGATCATCCGGTCGACGCCGAGAAGGGAGCGGTGAAAGGCCACAAGATCCTCGCGCGAGATCGCATCGACGGTTTTGTACTCCGGTTCGCGGGCGAGAGGCGAAGCGGCTCCATACATCGCGATCTGGAATGCCCGCTGGGAGACTTGGGTTACTTGATCATTGCGGCGTGCGATCGCCGAGCGCATCGCCGTCTTCCCGAGTTCTATCTTGTCCTCTGGGAAGAGCGGGTGAAACCAATGATCCGAGAGCATCTCGACCAGCTGTGGGAACTTGTCGCTTGTGCTCTCGACCGATCCGGAGCCCGATGCCGAGCCGATCGAGATCGCGAGGTCACCGCCGAGCGCCGCAACGATCTCGTCGGCTTCGTCGCCGGGAAAGCGCGCGGATCCGCCCGTGTGCATCGTCTCTCCCGTGAGCCACGCGAGGCCGGCTTTCGCCGCCGGCTCATAAATCGTCCCCGCGCGAACGATGGCGTCGAGCGACACGAGCGGAAGCTCGTGGTCCTCAAGAAAGAATACTTTTGTTCCGTTGGAGAGTGTTGCAACCGCCGCCTTCGGCGGAACGAACCGCTCCAGCGGAGGAAACTGGATCTCCTGGTACGAGAGGCTCATGGCTGTCCGCCTTCTGCATGGGTCAGCAGAGTCGTCGTGCACACTTCCCGCACGAAAGTTGAGTTTGCAACGGCGCGCACGCGGTCGACCGTGATCGCCCGGATGTGCTCCACCTGATGGAACATTTCGTGCCAGCCGCCGCCGAGCGCTTCGAACTCCGCGAGTTCGCGTGCGAGCCCGGCGTTCGCGACAAGGCCCATGAGGAACTCGGTGCGCGCGCGCTGAAGCACGGCATCAAGCTCCGCGGCGCTCGGGCCCTCGCGGCAGATCGTGTCCAGCTCCTTCCACAAGAGCTGCTCGGCCTCCTCGAGCGCGACCCCTTGGGATGGCACCAAGAGAAATGTGAATGCGTTGGAATATTTGCGTCCGGGAAAGCTGGAGATCGCCTGGGCGTGAACCGCCTTGCCGGTCTTGACAAGTGCCTTCTGGAGCCGCGCATGGGGACCGCCAGCGAGGAGGTCCGAAAGGACGTGAAACACCGGGTCGTCGGGGTGGCTGCCGGCTGGCCGGCGCAGCATCGCGAGCAGCATCGGCTGCGCCGCGAGGCGCACCTCGATGCGCCGCGCTGGCGGGGCCGGCGCGCCCTCCGGGGGCGACGGCTCGGGCACAAAAGCCGGCAGCCTCCCGAAGTAGCGCTCCACAGCTTCGAACGCGCGCTCGGGTTCCACGCGTCCGACGATCGACACGATCATGTTCGAGGGGGAGTACTTTCGTCGGAAGAACGCCTCCGCTTCGGTTCTGCTGAATCTCACTAAATCAGCTTCGAACCCGATCACGGGCCTGCCGTACGGATGATTGGGAAATGCCGCCAGCAGAGCCTCCTCGACGAGCTTCCCGACGGGGCTCGAATCGGTGCGCATGCGGCGCTCCTCCCTGACGACCTCGCGTTCCTTATAGAACTCGCGGAGCACTGGATCGTCGAATCGTTCGCTCTCAAGCCATGCCCACAGTTCCAACTTATTGGAAGGCAGAGAATAGAAGTAATTCGTCGAGTCGCCCGACGTGGTGGCGTTCAGCCCGACGCCCCCGGCGCGCGTGATCGCTTCGCTGTATTCGGAGCTGTCGACGAGGGCGAGCGCCTCCTCTTGAGCCTGCTCGAATTGTGCACGGAGCACCGGTGCCTGCGCGTCGCCCGCCACGCGCGCCGCGCGCCACGCCAGGTAGGCCTTCTCCTCCGCTTCGAGAGCCGTGCGCTCGAGCTCCCAATTCTTGGTGCCAATGCGCCGGCTCCCCTTGAACGCCATGTGCTCGAACATGTGCGCGATGCCGGTGATGCCCTCTCGCTCGTCGACCGAGCCCACGTCAACGCGCGTGTGGAAAGAAGCGACCGGCGCGATACCGCGCGGCACGACGATGGCTCGAAGCCCATTGGAGAGGCGTCGGAGCGCGACGCGGGATGCGAGCGCTTCGAACTCGTGAGGAACAGAGGTCGTCATCGGTGCGGACGAATGAGAGAGCCCAGTGGCCGGCAGCCGCAAGCCTACGGGGGGCGGCGCCCGGCGTTTTCGTCAATTCGCGGGCCCGATCGGTATCCTCGTTGCCCCTCGATGGGTTCGCTTCGCCAGCCGCTCTCTCTCGCCCTCCTCCTCGCAGCGGGAGTCGGTACCGCATGCGTCAACTCGGGGCGCCGTCCCGGGCCGCTCACGCCGGGTCGGGCCAAGTGGGTGGAACAGCGCATCTCGGCGGTGCGCGGTATTGCGGCTCCAACCGAAAAGCCGGCGCCCTCGCTCTCCTGGCAGAGCTTTGTGGCCGCTTCCAAAGAGTCGGTTTCCGACGAGACGGCCACCCGCAGGTGGCGCGCCGATCGCGCTCTCGGATTTGTGGCCAAAAATGCGGAGCCTCCGAAGACGGGAGTTGCCTTCGGCGCGCTCGGCGCCGTCGCGGCTTATGACGCAAAGTCGAATTCGATCGCGCTGCTCGGCGACCTCGAGGTGGGCCGTCCGACGGAGAGCGCTTACGGCCACGAGTTTACTCATTATCTCGACGATTCGAAATTTGATATTTGGAATCTTCGGCTCGCGGCGAAAGGCAATAGCGATCGCTCGATTGCGGTGCAGTCGCTCATCGAAGGAAGCGCCCTCCTAACGCAGGTCGACTACGCGTTGTCGGAGTCGTATGAAGATTCCCACAGCGGCATCGGCTCGGTGCAGATCTCCCGCACCGTGGACGATCTCGAGAGCGAGCTCGGACTGATGTCGCGGGTGCCGAATCCACAGATGCTCGAGGCTCTTCTGCGATCGCCGAAGCACCTTCGCGAGCGTGTTGTATTTCCGTACTCGCGCGGGCTGCTCCTCGCGCGGGCTCTGCACGAGCGCCGCGGCGCCGCGTCTCTTGATGAAGCCTTTGCGAATCCGCCTCGGTCGACGGAACAGGTGCTTCACCCCGAGCGCCTGCTCGACCGGCGCGACGATCCCGCCGAGGTGGAACTCGCGACGGAGGGTTGGCCCGGAGAAGTGATCTTTGAGGACACCCTCGGCGAACTCGGAGTGCGGCAGTGGTTTGAAACCTCGCTCCGTCGGCACGAGGCGAGCCCGCTCGCCGACGGCTGGGGAGGCGACCGCTTTCGCGTGCTCTCGGGAGCGGCGGGCGATGTGCTTTGTTGGGTCAGCGAATGGGACTCCGAGCGCGAGGCGGAGGAGTTTGCACAGGGAGCCGATGCGCTGCTTTGCTCCCGCTACGGCGACTCGCCCTGTTGGATGCAACAGTTCGGATTCGATGACGTGAAGCGGCCTGACGGGCGTTATGCACAGATCCGCCGCCGCGGCCGTGCTGTAGCCATCGTCGATCCGGCGCCCGACACCGAGAATGACTGGGCGGAGCGCCTCCTCGACGAGAGCCGCATCACCCGGACGACGCCGCTGCCGTCGCGCCCCTCGCTTTTGGAGGCCATCGCAAGCCCACTTTTTCGCCGACGCGAGCATGCGGACGGAAGTGGCGTTCGCGTTCTCGGCGGGCTCCTGGCCACGCACGACCGGCATGCGGAGTCGAGCTCCTTCTCGCTGCTCGGCGGGACGCTCCTCGACACGGCCAGCTCGCCCGACGGCGGCCGCGTCTCGCTATTGTTTGGATTGATCTCGTGGCGGACCGCTCCGCGTCTGGAGAGCGGCCGCGTTCGCGTCGGACCCTTCGCCCATGGCCACGACGCGGAATCGGTTTCCTGGTCGGCGTTGCCAATCGTGGACGCTCCAGCTTACACGCGGTCGATGGGGCGTCGGCGAGTGCGATTGGGAGTATGGAACTTCGACGAGGCCTACGCCGTGGAGTTTAACGGTGCCGGGAAGCCCTCCGAGAAAGCACAGATCCAAGGAGGCACGTCGCTCGGGCTCGGGCTGCTGGGGCGCGAGTGGGTCGATTCGCCCGAAGCCGATGGCACGCCGTTCCGCCGCACAAAGTGGTATTTCCCGTTTGAGATCGGCTTCTCGATCGACGGCTTTGAGTATGGTCCGCTTGGCCCGAGCCACCAGCCTCCGCCGCAGACCGCGTCGCGTCCCCGCGGCGGTCTGCTCCCCGGCGACGTCGTCGAAGGCACACAAATCCAGATGCTCGGAGAATTGATTTTCAGCCTCGATTCGCGCGCGGCGTACCGGCGAGGCGAAGAGCTCCAGAGCGAGGCCAGCTGGAAAGCTGGTGGTGGCCTCCTCGGCGCCGGTGGCGGCCGCGGCGAAGATACTTTTTGGGCGACGCCGCTCGTCGGCTGGGGCAGCCATCAGGGGCGTTCGTATTTATTGCTTCTGTGGGGAGCCATCGCCATCCCGATCGCAGGCGATGGGCCCGCGTCGCGCCCCTCGGACGCGCCCTCCTCGGAGCCCGCGTCGCGATGAGGGCGTACGACGATGCGAAGGCCGTTTCCCGGGCGAACCTCGAGTTCTATCGAGCCTTCGAGACGCTCCATTTCCAGCGGATGGCCGATTTATGGCTTCGCGAGCCCTATGTGAAATGCGTCCACCCCGGTGCCGAGATGCTGACCGGCTACGACGCCGTCCTGCATTCCTGGAAGGAGATTTTCGAACATACGGAACGCATCAAATTCTCCGTGCACGACATCGACGTTCACGTTTTCGGCGACGTTGCGTGGGTCACGCTGACGGAAGCTGTGGAGACTGGCTTCAGCCGGCACGAGCGCGGCACCTCCGTGATGGCCACCAATGTCTTCGAGCGGCGCGGAGGGCGGTGGTTCATGGTCCATCACCATGCGTCGCCGCTGCTGCGCCGCATCTCGGCCGATCTCTCCGGCGACGGCATTCCCGAAGGCTTGTAAGATCTCATCCACGATCCATGAGCGACGGCGCCGCCCCTCGAAGCCACGAGCATCAGCAGCAGTCGGCGGCCCCGCCCTGCGCCGGAGGACGGCCGGCTGCATTTGCGATAATCACAGTTTCCGACACGCGCACGGCGGAGACCGACGCATCGGGAAAGCTCGCACGCGAGCTGATCGAGCAGGCGGGGCACACGGTCGCTTTCTACAGAATTGTGAAAGACGAAGTGCATCAGATTCGTGAGACATTGAGCGAGGCGCTCCACGCCGACAAGGTCGAGATCGTCTTTCTCACTGGGGGCACGGGCATCTCTCCCCGCGATACGACTCCCGAGGCCGTCGAGAAGTTCCTCGACAAGCCGCTTCCCGGGTTCGGTGAGCTGTTCCGATCCTTGAGCTTTGCAGAGATCGGAACCGCCACGATTCTCTCTCGCGCCGTCGGCGGAGTCGCGCGCGGAAAAGGTGTTTTCGCGGCGCCGGGATCCCGCGGCGCCGTCAAGCTTGCATTGGAGAAAATTGTGCTGCCCGAGGCGGGGCACCTGCTGAACGAGCTGCGCAAGCGTGGCTGAGCTGCCGCTCGACGTCGTCGTGGCGGGCCCGCTTGGAGCCGGGAAGACCACTCTTGTGCGCCGGTTGGCTCGCCAGGCGCGCGCCCTCAGTACGGCGATCTCGATCTCGATCGAGGAGCTGGGCGACGCCGGGATCGACCTCGCCGCTCTCGGCGACGAGGGCTACCGCACGGCAGGCGGCGGCGGAACACAATTGTGGCAGATCACAGAAATTGCGTCCCACGAGCCTCTCGGCGACGTCTGGAATCGGCGCCCGTCGCCGAGCCCGTCGCGGCGGCTCGTCGTCGTCGTCGACGCATCCCGGTTCGACGCCCACTATGCGCGAGATTGTTGGCGTCTCGCCATGGCGTCCGCCGATTGTGTACTTCTCAATAAGTGCGATACGCGCTTCGAGGCGGAGATCTCCGGCTTGGCCGAAACGGTGCGCCGGCTCGCGCCGGGTGCTGCCGTGATTCCCACCGTGGAGTCGACCGTCACATGGGATGAACTCCTCGCGGCCCACCGGGACGGCGCTGTGCGCACCTTTGCGGCGCCGCCGGAAATCGGGCATCTTTTTTGTGAGCTCGAGCGCCCGCTCGTCCGCCGCACCTTGGAGCGCTTCATTTCCGACCCTCCCGCGGGCGTCGAGCGCGCGAAAGGTTTCGTACAAATCGAAGGGGAGCCCGAGACCTGGTCGGTGCAGATCACCGGGCGCAGCGGCGCCCTGCGCAAAGCATTCCTCTCGGTGCCCCAGAAGCCGCGGATCGCCCTGGCGGGGGCGCCCGGCGGCATCGCTCTTCGCGCCGCCGTCGAGCGCCTGCTGGAGAAGTGAGGGTGATTTATCGAGCCTTGCGCCGCCGCTCCGAGGTTCGCAAGCGCATGAACCGGACGGCACACAGCTCCGTCTGCTCGTAGCGCGAGCCCTCGCGGTCGATCACCACGAGCTTCTGCTCATCCTCCGGCCCGATCGGCGCCACCAGCCGCCCTCCGTCGGCGAGCTGCTTCAGCAGCGCCCGCGGCACCTCGTCGGCTGCGGCGCTCATCAGGATGCGGTCGAAGGGGGCCTCCTCGGGCCATCCCCATTCGCCGCTGGCCACGCGAATCCTGAGCCGATCGCGATAGCCGAGGTTGCTCAAACATCGCGATGCTCGATTGGCGAGGTCGGGGTCGATCTCGACCGAGAAGACTTCTCCGGCGAGTTCACATAAGACCGCCGTTTGGTAGCCCGAGCCCGTTCCGATCTCCAGCACCCGCTCCGTGCCCTGCAGCCCGAGCGCCTCGGTCATCATGGCAACGATGAGCGGCTGCGAGATGGTGGCGCCGTGACCGATCGAAAGCGGTCGGTCGTCGTAGGCGTCGCTCCGCGTCTCCTCGGGAACGAAGAGGTGCCGCGGCAGCACCCGCATCGTATTGAGCACTCGGCGATCGCACACGCCGCGCGCCTCGATTTGTAACGAGACCATCTTCGACCGAAGCCGAGCGGTCTGGTCGGGCCACACATGTTGCAGGCGCCCACCGGTTCCGGAGAGTTCGCTCATGGCCGTTTTGTCCTTACACGAGCTTGTATCGCGACCGCGTCGGGCGGTCGCCGAACAAAGCTGCCACGGGACTAACCCAAATGCCAAATTGCGCGAGCGCTGCTCGCCGGATTCGTGATCGGCGCGTGCCATCCCCAAGGGGGCTCAGAGGCTCGGAGGCGGATCCAGGCACCGTCGCCGATCGTTGCGATCCGCGTGGGAGAGCCGATGCTGGCGACCGTGGGACCCGAATTCGGCCCGACGAGCGTCCGCGGCGAACGACTCCGCGTGATCCTCGTCCCGGGGATCCTCGAGCCGCCTTTGGCGCTCTGGCCCCTGGCGCTACGCCTGCGGTGGCGAGGGTTTCGCCCGGCGGTCTACGGCTACCGCTCGACGCGCCGCACGCTGGAGGAGCACGCGCCGCTTTTCTTGAGCTATGTCGCGCGCAAGACTCATCAATTTTCCGAGCCCTTCGCCCTCGTCGGCCACTCGATGGGCGGATTGGTGATTCGCGCGACGCTCGCGCTCCATGGGCGACCCACGCCCGGCATGTTGCCGGGGCTCCGAGCCGTCGTTTTCCTGGGGACGCCCCATCGGGGAGCGCGCCTCGCCGAGGAGCTGCGCGATGTGTGGTGGTTTCGTTGGCTCTTCGGGGATCGGGCGGCGGCGCAGCTGGCACCGGGGCACCCGTTCCATCGTCAGGACACCGTTCCACGTGTTCCCTTCGGCACGATCGCCGGCGGCACGGGCGGCCGCCAAGGACGCGCGCGGTGGATCGAGGAGGACAACGATCGCGTGGTCGAGGTCAGCAGCACGCACCTCGCCGGCGAGTCCGACTGGATGCTCCTCCAAGCCGACCACCAGGGGATGCTCCATCGCCGGGCAACGGCCGACGCCGTGGCCACCTTTCTGCGAACCGGGAAGTTCAGCGACCGCCCAGGAGCGCCCTGATCTCGGCCTCGCGGACGACGGTCGCGCCGCGGGGAATGCGGGAAAGGTCGAATCGGTCCAGCAGGTCGCGCGGCGAGGCGTCCGTGAGCTCGTCGAGAAGCCCCGATCGCAGCGCAAGCCAGCCGACAAGGCGCTGCGGCGGAACGCCCGCTTCGCGGAAGCGCCGCAGCGTTGTGTCGCCATGGCGCTTGGCGAGGCGACGGCCGTCTTCGCCAACCAGCAGCGGCGCATGGCAGGTGGCCGGCTGGCGCAATCCGAGTGCGCGCTGTAGCAGTCGCTGTCGTGCCGTCGAGGCCAGCAGATCATCCCCGCGCAGAACCGTGTCGATCGCCATGGCGTCGTCGTCGACGACGCAGGCGAGCTGATAGGCGGGCGTGCGCAACCCCGCCTTGGGACCCGAGCGCTCCACCTTCTCGATCACAAAATCGCCGCATTCGCGCGCTGGCGTGAAGCGCACGGGCCCGGCCAGCTCATCGACGAAGGCCACTTCCTCCGGCTCGACGCGAAAGCGCAGCGACGCGGGGCGGCCCGTGGCCTGCTCGGCCTCCGCGACCGATTGGAATCGCCCGCGGCAGGTCCCCGGGTAGGGCGTCTCGTGTTCGCCGGCGTGGGGCGCCGACGCGGCGCGCTCCATCTCGGTGCGCGTACAGACGCACGGATAAGCGAGCCCTCGCTGCACGAGCTGCTCGAGTGCCGCGCGGTAGAGCCCCAGCCGCTCGGTTTGGCGATAGGGGCCGAAGCTCCCGCCGACATCGGGCCCTTCGTCCCAGTCGAGCCCGAGCCAGCGGAGGTCGTCGAGCGCCTCGCGCTCGGCGCCGGCCTTGAGCCGCGGGCCATCGAGGTCCTCGACGCGCATCACGACGGCACCACCCCGTGCGCGCACGGCGAGCCACGCCAGCAAGAACGATCGCGCGTTCCCAAGGTGGAGCGCGCCGGTGGGAGACGGAGCGAGGCGGCCGCGGATCGGCATACCTCCATCCTCGCGCAGAAGAGTTCCGCGACGTTGCCACACCTCGTCGAGCCCCGCAGAATCCGCGCCCCCCATGGTGCGCGCCCTCACGGGCGCCTGCGAACCCTCATGCTTCAGGGTGTCACTGTTTGCCCCGGCGTCGCGATCGGCCCCGCATTTCTGCGGGACGATGAGCTCACGCGCGTGGGCTCGTCCCACGTCTCGACTGACCGGGTAAACGACGAGCTGAACCGCTTCCGCGAAGCGCTCGATGCCGCGCGGCGCCAATTGATGGATCTGAAGACGAAGCTCGAGGGGAAGATCCGCTCCGTCGACGCGCGCATCTTCGACACGCATCTCACATATCTGAAGGATCCGATCTTCATCACCGATGTCGAGAAGCTCGTGCTCGAGGAGCAGATGGGCCTCGAGTCGGCGATCGCAAAAGTGATTTCGGATTTCGACCGCGTCTTCAAGCTCGTCGAGAGTGAGTACCTTCGCGAGCGCGCGCTCGACCTGCGGGATGTGGGAATTCGCGTGCTGCGCTGCCTGCGCCCCGCGGCGGCGGAGGGGGCGGAGCCGCAGAAGCGCCCCACGCCTCCCGATCGATATGTGCTTTGTGCAAAGGACCTCTCGATCGTGGATATGTTCTCTTTGGGGAACGAGCGCGTGGAGGCGATCCTGACGGAGGAAGTGGCGCTCACGTCGCACGCGGCGATTCTGGCGCGATCGATGCGCATCCCGACGCTGATGGGCGTGAAGGGATTATTGAAGTCGGTGAAGCCGGGCGACACGGTTCTGGTCGACGCGAGCGGCGCGAATGTTCACATCAGCCCCGACGAGCGGCTGCTGGCGGAGTATGGCGCCAGCGCCGAGCCCGAGGACGAAGTGGAGGAGTGGGTCCGCGAGCCCACGCGCACGCGCGACGGCACGTCGATCGGCGTGCTGGCGACGGGCGGCAACCACGACGACGTGGAGCGCGCCGTCGCTTCGCGCATGACCGGCATGGGGCTCTACCGGTGTGAGCTTCTCTTTCTGTATGACAGGCGGCCGCCCGAAGAGGAGACGCTCTATAAGCATTTCGCTCGGGCGGTGGAGCTGGCCCAAGGCAATCCGATCACATTCCGGCTGCTCGACGTCGACTCGTCGGCGCGGCTCGATGGGTTCGCGCAGGCGTGGAAATCGGCCAAGGCCGAGGGCAATCCTGCGCTCGGGATGAAGTCGATTCGTGCGCTTTTCAAGGAGCCACAGATCCTTCGCGTGCTTCTGCGCGCACTGCTTCGGGCGAGCGCCCAGGGCGATGTGCGCGTGGTGGTGCCTTTTGTGACCGACGCGAGCGACGTTCGGCGCGTGAAAGAGCTCATGTTCGACGAGAAGCAGGCGCTGCGCAAAGCGCGCGTGCCCCACGGCGACCGCGTGCCCGTCGGAGCGATGATTGAGATTCCCGCGGCGGCGCTCGGCGCGCGCGACTTGCTCGGCGAGACGGATTTCCTGATCGTCGCGCTCGATTCGCTCGTGCAGTACCTGCTCGCAGCCGACCGCGAAAATGAAGATCTCAGGGGATCGTTCGCCGTCGTGCATCCGATGGTTCTCCGGGCCGTCCGCGATATTGTTGCAGCGGCCGACGGGCTCGACCGAGAAGTGATCGTGCACGGCGAGCTCGTGGCAAATCCGGCGAATCTTCCGCTGCTGCTCGGAGCCGGCGTGCGCCGCTTCGGAGTGGCACCTGTTGCATTCCCGACGTTCAAGCGTGCGCTCGCCGAGATGGATCTGCGCGAAGCGCGGCGGCTTGCCGCCGATGCGCTTCGCTGCTCGACGGCGGGTGAGCTGGAGCAGCTTCTGATCGGCTACCGCGGATAATTGCAAAGCCCGATGGGCGTGCGCGCGATATGTGGTTTGGCCGCGCTGCTGGCGGCGGCCGCTGCATGCAGCGGCAAAAGTGAGCTTCCGAGCGGCGGCACCTCGGCGCGGTTTCCCGTGCTGGAGGAGCCAGGCTCAGCGCGCGCGCTTCGCGTGCTTGCGGGACATCGCATCGAGGGTTCCGACGGATTTGTGGTGAATCGGCTTGGCTATCGCGGAGCCGAGCCAGCCGCAGCGAAGGCGCCGGGGAGCTTTCGAGTCTCCGTCGTCGGCGGGCCTTTCGCCTTCGGGCGCGGCGTGGCTTCCGATGGAGCGACCGTTGGATCGCAGCTCCAGGGATTGCTCGCGCGCAATGTTACCAATCGACGCATCGACGTGGTGACGGCGGGTTCGGGCGCTCGCGCCGATCGCGTCGGCCAGGCGATTCTTGAGAGCGACCTTGGCCTCGACGTCTCGCCCGATCTGTTAATTTGGATTCTTGAGCCGCTCGACGACGCCGACGGGACGGAGGGTTGGGCCTTGCCGGCCGGCATGGCCGGAAAGCGCGCGGCAGAGGCAGAGGCGCCCGCCACCTCGCGTCCCGCCGTCGGCACCGCGGAGTGGGCGCTGTTGCGCGATGCGCTGGCTCGGCAGCTTGCCGAGCACGACGTGGCGCAGAAAAGTGATCTTCAAGGATCGGACGCCGAGCGCGAGCTCGTCGGCCCGACGCGCTGCCTCGGACTCGAGATGCACTTTGATCGCGGGCTCCCTGCGGCGGTGCAGGCGGTTTCCCAGCGCTGCGCGGAGCGAAAGATTGCATTCGTCGCCGCGATCCTGCCGCCGCCTCTCGAAGCGGATGTCGAGCTGCGCGCGCTTTACATGGAGGCGCTTCGCGAGCAGCGCCGCGAGCCGGCGGAAAGCTACAGTTTCCAGGAGGCGTCGGCCCTCGCGGCGGCGATTCGCGCGGCGGGGTGTAGCGCGCTCGATCTCTCCACAGTTCTGCGCGAGGGGAGCGAGCAGCGACGCGAGCCGCTGCTTGATCTCGCGCGCGGCCGCTGGAACGAGAAGGCCGGAGGGCTCATCGCGGCGAGCCTCGGCGCGCATATTGTTACGTCGGTGCTGCCGAATCGTTGAGCGGCTCGACGCGCGCGCCCGCGCGCGGGATGTCACAAATTCTGTATTGTGGCGTTTCGCCGGCTCGCGCGAAGGCCGCCGCCATCGCGGCGCCGACGCGCTCGAGGTCGCCCCGTCCCAACGCGATCATGGCGGAGCCGCTGCCGGAGATCGCGGCGCCAAGCGCCCCGGCGTCCCGCGCCGCACGCAGGACCTCCGCACAGCCGGGGATGAGCGGCGCGCGGTAGGGGGTGTGGAGCTCGTCGTCGAGGGCGAGTGCGAGGCGCGCCGGGTCGAGGTCCTCGAGGCCGCGCAGGAGCTGCGCGAGGCGGCGCGCCTGATCGCGGGCGACGGAGAAGGGGACGGTGGCCGGCAGGACGGCGCGCGCGCGCTTGGTCTCCACGCGCGTGCGCGGCCAGGCAACGACGATGCGCAGGTCGGGGTGGAGGCGCGCCTGGTAATAGTGCACTTTGCCGGCGCGCTCGGGCATGGCGATCACGCAGCCGCCGAGGAGCGCGGGCCCGATGTTGTCGGGGTGCCCTTCGAGCTCGCAGCCGAGCTGGAAGAGTTCGGCCTCGGGAACGTCGGCCCGAAGAAGGGACGCGGCGGCAAGCAGCCCGGCCACGGTGGCGCTCCCCGAAGAACCCATGCCCCGGGCGACGGGAATCTCCGAGTGGGCGCGCACGCGCGCCGCTGGAAGCGCAGCTCCCAGGTGGGCCGCGAGCCGTCCCATGGCGGCACCGATGCGTTCGACGCCGTCGATGGGGCGCTCGGTCAGCGTGCCGGAGAGCTCGATGGGTGGCTGCGGGGAGCCGGCGGGAAGCGGCGTCACCTCGAGCTGAAGCTCGATCGGGAGCGCGAGCCCGAGGCAGTCGAAGCCGGGGCCGAGGTTGCTCGTGCTCGACGCTACGCGGATGCGGAAGCCGTTCGTCGGTGCGGGCACAGCGGCCTGTTTGGTATTGCGACTTTGTAAGCTTCGGGGAGGCTGGAGAAGCCCGGTTGATGAGTGTAAAGTCTGGGAGTTCGAAATCGGCCTCGGGCGCTTGCGGCGGTCACCCCAATGCCGCACCGGCGTCCTCGGCTGGCGAGGCAATCGCCTCGCGATGTGGACCCGAAGCAGCGCTCCGATCGGACGCGTCACGGAATCCGAGCGAGGCACCTTCGGGTTGGAGGACGGTGATTCGCATGCCCCAAAGAGCAGCAACCCGCGCGCGCGCCACGTCGGCCCCCAAGGGCGCAGCGCGTTCGAAGACCTCGTCCGCGAACGCAACGCGCGCGGAGGAGACGACCCATTCCCATGCCGCCGATGCCGGCGAGCGCCCTGTGAGCGCGCGACCGGCGAAGGCGGCGCCCGCCGCGGAGCGCCCGGCTCCGGCGACGGCGACGCTTCGGCCGCCGAAGAAGAAGGTGCCGGGGAACGCCGAGGAATCGGTGTCGGCGGCGCCGCCCAAGGCGGGACTGAAGCGAGTGGTTGTGGCGCCGGTTGAAGCGAGCGCGCCGCCGAAGCCGGTGGAGCGCCCGGAGCGGGTGATTCCCGAGCCGGAGGAGCGCCCGATGTCGCCCGAGGAGCTCTCGGCGGAGCGCGACCGCATCTATGCGCGGCTCACGGCGATCCCCAATGTGATCTCGCGTCCTTCGCCAGCGGATTATGTGGTTTTCGAGGTGGCGGACCCGGAAGCAACCTATCGCAAGCTCGTGAGCCTGGGCGTTCCCTCGGAGAACATTCAGAAATACCCGAAGCTCCCGAATGGCATGCGCGTTTTTGTGAAATCCGCGCGTCGTAACGAGGCGTTTATCCGCGCGCTGGAGCTGGCGACGAAGTAGCGCACTCGGCAGGGGTCCTTCACCGCGCGAGCACTTGGTTGTCCGAGAAGTGGGGCCTGCGCGCGCGTTGCTGTTTGGATGATAAGTGGGTTCGGCGTGCGCGTTGCTAATTCGACGATAAGTGGGGTCGGCGCGTGCGCGCTACCACCCAATCGATAAGTGGGGTCGGCGCGTGCGCCGACCGGCTTTCGCGCGCGTGCGCGCGAGGCTGTCGATTTGTGGCTCGGGAAGAATGGGGCGTGGTCAGTCTTGGCGCGGCAGCGAACAGTCCAAGAGGCCATTCCAGGATTCCTCCGAGCTGCGCGCGGGCCTCGGCGCCCAGCGCGGCGTTGCGCGTCCTCGGCGTAGCCTCCGACTACGCCT
>JAEUHX010000040.1 GCA_016792805.1 Planctomycetota bacterium
GCTCGCCCGCGTCGCCGCGCATCCGCGCTCAAAGATCTGGGAGCTGACTCCGCGCGGCTGGATGGAAGCCCGCGGAAGAGCCTGATCGGCTCAGCGCTCTCGCCGCCGCCAAGTCAAGCCGGGTGCCACCGAACGTTCACGATGTTCAGCTTCTACCCGTGACAAAGGCGGGTCAACGTTTGATGAAATTGGGAAGCTTGGAGAAGATATCTGATGTCATAGTTGACAGTGCCACAACAGAAGAATCCGGAAAGTATGAACTTTTTCCTCCCACTACGGGCCTGTTCATAGTTCGGGCGATGCAGGGAGGACTTGCACAAGGAGATAGTGAGGTGATTTCGTGGCCAGATCAGGCCGATCGAGAACTTGACATTCAACTCGGAGCATTCGGAGGGATTGAGTGTACGATTCGCACGCCTGATGGAATCCAAGCTGAAGACCTTGTACTGATAATATCCAACGGCTCAGGCCATCCGCGAATGGGATTTCCGCAGGGTAATGAGCCGGTGATCTTCGAGCATTTGATGCCTGGTGAGTGGTCTATTCAAGTGCGCAGCCGAAGGACCGTGCGCAGCTTGTCCGGTCAGCCGCTATCTATTGTGATGGCTTCTCCCACTTCTCGCCTCTCGGACTTGTCGGGCCGGGTTGAGAGTGATCGACGGACTCGGGTAGAGGTCGATGGCTCCGACCTAGTCATGCTTAGAGGCCGAATTGTTCTTGGACGAATGCCTCTCAGTCGGCCGAGCATCGCATTTGCGGATACGAGCGGACGCATTATTGCGCGAGCGATAACTTTTGGAGACGGGCGGTATGAAGTGCTCCTGCCACATAACGGTGAGCTGGAAGCGCGGATTGAAACAAGCAGTGCAGCTGACCCCGTAATCCGTGCCTCTCAGAAGATTGCTTCTCGACGCGGCGCTCAGGAATGGGACTTCTGTCCGAATGTTGGATCTGTGCGAGCTACTGTGGCTGCTGACAGTAGGCGTGCTCCAAGCAATGTAGAGTTTTCTGGTGAAGGCGAGCGAGGACTGAATTGGACCATGGTTTGTCAATTGCCCCGGTCTGGCGTAGTAACGTTCGAGGCGATACCTGCTGGCGTGGTGATTGCAAAGTGGAACACACCTGGAGGCGGAAGCACGTCATCCACGATTCGCGTGCTTGCAGGTGAAGTATACGAGCTTGCGTTCTAGCAGGAGCGCGCGGTCACTGAGCGAATAAGCCTCGGAGTGCGCAGCAGCGATCGAGCCCAGGCAGCGAAACCCGCAACTGCGAGGTTAGCTGGGGAAAGAACCCTAGCGAATACGATGGGTGGCGGGCAGACTTCCTGGAGACTCAACGGATTTCCATGGCGAACAACACGAGGATGCGGCTCGGCGCAGTCGCGGACCTGCTTGACGTCAGCGCTGACACGGTGCGGCGGTGGGTCGATTCCGGAAAATTGAAAGCAACAAGGAGCGAAGGCGGCCACCGCGAGATCGAAGGCAAAGACCTCGCGAAATGGCTCGCGACAAATCGCTCGGCCGCGTCGCTTCCAGGGGCGCCGCGCCAGTCGGCTCGGAACTCCTTCCGTGGTCTCATTACAAAAGTGACCAAGGATCGAGTCGTGGCGCAGGTGGAGATCCAATCGGGTCCCCACCGGCTCGTCTCGCTGATGACGCGGGAAGCCGTGGACGAGCTCGGGCTCGAGCCCGGCATGGAAGCGGTCGCATCTGTGAAAGCAACACAAGTGGTCGTCTCGATCGCGGCTCACGAATGAGAGCAAACTTCGTCGCCACCGCGATGCTCGGGCTGCTCGTTGGCTGCGACCGCGCGCCGGCAGCGCCGCGCGCCAGCCTGACGGTTTTCGCCTCCGCCTCGCTCGGGCCGGTGTTCGAAGCGGCTCGAAGCCGTTTCGAAAGTACACATCCCGAAATCTCCGTTTCGCTGCACACGGCCGGAACTCCTCAGCTCGTCGCGCAAGCGCGCGAAGGAGCCGAAGTCGACGTTGCCGCCTTCGCCGACGAGGCGAGCATGCGGCGCCTTCTCGAAGCGGGAATTGTTCGCGGGCAGCCAACGATCTTTGCGCAGAATCGCCTCGCGATACTGATACAAAAAGGAAACCCGAAGGCGATTCGCACTCCGGCGGATCTGTCACGTTCCGACGTGCTCGTGGGCCTGTGCGCCCCGGAAGTCCCCGCCGGCCGCTACGCGCGTGAGGCGCTAAAGAAGCTACAGATCGAACTGCATCCGCGCACCGAGGAGCCCAATGTTCGGGCGCTGACGGCGAAGCTCCGATCCGGCGACCTCGACGCGGCCATCGCCTACACGACCGACGCCCACGGCGAAGCCCAGATCGAGCGGATCGCGATCCCCGAGGAAGCCAACATCCTCGCGCGGTATCCGATGGCCGTCACGGCCGGCTCGAAGCGAGCCGCCGAGGCGCGGGCGTTTCTGGCATTTGTAACCTCCTCGGAAGGCCAGCGGCTCCTCTCCGACTTTGGGTTCCTCGCGCCATGAGCGCGAGCGACCGCATCCTTCGCGGATTTGTGATCGGCGCCGCAGCTCTCGGGCTCGCGCTGCTCTCGCTGCCGCTCTTTGCACTTTTCCTCCGCGTGCCGCTCGCCGATCTTCCGGCTCGCCTCACACAAAAGCCGCTCCTCGACGCGCTCTGGGTTTCCCTCACGAGCACCGCCGCAGCCACGCTGCTCTCGCTGCTGCTCGGCCTTCCGATGGCGTGGATCCTCGCGCGCGTCCCCTTCCCCGGGAAATCGGTCGTTCGCGCCCTCGTAACACTTCCCATGGTGCTCCCGCCCATCGTCGGCGGCATCGCGCTCCTCGCCGTCTTCGGCCGCCGCGGACTCCTCGGATCCGCCCTCGAGTCGGCGGCGGGAATCACGATTCCGTTTTCCTTCGGAGCCGTGGTCCTCGCAGCGGCATTCGTGGCCATGCCGTTTTTTGTGCTCACAGCCGAGTCGGGGCTGCGCGCCGTTGACGCGCGCTACGAGGAAGCCGCCGCCTCGCTCGGAGCTTCCCCCGCCCGAAGGTTCTTGAGAATCACACTTCCGCTGGCGGCGCCCTCCATCCGCTCCGGCCTCGCCATCTGCTTCGCGCGCGCCCTCGGCGAGTTTGGAGCCACGGTCACTTTTGCGGGGAGCGTGCCGGGCCGTACACAGACGCTGCCTCTCGCGGTATACCTCGCTTTCGAATCCGATCCCGACGCCGCGGTCGTCCAGAGCCTCGTGCTTGTAGCGATTTCTGCCGCCATTCTCATTGCTCTCCGCGATCAGTGGCTTCCGAAGAACTGACATTCCGCGCGCGCGTCCGCACACAAGTGGGGCGGCTGCGCCTCGAGCTCGAGCTTTCGGCGGCGGCCGGCTCCACCACCGTGCTCGTCGGGCCCAACGGCGCTGGGAAAACCACATTTCTTCGCATTCTCGCCGGTCTCGCCCGCGCCGAAGAGGCGCACATCGAGCTTGGCACACAGATTCTCGAAGATACAAAAACCGGCGTCCGCGTTCCGGCGGAGAAGCGGCCGATCGCGCTCGTGTTTCAGGACGGGCGCCTCTTCCCACATATGACCGCGCTCGAAAATGTGGCTTTCGGCCCGATCGCGCGCGGCGTGCCCGCACGCTCCGCCCGCGAGGAGGCCGCGCGCCTCCTCGGCAAGCTCGGTGCTGCCCCGCTCGCATCCGCCCGCCCCGGCGCCCTCTCCGGCGGCGAGATCCAGCGCGTCGCCCTCGCGCGCGCGCTCGCGGGCTCACCGCGCATGCTCGTCCTCGACGAACCGTTCTCCGCCATCGACGCGAGCGCCCGCGGCGAGCTCCGCCGTCTCCTCCTCGAGCATCTCGCTCCGTTCGAGGGTCCGCGCCTCGTGGTCACCCACGATCCCGTCGAAGCGGCCGCCCTCGCCGATCGCATCGCCGTGCTCGAGGAGGGGCGCCTCGTCCAGACGGGCACGGTCGCCGAGGTCTGCGCGCGCCCGCGCTCCACCTATGTGGCCCACCTCGTCGGCTTGAATCTGTATCGGGGCGTCGCGAGCGCCGGCCGCATCACGACCTCCTCGGGAAGTTCACTCATCGCCGCGGAGGGGCAGGGCGATGTCTTCGCCGTCCTCCATCCGCGCGCCGTTGCGCTCCACCGCGAGCGACCAAGCGGCACTCCGCGAAATGTGTGGCGAGGAGAGATCGAGAGTCTCGAGCCGCTCGGCGATCGCCTCCGCGTGCGCGTCGGCGGCGCGCTGCCGATCGTCGCGGAAGTCACCCGCGGGGCCGCCGACGAGCTCGCCCTTCAGCAGCGCGGCGCCGTCTGGATCTCCTTCAAAGCGACCGAGGTGGAAGTCTTCCCGGCGTCGTGACGTGGAGAGTGGCGTCCCTGACGGGATTCGAACCCGTGTTACAGCCTTGAAAGGGCTATGTCCTAGGCCTGACTAGACGACAGGGACGCGGAAAGGGGCGAAGAGGATAACCGCGAGACTTCGATCGAGAAATGCGGCTTGCGGGAACGCGGCGGCCCTCTACAACCGGTCCTTCCGACGTCCCCATGCACATCGCGCTCGTCTTCAACGCGAAGGGGTCCTATCCGCCGGTTCCCGTCGGCGGCCCCACGCCCCGTCAGCTCCGCGGCGGCCTCTCGGAGGAGGAGTATTTCGCCGAATGCGACTCCCCTCCGACCGTCGACGCGCTCGCCCGCGCAATCGCAAGCGGCGGCCATCGCGTCACGAAGCTTGACGCTGGCGCGACGCTCTATCGCTCGCTCGTAAGCGGCCGCTTCGACCTCGTCTTCAACCTTGCAGAAGGGCTGCGCGGTGAGGCGCGCGAAGCGCAGGTGCCGGCGCTGCTCGAGTACCTCGGCATTCCTTACACCGGTTCGGGACCGATCGCGCTCGCCCTCGCCCATGACAAATCGCGCGCGAAGCAAGTGTGGCAATCCTGCGGGCTGGCGGTTCCGCGCGGAATCATTGCATTTCCGGGCGAGCCGATGCCTGCCCTTCCGAAGTCGCACGCCTGGATCGTGAAGCCGGTGGCGGAAGGCTCCAGCAAGGGAGTCCACAATTCAAATGTCGTGAGGTCCCGAGCGGCGGCCGCCGCCCGCGTGCGACATATCCACAAACATTACCGACAGCCGGCGCTCGTGGAAGAATTGCTGGAGGGGCGCGAATTCACAGTTGCGCTGCTTGGGAATCCGCCGCGCGTTCTGCCCATCGTGGAGATCAACTTCGACGCGCTGCCGAAGGGAGCCGAGCGCGTGTATTCGTACGAAGCCAAATGGCACTGGGACGTCCCCGAGAATCCACTCAAGATCTTTGAGTGTCCGGCGCGGCTCGATCGCAAGCTCGAGCGCGCCATCGGCCGATTGGCCGTCTCGGCGTTTCAATCGCTCGGCTGCCGCGATTGGGCGCGCGTCGACATTCGCCTCGATGGCCGCGGAACCCCGCATCTCATCGAGATCAATCCGCTTCCGGGAATTCTCCCAAATCCGGAGGAGAACTCCTGCTTTCCGAAGGCGGCGCGCGCCGCAGGGCTGCGCTATGAGGACGCGATTCTCGCTGTCGTCGACGCCGCAGCAGCGCGCTGGGGGATGCGCGCGACGCGCCGAAAAACGCGCCGCGTCGCGGGCGCGTCACGGCGTTCTCGATAGCGCTTCGCGCTGCGCGCACAATTTCTTCGCTTGCGCGTTGGGGACTTTCGTCCCAAAAGAGTGCGCAACGTGGCGCACAAAAAAACCCGATCGGGTAAGCCTCGCGTCGGCGTCGCTGTCTCGCTGCCGAAGGCGGAGGATCTCGCCGATCCTGGAGCCATCGCTGCTTACGAGGGCGTGCTCACCTGCGGAGAGCAGGCGGTCGAGGCGCTGAAAAGCGCCGGCTACGAAGCATTTCTCGTCCGCGTTTACCGCGATATCGCGCAATCGATCGCCGAACTCCGCGAGGGGAATGCACAAGTAGTGGTGAACTTCGTGGAGGAACTCGCCGGGGAAGCCAGGGGCGAAGCAGACTTCGCCGAGGCGCTGGAGCGGGAGGGCATGCCCTTCACAGGCTCCAGCGGAAAGACGCTTCTGCTCACGCTCGACAAGGGAAACAGCAAGCGTTTCCTTGCACAGCGCGGCGTGCCAGTTCCGCGATATGTAATATCCACGTCGGGGAAGTCGGTCCGATGGCCCGAGGCCCAGCTGCCGGCGATCGTGAAACCCGACCGCGAGGACGGAAGCGTCGGCGTCGAGATCGAGTCGGTCTGCTATGACCTCCCCTCACTGCGCGCGCGCGTCGACCACGTCGCGCAGCAATTCGAGCAGCCGGCGATCGTCGAGGAGTACATCGATGGACGAGAGATCGCGGCTCCAATGCTCGAGGGGGCGGAGCTTCCGCTCAGCGAAATTGAGTTCTCCGGCCCCGCGACGCGCGCGGATGGCAGGCCGATGCCGCGCATTCTCACGTTCCGCGCGAAGTGGGTCCCGGGGAGCGACGACGATCGCGCCTCGCGGCCGCGCTGCCCCGCCGTGCTCCAGCCGGAGCTCGAGTCACGCATTCGTGAGATCTCGAGAAGGGCGTTCAAGGCATGCGGCGTGCGCGACTACGGTCGCGTCGACTTCCGCGTCGATCGGGAAGGGCGTCCATTCGTTCTGGAAGTGAACGCCAATCCCGACCTGAGCGCCGACGCCGGATTTGTCCGAGCCGCGCGCTTCGCTCAATTCGACCTGCCGAAACTCTATGCACATATCGTGGAGCTGGCCCATGCGCGCGGCGCAGGAAGGCGCGCGCCTGTGATGGAGCCCGCTAGCCACCTTGTCAGAGACGGACGCGTGCGCCCACCTGCACGCTCCGGCGCGGGCTCCGCGGCGCGCCGCCCGCAACCCACCGTTCGCAGGTCCCGATGAGCACAAATCGGAACATTTCGATTCGGCCCCCCCGGCTCGAGGACCGAGCCCCGCTCGAAGCCGCGCTGCGCGCGACCGGCGCGTTCTACGACTTTGAGATCGCCGTGGCACTCGACCTCTTCGACCTCTCGACCTCGGGCCGCGACCCGTCGTACGTCTTTCGTTGTGCGGAGCTCGGCGGCGAGTTCGCGGGATACATGTGCTTTGGCGAGATCCCGCTCACGCGCGGCAGCTACGACCTCTATTGGCTTGCCGTGGATCCGCGTTGGGGACGCCGAGGCATCGGACACGCACTCGTCGATGCGATGATGGTCGAGCTTTGCGAGCGCAACGGCCGAAAGGTCTACGTCGAGACCTCTTCGCGCGCACCCTACGACGCAGCCCGCTCTTTCTACCTCCGCGCCGGGTTTCGTCTTTTAGTCACCTACGCCGACTTCTATGCTCCCGGCGACTCAAAGGTTGTGTTCGAACGTGACGTCAGCCCCAATCGCTAGTGGATCCCTGCGCCACGCCCGACGCACCGAATCCGTCCTCCGATGACTGAGCTCTCGAACTCGTCGATGCCCCTTCCTGTGCCGCAGTCCAAAGCTCCGGAGCCCCCAGCTATCGGGGCGAGGAGCGACATGCATCCTGCCGCTTCGCGAGGCCAGAATGCACAAAACCGTCCTCGTCCGCCGAAGAATCGCGACAATACTCCTCCGGAGCTTTGGAACGACTGGCGCTGGCAGCTCCAGAATCGTTACTCTTCCTTTGAGGACTACGCCAGCTGGATTCAGCTGACGCCGAGCGAGGCGAAGGCGCTCAAGGGCTCCACGGGGCTCTTCAGGACGCAGGTCACTCCGTATTTCGCGGAACTCATCGATCCGCAGAACCCGCGCTGTGCGATCCGCCGGCAGGTGATACCCGTCGCCTCGGAGTTTATTGATAATGCGCACGACATGGCGGATCCCCTCGGGGAGGACTCGCACTCGCCCGTGCCTGGGCTCGTGCACCGTTACCCCGACCGCGTGCTCATGCTGGTCACCAATGTGTGCGCGGCTTACTGCCGCTATTGCACTCGAAAGCGCTGGGTGGCCAATGAAGACGCGGACATGCCGCAGTTCCAGCAGGCGCTCGAGTATCTCCGCAAGCATAAGGAGATTCGCGATGTGCTCTTCAGCGGCGGCGATCCGCTTCTCTTCCCCGATGCGAAGCTTGAGCGTTACATCGCGGCCGTTCGCGCAATTCCACATATCGAATTTGTGCGAATCGGAACGCGCATTCCGGCATTCCTGCCGCAGCGCGTCACGCCGGAGCTTTGCGCGATGCTTCGGAAGTACCATCCGCTCTGGATGAGCGTTCACTTCAACGTGGCGAAGGAGCTGACGCCGGAGGCCGTGTCTGCCTTGGGGCGGCTCGCCGACGCGGGAATTCCCCTCGGCTGCCAGACGGTGCTTCTCAAGGGCGTGAACGACTCGGTGCCGCGCATGAAGAAGCTCGTGCACGAGCTGCTCAAGGCGCGCGTGCGCCCCTACTATCTGTATCAGTGCGATCCGGTGCTCGGGACCGCGCACCTGCGCACATCGGTGCAGGCGGGCATCGAGATGATTGAGGGACTCCGAGGCCACACGACGGGCTACGGCGTGCCGACCTACGTGATCGACGGCCCCGGCGGCGGCGGAAAAGTTCCCATCTCCCCGGACTACGTCCTCGCGCGTACCGAGGAAGCGATCACTATTCGCAACTATGAGGGCAAGTCGTTCAAGTACTACGAGCCGGCGAAGCGGAGCAAGGTGACCACCGCGCGCCCTTCGAAGGCGGAGCCGGCCGACGGGATGTAGCGGGTCGTTGAAACGCTCATTCCGGCGCGTCTCGCCCCCCTTCCTGCGGACTCGTCGTCGAATCGCGATGGGCTAGCAGCCTGTGGCAAAAGTGCTTCAGGTGCTTGCACGGCTGCTTCGCACGGCGAGCACGAGGATTCTTGGCGAGATCGAGGAGGACCCCCGCAGGCGTAGCCGAGGAGTTCCGGCGAGGCGGGGAGTCGTCTTGCCGAGGACTACGAAGCGCGCCGGCCGATTCCTCGGATCCGCGAAGGCGGAGCGCCGAAATGCCGCGCAAAATTGCCCGTGAAATGAGCGTGGCTCGAGTAACCGAGGCTGAGCGCGAGCTGTGTCAAATCGTTACAGCCGCCGGCTACACGATCCCACGCGTCGCGCAGGCGCAGACGATCGCGAACCGCATGGATCGTCGAGCCGGTCGCGCGCCGGAACGTTCGGCAAAGGTGGCCGACGGAGACGCCGTGGCTTGCGGCGAGTTCGTCGAGAGTCATCGGCTCGCGGTACTGGCTGGCCAGAAGCGCGCGAACAGAGGCAACCATTTCCTTCTGTGACGGCGTGGTCGTGGCACGCGTCGCAGTGCGGCTCCGGTAGGCGGAAGCGAGCGCGTCGTCGAGGAGCGCGTAAACCTCCTCCTCGATCTCATTGAAAATGGCTCCTTGCCCCAGGCGAACGCGCATCATGAGTGCGCGTTCGCGCTGGAAGAGGCTCGCATCGGCGAGCGAATAAGTAATCTCGAACGGCCGGCTCGGCCGATTCTCGACGGAGGGGTCGTAGTCGCGCACAGCTTCGACGACCTCACTGGTGGAAAGGACGAATACGTCGCTCAGCTCCCCCGTCGGCGCGATCTGCTCGCGGCGGTAGCGCTGCAGCTCATTCAGAAACAGAACTCCGGCGCGGTCGATCACCGAGGGATCCTGCCCGACCGGCTGAATCCGCACCGGCAGCCGCGCGAAGACGAGCACCGTTCCGAGCGGCAGGTTCTCCTCGTGCCAGCGGGGATCGGAAGGCGTGCAGCGGAACTCACGAATCTTGAGGCGAGGCGTATCGAGGAGAAGCCCAGGAAGGGGCATGGGCGGCATGGTGTTGCGACGGATTCGGCCCGGTCGGCAAGTGCTGCATACCGCGCCCGGACGCGCAGCGTTGCAAAAGGACTTCGCGGCGCGCCGCGTGCCGGTGCTTGGCGGCTACGCGCCGAGCAGCCCCGCAGCGAAACTCCATTCGCGCGCCATCACCTCGATCATGGCGTCGTCGCCTCCGCGAAATCCGGGAACGGCGGCCATCGTGTACGTCTCGATCTCGACGCAATCGGTCACCGGGCCGCAGCTTGCGAGGACCCGCTCGAGTTCCTCGCGGGTGGTCGCGAGAGCGCCCGTCGATGTCAAGAATACGGGAATGTGGAAATGTGTCCGCAGCTCTTCGGCGCGCTCGAGGAAAGCGAGATCGGACAATGCCTCCGGTAGGTCGCGGCGGCTCTCGATCTCTCCGGATCGATTTCTACAAAAAGATTGGTGCAGCCAGCGCGGCTCGGCGAAGGACTCAAGCTCCGCAAGGGCCTGCGGCCGCGCCGCCGGCTCGGCGAGCGCGGGCGCGACGGATGCTTGAATTTTACCGATCGGAATCCCAGCGGCGCGAAGCCGCGCGAGAGCTGCGACGCAATCCTCAAACTCAACCGCCTGATGACACACATCGAAGCAAACGCCGATGTGCCTTCGCACCTTCGCTTCGAGCCAGCTCGGGTTCACGCTCCACTCTGCCGCAGCCCGCCGCAGGGGCGCGAGCCACAGTCGCTCGAAAAAGTGGACGACCTCCTTGGTCGTCTCCAGCCTCGAATGCGGCTCCGGCTCGATCGAAACTACAATTCTGCGCCCGGTCTCCTCTTCGAGGCGCGCCATCTCGATTGCCGTTCGGATCCAAGCTCTCGAGAATCGATCGTCGGATTCAGCGTCGACTCCGAATGATTTATGGCTTCCCGTATGTGTTGAAACGGAGCCGACGGAGCCGCGCGGGATCCAGCGAGCGAGCAGCCGCGCAGCGCGCTCGGTGTACTCACGACGGGGCGGTTCACCCCAAGTCGGGCGAAAGACGTTCTCCTTGACGATCGAATTGTGAAACCCACCGAACGGAAATGCGTTGAGCGTCACAATCCTGACCCGCATCTCGGCCAGCCTCGACTCGAAGAGTTCGAGGGCGCGCGGATCGCTGAGGTCGCGCGTCGCGGCGTCCGAGAGATAGAGCCCGATCGGGAGCTCCGAGAGCGAAAGCCTCGTACGAAGAGGCATCGCGAGCCGCCCAAGCACTCCCAGGACTTCGACCGCCGACTCAGCCGGCAGCAAATTCGTACAGTAGGTCAGAGTGGGCGGCATCGGTGAGGAGCAGCGCGCCGGCAGTCTGGTGGGGGCGGTGGGACTCGAACCCACGGCCATCAGCTTAAAAGGCTGTTGCTCTACCGACTGAGCTACGCCCCCTTGGCGATTTGGGGGCCAAGAAGATAGCGTCGGGGCTCCTCCTGCGCACCGCGCGTGCTCCCACGCGCCTCATCCGCAGAAGGTCGGGAGTTCGCGATGGGTGCTGATTCGCGTTGCTCGGTCCTGGTGGTCAGCTTCGTGGGATGCCTGTGTCCGTCGGCGGTCTTGGCGCAGGCACCGGTCTGGTCGACGCCCACTCCGCCGGGCAGCGGCGGCGGAAGCTCCGTGGCGGCATATGCCGACGTGAACCAAGACGGCATTCCTGACCTACTCGTGGGGCTCCCGAGCTTCTCGGGCCTGGCGACCCACGCGGGGCGAGCGCTCGTGCTGTCGGGGGTCGATGGCACGACGCTTCGTACCTGGGACGGGAATCCGGGATCAAACTTCGGGGAGGCGCTCTCGATTGCGGGAGACATGGATCTCGACGGTGTGCCCGACGCTCTCATCGGAGCTCCGGGGGCGGCGACGCTCGGCATCGCACGCGTCTACTCCGGCGCGACGGGCGCGCTGCTCGAGTCGACGCACGGGACCACGCTCGGCTCGCGCTACGGCGCTGCCGTTGCGGGCGGGCAGGACCTGAATGGCGACGGAATCGCGGACTACGTCGTCGGTGCGCCGATGGACGCATTCGCACCGAATGCGCGCGGACGCGTGACGGCGTTCAGCGGCGCGACGGGATTCGCTCTCTGGACTGCACTCGGCGCAACGAGCGCGGACGCGTTCGGTGCCACAGTTGCAATTATGGATGATTACGATTTCGACGGCGCACCGGAAGTCGCCGCAACGACGCTCTTCGCCTCGCCGTCGTTCCCGCCGCGCATCCTCTCCGGTGCCGCCGCGGCGTCGAGCTATCCTCTGCTCTCCGCCGCGACGGGGACGCGCATCGCCGATGCCGGGGACGTCGACGTCGACGGGATCCGCGACATTCTGGTTTCCGAGCCGTCCTACACGATTCCCGGAGGCATCTGTGTAAGCTGCACAAAACCATCGGCGGGCCGGGTCTGGCTCGTCTCCGGCGCCACGACACTGCCGATTCTTAGTTTTGAGGGGCGCGGCGCGCAGGATCTGCTCGGCGTCTCCATGGGTCCGGCCGGCGATGTGAACGGGGATGCCGTCGCGGATTTCATTCTGGGGTCGGCCGGCCTCGATGCAATAGATCCTGCGGTCGAGCTGTACTCCGGGAAGACGCTGCTTCCTTATATGTCACTCTCCGGGTCGAACTGCAGCTTTGCGGCGGCTTGCACCGGAGACCTTACAGGTGATGGCATCGCAGAGCTCGCCGTCGGTTCGGTGTGCGGCCCGTTCTCCGCGGGAACCATCGCGCTGCATAGCATAGGAACTATCCAAGTGACGCCCGTGGGCTCCGAAACTCCCGGCTGTTCGGGGCCGCATGCCGCAGCCGCGATCGAGCCGCCGCGGCTCGGAGGCCCCTTCGGGATGTCGTGCTATGCGGCTCCGCCCGCTTCGCTCGGGCTTCTTCTCATTACCAATGTTCTCAGCCCTGCCGGAAGCGATCCGCTCCAGCTCGGCCTGGCGTTCTACATAGATCTGGCCACGTCGACGGAGATCTATGGCTTCGATATGCCCTCGGACGCGCTGGGCCATGGGATGGCACAGTTCAATATCCCGATGGCCCCTCCGTTGATCGGCAAGTCGTACGCCATGCAGGGCCTATGGGCTTGGCCGCCGGCGGTTTGCCAGCCCTCGACCTACGGCCTCAGCGCGACGCGCGGCTTCGGCTTCACGATCTTCTTTCAGTAATTTCTTTCTTCAGTAATTCCGGTGGCCCGCCGATCTTCGCGGCGGGCTCCGGATTCGACTTCAAATTGTAAGAATCTCTTCCGTCTTCTTTTTAAGGACTTCGTCGGCCTTCGTCTCGAAGTCCTTCAGTTTCGCGTCGATCTCCTCCTTGAGCTGATCGTGGAAGTCGTCGGTGAGATCGCCGTTCGTGTTGGCCTCCTCGTTCGATTTGTTTGCATCGCGACGGCTGTTGCGCATGGAAACCTTCGCGTCGTTCGCGAACTCCTTCGCCTTGGCCGCGAGCTTCTTGCGCTGCTCCTCGCTGAGCGGCGGAAGATTGATGCGCACAATTTTGCCGTCATTGCTGGGATTGACGCCGAGATCGCTCGTCTGGATCGCCCGCATGATGTCCTTGATGGCGCCGGCATCGAACGGCTTGATCGCGATCGTCCGCGGCTCCGGCACGCCGATTTGTGCAAGCTGCTTCAGCGGCGTCGGCGTCCCGTAGTAATCGACGACGATGCGGTCGACGAGGGCAGGCGAGGCACGCCCGGTGCGCAGCCCCTGGAGCTGCTCGGAAAGGAACTTCAAAGACTTCTCTAGGGCCTCCTCGAGTTCGAGAAGGATCATCGTGTAGGCTTCGGGTTCCGCGGACATGGGCTCTTATGCGCTCTTGTTTCAGTAAGAATTTGATTTTGTGAGGTTGAGCTCTTTGAGAGATCGGGCGCGCCGTCTCGAAGCAGACCGAATATGGGCTACTCGACCTTTGTTCCGATCGCCTGGCCTTTCACGATCTTCTCGAGGTTGCCAGGGATCTTGCCGTTGAAAACCACGATCGGAAGCTTGTTTTCCATGCAGAGCGTCACCGCCGTCAGGTCCATGACAGCGAGGCGCTTCTCGAGCACGGCCTGATACGTGAGCTTCTCGTAGCGCTTCGCCGACGGACTCTTCTTGGGGTCGGAATCGTAGACTCCGTCGACCTTGGTCGCCTTGAGCAGCACATCGGCGCCGATCTCGGTGGCGCGCAGCGCGGCGCAGGTATCCGTGGTGAAGTAAGGATTTCCGGTTCCGGCCGCAAAGATCACGATTCGCCCCTTTTCCAGGTGGCGCATCGCCCTGCGGCGGATAAATGGCTCGGCGACGGCGCGCATTTCGATCGCCGTGAGGACGCGCGTCGCGAGGCCGATGCGTTCGAGCGAATCGGAGAGCGCTAGCGCATTGATGACTGTCGCCAGCATCCCCATGTGGTCCGCAGTCACGCGGTTCACCCCGGAGCGCTCGAGCAGAGCTCCGCGAACGATGTTTCCGCCTCCCACAACCACGCCGACCTCCACCCCTTGATCGACGACGCCCTTCACCTGGCGCGCGATCGACGCGATCTCATCGGTATCGAGCCCGCCGACGGATTCATCACAAAAAGACTCGCCGGAGAGCTTGAGGAGGATGCGGTGGTAGACCATCGATACTTTGGAACTTGCGTAGGAATGCGTCGGGACAGTCGGGCCGATCATGGCGCGGGCGCATCGCTCGGAGAAAACCCGAGTGCGACGCGCCCGCAGATGGCTCTTGCGCGAGGTGCGATCGCTCGCCGCGGATGGTACTCGACGGCCTTTAGCCGCCGATCTCAAACCGAGCGAACCGGCGGATCACGATGTTCTCGCCGAGCTTGCCGATCAGCTCCTTGGTGACCTGCTCGACGGTCTTCGAATCGTCGTGAATCCACGGCTGCTGCGTCAGCACGCATCCCTTCAGGTACGCCTGAATCTTGCCTTCGACGATCTTCTCGATCACCTGGGCCGGCTTGCCTTTCACCGAGTCGCTCTCGCGAGCGATACGACGCTCGGATTCGAGCGTTTCGGCGGGCACCTGCTCCGCCGACACGTACTCGGCGCGCGGAATCGCCGCCGCGACGTGCATCGTGAGCGCCTTGCCGAAGGCCTGGAACTCCTCATTGCGCGCCACGAAGTCGGTCTCGCAGAGCACCTCGACCATCGTGCCGACTTTTTGATTGTGATGAATGTAACTAAAGATACGCCCTTCCTTCGCCTCGCGGCCCGCCTTCTTCTCGGCGGAGGCGAGGCCCTTCTTGCGGAGCAGCTCGACGGCCTTGTCGTAGCTGCCGCTTGCCTCCACGAGCGCATTCTTACAATCCATCATCTTGCCGCCCGTGGCGTCACGGAGGCGGCGAACGTCGTCAGCGGAGATGTCAGCCATGGGTCTAGTTTGGAAAAGTGAGTTTAGCTGGAAGTCTTGCGTTGGTCCGCGCCGCATACGATGCCGGCGCTAAAAAAAACGCCAGGCCGAACTCGGCTGGCGTTTTGTAGCAACCGAGGGAGAGATCTCAGGCGCGAGCTTCGCCCGCCGAATCGCCGTCGTCGGAGGCCGAAGGACGGGGCGACGGGCCGCGGCGCGGTCCGCGGGGACCGGCTCCGGCCGGGCGGCGCGACGCGCGCGGGCGCGGCTCGTCGCTCGTGATCGCTTCCTTCTGCTTGTCCGCGATCATGGCCGTGGCCGCGTAATTCGCGCGTCCCTCGACCACTGCGTCGGCCAGCTTCGACACCAGAAGCTCAATCGACTTCATCGCGTCGTCGTTGGCCGGGATCACAATATCCGCCAGATCGGGATCGCAATCGGTATCGAGAATACAGATCGTCGGGATGCCCATTCGGTGGGCCTCCTTCATCGCGATCTCCTCGCGCTTCGGATCGATCACCACAATGGCGCCGGGGAGCGACTCGAGCGTGCGGATACCTTCGAGGTTGCGCACGAGCTTGCGGCGCTCGCGTCGCAGCGACGACAGCACTTTCTTGCTGTATTGCTCGACGTTGCCGCCCTCCTCCATCGCCTCGAGCTCCTTGAGGCGATCGACGCGCGGACGGATGACGCCGAAGTTGGTCAGCGTCCCGCCGATCCAGCGCTCGGTGACGAACGGCATGGTGCAGCGCTTCGCGTGGTCTTCGATCACCGGCTTGATCTGCCGCTTTGTGCCGACGAACAGCACCTGCGCGCCCGTCGCGGTGAGCCCGGCGAGGAAGTGCGTCGCGCGAAGCAGACCACGGACCGTCTGGCGAAGGTCAATGATGTGGATCAGGTTCCGCCGGCCGTAGATGTACGGCTTCATCTTCGGGTTCCAGCGGCTAGCGCGGCACCCGAAGTGCACTCCGGCGTCGATCAGGGCTTCAACGGAAACGGGCTCGACCAAGGCAACACTCGCCGCGAGAGCCGCGGCCTGGGAAAAGGGCTTGGAGAAGACGCGGAAATCGGTCTTCCGTCGGAGCGCGCCTGCGGCAGGGAGCTGCTGGGCTTCCCGGCGCCGGGCGTCCGGACAGGAAAAAGGGCGGGCATGGTAGCGGCTGGCCCCGGAGTTTCAACGGGGCTCAGCGCAGCGGCCGGGCGAGAGAGGCCCGCTGCCAGCATGGAGAGGGACCGCGGGTGCCCGCCTCAGCGGACGCGGGCGACGACGCGGTCGATGAGCTCGAAGAGGCTCGGAGTCGCCGGGTCAAGGGCCGCGGCAGCCGCCTTCGCCTCGGCGGCGAGTTCGAGGATTTCGGCTCGGGCCCCTTGCGTCCCCAGGATCGCAACCATGCTCGCTTTGCCGGCGTCCATGCGCACGTCCTTCCCGATCTCTTCGGCGCTCGCAAAGGCGTCGAGCCAGTCATCGACTCGCTGAAACAGCAGGCCGAGGGAACGTCCGAGGCGCCCCGCCGCTTCGCAGCGCTCGGGCGCAGCCTGGGCAATCCAAGCGGCTCCCCGCGCGGCGAACTCGAAGAGCGGCGCGGTTTTGTGAAGATGAACCTGCTGCACGAGCGCGGCGTCGGCGCCGGCCGGCAAGCGCTCCAAGTCGGCGAACTGCCCGCCGATCATCCCGCGCACGCCGACGGCCCGGGCCGCCTCGGCGACGAGTCGCGCCGCCACCGCGCCGCTCCGCGCAGAGACTCCGGTCGCCAGCACTTCAAAGGCCTGCATCAGCAGAGCATCGGCCGCCAGGATCGCCGTCGCCTCGCCAAACGTGCGATGGAGAGTCGGCTTGCCTCGCCGAGTCTCGGCGTCGTCCATCGAAGGAAGATCGTCCAGCACGAGGGACGCGGCGTGGAGCATCTCCAACGCGGCGAGAAGTGGGCTCAGCTCCTTCTCTTCCGCGCTGAGCGCGAGGCCAACCTCGAGGGCGAGCGCCGCGCGAACCCGCTTGGCTTCCCCGCCGACGGCCGCTTCCATGGCGCGAATCACCGGCGCCGCGAGGTCGCTCCCTTCGGGAGCCGGCATCCACTGACGAATCGCCCGTTCGATCAACGCTCGTCGGCGCCCGAGCCAATCCTCGAGCGTCGACAGGGAACTCTCGGGAGAGTTCGGCGAGTAGCCGCTGCGCTCCTCTCGGGTGTTCATCACGGGTGTTGAAGTTTCGGACGCTGCGCCGCACTCACTGAACTTGGAGCGGCGGGCGCATGCCTGTGGGAACAGGTACTCCGAAGTATTGCAGAATCGTAGGCGCGCAATGACGCACGTCAGGTGTCGGCTCGTCGGTCGGCGGCTTATAGCGCAGCGTCGAGAAGAAGATCCCCGTCACGAGAGACGGGTCGACGGAGCAGTGATCCCCACTCCATCGGTCGACGTTGTCCTCGAACGGCTGGGCGACGCGCGATCCCTGGGAAGGATCGTCCTTGGAGACGACCTCGGTGCGGATCCCGCCGAGCGCCGTTCCCCACGAGACGCGATAGCCCTCGGCGAAGCCGATGACAATGTCCTCGGCGTTGTCGCGATTCTCCGCCCCAAGATCGTTGCGCTCGTGCCCAGGGTAGATCTCACGCGCGAGATACGCCTTCTTAATAAAAGGCTTGCCCGTCTTCGGGTCGAGCGATTGCTCGAGCTTCTGTGCAATCTCACGCTCGAGCGCCTCTCGGTCCTTCTCCTCAACAATCCCGTTGGGTTCGCGATCCTTGACATTGAGGAAGATCTTGCCAAGCCCAAGCGAGTAGGCGCGCGTCTGCGACCAATCAACGCCGGCCAGGAGCTTCTTGGAATCGAACAGATCATTCATCCGCATCGCGTCGAGCTCGAGCGCCTGCGGAGAGATCGCGAGGTAGCCGTTTTGATGGAGCCAATTGTTGATCCACACTCCGCGGCGGAAGGAGCTGAACCCGTGGTCGGAGACCACCATGAGCGCCGTTTTGCCGTCACTCGCGGCGCGCCGAACGACCTCTCCGACGATGCGATCCATCTGCCGGTAGATCTCAACGATCGTTTCCTTGACCGGCATCCGCTTTCCGAAGAACGTTACTTCTCGAGCGGCTTCGGCGGGGTTGTGCTTGGGGTGCTGCGGATCGATGTGGCGGAACATGAGGTGCTGCACGCGGTCGGTCACGCCGAACACCTCAAAAAAGAAACGCCAATCATTTCGCTCGAGCCGGTCGAATAGCAGCTTCTCGTGCTGCTCGCACACGCGCTCGACGTCCTGCAGGAAGGTCTCCTCGTCGATGACGGCGTCGTTGAGCGCATTGGTCATGCAAGCCCAGCCGAGCGTCTCGAAGTCGCCGACGGCCTTCGACGATGCGAGCTCCTTCGAGAACTCGCGGGGCACGGAGAGGTCGCCCTGGGGAGGCGGCGTGCGCGGATCGAGATTCAGCGGCTTCAGAAAGATCTCGAGCGGCTGCACGGAGAGAACGCGAAACGTTACAAGTGTCTGAAGGCGCAGCAGCGGATTCAGCTGGAAGCTCGCGCGCGCGCGCGGGCTCCAATCGCCCGCGGCGAGGTCGTCGCCGTCGGGGCGAGTGATCTCGTGGTGGTCGAGTTCGATGGCGACGCGCTTGCCATCCTCCGAAACGCGCGCCTCCAGCAGCACCTCGGCGCGCAGCCCACTCTTCTGTTGCTGTCGGATGTTGTCGAGCTCCGCCGAAAGCGCAAGATTCTCGTCGCGCGTCGTCTGGCCCGTGGCCATTCGATCATTGATCTCTTTCGCCCGAGCGTCGAGCTTGTCCTTGAGCCAGAAGTTGGTTGGGCCTTCGATCTTGGCTTTGTAAGCTTTCGCGCGGCCGCGATCGCGGGAAGGGTCGCGATTAAGCACAATTCCCTCACCGCCCATCTGGCTGCCTTTTGTGATCGTCTCCGCCTTCTGTGCGTCTTCCGTCAGAACGAACCAATCACCCCACGACTGGCGTGCGTCGGGAACGCCGAGCCCCGCGAGCATTTTGGTGTTCGCGAGTTCCTCCTCCTTGAATGGAAAAGTGAGAGGCACGACGAGTCCGAGCGTGGGTACGCCCGCCTTGTCGAGGAAATGCCAAAAATCAGTGCCTCGCTTCTCGCTCTTCGGAACCGGCAGCTGTTTGGGAATCCACGAGGAGACGCGGTCGAGGGCGAACCATGTTCCGCCAGCCAAAAGCACAGAAATCGCCAGCGCTGCCTTCCACGGGAACTTCGCTCCGAAGCGCAGCAGGCCTAGAAATACAATAAGTACCGCGGCCATGGAGCCGCCGACCACCAACGGCCACGCATCCGACCGCAGCGGACGCGGCAGGAACGGATCAGACGACTCCGGCGCCGGATAGGCCAGCGCGATTTGTGGCAGCGGCTTGGACAGCTTCGGCTTCTTCCCCTCGGCGTCGGCCGGCGCGGACCGGTCTTCATTCAGCCGGCACACAAAATCGTAGATATTTGTGTGCTCGGGACCGAGCCCGGTGTTGAAGGCCGCCCACGAAACCGGCGACTGCGCCGGATTGGTGGTCCGCAGCGGATAGAACGAACCGGTCTCGCGGAGCTTTGCCAGGTTCGGAAGATGCCCTTCCTCGAGAAACCGAGTCGTGAGGCGGCAATCGGCGCCGTCGAACCCGAGGACGATGAAACGGGAGCTGCCTTGGGCGGCCGAAGCGGCGAGGGCCGGTTCATTCGAGGGGGCGCCCGGCTCGCCGAAGCCGGCGAGCACGCGGAGAGAGAGCGCGAGCAGGAGCATGGAGAACTTGGGGGAGGTCGCCCCGGTGGAAACGCCCTACCATAAGCGGTCAGCTGCCTTGGCCTCTTCCACGAAGATCTGGCTCCCACTCTTGCTCGCCGCGCTCGCCGCGGCCGTGATCTATTGGGCCCTTGGTTTCCCAAGGGAAGAGGGCGGCGCGCGAGGCTCGATTCCCCAGACCTCCCGGCTGGAAGTTCCCGAGGCGGCGCGAACCGCGCCTACCGATCCGCACTTCGCCCCCTCGGCCGCCCGCATCGCCAAGGGGGGCACGATCCGGGGCCGCGTGCAGCTTTACTTCGCGGGAGGTGACGCGGTCGACAAGACGGCCACGGTTCCGCCGGGAATGAAGGTGCTTCTGCGCCCCGCACGCTTCCTGAAGGGGCGAGCGACCGCCGAGGAGCGCGACCTTCCCGTGGCCACCGACCGAGGCTTCTCCGCCGAAGGGCTCTCCTTTGGGGCTTACGACGTCTGCGCCGCAGCGCCGGGCTGGAGCGGAACGATCTCGTCGGTGGAGCTCGCGCCGCTCGAGCCCTACGTCGACATCACGCTGCGGGCGGTTCCCTGCCCCGACCTCGTTGGCTTCCTCCGCGACGTGACGCGCGCTCCGATTGAAGGTTGTCCCATCCTGCTCACAGGGCGCACCGAGCGCGGCAGCCCCTACGGAGAACGCACAAAGACCGAGGCGGATGGGAGCTTCCGCATTCCGCAGCTCGAGGACGGGCACTATCAGGTCGTGGCGGGCGTCGACACGATGCCGCTCCACACGCCCCTTCAGATCGATGTACGACGCGGCAAGCTCCCGGAGGTGACGATCGAGGTTCCGACGCTCGCGCGCCTCGAGGTTACCGCCGTCGTGAAGGGTCTTGAGTTCCTGGTGGAAGGGATGGCGGTGAGCCTGTCGCGCACGGAACAGCTCGATCAGTCGCAGGCGGCGACGACCGACGCCCAAGGGAAGGCGCGATTCGATTTCCTGCTCCCGGGCGAATACGTGCTTCGTGGCTCGCGGGAGTACTTCCGAGTGGTGAACGCGAAGTTCGACCTCGTCGCCGGCCAATTCGAACGGCTTGAGCTGCGAACCCTGCCGGAGATGCCTGAGTTCATTCCCATGCTTCCCCCGGTTCCACAAGTCCCAGTTCCGCCCGAGAATCGGTAGCTGCGGCTTGTTGCTCGCCATGTCCGGCGCAGCCGGCCGGACTTGCGTTCGCTCGAATTCCAAACCCTCAAGCTCACTTTTTCTCAGCCTCGTTCGGCGATCCCCGACCCATGAGTAGCGTGGAGTTCTTCTTCGATCCGACTCAGTTCGACATCCGCAAGCCATTGATGAGCATCGAAGAAATTCGAAAGCACAATGCACAGCGCTACGAGATGGAGATGCTCCATGGGGTACTGCTCCACGACGAGGAGCGCGGGGTGATCGGCGGCTTCTATGAAATGAAGCCGGATTTGTGGTGGACGCGCGGCCATTTTCCCGACCGCCCGATGCTGCCGGGAGTTCTCGCCCTCGAGACGGCGGGACAATTGTGCAGTGTTTACTTTCACCGCACTCATCCCACGCTCCGGATGGGGCTCGGCGCCATCGAGCAGGTGAAATTCCGCCGTCCCATGGTTCCGCCGAACGTGCTGTACGTGGGCGCGAAGATGATTGCACTTCGGTCGCGCTTCGCGAAGTTCGACCTCCAGGGAATCACAGAAGGGAAGATCTGCTTCGAGGCGACATTCACCGGCGCGGCCATTTGAGCGCGCGCTGATCGGCGCGCCCCGCGCCGGACCGATCGCACGAAGAATATTTGTGACCCCGAGCCGCAAAGCCGTCTGGGCCCTCGCAGCGACGACCGTCCTCTGGGGCTCGACGTTCGTCATCGTTCGTGAGCTCGTGGCGCCCCCTTCCCAGGGCGCCCCATTCCCGCCCCATCTGCTGCTCGCCCTGCGATTCGCGATCGCGGCGGCAATCCTGTTCGGGGTTCTTTTTGTGAAGAAACAGCGGGTTAGCCCGCAAGCGTGGAGCCGGGGCGCCGTGCTTGGAGCACTGGTCTGCGGAGGATTTGCATTTCAGACAGTCGGGCTCCAGCACACAACATCGGCCCACTCGGCATTCATTACGAATACGTCGCTGCTGATGATCCCATTCTTCGGGATCGCCCTTGGGCGACGCTGGCCCGGCGCTGCAACTTTTCTCGGGCTTCTGTTCGCGCTCGGCGGCCTGTGGCTGCTCGAGTTCCCGTTCGACCTGCGCGCCGACCTGCTGCCGCCGGGCGCTGCGACGCAGGAGGCAATGATCCGGGGCGATCTCCTGACCCTCGGCTGCGCCGTCTGCTTCGCGTTTCAGATCCTCGCCACAGAAAGCTTCTCTCCGAAGACCGACCTGCTCTCGCTCGTTTTTGTGCAATTCCTCACAAGCGCCGCCATCGGCACGGGGCTCTCCCTGGGCTTTGGTGAGCTTTCCCAGGAGATCCCGCTGCCGGGCGGCGCCGCCGCCGTCATGTCCGGCGTGGTCTACCTCGGCGCCATCTGCACCGCCGGCTGCCTGCTCGTGCAGGCCTGGGCGCAGCGCTACACGAGCGCCACGCGTGCCGCGATGATCTTTGCGCTCGAGCCGATTGTTGCAACGGCTCTCGCATACTTTGTCTTGAACGAGCGGCTCACGGCCGTACAGATCGTCGGCGCGCTGCTCGTGCTGTTCGGCATCCTGGCGACGGAGATCCTGGCGTCGCGGGGCACCGCCCACGACGACTCGATGCGCCCGCTGGCGCCCGCCGTCTACGACGAAGAGATCCGCGCGTAGCGGTCGGCGCTACGGATTCTTCGCCGGCACGGGATCGGCGGCGAGAATCGCGGCGACATCGAGCTCGACGCACGTGCACGGCGTGCCGAGGAGCTCCGACAGGCTCGGCTCCGTACGGCCGCCCTCGCCGGAGATCACTTCTTTCACATACGTGCCGTGCTCGCATCGCAGCAGAATCCTCAAATCGCCGGATTCGAGAGTCTGCGCGGAAAGCAGCTCGATCCACCGCTGGCGGTCCATGTCGGCACGGCGATGCGCCACGCGCTCGGGAGTCCGCTGCCGAATCATGAGCTTTCGATTGAGGAGCGCCTCGAGCTTGCCGGGGGCAACCGGCGACTGCGTCCGCACGAGCGCCGCATATTCTTTGGGATGCTTCGCTTCTTTGAGCTCCGCCACGCGCGCGCGCGGCACGAGCTGGAGCCCCTTCACCACAATTCGGTCGGGATACGCGCGGTTGATCGCATCCTCAAGCTCCGTCAAATCCGCCATCGGGTGCTTGGGATTCATGATCTCAAGAATGAAGGGGCGCCCGTCGCCGAGCATGCGCACATCGACGTCCTCCCGTCCGGCGCCGTGGAATTTGGATTTCCACGAGCGGAACCGCGGCATCGCCACTCTCTCGATCAGTTCCTGGACGGAGTCTTTCGTGAGCTTTCCGAACCCATTGCACCGAGTGCACGGCTGACCCTTCATGCGCCCTCGGCCCTTGCACGTCGGGCAGAAGAACACCGTCTGAGGGAGGTCGCGCACGAGCTTTTGATACCGCCCTTCGAGGAAGAGGCGGATCTTCGGGCGCGAGCTGCCCTGAGGCGCACGCGGGGAGTCGGTCGATGCTGTAAGGTCGCCCATCATTCGACGACGCGCATGGCGCCGCGAGGAAGTAACACTGTGATAATCAACAATACGCCGAACGCGGCGAATGTTGAGAGCTGCAGAAATGCGAGACCTGCCCGCACCGTCAGCAGCGCGACGGGCAGAAGGATTCCGGCTGCCGCCGGCGTCTGAGGATTGCCTTGGAACTGAGCAAACTCGCCGCCGAAGAAGAACACCCCCGCACCGACGACCACCGCGCCGACATAGGGACCGAGCAGCGCGAGGCGCACCCAGCTGGCGAGCCGTTCGGCACGCGTCGGCGCATCGAACCAAGCCCGCCAGGCGAGAAAGAGCGAGAGAGGCAGCAAGACGGCAAAGAGGAGGATCCCGGGGAGAAAGCGCTCCTGCGGATCCAGCCGAAGCTTGAGCGCAACGGCCGGGAGCCAGAATAGGGCTGCGCCCACAGCGACCGCGCGAACGGTCGCCCGCGACGGCGCGAATCGGCTGCGCCGGCCAGGAAGAGCGCTTTCCGGGGACAAAGGGCAAAGAGAAGAATCGTTCGGCGCGCGCCGGGCAAGGAGGTAGTTCCCGCTTCTCCTCCGCTGCGGAAGGTCGGGCGGGAGCGAAGCGGAGCGCAGCCGATTCGGTGGGGCCGCCTGGTAGTCTCCGCGCGCCGTGTGGCCCATCCTCTTTTCGATCCCGGGACTCCAGTGGCCCGTCTATTCCTTCGGGGCGATGATCGCGATCGCCTTCTTCGTCGGCTCGCTCTACCTGGAGCGGCTGGCGCAGCGGTTTGGAGACGATCCGGCCAATGACCCGGCGAAATACTCGAGCCTCGCGCTGTGGCTCCTGTTCGGAATCATCGGCGGCGGGCGCATTCTGTATGTTCTCGTTCACCCAGAGGAGTTCTTCGGCGGCTCAGTCGTGAGCTCGATCTCCGCGATCGTACAGATCTGGAACGGTGGACTCGTTTTCTACGGTGGATTCATCGCCACGTTTCTGATCGGGATGTGGAAGATCAGAAGCTATAAATTGCGCCGGTGGCACGCGGCCGATCTCGGAATGATCGCCGGATTCCTCGGCCTCGGCATCGGCCGCATTGGTTGCCTGCTCGTCGGAGACGACCATGGAAGGCTCTGCGATCCGTCGCTCCCCTTTCCCATCGCAATCACTATTCCAGATCCGATACCGGAGAAGTCATTTTTCCCGGCGGAGTGGGCTGGAAAGACGGTCTACGCAACGCAGATCTACATGATGGTGAACGGCTTCGGCCTCGCCCTCCTGGGGCGCTGGCTGCTTGGGCGTCGCAAGTTCGCTGGACAAGTAACGTTTATCATGATGGGGATCTACGCGGTGACTCGCGGGATCATTGAGTATTTCCGCGGCGACGACGCGGCGCGCGGCTTCACGGACGTTGTCCTCGGCAGCGAGACGATTCGGCTCTACACGAGCGTCAAGATCGGCATGGTGCTGCTGCCGCTGTCCATCGTGATGTATCTGGTTCTACAGAAGCGCGCTGCCCGGCCGGCCCAATAGTGGGGGCCGCGTGCACGGCTCCGAACGCGTCTATCGCGCGACCGTCTCTGCGCGCTTGCGCAGCCGCGTGGCGAGCCGGAAGAACTCGCTCACGTCGACGGGCAGCGTGAGAAACCCGGCGAGCCGCAGGCGCGCGCGCTCGTTGGCGAGCAGCCTCGCCACTCGCTCCTCGGCCACCACGACAATCTCCGCCTGGGGGGCGATCTCCCGCAGCCGCTCGAGGCGCTCGACCGCGCCGCCTCGATTCGGCTCGTGATCGAGGAAGATGGCGTCGTACGAGCGACGCTTCGCGCGGTCGACGTCGGGGAAGCCCGACGGAGATTCCGCGTGTATGCCCGGCACGTTGCGCAATCCCACAAGTACGAGATCGCGAATCGACGGCTCCTCGATCAGAACGAGCGCTTCCATGGTCCCCCGAATTTCCAACTTGGTATCGGCCGTCCCCCGGGCGGGCCTTGACCCATGGCAGCACGCGTGAGGGTGCTCGCCGGCGTCGACGAGGCGGGATTGGGGCCGCTTCTTGGGCCGCTCTGCCTAGGGTTCGCGGCGCTCGAGATCCCCGAAGGGGCGGGACCACGGTGGGCGCTGCGGCGCGCCTGCGCGTCGAAGCCGAGCACTTCCGAACGGCGCGTCGTCGTCTGCGACAGCAAGGCATTGCACCACGGCACGCGGAAGCTGGAGGCGCTCGAGCGAACTGCGCTGCCATTCCTCGCGGCGGCGCGCTACGGACGGCTGCCGCGCACCGTCGGAGAAGTGCTGACCGCCGGGATCGCGCGACCGGAGCTGCTCGCCGAGCTCCCTTGGTATCGCGACCTCGATGCGCCGGTCCCCGTGGCGACGAGTCGACGGGAGATCGAGCGGTCGACGGCGCGTCTTTGCCGACGGCTGGAGAAGGCACATGTGGCGGTGCTCGACGCTGGCGTGCACGTCGTCCCCGAGGCGGAGCTCAACCGCCTCTTCGAGAAGACAAATAATAAAAGTGTGACGCTGTTCGAGTCGCTGACGCCAGTGCTGGCGAGGCTGCGCCCGCTGGCGTCGTCGCGCATCACTATTGTGTGCGATCGGCACGGCGGACGCGCGTCCTACGCGCCCATGCTGGCTGCGGCCTTTCCGGGAGGCTGGGTCTCGGTGACGCGGGAGTCGCGCGATGCCTCTCTCTACCGCATTCGCGTGGATGAGGGAACCCTCCGCGTAGCATTCGCACAAAAAGGCGAAAGCCGATCGTTCGCCTGCGCCCTCGGATCGTGCCTCGCGAAATATGCGCGGGAGCTCGCCATGGAGCGCTGGAATGCTTGGTTCTCACAGTTGGCCCCCGGAGTGAAGCCGACAGCCGGATATTACACCGATGCGATGCGCTACCTGCGCGAGGCGGAGCCCGCGCTCGCCAAAGCCGGCATCCGCCGCGATCTGCTGGTCCGGTCGAGGTAACTTCTCTTCGGGCGGCGCGCGGGCCGATCTAAGAAAAGGCCCTTTTCTTAGGAGCGGCTGACGGCGCGCAGCGCCTGCGGATACTTAAGACCCGACCCGGTGTTGAAGATCACCACTTTTTCGCCGCCACCCAGCCATCCCTGCCGAGCGAGCGTTCGCAACGCGACCGACGCCGCAGCGCCTTCCGGAGAGAAGAGCGCTCCCGTGTCGCGCGTCGCAGGTCCGAGTTCCTCAATTAGCTCCGCGTCGCTCACCGCGACGCAGGTCCCGCCCGACTCGCGCACCGCGCGCAGAATGAGAAAATCACCAATCGCCGACGGAACGCGAAGCCCGCTCGCGATCGTGTGGGCGTTCGCAAAGGGCTCCGCGAACTCCGCGCCCTGCTCAAACGCCCGAACGAGCGGCGCGCAGCCGGCCGCTTGAACCACCACAAATCGCGGGCTTGTGCCGTTCCAGAGCCCCATCGCGCGCAGCTCCGCCAAAGCCTTCGCCATGCCGACGACGCCCGTGCCGCCGCCGGCGGGATAGACGATCACATCGGGAAGCGCGCCGTCCATCTGTTCCCACAATTCGTAGAGCATCGTCTTCTTCCCCTCGACGCGGTACGGCTCCCGGAGCGTCGACACATCCATGGCGTCGCGCACCCCGGCGAATCGCTCGCGCAGGAACTTCGCACAATCGCCGATCAGCCCATCCACCAAATGCACTTCTGCGCCGGCGGCCTCGCACTCCAGCACGTTCGGCTCCGGCGTATCGCGCGGAACGGCGATCGTGACGGCGATTCCGGCGCGCGCACCATAGGCCGCGAGGGCGCCCGCAGCATTTCCGGCCGAAGGTACAAATGCGCGGCGAATGCCGAGCCTCACCATTGCCGAGACGGCCGCCGACATGCCTCGCGCCTTGAAGCTCCCCGTCGGGTTGCGCCCCTCCTCTTTGACCCAGATCGATCGCATGCCGGCGCGCGCCGCAAGACGCGGCGCGTCGAGCAGCGGCGTCATGCCCTCGCCGAGCGAGACGATCTCCTCATCGCGCTCGACGGGCAGCACCTCCTGATATCTCCACAAATCGGCGCGCCGACCCGCAAGCGCACTGCGCGACAAGGTCTGCGCCGCTCTGCTCAAATCGTACCGAACGAGCCACGGCTTGCCGCACGCGCCGCAAACGCTCGCCACCGCGCGCGCGTCTCCCGTGGCTCCGCAACGGGAGCACTCGAGATGGGAGAGCGTCGAGCTCACGCCCGCGCCCCGGATTCGGCGTCGCCCCCGGTCCGCCAGCGCCCCTTGCGCAAGACATAAAACAGCACGGCAACGATCAGTAATGTTCCAACAACATCGAACAGCGTGAGCCAGAAGGTCGCTCCGTCTTCGGCAGACGACGCGGGCGTCGCGCCGCTTCGGAGCCGCTGCTCGAAAAGGGCCATCCACTCCGAAATATGGCTTGCTACGACGGCGCGGTCCGGCAGCCGCGCATTGCGGTAAGCCTCGCCCATCCACCCCGGGAGCGCGTCGAGCTCGACGCGAGTGATCGGCAGCGGAATCTTCCCCTGTTGCACATATCCCGCGAGAAATTCATCGCGACCGATGAAATCCACAAATTGCTCGGCGGGCCGAAGATCGAGCGATCCCGCCACGATGGCGACGCCTTCCAGATACGCGGGGCTGCCGACCGGAACAGTGAATCCGATGGCATAGCCCTCCCGATCGCGCAGTCGAGCCGCCTCCGAGGCCGTCCAAATCGTGAGATCGCCCGGCCCTTGCGAGTAGCCGGCGCTCGCGAGGCGCTCGAGCATCTGGTCGGATTTCAGAAAGAACTCGTCGACTCGATTATTGTCGAGCATCGCGAACCAATCGAACGCGCGCTCGCTCGAGCCGCCGGCCTCGCGCATGCGCGGCTCCAACACGGCGCCAAGCAGCAGGCGCATCTGCCACGAATCGGTCGGCAATCGCAACAAAAGCCGCCCGCGGAACGCCGGGCTTGCGAGGTCCTCGAAACGCGCGGGCAATGCTCCCACTCCGCGCCGATGCACGACGGCGAAGGGCGCAAGGAATTGTGCACTCCAGAGGTCTCTTGCGTTGTGGTGGGCTGCGGCAAGGCCCCGAGCCCACGATGGCTGCAGGGGCGCCAGGAGCCCTTCCACGGCCGCCTGCTCGAGTGCGATCTCGTCGGCCCCCCACCAGACGACACTTTCGGTGCGCGTCAGCCCCGAAGTACCGGCCGCCCGCTGCTCGCCCCGCAGCTTCTCGAGCACCAAGGCCGACTCCATAGTCACGACCTCGGTGCGCACCTTGGTCGCGGCGCCGAACGCTTCGACCACCGGGGCCACGAGCGCCTGCGAGTGGGGCGTGTAAACACGCACGACCCCTGCGGACGCATCGACAGCCTGCCCGGAGCAGGCCGGTCCCGCGAGAAGCGCGAAGGAGAGCAGCAGGAAGTGCCGCATCGGTGGCGAGTCCACGAAATCTTTTCGAAGTTGGACCTTAAGTCCCCATGAAACCGCACTCGACGGCCCGAGGCCACCGAAGACCTTGGAGCGTGCGGGGTAAACTGCCGGGCCAACCTCATCCCAACACAAGCGTGCGAACAGCCATCCTCGGCGGCGGAATCTCCGGTCTCACTCTCGCGCGGAAGCTCCGCGAGGCGGGGCTCGACGTGGCCGTCTTCGAAGCGGCGCCGAAAATCGGCGGCCTCTGCTGCAGCGAATCCGTCGACGGCTGGACCTACGACGTCGCCGGCGGCCACATCCTCTACTCCAAAGAGAAGCCGGTGCTCGACTGGATGGTCGCGCAGACCGAAGGCGGCTGCTTCCAGCGCGAGCGCCACACCAAGATCCGCGTCGGCGACCGGTGGGTCCACTACCCATTCGAAAACGGCATTGGCGATCTCCCGAAGGAGCAGACCTTCGCCTGCCTGATGGGGTATCTCGAGGCCTCGTACGCGCGCCGCAAGGGCGGCGCAGCTCCGACGAATTTTGGTGACTGGATCCGTTATCGATTCGGCGAGGGAATCGAGCGGATCTTCATGAAGCCGTACAACGAGAAAATTTGGAAAACGCCGCTGCAAGAAATGTCGACGGAGTGGGTCGAAGGGCGTGTGCCCGATGCCCCCATCGAAGACGTCGTGCGCGCGGCGATCGGCATCCGCACCGAAGGCTACACTCATCAATCGATTTTCTACTATCCGAAGTCGGGCGGATTCGAGGCGATCGTGCGCGGCATCGGCGCCGGAGTGCGCGACGCGGTGCGCCTCGCAACGCCGGCCCGCGAGGTGCGGCGCAAGGGTTCACAATTCCTGGTCAACGGCGAGCTGTTCGACCATGTGGTTTCGACGGTGCCGCTGCCGGAGTTCGCGAAGATCGCACCGGAGCTCGACGCCGCAACGAGAGACGCCATTGAACGGCTTCGTTACACATCGCTCACGTCGGTGGCGGTCGGGCTGAAGCACAACGACCTGCCTCCCTACTCGTGGATCTATCTGCCCCAGCACGAACAGGGGCCGACGAACCGGATCACTTATCTTTCCAACTATTCGCCGAACGTGGCGCCGCCCGGACATGGGCTGATCCTGGCGGAAGTGACGAGCGCAGGCGCGCCGCGGAAGGATGCGGCGTTCCTCAAGGAGGTCGTCGACGGCCTCGTGCACGCGGGCCTCTTCCAGGCGGGCGACGTGGCGATGACGCACGCATCTGCGGTCAAGTACGCCTACGTCGTGTTCGACCTCGATTTCCGAAAGAAAATTGATGCTTCGCTGGCGGGCGTGGCCGCGCTCGGCATCGATACGCTCGGCCGATTCGGCCGGTTCGAATATGTGAATTCCGACCATTGCGTCTCCCGCGCCTTCGCGCTCGCCGATCAGCTGATCGCGAAGGCGAAGCGAGGGGGCGCGCCGACGGCCGGCCGCTGACGCGCCGCCCGCAGTTCCCGCCGCGAGCCACGCCACCCCGATGCGCGCCTCCATCGTCATCCCGACGCTGAACGGAGGACCTCAGTATTTTGAGGTTCTCGACCGCCTTGCCGAGCAAGACTATCGACCGAAGCCCGAAATTGTGGTTGTCGACTCGGGCTCGACCGACGGCACGCTCGAAGCGTCGAAGAAGATCGCCACAAAAGTCATTCAGATCGACAAGCGCACGTTTCAGCACGGGCGCACGCGAAATCTTGGGATTTCGCAGTCGTCGGGAGATGTGATCGCGCTGCTGACGCAAGACGCGCTCCCGTCGGACAAACAGTGGCTTTCGAAGATCGTGCGCAATTACGCGGATCCGCGCGTTGGCGGTGTCTACACGCGACAATTCCCCCGCCCCGAGTGCGATCCCGTGATGAAGCATCAGCTTCTGTCGTGGGCCGCGTGCCGCGCGTCGCGCGTGGTGCAGGAGCCGTTCGGCCCCGGCGAGTGGGAACAGGTGGCGCCGATCCAGCGGCTGCAGCGCTGCGCGTTTGATAACGTCTGCTCGAGCATCCGAAGGAAAACTTGGGAGCAGGTGCCGTTCCCGGAGGTGCGCTTCGGGGAGGACGTCGCCTGGGGAAAGTCAGCGCTGCTTGCAGGCTGGGCCATTGTCTACGAGCCGGAAGCGCCGGTGATCCACAGCCACGAATTCCGGATGTGGTATCAATTCAAGCGCACGTATCTCGATCACGGGAACCTGAATCAGCTCTTCGGAATCCAAACAATTCCGACGCAGAAGTTCATGTGGCAGTGCTTCTGGAACCGCGCGAAGGAATACCGCCAGATGCTGAAGACGATTCCGGGGCTAACGGCCCGGGACCGGCTGCGTTGGACGTTCGTGGCGGTCCCGTACGCGTTCTTGGAGAACGCCGCACAGTACTTCGGCGCGAAATCGAATTGGAAGTTACAGAACGGGAGCCCGTTCTATAAGTGGCTCGACGGAAAGCTGCGCCGCGGGGTGTAAAGTCGGATTCGCAGGCGCCTGATGGCGTTCTCGGGGCGCGCGCGAGCTGCCACCCGATGGATGGGTGGGGTCGGCGGGTCCGTGCGATTTCCCATTCGATCAGTGGGGTCGGCGCATGCGAGCTATTTCCTATTCGATAAGTGGGGTCGGCGCGTGCGCCGACCGGTGTGTGCGCGCGTGCGCGCACGACTTTCGACTTGTGACTCGGGAAGAATGGGGCGTGGTCGGTCTTGGCGCGGCAGCGGACAGTCCAAGAGGCCATTCCAGGATTCCTCCGAGCTGCGCGCGGGCCTCGGCGCCCAGCGCGGCGTTGCGCGTCCTCGGCGTAGCTTCTCGCTACGCCTGCGGCGCGCGCCTTGCGCTTGAGCGCCGACTCCTCGCGCTCGCTCTGCGGAGGAATCCTGTCATGGCCTCCCGATGCTCGGCGGCTCATGAGCTGCGCAGAATCCGACCGGCGCTTCGCGCCAGTCGGATTCTGCGAGCGCCATGGCCTCGCATCTGCGGAACTCGCCGCGCCAAGACCGACCCACGCCCCATTCCAAGCCGTCGCGCATCTGTGACGACGCAAGGTTTGGCGAAAGTGTAATTTCGGCCGTAGGGCGCGGGCATCGCCCGCGACGATCTCGCGCGCGCATGCGCGCGCGGATGACGACACCCACCACCGACTCGCCACCGCGCGGGGCGCGCCCCGCGGAGACCGGTCGGCGCGCGCGCCGACCCCACTTAAGGAATACTGTTCAGCGCAAGTGCCGACCCCACTTCAGGAATACTACTCAGTGGACGCGCCGAAAATACTTTTAAGAATACTGTTCAGCGCGAATCCAAACCGTACAAAGCGACTGGCAAATTGCGCGCGCCATTGCCTCGCATCTGCGGAACTCGCCGCGCCAAGACCGACCCACGCCCCATTCCAAGCCGTCGCGCATGTGTGAAGGCGAACGTTGGCCAGAATCTGTAAACCTTGCCGTAGGGCGCGGGCATCGCCCGCGACGATTCGGCGGCGCATGCGCCGCCGGATGAAGCATCGC
>JAEUHX010000045.1 GCA_016792805.1 Planctomycetota bacterium
GGGCGTGGTCAGTCTTGGCGCGGCAGCGAACAGTCCAAGAGGCCATTCCAGGATTCCTCCGAGCTGCGCGCGGGCCTCGGCGCCCAGCGCGGCGTTGCGCGTCCTCGGCGTAGCTTCTCGCTACGCCTGCGGTCGCGCGCCTTGCGCTGAGCGCCGATTCCTCGCGCTCGCTCTGCGGAGGAATCCTGTCATGGCCTCCCGATTCTCGGCGGCTCATTGGCTGCGCAGAATCCGACCGGCGCTTCGCGCCGATCGGATTCTGCGCGCGCCATAGCCTCGAATCTGCGGAACTCGCCGCGCCAAGACCGACCCACGCCCCATTCCTTGCCGTCCCTCATCTGTGAAGTCCCAGAAGTGTGCCAAGTTGTAAGCCCCGCCGTAGAGCGCGGGCTTGGAGTGCGTCTAAGAGCCCTCCGAGCTCCGTGCGCCGCAAGCGCCAGCATCACTCATCGCATGAAGCTGACTGAGCGAATCGCCCCTCCCTGCCGCGGCGCGCGCGTGCACGCTACTCCCCTACCAATAAGTGGGGTCGGCGCGTGCGCCGACCGGTGAGCGCGCGCGTGCGCGCGCGGATGACGGCGACCGTCACAAATTCACTCACGCCGCCACACTCGCTCCGACACCGGGCACGCAAGGCGCCACACGCAGCAGCGGCCGAGGCACCGCCAACAACACAAATCGTTATGTGCTCCGCAGCGTCTCGTTGAGGGATCCGGTGCGGTATCCCTGCAGGTCGAGGGTGACGTAAGAGTATCCTTGACTCTTCAGGTACGCACAAATCACCGCGCGCTCCTCCGGGTCGAGCAGGCGGCGGATTCCATCGGCGTCGAGCTCCAGGCGCGCAACGGTGTCGTGGTGGCGGACGCGCACGGTGCGGTAGCCGCGCCCGCGGAGGAATTCCTCACAAATACCGATGCGGCGCAACGTCTGCGGCACAACGGGCATCCCGTAAGGCACGCGCGAGGATAAGCAGGCGCTGGCGGGCTTCTCGGCGAGCGCTGCAAATCCCTCGCGGCGCAGCAGCTCGCGGCAATCGTCTTTTGTGAATCCTGCGTCGCGCAGCGGCGCGAGCACGCCGCGCTCGTGCGCGGCCCGCTGGCCGGGCCGGAAGTCGGAGGCGTCGTCAGCAATCTCGCCGTAAGCGATGGCGCTCAAGCCGCGCTCGGCGCGCATGGGCTCGAGCACGCTAAAAAGTTCTGTCTTGCAATGGTAACAACGCGACGAGTCGTTCATGGCGTAGAGCGGATTCTCCGCCTCGCGCGTTGCAACAAAAACGTGCTCGACGCCGAGGGCCGCGGCACAGGCGCGCGCATCGCGGCGGTCGGAGTCGGGGTACGAAGGCGAGTCGGCCGTGACGGCGAGAACAGCCGGCGCCCCGAGAGCGCGGACGGCGGCCGCGAGCAGCGCCGACGAGTCGACGCCGCCCGAGAAGGCGACGAGGAGCGTCGGGTGGGCGCGGAGCGACTGGTCGAGGGCGCGGCGGCGATCGGTGAACGTCGGGCTCAAGGCGGAGCAATGTCGACGGGCGCGCGCAACGGCGCAACCGCCCACGGCGCGTGGGCACCGTCCAGCAGGCCTATGGCGCTTCGCGCGGGGGCCAAGGGGCCGGCGCGCAGGCGCGCGGCCGCGGCCTCCGGGCGAGACTCCGCGGGTGACCGACGAACCGAGCACTCCCCCGCCGACTGCGCTGCCCACGCGCACCGATGTGGTCGTACTCGGCGCCGGGCCAGCCGGCCTCTTCGCCGCGATCGAAGCCGCTGGCTCGCCGGGGCACCCGTCGGTGCTGGTGCTGGAGCGGCGGCCCTTCGCGGGAGGCCAGGTCCCCGTCGCGGGCGGCGGCCGGTGCAATGTTACCAATGCCGGGAGCCACGAAGCGATCCTCGCCGGTTTCGGCCGCAACGGCCGCTGGCTTCGGACGGCGCTCGGGCGTTTTGATAACAACGCAGTCATCGCATGGTTCGAGCAGCGGGGCGTGCCCATGAAGGAGGAGGAGCACGGAAAGATGTTCCCGCTCTCCGACAACGGAGCCGACGTGCAGAACGCGCTCATCCGCGAGGCGCAGCTGAGCGGAGCGAAAATTGAACTTCGGACTCGCATCGAGGAAATTGTGGTAGTGGACGGCGCGGTCCGCGGCGTTGTGGCAGCAGGCCAGCGCATCGAGTGCGGGGCGCTCGTGCTCGCCGGCGGCGGCGGCGGCCCCAAGCCGACGCCGACGTCCGGAGTCGGGCTCGCGCGCGCCCTCGGACACGAGCTGATCCCCCCGGCGCCGGCGCTCGCGCCGATCAAGCTCGCTGGCGCGCCGGTGGCGGCGCTGTCGGGCGTGGCCCTCATGGCCCGGCTCTCGGCGGGGCCTGTGGGATTCCCCGCACGCAAGCCTCCAGTCTCCAAGATCGGGGAACTGTTATTCACACATTTCGGACTCTCGGGCCCCGTCGTGCTCGATTTGTCTCATCCGATTGCGCGCGTCGCGGCAGAGGGACCATGCGAGATCGCCCTCGACCTGCTCCCCGCGGTGCAAGACGCGCGCGCTGAGATCGATCGCATGGCGCAGGCGGAAGGGCCGCGCTCGCCGCGCAACTCACTTTGGCCGTCGCTGCCGAGGCGCATTGTTGAACTTCACTTGCAGATTGCGGGGGTTCCAGCGGAGCGGCGCAGCGCCGAGCTGCGCGCCACGGAGCGCGACGCCCTCGTACGGCTCGTGAAGGATTGGCGTTTCCGTGAGTTCGAAGTCACCTGGGCGGGCGCGATGGTCACCGGCGGCGGCGTCTCGCTGGCGGAGGTCGATCCAAAGACCATGGAGTCGAAGCGTATTCGTGGTCTTTTCTTCGCAGGCGAGGTGCTCGATCTCCAGGGCGACTGCGGAGGCTACAATTTGCAAGCGTCCTTCTCGACCGGCGCACTCGCCGGGACAATGGCCGCTGCCCACGTCGCATCCTCCGCACAAAATAAGTAGGGTCGGCGCACGCGCCGACCCATCGCGCGGGGCTTGCCCCGCGCGATGACCAACCGTCGAAGGCAGGCTTCGTCATCCGCGCGCGCAAGCGCGCGCGAGATCGTCGCGGGCGATGCCCGCGCCCTACGGCAGCGGCTCAGTGATTGCGAGAGACGTTGGCGCGCCAGATTGCCCCACCTCTAGCTTCACAGATGCGATCCGGCTTCGAATGGGCCGCAGGCCGAGTTTTCATGTGCACAGATTGCGATCCGTAGGGTCGGCGCACGCGCCGACCCATCGCGCGGGGCTTGCCCCGCGCGATGACGAATCGTCGAAGGCAGGCTTCGTCATCCGCGCGCGCAAGCGCGCGCGAGATCGTCGCGGGCGATGCCCGCGCCCTACGGCAAAGCTTACACTTGCAACTTCACCGATGCGCGACCGCTTCAAGTGGCGTGCACAGATTTCGATCCGTAGGGTCGGCGCACGCGCCGACCCATCGCGCGGGGCTTGCCCCGCGCGATGACCAACCGTCGAAGGCAGGCTTCGTCATCCGCGCGCGCAAGCGCGCGCGAGATCGTCGCGGGCGATGCCCGCGCCCTACGGCAACGTTTACAGATTCTGGCGCACCTGCGCCTTCACACATGCGTGACGGCTTGGAATGGGGCGTGGGTCGGTCTTGGCGCGGCGAGTTCCGCAGATGCGAGGCCATGGCGCGCGCAGATTCCGACTGGCGCGAAGCGCCGGTCGGAATCTGCGCAGCCGATGAGCCGCCGAGCATCGGGAGGCCATGACAGGATTCCTCCGCAGAGCGTGCGCGAGGAATCGGCGCTCAGCGCAAGGCGCGAGCCGCAGGCGTAGCGAGAAGCTACGCCGAGGACGCGCAACGCCGCGCTGGGCGCCGAGGCCCGCGCGCAGCTCGGAGGAATCCTGGAATGGCCTCTTGGACTGTTCGCTGCCGCGCCAAGACTGACCACGCCCAATTCTTCC
>JAEUHX010000089.1 GCA_016792805.1 Planctomycetota bacterium
ATGGTGTCCTTATGAACGTCGAGTCCAACGAAGTGTGTTAGCTTGGTCATGGGTCGGCCTCATGCTGTGGCTAGGGGTCGCTGGTCTATCCTGCGACGTAATCCACGATCTCATGAGTGCCGGCCCAACCATCCTGTCTACCGATCAACATCAGTGCACATCAAGATTGACTCACGCCCTTTTCCACGCCATCCCGCATCTGTGCAGGCATCGGTTCTGCCGTAGGGCTCGGGCTTGCCCGAGACGATCTCGCGCGCGCATGCGCGCGCGGATGAAGAAAAGCCTGTAGGAGATGATTCTCAGAAGTGGATTCTTCATCGCTACCCAGAGCATCGGCACGGAATTTCCCTGGAGGGCCCGTTCACAGTCCGGATGACTTTTGAAATGTCCTCCACGCGCCAACCCCACGGATCCAGGATTATTTGGCCGACGCACGCGCCAAACTGGTGAATCACTCTTTCGTGAAGCGGTGCGTCGGCACGGGGCGGCCGGGGCGGAAATACAACGCATCGGTCGCATGACCCACGGCGCGATGGGCCGTGAGCACCGGAGCGACCTCCGCGTCGGCGAGCGACCGGAGCATCGTGGGGTCCATGTGAACCCGCGCATTCAACGTTAATAATCCGCCGCTTACGGCAGCTCGCGTCGGCTGCGACAGATGAGGCGTCGAGCCGGCGCCGACGAAATTGGCAACCGCCGTTCCCGAAGGCGACTCCAGCATGGCCTTCAAATGGGCCACCTCATGCCCGAGCGCGCGGATTCGCGACGAGGTGCGCGCCACGACGTCGTGCACGAGCGCATCGGCGTCGAAGCTGCGCTCCGAGCGGACTTCCCAAGCTGCGTTCAGCCAGCCGAGCTCCGCTTCGCCCTCGGCGTACACGTCATAATCGACATCTGCAATATTCCTTCCGGCCGGCCCGCCGACATCCAGCAGCTTCCTCCACTCCTCGAAGCCCTCGCCTGTCAGCCCCGACGTCCCGACGACTTTCGCCTTCGGAAACTCCGCCGCAAGCGCGCCCATCAAATCGGCGCGCAATTGTGGAGTGAGCGTATCGACCTTGTTGAGGCAGAGGACATCCGCCTCTTCGAGCTGCTTCAGAAAGATATATGCAACTTTCGACGAGAAGCCGCCGAACCCCTTTTCGAGCACGATCTGCCGCGCGCGCGCCGGGTCGACCAGCACCGAGTACGGAGCCACGTCGTAGCGATCTCCATACATCGTGCGCATCGGGGCGACCACCGTCGCCGCCAGATCTGTGCAGCTTCCGACCGGCTCCCCGAGCAGCACGTGCGGGCGCTCCTCTTCGCGCAGCCGCTCGGCGCACTGTGCCAGCTCGTCAAACTTGCAACAGAAGCACGCTCCGGCCACCTCCTCCACCCGGAACCCGCGCACGCGCAGAGTCCCCGTGTCGACAAGGTGCGCCGCCTGATCATTGGTAATCAGTCCGACACGCTTCCCGAGCTCGTGATACCTCTGCGCCAGACGCAGCAGCGCCGTCGTCTTGCCTGCGCCGAGGAATCCGCCAATCACGAGGAAGCTCGCACGCTCTTGGGATTTCTGCGATTTCGAGTCGAAGTGCATGGACATTCGGTGTGCTGTTACTTTTGCGGTTTGAGAAATTCGTCGAGCGTGGCCACATCCGTGAACTGCCGGGTGCCTTCGCTGGTCGGCAGGAATCTGTGCAAAGTCATCCAGGCGAACTCGCGCTTGTGCGGATCGCTCGGGTCGGGCTCCGGGAGAGCTCGGCCGTCCGCCTCCGCATAGATCGTGCGCACGACAGCCACTTTTCTCGCGGCCTTCGGAGCCAGATCGTAGTCCGTGCCACGCGTCTGAAGAAACCAAAGATTCTCCCGGTAGCCGGCGAGCAGACGGCGCTTCGCCGCCTCCACGAGCGCGGCGCGGCGGCCCCGCTCCAGGGAAGTCTCGTTTGTGATCTTCTCGCAGAGCTTCTGCGTCTCCGAGAGGTCGAAGCTCACCCAACCGTATGGCGGCAGAAACACTTCCGCCTTGCAATGGGATGGCGAAGCCTTCGGCAGCATGGAGATTCCATAAGTGACTCTCGCCGGGTAGCCGAGCGCGCGCGTCATCGCCGAGCAGAGACTGTGGTAATCGGAGCAGTGGCCGGCGCGCTTTGCGAGCGCCCACTGGGAGCTTGCCTGCAGGCTCGCTTCCGCATGGTCGTAGCGAAGATTCTGTTGTATCCAATCCATCACGCCGCGCAGATCGCCGAGCGCATCGCCCCGCCGCGGCGCCACGTCGCGCGCGAGCTTGGTCACCTCGTCGCCGACGACGACGGCCTGCGACTCGCTTCGCAGGAAGGGCTCGAATGACGCCGGCCAGGGTCCCGCCGACATCACTTTTGCAGAGTCCACATTCCAGCGCAGCTCATGCGTCGTGATGCGCAGCCGGTGGCGGACCATTTGTGCACCTTTCGGATCTTTGAACTCAAAATACGCAAACCGATTCCCGAAGACCGGTTCTGTGGCGAACTCCGGCGCGACCGATTCCGGGTAGGTCTCGAACGCGCTCGACTCGACGCTCTGCGCTGCATCGCTCGGCGGGATCGGCACCCAGATGCGTAGCCTCTTGGTACCCGAAGGAGCCGTCACGACCGCCGTGAGCTCTACGTCGTGGGTCACGGGCCGCGAGCGCGCCGCCGTGTAGCCCGCCGACGGATCGAGCGGCGCCGCCTGCGCAGAGGCCTGCGCCCCGAGCGAAACCGCCAGGAGGCCGAGTGCGAGCGCTGTCGAGAGAGGAGCCATGCGCGCGTTCGTACGACGGGCGCGCGTCGGCGGATGCCCCCGATTCAGGCTGCCGCGCGGTAGCTCCGCCCCAGCGTCGCGCGGAAGAGCGCCGCGCCGAGGAGCGCGCCGGCGATCGGCGCCACGATGTAGACCGAGAAGAACCCGCCGCGCGGCCCCGGAATCGCGATCGATCCCCAACCGAGGGCGTAGGCGACGAGGCGTGGCCCGAAGTCACGCGCCGGATTGAAGCCGGCCTGCGTCAGCGGAGCGAAAAGTGAGATCAGCGCGGCCACGGTCAGCCCGATCGCTGCCGGCGTCAGCGCGGCGCCGGGAGCGCCCGCGTTGCGCCGCTCCGTCAGCGCGAAGACCACAAATGCGAGCACCGCCGTGCCCGACAGCTCCGCCAGGATGGCCGACGTCTCGGGCACCCGCGCCCAAGCCGCCGCGTCGACCCCCGTTCCCGGATTTGGAAAATACTCTCCGTAACACATCGCCGAGCGCTCGCTGCCGGCAGCGCCCCGCTCGATGCCTGCGGCGCGCTCGAATGCGCCCATTTGCGGAGCGAAGATCACAGAAAGGAGTGCCGCCGCTGCGACGGCTCCGGCGAGCTGCGCTGCCGCATAGGGCACCACACGCTTCCACGGGAACCCGCCGAATGCTGCAAACGCCATCGTCATCGCCGGGTTGATGTGGGCGCCGCTGATCGCGGCCGTCGCATAGATCGCGAGCGCCACCGCAATGGCCCACACGACGGCCACCTGCCACACACCCTGCTGCGCGCCGGTGAGGACCGCCGCGTGCACCGACCCCGTGCCGAGGAAAACCAATAAAAACGTGCCGAGCGCCTCGGCGACGCACGCGGAGGAGAGCGCCGGCGGCGCCGGGTTCTCTGGGGAAACCATGGAGCGGATTCTTACTCGACGTGCGCGCGCGCGCCCTGCTGCGAATTGCGGTCGCGACTCAGCAACAGCCGGCGGCGCGCGCGTAGTAGGTCGGCGGCGTGACCCGGAAATCGCCGCGAGCCGCGAGGTCCCGCGCCATGCGATCCGAGACGGGCATCGGCATCCCCGAGGCGAACGTCGCGCCCTCGATCGGCGCGTGTCCGCGGCCGGTGAAAATCGCCGTCCGACCGCTGAACACCTCCGCGCGCCCATGTTTGCTCGCGGCCTTCACCGCGAGCACTTCGAGGCTCTCCAGCAGGATCGCGTGGTCGAGCTCCGGGTGCTCCTGCGGAGTCAATAATCGGTAGGGGTGGCGCGCGCGCACGATGAGCTGTCCGAAGCCCGCGGCTTCGAGCGCCTGAAGATACTCCTCGTATCCAATGCACCCCGACACGCAGCGCGCACGAAGTGTGTGATTTCGCCGCAGCGCCTCGGGGAGCGGTTCTGTTGTAATCGGATCGCTCGTGGAAAATTTGCCTCCAGGCGCGAGCGCGCGATAGACCTCCGCCAGCGCGCGCGTCAGATCGCCTTCGACGAAGACATTGAAAAGGCAATTCTGCGCGACGACTCCCGCGGAGCCGTCCGCAACGGGGAGCGCATCGGCGGAGCCTTCGAGGATTTGTACGAACTCGGGGCGGAACCACGCATTGCGCCGCGCCGCCTCCTCGAGATTGCGCGCCGCGGCTTCGCGCATCTCCGCAACGGGATCGACCGCGATCACGCCGCCCTTGCGCCGCCGGAAGTAGGCGAACTGCAGCGCTTCCAGTCCGCCGCCGACGCCGACGTAAAGAATCGGCGCGTCGCCAGCCAGGTCGGACGGATGGACCGTCGACCCGCAGCCGTAATTCATCTCATGCAGGATCGGCGGCACGTCGAGGCCCGGCAACTGCCAGGCCGTGCCGGCGACGCAGCAGAGCGACGCATCGGGCTCGGCGGCGGCCGCCGCGTACACGTCGCGCACGGCGCGCTCGTAGCCGGCATCGCTCGAGGAAGATCCGTTCTGGGCAGGGGCGGAATTCACAGCGCGGTTCTTACGCCCGCCGGCGCTCGGCGGATCAGCAGGATTGTGGCGGAGGCGCGCGCGTCTTCCACGCTGGAGTCGCTTGCCACCGGGCCCGGCGAACCCCGAGGATTCTCCGATGGTGAACTCGCGCCGATTCCGCGCACTGCTGCTCGCCGCGCTCTCGATGCCAGGGCTCAGCGCCGCCCAATCGGCACCTGCCGCGTCGCCCGACGCGCCCGGGAAGATCGATCTCCCTGACGAGCGTGATCCTGCGCGCCCCATGAAGGCGGCCATTTTCCGAGCCAAGGGGTTTCCGACGGTCGACGCGCCGGCGATCCCCGACGCGGTGCTCGACGAAGCGCTTGGCGGTCTTCCGATCGTGACGTTCGCAACGCCCGCCGAGCTCGCCGAGAAGCTGCGCCTTCGAAATGTGGACTTGCTTGTGCTGCCCTACGGCAGCGCGTTCCCCGTCTCGGCGTGGCAACCGATCCGCTGGTTCGTGGAACGCGGCGGCGGGCTCGTCGTGCTGGGCGGCGCGCCGTTCCACGCGCCGGTGCGCTGGGCGGCGGCCGACGCGAAGGACCCATCGAAAGGGAGCTGGGCCGTCGGGCCCCATCAGCCGACGTTCGCCCACGAATTGTTGATCGGACCCGTCGACGAGATTCCAACAAAAGAGAGTTGGACTCTTCGCCGGGAGGAAGCGGCTTGGAGTGCGGAGCCGCCCTCACACATGCGCCGCGTGTTTGCGCTCACGATACGTCTTGCCACAAAAAAGGACTTCGAGAAGGAGGACGGCACGTCGGGCCCGCGCGACGGCGTCGTGCGTCCGCTGCTCCATCTGTTGGATCCCGAGACACAGGTTCCGGTGGCGGCGCCCATTGTGGAGATTGACCGGTTGCGCGGCTCCGAAGCGGGCGGGCGCTGGGTGCTGGCGCCCCAAGACGGCGTGCTCTCCGCAGCGACCATTCGCGCCTGCGTGAAGCGTGCGCTCGAGGGAGCGGCGGAGCTCGACGCGCGTCCCGCGTTCGCCGCCGTGAACGGATCCGGAAAAGTGGATCTTCGAGTGACCTATCGTCGGCCGCGCCCGCAGCCGGGGGAGCGCCCCGTCGAGCGCGCGCTCGTGCGGCCGATTCCGGCCGACGGCTCGAAGCGCGAGCCCATCGCCGTGGAGTTGCACGGACCGCCCGAAGTGCGAGTCGGGAATGTTGAGCTTTCGACGGGCGAGGGAATCTCCCGATGGGAAGTTTTTGTGGATAGCGCCGGGCAGCCCCGAAGTCTCGTCGTCGGCGTGGCGGGGGAGATTCCGAAGAACTCGCCCCGAATTACAGTTTCGCGCGATTGGCTGCGGAAAGATGGGGCCGTGTTCCCCATCGTCGGCACGACCTACATGGCGTCCGACGTGCACCGAAAGTTTCTTTTTGAGCCGAATCCCGCCGTTTGGGATCGCGACTTCCTGGAGATGAAGCGTCTCGGAGTGAACTTCGTGCGAACCGGTCTCTGGACGGGGTGGCAGCGGGCGATGCTCGACCCCGGGGCGGTCGACGAGAGCGTGCTGCGCGCCCTCGACGCGTATGTGGCTTGCGCAGCGAAGCACGGAATTGTGGTCTGCTTTAATTTCTTTGCATTTCAGCCGCCGATGTTCGGCGGCACCAATCCGTTCTTGGATCCGCGCGCGCTGGAGGGACAGAAGGCGCTGCTCACTGCCGTGGCGCGGCGCTACCGCGACTGCGGCTGGGTTCATTGGGATCTGATCAATGAGCCGAGCTACTGCCCGCCGGAGCATTTGTGGTCGAATCGGCCGATCGGCGACGAATCGGAGCGGCGCGCCTGGGCCAAGTGGGTGATCGAACGGCACGGCGACGATCCGCTCCTCCTCCGCGAGCGTTGGCGAGACGCGTCGGCGGAGCCGATGGCGATGCCGCGCCCCGAGGAGCTCACACACTCGGCGGTTCGCGATCAGCGTCGACCGAGAAAGGCGGGCGATTTTGTGAGATTCAGCAATGATGCCGTGGCGCGATGGGCGGCGGATCTGCGGTCGACCCTGCGCGCCGCGTCGGGCGATCTCCTGGTGACGCTCGGGCAGGACGAGGGCGGGACCTGGGTGCGCCCCGCGCAGCAGCTCTACGCCGCGGCCGTGGATTACACCTCCGTCCACACTTGGTGGAATAATGAAGATCTGCTGTGGGACGGAGTCGTAACAAAAGTTCCGGAGAAGCCGAGCGTGATCCAGGAGACGGGCCTCATGCGGCTCGAGGATCTGGACGGCCGTCCATGGCGCGACCCGGAGGAGGCGGCGCGGCTCCTCGAGCGCAAGCTCGCCTACTCTTGGATGGCGCGCGGCGGCGGCTCCATCCAATGGGCGTGGAATATCAATCCTTATCAGCCGATCGACAACGAGGCGGTGATTGGAATCTTCCGGCCGGATGGGACCGCGAAGCCGGAGCTGCGCGCGATGTCACAGTTTGGGAAGTTCTTCGAGCAGGCGGCGCCGCTGCTCGACGACTTCGAGCCGGATTCTGTGATTTTGGTGCTGCCCCATTCGCGCCTCTTCGCCGGGCGGCCCAACGGGTTCGACGGCACGAAGCATATTGTGCGGATGCTGGCGGAGCGTTTCGGCGTGGTGCCGATGGCGATCTCGGAGCTTACAGTTACAGCGGAGCGGCTGCGCGCGGCCAAGCTCGTGATCGTGCCGACGGCCGAAATGCTCGAGGAATCGGCGGCGCATGCGCTCCTCGCGGCGTCGCGCGCGGGCACCAAAGTGCTCTTCACCGGCGTGATCGAAGGGGATCCTTACGGGCGAAGTTCCGACGCGCTTTCGGCGCTCGGAGTGGTGAACTCCGGAAGAGCCGTCGCGCTGCGGGAGCCGTGCCGATGGGGAACTGTGAGCTCACAGAATCGGCCGGCGATCGAAGGATCCGGAGGATGGATAACTTTCGACGCGCGCAAGCCGGAGTGGTTGCTCCGCTCCGACGTGCTGGAGCCGGTGGTCGGCGAGGATGGGCGCCTCCCGGGCGTTCTGTGGCATCACCCGCTTCCGCTCGAATTCGCTCTGGAGCTGGAGCCGCTGCGGGCGCTGCTGGAGGCCGCGCTGCGATCGGCCGGCGTCGAGACTCACCCTTCAGATGTGCCGGTCGCGGCGCGTGTGCTGCTGGCGCCGAAAAGTGCACTCGTGATCTGTGTGAACGAGACGCCGAAGGACGCGGTGCGCACGGTCACGGTCGATGGCCGCTCGCTGGCGATTCCGGTTGCGGCGGGGCGCTCGACGCTCGCTCTCGTCGAGCGAGCGTCGGGAGAAATTGTGGCCTCCACGGGCGCTCCGCGTTAGGCGGAACGAACCCCTCTCCCTACGGCGCCATCTCGAGATCGTCGAAGGCCGTGATGGAGTCGGCTTTCGACCAGATGCCGATGCCGCCCGTCTTGTAAGCTCCATCCGTGGCCTGGAGAACGAACTCACCGTTCCAGCGTACAGACAGCCGCTCGCCGCGGGCTTCGATCTCAAGCGTGTACCAAAGGCCAGCCCGCATGCCCTCGAGCGTATAATTGCCAAGCCGCTCTCGGACGCCATCGACGACGCGATAGAGCCGCACGTTCTGCTCCAGCGCATTGGCGCGGGCGAGGTAATAATTCTTGGCGTCCTGAACGCGGAACATGAGGCCGCCGGCCTGATCGATCTCGCCGGACTCGAAGCGGAACCGCACACGCAGCTGCAGATCGGCCGCGGAGATTCCATCCACCGTTGCATAGGTGTACTCCCGCTCGGGAACGACGCCGACTTGCCGCAACGTGCGCGCTCCCGAGAAAGCATGGGCGTCGTCGGCCACCGTGAAGGTGCCCGCGACGGTGCGGAATCCCACCGCGGAGCGGCCGGGCGTGTCGTCGTCGAAGGTCCAGCGGCGCGTGGCCCCAGCAAGCGGCTCCCTCGGCCCGTAGATGTGGGACTTGCAGGCAAGGCCGCCTCCGAACAGCAGCAAAGCGGCGGAAGCAACAATAATTGCGCGAGGAGTGAACATGGGCGGATTTCTTCGGTGAGAGAGTTGCAAGAGGTTCAGAAACGGATTGAAAGCGCCAGGACGAAGTTGGTGCCCGCCTCGTTCAGGCCGCTCCCATGGATTCGGTAGTTCTCATTGGTGATATTCTCCACTGCGAAGGAGAGGCTCGCGTTGGGGCAAAGCTCGGCTCCGGCGCGAAAATTGGTGACAAAGAACCCCGGCGTGCCGCCGGGCGGAATCCGAAGCGTGTCGGTCTTGTCGCGATTGGAGAGTTTGTCCTGCTTCTGGGAGGCGCGCACCCACCCTTCCGCCCAAAAGCGCCCATCTTCGGTCGACACGCGCAGGCCGGCGACTCCGTTTAGTGGCATTCCGCGCGTGATCGGATTGCGCTCCACGCCGCCCGAAGGCAACAGCACCTCGTCGACGTAGCCCTCCATCCAGGAGGCCGACGCGAACGCCGTCAGGTTCGGATGGAATCGCCACGAGCCCTGGAGGTCGATCCCGTTCACATAGCCGTCGCCTTCATTCGACTTGTCGACCACGGGGACGCCGCCGATCAGCTCGCCCGTCGGAGTTGTCACAATGCTGCCGTCGATCTGAGTGAGCCAGTAGGCGCCCTGAAGAAACCACTGATCACCGCGCGCCTTGAACCCGATCTCCTCCTGAAGGTAGCGCTCGGGATCGAGCTGCGTATCCGGCAAGGAGACGACGCTCTGGGTCTGGAACTCTGAGAGGTCACCCACGGTCGGAGCGCGGAACGCCTCGGAGACTCCGGCGTAGAAGTTCAGATCTTCGTTGGCGCGGTACATGGCGCGAAAGCTTCCGGTCAGCTCGGTCCAGCTCCGGTCGAAATCGATAATATTATTGGGCGTCGTTACAAGCGCGCCCGCGACCTCGGGGTTGTCGACCTGGCCAGCGAACGCCCGGTTGTAGCTCACTCGGAGGCCGGGAGTAAACTCCAGCTTGCCGACGGGAGCTTGAAGCTGTGCAAAGATCGCGGCGTAGTCGGCGCCGGCGTTGTCGCCCGACGGCCCCTGCACGTCAACGGTCGTTGCGGCGCCCGTCTGAAAATTGCGCTTGAAGCTCTGAATGAAATCGTGCGCATAGTCGACCCCGGCCGTCCAGACGCCCGCGGAAGACTCGCGCACCATCTGATAAGAGGCCCCGAGCGTGTCGGAATCGGCGCCGGAGAACTCGCGGCGCGTCGGAGTGCGCAGGCGATTCAGCGTCTGCTCGAGCCCGCTCCAGTAGACGGTGAACTGATCGGAGTTTACAGAGGTCCCGGACTCCCGGCGCTCGGCTCTCACATAAGCGAGATCGCGCCGGAATCCCTCGTCCCGCTTCAAATCGGTGCCGACTGCAGTGCCAAAGAAACTCTCAGCCGATTTTGTTTGGCTTGTCCTCGGCACGTCGTCTTGGTCGACGCGCTGGTAAACGAGGTGCAGACGCCACTCATCGGACAAGCGAAGCTCGAAGTGGCCGTCGGCGTCGGTCTCCGAGTAGCCCGTCTGTTCCTGAAGCCCCGTGAGCCCGCCTGCGCGAAGATCACCGAAGTCTTTCTGTGTCATTCCCACGAAGAAGCCGAAGCGGTCGTCGACGTTGCCGCTGATCTCTCCCCGGTGGATCCACGACTTGGAGGCGGTTTCGAAGCGCGAAAAGCTCGATGCGGAGGCGTGGAGCCCCTCCTCAAAGCTCGTGCGTCGCTTGGAGATCACGTTGATGGTTCCGCCCACGGCGTCGGTTCCATACAGAACCGATCCGGGCCCCATCACGACCTCGACGCGCTCTGCCATGAACGGATCCACGGTGTTCTGCCACAGACTCGGCCCCGACCGCTGCACCGAGCTGTTGATTCGAATGCCGTCCACGAGAAGCAGAGTATTGTAACCTCCGAATCCGCGCAGGAAGGGTGACCCAAGTCCGAGCGACGTACGCTGATTCATCACTCCGGGAACCCCGACGAGCGATTCATTGAGATTCCTCGTGAGCTTTCGAAACTTAAGATCATCGCCGTCGAGGACGTACGCGGTTTGCGGAACATCAAACACTTTCTCATCGCGCCGCGTCGCGGTCACCACAGTTCCTTCGAGCCGCTCGGGCTTCGCCATTCCGCCGCGGTCGGCCGCCTGCGACGACGGAGCCGAGGCCGGCTCCTGCGCGAGGACGAGGGCCGGCAGTGCGGGAAGGATGAGTAAGAACGCGTGATTCGAGACCATGGAGGAACCCGCGGCGATGCGCGGCTCCGTTGCCGCTAGCGCAGCGAGCAGGGACGTCACACCCCCTGACGGAGCGGGGTCCCTCGTGACGGCGACGCGCGGCTCTGTATGGGAGAGCCCCGAGAAGCCTCGAAATCCCATGCACACCCTGGCGTTCATCCTGACCATACTTGTTGCTGTTCCGTCGATCTCGTGCGCATCGCGCCAGTTTCCCACAGATACGCCGGCCTTGACCGATCTCATGGATGGGGAGCGCCGACTTCGGCTCGCGCTCGACGACGACGAGAAGTTGCTCCTGATCAAGTTCGAAGTCGACGCCGACAAGATCCCCGAGCGCGTTCGCAGCGCGGCGCGCGCCCTCTACCCGGGCTGCACCTTCGTCAAGGGAACGATCAAGCAGTACTTCGAGCCGTACGAGCGCCGCTACGACCTCACTCTTCGCGCTGGCGGCAAGGAGTATCAGCCGACTTTCGACGAGGCGCTCCGCGTGACGCTGACGGAGCTGACCATCACGCTCGAGGAGGTGCCTCCGGCCGTGCGCGCCACATTCGATCGCACAATTCCGGGACGCTACTCATCCGTGAAGCGCCATCTCGCGCCCGACGGTACCACGCTCAAGTACGGCGTGCTCAAGGAGCACGAAGGGCGCAACTATAAGGTTCAGGCGGCGCCCGACGGAACGATGCTGCTGCTCCGGCGCAAAATGCCGGCGGAGATCGAAGTGCGGCTTCGCTGAGGCGCTGCGTCCTGTGATGCGCCGCCCATCGAGGGGGCGGGCCAACACGACGTGTCTACTTCAAGAGGCGTGGGGACAGCTCCACATAGAGAAAGTCGGAGTCCTTATTCTTCCCGAGACTCCGCGGGAAACCGCCGGGGATGAAATGTGCGTACCCAATGGTAATGTCGATCCGGTCCCAGACCTTGATTCGGAACCGAACGTCCAACTCGTGTCCGAGGAAGGTTCCGCTGTCTCCCGTCTTATCCTGGAGCCGCGCTGCACCCCAGGAGTCCTTCGCGGCTGCAAGCCAGTAGGTGTTGTATCCAGCGTCGATCGCCAGCCGCTCGTGGGGCTGGAATTCGTATCGCACCTTGGGCGCGATCACGTTCTCGAATTGAATGTAATCATTGTTAGACTAAGGCCTGGCGAATCCGAACAGGCGGTCGAACCGCTGGCTCTTGGAATCGTTTGGGTCGCGGTCGCCGCTGGCGTATCCGATGAAGGCCGATGCTCGAGGCTTCCAGTCTCCCTCGAAGGCGTAGCCGACCTCCGCGGTGGCGGCCCACGCCTGATGTGTCCGCTCGTTACTATTGCCAAACTGAATAATTTGCTGAAGGTCGTAGTCGAAGCCCGGGGCCTTGGCGACGCCGTAGCCGCGGAGACCAACCGTGTGAATTTCCCGATTGATGGTCTTCGCGGTGCCGTCCTGATGCAGGAGGAAATAGTAAGGCTGCAGCGTCACGACGTCGGACCATGCGCGAATGTCTCCGACAGCTCCGTAGAACTGCTGCTCGCCATTCGCGCTGTCTGGGAGATCGATGCGCCGCCGGACGGGATTCAAAGCAAAGAGATCGAGCTGCCAGTCGTTCTTCTGCTGGCCGAGAATGACGCGCGCACCCTCGAAGTTATTGGTGGTATTTCTCCACTCGTTTCGTGCAACGAGCCGGCGGTCGACGTACTCGAATGCCATGCGCCCAACTTGCACCCGGAACGGGCGGTCCTTTCCGAGCGCATCCTCGAAGTAGAGCTCGCCGAATGCTTGGATGATCTCGTTTTTATTGACGTCTCGGTCATCCTCGGCGAACTGGCTATTGGCGCGCCGCGCATCTTCGAACTCAACACCGAAGCGGAACGGATCAAACTTATCCTTCGCGCCCACATAGGCGCGCGTGCGCTTCATGAACGGGTCATCGAAGACCTGATCATTGCGGCGGAAGTCGTCGTCCCTGTACTCGTACCGCAGCCGATAATCGAGCCCGAGTTCGAGCCAGGAGAGATCCTCGATGGGCGTCACTCCAAGCCGCCGAACGTATCGGGGAGGCTCGGTATCGCGGCGCGTTCCCGTCGAGCGCGCCTCGACGTAGAAACCCTTGTCCTCTTTTCTCGACTCCGGACCGGGCTTGGACGCGGGCGCTGAGGCGGGCGTGCTGTCCTGGCTTTCGCCCGCAGGCCGCGACGCAGGGGAGCTCGAACTCGCGCCAGGAGATTGAGTATCTGTAACCATGAGACGCATTGCGATGGCGGCGAAAACGAGAGACTGCATGGATCGCGATGCGGGGTCGGAAAGGCCTGCTGAGAAGAATGCCGGGAATTGAGTTCGGCGCTAGCCGGCCCTCGACGCGCGTCACTCCGCAGTTTCCCTCCGCGCACGGTGACGCGGACGGCAGTCGGGCTACCGATTCCACGATAATCTCCGATGCGCATGTCCCTTTTCTTGAAATTGCTTCGGCGTCAAGCATCGAAAGCCTCCGCGCAGCGGGTCGATTGCGCGGCGATCGTCTGCCGGCCGGCAGACGCAGCGGAGAGTCGGGTCTCTCCGCCCCCCAGAGCCCTCGCGGTCTCGGCTCCGGACCGAGCAGTCCTTGGCAATCGTCCTCCGAGCTGCGCACGCGGGCTTCTTTGCGATCTCATCCTCGGACCGCCTCGACGGAACCCATGGGCTCCGCCTGCGACGGCCCTCCTCGATCTCACGAAAAAACCTCGCGCTCGCTTCGCGGAATACTACTGCCACTGGCTGCCAGGAGATCGCTGCGGCGCTCGCATCCTCCCTTCGGCGATCGCGATCGCACTGGGACTCGTGGGCACTGCCTGTTCCGTTCGAGAACCCGCTGTCTCCGACGCGCGTCCCGCCGTCCACCACGACGAGATCGCGGAGTCACTGGGCGCCCGCTCGGGATGGACCGCGGCGCTCGTCCACGACAACGGGAATATTGGGATCTGGACGAACGGCGCTGTCGATTGTTACCCACAATACGGGGCGCTCGATGCGTTCGGGTTAGATGACAAGGGGCATTGCATTCTCCTGACGTCCTATAGCGGCAAGTGGACCCCCTATCAGACTGTCGAGGACGGCGAGTGGCTCGGCTCCTTCTCCCACGTCGACCTCGATCCGCGACGCCCGGGGCGGGAAATCTATACAGGTGGAAAGAGGGGAAATCTCTATCAGATTCTCGCTCACCCCGAGGGAGGATTTGATACGTCGATCGTCGCCCGCTTCCCGGCTCAGGAGATCCACACTTCCATCGGCGGCGATCTGCTACCGTCGCGGCCGGGCAACGAACTGCTGATCTTCACTCATGCTGGAAACGTCTTCGATCTTCGGCCGCGCGCGTCGGAGGCCCTCGGCTTCGACGTCGTGCCGCTCCCGAAGCTCGGCGGCCGTGTTCGAGAGGCGCTCTTGCTGCCTGCGGCCGCGGGCGAAGCGCCCTGGATCGCCGCGGCCTGCCGGCAAGGCGAGGTTTTATTGCTTCGCATGACGGAAGGCGGCGGGCTCGAGTCGCGCGTGATCGCGAAGGAGCTCATGGGGCTTGGGCGCATTGCGCTCGCTCCCGTGAGGGCCGGAGCGCCCCTCGTGCTTTATGTGACTCGCGATGACGGAGTGGTTCTGCGGCTCGAGCGCGCCGCGTCGGATGAGTGGACTCGGGAGATCATCTATGCCGGGCCGCAGGGGCCGCGCGGAATCGTCGCCGGACGATTCGATGCAGACCCGGCGGTCGAGACTGTTGCGGTCTTTGGCTACTCGAAGCGCGTCGAGCTTCTCTCGCGAAGGAAGGGAGAGCCCTGGACCGTATCGGTGATCTTCGAGGATCGTGATAAAGGCCACTGGCTCTCTTGCGCGGAGCTCGACGGGCGCAATCAAACCGATGAGATTCTTGCATCGGGCTACGGCGGGCGGCTCGTGCTTCTGGCGCGTATCCCTGGAGACGGGCTCCCCGGAATTCCCTCGGGGCCGGAGGCGCCGAGTCCGCGATCTCGCCCGGCCCCGACCCCTGCGCAATGGCGGCGCTCGCCGCGGCGAGGTTCCACTCACCACGCGAGGGAGGATCGACGCCGGCAGAGCAGGTGACGGTCGCAGCCGGCACTCTAGTGCGGGCGCCGTCACCGCCGCTCGGCGATGGCGAACCCCACTTGTTCCGACGAGAATGGGCCGCGAGGCTCGCTCTCGCTGCTGGAGCGAACCGCCCATGCTTCGTCCTGCCCAAACCTTCGCCGCGATTTTTATTGGCTTATCACTATTTATAGCCTCCTGCAGTAAATCGGAAGTTGTGATCTATTGCTCGGCGGACCAGGAGCACGCCGAGCCGCTGCTGAAGGAGATCGGCACACGGCTCGGTCTCGACGTGCGGCCGGTCTTCGACATCGAGGCGGCGAAGACGGTCGGCCTCGTCCGGACACTTCTCGAGGAGAAGTCGCGTCCGCGGTGCGACGTCTTTTGGAACAACGAGATCGTGCATACGCTTCGGCTGAAGAAAGCCGGCGTGCTCGCTCCTTACAGAAGCCCATCCGCCGCGGCGATTCCTTCGGAGTGGAAGGACGCCGGGGGGTGCTGGACAGGGTTTGCGGCACGCGCGCGTGTGCTCATTGTGAATACGCAGCTTGTCCCCAAGGAGGAGATGCCGCGGTCGCTGCAAGATCTCATTCATCCGAAATGGAAGGGAAAAGTGGGGATCGCGCGGCCTCTCGCCGGAACCACGCTGAGCCACTTCTCTGCGCTTTTCGAGATCTGGGGAGAGGAGCGGATGCGCGCTTTCTGTGAGGGTCTCATCGCCAATGGCGTATCGCTCGAGTCGGGCAACGGGCCGGTCGCTCGGCTCGTCGCGGACGGAAAGCTCGCCTGGGGTCTGACGGACACGGACGACGTGGAGTCGCAGCGCCTCAACGGCAAGCCAGTACAAGTGGTGTTTCCCGACTCCGACGGCGAGGGCACGCTCGTGCTCCCCAACTCGATTGCACTGATCGCCGGAGGCCCCAACCCCGAGAATGGTAAGAAACTGATCGATGCACTTCTCGACGCGGCCGTCGAGGAGCGGCTCGCCGCGTCGGCATCGGCCAACCTTCCTGTGCGTCCGGCGCTTCGCGGACCCAAGGGATTCCCGCCGCTCGGAAACATTCACCGAATGTTCGTTCAGTATGAAGACGTGGCGGCGAAGCTCGATGCGCGGCAGGACGAGCTGAAGAAACTGTTCCTGCGATGATGGGACGTGCCCCGATCGCGGCCACGGGATGGGTGCTGCTGGCGATCCTGGCCGTGGTCCCATTTGTGACGCTCCTCGGAGAAATGTTCTTTCCCGGAGGTGAGCTCTCCTTCGCCTCGCTCGGCACCGTCCTGGACGAGGAGCGTGAATGGGAGCTCTTCGCGAACACGCTCGGCCTCGGCGTCGGCTCCGCTGCGGGTGCACTTTTCTTGGGAGTGACATGTGCATGCGTGGTGGCGCGATCTCAATCATCGCTGGCAAAGCTCGTGCGGTCGCTGCTCGTGGTGCCGCTTCTGATTCCGCCGCTCGTGCATGCGATTGCGTGGACCACGGCTTCGGAGCTTCGCGGGCCTGCGGCCATGGTGGTCGTGCTCTCGCTTGCCTACTTTCCGATGGTTGCCGTTTTGACGACGGCTTCCCTCGAATCGATCGATCGGCGCCAGGAGGAGGCCGCGCTGCTCGCCGGCGGCGAGCGCGCGCGCGTGCGGCTCGCACTTCGGCTGGCTGCGCCCTCCGCTCTCTCCGGCGCTGTGGCCGTATTTGTGTTTGCAGTCTCCGACTTCGCGGTGCCCGATTACCTCTCGACCGTAGGGACAAAAGTAAATGTATATGCCAATGAGATCTTCACTCGTTGGCAGCGCGAAGGAGACTCAGGCGGTGCCATCGCGGCCGCGCTTCCGCCTGCGGCGCTGGCGGCTCTCGCAATGGCGGGATTATCAGTATTTCGGCGCCGCGGAGGATCGGTCACGATCTCCAGCGCGGGATTCCAGACTCCGCTTCCGCTCGCGATTGGGCGCTGGCGTGTCGTTGCGGTCGGGGGAGTGATTCTCACTTTTCTGCTCTCCTGCGTCATCCCCATCGCATGCCTTCTGTACACGGCGGGATCAGTCTCGGTCATCCAGGAGGCGTTGTCGCAAGCGCGTGGAGAGGTCCTTCGGTCCATGGGATGCGCCGCCGCCGCGGCGGCTCTCGCCACTGTTGTGGCTTTTGTGGTCTGCTGGAGCACGATCCGGCGCGGCGTCGTGGGGGAGCGTGCGGTGGAAGTGATTGCGCTTCTCCCGATGGCGCTGCCGGCCATCGCGCTCGGGGTTGGGCTGATCCGCACTTGGAATCGGCCCGGGCCAGCGAGCTGGGTCTACGACGGCCCCGCCATCGTGGTCGCCGCTTTCGCCGCGCGATTTTTGGTATTTGCCCACACATCGGCTATCGCGGGACTTGCCGCGCAGAGCCCGGACCTCGAAGACTCGGCTCGAATCGCCGGCGTCTCGCCGTGGAGGCGGATGTGGAGCATCGCCGCTCCCGTCGCGGCTCCGTCCATTGCCTCTGCGGCATTGCTTGTATTTCTCTTCTCGATGCGCGAGTTGGACGCCATCGTACTCATTCCCCAGGGCAATCGAAGCGTCCTCTTCCGGATCTATAACGCGATTCACTTTAACCGGCCACAATTCGTTGCTGCGCTCTCGCTCGTGTTGGTGTTTCTCACGGCGGCGCCATGGCTCTTATGGCGAGTGGCGCTTGGCCGACGGATGGAGCTGCCCCAGTGACTGTGGCGTGCGAGCTGGTGGGCGCAGGAGTCGATCTCGGCGGACGCGCCGTGCTGCGCGGGCTCGATCTGTCGATCGCATGCGGCGAGTACCACGTTCTGCTCGGGCCCTCCGGCTCGGGGAAGACCACTCTTCTTCGCGCCATCGCGGGGCTCGTGCCGCTCGCTGCCGGCGAGATCCGCTTGGATGGAGTCGTCGTCTCGTCGACGGCTACCCATATTTCGCCCGAGAGGCGCGGCGTCGGTTTCGTCTTTCAGAGCCTCGCGCTTTGGCCACATATGTCGGTCGAGCAGCATCTCGGATTTGTGCTGAGGCAGTCAGGAATGGGCGCAGCCGATCGATCGCGCCGCGCCGCGGCCGCCATCGATCGGTTTCGGCTCGGGGGAAAGGAGCGGCGCAGACCGTCGGAACTCTCCGGCGGTGAGCAGCAGCGCCTCGCACTCGCGCGCGCGCTGGTCCTGGAACCGCGATGCTTACTTCTCGATGAGCCCCTCGGCGCAGTCGACGAAGCGCTGCGTGCGGAGCTCGCAGCGGAGCTCGCCGCGCTTCCGCGCGAACGGTCGATCTGTGTGTTGCATGTGACCCACGACCAGCGCGAGGGACTGTCGCTGGCCGACCGGGTCTGCGTATTGCGGGAGGGACGCATCGAGCAGACGGCGACGCCGGAGCAGCTGGTGAATTATCCGGCGACGGAATTTGTGGCGTCCTTTGTGGGCAAACACTCAGTGCTTGATGGAGAAATTGCCTGCGGCAAGCTCGTGACTCCGATCGGGCAAGTGGATGCGGCGGGCCGTCCAGACGGGAAAGTGAAATATGCAGTCTCGGCGGAGCACGTCGCGCTCGATGCCGATGGTGCAACGGCGCGAATCACGGCGCGCCACTGGGATGGCACGCGGTGGATGCTTACAGTGACCGGCGCAGGATTCGAACTGCGGATTGCGGCGCCTCAGGGGGCCGCTGTGGGAAGCAGCGTGCGCGTTCGTCTTGTTGCTCTGCCTTGGATCCTAGGATAATTCACTATGCATACGGCATTGCGGCTTACCATCGCGGCCCTCGTCCTCGCTGGGCTCTCGTGGGTTGCGATCGGGCTGTACGGTGATGGCGAGCCCGCTTTGGGAGCGCAGGCCTCCGAGCTTGGAGGGATCGGAGCCAGGGCGTGCCAGAAGTGTCATTCGGGCGTTTATGACGAGTGGGCTGCTTCCGCTCACGCTGGAGCATTTGTGAATCCGGAGGTTCGAAAGCTCTCCAACGAATACGCGAACGAGCAGTGCATCGACTGCCATGCGCCCCGGCCCGTCTTCGAGACGGGCATCGCGAAGCCGCCGCTTCCCCGCACGGCGAGACGTTCGGAGGGAGTGGACTGCGCCGCATGCCACGCGGCGGGAGACCACGTTGCCGCGTCGTCTCCGACCGCGGCCGGCGCATGCCTGCCGCGCCTCGAGCCGGCGCTCAAGTCGGCCGATTTATGTGCGAGCTGCCACGATCAACATTTCACCATTGCCGAGTGGCAGGAGACTCGCTTCGCGAGGGACGGAGTCGGATGCATCGATTGCCATATGCTGCCTTCGCAGCGGCCGGGGCGCGCGGGACGGGACCACCGCAGCCACTCCTCAACAAATATTGATATGTTGCAGAAATCGGTGGAGTTGACAGTAACTGTGGACGGCCGCACGCTTCGTGCGACGCTGGAGAACGTCGGCGCGGGGCATCACTTTCCGACCGATGAGCGTTCCCGTGCGGCGGATCTCCTGGTCCGAGAGCTTCGTGACGACGGCAGCTTGGTGCGCCTCTCCCGCCTCGACCGGCTCCGGAATCCTTACAGAGATCAAGTGGGCGCTGCTGCGGGCCTTCCTTACCGCGAGGAGAGTCCGCTGCTGGAGAAGCGGCCGGAGAGTACACTTCTACCCCATGGCGTGAAGCGAAGCTATTCCCTCGAGCTCCTGCCCGAGTGCACTCAGGTCGAAGTTGTGCTGACGTACAAGAAGATTCCGTTCCCGACGGAGCCTGCCGAGATTCTCAACGACGAGAAATCGTTCGCCGAGAAGAAGGCATTTGTAGTGCACCGACGAGTGGTGAAAGTCCCATGAGGTTCCTCGGAGGAAGCGTCGCGCTCGTGGCGCTCGTGGCGTGTGGCAGGGCTCCGGACCAGCCGTCGGCCGAAGCGGGAACAACGCCACCGATCGAGTACTCCGACCGGTTCTCCGCTTTGCGAAGTGCGCTCGAGCGAGAGATTGTGGCGGCCTCGCGGGCGTCCGAATCGGTCTCCGTCGACCCGGAGACAATGGACCTCGCACTTGCGGTCATCAGCGACCCGCGTTCGAAGATCGGTCGGGTCGCGCGTACATCACTGGCGCAAGTGCCGGCGAAGGCATCGGCTGCTTTTTGTGAGCTGCTCCTGGATCGAGCGCGCCCAGCGTCTGAGCGGGCGGCTGCAGCCATGTGCTTGAGTGACTTTCCTCCGACGGCGAGGCCGCTCGCCGCCCTCGGTAACGCTATCGTCGAAGATCGGGAGGAAGAGGTGCGGTCAGCATGCGCCTTCGCGGCCGGCAAGCTCGGTGACCGGCGCCTCATCCCGAGTCTTTTGTGGAGACTCAAAGATGAGGGGACGGACCGCGGAGCGGCCTACCTCGCCTTTGGGCTTGCCAAGCTCGGTTGTCTCGGCGGAATCGAAGCGCTGCGTGAGGTCGTTCGCCGCGAGACGGTGCCCGACGCGGTCGCGCTCGCCTCGGAGATTCTTGCGCGCGAGGGCATCCTAGCTGCAGGGAGCGAGGTCGCAGCTCTGCTCGCAGCCCTCGACGCCTTGGGCGCGCGCTGGCGTGCCGAAGGGATTTCTCGCAGCGATGCCGGGAGTCCGACCCCCGAGGCTCGACTTGCATTTCTAACTTCTGCGGAGCTACTCAACCATCCAAATCTGCGAAAGGTGGATGAGGCTCGATATGTGCTATCAAAGTCCGGGCGAGCGGCCCTTGAGCCGCTCGAGGCGGCGCTCTTCGAACGGGATCCTTACACAAGGGTTCGCGCGATGGAGGTACTGGGGTGGCTCGGCCCGCTGGCGGCGCCTCTGGTCCCGCGACTCCTCGAGCTTGCTGGGGATCCCAAGCATCGAGCCGAGCCGCTGCGTGCACTCGGGCGCATCGGCGACGAGCGCGCTGCTCCGGCGCTGGCTCTGGCTCTCCAGAGTAAGAATGCAGAGATCCGAGCTGCGGCCGCCCGCGGCCTCGCCTCGGCCCCGTTCCCTGGGGCGATTCCCTCCCTGATGAGTACGGTCGAGGGGATCGATCTTCGCGCCCCTGCGACCGACCTCGATTTGGCTCTCGGCTGCGGAGAGGCGCTCGCGCTGGTCGGCGAGGTTCGCGGAGCCCGTCTTCTCGTTGATCTGTATGGTCGAGAAAGCGAGCTGGAGCCCGAGGCGCTCGATCGGGCGGTGGCGCGCGCGTTCGCGGCGCTCAAGGCGCGGGGCGCCGAGGAGGGCGGCGTGGCTTCGGCGAACGACGCCGCGTCGCGCAAGGCTGCCGCGCGCGCGTGGGCAGGTCTGAAGAAATAAGTTACGTCGTCAGCAACCCTTGAAGCGAGGTCGCCTCTCGCCGGCTTTCGTGGCGCGTGCTGCGTCGATCTGTGCAATCGCCGCCTCGAGCACCGGCTCCATCCGCAGGGCCGCCATGCAGGCGGGCGCCTCGCACCACCGGCGCGTGCATGGAGAGCAGGGCACATCGTCGCGCCGGATGACGGCACTCGGCGAAAAGGCCGGGCCATATTTGTTGGGATCTTTGGGTCCGAAAAGTGCAACCACCGGGACGCCCATCCGATTGGCGAGATGCAGCGGTCCCGTGTCGCCGGCCACCACAAGATCGGCCGCCGCCATGCGCGCCGTTAAGTCCAGCAAAGACCGGACTCCGGTCATCGCCACTGCGGCGCCCCGTGACGCGGCCACGGCGGCCTCGACGAGGGATTCCTCCCCGGGACCGCCGGAGACGACGGACCGAACTCCGCGCTCCTTTGCGAGGGCAGAAGCGAATTCTCCGAATCGCTCGGGAGGCCACCGCTTGAAGGCGCCGAAGGCGGAGGTGCCGGGGTGGAGCACTGCAACAGAATCGGCCGAGAGCGACTCGCGCCAGGCGTCGGCCGCCGCGCGGCGCTCGCCGCCGACGTCGAGGGGAATGGGGCGCTCGCGATGAGTATGAATCTTGAGGGGACTCAGCAGCGATAGAAACCGATCGACGCGGTGAACGGCGTGAGCGGGCGGCGTGACAGCCTCGTCGAGAAAGTAAGCATTGCCCTCGCGGCCCGCTTGCGCCGAGAACCCGATTTTGTGCGATCTTCGGAGCGCAGCCAAGTGGAGCGCGGATTTTAGATTTCCCTGCAGATCGATCACGGCGTCGAAGCGCCGCCTCCGGAGATCGGAGAGGTGGCGCGCGACGGCGCCGAATCCTCGCCGCCTTGGAAAGACTAGGACCTCGTCGATGGCGCGCAAAGCCCGCGGAACTTCCTCAAATCGATCCTCGACGAGAAAAGTGATCCTCAACTCCGGCTTTGCAGCTCGCAGGCGCTCGACGACGGGGAGCGCGAACAGCACGTCGCCGAGCGAGGAGAGGCGGAGGAGCAGGACCGACTGCACGGGGCCAACATACCCGCCCCGCGGCCTGGCCGTGCAGGCGGCCGGGCTCTTCCCTCGCGCGCCCGCCGAGGCAGGATAGGCGGCCGGCCATCGATCTATGCCGATTCCTCACCCTCCCGGATTTGCGCGCGTGCGAGTCGGCATCGCCGACGTCCTCGTCGAGGAGAGCCGGCGCGAGCGGCTGCTCGCCGACGGGCTCGGGCGAATGCCCCTCACACTTTCCGCGGCGCGCCCTCGAGGCGGCGGGCGCGGCTCGACGTTCGAGGTCACGCTCGGCGGTGAGGATTTGGTGATGCGGCTCTACCGCCGCGGCGGATTCATGCGCCTTCTCCTGCGAGACCGCTCTTTCGATCCTTACCGTTCCTTCCGGGAGGTCGCAGCGCTCGTCGTGGCGGCAGAGCGCGGCGTGCCCGCCGTGGTCCCCGTGGCCGCGGTCGCTGTGCCGGCGGGACTCGGCCTCTATCGGCATTACTTATTCACAAAAGCCATTCCGAGCCCGCAGGACCTCTTGGAGGCCTTGTCCGATCCTCGGCGGCCGCTCGCAGAGCGGAGATCTGTGCTCTCGGCGGCCGCTGGAGCCGTGCGCGCTGCATTCGAAAGAGGAGTCGACCACGTTGATCTCCACCCGCGGAACATCCTCGTGCTGGACGGCTCGCCGCCGCGCTGCGTTCTTGTGGACTTGGACCGCGCGCGGATCGAAGGGGGCTCGCTTCCTCCGGCCGTGCGGATGGGGGCGCTGGCAAGATTTGTGAGATTTCTCGAGCGCCATGCGGGATCGGGCGGCGACGCCATGACGCGCACCGATGTGCTTCGACTTTTGCGTGGAGTCGAAGGAGCACAGTGGAAGCCGATGGCGCGCGAGGTGCTGGGACGCGTGCGGCGCTGGCGATGGATGCATCGCCTCGGCGCCGCGAGAGCTCAGGACGCCGAACGTGTCGCGCTGCCGCCTCTCCCGCCGGGAGGCTCACTCGGTCCGGAGTGCGCGCTGGTCCCACCCGTCTCGTTTGTGATCTCTCCGGTAGACGGCGTGGAGGCGCTCTCGCTCGTACGGAGAATTATTGAAACTGCAGAACTTGCCGGACTTCAAGGATTTGAGTTAATTGCATCGCCGCGCTCCGAGGCCGCGCTGGCGGAGCTGCGCGTCCTGTCCGCCCGCGTTCCGAGCCTGCGGTTCCTGCCGCAGGTGGCGCGGGAGAGTTCCGAGGCCTGGGGCGCCGCATTGCGGGGCGCGCGCGCCGAGCGGACGGTTTGTGTGATGCCGGGGGCGCTCGACGCACAATTCTTGACGGAGGCGCTCCAGCGAGTGGACTCGGGCTCGGATGTGGTGATCGGCGCGCGAGGCGCCGGAGGTCGCCGCGACGATCGCTCGATCTCGGAGCGGCTTCGGGACGCCGCAGTGCGCCCCGTGGCACGCGTTGCGGGGCGGAGCGCGCTCCAGGATCCGCTCTCCACTTTTGTTGCGCGCCGCGACGGGCGGTTCGAAGCAGCCTTGCGGTCGGTTCGGTCCGCGCGATTCGCACTTCCGGAGCTTCTCGGCCGGCTCGTCGAAGCGGGCGCCCGCGTGCACAGCGTGCCTGTCGAAGTCACTACTCGGCCGGAATATAGAAGTTAGCTTTCCAGCGGTTTCGTGGCCTGGAGACCGGGGCCGCGGGGCGCGAGCTCAACGACTCGGATTTCCGGCGCGACTCGCTGAAGAAGGATTCGAGTCGCCTCGTGGCAGGTGAATAGGAAGATTTGATGATGCTCCGCGAGGCTCACGAGGGCGCGCGCAGCCTCCTCCGCACGGGCCTCATCGAGGTTCACGAGGACGTCGTCCATGATGAGCGGAAGATCGATGCCGCGCTTGGCGAGGTCGTGGGCAAGCGACCAGCGAAGACATAGATACAGGAGTTCTCGAGTTCCGCGGCTTAGCTGGTCTGTGGTCTTCTCCATCCCAGTCCGCTCGATTGCAATCACTTCGATCTCGTTTTCGTTCCAACGCTGCGCGAGCCTTGTATATCGATCCCGAGTCACTTTTCGGAAGAGATCGGAGGCGTGCGTCATGACAGCGGGCGTGCGCTCTCGTTCGAACTCTCGGAGCGTCTCAAGAATGAGTTCGGCGGCGAGCCGCAGCCGAAGCGCGCGCCCGGCGCACTGCGCCAGCTCGGATTCGATTTGTGCGCGGAGAGTCTCGATGCGCGCCACGTCGCTGCCTTCCTCGATCTGGCGTCGGCGAAGCTCGGCCTCCTTCAGGGCTCCGATGGCCTGGTCTCGCTGCGTTTCCAGCTCTTCCCGTGTCCGCTCAAGCTCGGAGAGCTGTGAGTTCCAGGAATCCACATTTCCGTTCTCCAGCTCCGTGCGCATCGCGTCGGCCTCGGGGCCGAGACCAAGCCCAGCATCGATTTCGCGGCGCACGCGCTGGAGAGACTCCAGGAGCGCGGCCGCCTCGCGTTGGGCCTCTGCGGCCTGCGCGACTCTCTGAGTCACTTCCTCCGCGGAGCCGTCGGCGGAATGTCCCAGCGCTTGCAGGGCGGCTCGTGCGGACGAATCCCATTCATTGCAACTATTCTCGGTCTCGCGGAGCGCATCCTCGGCCGCTCGGCGGTCGGCAAGGAGGGCCTGCGTTTTCTTGACATCGTCGAGGAAGTCGAGGACTCCCTGGGGCGACAGCTGGTCGGAAACACCGACCGATCGCTTCCAAGCGGCGAACTCGCGCTCGAGATCCTTCGCGCGCTCGATTTGTGCACGGAACGGCTGCAGAGCCCGGGAACGTGACTCGGCGTCCGAACTCCAACGATCCCTGATCGCAGCGGCGTAGTCTCGGAGCGCCTTCGCCAGCTCGGCGTGTGCGCGTGTGGCTGCCTCGTCGGCGCGGACGGACCGCTCGCGAGCCTGGTGCACGGCCTCCTCCGCCTGGGATTTCTGTTGCAATCGCTGCTGTTCGGCGGCCGCCGTGCGATACCGTTCGAGAACCGCCTCACAGAGGCCGTGGCCCATTGCGTCCGGCAAATGAGTTGCATTCCCAAGAGCAGCCTTCGCACGCCGCTCCCAGTCGAGGATCTCGGATCGAAGCTGCTCAAGCGCGGCTTCTCGGTCGGCACGATCGACCTCGCGACGCCGCCCCTCCGTTGCCTTGACGACGAGATCCCGCGCGAGATCCGGTGCCACACCGTCGGGCAAGCCAAACTCTTGACGGCGTCGGGCCCACTCAGCCTCGGAGCTCAGAAGTTCATTCTTCGAGGCATCCACTTTTTCGAGGCGACGTCGCTCAGAATCCGACCAGCTCTCGATTTGTTCTTGTAAGGATCGAATCTCGCGATCGAGAGAGTTGGCGCGCTCCCGCCGAGCACGATCCGACTCGTTCTGTGCGATCCGATCCTCGAGGTCGATGGCTGAAACAGGCACGGAGAGCCCGAGTGCCTTCGCCCGGTGGGCGACTTCTCCTGCGAGGGCCTCGGCATGTGCGCGGGCCGCGCGAGCCGCCTCCTCGACGGAGGCGAGCCGCTCCCGCCTGCGGGTCAGGTCGTCGTTGCTTCGAGCATGCTGGCGGCGGGCGGTCTCTGCGAAGACGGCCGCGAAGACAAACGCAACGGCGGCCACGAGCAACGCGGCTGCTGCCGGCGCATTGGTAGCGTTCTGTGTCAACGCGATCCCACAAAACACCGCTGCGATGAGGCCGAGCAGCCACGCGGTCCAGGCGGGCACGGCCCACCGATGGGCGGCTCCGGTCGCGGCGAGCAGCTCTTCAAGTTCGAGTCGCGACATTTCCGCGGCCTCCGATCGCGAACGCGCCTCCCTGTCGTCCGTCAGCAGGACGCGGAGCGCTGCAAGGTCACGGCGTCTCCTTTCCAGCGTCTCGAGAGATTCGTGGACTTCACCGGGAATCTCGCGGCGCAGCCGATCCAGGTCCTTCTCGAGTCCGGCCCGCTGCTGGCGAACATTCTCGTGGTCGCGCTCCCGCTCCGAAAGTGCGGCACGTGCCGACTCGATCTCTTGTGATGATTGCTGGATGCTCTCGAGAATCTTGAGCGTGCCCTTGGATTCAACCAAGTCGGCGAGTGTTTCTGTGGTACCGAGCGTCGCACGCACCTCCTCGCATGCTTGGACGGCGGCGGCGAGCTCTGCCTCCAATCCAGGCAAGCGAGTGAGGCGGTCGCGCTGGAGTGCCACAGATTGTGCGAGCGGCGCCAGCGGCGCGGCGAGCGCGGCAAGCGGCTCATCGATCTGAATTTGTGACAAATTGATCTGGAGCCTCTCCAGCGTTCTGCGCTCTACAGCCTGCATTTCGAGGGCACCCGACCAGGCGCTTTGCTTCGTCCGGAGGCCGGCGGGAGGAGCCGCCCCGACGCGCTCCCCGAGTGTGGAGGCCGCCGCGAGGAGGCGCTCGAGCGATTGCGAGTCGATGGCGTGTGCGCTGGCGAGCGATGCGGCGGCCTGGATGTGGCTTTCGATCTCGGCCTCGGTCGCTCGATCTTGGTTCTCTATCTGTTGGATCTTGCGCTCGGCCTCGGTTGCTGAGACGCGGGCTTGCTCCCCGCTCTGCTCGCGCTGGCGAACATGCTCACGCACGGGAAGGGAGCGGTCGAATTGTGCAACTCGATCCTCGCTCCAGCCGGGGCCGAGCTCCGAGATCGCCTGGGCCGCCGCGGCTCGCGCGCGCTCATAATTCTTTTTGAGACTGGGGAGGTCGCGAAGCCTCGCCGATTGCGTCCTGCGATCCTCCTCGAGGCTCGTAAGCTGGGCCATCGTCGCCGCGTCGGTGAGCTGGGGCGACCGAAATCCCATCAGCTTCAGTTCGATCTCTCGGCGTTCGATCACGCGCTTCCACAGGCGTTGGAGTGTGGCGCATCGCTGGCTCCTCGACGAGATCTGTTGGATCTCGAGCCGGATTCGATCGACGCGTTCGCGCGATTCCGCCTCGGCGGCCTGAAGCTCCGGGTAGCTCTGCGCCGTGGAGAGCGCGGCCTCGCGCTCTTCTTCGAGTTTTCTCAATCGTTCTGTGAGTTCCGCCGCTCGGCAGGCGCCGCGCGTGCGAACCAATGAATCAGCCTGCTCGTGCAGCTCGGCGGAGGCTTTCCGCGCCGACCGGCCCGCGCCCGCGACGCCCGCAGAGGAGAGCGCGTCTCGGGCGGCATCCGCCGAGAGCTGGCGGAGGTCGCGGAGGTCTTCGAGGTCGAAGGTGAAGACTTCTTCGAAGAGCTTCCGATCGGCTCCGCCCAGCATGCGCTGGAGCTCAGGTTCACTGAGCTCTGCGCCGTCGGCCCGCCTTATTTGTTGGCTGCGCTTACGGCCCACTTCCCGTTCGATGGTGACTTCGTCGTCCTGGAACGCAAGGCGAATCGTACCGCCATGGCGGCCTCCGGAGAGCGGCGGACGATGGGACGCACTTTTCGGGGGTGGGAATCCGAAAAGTGCATCTCTCAAGAAAGAGAGAAGCGTCGACTTTCCCGCCTCATTCCGTCCATAGATGAGCACCAATCCGTCCGGCAGGTCGTCGGCTCGCTCACCCGAGAGCGCGCCATAACCCCACACATGCCAGGAGCGCAGTCTCACAGATCCTCCTCGGCGTGCGCATCCAGCCGATCGAGAGCCAGCGATTCCGCATCACGAAGAATCGCATGCCATTCGGATGGCAACACATCGGACGCGAGTCGATGGGGGAGGCGTTTTCGCATCTCCCCGAGGATCGGTCCCGCGAGGTGGTGAGGACTCTCGGGGTCGGCAGCGGCGCGATCAAATCGGCGCAGAAGCTCCGACGCAAAATCGCCGCGAGCGACGATTGCGCCACGGTCGATCGCTCCTCGCGTGGTGTCGCGAATGTCATCCCACCAGACCCACGGAGAGCGTGCCATGCCTGCGTCACGGAGGTCGCGCAGCATCTCCTCGAGGGCTTGGGCGCGCGCGAGTGCTTGGTGGGCCTGTCCGCGGCCAGCGAGCGTACCGCGGAGAATGACGGGGCGGCCGGCGCTCTCCACCGCCCGATAGGAGGTTTCCTCGAGAGCGCGGGAGGCCTCATCGAGCCCCTGCATGCCGTCGATGTCCACGAGGACCTGCTCGAACCGGACGCGATCGAGTGCGACGAACTCGACGCTCTGGACAGCTCCGCCAACGACTTCTCCAACGAGAGCGCCTTTCGGGCCGAGTTCACTCGCCTTGGGACTTCGCCCCTGGAGGTTGCCGCAATACGCAATCCAGGGGGTCCGCTCGCTCAGAATCTGTCTGCGATGGATGTGGCCGAGAGCCCAATAATCGAGCCCGGCACGTCGCAGGTCGTCGAGCGAGCAGGGGCTGTAGCGGGCGTGGTCCGGCTGGGATCCGACGGAGCAGTGCAATAATCCGAAGTGCACACCATGTTCATGGGTTCGTCGGAAACGAAGCGCGAGGTTCTCCGCCGTCTCCGCGGTCGCATAGCTGATGCCGTGCACCACAGCGCCGACCTTCCCTCCGAGCGATACGGGAACCGCTTCGACCTCTCCATGGCCGAAGACATGCACATTTTGCGGCCACGTTCGAATCGCCGACCATCCGCTGATGGGGTCGTGGTTGCCGTGGGCGATAAAAGTATGGGCGCCTGCGTCCGTGAGCCGTTGCAGGCCACGAAGAAATCGAAGCTGCGCGCGGACGCCCCGGGCGGGGCCGTCGTAGAGGTCGCCGGCGAGCAACAGGATTCGAGCCTGGCGCTGAATACACAAATCGACGAGAGCATCCCAGGCTTGAAGCGACGCTTCTCTCAGCGCTTCCGCCACTCGCGGGGAGGACTCGCCGATGCCCTCGAAGGGCGTGTCCAGATGGAGGTCCGACGCGTGGACAAAAGTGAATCGGTCCACGGCAGCTCCGATTTGTGATAACGCGGCCTACTCGCGCGCCGGCCCCTCGGCCGGAGCGGCGGGCGGCGGAGTTGTCGGCGCCAACGCGGGAGGCGGCGCCGGGATATGTGTGGTCGTCGTCGGCGAGACAACGCTCTGGCTGAGTCCAACGGTCAGTCCGGCTGCGGCGGCGGCCGGCGTCACGAGCGTTGACGGAGCAGGAACCTCCTCGATGCGCTCAACCTCAGAGCGAATGCTCCAGAAGTCGACGTAGTGCGACCCCACAGCATTTCGCAGCTCGAAGGCAATCACGGGATCGATCGAGTAGACGCGCACGCGTTTCCCGCGGGCTCGTAATAATTCCACGACGTGTTCAAAATCGCCGTCGCCGCTGACGAGGGCGGCGAGGTCGTATGTGTCAATCGTCGTCAACATGTCGGCGACAATCTCGACGTCGAGGTTCGCCTTCTCCACCGTCGAGCCGCGCTCCACGTTCACAAATGACTTAATTGTCTTGCGGCGCACTGTGTAGCCGACGTGTGACAGCCAACGTAAGAACTTTTCCTGATCCACGTCCGGCGGGTGCGCTCGCACGCCCGTGTACCAGAACGCGTCGGCGAGCGTGTCAGGGCCGACCACATGGTCGAGCAGCCGCTGGGGGTTCACGTGCCAGCCGAGGCGATGCTGGACGTAGAAAAGATTGGCGGCGTCGACGAAGACGGAGATGCGAGGCACGCGGCGATTCTGCGGGGGGCGGAGGCCCGCGTCACCGACAGGACCGGCGTCCAGAGGGGGCGATTGGAATCCCGGCAGATATCCTAATCAAAAGCGTATTTGACTTAGTCGATCGCGACTTTAGGCTTCGTAGCCGCTGATTTAGCCCATGTCGCTGCGCTCCACGCAGCTCGCCCCGCGCTTGGGCGCCCGCCGACATGGACTCGACCCAGCCCGGAAGCCGAAACCCGCGAACGCCCCGCCTGCCCCCAACGAGACCACCCATGGAATCGAAGTCGCCGATCCGCACGTTCTTGGAGGTTCCTTACGACCAGCTCGAGCAGATGAATCTCGAAGCGAAGCAGCAGCGCTCCGACCGGATGGATCCCGAGCGGCTTCGCAAGGAGCGGATCAAGTATCTGGAGACGGAGAAGCGCGTGAAGGCGGTGACGGTGTGCTTCACCGATCTCGAAGGGCGGCTCCACATGCTCGACTACGATAAGAAGTTCCTTCTGAAGTCGTACGACAACCTTACATTTGACGGCAGCTCGATTCGCGGATTCTCACAGCAAGCTGAAAGCGACCTCCGCCTCGGAATCGACTGGCCGGCGTTTTATTGGCTTCCGTCGGATGTGTTTGGGCCGGGAAAGGTCCTCGTGTTCGGCGAGGTGCTCGGGCGGGACGGGAAGCCTTATGCGGGAGACATGCGTGGGCAGCTCAAGAGCTTCCTTACAAAGATGTACGAGAAGGATGGCTCGGTCTGCTATGCGGCGAATGAGATCGAGGGCTTCCTTTTCAAGGGGCTCGACGCTGAGCGGCGGTTCCCGGAGACCGGAGTATTCGAATATGTGTCGACGGGAGGGTATTACCATTCGCTCCCGAGCGACCCTCTGCGGCTCTTTATCGATGCGGCTGCCGAGGCGCAGCGCGCGATGGGATTCGGGAACGAGAAGGACCATCCGGAAGTCGCTCCGTCGCAATTCGAGATGAACTTCTCCTATGCCGAGGCACTGATCGCCGCCGATCAGTTCCAGCTCTATAAGTTGCTTTGTCGGCAGATTGCCGCGCGCATGCAGATGACGGCCTCGTTCCTTCCGAAGCCCGTCGTCGGAATCAATGGAAGCGGCGCGCACACCAATATTTCGGTCGGACGCAAGGGGAAGAACCTTTTCTATGAGAAGGCCGGACAGGACGGAGTGTCGAAGCTCGCATGGGACTTCATTGACCGGATTCTGAACGCCGCGACGGATATTTGTTTGGTGTTGAATCCGAGCGTGAATGCGTACCGTCGGCTCGATCCGCACTTCGAGGCGCCGAATCAAATCAAGGTGTCGCCCATCGACCGCGGCTCGATGATACGCATTCCGCTTGGGAATGAGCGGAGCGCACGCATCGAGGTTCGATCGGTAGGGCCCGATACCAATATCTATCAGACGCTCTATACGCTCTTCCGCACAGGATTCGAAGGTTCGAACGCCGATCCGAAGGACGAGGCAAAACGGTCACGGACGCGCTTCTTGCCGGATAACATTTTCGACGCGATTCGGTTGTTCAAGCAGAGCGAGTGGTCGCGCACGCTGTTCGGCGCCGATGTCCATGAGAAGTTCGCGGAGTTGAAGCTCGCCTCGGCGGAGCGCTGCCCGAAGGCGCTCGGCACAAGAGTGAAGTCGAGCGAAGTGCAGTTCCACCACGAAGTGACGAATCAGTACCTCTGGAACAACTTCTAGCTGTCGGAATCATGCGCGCCCTGGCTCATCCAGGGCGCGCCTTGCGCTGAGTAGCGGAGTGCTCAGATCCGCCGTGCGTTCGCCGTTCGACTGGTCTTACGAAACCTGAACTCGCAGGCTCTCCGCCAGCGCCAGAACTTTACTGTGAAACGGCTCCTCCTCGAGGAAGGAGCGCCGCAGCTTCTCATCGGGGATTCGATCGGCGCGCTCGCGCAGCAGCGCCGACGCACGGTTCACAAATTCGCGCGCTTCCTCGAGCCGGCCTGCTTCCCGCAGTATTTGTGCATGCGTAAATAAGACAGCCACTTCTCGCCGCCGATCGCGCGGTCCCTCCGCCAGTGCAGCAAGGGCGCGCTCCGACTCCATCAGCGCGTCATCCAGCCTGCTTCCTCGCAGGTGCGCTCGCGCGCGCACCGCATGGGCCAACGCACGCAGGCGGCTCAGCTCCAGCTCGTCGGCGATCGAAAGCCCGAGGCGCGCGAGCCGTAGCGCCTCGCGGAGATTGCGACGCGGGTTGCTAGTAGATAAAAGTGAATTTGCCAAGTGAAGCGCCGTGTGGCACTCCGTGAAGCGATCTCCGATCTCGCTGGCGAGCGCCAGGCTCGCGCGCAGGTCTCGATCGGCGCCTTCGAAATCGCGCTGGCTCGCGCGTAGCGCACCTCGCAGCGAGAGCGCTGTCGCCTCGGTGCGACGTTCGCCCGACTCGCGCGCCAATGCCAGTGCTCGGTCAAGGTCTTTCCTCGCCTGCGTCGAGAGCCCGAGTTCCGCATAGGCGCGCGCCCGATGGAAATGTGCGGACGCCTGCGCCGCCGGCATCCGAAGCTCCTTGAACGACAGATGGGCGCTGTCGATCTGCTCCAGCGCGAGGTCCGGGCGATCCAAATTGATCAGGTGGAGGCCTTTTTGTAACAGCGCCCGGGCGCGAACGTCTCCATCGCGAGTGCTCGCGAGGGCTCGCTCGATGAGGGCGCCCGCCGCTTCGACGTCACCCGCATAGGAGACCACAGCTGCCTTGGCGAGCGCGGCATCGGCTTCGGTTCGCACATCGCCAGCGCGGCTCGCGAGCTCGATGGCGCGTTCCAAATATTGAGCGGCGACCAGGTATCGCCCCGTCGCGTGTGAGAACCGCCCGAGCGACAGCAGCGTGCGGGCGAGCCGCATCTCATCCTCCAGATAGCGCGCGACGCGCGCCATCTTCTCCAGCGTACGCTTCTCGTCTGCGCGCCTTCCCAAGCGAGAATAGCACTCCGCGGCGGTCGCGAGCGAATCGAAGCGAAGCTCAAGATTCTTCTTCTCGAGACGCGGCAGTCGATTCAACAAATCGACCGCTGATCGAGAGAGCACGAGAGCTCTCTCGAAAAGCCCGCGCCTGCGAAAATCCTCGGCGAGGCTCGGCAGCACCTGCAGAGCAAGAGTTGCATCTTCGGACCGTCGAGCATGCTCTGCGACACGCAGCCGCTCGCGCTCCGTGGACTTCGGCCCCAAACCCGCTGCGAGGGTTCGCGCCAGCATGCCGTGGGCTTTCAAGCGGTCGGCTTCGTCGATCGCCGCATAGACCGCTTCGCGGACGAGCGGCCGAGCAAAACGGAATTGACCCGCCGACGAAGATAAGAAGCCATGCACCGTTTCCAGGCGGCCAAGGAGCCGAAGCCAGCTCATTCGGTCGCCGCCGAAGGCTGATGCTAATAAATCGACATCGCAACGATCGCCCTCGATGGCGACGAACATCAAGAGTCGTCGCTCCTCGGACTCAAGCGATTGCATACGCTGGTGAATCGCAGCCGTCGCCGACTCGGGAATCGGAATCGTAGTGATATCTCCGGCGACTCGCATCCGAAGGCTTGCATCGCTGGCGGCCGGCACCAGCGTGCCGCTCGATCGCAGTGTGCGCACCGCTTCTGCGAGGTGTCCGGGATTCCCCGCCGTTGTTCGCAGCAGGGCATCGCGCAACACGAGGCGTTGCGGGCCGGGCTCAATAATCTCGTCGACGATGGCACCCATGGCGTTTCCCGTCAGCGGGCTGAGAGGAATAGCTACAAAAGCGCCACGATTGCGGGCGTGCTGGAACACGGGCTCGAGCCGTGACGCATCGAGCCGGTGGGCGGTGATGAGAAGGCACCGGGGGGGTGCGGCTTCGAGGACGGCGTGGAGTGTTTCCAGCGTCGCGGGATCGGCTTGATCGGCGTCGTCGAGAAATGCCACAACCGGCTGCTCCGCCGATGCGGCCTCGAGGAAGGTGGCGAAGGCCCGGGCGAAGCTCTGCACGGGCGCAGCTGCGATCGGCGCCCGCAAGAAATCGAGCAGTACTGTTGCCGTCGAGGAGGGGACGAGGGCGCGCAGGCGTCGCGCCGAGGCCGCGTCGGCCTCGCGACCGCGCGGAAGCCCCAAATATCGCTCGAGCATGGCAATAAAAGGCTCTGCCGGGGCGGGCTCGCCGACCCGCGGACAGCGTCCATACAGAGCGAGGGGCGGGTCCTCGCCCTCCGTCGCTTTGACCACAAATTCGTCAACGAGCCGCGTTTTTCCGACGCCGGCTTCCCCGGACAAACTCAACATTCGGAACGATCCGGCCGCCGTGCGCGCCAGCTCTGCGCTGAGCGTGCGTTGCTCCTCGTCGCGCCCGTGGAACGGCGTGAGCCGAGCTCGCTTCAGGCCGACTGGCGTTGCCGTAGCCGCGCGCTCGGCGAGCCGCTCGCGCCAAAACGGGGACCCCTCGGCGCGCTCCAGCACCGCTGCAAGTTCGAGTGCGGAGCGAAATCGATGAGTGGGATTTTTCTCGAGGCACTTCGCGACGACGGCGTCGAGAAATGGTGATATGCGTCCACTTCGGGACGACGGAGCAGGGGGAAGGACCTCGAGATGCGCCCGCAACAGCGCAGGCACGTCGTCTCCCGGAAACGGGCGCTCTCCTGTGGCTAGCTCATAGATCACAATTCCGAGAGCATAGAGATCGCTCTCGGGAAGCGGCACCTGGTGCCGGATTCTCTCCGGCGCGGCGTATGCAACACTTCCTGTGAATGCCCGCAGCTCCGCCGCCTCCGACTCGGTGGCGGGCTCGAGGGATCGCGCAAATCCGAGGTCCATCACGACGGCGCGCCCACCTGGGGCCAGCACGACATTCTCGGGCTTCACGTCGAGGTGGACAGCTCCCGTGGCGTGGAGTGCCGCCAGGCCGCGCGCGATTTGCGCACCAATCGAGCGTACGAGCGGTTCGGCCGCTGGCCCTTCTTTCACAAGATCGCGAAGCGTCGGTCCCTCGACCCACTCCATCACAAGATACAAAACGCGCGAGCCGAGGAGTTCCGCCTCCTCGACGGCGTAGACGCGGACGAGATTGCGATTCTTGACATTCATTCCAGCGCGCGCCTCGCGCAAGAATCGTTTGCGCGCGGCGGGGTCGTCGAGAAGCCGCTGGTGGAGGAACTTCACGGCGACGGATTCGCCGGCCTTCACTCCTTTGTAGGCGCGTCGAAGCGACGCGTAGTAGACGGTGCCCGTCGTGCCGCTGCCGACTTCGCGGCCGAGTGCGAAGTGCGAAAGCCCATCGGGATTGAGGGCGACCTCTTCGGGCTCTTGGGGCACGGTGGCGCATCATCGGGTAAGGCGGGGTGCCGCTGCCACTGGTGGCGGAGACGCACCTGCGGCGGGTGAGGAGAGCGCTTCGCCCCGCGCCCTGCGCGTCGCACCCCCGTGGAGCCGGCGAGGGGCGGCTGCCGTGTCGCTCTTGCGGGCGAGTATCCTGCGCCCTCCGTGACCCTCACCTTCTACAACACGCTGACTCGCCGCCCTGAGCCGTTCACGCCCGCTGAGCCGGGGAAGGTCCGCATGTACCACTGCGGCCCGACGGTCTACCGGCGTCCGCACGTGGGAAACTTCCGCGCGTTTCTCTTCGCCGATTTGCTCCGGCGCGTCCTCGAGCGGAGAGGATTCGAGGTGCAGCAGGTCATGAACGTCACCGACGTCGGCCACTTCACGCAGGAGGACGAGGATCGGGGCGAGGATCGGATGGAGATGGAGTCGCGGCTCACAGGAAAGGACCCGTGGCAGATCTCCCGCGAGATTACGGAGCTCTTCGAAAGCGACATGGCACGGCTGCGCGCCAAGAAACCGATGGTGCGGCCGCGCGCGACCGACCATATCCCGGAGATGCTACAGATGGTCGACACGCTGCTCGCGAAGGGTGTGGCCTATCGCGCCGGCGCGGGCGGGCAGAATATTTACTTCTCGGTGAATGCGTTCGATCGCTATGGCGAACTCTCGGGCAACCGCGTGGAGGCGCTCGAGGCCGGCGCTCGCATCGAGGTGAATCCGGAGAAGAAGCATCCTGCGGATTTCGCGCTTTGGAAGAGCGATCCGAAGCACATTATGAAGTGGAAGTCACAATTTGGCGAGCACGGGTTCCCCGGCTGGCATATCGAATGCTCGGCCATGGCGCGGAAGTATCTTGGCGATACGCTCGACATTCATACAGGCGGCGAGGATCTCGTGTTTCCGCATCATGAGTGCGAGGTGGCGCAGAGTGAGGCGGCTACGGGGCGGACCTTCGTGCGCACGTGGATGCATGTGCAGTTCTTGAAGGTCGACGGCGGGAAGATGTCGAAGAGCCTCGGAAATGTGTACTCCATCGACGACGTCGTCGCCAGAGGGTTTGAGCCGCGGCATCTTCGGTTCCTCCTGCTGCGCGCGCACTATCGGGCGCCGCTCAATTTTACTTGGGACGCCATGACCGACGCAAAGGGGGCCATCGATCGCTTGGCCTCCTTTTTGTGGGATGTGAAGTCGTGCGTCATCAAGGGCGCAGCGCCCGGCGTCGACGAAGCCATCGCGAAGGCGCGCGCCGGATTCGATGCGGGCCTCGACGATGACCTTAATACGGCGGCAGCGACCGCGGCGATTTTTGAGCTTGTTACCGACGTGCGCGCCAAGGCCGGCGCCCCGATGAAGCTCTCGCGCGCCCAAGCCGAGGCGATCTCGCAGCTTCTCGACGAATTCGACGCCGTTTTCGACATCCTCACGCCCGAGCCGCTCAGCGACGTCGAGCGCACCGAGGTCGAATCGCTCGTCGCCGAGCGTCAATCCGCGCGCGCGCGCGCCGACTATGCCCGCGCCGACGAGATTCGTAAGATTCTCACCGAGAAGCGCGTCATCGTGGAGGACTCCAAAGACGGCGTGCGCTGGCGGCGGATGTAGGAAGTCGTTACGAATCCGCCAACGGATTTAGTTAGCGACTGTGAATTGTTCATCGATGTGTACGGCCGCCTTAAGTCGGCCAAGAACGTAGTGGCCCGTCACAATCTTCATGCAAAGAAGCACGAGGGACGATTCGTGAATCTGCCGATTGCCCACGGAGACCATTGCTGACTTAGTTGCGGAGATCCAGCGATTCGTCGCGGAGCTCAAGTTGGGCTCATCCTCCAATATGTGCCCTATGCGCTCCTGGAGCTTCGAGTCCTGAGTGAGGCAGTGCGCCGCGGAATTGATGAGTTCTGGCGTGAGTATGGTCACCTCAGGAACCTCGTGAGCCGGTCCGCCACTGACGGCGGAGTATCCAAGAACGAAGGCCTTCGCTCCCATCGCGAGCACATGGGTGAGGATCACAGCGGCCGACGCCGCGTACTTCGGATCTGAAGGCGAAGACGCCAGCCCCATGGTTGGGAGGGCTGCCTCATGGATCCCAATCACCGCGACCGCAAGAAGTGGCTCGCTGCGGTAGACGGATTCCATGAGGCGTGCCAATCCGCCTTGCTCAGAGTTGATCTGTTCATCGAGTGCCTCGATCGCAGACCTCGCGAGTAAGGCGCGGTCGTCCTTGGGGCGGATGGCGAGGACGCTGAAGAAGGCGCTGGCATGTGTGGAGCTACGCTCCGAGGGATTACTCATACCAGCGTCCCACGGGGAAAAACGTGCGGCCGCCATAAAGAAAATCTCGATCCCGTCGCTGCTTTCCGCCTTGGGACGCACTCCCTACGACGGAGATCCAGGAAGCCCTTTCATCCAATAGCACGGCTTATTCGTCCCTGGAGCAGAGGGAAAGCTATCGCCCCCTGCGACTTCAATCGTCTGGGCCGTAGGTGGAGTAGTGAAGCTCTCTTCTACGTACTTCGCAAAGAAGTACTTTCCTGCGCCATCGGCCGGGACGATCTCGCCGGTCTTAAATGACTTCACAGAAGAGACTTGCTTCCTCCGCTCCTCCTCGCGCTTGAGGCGCGAGAAGTCCAGATAGTGAAGATTCGCCTGTATGTTTTCCGTTCCGGAATAGACGAAGCAGAGGAATAGCTCAGTTATCGTCGCATTTCGTGCTGCGAGCTCCTCTGCCAGGCGCAGCACAAGGGGGAGGCGCGACTTGTTCTCGGCCTCGAAAGCAAGCCACCACTTGCGAGCAGACCCTGTCGTTGCTTGCCATCCGATCTTGGAGAGAACTGATTCGAGACGCTTGCGGATTTCTGCTTCCCCCATACCGGATGTATTTGTGAACGAAGGCGTAGGAGAGGACTCCGGGATCTTGATCTTGAGTGCCACAAGGGGAGCTCTTCTCAGGGGAGGAAGTGCCCCCAAACCGGCAACCGGAGATTCAAGGGAGTTGCGGTCCGGACGCGCATGAAATGGGCACACGAAGGCCTGCAGCGGAGTCTCGTCCAGCAGAATGGTGATAGGTCTACCGAATCGCGGATGACGGTGCTCTGGCGATCGAATGTCGGATGCGCTCAGCACAGGGATTTGTAGAAGCGTCTCCGGCAGGGGCTGAAGGATGTCCTCGCTGCAGGGGACTGCGAGCTGGATCCCCGTCGCACGAGCGAACTGTTCGGCATCGGGTTGGGCTAGGCCCGGCATGCAGATCTTCGTCGCGAAGCCGTCGACAAGCATGTCCGCGCTCGCTCCATAGACCGACCGAAGCGAGGCTAGGCCCTGGCAAATCGCAATCACCCCGATCGATCGGGATCGCAATGTGAGTAGCCGGTTTTGTAGATCTTGCATAGCTCCCCATGCAGGCAGATCTTCAATCACGATGCTGATAGAATTGGGAGTTGTGCCCGTTGAGTGACTGTCGGCCGCATCGATCGCGGAGTCGAGTATCGTTTGCAGCACAAGATTGTAAGCATGCCGAACGCTGCCGAGCATCGCCTCGGGGCAGTGGAGGTAGATTACTCGCCGCTTCGAAAACGCCTTCTCCCATTCAAACTCGTTGCTTGACATGGTGGCCGATACCTCTGGGATTCGGAATGGAGCTAGAGCGCCCGCGCATTGCGCCATAGCTGTCTGAGCATTCACGTTGGAATTTCCAGTAATGAAGTCTGCGAATGCCTTGCAATCCGGTGATTCGGGGCGGCTCTGAAAAATCTTGAGTAGTTGTGCAGGGCCGAGAGCGGCGGCCGCGGCCTTCGCGGGAAGCGAGGTATAGCCCGCATCGTGCAGAGCGTTCATTTCGACGATCATCTGCTGAATCCAAAAAGGACTATCTTGTGAGTGCGGGCGATCGTTGAGCTGCGCTAGCCGGACGTTAATTTCTCTCGCTTTCGTTTCGTCTCGATGCGCTTGAGGATTAATGGATATTGACCTCGCAGGGTCTGTTGCATCGAAGTACCAAAGTTCGACTCCTTGTTCCACACAGTGCTTCTCGATGAGATCGTAAGCTTCTCTCTTCACACCCAAGAACACGATACTTCGTGACGGATCCTGCAGGAGCGATGCAAGCATATTAAGTGTTACGAGTTGAGACTTCCCCGACCCCGTCACTCCGAACACAAGCATGTGTCGGGAAAGACGTTCCGCATCGAATCGAAGCGGGCTGTCAACAAGAACCTCGCGGAACTCGCCGGCGGCAACGATCGGATAACTGTGTTCCAGGGTCACTACAGGACGATTGAGGTGATCCTTTGGCTCGAGCAGGAGAGGCTGGAGCGCGGCCTTAGTCGGATACCTTGCCCCGGAAACTCGGCGAGACGATCGAGCTGCGAGTGCGAACTCGCGATGGAAGATCCGACTGGGGTGCGAAGGTTGCTGTGGATTCTCGTACATGGATGTTCGGCGGTGATTGAATGGGAGTGGGGCTGGGGGCGTCGGCTCCCGCCGTCCGCCGCAGACACCCACGGGGAAGAAATGCCGCCGTGCCCCAAGAAAATCGGGCGACCTTGACTCAGCACCACCGGCCAATACCCTGCGTCCGTGAACGCAGATCGGCGAAGGCGCAAACCAACGCGAGAATCGACGCCCAAGATCGGCGCGCTCAGACGACCACTGCGCCGGCAAGCTTGGACAGACGAGTTGGCTTCTCAGAATGCACCGGTGACCCGCATTGCAATTTCCGACCTGCCGAAGATCCTCCCCGGACTGATCTTGCGAGTCCCAAACCGTTGGTGGCGGTTCGACGATCGCGTCACCAGTGAGCACCCGGGGGCCTGCATTCGAGTGCTCCAGCTCGCTCCGGGACCCGGCCACGCCGTCCTCTCGAAGGGATCCAGCAAACGCGATCGGAGATCTGTTACCTATGTGGAAAGATCTGGACGCCTGCACCTTGTGGTGGCGCCAGACAGCGTGAATGGGCTTCGAGATGTCACGCACTTTCAGATTGCGCCCCGCGTTCATTATTTCTCCGCCGACAAAATAGGGCGGCTCTCGTTGGATAGAACTGTCGGGCGTCTCAGCGAGGCCGACTTCGCCGAGATGAGACGCCTATTTGACGTCGCTTTCCCCTCGCCTCACCAACGCTGAGCGCTCCAACTGTGCCTCAACAAGTAGCAAGCCAGACGGGAATGGGAAAGCAACAAGCGCTCGAGGCGATCGTCGAGTACCTGAAGGGAGACACCGTCGAACTCGCGCCGGCAGTGCCGCCCCGTTGGGCCATATCTCAACTATTCCTGGAAATCCTTAATACTCTTGAGATCGATCCAGCCACAAAGGTGAGAGTTCCCGCATGCGGATACATGCCGTGGGGAAGCGGGAAGCCGATCGCGCTTTCAAGTCCAATCTGCGATTGGGCACTGAGCCGATTGGCAGACGCTAACTTCGCGACCATGCGAGGAGAGCCGACGGGCGTTTCCTGCGAGTGGGTAGAAAACCGTGTCGAAGAATTGGTCGCATGCCTCGTGATCGCAACATTTTTCGATGCTCGGATACTCAAGATTCGTCAAGATCCATCCTTGCCAAACCTTCCTCTAGAGGCCTATGAATCGAACGCGCATTGGTATCTCTGGAGGATCACCCTCAATAGAAGAAACTTGCCACTTTGCGCTAAGCCTCCGAGGGAACGCGACGCTCTTCAATATGACGAGATTAACAGCTACTCCAAGAGCGATAGACGAAAGAAGATTAGCGTCTCGAGCGAGTTCACGTATTTTATCTTGCATCTCTATGATGCTCTAGAACCTGGGAAAACCGCGCTCCGCGACTTCCTGCGCATCCTCGATAAGTTTGTCGATTTCAGACCGTATATTGGCAAATCCGTGCGATATGCAGTCGCATCTGAGAGAAGAAATGTGAGCCTAAAATACTTGCTAGACTCAGTACGCAAGAAACTGGAAGGAAACCCGGCGGTGCGCCTGCTCGGGGCTCATAGTGGCCCGTCGCTCAGCGAGTTGCTGAAGGAGGACCTGCAAGATCAATTCGACGGCGACCTCTCGGAATGCAGGCCTCTCAGTAAACCTAGGAAGGCTGTAAAGCAGATCGTAGATCTAGTGGTGAATATCGCTAGAGAATCGAGGCGAACTGATATCAGGTTCAGTAGCCTCAAGTCGGCAATCTACAAAAGTCTCGATCTTTCGCGCCGTGATATCCGCAACACGGCAGATGTCACGGGCGCTGAAGCTCCAACGTTAGCAATCGATCGCGAGGCGTCGGCGCGGATTCGAGCTGCATTGGAGAAACTGTCAGCGCGCGAGAAGTATGTATTCATACAGCGTGCTTATTATGATCAGGAGCATAACAGTATTGCTCAATGTCTCAGTATTTCCGTTCGACACACTCGGAACATATTTAACTCAGTCAAGAAGCGGCTTCAGAAGGAACTCGGGCCGTACTTCGATTTGCCCGGTCCCGGTTCTGCCCTGCCAGCGAAGAGTGGGCGCCGTTAGGCCCTGAGCACCAAAAGCCTACCTATGCTCAAGCGAAAGTCTCACCTACGCCTTGTGGATCCCCGCCCGATTGGGAGCATCCGACACTTCGACATCCCGCAGAATGCTGTGGTGGCGTGGGCTCACATTCACAATCACCCCGACGATCCACAACTCTGCTTCCTGATTCCCGCGGATCACTTCACTGAGTCTTTGGGACCCACGGACTGTGTTGCGCATCTAGCTTCTTCAGATGAACTTTTGGCTCTTCGCTGCGCAGAGGGAGTCTGGATGGATCGCGCGGAGATGGAAGCCGCAGCATTGATCGGTACTATTGATGAATGGTCGCAAAAAAGAGCATACAGTCGAGTCGCCGATCTGGTGCACGGACCAAGAACTGTGCGCAAGGTCGCGCCTACCGCGATGTCAAAGCGCGAGATGACTGAATGGATGTCGGCAGTGGCGCAAGATGCTGCTGTACTGAGTTGCTGGCTCGGGAGGGAGAAAGCCGACTCGATCTCACTTTCGCGAGACGCCGGCCAGTTGCGGAACCTGTCGGAGCCAGACGCGAGTGCTACTGTGCATCGGTTGCGAAAGAAGCCTGCCGCTATGATGAGACTTGCTGCAAAGAGCAGCGAGAGTGCACGTAGGCACGTCCGCCGATATCCATGGCTTCCCGGCGCCGAGCTCGCGAATCTCGAACCTATTACAATTCGATTCGGATGCGATCAGAGCCTCACCATCGCCTCAAGCGACCTCGGCATACTGATCTGGTGGTGGGTGCCGCTCAGCGACAATACTACTGTATCGGATCTTGAGCCGCCGCTCCTCTCTGCGGATTCTTGCGGGCGCTCGTTGAATTCAAACATCGTGTGGGCTCCCTCCGCACAGATCAAGGGCTATCGGGTTTCGCGGATCTCCTATCCGCTGCAGTGGCCTTCACCCAGGAAAGCGAGCATCCGGGTGTTGGTGATTATGAGTCATGAAAGTGAGCAGTGTATTGAAGTTCTAGTCAGAAGATGACTCTCTTGGATTACCAATGGCGACTAAAACCAGCACGTTTCTGCGGCGCGACTCTTCCGCAATGCGATCGAATCCAGTTGCATATATTCAGGAGGCTCTGAGTGGAAAAGGGCCGAAGTCCCTCGAGGAGACCCTGAGAGAACTTCCCGAGGGCACCCATCTGCCGACTGAATTCCGTAAGAGTCTGTTGAGAAGCTACCGCGGAAGGGCAAGCACGCTGATCGACTCCCTCCGAAGAACGAATAGCGACCGAATCGGGCCCATCGGACTTGTCGTCGATGAGCAAACCGGGACAGGATTTGTAGTACCGATCGCTGTGAACTTGGAAGGTAGACACTCTCCACAATTGCCGTTTCGTCCGGAAGACGCGCTTCAGGTACTTCAGCTGCTCCTCTTGGCTAGCTCTCCGCTCAAGGGAATACCGGGATTCGAACTTGAGCACCTCGGATTCGAGGAGAGCAGCGGGCTTGCCAAGAGTCCCAAGTATGGGCCGTCGATGGATATTGTTGCTGCCCTTTCTGTGCTGGACTTCTACTCAGCTCGACAACATCCAGCCCTCAGCGCTGCTTGCGCAGTCGTCGAGCTTCATCCGCGCGACCGTCATGAGCTCTCTCCTGTCGGGTGCTCCAAGCAGAAGCTCGAAGCATTTGTACGAGAGCATGAGAAGGGGTCCCTCCTGATCCGACATTCGGCGGACCAGGAAGCTGCGCAGTTCGATAAGTACTTCTCCCTATGCTGGTCCGTGGATACTGTGAAGTCATTGTCGGACAGGCTCGAGGAAAAGGGACTTCTTGAGCCTTTGTGGAGAAAGAGCCCAATCGGACCAGACGAGTTCAAACGGGTCTTGAATGCAGTGGATTCGAACTCTGAGGGCCCAACCCAAGCGTACGCGATCGAGCTAGCGCAGGCGCTCTGTGAGGCTCCGCGAACCTCACAAGTTTCAGACGCTGCCATTCTGGAGGCCGAGGCACTCAGGGATTGCATTCCCCGCCACCTGGGAGACGACCTGCGAGCGCGAAGTCTTTCTACGGCCAGCGCCAGGAAGAGAAGGAGTCGCTTCGACGATCTGAAGCGGATGTATGTCGAGAACGGCTTATATGCTGCATTCTATGATTCTCATGACTTCCAGCGTATGGTCAGGGCATTGACGGGTTGGAAGAGGCTCATGGCGAGGAAAGCCACCTTTGGCGGAGTTCCAGACCGGGTCCCGGTGCGAAATACTTGGGCTCGGGCGGCGGGAGCAATAAGCGTTGCGGGGTGGGAAGCGGCCTTCCTTACTTCTGTGAAAGAACAGATGCGAACTGACAAGGGAACGCTTCCTCGTACCCTTTGCTACCTCGCGGAAGAGTATCTGAGGCATGGCATGCTCGGCAAGGCAAAGAAGATAATTGATAAAGCGGAGGCCTCGCTTGAGGAGGCTGGCGCACTGGAAGATCGCAAGAATCTGCTCGCTTTCCCGCAAGGGCAGATCGCAAATGCGAATTCACTTTGGGCGATCTACTATCTTCGCTCTGAACTGGGCCGAACCATGAAGAGGAGTTGGCAAGATGAAACAGCCACCGAGATCGCACTAAGCGGTCGGGTTTGTAGCTACACCACGGCTCGATACATGCAGGCGATTGCCCGATCAAATTATCTGCTTCACGCAGACCTCAGCCGCGCAGTTGGGGAGCTCACCTGCGCGGTGGATGGTGTTCGACGTTCTACACAATATATCAACGCGCCTCCCGGAAGTCCAACAATACTGCATTTCGTTCTATGGTCATTGCAGTTACTTCACGCAGCCTGGACGGAGGACACTAAAGAATGGAGAGGGGCACGCAAGAACCTTCGTCACTTCTTCACGCTCAAAATTCGGCGCCCCATGAAGATGTGGTACTCTGAGCCCTGGTCGGGCATCGGCGAGAAGCCTTCCCCTGATGCTGCCGAGAGGCTCGTCGGAAGCTTGATCTGGTTCAACGGCCCTGCGAAGCGCCTGGGGCCGGCTCGTCCAAGACAGCGGTGATCATGCGGAAGTGATCCTCCAGCAGCCCTTCGAAGGCCGCACAAGCCCGATCGAAGGTGCCCACTACAAGGCGCTGCGTTTCGGCGGCTCGGCTGCGCACGCCGAGCTGAGCCTCCCGCAGTACCTCGAGCGCGGCTCTTAATTTCTCTGCGGATCTCTGGGTCGAGAGAGACCGCTCCACTTGTTGCGCCAACGCAGTCTGGCGCAATCCAATCTCCTGCTTTGCAGCCTCACGCAATCGAAGAAGTTCGTTTCGATGGTGAGCGTTCGGTAGTGCCCGTTCCGGGATCGAGATGGAGCCATGGGAGGCTCTGGGCTTTCGGAGCCTCCCCATGCCCCAAGCCCGCAAGTCCCTCGAGGAGATGCGTTCCATCCTCGAGGCGGTCGCAAAAAGTGATC
>JAEUHX010000011.1 GCA_016792805.1 Planctomycetota bacterium
CTGCGCAGAATCCGACCGGCGCTTCGCGCCAGTCGGATTCTGCGCGCGCCATGGCCTCGCGTCTGCGGAACTCGCCGCGCCAAGACCGACCCACGCCCCATTCCTAGCCGTCCCTCATCTGTGAAGTCGTAGGGCGCGGGCTTGCCCGCGACGATTTCGGAGGCGCTTGCGCCGCCGGATGAAGCATCGCGCCGGCGATTCGTCATCACGCGGGGCAAGCCCCGCGCCATGGTTCGGCGCGTGCGCCGACCCTACGAATCGACTTCTGTGCACACCAAGACCGACCCACGCCCCATTCGAAGCCGTCTCCGAATTGGTGAAGCCGGATCATTGCCCGCTCGGAGGCTTGGGAATCACTCGTGATCGCCAACGCACTGACCCTTTGTGAGCGATTGCATATTTGTTGGAGTAGGGCGCGGGCATCGCCCGCGACGATTCGCGCGCGCTTGCGCGCGCGGATGACGCTGCCCGCCCTCGACGGTTCGTCATCACGCGGGGCAAGCCCCGCGCCATGGTTCGGCGCGCGCGCCGACACCACAAATCGACTGAGAAAGCTTCGCGCGCTAACCCTTCTGTAAGAACCCCAGAATTTCCTCCAGGGTCGGCTGGGGGCTTGGTTCCCAGCGCGCTACGACCGACTTGCCGTCATTTTCGATGACGGCCCAGTAGGGGGCGCCGAAGGTGTCGAGAATCTCGCGCTGAAGCTTCACATATCGCTTCGAGCGCTCCTTGATCTCGGGGGGCGTGAGGCCGTCGATGTGCAGCTCGACACAAATGAAGCGCTCGAGCTCCTTCTGAACTTCAGGGCGAGGAACCAACGATCCCTCGATAAAGCGGCAGTTCTGTCACTGGAAGCCGGTGAAATTCAACAGAAGCCGCTTCTTCTCCTTGCGGGCCTGGTCGAGGGCGGCGTCGAAATCGCGGACCCACGCGACCTCCGGGTGCTTCTCCATGCGCGGCCCGGCAACAAAGCTCTGGCCTCCGCCATAGTTGGGCGGGGGAAGGAAGGCCTCGACGAAGCCCCCGAACCGGGCGCCGAAAAGCCCGGCGGAGAGGTAGAGCGCGGCAGCGAGGGACGAGACGCCGAAGAGCGCGCGGATGGGGCCCACCTCGCCCTCGGCGCCCGGCAAGTGCAGGAGGCCGAACAGATAGAGGGCGAGTGCCACAAAAATCGAAATGCACAAAGCCAGGAAGACCGGCCGCGTCAGGATCTGCATGTCCCACGCGATGTCGGCGTTGCTCAAGAATTTGAGCGCGGCGGCGATTTCCACGAGTCCCATGGAGATCTTCACGACTTCGAGCCACGCGCCGCCGCGCGGGAGCCGCTGGAGAAATGACGGGAAGAGCGCGAGAACAAAGAACGGCGCCGCGAAGGTCGACGAATACGCCAGCATCCCAAGGATCGGGCGCGTCAGATCGCCGCTCGCCGAGTAGACGAGCAGCGCTCCGAGGATCGGCACGGTGCAGGTGAACGAAGCGAGCGTGAAGGCCACCGACATGAAGAGCGTCATGGCGGTGTCGTTGGAGGCGTTCTGCTTGGCGGACTCGACCTGATTGGTGAGACCGGAGGGAGCCTGGATCTGAAACAGCCCAAGAAGCGAAAGCCCGAGTGCAACAAAAAGAACACCCATCCCGGTGTTGACCCACGGGTTGGTCGCGAACGCGTTGAGCCCTGACGCGCCGAAGAAGGCCGAGACCGCGACGCCGAGCATGGTGAACGTCCCAATAATCCCAAGCGCATACGTGATCGCGAGCCGCAGCGTGCGTCCGCGCTTGCCCGAGGAGCGCTTGCTGAAGAACGAGACCGTGATCGGCACCATCGGGAAGACGCACGGCGTCAGCAGCGAGAGCGCCCCGCCGAGGGCCGCGGTGCCGAGAAACGTGAGGAGCGGCAGCTGCTGGAGCCGCTGGATTCCCGACGTCTGATCTGTGGCAGTCGGCTTCGCGGCGCTCGCCGTCGGAGCGGGCGCACCGGAGCTCGAGGCCTTCACGGGAACAGTAACAATCCACTCTGCCGGCGGCAGGCACGTCTTCTCGTCGCAGACCATGAGCTTGAGCGTGAGCTTGGGCGCCGTCGCGCCGAGACCTTCCTTCGGCGCGGCCACGGTCTGCTTCATCGTGACCGGCCCCTCGAGAATGTCTTCGCCTTTATGTTGTTTCCCTTCCGGGGCGCGCAGGCCGTCGACGAGCTCGAGCCCCTCTGCTTCAACGGAGGTCTTAAGGCCGAATCCCCGATTGGTGGGAGTGTACACATGCCAGCCCGCGTCGATGTCGAGCTCGACGGCGATCTCACACTGTTCCCCGGGCGAAAGCGCCGCTTTGGAAATGGTGAACTTGGGGCGCACGCGATAGCTCTCAGGCGCTTCCACGATGGGGAAGTCGCCCGCCTTCTTGGGCGCCGCCGCCGCCGTCTCCCTGTGGCCGTCCGCATTCGGCGCCGCTGTCGCGGGCGCCGCAGACGCGATCTCAAACTCCCACTCGCCAGGTGGAAGGCAAGTATTCGCGTTGCAGACGTTCAGAAGGAGCGTGCCCTTCATCGGGGCGGCGCTCGCCGCCGCGCGCAGCTTCTGCTTCAGCTCCACCTTCCCTTCGTAGACCGCCGACTTCCCATGGGGCGTCGGCTGCGGCCCGACGAGCGCTCCCAGAGCTTCCGCGCCCTCGAGTTTCAGCTCGATCGGAATTCCGCCGTCGCCAGAGTCGGCGGCTCCGGGCTCCGCCGGCGGATACGCATGCCAGCCGGGCTCAATCGTGAGCGCGATCGTGAGCTCGGCCTCCTCGCCGGGTGTGAGGGCCGCCTTGGAGAGCGCGATCTGCGCTTCAACGTTGTACCGGTCGGGCTCCGCCACCAAGCGGATGCCTTGGCCGGCTTGTCGCGCGGCGACGGGCGCCGCCGGGGCGCTGAGGAGTGGCGGCGTCGGCGAGGAGGCGTAGCCGAAGCAGGCGAGCGCCCAAGATGCGAGGTGCAGAAGCATTCGTAGCTCGATGGTACGAAGACGGGCGCGCCGATGCCCACAGCCTCCCCGCGCTACCCACGCAGGGCGCTCTTTGCCAGGGGCTTCGCTCTTCGCTAGCGTGCCGTGGCTGGCGGCGCCCGCGCCGCTTCCCGCGCCATGAAGCTTCCCCTCACCGGCTTTGCGCTCGCCCTCTCGTGCATCAGCACGGCGGCTGGGCTCCTTGTGGGCCAGGATCCGAGCCTCCCCGCGGCGCCGAAGACTCCCGCCGAGCTCGAGAAAGCTCGGATCGAACGGGAGATCCAGGGGATCTGGGAGGTGCGTGCCTGCGAGAACCCAAGCGTCTCGCTCGTGATCCGGTCGTCGGGCTACATGCTGGTGCACGACGGGTGGCTCTCGATCCAAGTCGTGATCACGCACCGCGATAAGTCCGCGGGAGGAGATGTGTATTCCTTCCTCGGCTCCATGAAACGTTACACCGTTACCGATCTGAATCGGCTGCGCCTCGAGGATGTGTGGGGTTTCTCGAACCCAAGCGGCGACCTGAAACCCGACGTGCGCGGCACGATCGAGGAGCGCGTGATGCTCTTCTCCGGGCCTTATGAGGTCGGCCAGACGCTTCGCATCACGCGGGGCGCTGGCAACTGGCTTGAGTTCGTGCGCCGCGCGAAGCCCGTGAAGCCTTCGGCGGCCGTGACGCCGACAGAAAAGTGAGTATCACTTTCAGGTTTTGATCGCGTGAGCCGAGGATTCGATCTCATCGGGCCGGCCGGAAGGCTCGAGGCGCTTTCGGAGGCTCCCGTCGGGGAGCGCGTCGGAGGCGCGGTCGTCGGCCATCCGCACCCGCTGCGCGGCGGGACGATGCACACGACGATCGTCTATCGCAGCGCGAAGGCGCTCGCCGCCGCCGGATTCGAAGTGGTGAGATTCAATTTTCGTGGGGTCGGCTCGAGCGCAGGAGTGCACGACGAAGGGCGAGGAGAGCAGGACGACTACCGCGCGGCGCTCGACCATCTCGAAGCGAGCGGCGCTCGGCCGGTTGTTGCCTGCGGATTCTCCTTCGGCGGAGTGATGGCGCTGAGGGTTGGGCTTTCGGATACTCGGGTGTGTGCGCTCGTGGCGATCGGGCTGCCGCTGCGAATTGTGGATCCGAGTTTCCTTTCGGAATGCCGCAAGCCGCTTCTCGTCGTGCAGGGCGAGGACGATCCGTTCGGGGCTCCTGCAGAGATCGAACAAAAGCTCGGCGGATTGATTGCATTTCAGCTTCACACAATTGCGGGCGTCGGCCACTTCTTCGAAGGCAAAGCGACGGACGCCGCCGCGGCCGTCGCGGAGTTCTCGCGCCGGCATGCGCTGGCGGCGGCCGGGAGCGGCCAATGAGGCCGCCTCGCACGTGGACGCGCGCGATTGAGCTCGGGGAGATTGAGCCCGACTCGGGGGCGATTCTTCAATTGTGGGGTGTTCCCATAGCCGTTTTCCGCGTCGGCGATGGGGCCGCAGCGGTGGGGGCGGTCTGCCCGCATGCAGGATCGCTTCTGTGTGAATTCCTCTCAGACTCGGGAACGGCCATGTGTCCGTCCCACGGGTGGGAGTTCAGCCTTCGCGACGGTGCCTGCACGACCCATCGCACGCAGCGCGTTCCGGTCTATCCGGCGCGGATCGAAGACGGCGCGATCTGGGTGCAGGTTCGACCGCTTCTCGCATGGCTCTCGAGCTGGACCGGCCGCACTGCGCCGCCGGCGCGGAGACTTCGATGATCCGAGTTGTTACAAAATCGATGGAAGGGCCGTTCCAGGTGGTGGAAGGGACCGATGCAGCTCAGTCGGCGATCGAGCGATGGCGCGGAGGGCGCGAGCGAATTTGGCTCGATCTCATCAGCGCGGATGCGGGCGAGGTTGACGTGATCCGCCGGCAGCTTCATTTTGATGAGCATTCGCTCGAGGACGCGGTGCGTGGCGACCATCCTCCCAAGGTGGAGGAGGTCGGGCCCGAGGGCGATCGGCCCGCGTATATGTTCGTCGTGGCGGTGGCGCCGACCGGTGAGACGGAGGGGGCGCTGGAGTCGATTGCACTTTTCCTGAAAGAGCGACTTCTCATTACATTTCACTCGAAGCCTTCGGTCTCGATCGACGAGGCGCTCTCCCGGCTGCTTCGAGATCCTTCTCAGACGATCGGCCGAGGCATCGAATTTACAGCTCACGCGGTACTCGACGAGATGGTCGACGAATACGACAAGCTGCTCGACTCGTTCGACGCACGCATCGAGCGTCTCGAGGGGCACCTCGAGAAGGAAGATACACAACAAATCTTTCCGCGTGTCCTGCGCTTGCGGCGTGAGGCTTCGCTGATCGGACGCCATGCGCGTGCGATGCGGGATGTGATGGCGTGCCTCTCGCGGGAAGGCCACCCGCTCGTGAAGGCAAAGGCGCGGCTCGCGTTTCGTGATATTTATGATCACGTCGTGCGCGCCAATGATCGGCTCGAGAATCAGCGTGAAGCGATCTATTCCATTCGCGACGCGCACTTGGCTCTCGCCAATCATCGGATGAATGAGGTGATGAAGGCGCTGACGGTCGTCGCCGTCATCAGCGGATCGCTGGCCGTCTTGACGGGACTCCTCGGCATGAACTACCAGCTGCCCTTTCAGGAGCACCCCAACGCCTTCTGGGCATCGATCATTGCGATGGCGGTGATCTCCAGCTCGATCATCGCCTTCTTTCGGTGGCGTCGCTGGATCTGAGCCAGGGCACGTTGCCATTGCTGAGCTACACTCCCCCTATGGCTGCCGACGTCCAATCGCCGCTCGCTTCGCGCGCCGCGACACTTCCCATTGATCCGCGGCTCGATCTCTTTGCCGAGATCGCAAAGCTCAAGAAAGAGCGCAATGCTCTGCTGCTGGCCCATTACTACCAAGACTCCGATATCCAAGACATCGCCGACTTCATCGGCGATTCGCTGGAGTTGAGCCGGCGCGCGCGCGACGCAAAGAGCTACGACGTTATCTGTTTTTGTGGTGTGCATTTCATGGCGGAGTCGGCGAAATGCCTCGCTCCCGACAAGATTGTCGTACTGCCGGACATGGAAGCGGGCTGCTCGCTCGCGGAGGCCTGCCCGCCCGAGAAGCTCGCCGCCTGGAAGGCTGCGCACCCCGATCATGTCATTGTTGCGTATATCAATACATCCGCCGCGACGAAGGCGCTCTGCGACTGGATCTGCACTTCGAGCAATGCCGAGAAAGTCATCCAGGCGATTCCAAAGGGGAAGAAGATCCTCTTCGTTCCCGACCGTCACCTCGGCGCCTGGCTGATTCGCCGCACGGGGCGCGAGATGGAATTGTGGCCTGGGTCGTGCATTGTCCACGAGACGTTCAGCGCGAGGAAGCTCGCTGCCATGAAGGAGCGCTACCCGGGCGCGCTCGTGGTGGCTCATCCGGAGTGCGATGAGAGCGTGCTGGCGGTCTCCGACTTTGTGGGATCCACGAGTAAGCTTCTTGGCTACGTCGTCGAGAGCCCCGCGACCACCTTTATTGTTGCGACGGAGCGCGGAATTCTGCACGAGATGCGCAAGCGCGCTCCGGGGAAGATCCTGCTGGAGCCGCCCTTCGAGGCGGGAGCCGACGCGGCGAAGGGGGCATGTGCGAGCTGTAATGAATGCCCTCACATGAAGCGGAACACTATGGAAAAAGTATATTTGGCGCTCCGCGACCTCCAGCCGCGTATCGAGATCGCCGAGGATCTGCGCCGCCGCTCGCTTGTCCCTCTTGAGCGCATGCTCTCGATCGTGTCATGAGCAGCGCTCCGTCTCCGCCCGCAATGCTCCGCCGCTCGGAGCTTGCCATCGCCGGAATCGTGGACGAGTCCAACGATACAAAAACGTTTCGGCTGACGGCGCCGGAGTCGGGTTTGCCCCAATTTCAGCCGGGGCAATTCTATGCGCTCGAGGTGCCGGGCCCCGACGGCGCCTGGATCCGCCGCAGCTACTCGGTCGCCTCTTCGCCGCTCGAGCGCCGGTGGCTCGACTTCACTATCAAGAAAGTGGAGGGCGGTGCCGCGACGACAGCACTTTTCGAGCGGCTTCGTCCGGGAGATCGCTTGCGTGCTACGGGGCCATTCGGCGAATTCGTGCTCGACGCGGCGCGTCCCGCGATTTTTGTAACGGGCGGCGTCGGCGTGACACCGATCCTCAGCATGCTGCGCTATCTCGACGCGACAAGCTCAGCACTTCCGGTCTGTCTGCTCTACGCGAATCGAACCGGCGCCGACGTCCTCTTCGAGGAGGAGCTGCGCGCCATGGCCGCGCGTCGAGCGAATTTTGAGTTTCATTTCTCGCTCACGCGCGCGACCGAAGCAGACCGAGCGCGGTGGCGCGGTCGCTCCGGCCGCTTCGACGCAGCCACGATTCAACAGATCTGCCGCGGCATGTCCGACCGCGTCGCGTATCTGTGCGGACCCATCCCGATGATGGAGGAGAGCGGCAAAGCGCTCCTGTCTCTCGGCCTCGCAGCCAAAGACATCCGCACAGAAGCCTTCGTCGGCGTGAGCCCGACGTTCGGCGGCTGATCGAGAAAGCGCGGAGACTCGAGGCTTGATACAAAAATCAGGAGAACCATCACCGTGGATTCTGCAGTGCGATTCGAGCTGATTGTGGGGATACAATTGTTTGTCACGCTGGGCACTGCGAGCCATCGAGGGGGCCTAGCACTTCGGGGATTTCCGCTTCAAGAAGGAGGCTTTCGCTCTGTGCGCGAATTGCTGAACTGCAGCCAAGCGGTTTCTCTTTCTGTGGGTTCGAAGGTGCGCAAAGTCGGCGCGAGTGCTCGAGAAACGCCGACAGCAGCCGAGATCGAAAGCGGCATACCGCGAAGCCAGAGCGCCACGATCCCGCAGGTGAGCCCGAGCGGCACGCCGGTGAAGACGAGAAGCGCATAGCTCGTCGAGCCGAACGTACTGAAAAGCAGGAGGAAGCTGAGAAGGAAGCAGATCGGAAGGACGATCGTCAGCCGCTCCCGCGCGGTGACCGTGTTTTCAAGCTGACCGCCCCACACGAGCCAACTTCCGGAAGGGAGTGGCACAGGAATGGCCTTTTGCTCCGCCTGACGGTCGATCACGACTCAGAGAGGGCGATCGCGCGCGTGCAGTCGCGCTGCTCGAAGCGGGCGAAGTCCATTGAGCACGGCAAGCAGCTCGGCAGCCTCGTGAATGATGACAACCTGGGTGATACTGAGGATTCCAAATAGAGCGGAAGGGATGAGCGCGCCGAGCACGACGATCGAGAACACGACGTTCTGACGAACGACACGTTGCACGCTGCGGCCAATCCGAAACGCCTCGTCGAGGTGCTCGATTGTGTCCGCCATGAGCGCCACATCTGCGGATTCCAGCGCGGCATTGCTCCCGAGCGCCCCCATAGCGATTCCGAGATCGCTCGCCGCCAGCGCCGGCGCGTCGTTGATTCCATCGCCGACCATTGCGACGGGGCCGTTGGTCGAAGCGAGATCCCGAATCGCCCTAACCTTACCTTCGGGTGAAAGGCCTCCGCGGCCCTCGGTGATTCCGACTTCCCTCGACACATGGCGAGCGACCTGCATCCGATCGCCGGAGAGCACGACGAGGCGAGCAAAGCCCATCTGTTTCAGCGTCGCGATGCTCGTCCTCGCCTCCGCGCGCGGCTCATCGCGGAAGCCCAGCAACGCGAGCACGACATCGTCCGCGATCACAACGGCGGGAGTGATTCCCTCATCGGCCCATCCCACAAGGCTCTCCTTGGCGCCCACTGGCCATTTCCCTGGAAACGCATCCGGCTCCGTTACCTGAACCGCAACGTTGCCGACCTTTGCGCTGACGCCGGCGCCGAGGACGCTGGAGTGGTCGGAGGCGCTCGGGATTTCGACGACACCTTTTGTCGCAGCGAATCGGACGAAGGCCGACGCGAGAGGATGACTCGAGAGCTGCTCCACAGCAGCGACCATCGCAACCGTCTCGCGTTCGTCGCGAGAACCAAGTACCTCGAACCGAACGACCTCGGGTCGCCCGCGCGTCAGCGTGCCCGTCTTGTCGAAGGCGATGGACCGAATCCGGCCGAGCATTTCGAGATGGCGGCCGCCCTTAATGAGGATCCCGTGCTTGCCGGCAATCGAGATCCCGGCGGCGAACGCAACCGGCGTCGACATGGCGAGCGCACAGGGCGCTGCGGCGACAAGCAAGACGACCGCCAGTCGGCCCCACGTCGACCACGCGGCGCCGCTGAACAGTGGGATTGCGAGGAACGCGAGCGCCAGCGCGAGGACGAACGGCGTGTAGATCTTCGTGAAGCGCTCGACGAGAAGCTGGCTTCTGCCACGATCACGCCGAGCCAGCTCGACGAGCTTCACGAGCTGCTGCAACGTGCTCTCGCCGCTTGCTGCAGTCGCGCGTACCGTGAGGACACCAGTGCCGTTCGTTGTTCCGGCGAACACTTGGGAGCCCGGTTCCTTGGCGACCGGAATCGACTCGCCCGTCAGCGCGGATTCATCAACCCCCGAGGTTCCCGATTCAACGACGCCGTCGGTCGCAATCGAGGCGCCGGCACGAATGCGGAACACGTCTCCGCGCCGGAGCTGATCGACGGGAATCTGGACCTCGTCGCCGTCCCGAACGACGCTCGCGAATCGCGGCGCGAGATCGAGGAGCCCTTCGACGGATCGCTGCGCCCGTTCATAGGTCCACTCCTCGATCGATTCCGCGAGCCCAAAGAGGAAAACGATCGCGGCTGACTCGTTCCAGAGATCGAGAGCCGCCGCTCCGGCGGCGGCAGCGGCCATCAGGAGATCAATTCCGACGACGCGATCGCGAAGGAGCTTGCGGACTCCGTGCGCAATCCAGTGGTATCCCGCGAGGACGATCGCGCCGAGGTAGAGCGGAAGCCACACGACACGGGGTAGCCCGAGCGCCGATTCGCACACGGCTCCGGCTCCGAAGAGCGCACCGCCGATCGCCGCCGCGCGAAACGCGGCGGACTTCCAGAGCGGCTCCGCGCTCGTCGTGGCGGTCGTCACCGAACTCTCACGCGGGCGCGGCGGTCGTGTCGCGTCGTGCGAACAGCGTGTAGAGCGCGGGGAGGACGACGAGCGTGAGCAACGTGCTCGAGACGAGCCCTCCGATGACGACGGTCGCGAGCGGTCGCTGCACTTCGGCTCCGGTCCCTGAGGCTACTGCCATCGGAACGAAACCCAGAGAGGCGACGAGCGCCGTCATGAGGACGGGGCGCAAGCGCGTGAGTGCGCCTTCCGTCACGGCTTCGGCGAGGACGCGCCCGCTCTCCCGCAGCGAGTTGACGAAGCTCACGAGGACGAGGCCGTTCAAGACGGCGACTCCCGAGAGCGCGATGAATCCGACGGCGGCCGAAATCGAGAGCGGCATGTCGCGAAGCCAGAGCGCCACGATCCCGCCCGTGAGTCCGAGTGGCACTCCGGTGAAGACCAGGAGCGCGTAGCGCGCCGAGCCGAAGGTGCTGAAGAGCAGGAGGAAGATGAGAAAGAAGCAGATCGGGACGACGATCGTCAGGCGCTCCCGCGCCGTGACCATGTTTTCAAACTGACCGCCCCACACGAGCCAGCTTCCGGACGGGAGTGGCACCTGGCGGACCTTCTGCTCCGCCTCGACCACGAAGGAGCCGAGATCGCGGCCGCGAACGTTCGCCTGGACGACCACGCGGCGCTTGCCGTTCTCACGGCTCACTTGGTTGGGTCCCTCGGCGACTTCGATGTCCGCGACGGTGCCGAGCGGAATGAAAGCCGTTTCGACTCGGGCGGCGCCGTCGCCGACGAGATCGAGCGCGGTGGTGCGCCCGCTCGGCGCGTGGGGAATCGGGATCGGCAGGTTCTCGAGGGTCGCCGCCTGCTTGCGAAGCTCCTCGGGCAGGCGAACCACGAGATCGAATCGCCGATCGCCTTCGAAGACTTGCCCCGATTCGCGGCCACCGACCGCCGCCGCCACGACTTCCTGCACGCTCAGCATCGAGAGGCCGTAGCGGGCGATCGCTTGGCGGTTGGTCTTCACCGTGAGGACCGGGAGGCCAGTGGTTTGCTCGACCTTGACGTCCGCGGCACCGGGGATCTCGCGAAGGATGGCGGCGATCGCATCCGCCGCGCGTCGCATGCCCGCGAAATCGTCTCCGAACACTTTCACGGCGACGTCGCCGCGGACGCCGGCGAGCAGTTCGTTGAAGCGCATCTGAATCGGTTGCGTCCACTCGTAGGCGTTGCCGGGCAGCTTTTCGACTTCCTCCTCAATTCGTCGACGCAACGAGTCTTTCGACTCGCCGGGATGGGGCCACTCGGATGCCGGCTTCAGAATGATGAACGTGTCGGAGGCGTTCGGCGGCATCGGATCCGAAGCGAGTTCGGCGGTGCCGGTCTTCGAGAACACGAACGCCACTTCGGGGAACTGCGAGATCGTTCGCTCGAGATCCCGTTGCATCTCCGTCGATTGAGTAAGCGACGTGCTCGGGATGCGAATCGCTTGGAGGGTTAAGTCCTTCTCATCGAGCGTGGGTGCAAACTCCTGACCCAGGTGACGTCCGAGGAGGAGCGAGCCTGCGAACGCCGCCGCGGCGGTGCCGACGACAGGCCAGCGCCAACGCAGTGCGAAGCGGAGCACCGGCGCGTAGAGCACCTTCGCTCCGCGGATCAGGATGCTCTCGCGCTCCCGCACGCGGCCCCGAATGAGGAGCGCCACCATCGCGGGAATGAACGTGATCGAAAGGATGAACGCCGCGACGAGCGCGAGAATCACCGTCAGCGCCATCGGGCTGAACATCTTCCCCTCGACGCCCGTCAGCGCGAGGATCGGAATGTAAACAATAATGATGATCGCTTCCCCGAACGTCGTCGCCGTTCGGACTTGTGCGCTAGCTTTGAAGACGGTCTCGAGTCGCTCGGGGAGAGTGAGAATCCGACCCAACTCGTGCTGTTGCTCCGCAAGGACGCGAAGGCAGTTCTCCACAATGATCACTGCGCCATCGACGATGAGTCCGAAGTCGATCGCACCAAGGCTCATCAAGTTTCCGCTGATCCCACCGCGCACCATGCCGATGGCGGTGAGGAACATCGAAAGCGGAATCGCGAGCGCACAGATGAGCGCCGCGCGCACGTTTCCGAGCAGTGCTAGCAAGACAACGATGACGAACAATGCGCCCTCGGCGAGATTCTTCTGCACTGTCGCGATCGTTGCGTTCACGAGCTTCGATCGGTTCAAGACGAGCTTGGCGTGTATGTCGGAAGGCAGCGTCTGATTCACTTCGCCGAGCCGCTTTTCGACCGCGGCCGAGACAGTCCGGCTGTTGGCGCCAATCAGCATGAGCGCGGTGCCGACGACGACTTCTCGACCGTTCTCGGTCGCGCTGCCGGTCCGCAGCTCGCGGCCGACTTCGACCCGCGCCACGTCGCCCAAGTAGATCGGGATGCCTTCGCGCGTCCCAATGGCGATGGTCTCGACCTCGTCCAACCGCTCGATGCGGCCCGCCGCGCGTACCAAGTACGACTCACCCTTGTGTTCGACGTAGCCTGCGCCCGCGCTCACGTTGTTGCGCTCGAGTGCCTCGATAACATCCGAGAACGTAAGCCCGTAGCTCACAAGCTTCAACGGGTCGGGCTCCACGTGGTACTGCTTCACGTAGCCGCCGATCGCATCGACGCCGGCGACGCCATCGACCGTGCGCAACTGGGGACGGACGACCCAGTCCTGAACCGTGCGCAGGTAAGAAGCCCGCTCGAGTTCATTGCGAAGAAGCGCTCCCTCGGGCGTCAGATAGGTCCCGTCGCTTTGCCAGCCGGCCTCACCATCGCGCGTCCGAGCGTTCTTGCCCTCAGCATGCTCGAACTCCACCGTCCACATGGCAACTTCGCCCAGCCCAGTCGAGATCGGCCCCATCCGCGGCTCGGCGCCCGCCGGAAGGCTCTCGCGCGCTTCGATGATCCGCTCGGAGACTTGTGTACGTGCGAAGTAGATATCAACGTTGTCCTCGAAGACGGCGATCACCTGTGAGAAGCCATTGCGTGAGAGCGAACGTGTGGACCGCAGGCCTGGAATTCCGGCGAGCGCGGTCTCGACCACAAACGTGACTTGCTTCTCGATCTCGATTGGCGAGAGCGCGGGCGCGACCGTGTTGATCTGCACCTGAACGTTCGTGATGTCCGGCACGGCATCGATGGGTAGCTTCCCCAGCGCGGCGATGCCAAGGAGCGCGAACGCGATGGTCAGAAGGACGACGACCTTTCGGTGATCGATGGAGTATCGAAGGATTCGCTCGAGCATGGTCTTCCCTCCTTAGTGGTCGTGCTCGGCGCCCGACTTCCCGAGCTCCGCTTTGAGGATGAAGCTTCCGCGAGCGACAAACGTCTCGCCTTCGCGGAGGCCCGCGACGATCGGAACGACGCCGCCCACGGCGCGACCCAAGACAACTCGGCGCCGCGCGTACGTCCGTTCCTCTCCGGCGACCGGCACAAAGAGCGACGGCTCTCCTTCGACGGTCTGAATCGCCTCTTCGGGGACCGCGACGACCGGGTCCGCAGCGCCCGGAGCCGGCTTGAGAGCGATCTCCACCTGCGCAAAGACTCCGGGGCGAAGCTCCGGGTGGCGATCCTTCGGTTCGATACGAACTGGCACCGTGCGCGTCGCGACATTGAGCGCCGGAGAGATGAACGACACCGCCCCCTGACACCAGTGGTCCTGCGTGCTCCCCAGGAGCACGCGCGCGGCCGCGCCCAACTCGAGATCGCGCAGACGTGCTTCGGCGACATCGGCGATCACCCAGAGCCGCGTCATGTCCGCAATCACGAGAAGAGACTCGCGTTCAGGACCCACCAGCTCTCCGAGCGTCGCCGAGCGCTCGAGGATCTGCCCGTTAATCGGAGCCACGATCGTCATCTGCGGAGAGAGAGTAGAAGTTTGCTCGAGCTGCGTGACGCTTTCGGGCGACATCCGCAGCAAGTGCAGCCGCTCGCGCGAAACGCGCTCGGCGGCTTCCGCGGCGGACAGCGCTGCTTGCGACGCTCGAAGCTCGGCCTCTCGGCGCTGCACTTCGGTGAGCGCGATGCCTTGCGAGCGTTCGTGCAGCTCTTTCGCGCGGTCGTATGTGTTCTGTGCGATCGAGACTGCGGGGCTGGTGCTGCGCGTGAGCGCTCGCTTCAGGAGGTAGTCGCTCTGCGCTTCGCCAAGCTCGGGACTCTCTATGACGAAGAGCACGTCGCCCTTCTTCACTTCATCTCCGACACGGACGTTCACCGACGCGATTCGCCCCTTCAGCTGGCTCCCCACGTGCGCAAGTGCTTCCGCATTGAATGCGACGCGGGCAGGTGCGAGCAGGCTCGGCGACAGTACCTGCTTTGCGGCCGTCGCGACGTCGATCGGATTGCGCTTCGCGGCTTCCGGACTGAGCGTGACCTCGTCAGCGTGCTTGCCGTGCGCGTCACTGGACACGTGGCCCGAGCCTTCAGATGCGTCGCCGTCTTCAGCGGGCTTCGATTCGCTCCCTTTGCGGCATCCCACGAGAAGAAACGAGAGGAGCAGGAACGAGACGGCATGCAGGGCTCTCATCGGGCGTTGGACGCCAAAGGCGTCGGGGCTGGGGCGTCGCTGAAGGCGGGACTCACCGCTCGCTCGGGATCGCGGAACGCTGCGGGGCCTCCGACTGCGCGCTCGAGGCGGAAGAGAGAGAGCGCAACCCGCTCTTCCAGGGCGACCGCTTTCGCTTCCGTGGCGCGGAGATCCTGTTCGGCGAGCAAGAGCGCGGTCAGGTCCGAGAAGCCGGCGCGGTAGACGTCTTCCACCTGCGCTAGGCGTTGGCGCTGAAGAGGAAGCAGCGTCGACTGCGTGCGGTAGAGATTCGTGCGCGCCGCGTTGAAAGAAACGATCGCGCGCCGCACGTCTTCGACTGCTTCGCGACGCGACTCGGCGAGCTGATGGCGAAGTTCTATGGCTCGGGCCTCGAAGCGCCGCCTCGCGACCGAGCCGTCATCGAAGAGGGGCAATGGGGCACTTACAGCCGGTCCCAGGCCGAACGGCGTGTCTCCAAACAACGCACCGCCTCCGCCGAGCCCATCCCAACCGGCGAATTCGGCTGCTTTGCGCTCACCGACGAGCGCCGCCAACTCCCATTGAAGGCGCAGCAGCTCAGGCCGATGGAGAAGTGCGCCGTCGATCCACTGAAGCTCGGAGAACGGCAGCTCTCCCAACGTCTCGGGCGCGTCGATCGTCCACTCCGCAGGCGCGGAGGGCGCTCCCATGCGGCGCGCAATCTCGAGGCGAAGCTCTCGCAGACTGCCCTCGGCTTCCCCAATGTCAACTTCGACTTCCGCATGCTGCGCACGTAGCGTTGTGACATCGAGCCGCGTGCCTTCGCCGGCTTGGAGGCGCGCGTTCGCAAGGCTCTCCAGGCGTTCGAGAAGCGAACGCCGTGCGCGAAGGAGCGGCAACAGTCTCTCCACGGCCTGCGTGCGGACGTACCGATCGCGGATCTCGTTGACGACGTCAAGCGCGATGCCCACCGCTTCGGCGGTGGAAGCCCGTAGCCGTTGGTCAGCGCTCTCACTCTTCGCCGGGCGCCGAAGCAGCGCAACCAAGTCCTGAGCGAGCGTGGCTTCGACGTTGAAGGGGCCAGCGGCGCGTATGGGAATCCCGAGGGTGATCACGAGGATCGGATTCGGCAGAAGCCGCGCCTGCTCCGAATCTGCGAGCGCAATGCGAACCCGAGCAAGCGCTGCCTGGAGGCGTGGGTCGTGCAAGAGGGCACTTCGAATTGCGTCCGCAATCGAGAGGTGGCCCTCCGTGCATTCAACATCGAGCGGCTCGGGCACCGACGAAAAGCGGACAGCGTTCCTCAAGCCCACGGCCTCCGAGATCGTCTGTGGCGCGTCGACGGCGGGAACTCGCGTCGTGCAGGCCCCAAACATCGTTAGTGCGATTGCAATGCCAACGCCGCGATGAGTACGAGTGGTGCTAGTAGTCATCGACAAGAAAGAAAGCGTCGGAATCGTCATGCGCAGCTCATCCCGAGGAGCGTTTCGAGTTGGCAAAACGCCCAAACGCTCGCGACTGGCATCGCGACAATTGACGCGGCCGCAATGCCGCACACGAGCAGCGCTACCGCGACGCCGGGAACAAGCCGGGATCGTGCGGGACTCTCGGTGTTGAGCAACCGCTGCACGCGAAACGAAAGGTCAGTCTGCGGCACCATGAAAGCAAGCTGAGCCATCGATGTGAGCTTCTTGTGCCGATCCACGGACTCGGCGGCTCTAACGAGTGCATGTGCGACGAGGCGCCGACTGCGGAGTGCGAGGGCGGCGTCATCGTCTGCTTCACATTCGTCTTCGACTCGCGACTGTGCGAGGCACGGAGCCATGAGGAATCGCGGCAGCGCGACTGTTAGAAGGGATTCAAAGATCCAACGCCGAGCGAGATGAGCGCGATCGATATGGGCGCGCTCGTGCGCGACCACGGCGGCCAGTTCGTCGCGTCCGAAATCGAGCGAACGGGGAAGCAGGATCAATGGACCTCGTGGCGCGCGCGCCACGAGCGGACCATGGACGCTGAGGCCGTCGACTGCGAAGACACGACGAGAATTCACTATTCCGTGAACAGAGGTTCGAATAGACCGCGTCGCGGATCGATCGATCGCCGCCAAAAGACCTCGCAGAATGCAATACTTCGCACGGAGACGAAAAAGGATGTGTGAGACGAGGAGCGTGAGCGACCCTCCGATGGCAATGGCGAGGACAGTCACACCACCGCCTGTGCCGTGCGTCGCAAAGTGCAGGCAGCCGTCTCTATCGGCGCTCAAAATCGAATTCTCTGGCGCCCAAAGGAACACGTCGCGATGTGAAGCGCAGGCCGCCACTGCGACCGCGACTCCAAAGAGGGGCGGCACGAACAGCGCGCCGCGTGCACCGCCGAATACGAGATTGAGCGCAGCCCTCACCAACGAAAGACGCCAACCGAGTCCAATCGCTAGCGCCGAGAGCCACGAAGCAAGAAGGCCTGTCGCGATCGAAATGAGGAGATCACTGAGCATCGAACTACTCGCGCTCCTGAAGGGCGCGTCGAAGCGCCGCGAGCAACTCGGGGCTCGTCTTGTTTGCCTCGCTGACGAAGTAAGCGACCGACCCTTCATCCAAGCTCGGCATAAGCGATTCGATCACCGAACGGGACCAACGCTGGAGCCATCCCCCGCGATCCACCTTGGCCGTATAACGAAACGCGGTCCCTTCAAGTTTGCGAGACAGTAGTCCCTTTTGATGTAGGCGCGTCATCGTCGTCATTACAGTCGTGTACGCGTGCGAGCCCCCGAGACTCTGTTGGATCTCGCGCACGGTGGCTGGGGGCGCCTTCCAGACAGCGAGCATCACCGCAGTTTCAAGTGGACCTAGGCCGGGAATCGGTTTCATTGAGTTCATTGAGGAGACCTACTATCGGCACGCGTAGGAGGCGAGTCAAGCCCTTTGTGCCAACGTCTCGTGAGACAAGTCTCTCCCCAAGTTGAATGTCAGTAGAGGGCGCAGAGAGATGACCACATGGACACGACGACGCCGACGATGAACGATGGGACGCTCGCTGCGGGGTACCCCGCAGCGAGCGTCCCCATGACCGATCCAGAGAAGCCCGACCGAGGTCCGCTGCCCGATCCGAACGTGCCGGCGAAAGCTCGCCGCAGGAAGTTCAACGCGGAGACGAGGCTTCGGATTGTGCGCGAAGCGGAGGGATGCAAGGAGCACGGCGGCGTGGGCGCGCTGCTTCGGCGTGAAGGAATTTACTACTCACAACTCGCGAAGTGGCGCAAGGAGTGCGATCGCAGTGGCGTCGAGGGTCTCAAGAATCGTAAGCCTGGTCCCAAGCCCGCGGTCTCGCCTGAACAGGCGGCGCGCATTCACGAGCTTGAGAAGCAACTTCGACGAGTCTCCAAGCGGCTTCGACAGGCTGAAGCGATTATTGAGATCCAAAAAAAAGTTGCCGCGATGATGCAAGAGATCCGGCGCAAGCGCGCGAGTCCCGAGACAGAAAGCTAACCCTGGCGAAAGACTACCTCGGCTCGACTCCGCTTTCAAAGCTTTGTAATGCTTTGGAAATCTCAAGAGCCACTGTCTACCGGAGGCGCCGCCCGAGGCGCGCACCCCTGCGGATGCCTCGGGCGGCGCCTCCTCGAAAGCTATCCATCGATGAGGAACGCGTGGTCCTGGATGTCCTTCATAGTCCCCGATTCGCCGATCGAGCTCCCGGAGAAATTACAGCAACTCTCCTCGACGAAAGCCTTTATTATTGCTCCTCCCGCACCATGTACCGAATCTTGGCAAAACACAGCGAGGTGAAAGAGCGACGAAATCAGCTGCGACATCCCGAGCACGCGATGCCACAGCTTTGTGCGACGGCTCCGAATCAGGTTTGGTCTTGGGACATCACCAAGCTTCCAAGTGTACATAAATATGAGTTTTATTACCTCTACGTGATTCTCGACATCTTTAGCCGTTATGTGACCGGATGGATGCTGGCTCCGACGGAGAACGCGAATCTGGCATCGAGGCTCTTTGAGGAAACGCTCCGCAAGTACGACATTGCTCCAGGGCAGCTGCGGGTCCACTCCGACCGCGGTCCTTCCATGACGGCACACGGATTCGGCCAGCTTCTATGCACTCTGGGGGTCACGCAGAGTCTCTCTCGGCCCCGCGTATCGAACGACAATTGCTATTCGGAAGCCCAATTCAAAACTGTGAAATACGCGCCCGACTATCCCGGTAAATTTGCATCCTTCTCACAAGCAAACGATTATTGTGTCAACTTTCTCAAATGGTACAATCACGAGCATCGACACAGCGGTATCGGGTGGCTGACCCCTGCCATGATGCACACAGGAATCGCCACGCAGGTCTACGCGGCACGGAAGGCAGTCCTGGATGCGGCATTCGAAAGGAACCCAGAGCGATTCGTGCAGCGCCGTCCGGTACCGCCTCGCGTGCCACTCCATGCTTCGATCAACATGCCGGCCAGACCTGCGGTCGAACTTCTACACTGATCTCCCCAAACGATTTGTCTCAAAGTCGTTGACACATTCCGAAGGAGCCCGTGGCAAGAGGCATCCGAGCTGCGAGCGGGACTCTCTCTAGAACTCTTCGTAGGACCGCTTCGCCGTCGCTCCTTGATACGTCTACAGCTGTCCTTCTCGATCCCGCGAAAAATCAACGCGCTCGCTCTGCGGAGCACTTTTGCCACAGGCTCCATCGCCGAGCCGATGCGAATTCAAGAAAGGTTGAATTCGTTCCAGGTGGCGCCGACGTCCCCTTGGAGGAAGAGCTGCGCGCGATGGCCGCGCCACGAGCGAATTTTGAGTTTCATTTCTCGCTTACGCGCGCGACCGACGCAGATCGCACCCGATGGCGCGGCCGCACCGGGCGCTTCGACGCGGCCACGATTCAGCAGATTTGCCAGGGCATGTCTGACCGCGTCGCATATCTGTGTGGACCCATCTCGATGATGGAGGAGAGCGGTAAGGCGCTCCTGTCCCTTGGCGTCGCAGCCAAAGACATCCGCACAGAAGCCTTCGTCGGCGTGAGCCCGACGTTCGGCGGTTGACCGGCTCAGAAGCTCAGCTCGAGCCGCAGGGTGGCCGCCACGGCGTCGTCGACGCCGGCGGCGCCGCCCGGATTTCGGATGTATTGAATATCCGGTTTCAGCGTGAGCCAAGGCGTGAGCTGCGCTTTGTAGAAGAGCTCGAAGGCCGTCTCGGCGCGGGAGGAAAAGCCCGCGCCGGGATCTCGGCTCAGGTTCGCTGCTGTGACTCCGAAACCACAGATATCTCCATCGCGTCCCGCAATGAGTCCCGTGTAGGCCACTCCGGTTCCCCAGTGGGAGCCGATCGGAGAAATGTGGTCATCGGCGGCGCCGTATTGTGCAAAGAATCCAAGTCCTTGCGTGTCGTCGTCGACGTCGGGGTTCTCCCTCAGGAGGACTTGATCGAGACCGGCATACCAGCCGGCGGTGCCGCGATCTGCAGCGCCGTCGAATCGCGTGAAGCTCGAGTCGTGGTACCAGGCTCCCGCTTTGAAGCTGCCTTCGTTCCCGCCGAGAGTCCAGCTCAGCTTGGCTTCGCCGATCGAGAAAATATCATTAAAATCCTCGATGGCCGCGCTGATCGACCGGCGTCCCGTCGGTACCCCGAGCGCGCCGTCGCCGTCATAGATGCCGGCACCGAAGCTGAACCAATCCGTGGGCTCCACGAAGGCGTTGGCGCTCATAGAGGGATTGGGATATGTGGGGAACATGAAGAAGGTCGTCGGGTCGAGCGCCATCGAGGTGTTCAAGAATTCCGCTCGGTGGACGCCGTAGGCAAACTCCGAGTTGGCATCCACCTTTCCGAGCTTGAAGCGCAGCACGTCGTCGAAGAGCCGCTGCTCCCATCAAGCCTCATAGATGCCGGAGAAGTCATCGGCGTCATTATTGGCAAAATACTGCACATCGCCGACGTCATTGATGGAGTCGTGTCCCGTCTGAGAATAGACGCTCACATATCCAGTGCCGCCTTCGAGTCCGATCAGCGGGTCGAGGTCGAGTCCGGCCTTGAGCATCAAGAGTCCGCGCAGCGCTGTCCGACGGCGGAGCCCTCCGCTCATGACCGCCGAGTAGTCCAAGACATAGGAACCGTAGAAGTCGATCCCGAGCTCCTGGAGCTTCGTGCGGCGGTCGCCCCAATTCCCTGTGGCGCGCGACCACTCGGTCCACGGCAGACCTCGTCCGAACCACTCCTTGGTTGTGGGGTCTTCCTCTTCGGCGGGCTCCGATTCCGCCGTGTCGCCTGCGGGTGCCGAGGCCGCCATTCCCTCGCTGGCTTCGGATGTGTCGCTTTCGGCCGGCTCGGTCGCGGCGATCGCTGGGGCCTTCGGCTGTGCGGGTGCCGACGCGGCGCCCTCGTGATCGGGCTGCGAGGCAGGCCCATCGATATCCGCAGCGGGCTCGTTGGGCTCGACGCGCAACGCAACCGCTGGTTCGGAGCCGACCGGCTGCGACGCGATCGACGCATCGAGCGCCTCGCCGCTGGAGGCAGCCTCCTTCGGGGTTTCCAGCGCGACCACGCCGGACGCCATGGGTTCGGCCTCCGGCTCTGCCGGAAGACCGGAGGGCGGGGGAGGATCGGTCGGTCGGCCTGCTCGGCCGCCCGCTCGCTTGGTCGCAGGCTTCGAAGAACGGTTTCCCGGAGCCGGCCGCGCAGCAACCTTGGGGGACGACGGCTTGCTCGTGCCTGCGGCCGGCTTGGGCGCCGTGGCGTAGGCCGAGAGGCTCGAGCTCCAAGCGGGCTTCTTCTTCGAGACTTGCTTCCCAACGCTTCCCGAGGACTGCAGTGCCAATGCGGTGGGCACTCCAGCGATCAGCAGGAGACCTCCCAAAACGGCAATGGTTCCTGCAGCGCCTCCGTTGCCCTTGGCGTGCTTCTTCCTCATCGTTGCTTCCCTCTTCCCTTTGCGCCGGAACTGGGGCGCGATCGAACTCCAAGACCGCCTCCCAGGACGGGACTCGGCCGAGGGCAGGGTTCGAGATTTCGATCCGCGTACCTTGAGCCATCTTCAATCACGCAATCGCGCAGGGAAATCTCTTCCGAAGCTGCCCCTTCCAGCTTGCTTTTCCGGTTCCTGGGCTAGCTTTCAACGTCCGCGCGTCGCTCCCCGATGGCGCGGCACTCCCAGCTCTCCCCCAAGCCCCATGCTCACCAGCTTTGCTTCGCTCGCCCTCGCAATTCTCCTCGGTTCCTCCGCAAGCGCGCCGAGCCCCGTGCGCGCCGAAGGAAAGCTCTCGAGAGATGTGATCGAGGTCTCGGTTCGAGAAGAAGGAGGACACCGATTTGTGGTCGGCCGCCTCTACGCTCCGCGGACGCTGACGCCCTCGGCTGCCAAGCTGAAGGTCGAAGGGCTCGCGTCGGACGGATCTGTGACCTTCTCCGCAGCCGGAAAAGTGAAGCTTCCGCGCACGACCGAGCGATATCTCGGCGAGCGGATTGCAACTTTCCGGATCGAGATCCCCGCGAACGCAAGCGGATCGCTGCGGGTGCTCTCCGCCGAATAGTGAAGCCTACCTGCCCGGGCGGCCGCCGAAGATCGGCGGCCCCGCGGGGCGCTCTCCCGGCGGAGCTGCAACAAATTTCAGCGCGAGGCCCGTTGTGCCTCCCGGCGGGATCTCCACGTCGACTTCTTTGTAGGACCTTGAGTCGTTGCGGCCGAAGACCTGAAAGGAGACGCGATAGGACCCCGGACGAAGCCGTGCCGTCGAGAAGGTGCGTTTCTCGAGGTCGACGTTGACGCGATCCATGGAGGCGACCGTATCGGTTTCCTCCTTTCTGTTGAAACGCATCATTCCGAATCGCGCCGCCTCCGGGAGGTCGGCCTCGAAGGTTCCCTCAGCGCTCACGCCCTTCACGAGCCGAATCTCCACTTTGGTCGTCTCGGCGCGAGCGGGAATCGTCACGGTGGCAACACCGTCGGCGAAATCAGGAGCCGTCGCTGTGATTTGATAGGTTCCCGCGGCGATCTCCTCGAAGGCGAACCGGCCGGTGTCATCGGCCGACGTTCGCTGGCTGCCCCACGCGAATTGTGAGCCCTTCTCAAGGGCACGAATGCGAGCGTTGGCGACGGTCTTGCCGCCCTCATCGACGACGACGCCCGAGAGCCGCCCGGTCTGGATCTGAAGATCCACAAATGTCTCGGCGTCCGACTCGACGACGACGGCGCGATTGGCCAATGCTCCGGGGAACGGGCCCATGGCGGTCGTGCCGCGATGCAGAAGTTGAACGTTATAGGTGCCCGGCGCGACGCGGCCGAGGTCGAAGGTGCCTTGCGCGGTGATCGCCTTGGGTCGCACCTCGTCGGGACCCGACGCCGTTACAAAATCGCCCGTCGGCACAAGACCATTTACGGTCACTCGGCCGCGGAGAAAGCCGTCGTCGGGGCGCGGCGCGCGCCCACCCGTTGTGAGGTCGATGTCGATCGAAGTGGTCTGCTCGTCGATCACCTCGCAGGGGGCGCTCGCGTTGTCACTCGCCATGGCCATGAAGTCCATGGGGTTGAGCCGAGTCAGCGAATCGCCGCCGAGCACGCGCGGCATGGCCACGACCCGATAATTGCCCGGCGCGAGATGAGTGAACTTGAAGCCGCCTTCGAGGCCCGTCACGGTTGTGCGCGGAAGCTGCGGCACGCGCCCCTGGGGCGCGATGGCCACCATGAGTGGCGTTTCCGGCGGGATGCCGCCGCGGTGAACGCGCCCTTCGACGGTCCCGCCGACGACGAGCTGTACGGTTGCCGTGCGCGTGCCCGGGATCTCGATTTGTACCCATCCCGACGCATAGGCGGGATGGGTGGCAATCAAATTGAACTTTCCCTGACCGAGCGCGCGGACCTGCGCGATTCCCGCGGCGTCGGTCTTGGAACTGCCAAGCGCCATGAAACCCAAAGATTCGAACCCTCGGTCGGGCCCGCCGAAGACGGTGGCGGCCTCGAGCGGCGACGGCTTGCCGTCCACTTTTCCAAGAACCGTTGCTTCGACGGTGAACTCGCGCTCCAGCGTGATGCGTACTTCCGGCTCTCCCGATTCCTCGATGGCCGCCGTCTCCTTGCCGACCGCGAATCCGGGCGCGCGGGCGTAGACCCAATATTTTCCTTTGTTGAGCCCGCGCACTCGCGACGCACCCGCTTCGACCGGCTCGGGCTTCACGCGCAGCGGCGGCTCGATTTGTGGCACGAGCGAGAGCCCCTCGACGGCGCGCTGCACGGCGAGAGTTGCCGCGAGCGGCTTCCCGCGGTCGTCGAGCACTCGCACCAGGATCGATCGCGCGGCCGGCACCACGACGCGCACCTCCTCGCCATCGAGATCGAACGTCGAGCCGACGGTCCAATCCTCAACATTCGGAGCGCGCGCGACCCACACGGCCTTCGATCCGCCGATCCCCGGAACGCGGAACCGACCGTCGGCTCCGCTCAGCACGGGCTTCTTCAGGAAGGCTACAAAATCCGCGGCGAGAGGCGAGGGCATGCCGATCATCACAGAAGCGCCAGCCACCGCGGCACCCTGCTCGTCGACCACGACTCCTTCAACGGTTTCACCGCGCGCTGCAACAATTTCTCCGAGGTCGCGCTCCGACTGCTTCGTCGCAGGGAGGGGCTGGGCAAAGCCCGGCATGTTTGAGCCCGTCGCGACGAGGCTCAGCGCGCCCGACGGCGCGCCCTCGATGCGAAAGCGACCTTCTGCGTCGGTCGTCGCCATCGGCGTGGGTAGTTTCTCAAAGATCTGGTCGGTCCAGCGGGGGAGCTGGAACAGGATCTTCGGGGTGCCCGCCCGCGGACCCATTCTCGCCAAGAGCGCCGTTCCAGGCTGCAGGTTGGCGAGCCCGGCCTGAAAGATGATTGGGGGCGCATTGGTGACTCTCACTTGTGCGCCTGCATGCGGGCGCATCGACTCGTCCACGAGCCGCCCCGTGAGCGTGAGCCATGGGTCGAGCCGGATGTCACCGAGGTCGACCGTCTCGCCCGCCTGCGGCGCGCGATCGACGAGCGCGAGAGCGGGACGCGGCCTACCTCCGAGATTCACGCCGACGAGGAAGTAGCCGCGCGGATCGACGCGCTCGAAGCGAAATCGCCCCTCGGCGTCGGTTGTCCGTTTCTGGGCAGTAAGGTCGAGCTTGAGCGTATCGGGTTGGAAGAGAAGCTGGTCGAGATCGAGGCTGAAGAACTCAATCAGCCCGCCGAGAAGTTCGACGGGCGCGTTGGGAACAGGACGCCCATCGGGCTCAACGACTCTTCCCACAATTCCGGAGAGCGCTTTCTCATAGGCTTCCGGAAGCTTCGCCGCCTCCGGGGCCGCGGCAGCGCGCGATGCGGCGCCCGATTGCTCGGATGACGCTGGCGCAGCTCCCGCGGCGTCCGTCACGGCCGTCGTCACAGGCGGGGGAGCCAGCTCTGCCGCGCCGCGGCCAGCCGTCTCGGAATCCGAGGCGACAAGAATCCACAGAACAGCAGCAGCTGCGATCAGAATGACGGCAGCAATCGCTGCTCGGAGTCCACCTTTCGACATGGGCGATGCCTTGGCCGGCTACGGCTATTTGATGGGTGCGGCGCCTTCGCCAGGCTCTGCAGGCTTGGGGGTTTCTTTGGGCTTCTGCGCGAAGCGAATCTCAATGTCCTCCGCGCCGCCGACGGGCACCTCGAAGTCCACAGGGAGCATCCGCGATGGATCCAAATCTGTAACTTCATCGGTGGCGTCGGAATCTCGCTCTCCAGCGAACGAGCTGAAGAGCTGCGCTCGGTAACGTCCCGGAGCGAGCGTGCGGATCTCGAACGAGTTGGTCTCGATATCAATCTGCACCCAGTCGCCCTCCATCTCGGTCCCGTCGATCGGCTGGACCTGCATGCCCGCCCAGCTCCGCTTCTTTGCATCTGGGAAGATCACTTTTCCGGTGACGACGACCGCCTCCGAAAGCCAGAGATCCACCGTGGGTGGTACACCGCCCTCCGTCACGTCGATCTCGGCGGAAGCCGGTCCGTGATCGGAGGCCGTCGCGCGCACGCGATATCGTCCGACCGCGAGCTCCTCCAGCTCGAAATGGCCGCGCGCATCGGTGATGGTGCTCGCGAAGCCTCCCGCAGTCGACGAGTCGGCTCCCTGATGGATCGGAGACAACATGACCTGGGCTCCGGCGAGCGGCTTGTTCTTGACCTTGGAGCTTACTCTTCCGGAGACCTTCGAACCCATGCGGACGGAGATCTCAAGGATCTCCTCCGCGCCGGCGCGCAGCTGCACTTTTCTGGAGCCGATCTGCTGGAAATCGGATCCGCCCGAGCGCATGACCGAAATTTGATATTCGCCAGCTTTCATCGGGCCGAGATCGAAGGTGCCGTCCGCTGCCGTGCGGGCGCGAGTCCACTCTTCTCCCGAGGCCATGATCATGGCGCGCGCGAGCGGCTCGCCATTTTTCGTCACGCGCCCACGGATGCGCCCGTCGTTTGCCGTGGCTTCGCGCCCGGCGCGCTGAAGATCGATCTCAATCTTGGAAGTCTGCTCGTCTTCGACCACAGCTTCGGACTTTGCGGGGCCACCGCCTCCGCCGAAGTTGAAGAGTTCGAAGATATCAAAAAAATCTTCCTTCACTTTTCCTAGGTTCGTCCCCAGAAATCGTGGAAGGACGAGAACGTTATAGGAGCCGGGAGCCAGGTGTGTGAATCGGAAGGCTCCCTCGAGATCGGTGATCGTGGACCGCGGCCCCACGACGGATTGAACATCTCCCTTGGGGTCGTCCATCACCGCGAGCACCATCTTGGGCGTGTCGAGGCGCTTGCCGCCGTCGTGCACACGCCCTTCGATCGTCCCGCCGACCAGGAGCGAAAGAGACATCTCTCGAGTCTCTGGAAGTGTGACTTCCGCGAACCCCGTGGCATAGCCAGGGTGCGACGCCACGACGCCCGCCTTGCCTTCGTTCACACATCGCACCAGCGCGATGCCCTCTCGATCCGAGCGCGTCGAGCCTAAGGCAGCAAATCCGCGCCGCTCGAAGCCGTTGCCGCTCGGAGCCGAGAACACCTGTGCTCCCTCGAGCGGTGCCACTTTTCCTGCCTCCTTGCCGAGGACCGTGACGCGAATCCGGTGCTCCAGCGTGAGTCGCAATGCGACTTCCGGCTCCGCCGCGCCTTCGATTTCCACTTCCTGGAAATCGATTGCGTAGCCCTCGGCGCGCGCGCCGACGCGATATTTGCCTTTGGCGAGTCCGCCGACGCGATAGGCGCCGGGCTCGAGCGCAGTGACCGACGCTTTGAGCGGCGTCTCGATCTGTGGGAAGAGCTCTAATCCCTCGATGTTCCGCTGCACGGAGATCTTCGCGGAAAGGGGCTTCCCGTCGAGGTCCGTCACGCGAGCCACGAGCGACCTCATCGCGGGAATCGTAATCTTGATCTCGTCTCCCACGAGATCCTCGGGTTCTCCGAGCGTCCACGTCGCTGATCCCGGAGCGCGCGCTGCGAGGAGCACGCAGTCGCCCGGAAGGCCCTTCGCGCGGAATGTTCCCTTCGCGTCAGCTTTCTGTGGCTTGCGCGCGAAGAAGAAGCGATTCCCCGATGGCGCCGACGGAATGCACACACGCACTTCGGCATTGGGAACCGGCTTTCCAAGCTCATCGACCACGAGGCCGTCGCACTCTTCGCCGCGATCGAGCGACAAATCGCCGACGTTCTTCTCGGGACCCTTCGAGGCCGGCACGTTCTGCGAGAGCGGCGGGTGCCCTTCCGATTGCACCAGCAGCGTGAGCGACCCCGACGGGGCGCCCTCGAGTCGGAATGCGCCGTCGGCTCCCGTCGTGGTGCTGGGGAAAGGCAACTTATCCCAAAGCTTCTCCGCGAAGCGCGGCGGCTGGAACAGCTTTGCGCCAAGCGACGACTCGCGGATCACAAATCCGATGCCCGGCTCCACGAGACCCACGCCCGCCTGATAAATGATACCTGGAAGGCCGCTCGCCGTGACGCGCGCTCCCGGAATAGGGGAACCGCTCGCGGAGAGCACGCGGCCGACCAGCGTGAGCGGCGCGTCCAGAATGATGTCGCCGAGGTCGGCGAGCTCTCCCGGGTTGGGAGTGCGATCCACCAGCCGAATTTGTGAGCGTCCTCTTCCGAGGTTCACGCCGATGGCGTAGTAAAGGCGCGGGTCGACTTTCTTAAAGTGAAACTTCCCTTGGGCGTCCGTTTCGACTTTCTGCTGCTCGATCCGAATATCTACATCTTCGGGATGGAACAGAAGCTGATCGATATCCGCGGTCAAGAACTCAAGAATCCCTCCGAGGAGCTCCACTTGTTGCTTCGGCGCGGGCGTCCCGTCCGGTTCCACAATTCGCCCCACGAGCCCGCTGAGCGCCCGCTCATAGGCCTCGGGGAGCGGCGCCTCCGCCGCCGGGCTTCCCGCCACGTTGGAGCGTGCGCCGGCTTCTTCGGTGGTGGCGACCACATTTTGGGTCGCGGGCTTCGGGGGCTCGGAGCTGTCCGGCGTTGGCGCCGCGATCGGCTCAGCGGGGCCCGTGTGGGCGCGCTCGCCTTGAAGGAAGATCCATGCGGCGAGGGCGAGAGCGAGCACCAGCGCTGCTCCGACAGCGAGGAGCAGGCGGGACGACGAATTTGCCATAGGGAGGGTCTCTGGCGGCCCAGATCGGAACGAGTGGCGCTCGCTCCAACGCCAGCATGCCGGGCGACCCAGCAATCGGCAACGGAGCGAAACGGGCGCCTCCGGGATCTGCGGGATTCCCCATGGACCCATCCCTCGAAGCCTGGATCGCTGGCCTCCTGCTCGCGGCCTACTCCACCACGCTCGTTGTGGTGTTGGTCATGCCGACCAAGCAGCGCGACCCGCAGATCGGTCAGGCGATCGGCTGCCTCATGATCGTTCTACTTGGCCTCCTCGGACTCGGTGGCGCCCTCGCGGTCGGCATCGCTTGGGAGCTCGGCGCCGTGGTCCACACGATCTTCCTGATCACCGTCTTCCCCGGCGTGATCCTCCTCGCCAACGCCGCGTACTTCAGCCTGAGATGGCTAAAGCGTCGGTTCTCGCCGCGGGGCTGATCGGCGCGCGCGAAAAGACGGCGCGCGAAGCGCGGGAGACTTTCGCCACGGGCAGATAAGCTCCCAAACATGCTCGAGCAGATTCCGATCGGACCCCAGCGCGCGCCGCGTGGCGCGGAGCGCACGTGCAAGACTTGGGCGGCTGAGGCCGCCCTGCGCATGCTCATGAATAACCTCGACCCCGAGGTGGCCGAGGACCCGGCGAACCTCGTGGTCTACGGCGGGTCGGGAAAGGCGGCGCGGAACTGGGATTGTTTCCGTGCGATCGTGGCGACGCTGCGCCGACTCGGCGAGGACGAGACGCTGCTCGTGCAGTCGGGCAAGCCCGTGGCGGTCTTCCGCACGCACCGCGATGCGCCCCGAGTTTTAATTGCAAATTCCTTACTCGTGCCGAAGTGGGCGACTTTCGACGAGTTCCGGCGACTCGAAGCTCTCGGCCTCACGATGTATGGCCAGATGACGGCGGGTTCGTGGATCTACATCGGAACGCAAGGAATCCTGCAGGGCACCTACGAGACGTTCGCTGCCTGCGGGCGTAAGCACTTCGGCGGGTCCTTGCGCGGCCGCCTCGTCGTGACCGGCGGCATCGGCGGAATGGGGGGCGCGCAGCCGCTCGCGGTGACGATGTGTGAGGGTGTGTTCCTCGGTGCCGACGTCGATGCGTCTCGCATCGAGAAACGCATCTCCACGCGCTATTGTGATCTTCTCGAGCGCAATCTCGACCGCGCGATCGACCGCGCTCTGGATGCGAAGCGCAAGGGGGAGGCGATCTCGATCGGCGTGGTCGCCAACGTGGTGGACCTTCACAAAAGGCTGCTGGAGCGGCAGATCACGCCCGACGTGATCACCGATCAGACTTCCGCCCACGACCCGCTCACGGGATATGTGCCGACGGGGCTCGCCGACGAGGACGTGTTGCGGCTCCGCAAGAACGCGCCCGATGAGTATATTCGGAGAGCGCGCCTCTCGATGCGCGAGCATGTGGAGCTGATTCTGGAGCAGCAGCGCCGAGGCGCGGTCTGCTTCGACTATGGCAATAATCTTCGCGGGCAGGCGAAGGAGGTCGGCTGCGACCACGCCTTCGATTTCCCGGGATTTGTGCCCGCCTACATACGGCCGCTTTTCTGTGAGGGGAAGGGGCCGTTCCGATGGGCGGCGCTCTCGGGAGATCCGGCGGACATCGCGCGCACGGACCGCGCGGTGCTGGATCTCTTTCCGGAGAACCAGTCGCTGCGGCGCTGGATCGAGATGGCACAAAAGCGCGTGGCGTTCCAGGGCTTGCCGGCGCGCATCTGTTGGCTTGGCTATCTGGAGCGGCACAGGGCCGGGCTCGCGTTCAACGAACTCGTGCGCCGCGGAGAAGTAAAGGCGCCGATCGTGATTGGGCGCGATCATTTGGATTGCGGATCTGTGGCATCTCCAAACCGCGAGACGGAGGGCATGCTCGACGGGTCCGACGCCATCGGCGACTGGGCCGTGTTGAACGCAATGGTCAATATCGCAAGCGGCGCGTCCTGGGTGAGCTTCCACCACGGCGGCGGCGTCGGAATCGGCTACTCCCTGCATTCGGGTCAGGTCATCGTCGCCGACGGCACGCCGGAGGCGGCAGCGCGCCTCGAGCGCGTTCTCACCGCCGATCCCGGCATGGGCGTCGCACGCCACGTGGACGCGGGCTACCCGCAGGCGGCGGAGTTCGCGAAATCGCACCCGATCGATCTGCCGATGGCGCGGTGAGGCGATGTGCTTCGTCGGAGGCAGTTCCTAATAAAACGGGCTCGCGATGTTGCGCATCGCGAGCCCGCCTGCGGGGAATTGCGCGCGAGGTTTCGTTACTTCTGCGCCGGAGCGTCGGGAGGCGTCGGCTTGCCGAGGAGCTTGTCTCGCCACGACTCGTCCTTCGCCTTTCCCTTCAGCTTCTCGTAGGCCGTCGGATCCTTGAACCCGAGATCTTTGAGCTTTCGCTCGTCGGAGACGAGCTTGGCGCGCTTCTCTTCGATGGATGCGCGTCGATCGGCGAGCTTGCCTTCGGCTTTCTCGCCACCCGAGCGCGATTCATCGCCCACGAGCTTTGCATACTCTTTGTCGAGCTTGTCGAACTCCGTCAGGAGCATGCGCCATTTTGTGACACTCTCGTCGGCGGAATTCTTGTACTCGCGCTTAAGCATCTTGAGCATCTGGCCCCACAGCGCGTTGGACGAAGGCATGAGCGCGATCGGAATGCGCTCCTTGCCGTCTCCCGACAAAAGCATCATATGAGGCGCTCCCTCGGCGAACAGCGCATGCAGAGGGTGCTCGGGCTTCACGACTTCTTTGTTGACCCGAACGAGGTGGAACCAGTGCATCGCGAGCACCACCCGCTCATCCTCCAGATAAGCGCCCACCTTGGAATTATCCTTTTCCGAGTGGGCGCAGTCGCGAAGCAACAAAATTGGCCGCGGGTCGTTGCCAGCGATCGTCTCGAAGGCGCCCTTGGCGTCGAGAGGCGCTGCCGCCTCCGGATCCACGAACTGCCAGCTCGGATCGAGCCGCTTGGAGGAGGTCGAGAGCCGTCCCCAGGCCGGCAACCCTCCCGTCATCGGTCCCATGGGCGCCATGCCCGGGCCGGAGGGCGAGGTGCCGCCGCTCGGCACTCCGGGGCCCGCCGGCGCCCCTGGCGCGCCCCCTGTGGGGACTCCAGAACTCGGGACGCCGCCCGAGGGACCGGCGCCGCCGCCAATGTCAGAAGGTCCTGCGTAGGTGGTCCCGCCACCGCATCCGCCTGGACCTCACCCAAACCATGCCTTAGCCGCTGTCGCCGACGCAAGGAGCGTCGCCGCGGTCGCGGCCCCGAGGAGAAGAGGCTTCCACATGTGCAGAACTCCTGGGACGGGGTCCCAGAAAGAGGACTGTTTCGAGGGCATGTGGATGGAACCTCCCTCAAAGGCCGCGCGCAATCGAAATTCTCAGCGCTATCGCGCCGCCTGAGTCCAGCGGTCGAGCCAGGAGAGCACTTCGGCGTGCCAACGTTGGCTGTTCTGGGGCTTCAGGATCCAGTGGTTCTCGTCGGGAAAGTAGACCATGCGCGAAGGGATCCCTTTGCGCTGGAGCGCCGTGAAGACGGACATGCCCTGGGTGTCGACGACGCGATAGTCGCGCGCGCCGTGGATCACGAGCGTCGGCGTCTTCCAGTTCTTCACAAAATCGATTGGGTTGTGTTTTGTGTAGCCTTCGGGATTCTCCCAAGGAAGGCCGCCATGCTCCCACTCGGGGAACCACAATTCCTCGGTGTCGAAGTAGGCCATTCGCTCGTCGAGGTTGCTCGCGTGGGTGACGATACACTTGAACCGATCGGTCTGCCCGTTGATCCAGTTCATCATGTATCCGCCGTAGGAGGCGCCGAGCGCGGCGCAGCGATCGCCGTTCATCCAGGGGAACTTCGCGAGCGCTGCGTCGAGCCCCTTCATGAGGTCTTCATAGGGAGCACCGCCCCAGTCGCCGCGGATGGCATCGGTGAACTTCTGGCCATAGCCGGTCGATCCGTGAAAATCAATAAAGACGACGCCATAGCCGCGTCCCGCATAGGCCATCGGATTCCACCGATAGTGGAAGTGATCTCCGAAGGACCCCTGAGGCCCGCCGTGCACGAGCATCGCCACCGGGTATTTGGAACCTTCGGCAAAGCCCGACGGCTTCATCGCGTAGCCATAGACGGTGTCGCCGTGGGCGCCCTGAAAGGTGAACTGCTCGTAGGGCGACCATTCGATCGCAGCGCAGCGAGCATCATTGAGGTGTGACACCTGCATCAAGTCGCTTCCATCGTTGCGGATCGACATGAGCTCGGCCGGACGGTGCAGCGTGTCGTGCAGGAAGAACACGCGGTCGCCGACGGCGCGCGGCGCATCGCAGCTGCCCTTCTCGACGAGAGGAGTCACTTTTCCGCTTGCCACGTCGACGGCGAAGAGCCCCTTGTTCCCGAGGTGGTCGGCAGTCGTGTAGATCGTCCTGCCGTCGGGCGACCACTCGATCGACTGCGCCGACCGATCCCACTCTTCGGTGAGCACGCGCTTCTCGCCGGTTGCGCGGTCGACCACCACAATTCTCTGGCGGTCCGCCTCGAATCCGGGGCGCGCCATGGCGAGCCATGCGAGCTTCTTGCCGTCGGGTGAGAAGGCGGGAACGCTGTCGAGCGCCCTGTTGTCGGCCGTCATGCAGCCGAGCGCGCCGGCGGGGCGCCCGTGGCCATCCACGGCGATTGCCCACAAATCGACATCCGTTGACCACATCGCCTCGCGGCCGGGCCGGATTTTCGAGGCAAGCACCACAGTGTTGCCATCGGGGGAGACAGCGATCTCCTCCGAGCCGCCGAAGGGCTTCGTCGGCGCATCGGCGTCCCTGCTCCCCAGCAGGTCGTGGGGCTCGCCGCCCTCGAGAGGCATCACAAAAACGTGGGAGCGCAGGCCGTCTTCCCAAGTATCCCAGTGGCGGAACGGCAGGGAGTCGAACGCCATCGCCTTCACTTTGTTTGCGTCCTTGTCGGCGAGGTGCTTCGCCGTGATGTCGAGCACCATGCTCCCTTTCTCGTTGGCGGTGACGAGCACCTCCATGGAGCAGGCGACGCGCTTGCCGTCGGGGAAGACGACCAGGTTGTCGACGTCGAGGGGGAGTTTCGTCACCTGCGTCGGCTCGCCGCCCTCCAGGGAGAGCTTCCAGATCTGTTGCGATCCGCTGCGCGTCGACAGGAACAAAAGCGACTTCCCATCGGGGAGCCATCGGGCGGAGGAATCGCTCTCCGGGTGCGTCGTCAAGGGGCGCGCGCTTGAGCCGTCCGACGCGAAAAGCCACACATCGTTGCGGCCTCGGTTGGCGGCTACGTCGGTCGTCCGAACTGTAGCAAGAATCCACTTCCCGTCGGGCGAAGGCTGCGGGTCGGAGATCCGCTGCATCGCCAGCATGTCTTCGATCGAGAAGCGGTGCTTGTCCTGGGCGGAAACGGAAACCGCCGGCACGAGGGCGAGGAGCGGCAGAAGGGAGAGGCTCATGGGGCGCAGACTCTGCGCGCCTCTCGCTACAGTACGCAAGTCTCCATGTTGCACGTCTCCTGCTCCGACGCCTTCGCCCTCGAACGCGCATTCCTCGCGCGGCTGGCAGATGCGTGCGCTCGGAGGAGCTCTCCGCTGGCGCCGATCACGGTGGTGGCACCAACGGCGCGTCTTCTGCGGGCTCTCCAGCGGGCTGCGGCGCGCGAGCTCGGCGCGCTGGCCGGCGTCTCCTTTCTCGTGCACCGAGGGCTCGCGCTGGCGCTGCTTGAGCGCGCCGAGCCCTCGCCCCCCGAGCTCCTCGGCTCTGCGCTTTGGGAAGCGGCGGCCGAGGCGGCGCTGCGCGCGGGGAGCGGCGCGTTGGCGCAAACCGCGGAGCGCTTCGACTCGACGGCGGGCGCGCTCGCCTCGACGCTCCGCGACTTGCGCGACGCGCGCGTCGCACCCGCGGATCTCCGCGGACTGGGCGCGCTCGCCGAGGAGGTGGGAAACTCCCTCGCCCATGTGGAATCGCGGCTGCGCAGCTTCGAGTCGGAGAGACTCGTGGATGCCGCGGGGCTCATGGAGTGCGCGATCGCTGTGGCGCCGACTAGGGCGGCGCAGCTCGGCACAGTGATCCACGTGGGCGCCCTCGACGTGACCGAGAGCGTGCGGGCGCTGCTCCAGGCCGTCAACACGTCGGGTCGCCTTGAGATCGTAGCCCTCGAGCCCGATGAGAAGTCACTTTTCGCTGGTGCAACAAAAATTGCGGCGGCCGTGCGCTTCGTCGAAGCCCCCGACCTCCCGGCCGAGCTCGACCTGGCGGCGCGCACGGCACTTGTGTGGTATTCGCAGGGCGTGCCGCTCGAAGAGATCGGCATCGTGGCGAGGAGCCTCGAGCCCTACGCCGATTTGTTGGAATCCACCTGTCGGAGGCATGGCCTTTCGTGGACCTCCTCGGCGGCTGTGCCCGCGCTACGGCGTCCGACCGTTCAGGCACTCGTCGACGCCGTCGAGTGTGCTGCGGAAGGCTACCGCCGCCCCGCCGTGATGCGGCTCCTCCGCTCGCCATCCCTGCGGACCGAATTCTTGGGATTCCGCTCGGAGTCGTGGAACGCCGACGCCTTCGACCGGCTCTCGCGGGAGCTTTCGCTCGAAGGGGAGCCTGCGTGGACGACCGAGCTCGCGGCTCTCGAGGCGCCACCCGACCCCGCATGGCCGCACGAGCGACGCCGCGCCGCAGAGTTCCGCGGAGCCATCGCTCGCGACCTCCGTTCTGCGATGGAGCGCCTCGTGCAGTCCTTGGAGCCGCTTCGGAGTGCCACTTCCTGGAGCCGGTTCGCGGAGGGGGCCTTGCGGCTCGAGTCCGAGCTTTTTGTTGCACCCACCGCGCCGCAGGACGCGCGCGCGCGGGAGGAGGCGGCGGCCGCCCTTGCGGAGATCGGGCAGCTCGACGGGCTCCTTCCTTATCCGGGGATTGAGGCGGCCGCCGCTCGAATGCGTCGAGTGCTCGCGCGCGTGCGCGAACCGCTCGCTCGGGGCGACCGTGGAGGAGTGCGCTTCCTCGACTTGCAACAATCTCGAGGAGTTCACTTCCGGCGCTTGCTCTGGCTCGGGCTCCACGAGGGTGGATTTCCGCGGGAGCCGCGAGAGGATCCGATCCTCTCCGATGCCCTGCGGGCCGAGCTGGCACACAAGACAGGCCGGCGCGTTCCGATTCCGGGTGATACTGAAGCGTCGGAGCGCCTGCTGGCGGCCATGGCGCTCACGAGCGCCAGCGAGGAAGTTGTGGTTTCGTGGCAGCGCAACGATGAGCGCGGAAGACCTCGCAATCCGTCGCCCTTCCTGCGCGAGCTGGCGAGGGCTGTCGGCGCCGAGGTGGGGCGCTTCGGGCGGCCGGCCGAGACTCGCACCATTCCGGCCCACCCGGCGGACCAGGCCCTCGAAGTGGCTCGCACCGAGAAGCTGCTGGCGCCGTCGACGGCGATCGCCGCGAGCGCCCTTCTCTCGGCGGAGCGCGTCGAGGGGGCGCGGTCCGCAGCGGCGGCGCTCTCGATGCTCGAGGCAGGCTTTCTTGAGGGTTTCCAACAGATCGAATGTGTGGATTCCTTCCGGATTCGAGGGGATCGCGGGATGCGGTTTGACGGCGTTGCGGCGCCTGCGGAGCTGCGCGCGCTTGCGCCGACGGCGCTGGAGGAACTCGGCCGCTGCCCCCTCAAGTTCTTCTTCCGACATCGCCTCGGAATCCGCGCTCTGGAAGAGCCCGAGGATGGAGAGGTGCTCGACGCGCCGGCGCTCGGACGCGCCGTGCACCGGACTCTTGAGGGCACCTACGACGACGAATTATTGCATCTGGCCCGTACCGATTGCAGGGCCGCGATCGCACAAGCGAAGGAACGGATCGCGCGCACCCTGCAGGTGTCCCTCGCCGAGGAAGCGCCCGGGCGCGGGCGGCGCCAGCGGGGACTTCTCGCTGCCTTAGGCAGGCGCTGGGAGAAGGCCCTTGGACAATTTGTTGCTGAGGATCTGGAGCGCCTCGCTGCGGCGGGCGCCGACGAGGTGCGATGCGAGGAGCCGCGGACGGCGACGCTGCGGCTGCGCGAGGAGATTTTACAGATCGACGCGCGGTTTGACCGGATCGCGAAGAGTCGCCTCGGCCTCTGGATCTCCGATTACAAAACGGGGCGCGGGCGCATCGAGGATCTCGCGAGCCCCACACAAATCGCCCGGGGGCGCCAGCTGCAGCTCATGATTTATGGGCTCGTGGCTCGGGCTTCGGGTGCGCCGATCGCTCGTATCGAAGCGCTGCGAATCCATCCTGATCTCGACGCCGTGGACCGCAAGGGAGCGGCCGCCATCGAAGGGCTGCGTTTCGCAGAGCTCGAGTCACCGGTGGTTTCGGCGCTTGCCGTCTTGGTTCGGCTGGCGCGCGCGGGGCACTATCCGATCACGCTCGAGGAAGAGCCGTGCGTTTCTTGTGACTTTCGCCCGGCTTGCCGGCGCGCCCATGCGCCGACGCGGCAGCGCCACTCGGTGTTCGAAGCGGCTTCCGCTTATTATGCACTTGGCGACGTGGAAGTGAAGGTCACACGTTCAGCGCCTGTAAGGAAAAGCAAATCATGAGCGGCAAGAGCACGCCGCAGGGGATGCCGCCTGCCGACGACGCCGCGCGCCAGCGCGCAGTCACCTGCACGGATCGAAACCTCGTTGTGCTGGCGGGGGCCGGCTCGGGGAAGACGGCGCTGCTGATCGAGAGGGCGCTTCGGACGCTCTTATCGAAGTCGCTCGAGCCAAGGCAGCTCGCGGCCATCACATTTACGGAGGCGGCGGCGGCCGAGATGCGCTCGCGGTTGCGGGAGGCGGCGGAGGAACTGGCTGCGGCGCGCGGTGGCGCCTCGTCGCCCCAATTTGCGCAAAGCGCTTCGGCGCGGCTTTGGGCGCGGGCCGTAGAGCGGGGCGGCACGGCGGTGCTTTCGGAGCGGGCTGCGGAACTCCTCGGTTCGCTCGGTCGCGCGACGGTCACGACGATCCATGCCTTCTGCTCGGCATTGCTGGCGCGCCATCCCCTTGCCGCGCGCAGGGGGCTCAGCGTGCAGATGGACGAAGGGGAGGAGCGCGCGCGTGTGCTCCGCGAAGAGTGGCCGGCCGTGCTGCGGGAGGTGGCGGACGACCCGGCGGCGGCCGACGTGCTCGACGCCCTCGACCTCGGCGATCTGCGGGCGCTCTTCGGTGATTTATTGAATGAGGCGGTGCCCGCGGAAAATTGGCTTTCAGGGGGCGTGCCCGGAGGAGATGGCGGCATGCTAGAGCGTGCGGTTGGTCTCCTGTTGCCCCATGCCGTGCGCTTGCGGGAGCATTTGCGTGCACGAGGCGTGATCTCCTTCGACGGACTTCTTGTAGGCGCGCGAGATCTATTGCTTTCCGATGTATCTGTGCGCGCCGCCGAGAAGCGGCGTTGGCGGGCGATCCTGCTGGATGAGTTCCAAGATACCGATCCGCTGCAGTACGAGATCATGCTTCTCCTCGCTGAGCGGGAGCAGGCGTGTGCGGCCGATCCGTGGCTCGCACCGCTCGAGCCGGGGAAGCTTTTTGTAGTGGGTGACCCCAAGCAGTCGATCTACCGGTTTCGCGGTGCCGACGTGGAGGCGTATCGGCGCGCCGTCGACCGCATCCTCGAGGAGGGAGGTGAGCAGCTCTCGCTTTCTGTGAGCTTTCGGAGCACGCCTGCAGTCCTCGGGCCGATCGATCGGTGCTTCGATGGATGGCTCGGCTCACAGAATGACGCGGAGCGGGCGGCAAAGGCGGCGCCCGACTACGAGGCGGTGACGGCATACCGGGCGCAGCCCGCCTCACAATTCGGGTCGGGTGCACGGGTGGAGGTCTGGTCCGTCGGCGAACTCGGCGAAACAGCACCCGAGCGGCGTCGCCTTGAGGGGGAGTGGATCGCGGCCGAGATCGGGCGGTCGATCGCCGCGGGCACTGCGTGCGCTCGCAACCATGCGATCCTGCTGCGGGCGTTCTCGGATGTCGGTATCTACGCGCAGGCGCTCCAGCAGCGGGGAATTCCGTATTTATTGCAAGGTGGCCGGACATTCTATGCACGCACGGAAGTTCACGACCTGATCGCGTGGCTTCGCGCCGTCGTCGAGCCCAATGATGCCGTTTCCTTGCTCGCCGCGTTGCGCTCCGCAGCGGGCGCGGTGCCCGACGAGCAGCTCGCCGCGTTCGCCGAGGCACACGGAGGCGCGCGCGCCTGGCGCTCAACCGCCGCGGTCGATCCGGATCGGTTCCCACAAATCGCCCGAGCGCTCGAGCGAATCCGGGAGCTGCGTGCGCTCGCGGCTGGCGGATCGGCCGGGGATGTTGTCGACGCCATCCTCGAGCGCACGCGACTCCTGGAACTCCATGCGGCGGGATTTGACGGCGCCCAGCGGATGGCCAATCTTCGAAAGCTCGCCGAGCAGGCGCGCGGTCTTGCCGCGGGGAGTTCGCTGTCGGAGGCGGCCGCGGAGCTTGTGCGCACGGCGGGGGCTGCCGAGGGCGACGCGGAGCGGTCGCTGGCGGAGGAGAGCGTCGACGCCGTGCGAATATTAACAATTCATAAATCGAAGGGGCTCGAGTTTCCCGTCGTGTTCGTTGCCGACCTCGCGAAGGTCGAGCGCGCGCCGATAGGGACGACCCGGCTGGCGGTCTCTCCGCTGGGCGCGCTTCAGGCGAACGCACAAAAGTCGGGGATGCGCACAAAAGCGTTCGAGGAGTTCGAGCGGCGGGAGGAAGCTCATCGCGCAGCGGAGTCGCGGCGGCTGCTTTATGTGGCGATGACCCGCGCGCAGGAGCGGCTCGTGCTCCTCTCGAGCCCGGGGGCGAAGGGGCCATGGGCGCGGCGCGTTGCACAGGCCTTCGAGTTCGATCCGGAGAGTCCGCCCGCCGACGGTGCGCCGCTCTGCGGCGGAGCGGTCATTCATCGCTGCGTGCTGCCCGCAGCGCCGAAGGGGGCCTTCGATGGGTGTGCGCCGCCCGAGATCCTCGAAGCGGCGTCGGTTTTTATAAGAATGCGCGAAGCCGCGGCCGAGGGCGCGCGCCCTCCACTCACGTCGCCCACTGCGCTTTCAGCGCGCGTTCTCGCGCGCCGGGCCGACGAGGATGACTTTGGGGCATCCGTTGGAGAGATGCCGGCTTCAACCGGCGCCCACGCTCGGGCCGCCGGCACCGCCATGCACCGGCTCCTTGAATTGTGGCTTCCATCGTCGGAGCTTGGCGCCGCAGCCATCGAGGAAGCGTGCCGCGCGGCCGCACGCGAGGAAGCAACAAATCCTGCAGCATTGCGAGCCGACGTCGCGGAGCTCTGGAAGACCTTCGCCTCAGGCTCCCTGGCGAAGCGACTTCGCCATGTGACGGTCCTTGCGCGGGAGCTGCCCCTGCTGGCGCCTTCGGGCGAGGGCGTCGTCGCCGGCTACGCGGACCTGGTTTTTGAGGAAGGGGGCGCACTCGTCGTGGCCGATTGGAAGTCCGACCGCATCGGCTCCGAATCCGAGCTCGCTGCGGCAGTCGAACACCATCGACCGCAGGTGGAGTGGTACGCGCAGGCTCTCTCGGCAGCGCTGCACCGTCCAGTCCGCGGGGAGCTTTTGTTCCTTCGCCTCGACCGCTCCGTCGCGCTCTCGACGGTCGAAATGTGATCTTTCGGAACGGCTCAGTTTCTTGCGCGTGCGGGTGGAGGATTGTTCAAGAGGCAGTTCCCGAATTGCTCCGAGTTACGCGCGGGCCTCGAAGGCTCATTCGATCCGTGGGGTTGGCGCGTGTTTGCTAACACAATCGAAGAAGTGGGATCGGCGCGTGCGCGCGCGGATGACGGAACCTGCCTTCGACGATTGGTCATCGCGCGGGGCAAGCCCCGCGCCATGGTTCAGCGCGAGCGCCGACCCTACAAATCGATGGGTGAACTGCGTGCCCCAAGTCCTCGCGTCTTTGGAACTCGGCGCGCCACGACCGAGCCACGCACATTCTTCGAGAGAGCGTTCCGACTTCGACGAGCCGACACGAAGCTGAGAGATTCCTACGCGAGCCGTAAAGCGCGTTGCCGCGAGTTCACGAAAAACGGCCGCTACGCTGAAGATCCCTGATGTGCTGAGTACTGCCAGAGCGCGCGGTCGAGACCACGCATCTGGGCTCCTGGGCGATCCACGAGCTTTCGGCAATATGTGACATATTGCGACCAGAGGTCAAAGGTGTACTTCGAAGGCGCATCGACACCCACCGACCAGAGCGCGCGAACGTCGAGAAGCGGATAGGGGTCGCGATGATATAGATGGAGCACTACCGATGCCGTCGGCCACGAGAGCCCGTAGAGAATCGTGAGCGACTCGATGCGGGCGCGTTCGTCGTCCGTCGAGAGAGGAGTCCGCGGGACCTCCCAGATGTCCGATTCGGAATTGTGCAGAACCCGCGGAGCGGACCGCTCCGACTTCCAGCGCGCCATCAGGTGGAGCTGGCTGCGGGTCATCTGTCCCGCTCCGAGGACCTGCGGCCGCAGCTCGAGCACGTCGACTTCGCGCGGTCCCGCGAAGTCCTGAGCCGCCCACCTCGGTATCCCGCGGATTGGCGAGCGCCGCTCCATGGTTCCGCCAGGATGCCGGCGGCGGGGCCCCGGAAAGAACTTCGCGATGCCCCGGCTGCTCCAGCGCATACGGAACAAACGCCGATGGAGCCCGCGGAGCCGCGCCACGAGCGCGCGGGGAGCCATGATTTCGCTGGAAGATATTCTGCGCTGGATGGTCCGCGACGGCGGGTCCGACCTCATTCTCAAGACCGGCGGCCTGCCTGCGGTGCGCGTCCACGGGCTGATTCGTTACCTTTCGGACGAGCGACTCACCCTTGAGTTCACCCAGCAGCTCCTCGGGCAGATTCTCGATCCGAAGTCGCGCGAGCTCTTTGAACGCATCGGCCAAGCCGACTGCGCGTACGAGCTGGCCGACGTCGGGCGCTTCCGCGTGAACGCCTTCCGGCAGGGCGGTGAGCCCGCTTTTGTGATGCGTCATATTCGTAAGGATGTGCCTGACTTTCGGGAACTCAACCTTCCAGTCGATCAATTGAAGCAGCTCGCGCTGCGCAAGCGCGGGCTCGTCCTTGCGACGGGAATCGCGGGATCGGGAAAGTCAACGACGCTCGCGTCGCTAATTGAATTCGTCAACCGAACTACGAATAAACATATTGTAACGATCGAAGATCCGATCGAGTTCCTCTTCGAGGACAAGCTCTCGGTCGTGAATCAGCGCGAAGTCGGCCTCGACACGCCCGACTTCGCCGCGGCGCTGAAAGCGTGCATGCGTCAGTCGCCCGACATCATCTTTCTCGGCGAAATGCGCGACCGAGAGACGGTGGAGGCGGCGATCTCGGCGGCAGAGACCGGACACCTCGTGCTCTCGACCATGCACACGGTAAATGCCGTGCAGACGGTCGAGCGTATTTTGACGTTCTTCCCGCCGCACCAGCACCAGCTCCTTCGGCTTCAGCTTTCGTTGAACTTGGCGGGCGTCATCTCGCTCCGTCTCATCCGGCGCCAGGACAACCAGGGTCTCGTGCCGGCAGTGGAACTGCTGCTGTCGACACCGAGCGTGCGCGACATCCTGGCTGAGGGACGCACGCCGGAGCTTCCCAAGATTCTCGCGGAAGGAAGCTACTACGGAACGCAAACGTTCAATCAGAGTCTCCATAGCCTCTACGAGACGGGGAATATTACGTTCGAGGACGCGATCGCGAACTCCGACAACCCCGACGAGCTGAAGCTACAATTCCGCGGAATTCAGGCAGGCACACGTCTCGACGCCATGGCGGGGGGCCAGCCGCCCGTCTCGGCGGCGATGAGCCGGCAGCCCGCACGAAGATAAGTAAGACCACCGCTCGGAGGATCGAGGCCGCCTCCGAGCGGGATCGTGCGCTTCGGAGATCAACGCGCGCCGGCGTCGCGAGCCGTCTTTGCCGAGACATTCTCGTAGAACCATACAAAGGGCAATCGCTTCGGCCCGGCCTCGAGTGGCTCCAGCTCCTGCTGCAGCGCCTGGCGTTTCTCACCGTTCGCTCGGATCTCGCTCTTGTGCCTTTCGAAGAACTCCTGGCTGAGCTTGGCTGCTTCTTCGCCTTCTGCCTTGCCGACCGCCTTCTCCAGAGCTTCGTTGAGCTTGTCTTGCGCCGACGCGCAGTCCTTGAGCTCGCTGCGGAGCTCCTCGGCGCGCTTCGCCTGCTCCGGAGTGAGAGTCACCTTTCCCGGCGTCCAATGGGAGTAGCCGCCGACGAGAAGGTCGAGATCGCCATCGCCGTCGAGGTCGCCGAGGTCGGCATAGAGCCCGGAGTCGGGGCGCACGGGATGGTCGATTCCGTCGTGGGTCCCGGGCGCCACCAAGGTGATCGGCGCCGCGAAGGACGTTCTCTGCTTGCTCCCTGAATTCACAAAAAGGTAGACGCCGGAGCGCCCTGCTTCACTCATGCCGGAGCCCATGGAACTCACCAAAAGATCCTGGAGTCCATCGCCGTTCCAATCGACGGCGCGCACGGTCGCCACGGTGCCGGGCACATCGATCAGGCCATTGCCTGCGCGGACGGGGACGTTCTTCGTAGCGAAGGCAGGCTTTGCATTCGTGCCGTCATTGGTGCGAAGATACACATGACCCGTCTTGTGGTCTCCGAGCAAGAGGTCGAAGTCTCCATCGCCGTCCCAATCGAAGGCGATTGCCGAGGTTGCGTGACCTTCTGTTGCTCCATCCAGGTCCGCTCGCTTCGTCGAATCCCATATCTTTGTATCAAAGTTCCAGAATCGATTCAGCACGATGCGCTGACCCGACGCGTCGAGGATTTGCACCGGCTGATCGAAGCCCTTCTCCCCGCCGAGCGCCACATGAGGCGAGCCGTCGAATGTGCCGGCGACGATATCGATCTTCCCGTCGCTGTTGAAGTCCACGAACTGTGGACTCATGCCGATGCATCACCAATTATGAAAGTCGATCGCCTTGCCGTCTGCAGCTTTCATCTCGGTGTCTGCTTCGAAAGCAAGCGGTCCCTTTCCCGCGACGCGCAGCGCAATTGTGATCTTTCCCCAGAGATCGCCGACGACCAGATCCGCGAGGCCGTCCCCATTCATGTCGCGGACGACAGGAGACGGATAAAGGCGCTTCGTGCCGAGGAACTTCCCTCCGGCCTCGATACGGCGAGGCATCCCGAAGGGAGCCGCCTCCGCTTCTGTCGACGGGGTGCTCTGAGCCGGCCGATTTGCGGCACCGCTCGACGCCTGATCGGTGGCGCTTTGCGGCCGAATAGACCCGACGAAGATCGGGACACTCAGAGAGAACGGCGTCACGGATAGCCAATAGAGGATCGACATGGCAAACCTCGGTTTGAGAAAGGAGCCAATCTCGGCTCGCGTCACTCCGACGCACCCGCGAGTGTAGCCGCACGAGGAATCACCTACTCCGGCGATCCATGCGTTCGCCGGTGCGTCTTGCGGCGAATGATTCCGCAAGACGCCCGCATCCGTGATGAGCCGACCCTCAGTTTGCTACGGGAGGAACGAAGCGCGCAGCTCGAGCGAGGTCGCGGCCGAAGGTGTTTGGCTGAACCTCAGCAATACCGTCTTGGAGGTCCCGGCAGGCAAGGAGATGCCGTCGATGGTGAAGGTATGGCTCGAATCGATAGTTATTGTTGCTCCCGAGACGGCTGTGCCATCGATGGACTCGACGAAGAGGACGCTGGCGATTGCATTCGATTCGCCGCGAAAATTCATAGTCCCGACGAGCTTCACCATGCGCTGATCACTGCCGCCATTGCTGACGATGGCGGCGACACCGCTATTGCCGTGGGACTCGATGCCATGCCCGAGGTGCGTCTTCGCTGAAGTGAATGTATATTCTTCCAAGATATCGTACTTGCCCACGGAGGCTCTCCTGCCGGTGGGCGTCAGCTTGAGCTTGAAGTCGGTGCACTCGGTGCCTTGCACGGGAGAAGTGAGTCCAATGGTGGCGTCCACAGTGGATTCGTTGCGAACTCCGCTGCCGAGCGGAACGCCCTTCTTCGTGGTCGATCCGCCGCCATCGAAGCTCGAGTTCCCGATGGAACCCGACCCCAGCTGCGGCGGCTTCGAGCTCGCTGGCTCCGCTGCTGTAAGTTCGATGGTCAGATCGGTGATGACCATATTTGTCTTATTCTTGATCATGCCAAGAATCGATTTCGATCCCCACGGCGTGCACGCTCCGGCAGAGAAGGTCCATTCTTTGGTGCCTCCGGCGAGTTCCACAAGACCCATCAATGGATCGTCCAGCAGCGTCGTGACGGCTGGCGCGAATTGTTTGGGTGCCCTGCCTCCAGGCTCAGCAAGATGGGCCGCGGCGCGCGCAGCCCAAGCGACAGAAGCGGTTGCGCACCCGAGAAGAAGGATCGCGACGGTCGATCGATGCGTCATGACAGTTGTTGACCCATTCCGAGGCTCGTGACGGAGACACACCTAAGAGCAGGCGAAAGTAAGCGCGGGTGGGTGCGTTGGTCAATCCCTGGAGGACCTTTCAAGAGTGCCCCGCAAAGCGAGCACGAGGAATCGTTCCCCAGCGCAAGAAGCCTCGCCGCAGGCGTAGCCAAGGAGCTTCGTCGAGGACGAGGCAGCGCAGCGATGGGCGGCGAGGCCCGCGCGCAGCTCGGATGAATTCTGAAACGTCCTCCTTGTGCGTCCCTCGCAGCCTCGGCGGCTCGTCGCGGCGCCTCACGTCGACTCCGAGTGACTCCACGCCGCACTCGGCAACGGGTTCGCGTTTGGAATGCCGCAACCCCGTCATCCGTCCCAGGGGCTGCTCACGCCGCCTGCCGCATCCAGCCGAACGCTGCAACCAGCCGGTGCACTCCGTAAGATCCATCGCCTATGAAGGCCTCGACCGTCCAATCGCTCTTCTGGACCGCCACCGCCGTCGCCGTCGGCGTGATGGGGTGGCAGTTCTACGTCTATTGGACGAACCGCGGGACGGTCCTGAAGCCGGAGACCGGCGAAGGGCTCATCAAGCGGATCCGTGCCCCCAAGGACGAGGTCCAGCAGATTCGCAAGAGCTACCAGGCCTACGACTCGATCCAGGTCGTGAACCTCCGTGGCATCGCGCCGCCGAAGCCGGTCACCGAAGACCCGACGAAGACGGAGACGAAGCCGACGGTCCAGTACAACCCGCTCGATTCGATCCTCGATGTCCGCGCCGTTCAGTTCGACCCGGAGGGGTCGAACAGTTTCGCCATCGTGAATTGGAAGGATTCACAGATCTCGGAGCTCGACCGCAAGCGGCACATCGCGATCCGCCAAGGGGAGTGGTTCGTGAAGCCGTACGAGAAAAAGTGGAAAGTGAAGCTGATCGAGATTGAGCGCGTCGTGTTCGAGTCAGACGACGGCAAGGAAGCGACCCGTCCCGTCGCCAAGATCAAGAGCCCGATCTCCCTGAATCAAGACGGCGGAGCCGGAGCCGGCTCGCAGCCCGCCACCGGCGATCGGCGTCCTTACAATTACGAAACTCCCGAGACGACGAAGAAGCTCTCGGAAACCGAATATTGGCTTTCGAAGCGCGACTACGGCGATGCCCAGGAGAAGGGGCTCGACGTCATCGGTCGCGATATCCAGACAACGCCTTACCTCGATAACAAAACGAAGCGACCGGCCGGCCTGCGACTCAAGTCGGTCCGTCCCGATTCGCTGCCCGACCGTCTCGGCCTGCGCGAGGGCGACATCGTCCGCGAGCTGAACGGAGCCTCCATCAAGTCGACGGCCGATGTGTATGCTTTTGCGAAGGAGCATCCCGACGTGCGAGACGTGGAACTCTCCGTAGAGCGCTACGGGCGTATTGTGAAAATTCTGTATCGTTTGCCGAACTAGGCAGCCGTGGCGGGCGCCGCAGGCATGTGAGCCGGCCGCCGCATTCCAACCGGTGAAGCCCCGGGGCGAACTCTCGCGCGAGGCGTCGCGCCGTGCGCGGCGCGGCGGTCGCGCGTCTGCGGCCGAGCTCATCACCGTTGACATCGGCAATACCCGCATCTCCTGGGCACGCCACCGAGGAGGACGCCCGATTCGATCCACCGTGGCGCCGCGCGCGACGACCGCCGAGGGGCTCGCCGCACAAGTGCGCCGCGCTTGGCGAGCGCTCGGGCTTGCAAGCGGCTCCCAGATCGCTGGCGTCGTGATCAGCAGCGTCGTGCCGACGGCGACGGCGCCCATCGCCGCTGCGCTTCGGGGGAAAAGTGGTATTTCCCCACAGATCTTCCCGCGCGATTTCCGCGGGTGCCTCGAAGTGCGCCCGCGCCCCGCGCGTCGCGTCGGCGCCGACCGCCTCGCCAATGCCCTCGGTGCTCTCTCGTTGCGGGCGTCCGACGCCATCGTCGTCGACGTCGGCACCGCCGTCACCGTCGACCTCGTGCGCGCCGACGGAGTCTTCGAAGGGGGAGCCATCGCTCCGGGGCCGCGCCTTGGCGCTCGCGCGCTCCACGAGTACACAGCACAGCTGCCGCTCGTGCCGTTCGTGCGAGCGCGATCGCCGATCGGCACCAGTACCCGCACGGCGATCGCTGCCGGGCTCTGGCACGGATACCGCGGACTTGTCGCCGAGCTCGTGCGCCAGGCGCATCGAGGCGCGCCGGCCGCCCAGGTCGTCGTCGCCGGCGGGGACGGCGCCGCCTGCCTTCGAGGCAGCGGAATCCGGGCGCGCTTCGTGCCCGACCTCACCCACCGCGGGCTCGCCGCCGCATTCGCCAACCGACGGAGCTCCCCGCGATGAGCGCCGCCGCCGCCGACCTCCCGATCGAGCCGCAGGACACGCTCACTGCGCTGCGCACGCGCCTTTGGCCCCGAAGCCCGTTCGCGCGCTACGGCACGGCTCTCGTCGTCGTTTTGTTGCTGTTACTTTTCTCTCGGCTCCCCGAGCTCCGCGCACCGCTTGGCACCGACTCCGCGTCGCGAAGCCTCGCCATTCCGATCGCGGCGGCGCGCAGCTTCGAGGCTCGCGGCATGCTCGAGTCGGGGCTGCTTCAGGTCAGCGCTCCGCTTCCGGTCTCGGTGCCTGAAGGGCTCGTTTCGGCCACGCCGCCGCTATTCGCCTGGTGCATCTTCGGAGTGCACCGCGCGCTTGGGCTCAGCTTCGAGGTCGCCGCGCGCGCCGTCGAACTCGGATTCATCGCATTGGCCGCCGTCGCGGTCTTCTCAATTGCGTCGCGCCGCTGCGGCGCCGTCGGCGCATTTGTGGCAGGTGCTTATGTGGCACTCTGCCCGCTCACCGCCGAGCTCGCGGGCGAGCGCGCCGCGGGATTCGGCTGCTCGCTTGCATTCGCCTCCTTCGTCGAGGCGCATCTGCGGCGTCCACGCGCGTGGTGCCTCGGCGGCATGATCGTGGCCGCGCTCGCGGGCGCGCTCGCCGATTGGCGCTGCATGCTCGATGGCGCCGTCGTTGCCGCGTTTGCCGCTACGCGGCTTCGCGCCGACCTGTTCCGTCCAGCAACCGCCCTCTCCCTCACCTCGCCGCTCTGGCTCGGCACCGCCGTGCTTCTCGCCATGGAGCGGCTCTGTGGGACCGCTAAGGTTCTTACACAAGACGGACTCTGGCGTACCGCAGGCGTGCGCGTGGAGCCGCTGCTCGGCGTCGGAGCCGACGAGTGGATCGATCGCGTCGGCGCGAATCTCGCCGCCGGGCTCATGCCGGCGCCGCTCGCCGTGGGAGCCGCGGGGCTCGCGTGGTTCCTCGTCCGGCGTCCACGCGCGGCGCTCATGCCCGGGGCGCTCCTCGCAGCAGCCTTGGCGGGGTCGATCCTTGGAGCGCCTGCGGCCTATCGGCTTCCCGAGTGGCAGCTCCGATTCGCCGCGCCGATCGCACTCGGGGCCGCCGTCGCCGTCGGCTCGGTCGTGCTTCGGTGGCGCTTTGGAGCTGTGATCTTGGCGTCCATCTTCGTGGTATCGATTCTGGGCGGGATCGCGCCGAACGGCGCGGAAGGAGCGGCTTCCGTGCAGGCGCTCTCGCGAGCCGCCCAGCGCCGAGTAGCCTTCGGCGAATCGTGGGCGACTTCCGAATCCGACCCGCTCGCCACGACTGTGTCGCAGCGCCCGACGCTCTCCGCAGTGCATTCCAAAGAGCGGCTCGAGGAGATTCTGGCGGGGCTCGATGCCGGCGTGCGCCCCTGCCGTTGGTGGATCACGCGGGCAACCGAAGACACGGCGCCCTTGCGAGCCGAATTCGAGGAGCGCCTGGAGAGCGAACGGGAAGGGGAGGTCGTCGCATTCGATCTCACGCGGCCCAAAGGGGCCGCTGCGCCTCGGGTGCTCCAGGCGGCGAAGCCGGTGGAGTTCGCGCTCACGCCGCCGCGCACCCTCAACTTCACCTACTCCTCCGATCCGGCGGCTGCCTCCGCGATGCTCGAGATCGGCGCCGAGCCGTTGCGCCCCCTTGTGAAGCTCGCGATCCCCGTTCGGAGCACCCACGTCGAGATTCCGCGGAATGTGGCGCTTGGCGACGCCCTTTACGCGCGACTCGTCGAGTTCGATGCCGCGGGACGCCCCTGCGCGCCGTTCCGAGAGACCTTCGTGCGCCTGCGCGGAGTGAAGAAGCTGCGCTCGAAAGTGCTCTTGCTGGTGCCTCTGCTGGGCCTCGGTCTGGCCCTCCTCGCGATGCTGCTCGACCGCGCCTATCCAGGCGCCCTGGCAGCCCAGCGCTAGCGGAGATTCCGAGAGACGGTGCTTTCGAAGGGGAACGGGTGCGAGCGCCGACCGCGCGAGTTCGAGATGGCCTCTCAGTGGGCTATCCTCTTTCGCCCCAACCGTGACCTACATCCCGCTCCCGGTTCTCGCCCCGTCTGAGCCGCCGGCGCCCCGCAAGCCGCCGTGGCTGAAGGTGCGCGCGCCGGGCGGCGAGAGCTATCGGCGGCTCAAGGAGCAGCTCCGCGGGCTCGAGCTCCACACCGTTTGCGAGGAGGCCCAGTGCCCCAACCTCGGCGAGTGTTGGAACGGCGGCACGGCCACAGTGATGCTGCTGGGCGATGTGTGTACTCGCGGATGCAAATTCTGTGCGGTCGAAGCCGGCAACCCGAAGGGGGTCGTTGACGGGGAGGAGCCGCGCAAGGTGGCTGAGGCGATCGCCTCGTGGGGGCTTCGATATGTGGTTTTGACCTCCGTCGATCGCGACGACCTTCCCGACCAGGGCTCCGGTCACTTCGCCGAGACCATTCGCCGCCTGCGTTCGGCGGCGCCGTCGCTATTTGTGGAAGTGCTCGTGCCAGATTTTCGCGGCGATGCCGAATGCATTGCCACGGTCGTCGATGCCGGTCCCCATGTGTTCGCGCACAATGTCGAGACCGTAGAGCGGCTCCAGCCTGCCGTACGCGACGCGAAATGTGGATACGCGCAGTCGCTCGAGGTGCTTCGCTTGGCGAAGCGCCGCAGCCCGGGGATCCGGACGAAGTCCTCGATCATGCTGGGGCTCGGCGAGCGCGACGAGGAGGTGGACGCTGCGCTGCGCGACCTGCGATCGGCCGGAGTCGACTTCGTGACGCTCGGGCAGTATTTGAGGCCTTCCGCGTGGCACCTCGAGGTGCATGAGTTCGTGACCCCGGAGAAATTTGAACTCTGGCGGCGCCGAGGCGAGGAGATCGGCTTCGAGGTGACTTCGAGCGGGCCGCTCGTGCGGTCTTCCTACCGGGCGGGCGAATTCCAGATCGAATCGATCCTCCGGCGTGCCGCGGGCGAGCAGGAGGCCGCGCCGTGACCACTTCCGCGGAGATTGCACAGAATCCGCTGCTGGCTCCGTTCCTGCCTCCTCCTGCGAGCGACGAGGAGTGCCTGCGCTTCTACCGCGATATGGTGCGCACGCGCACCTATGACCGGCAGATGATCGTGCTCCAGCGGCAGGGCAAGATCGGGTTCACAATTCCGTGCGAGGGCGAGGAGGCGTGCCACATTGGTGCGGCATCCACATTTCGTCCGGAGATCGATTGGCTCTTCCCGAGCTACCGTCAGCAGGGCATGGCGCTGCACCTCGGCGTGCCGGTCGAGGATCTCGTGCACCAAATGTTTAATAATGAGAAGGACGCCGGCTCCCGCGGGAGGCAAATGCCGGTGCACTTCTCTTTTGTGAAGCCCGCTCGCTGGGTGTCCATCAGCTCTCCGCTTGGCACGCAGATTCCCCACGCCGTCGGCTGCGCGCGCGCGATGCAAATGAAGGGTGAGAAGGGGGCCGCGCTCGTCTGCTTCGGCGACGGTTCGACCTCGACGAGCGGCTTCCACTCGGGGCTCACATTTGCCGGGGTGTGGAAGGCGCCTGTGGTCTTCCTTTGTGACAATAATGGCTGGGCGATTTCGGTGCCGACGCATAAGCAGACGGCCTCGGCGAGCTTCGCGGTGAAAGGCCGCGCCTATGGAGTTCCCGGCGTCGTCGTCGACGGCAACGATGTGCTCGCCGTGCGCGACGCCGTCGGCGCGGCCCTCGAGCGCGCTCGCCAAGGAGGCGGTCCGACGCTCATCGAGGCGGTCACGTATCGCATCGGAGGCCACTCCTCTTCCGACGATCCGCGGCGCTATCGCCCAGAGGGCGAAGTGTTGCAATGGCAGCAGCGCGATCCTCTGGCTCGATTCGAAACGCTCCTCGGTGAGCGCGGATTGTTGAACTCTTCCATGAAGAAGGATCTCGAGGACCGCGCGCGCGACGAGGTCTTGGCCGCGGTCGACGCGGCAGCGCCGTTGCCGCCGCCGCCTCTCGACTCGATCTTCGAGGATGTGCTGGCACAGCAGACGCCGCGGCTCGTGCGCCAACGCGCGGAGCTGCGCTCCGAACTCGAGCGCCACGGCCGGTCGACCTCTGCCGACGGTGCATTTCCGCTATAAGCGCTCCACGATGGAGACTTCCGCGCCGCTCGTTCGCGTCCGCCGCTCTAAAAGTATTCTTCCCCCAAATCCATAGTTCGCCGACAGCCGCCGCATGCCGAAGCTCACGATCATTGCCGCCGTGAACAACGCGATCGCCACCGCGATGCGCAATGACCCGCGCGTCGTCGTCTTCGGCGAGGACGTCGGGAAGAAAGGGGGCGTCTTCGGCGCCACCGACAAGATCCAGGCGGAGTTCGGCGAGGCGCGATGTTTCGACACACCTCTCTCGGAAGATGGCATCGTCGGCACGGCGATCGGCATGGCGCTGAACGGCCTGCGCCCCATTGCTGAGATTCAATTCCAGGATTTCATCTATCCCGCCTTTGATCAGATCGTGAGCGAGCTGGCGAAGATGCGCTATCGAAGCGGCGGGCAGTATGCGTGCCCCGTCGTCGTGCGGACGCCCTACGGCGGCGGTATCCGCGGCGGTCTGTATCATTCGCAGTCGGCTGAGGCCTACTTCACTCATACGCCGGGCCTCGTCACGGTGATCCCGTCGACGCCCTACGACACGAAGGGGCTCCTTCTGTCGGCGCTGCAGGGGGAGGATCCGGTGATCTTCTTCGAGCCCAAGCGCATCTATCGTGACCCGGCGCTCGCCGAGGAAGTTCCCGAGGGGATGTACACAGTTCCCATCGGCAAGGCGCGCTTGGCTCGCGAGGGCAGCCACATTTCTGTTTTTTGCTACGGCGCGATGGTGCCCGTCTGCCTCCAGGCCGCCGAGCAGGCCGAAGCCAAGGGGATCTCGCTCGAGGTTCTCGATTTGCGGACTCTCTGCCCGCTGGACGAAGCGGCGGTGCTCGCCTCCGTGCGCAAGACAGGGCGTGCCATCGTGGTGCACGAGGCTCCGAAGTTCTGCGGCTATGGGGCCGAGATCTCGGCGCTCATTGCCGAGGAGGCGGTCGATTCTCTCGAGGCGCCGATCGTCCGCGTGGCCGGCTTCGATACGCCGTTTCCGAACGCTCTCGAGAATTATTACATGCCCGACGCGCGGCGCGTGATGGATGCCGTCGACCGGGTGATGTCGTTCTGATGGGGACATCGGACGTCCCGTTCTGATCGTTCCGCTTCAAAGTTCCATATCCTTACCTTTCTGATCCCAACCTGAATCCCGAAGATGTACGAGTTTCGACTTCCTGATATTGGTGAAGGTGTCCACGAGGGCGAAATTGTGAAGTGGACGGTGGAGCCCGGCGCCGCGCTGCAGCGTGACCAGGCCGTCGTCGAGGTGATGACGGATAAGGCCACGGTGGAACTCACGACTCCCGTCGCCGGCAAGCTCCTCGAGCGCAAGGCCGAGGTGGGGCAGGTCGTCACCGTGGGATCGGTCCTGTTTCTTGTGGATGACGGGAAAGGTGAAGTGAGCACAAATCTCGCCGGCCACGGGGCCGCAGCGGGCGGTCACGCGCCTTCGAAGCCCGCCGCTCCAGCGCCGGCCGCGCCGAAGTCGGCACCGGTCGCCGCCGCACCGCCGCCGCCTGCGCCTGCAAAATTGGAAGTTCCGAAGCCCGCGCCCGCGCCTGCGGCGAAGCCGGCCCCGGTCGCGGCAGGCGCCGCAGCCGCGCCGGGGACGGCCAAGGCGGCTCCCGCCGTGAACGGCGGCGCCGAGCTTCCTTCTGTGGCATTTGGAAAAGTGCTCGCGGCTCCGGCGACGCGCCGCATGGCGCGCGAGGCTGGGGTCGATCTCAACCAAGTGCCGGGCACCGGTCCCCATGGGCGCGTGACCCGCGAGGACGTTGAGCGAGCGAAGAGCGGCAGCCAGCCGCCGCAGGTCGCTCCTTCCGCGGCGCCGCCGGTCGTCGTGGCGCCCAAGTTTACACCGATTGCCGTCGGTTCGACTGTGGCCGACCAACGCGTGCCGTTCCGCGGTCTGCGCCGACGTATCGCGGAGGCGATGGCACGCAGCAAGCAGACAGCGGCCCACTTCACTGTCGTCGAGGATGTCGATGTGACCGAGCTCGTGCGCGTGCGCGAGAAGGCCAAGGCCCTCGGCGACGCGCACGGAGTGAAGGTCACTTATATGCCCTTCATTCTGAAGGCGCTTGTGATTGCCCTCCGCGAGAATCCCTGGCTTAACTCCTCCCTCGACGAGACGACCCAGGAAGTTGTGGTCAAGGGCGCGCTCAATTTTGGTATCGCCGTCGACACATCGGACGGGCTCATCGTGCCGGTTCTGAAGAACGCGGAGTCGAAGGGCATTCTCCAGCTCGCGCGCGACGTGCAGGACCTCGCCGAACGCACGCGCGCCAAGAAAGTGACGGTGGACGACCTCCAGGGGAGCTCGTTCACAATCACCAATGCTGGAAACATCGGCGGCGTGTTTGCGACCCCCGTGATCAACTTCCCCGAGGTGGCGATCCTTGGCGTTCACAGAATCCGCCGCGAAGCCGGCGTCGTGGTGCGCGACGGCAAGGAGATCATCGAGCCGCGAAGCTATATGATGCTTTCTTGCTCCATCGATCACCGAATCGTCGATGGCGCGACCGGCGCTCGCTTCCTCACACGGATGAAGCAGCTGCTCGAGGAGCCCGCGCTTCTCGCGCTGGCATAGTGCCGCCGCGGCTGCAGCGCGCCGAAGGCCGATGACGATCCTCAATCTTCCTCCCGCGGCGGAGCCGAACTCGCGGGGCGTGGTCCACCTGCGCGTGCTCTCTGAAAAGGGGGAACCGCTGCCGGGGGCCGTGCTCCCCGACCTTTCTCCGGAAAAGTGGCTATCCATTTATCGGGGAATGGTGCTTACGCGCGTGCTCGACGGGAAGATGCTGATCCTCCAGCGTCAGGGGCGTATCGGATTTGTTGGGACAGCCACCGGGCTCGAGGCGGCCGTGATCGCTTCGGGAGCCGCCTTCGAGCCCCAGGACTGGATCTTTCCCGCACTGCGGGAAGGGGGCGTCGCCGTCTACCGCGGGATGCCGCTCGTGGAGTATGTCGGGCAGATGTTCCTGAACTGCCACGACACGTCGAAGGGGCGGCAGATGAATAATCATTTCCAGCACCGCGGCTCCCATTTCGTGTCGTGGTCGAGCTGCATCGGCACGCAGCTGCCTCAGGCTGTCGGCGCCGCCTACGCTGCACAGATCCGCTCGCAAGGAACTGTGATGTGCGGATACCTGGGTGACGGCGCCACGTCGTCACCCGAGTTCCATGCGGCGGCGACGTTCGCCGGTGTCTGGAAGGCGCCGGTCGTTTTTGTGTGCATCGATAACGGCTGGGCCATCTCGGTCCCGTCTTCGGCCCAAAGTGCGTCGCGGTCGTTCGGATCCAAGGCGGAGGCCTACGGATTCCCCGGTGTCGATGTCGACGGGAACGATGCGGCGGCGGTGTACCGCGAGACGCGAGCCGCCGTCGATCGCGCCCGTGCGGGAGGCGGGCCGTCGCTCGTCGCGCTGAAGAGCTACAGAATCCTGGGGCACTCGTCCTCCGACGATCCGACTCGCTATCGCGATCCGAGTGAAGTCGAAGCGTGGAAGGCGGCCGACCCCATCGATCGGCTTGGCGCGTTCCTCGAGCGGAAAGGTTGGCTCCACGCGGATGCCGCAATGCGCCTGCGCGAGTCGCTTGAGGCGGAAGTCGATCGTGCGATTGACGAGGCGGCGGCGGCGCCGAAGCTCCCGCTGCGGGCACTCGTCGATGATGTCTACGCTCGCGTGACGCCGCGCCTCGTGGCGCAACACGACGAGCTCGTGCGCGTGCTTGATCGCTTTGGGGATCCGACGGCCGCCGAAGGGCGATTCCCGCTCTGAGCGTTTTGAGACCCGTCGGGGAAGTCCGCAGCGCAGTTCTTGCGCGATCTCATCGTCGGACCGCCTTGACGTAGCTTCTCGCTGCGTCTGCGGAGGTCCTTCTCGATCTCGCAAACGATTCGCGGGACGGCAGTGCTGAGCACCAGAGCGAGCACCGGGAGCATTCTCGCCATAGGGAGTTCGCCGACCCGATGGCTCTGGGAGCTGTGGGCGGGTCGCCGCGCTCCGGGCCATCTGCGGCTCGCTCAGACCGGAGTCCGAGGAGAGCCGCGAACTCGATCCGATCTTGGACTTGCCCCGTCCTCCATCGGGAATCGGTTCCGAGGGGGAATCCCCTCGTCTTGATCGGCTCGGCCCGTTCGTCGAAATTTCTTTGCCACCGAGAAGCCGCTGTCGCGGGTCGCTTCGTGCACCATGACGATGAGTGCCCCGCGGCCCCCGAATCCGCGCGATCGGAGCCCTGTCGCGAAGCGACTTTGGGAACTTCTCGAGGAAATGAGTCCGGAAGACCGAGCCGCCCTCGCGCAATCCACATTGGATCGAGGACTGGCGGGTCCCGCGGGCGAGGAACCGATGGGACCGGTTCCAGGAGATCGGTGTCCGGAGGAGCCTCAAGACCTTTCCGCCCGGGGTCGCTGGCAGCTACTCCGCATCATGGAGCGGCTCCGCGCGATTGCGGAGCCAGAGAGCCACCGACCGGGAGATCCGGAGAGCTTCTTCCGTGGAATGCAGGAACTCCTGCGCGTGCCGATTCGCCAGGAGGCGTTGGATCGCATCCGGGCCGTTGCCCAAGGACCTGCCCGTTCGTCCGCAGGAGGGCGCGCCCGTCGCATGATCCTAGCGCCGGCGATCCTGGGACTGGTTTCACTCGGCGGCATCCCCGCCAACTCGCTTCTCGTGGTGGGGCAGTGCGCCACACCTCCTTCGGGGGGATCCGAAGCACCGAAATCGCCCCGTTCGGATTTTGGAGCCACGGACTCCGCGGTGGGACGGGTCATGGCGATCGTTGATGAGGTTGGCAGACCGACCTCGAGGAACGGAAACCTCGAGGCCGGCGAGCCCCCGGTTCGGCCGGGTGCAGCGCCGGAATCCTCAATCGGGGTCGAGCAGCCTGCGGGCTCGACGGAGAGCCAGCTGGGCGCGGGAGCCCAGCCCGTCTTGGGATTCGAATCGGAGAGCGACTCGGCGACCGACGGAGCGGTGACGCCGAGGAGGAGGCAGTAGGAGATCGCAGGGCGCGAGGGTCCGCCTTGGGCCCGTCGGCGAAAGCCGACGGGCCTTCTTTTTTTCGGGGAATGAGAAGGGTGACGGTCCCGCGGCCGGGGAGCGCCGCTGGTCTTTTGTGGCTCGACGAAGACACTGCCGCCATGCCCGAAACCTGCCCGAGCCAGGCGAACCCTCAAGGCACGAAATGCGCTCGACGCTGGAGCCGCGAGGAAGTCATCGCGCTGCTCCGACGCCCGCTCCTCGATCTCGTATACGAGGCGGCGGCTGTCCATCGAGCTCACCACGATCCGACCGACGTGCAGCGGTGCACGCTGCTTTCTGTGAAGACCGGCGGGTGCCCCGAGGACTGCTCGTACTGCCCCCAGAGCGCACATTACTCAACGGGGGTGGAGCGCCAGGAGCTCATGAGCGTCGACGAGGTGGCGAAAGCCGCCGATCGCGCGCGACAGGAAGGGGCGACGCGATTCTGTATGGGCGCCGCGTGGCGCGAGGTGACCGATGGTCCCGAGTTCGACCGCGTTCTCGAGATGGTGCGCGCTGTAGCGGCGCGCGGGCTCGAGGTCTGCTGCACGCTCGGAATGTTGAGCTCTTCGCAGGCCCGCAGGCTCGCCGAGGCCGGCCTCACGGCCTATAACCACAATCTCGACACCTCGCCGGAGTACTACAAAGAGATTATCTCAACTCGCACTTATGAAGACCGGCTCACGACGCTTGAAGCCGTTCGAGATGCGGGGATGCAGGTGTGCTGCGGCGGAATTGTGGGGATGGGCGAGTCGCTCGAGGATCGCGCCGGCATGCTCCACGCTCTCGCGTCGCTCGAGCCCCACCCCGAGAGCGTTCCCGTGAATGGCCTTGTGCGCGCCGAGGGAACGCCGCTCCACGGGCGCGAACCGTTTGATCCGCTCGAGCTGGTTCGGACCGTCGCTGCGGCGCGCATCCTGATGCCGACTTCCCGGGTGCGCCTTGCGGCGGGGCGCCTCCAGCTCTCGCCGGAGGCCCAGGCTCTCGCGTACCTCGCAGGAGCCAATTCGATCTTTTATGGCGAGCGACTCCTCACGACGCCCAACCCCGAGGTGAATCACGACGAGGTGCTGCTCCGAAAGCTCGGCCTTGGCGACCGGCACTGCGCGAGCGAGCCGTGCGGCGGTTGAAGCAACGAGTGTCGGCGCGCTGGCTTTTGTGAACTTGCCGATGGACGCAAGCGGCGAAGCGCTCGCCCGGCTCGAAGCGGAGCTGCAGCGCGATCTCGAGCGCGCCCAGCGCGAAGGGCTGCGGCGGCATATCGCGCCGCGCGCGGGAATCGATTTCTGTACGAACGACTACCTCGGGCTCGCAACCGACGGCCGTCTCGCTCATGCGTCCTCGGCGGCGGCACGCGCTGAGGGGACAGGCGCTCGCGCGGCGCGCCTGCTCGGAGGCGAGAGCGGTGCGCTCGCGCGCGCGGAGGAGGCGGCTGCCCAGTGGCTTCGTTGCGAGCGCACCCTGCTCCTCTCCAGTGGATGGCAGGCCAATGCGGCGCTGCTCGGCGCGCTCCTCGCGCCGGGCGGCACGGTCCTCTCCGACGAGCGAAACCATGCGAGCCTCGTGGACGGCATGCGAGCAACTCGCGCCCGAAGAGTGATCTTTCGCCATCGCGATCTCTGCGACCTCGAGCGGGCGCTGCGCCATGATCGGGGGGCCGGACGATGTGTGATCATCACGGATGCGATCTTCTCGATGACAGGAGAAGCGGCGCCGCTGCGAGAGATCGTCGCACTCGCGGAAGCCCACGGCGCGATCGTCGTGGTCGACGAGGCCCATGCGGGAGGAGTCGTTGGGCCGCGAGGAGCTGGGCTCTGCGCGGCGCTCGGGCTCGAGTCGCGCGTCGCGGCGCGCGTCGTCACCGGAGGCAAGGCGCTCGGCGGATCGGGCGCCTGGATCGCCGGCTCCCGCGCGCTCATTGAGATCGTGCTCCAGTATGGGCGCCCCTTCTTGTTTACCACGGCGCCGTCGCCGCCGACGGCGGCGGCCCTCGCGTGCGCCGTCGAGCTGATGGAGGAGTTGGAGCCGCGCAGGACCGCGCTCCGCGAGCGTGCCGATCACCTGCGAAGAGCCCTCGCAGAAAGAAAAATTGCATTCAGCGGCGGCGATAGTCCGATCGTTTTTGTGAAACTCGGGTCGCCCGCATGGGCGCTCGAGGCCGCTGCACGCATCGGCGCCCGCGGGTTCGATGTGAGGGCGGTGCGCCCGCCGACCGTTCCGAGAGGGGAGAGCGGGCTTCGCATCGTCGTGCATGCGGGGCATGCGGTTGCTGAGATCGACGCGCTGGCCGACGCAGTCCGAGACTCGATCGGTGAGTTCTCACAGAAAGTGACTGCGCCGGTGGCTTCCTTGGGACCGCCCGCGCTCGCCATCGTCGGAACCGACACCGGGGTCGGCAAGACCGTCGTCTCCGCCCTTTTTGTAAAGACGCGCGCACCTCTCGGCCCGGTTGCCTATTGGAAGCCCGTGCAGTCGGGGAGCGGAGACGACGACGACAGCGCCACGATGGCCCGATGGCTTGCGCAGACGCCTCGCGCGCGTGTGCTCCCACCTTGCTATGCGTTCGAAGAGGCCGTGGCGCCGCACCAGGCGGCGCGCAAGCTCGGCCGCTCGCTCGAACCGGCGCGGCTTGAGTCGGCCGCTCGCTCTGCGGCCGCCGAGGCCGGGGCCGGAGCGCTCCTCATCGAGACCGCGGGCGGAGTCTTGGTTCCGATTTGTGAGCGATTCGACCAAGCCGCCCTTCTTTCGGCGTGGCGGCTTCCGGCCGTGCTTGTTGCGCGGACGGGACTCGGCACTCTCAATCATACTTTTCTCACGTTGGAGGCGCTGGCGGCCCGATCGATCCCATGCCTGGCCGTCGTGCTGAGCGGTCCGCGCCATGAGGAGAACGAGCGCGATCTTCGGGAGCGGTTGAGCCCGATTCCCGTCTTGTGGGTTCCTCCCCTGGACGGGATCGCCGGCGCCGGGCCGATCGCCGAATCGGCGCTCGCGCAGCAGATCCTTGATGTGTGGAAACGGGCCGGCCCGTGGGGCCGGTTCGCGAGTGAGCCGCCGCGAGCACATGAGTGATACTCATCAAAGCCTCCTCGCGCGCGACGCGCGAGTTCTGTGGCATCCGTACTCCCACGCTGAGACGGAGCCGGAACTCGCCTGCGTCGTCTCGGCGCGTGGGGCATGGCTCGAGCTCGCCGACGGTAGGCGCGTTCTCGACGCGATCTCCTCGTGGTGGACCTGCCTGCACGGACACGGCACCCCCGAGATCGCCGACGCCATTGCACGCCAGGCGCGCACTCTGGACCACGTGCTCTTCGCGGGCGCAACCCACGAGCCGGGCATCGAGGCGGCCGAGAGGCTTGTGCGCATGGCGCCCCCCGGACTCACGCGCGTCTTCTATTCCGACGACGGCAGCACAGCCGTGGAAGTGGCGCTCAAATTATGTCTTCAGCGGGCCGCGCTCAGCGGTGAGCGGCGCCGGATTTTTGTTGCATTGGAGGGCGGATACCATGGCGACACCTTCGGCGCGATGTCCGTGGGCGAAGACTCTATTTTTACAAAACCCTTCGACGGCCACCGATTCGAGGTAGCTCGCATTCCGGCACCGAACGGGCTCGGCGACCTCGAAGGAGCGGAGCGAGCCCTCGCAGCGTTGGAGCGCCTCCTCGGCGCGCGCGCTCGCGAGATCGCCGGAGTGATCACCGAGCCGATGCTCCAGGGCGTCGCAGGGATGCGCCTCCAGCCGGCGGCGTTTCTCCGTGGTGTTCGCGCGCTGACGCGGAACGCAGGCGTTCCCTGGATCGCCGACGAGGTGCTGACTGGATTCGGGCGCACTGGGCGGCTGTTCGCTTGCGAACACGCGGACGTGTCGCCCGATCTGTTGTGTGTTGCGAAGGGGCTCACGGGCGGCGTCCTCCCGCTCGCGGCGACGCTCGTGCCCGAGGATTGGTATGCATCGTGCCAAGGCGGTGATCGCGCCAACGCCTTCTTCCATGGCCACTCCTTCACCGGGAATCCGATCGCGTGCGCCGCCGCCGCGGCCTCCTTGGATCTGTGCTCTCGTCCGAGGTTTCTCGCCGAGGTCGAGCGCATCGGTGCGCGCCTCGAGGCGGGGTTGGCTCCGCTCCGCGGCACCGCCGGGATTCGTGAGGTTCGCCGTCTGGGCGCGGTCGCCGCTGTCGAACTCTCAGCCGGCGCCGGCTATCTGGCGCCTTCGGCGCTCGAGATCCGGCGGCTGTCGTTGCAGCAAGGAGTGCTGCTGCGCCCGCTTGGAAATGTGATCTACGCAATGCCCCCGATTGCGACCACCGACGAGGAATGCGACCGGATTGCGGCGGTCATCCGCATCGCGGCTCAGATCCAGCCGAGATGATGTTCGAGGGCGAGGAGCCCGATGCCGAGCGCAAGGGAGGCGAGCGTCGTGAGGGCGCCGAATTTGAAGTACTCAAAAAAGCCGATGCGCGCCGCATCGCGCGACTGTTCGAGCACGATGATGTTCGCCACGGAGCCCAGAATCGTAAGATTCCCCGCGACCGTCGACGCATACGCGAGGACCACCCATCCAAGATCGGGAGACTGAAGGTCGGGGATCCAGTGGCCCGCGGCGAGCACAAATGGGACATTTGAGAAGAGCTGGCTTCCGAGCACAGTGAGCCATGTAAGGTGGAGCATCTCCCCGGTGCCGCCCTGACTCCGCAGCAGGGGGAGCGCAGCCCGCGTCTCGACTTCGCGCAGGCACCCCGAGCGCTCGAGTCCACCCACGACCACAAAAAGCCCCGCGAAGAAAAGCAGCAAAGTCCAGTCGACGCCTGCGAAAACTCTGTAAGGATCTCGGCGTGCGATGACGAGGAGCAGGACTGCCGCGGCGAGCGCGCTCCATGCGAGGCCGAGCCCCGTCCACGGCGCTGCTGCGAAGGCGCCGACGGCGAGGAAGAGGCAGAGAACCGATTTCCACAGAAGGCTCCGGTCGACGGCCGGTGCTTCGACGGCAGGTGTGGCGTGGGGCGCCGCCGTGAGATCGTCGCGGTAAAACGCGCAGAGCAGCGCGCCGTTCGCGGCCAGCGAAGCCGCCACGGGCAGGACCGACACGGCGAGGAATCTTACATAAGGCATCTGTGAGAGGTTTCCGACGATCATGTTCTGCGGATTCCCCGTGAGCGTGAGCGCCGAGCCGATATTGCTGCTCGTGGCGAGCGCCATGAGGAAGGGGACTGGTGCGAACCCTGCCTCCGCCACGAGACGTACCACGAGCGGCGTCAGCATGAGGCAGACGGTGTCATTCACCAAGAATGCCGAAAGAAGCCCCGACACCAGCACCAGAGCGACCAGCATGGCTCGCGCCCCAAGGCGCGCCGACCGCAGGCGCCCGACCACCATTCCGTAGAAGCCCGATTCCTTCAGATACTCCGAGAGGATCATCGTTCCGAGCAGGAGCACGATCGTGTCGAAGTTCACCGCGCGGTACGCCTCCTCGGGTGTCATCACGCGCGCCAGCACCATGAGCAGGGCGCCGAGAAGCGCCCCTGCCGGACGATTGAGCGGCAGCCACGGGAACCGCCTCCCCGAGATGAGGACATAGGTGACCGCGAAGATGGCGAGGGCGCGGAGCTCGAGAGACACCCCCGGATTCGAGCCGCCCGCACAGGCGATTTCGAGGAGCTGTTAGTCTGGGAAAACCCTTGGCCGTCCAAACTCCATGATCCGCTTCGGCGCCGCCGCGCTCCTCGCCCTCCTCGCCACGGGCTGTCGCGGAAACAACACCGGCAGTTCCAACAACGTCGTCGCCACCGCGAAGGTGAACCTGACCGGCACGTCGGGGTGCAGCACCCAGACTCCCGGATTCGGGGCGCCGGTCGTCGCGTTCACCCCCCAAAGCCTCGTCCCGTATGTGCCGGCTCCCTCGGGCGCGATCTGCGCCAAGGCCACGGAGCCCGTGGCGTTTCTTGCGATTCCCGGTCCCGCTCCGGGCCCGGCGATTCTCCGGCTCGACCTCGACGCCGGCACGATGACTCCGTGGGTCACAGCGGACCGATTTGCTGCATTCGATCCGCTCGTCTCGAACCTCACCGGAATCGCCTTGCTGAACGCGTCGGGAATCGCAAGCCCCGACACGCTCCTCGTCGTTGATTCGAGCACCAATCGGATTCTTGCCGTCACCGAACTCTCGATCTCCGCCTTCGCCGGGATCTCCTCCGTGAACGGCGGCTTCGCGGACGGCTCCGTAGGAAGTGCACTTTTTCGATTCACGTCGCCGACACAGATCGCCGTGGGAGGCAATGGTGATGTGTATGTTCCAGATCCGGGCAACCAGCGCGTGCGACGGATCACCGGGAGCTTCGTCTCCACGCTCGCGGGCTCCGGCGTTCCGGGCTTCCTCGACGGCATCGGCACCCAGGCCCGCTTCGACCAACCCGACTCCATCGCCATTGAATGCGAAGGGACCTTGGTGGTGACCGAAGCGTCGCACCGCGTCCGCCGCATTCGGTTCATTTCCATCTCGTCGGGCTTCGGCGGGAGTTCTCTGTCCACCATCGTCACGACCGTGGCGGGGGACGGCGTCGCCAACACGCTCGATGGAACCCTCGGATTCGCTGGCGGTGCGGAAACCTTTTCGCCGGGCTGCATCAACGTCGGCCGCAAAGGAGCCGCCTCAGGGGAGCTCTTCTGGATCGATCGAGGCAGTGGGATCTTGCGCCTCGTCGCGTCCGGGGCAACGACCGTCGTTTCACCCTATGGCGCCGCCAGTGTGCCGGCGCTCTCGTCCTTCGGCCTGTGTGGGACCTCCAGCGGAGAGGCGTTGCTCGTCGACTCAGCGGGAGGTCAGATATTGCGCCTCCCTTGATCGGACTCAGCCCGCTGAGCCGCTCTCGGGCTTGGCCCCGCACCGCTGCTCCTCCTCCACGCTCCTCCTGACCGGGACGAGCGCCCACGCCTACCTCCGCGTCACGCCCCGCTGGCTCTGAGCGCCACCGCGGCCTTTCACCCCGAAGGCTCGCGTCACGACCGCTCGAACGCCGATCGGGTTGCCGCTGCCGTGCCGTACCCGCGCAAGGCATCCATCTGCATTCCGACCCACAACGGCGCCGACACCATCGGCCGCTGCTTGCGGGCCGCGCTTTCACAGACTTGCACGACCCCCTACGACATTCTGGTGGTCGACACGGAGAGCAGCGATGGGACGCCGGAACTGGTGGCTTCGTTCCCCGTGCGTTTGCGCCGCATCCACAAGGACGAGTTTGACCATGGTGACACCCGCAATCTGGCAGCGTCGCTCTGCGATGGCGAAGCTCTCATTTTCCTGACGCAAGACGCGGTTCCCGCCGACGATCAATGGCTCCAAGCGCTGCTCGATGAGCTGGCCGACGATCGCGTCGCCGGAAGCTACAGCCGAAACCTCCCGCACCCCGGTTCCTCGCCCCTCGTGATGCTCTCGCTCCAGCGCAATCCGGCGGGCTCCGCAGAGCGGCGCGATCAGGGGCTGCGCAACGGCGAGCTTGCGTCGATGGATCCAACGAGCAAGCGGCTTTTGTTTGATTTTAATAACGTCTCGTCCTGCATCCGCCGTTCTCTCTGGGAGCGCTTCCCATTCCCGCGTACGCAGTTCGGCGAGGACGTGCTCTGGGCGCGCGGAGCGATTGAAGCCGGGTACCGAATTGTGTACACGCCGCGGTCGCGGGTGTTCCACGGACACGACGATCCGCCGCCGATCGCCGGCGATCGTGCTGAGATCGACGGAAAGTTCAATGCCGAGTATCTCGGACGAAAGTGCATTCGCAGCCTGCCCGACGCCGTGCGCCTGGGGCTGCGGATCTCATGGAGAGAGCACAAAGCGTTGAAACGTCTGCCGATTCCGAGAAGTGAGAAGTGGAGGGAGCGCCTGCGCTCGCCGCGGCTGCGACTCTCGGAGACGGTGGGGCTATGGCGGGGAGGACGGACGCGACGGCGCGTGCCGCGCGCCGTCATGCTCGACCAGCAGCGCCTTCGTGTTCTGTATGTTGCCCATGGATTTCCGCCCGAGTCCTTCGCCGGCACAGAAGTGTATACCCGTGAGATCGCCCGCGAGATGTCGGCGCGCGGACACATGGTCGGCGTCTTCTTTCGGTCGGTCGCGCCCGACGTGCCCGACCTGACGCTGCGCGAGGGCGAGTCCGAAGGTCTCAAACTTTACAGAATCGGCCACGCGCTCGGTTTCCATCACGCCGGCGAGAGCTACGCGCACTCGGCCATTGAGGCACGCTTTCGCGAAGTGTGCGACCGCTTCCGGCCCGATGTGGTGCATTTCCAGCATCTCATTCACCTGTCGGCCAAGCTGATTCCGATCGCGCGCGAGCGCGGATCGGCGACGATCGCCACGCTCCACGATTATTGGACCATCTGTCCCCGCGTTCAGTGCTTCCGCCCCGACGGCACGCTCTGCCAGGGGAGACAGGAACTCGGCTGCCTGCTGTGCCTCAAAGGGAAACACCTCAAAACCATCGAGTGGGTCGCCGGAGCGACGCGAGCGTTCCGGCCGCTCGTGGAGGCGCTGATCCGCCGCTACGAAGGGAAGCTCCACGCGGGGCGCGATCTGACGCGACGCCAGCGCGACATGATTGCTATCTATCGGCGCGACCGTGCGGTGATTGACGCCTTCAGCGCCGCCGATCTCTTGATTTCGCCGAGCCGATTCTTGCGCGACCTTGTGCTGAATCGGGTGCCGGAGATCGACCCGCATCGATTGATCTTCAGTGATAACGGAATGCGCATGGACGGACTGCATGCGCTGCGCAAGAAGTCCGATCCTCTCGGCCGCATCCGGTTCGGATTCGTGGGCTCACTCGTGAGCTACAAGGGCGCCCATGTGGCCATCGAGGCGATGAATCTGCTCGAAGACCCGCGCGCCGTGCTGCGCATCTACGGCGGCTTCAAGCCGGACTCCGATCCGTACCACGCGCGTTTGCGCGAGCTCGCCAAGAAGGGAAATGTGGAGTTCATGGGGGCCTTTGACCATGCGCGTCTCTCGGAGGTGCTCGCGGAGGTCGATGCGTTGATCGTGCCGTCCACGTGGTACGAGAACGCGCCGCTCACGATTCGTGAAGCTCACTTAACTGGCACGCCCACGATCGTTTCAAACCTGGGCGGCATGGCGGAGTCGGTGCGGCCCGGCCGAGACGGTTTGCACTTCGAGGCCGGCAATGCACGCGACCTCGCGGGAGTTCTTCTGCGCCTTGTGAGCGACCCGTCGCGCCTCGCACAGCTACACGACTTCGTGGAGCGCAAGACGATTCGTGAGAATGCCGCGGAGCTCGAGTTCCGCTACCGAGCTCTTGTCGCTCAGCGCAAGGCAATCTCGTTCCGTACTGTGGCCGAGTTCCGAGGCTCACAATTCGCTCAGTCTCGGGGGGCGGTCGAGCAGCAGGGAGAAGGGATGGCGCTGCTGCGCCCCGGGGCCGGCGGCTCCTCGGCCGAATATCGCTTCCGCGTCGATGTGCCCGGCGATGCCCTGCTTCGCGTGGAATATTTGGTACTGGCCGGCGAGCGCGACGTGCCCGTCGGCGGCGCTGTCGAGCTGAATGGTGAGATCGTCGACGAGGTCGCCGTCGAGATGGCCGTCGACCCGCGTGACACGGTCCATGAGTGGACCGGGCGCGTGCGACTGCGCAGCGGACGCAACGAGCTTCGCCTCAGCAACCGGCTCGCCGACGGCCGCGAGGTCTTCCTCCGCGTGCGCCGAGTTGTGATTCGCCGCGAGGGCGCTCTCGAGGAAGCACTTCCGTGAGTTCCGCGCGCTCCCTTCCGCGTACGGCGATTGTGCTGCCCAACTATAACGGGAAGCGGCACCTCGACCCGTGCATCCACTCGCTCCAGGAGATGGCGATTCCCGAAGATCGCCTCGAGATCCTCGTCGTCGACAACGGCTCGGTCGATGGCTCCGTTGAGCACCTGCGACGCCGCCACCCGCGCGTGCGCGTCCATGAGAACGGCGCCAACCTCGGATTCTCCGCGGCGTGCAACCAAGGGGCGCGGCTCGCCGGAGACGTCGATGTTCTCGTATTCTTGAATAATGACATGCGCGTGGCGCCCGGATTTCTGGCGGAATTATTGCGTCCGATCCAGGAGAAGCGCGCCCACTGCACCGCCGCGAAGATCCTGTCGTGGGATGGCCACAGGCTCAATTATGCTGGAAGCGGCATGAACTTCCACGGGATCGGCTACCAGAAAGGTTACAATGAGGCGCCTGCGCCGGAGCACGATGTCGAAGGCCCCACGCTCTTCGCATGCGGCGGCGCGATGGCTATCGAGCGCACTGTCTTCGACAACGTGCTCGGTTTCGACGAGGACTATTTCGCCTACTACGAAGATGCCGACCTCGGTTGGCGTCTGTGGGTTCTTGGGTACGACGTTTTGTATGCTCCGAGGTCCGTCGTTTACCATCACCATTCGGTGACGTCTCGTTCCTTCCCCAACGAGCTCATTCGCTTGCTGCAGATCCGGAATCCGCTCCTTACAATTCTAAAGAATTATGAGCGCGCGCACCTCGACGGCATCCTCTCGGCGGCGGTGCTGCTGGCCGTGCGCCGCGCTCTCATCGTCGGGGGCATCGACGTGGACCGCTTCCGCATCGAGAAGAGCCGCTCGCGGCCGATCGGGGGCCTCCGCGAAGTGCTCGTGAAGGCGCAGCGCCGCCTTGGGCGCAAACTCTCCGTTTCCAAGCTTGCACTCGCTGACCTTGTGGCCCTTGGCGACCTCGGCGATCTTCTGCCGCGGTTCGTGGAGAAACGCGCCTGGATACAGGAGCGGCGCAAGCGCGCCGATGCCGAGATTCTCCCGATGTTCGAGGAGCCGTTCTGGTGCGTGGAGCCGCGCGAAAGCTACAAAGTGCTGCTCCAGACCGTGCGAGAGTTCTTCGAGCTCGACAAGGTATTCCGCGATGTCGAGCGGTCGCGCCGCGGCCGCGCGCGCTGATTCGCGGTGGCAATGCGCTCCCCGATCCGTACCCTTCCGGCCCCTGAATCCGAAACCGCGTGAAGCTCTCCGTCCTCGTCCCCGTCTATAACGAGCGCCGCACCATCGATGAGATCCTGCGGCGGATCCACGAGGCGCCGCCTCCGGGCATCGAGAAGGAGATCATCGCGGTGAACGATTGCTCCAAGGACGGGACGCGCGAGCGGCTTGAGGAGCTGAAAGCTACCTATCCGGAGCTCCGTGTCATTCACCACGAGGTCAACCAGGGCAAGGGGGCGGCGCTTGCGACCGCCTGGGCCCATGCCACGGGTGACGTGTACCTCATTCAGGATGCCGACCTCGAGTACGACCCTGCCGAATACGGAAAGCTCCTGAGGCCGATTCTCGATGGAAAGGCCGACGTCGTCTTCGGCTCGCGGTTTCTTGTGGGCGAGTATGCGCGCGTCCATCTGTTTCGTCACTATCTCGCGAATCGATTCTTGACCTTCTTGTCGAACTGCTTCACGAACCTCAACGCGACCGACATGGAAACTTGCTACAAAGTTTTCCGGCGTGAGGTGGCGCTCAAGATACAAATCAAGAGCAAGCGATTCGCGGTAGAACCCGAGCTCGTCGCAAAAGTAGCAAAGCAGCGTTGCCGCGTGTACGAGGTGCCGATCTCCTATTCGGGCCGCGACTACAGCGAAGGAAAGAAGATCACCTGGAAGGACGGCTTCTCGGCGCTGTGGGCGATCGTGAAGTTCACCTTCTCCGATTGAACGGCCCGACCTCGAGGGCTCGCAGTGCTGCTGGGCTCGCAGTGTTACTGGGCTCGCAGTGTCACTGGGCTCGTGCCTTGCGATGGGGCGGTTCGCAGGGCACTCTGGGGTCTGCGGGCAGCGTTTCGCGCTCTCGCGCCGATTCCATGAGCGAAGGTCTTCAGCAGCCCGAGCCGAGCACCTCTGAGGTGCCCTGCACCCCCGAGGCGCACCTGGAGTCTCCGAGGTGCGACGCGCCGGGTCCTGCGGTAGCGAAGGTTCCTGAGCCGCCTGCGCCGTCGGCGGGGCCTGAGGAAGATGGCGATCAGACGCTTCTGCTGCTGCGCCGCTGGCAAGTGGGGGATCGGACGGCTCTCGATGAGCTGCTGGAGCGCGACCTCCCGTGGATTCGCGAGCAGGTGTCGCGGCGGCTCGGAGGGCTGCTTCGCCGGAAAGGAGAGCCCGACGACTTCGTCAACGAGGCGATCGTGGAGCTGCTCACCTATGTGCCGCGCTTTCAGGTGGCGTCACGCCCGCTCTTCCGCGCGCTCTTGGCCCGCGTTGTCGAGAACACGCTGCGCGACCAGCACGAGCGCTACACGGCGCAACGCCGAAATGTACAGAAGGAGCGGGCCTTCCCGACGGATGTGAGCGCGATGCCCGAGCCGGCTCGCGGCCAAGTGGCGACTCCAAGCCAAATTTTCGATGCGAGCGAACGGCAGCAGTGGGTCCGATTCGCGACGGATTTATTGCCTTCTCTCGACCGCGAAGTGGTGATCTTGCGCACGCGCCAGCATTTGTCGTTTCTTGAGATCGGTCGGCGCCTCGATGTGGCGCCCGACGCGGCGCGCATGCGGTTCGATCGGGCCCTGATTCGGCTGAGCGATCTCGTGGCGCAGCTTCGCCGCGGCGAGCTAAAGCGGCTTCCCGAGGAGCGGCCGTCGGACTCCGCTCATAAGTAAGCGCCGTGGCGGGGTCCCCAGCCTCGCCTCACGCGACGAGCCGAGACGTCGAGCACCCGGCCTCTCCGGAGGGTGCTCCGATGTGCGAGGAGAGGGGAAGAAGGGGTTGGAGGAAATCCCGAACGTCACGGAACGCAGTTTCCGAGGCCTCCGTCCACGGTTTTGCCTCCTGCCTCCTCCTCGATAAAGCCCGTTGCAACCTCGAACCGTTCTCCTGGCCGGACTCGGTCTGCTGGCCGCTTCCGGCGTCTGGATCGCCTTCGGCCCCGCTCGCGAAGCGAAGGCCGCTCCACGTTCGCCCGATGTCGTGTTTTTTGTGGTCGACACGCTGAGGGCAGACCGGATGTCGGTGTATGGGGCGCGGCGGCGGACGACGCCGAATCTCGAGCGCTGGGCCAAGGAGGGCGTCACCTTCGAGCGGGCCTACGCGCCGGCGCCGTGGACGCTGCCATCCGTTGCGTCGCTGCTGACGGGCTACTACCCCGAGACGCACGGCGCCGGGGTCTGGGAGTCGGTTCGAAATCAGAATTCGCCGGCGACGGCGCTCACGCCCGCGGCGCTCACACTGCCCGAGAAGCTCGCTCAGCATGGCTACAATTCGGCCTGCTGGACGGCCAATGCATTCTTAACATTGGGCTGTGGACAGGGATTCGACCCATTCTTCACGGCGCAGGGCAGCGCCGATGAACTCGTGACGTGGGCGCTCGAAGGTCTCACGACGCCCCATGAGAAGCCGGCATTTGTGTACCTCCAGCCGATGGACGTGCATGACCCTACGCCCGTCCCCGACGAGTTCTTTCGCCGGTTCCCCACGCCGGAGGCCGATGCCCGCCTCGAGAAGCACCGCGGATTCGGCGAAACGTCGCTCGGAATCTATCAGGGGCGCGATTTGGTGAACTACGCGACCCATCGCATCGCGGCCTACGACGGCTCGATCGCCTTCGTCGACCGCGCCTTCGGGCGCTTGCTGGAGGGGCTCCAGGCCGCCGGGCGGCTCGATTCCACCTATGTCTTCTTCCTTTCCGACCACGGCGAGGAATTGTGGGATCACGTCATCGAGGAGATGGAAGGCTACCGTGATCCCCGTGGCTATTGTGGAATCGGCCACGGACATACACATTTCGAGGAGCTGATTCACATTCCGCTGCTCGCATGGGGGCCCGGATTCGCCCGCGGACAGCGCGTCGCAACTCCAGTCTCCCTCATCGATCTTCCCGGCACGGTGCTCGACCTCCTCGGCCTCGGAGAGAAGATGCGCCCCGACTCGCCGGGCCGCTCGCTGCGCCCTGCCCTGGTCGGGAGCCCGATCGAGCGGGTGCCGCTCTTCTTCCAACAGATCTCGTACGGATACCGCCGGCGAGCGATCCTCGATGAGCGAGACCGCAAGCTCATCGTTTCGACGAACCCCGAAGAAGCCACGTTCGCGTTCGATCTTACAAAAGATCCGAAGGAGAAGAAGAATCTCGCTCAGACTTCCGAAGGAGCGAGCTTCGACGATCTTCGCGCTGCAATGGATCGAATTGTGGCATCCCAGCCGAGGACCTTGCCCATGGTGGAAGCGACGCGGCTTGAAGATGCGGTGCTCGAGCGCCTTAAGGCGGTGGGTTACTTCGGCGGCATCCAGCCTGCAGCGACGCCTGCGTCGGGACGCTCCTCGCAACCCGCCAGCGCGGAGAGCGCGCCGAGCGCCCTTGATGCCGGCGACGACCCGACGACCGACCCGGCGGCTCGCTACCGCTGAGCGCGGGTTCTCGGGGCAGGGGCTGAGGCGCTGCCCGACTCGCCCTCCGCCGCTCGCTCCTCGCTGCGGGCGGGCGCACGCACTGCCTTGGGAGCAAAGTGCACACGATCGAGGTCGAGATCGTATCGGTCGCCTTCTGTAAGTAGATGCAGCCGAACGCCCGCGGCGCGCGCGAGGTCGCCGGGCTCGGCGGGAGCGCGGGACGATGCGTCGTCGAGGCGGACCACGGTGACCTGCCGCTCGCCGATCACCTCAATTTGCCGCGTGCCGTGGGGGAGGACGACGGCCGTCGACTCATCGACGCCGATTCCCACATGTCGGCCCGAATCGAGCGTTGCACCGAGCAGCCGCAGGAATCGGCTGCGCTTGAGGAAATGTTGATCAAAGACCACGCCGGGAATGAGTGAGAGCCCGGGCTCGACTTCGGTCGCACCTTGCACGGCGAGGTCGGTCCGCGTGCCTCCCGATCCGGTGAGGGAGAGGTCTCCCAGCACCTCGCAGCCGGCGCTCGTCCCGCCGACGACTCCGCCGCGGCGCAGCACCTCGGAGACGGCCGACTGGGCGGGCGTGCCTCGAAGCACCTCAAGAATCTTCTTCTGGTCGCCTCCGGGGAAGAAGAGCACATCACATTTCCCGATCGCCTCCAGAACCTCGGCGTTCGGAGCATCTTTTCGCGTGAAGAACTTCCACTCGACGTCTTGGGCACCGTTCTCGCGGAATCGGAGGTCGACGGCCGGACCCGATTTTTCGGGCTCCGAGGTGGCGAGCGGCAAGATGAGGACTTTCGGATGCGCCTTGCCCGTGAGATCGAGCATCCGCCGGTAGATCCGATCGGGCATCTTCCCGCCTCCCACCGCGACCACGCCGCCCCCGGAGGGCGCGCTCGCGGGGCGCGACTCAGGAGCAGCCGGCGCACCTTGGAGAAGCAACAGAGCGAAGGGAAGGGCGCAGGGCAGGCCGGACATCGAGATCATACAGTTGTTCCGAACCTCGTCATGGAGTGGATGGCACCGATTCCTCGGACGCCGAGATCACAAATTCTTCGGCAAGCTCACCGCGCGGGGCGATGCAGACCGTGATGTCCGTGCGGCCTGCCCGCTCAACCACGCGCCGCGCCGCCGCGAGCGCCTGCGCGGGCGTATTGTTCTTCTCGCTCAGGTGTCCGAGGTAGATGCGGCGCAGCCGGGGGCCAAGGCATCGGGCGAGCATCGCCGCGGCTTGCTCATTCGATAAGTGACCTTCCTCGCCGAGCACTCTTCGCTTGAGCCGCCACGGGTAGGCCCCGTCGCGCAGCGCCCGCTCGTCATGGTTGAATTCCAACAGAAATCCGTTGCAGTTCGCGAGCGCCTCCTCCAGAGCGCGGTCGGCATGGCCGAGATCCGTAGCGATGCCGAACCGTCCTCCGCCTCCCTCCACAACGCACGCGATCGTGCCGGGCGCATCATGGGAGATTGGAAAGGTATGCACCTGGAGGTCGCCGATTTCGAGCACCGCGCCCGGATCGAAGGCGTGCAGGCGCTTCAGGCGGCCGACGACGGGCGCGCCCCGGACCGTCTCGCGGCTCGTGTAGACGGGGAATTTGCCGAGGCGCGACATGCGCGCGGCGAGCCCCAGGTGGTCTGTGTGCGCGTGCGTGACCACGAGAGCGTGAACCGATGGGAGCGGAACGCCGACGCGATCGAACGTGTCGGCCATCTCGACCTCCGTATAGCCCGCGTCGATCACGATCGTCGTCGTCTCGGAGCGCAGGAGCAGCGAATTTCCGCTGGAGCCGGAGCGCAGTGGCTGGACTCGTAGGGTCATGCGGGGAGCGGCTCTCGCGTGCGCGCGAGCCTCCAGATCATCGCCGAACCGGCCGCCAGCGCGAGCCCCGCCACGGCGGCGCCCCAGAGAAAGGACGCGGGAAGGTACCGAAGCCGAACCTCGTGATCCCCCGGCGGGACAAAGACGGCTCGGCCCGCTCCGTTGGCTTGAATCAGCGGCACGGGGAATCCGTCGAGAGTCGCGGTCCAGCCGGAGACTGCGGGCGCGGATTCGTACAGATATCCTCCGCCGCATCCCTGGATCCGGTGGGAGACTTCACTGGGCCCAAGGTCGACGGTAGTTACAGATCCGCCGCCGGGCAGGCTCTCGGTGAAGTCGTGCGGCGGATCGAGCAACACGGCCAGCGCGCGCGGATCGAAGCCATTCTCCCCAAGCTTGCCAGCGAGTTCGGCGAGGCTGGAGGCGCGCACCATGCGCGGCACGATCCAGGCACGGCCGAGGGCCGAGGTGCGGACGTACGCGTGGAACCCCTCGCGGGCGACAATGGGCCGCAGGTCGGGCTCGGTCAGCTCGCCCCGTGAAACCACAATTCGGACACCCAATAAATCCAAGACCGGGCTTCTGAGCGCGCGCCGAGGAAAGGCGCCAACGAAGGTGCCCTGGAATACGGCCTCGGGGCAGTAGTGTCCGGCCAGCAAGACCTGCAGCGCATTTGGTAAAACCACATATGCGGAGGTGTCGTGGATGCCGAGCGCTGCGGGGAGAGTCGCCTGGAATAGCAGATGGTCTTCGAGGGAGACCGAATCGGCGGCCGCAACGCGCGCCATGCGAGCGCCGCCGGCCTCCTCTTTGAGTATTCGCGTAATCGGGCTCTCGCTCAGGAAGCTCCGGGCCGGGCGCGTCGGAGCGACGTGAAGTGTGAAGAGCGCGAGATCACCGCCCAGCACGATCGGACAGGCCCACGCGAGACGAGGCTGGAGCGTCGCAAGCGCCGTTGCGATGGCAGTCGCCCAGGCGAGCATCGCCGCGGCCACGAGCCAAAATTGAGCTTCCTCCGACCAGCGTTGGGAGATTTTTTGTGCGCTGTTGGCCGGCGGCAGCGTCGGCTCGATCCCTCGCGCTTTCGCATCGTCGACGGCCGCAGCCTCGCGGGCCTCCGCGGCGCGCGTGCCGACGGTCTCGGGCGGAACGAGGGCGCGAACGCCGATGGCGCCGGCTCCGACGGCGAGCAGGAGAAAGGCACCGGCGAGGGCGCCATTGCGCGCTCGGCTGTTTTCCACGATCGCGTCGAGCCCTTCGGCCGCGAGCCAGGCGAGCGCAAAGTTCACTCCAACCAGCATCCGCGAGGGCGCGCCGACGGAGAGCCCCGGCAGGAGCGCGAGCGGCGACCCGGCTGCCGTAGCGGTGCACAGCACGAGTACGCAGAGCGCCGGCGCCGCGCGCCATCCGCGAAGAGCCCCCGCAAGCGCGAGCGGGATCGTTACAAGCCCCGCGTAGCAGCAGGTCTCGATGAAAATGTAACGTCCTAGATCGTCCCGAAGCCCCGGAATGAGGTCGGGCATCGGATTCCATTCGGCCGCCAGAAGGCTCGTTGGATCGCCGATGACAAAGGGCACAAAAAATGAGAGGACGTGGGCCGGCCGAAAGGTGAAGCCGTGAGCGCCGCCCGTCGCCGTGCGCGCCGACTGAGAGATCGCATCGAGGACCGGAAGCAGATGGATGGAGCCGACGGCGAGCCCGAGTGCGCCCGCGGTCGCGAGCCATGCGCCCGACCTTACAAAAGAGCCGCCCGCTTGGGCGAGCTGCTCCCGCGATTGCCACAGCCGCCATCCGCCGATACCCGCCACGAGGTAGACCGAAAGCGCCGTTCCTTGCTGGAAGCTCGCCAAGGCAGAGTCGGCGGCCACTGCGAAAAGCAGCCCGAAGCCGAGTGCGCGGCGCCCGCGAATCCACAATTCAACGGCTGCGAGGCCGCCCGGCAGCAGCACAAGGCAGTCGAGCTTGCATTGATAGAAAAGGCTCGAGGTCAAAGATCCGGCCAGCGCGAAAGCAATAGCTCCGACCGCGGCAGCCGGAGGCGAGTGCTCGCGCAGGCGAAGCCACAAATAGCTCAGGCCGAGGAGCACGGCGAGGCAGAGGGCGGCGAGCGGGCCGAGCGATGCAATCGGTCCGAGCCACGAGCCAAGAAGCAGCGTCCTCGGCTCGGCGAGCTCGGCCGCTGGCGCTCCGAGCAGGGGAACGCCGCCGCCAGCTTCGGGCCACCAGAGCGGCAGGTGACCATTCTCTAAGGCGGAGAAAAGTGCAATTCGCTCGGGGATCACTTGAAACGTCTGGTCTCCCGTATCGAGGTTGCCGCCTTCGATGGCTTCGCGCCTTGCGCCCTCGGTCATCGAGACGTCGAGGGGCACGCGCACCGCCGAGTGGACAGAGGCGAAGACCCGATCGGGGAAGAGCGCCGGCGCCACGGCGAGGCACCCCAGCAGCAAGAGGAGCAGCAGTGCGAGGCGGTCGGCGGGCCGTAGTCCCACGCGCACCATGCTCCAGATCCACGGGGCACGCTTCAACCACGGGCGCAGAAACCGCGCTTCGACGGCGCGGTGGTTCGCGCGAGCGGATGACGCGGCGCGGGCAGGTCGGGGAGCTAGACTCCTCGCCCCATGGAACGAACCGCCCGCCCCGCCGACGCGACGTCGCCTGCTCCCCGTTGGTTCTCGCGCCCTGCCACCTACCTCGCAGCGATCGCGCTCCTCGGCGCGGCGGTCGCCTGCAGCACGCCCCAGTCGCGCATGCGCCGCGACCTCGGATGGCTGGCCTCGGAGGAGCTCGCCGGTCGCAAGGCCGGCTCGCCGCAGGCAGAGGACGCCGCGAGCTATGTGGCGTCGCGCTTCCGCTCGCTCGGACTCGTTCCGGCAGGGGATCAGGGCACGTATTTGCAGCGTTTTCCACTTCCCCCGGCGCGCCGAGTCGCTCGGTCGCCCCGGATTGAGGTCGCGCCGCAAGGTGCGCCCGCACGCGCCCTCGACCTCGGCGCTGGAGTGTTGGCGCTGCTCGCATCGGCACCAGGCGCGGCCTCGGGTTCCCTCGTCGACGTCGGACCTGCGACGAGTCCACAATTCGGAGCCGGCGAGTTTGTTGCTGCCGCTGCCCATCGCCCGGTGATTGCGTGGGTCCATTTCGATCCGGCGGCCCTCCCGGCCGACACGACCGCTTCGGGGCCCCACGGCGGCGTCGCGGTGCCGACCGTGCGAACGTTGGCATTTCAGGCGCGACAGGCGGGCGCGAAGGGGCTCGTGCTTTCCGTCCCCGACCTGAGCAAGCTGCCAAAGGAGACGGGCGAGGAGCGCGATGTGGCGCTCCCCGTGGTGGCCTTTACGGAGGAGGCCGCAGCGCGCCTTGCGAAGGAGGCGGGAGGCGCCCCCATTGCGATCGACCCGGGGATCGAGGCGATTCCGCGCTCAACGCCCAACGTGCTTGGGCTTGTGCCGGGCTCAGATTCCAACGGGGAAATTGTGGTTATCGGCGCCCATTTCGATCACCTCGGACATGGCGGCGCCGACTCGCTCGCCCCCGGATCGACGGCGATTCACTACGGCGCCGACGACAACGCCAGCGGCACGACGCTGCTGCTGGAGCTGGCGCGGCGCGTTACAAAGCGCGAGAAGCCGCTTCGACGAACGCTACTTTTCGCCGCCTGGGGCGGCGAGGAGATGGGGCTTCTCGGATCCGCGCACTGGATCAAGAGTCCGACGGTGCCCCTGGGACGCGTCGCGGCGAACCTCAATTTTGATATGGTGGGTCGCTCGACCGACCGCAAGCTCGACGTCGGCAGCACGACGTCCTCGAGCGTCTGGGAGCGCGTCGTGGCGGAGTCGAATCAGAAGCTCACCATTCCGCTCAACGTCCGCATGTCGAAGAGCCAGCGCGGCGTCGGCGGCAGCGATCACATGAGCTTTCTCGGCGCGGGAAAGCCGGCGCTCTTTTTCTTCACGGGCCTCCATGAGGACTATCACAAGCCGACGGATACGGTCGAGAAAATTGCCTTCTTGACGCTCGAAGAAATTGTGGATTTGGCGGAGCGCACCACGGAGCGCCTCGATGCGGAGCCTGTGATCGATTTTGTGAAGCCGCCGGATCCGCCGGCGAGCTCCGGGCCCGCATCGCAAGGAGCCGAGCAGGGGCTTCGCGCCTGGCTCGGGTCGATCCCGGACTACGGCGCGGAGGATGGCGGCGTCGTGCTCTCCGGAACGAGCGCCGGGTCGCCCGCGGAGCGCGCGGGCATGAAGAAAGGCGACGTGCTGAAGCGCCTTGGATCGTACAAAATCGAGAATATTGACGATCTCACCATGGCCCTCGGCCGCCTCAAGCCGGGCGAAGAGGTGGAAATTGAGTTCCGCCGTGATGGCGAAATGAAGACGCTCAAGCTCGTGCTGGGGCGCCGGCGGTAGGCCGCCGTTCGCCAATGATTACCAATCGCCGAACGAAGGGCCTTCCTCAATTTTGACCATCGGCCCGGCCGGGAACTCAAATTTCTGGTCGGGCCGCGCAATTTTGAATCGCAACGGCTCGCGCTGCACTCGCTCGCGAATCACCGGCACCTTGCGCTCGAAGACGATCGGGACACCGCCCGCCGTGCGGACGATTCCGTCGTCGCCCATCTGAGTCGGCGGGAGAGCGGCCGCGGCCTCGGCGCTTTCGGCGGTGGCACCTTCGGCGCCGCCGGTCTCGGAGGTCGTGGCTGCGGCACCGGCAACGGGCTCGGTGAGCCCAGCGGCGGCGGCGACCGACGCCGAGAGCGCCTCGAGCGCAGCGGCTGCGGCGGGATCGAGCGGCTTCGTCAGCTCGGGCTCATTCGTCGGGAACTCCGTGTCGTGGGCCGGCATCGGGGCGCGCTCTCGGCGCTCCTCGCGGCGGCCCGCTCGTCGGTCGTCGCGGAATTTGCCGCCGCGATAGCGCTCGCCGTGCTCGCGACGTCCGCGGTCTCGCGGCTCGCGCCGACCGTGCTCGCGCGGCTCCTCTTCAAAGCGGCGCTGCGGCTCCGCCGCCGGCTCGCCATGGGCCTCGGGCTCCTCATCGCCACGGGTGGGGAGATTCCACAATTCCTCGAAGGTGGCGGACGGTGCCGGCAGCCGCTCGAGTGTGTGGAGTGCCTTCTCGACTTCCATCTCCGAAGGGCCGCCCGCTCCTGTGCGACGGCGTCGGAAAAGCTGATACCACGCGTCATACACTTCCCACGGGCCGCCCGAGGAGAAGCAGCGCGCGCGGAAAAGTGCCAGCGCCTCGACGAAATAGCGCTGTTCCACAAAAAGGCCTGGGCGGAACCGCTTGCTCGGGCGCGCGAGGAAGCGGAATTGTGCAGAGCAAATTTCCTTCGCGCGCGCGACATCGGCCCGGGGAATGCGCAGCCGCTGTCCGATCGAATCGAAGACCGAGTCGGCGACGGCGAGCGGGTGCCGTGGGCGCCCTCGATGCTCCTCGGGGTCGCAGGCGCGCTCGTAGACGGGGAAGAAAAGTACAGAATGCAGATAGGCGCTGGTGACGGCGTCGCCGGCGTGGACGCCGCGGTCGAGCGCCTGGAGCAGACGCCAGAATCCGTCGACGTGCCGCTGGCCCGACGCGCCGCTGCGCGCCTGGCGCTCGAGGAATTCCGCGACTTCGGGCACGATCACCGAGAGTGCGCCGCATCGTGCAAGCAACAAAAACGCCTCATAGGCGTGGCCGCTGCGCAGCAGGCGGAGGATTTCCTCGAGGATGCGCGGGATCGCCGCCATCTGGAGATCCATGGCGTGGCGCACCATCGCGTCGAACGTATCGAAGGCGATTCGGAACTCGAGCCGAGAGGCGAACTTGACGGCCCGGAGGATGCGCACGGGATCCTCTCGAAGGCGAATATTGGGATCACCGATCGTCTCGATGCGCCGGCGGGCGATGTCCTCGAGCCCGCCGACATAGTCGAGGATCACCCAGGTGCGCGGATCGAAGAAAAGTGCATTAATCGTGAAGTCGCGACGCTCGGCGTCCTCGGCAGCGGAGCCGAACTCGTTGTCGTCGCGGATGAGCAGCGACGACGCGCCCGAATCCATTTGTTGCGGTGCGCGCCGAAATGTGGCTGTCTCAATGATGTGTTCCGTTCCGTCGGGGCGGCGGAAGACCACATGTGCGAGCTTGAATCGACGGCCAATAATGCGGCAGTTCCGGAAGATCTTGCGGATCTGGCGCGGGCGCGCGTCCGTCGCGACGTCGAAATCCTTCGGCGCGCGCCCGAGCAGCAGATCGCGCACGCAGCCGCCGACGAGGTACGCCTCGAAACCGGCACTCTGAAGGCGCTCGACGACGCGCACCGCGTCGGGGTCAAGCCGGCTCGGCTCGATCGTGTCTGCGCGATGGACTCGCGGATTGGGATGGGGATACGGATGGCTCATGAAACGCGGGGTGGATGGTAGGCGAGGCGCGAAGGCCCTTCTACAGAGCCCCATTGCGGTCGCCCTCGCGCGCACCATCCTGGAGGCCATGATCGATCGCGCTGCGCGGGCTGGTTTCGCTGTGATGCTGGCGTTGGGAATGGGGTGCGCTTCGAGCGATCACGCCCACGGGCCGAGTTCCTCGATGCCGGCGGCAGCAAATCGGGACCGGCACGGCCCACCCGACGTGGCGGGCTACATCGCGCGCCTCGAGCACTCGAGCCGGGAGGGCTACTTGCCGACGCCGCGGCTCGTGGAGCTGCTGCAGCTGCGGGGCGACGAGCACGTGGCGGATCTCGGCTGCGGGCCGGGGGTCGTGACGGAGCATCTCTCGGCGGCGCTGCCGCGAGGGCGCGTGTACGCCGTGGATGTGGAGCCGGCTCAGCTCGACCGCGTGAACGCCCGGATTGCGGCGAAGAAGCTTCGAAATGTGATGCCGGTGCTCTGCACGACGGAGGACGCCCGGCTCGCGGAGGGCTCGGTGGATGGAATTGTGGTGGTGGATACCTATCACCACTTCGACGACCGCGTGGCGTATCTGCGGCGGCTTGCAGCGGCGCTGAAACCGGGAGGCTTCATTGCGAACGTGGATTTCAAGGATGGGAAGCTCGAAGTCGGCCCGCCCGAAGATCACAAAGTGCGCAAGGCTCAGATGCTGTCGGAGTTCCGCGAAGCGGGATTCGAGGTCTCGCGCGAAGTGACGGAATTCCGGTACCACGATTATGTGGTATTTCGGAGGCGGTAGGGTTGGCGCGAGCGCCAAGACCGACCCACGCCCCAATCCAACCCGTTCCTCAATTTGTGAAAACTGAAGTTGCGCCGAGAGCTGGCAGGGGCAGCTAAGGCGCGATCGACCCGCGTCGGGCGTCGAGATCGATCAGGAGGCCGCGGCTTGCGAGCCCCACCATGCCATCGATCGAATCGAGGTGCATGCGTCCGAGAAGTGAGCTTTCACCGCCGAGAGCGTGGAGCACCTCCCCGTGGATCCATGCGGCGTTGCGGGCTTCGACGATGCTCCACATGGCGACGATGTCGTCCACATTTCCAAAGGCGCGGTCGAGGCGACGGAGGCTTCCGGTCAGGAAGAGCGACTTCACTTCTTCCTGGACCCCCGCGAGCAGATCGTTGATCTTCAGGAAGTCCGCCTTCTGCCGGCTTCGGCTTTCTCCGCTACGCTGCGACCAAAGGCGGCACAGCGCCACGGCGAGATCGCGATTGATATGTGCATTCATGCCCGCCAGCGCGAACTGGATGGGCGCGATGCTGCCGTTCTCGCTTTCCCGGAACAGCGGCCGCCACGCCCGCGGCGTCTTCGGTGAGCCGGCGAGGAATTGTTGGAGCGCAGAAAAGTACAGATTGGCGAACTCGACATCGAGGACGGCGATGAACTCGGGATCCTCGAACGTCTCGCCGGAAGCCTCCTCGCGCACGCGTTCGGTCACTTCCAGGTAGAGGCGATGGAACCACCCAATGCCGTCGTCGGGCAGCAGGTCGGGGGCCGCGAGCGCCGCCTCCATGGCGCGCATCGTCTGGAGCACCTCATCGATTGTGTGGGCGGGTGTCGCCTCGAGCGCAAGGCGCAGTTTCTCCGGGGAAGTCATGGGCGCAGGATACCCGTGCGCGGCCTCTCGACATCGCGCGGCGATCGGAGTGAAATTCGACTTGTGAGCGGATCGACGATGAACCTGCAGCGTTCCGAACAATGCGCCTCGCTACTCCAACTCGGGCGAAGCTCCGCGGACGCGTCTCTATTGAGGATGCTTTCGTGAGCCTGCCCCTGCGCATCGCGAGCCTGCTCGTGGTTCTCAGCTCTGTGGGAATTTTTGTCTGGATGCTCTGTTGGGCTTGGCTTTGGGCTCAGGGCAATCACGCCCTCGACGACCGTTACTTTGTCATCGCACCGAGCGGGGAGCTCTTGGCTCTGCTCGTCGGAGTCTTACTCATCGGCGGCCTTGGAATGGTGATGCTTGCAAGGGAGCGCCAGTGAGTGGACGGCTCGCCGAGCATCGAGGACTGTCCGCCGCCGAGCCAATACTGACGACGCCCCATTCTTTTGCCCTCACGGAGCCGCCCCCTCGCGTTCCTCAACTCAATCCGAACACTCGTGAAGAATCACTGCACTTTCGGGCCGATTTGTGCAGCAAGGGCGGCAGGAGATTTCACCGATGTGACGACGAAGTATTTGTAGAACTGCCAGGGCGCTTGCCGAGGCGGGAGCTGCTCGCGGCGTTCGATGTCTTGCGGCACGCCGATCCACTTGCCGGATTCGAAGCCTCGAACGACGCATCGCTCGTCTTTAGGAAGTGTAATGTTTTCGAGATCGATCCACAGAGGCGTTGCGAGGTCCTTGCCGTCGACGCGATCCACTCGAAGCGTGCGATCACCCACTTTTCCCGAGGTCTCTCGGATGCCCTCGATCTCGAGGAAGGTTCCAAGCGGCGCTCCGAGTCGTCCCATGGGCATGCGCTCCTGCGCCGGCTGCACTTCTCGTGTCCCCGCGCACGATGCGAGGCCGAACACAAGCCACGCAGCGCTCGGTGCGGCGAATCGGATCGCTATTCTCGAACGGAGAGATCGGGCATTGGAGGCAGTAGACATCGAGCCCTCCGACCGCGCGCCGGACCATTCATTCCCCGTGCATTCGCAGGATCCCGTCGCGTTCGTGCCCACCCGAAATCTTACCGATACTCGCTGCCTCCATGCCGGATCCAGCCGCTTGCGTGCTTTCCGGCAGGGTCGCGGTGGGTCCAATGGAGCACGCCGCCTTTCTCCGACCATTCATACTCGCCGCGAATCTCCACCCAATCGCCTTCCTTGGCCGGAACCCGCGGCGCAAGGTCAATATTATGCGCCACGAGAATCGTGAGCTTCGGCGAGAGGCGCACAATCATCTTCTGATGGCGCGAGCCCTCGCGGTCGTCGGGCAGCAGCTTGTCGACGCGACCTTCACAATTCACCACGACGTTCGAGCGGCGTGCGCGAAAGAGCTCCTCGATCTCCGCGGGATCCTGTGCCTTCGACTTCTCCGTGCGCGGCGCGCCCGCTGTCGCCGTAGGCACTTGCCGGCTCTCGACGCCCTTCGACGCCTCCGCCGGATGCTGCAGCAGAATCGACGCGACGTAGGCGACGCATGCGAGCGCCGCACCCGCAAGTGCGAGCACGAAGGAGCGGAAGGGGGATCGATTCACGGGTGCCAGAGCGTAGCGCAGGCCGGCGCCTTGATCGAAACCGCGATGGCGAGCACACTCTCCGCCCCAATGCGCGATTCGGCGAGGGCCACCTCACGATCGCGCGCGTAGGGCAGTAGCTCCAATTGGTAGAGCGGCCGTCTCCAAAGCGGCATGTTGGGGGTTCGAGTCCCTCCTGCCCTGCCATTCGGACTCACGCGATGGGCGCGAGCTGGCGGCGCGAGAGCACGCGCGGGAGAGCTTCGGACTCGATCCGCCCCATCGCAGCCCGCGGGCGATCGTCGGAGAATCCGGTGGCTTCGAAGCCCGCCTGAACGAGCGAAGGGGCCGCGCGGCCCAAGCCGAGCGACCGCCGTGCGGTCGTCGAACCAGCTGCAGAGAAATCTGCTAGGGAATCGTGATCGTGCCCAGGTCCATCACCACAGGCGCGCTCTTGCCGTGCATTGCCCAGAGCTTGTAAGCAATCCGGCCGCGATTATTGGTGCGGTTTTCGTCGCGAAGGAAATCGATGTATTCCTTCGAGGTCGACTGATAGTTGAGGCTCACTTGTGCCGACTTGGCACCGACCGGGATCGGGAAGAGCGTGTCATCCCAGTATTGCCCATCGGCGTAGACGGCACCGACCGGCTGCGCCTGGACCTGCTCGAATCCCGCGTTCGTAAATCCGCGCGGCGGAATGCGGTTGTCGAAGTAGACCTTATTGTTGATCGCGAAGTGGAAGCTCGGACCCGCGAGCATCCCCGCGGCCGCCGCCATCACGGCGTCGAGGCCCAGATGCGCTTCGTAGACCTTCGTCGTCTCCGCGCGCAGGAGCGCCCGCACCGGATTGTACGATCCGTGCTCCATCACCAATGCGCCGCTTGCGTTGAAGAACTTCACATTGAGCCACATGCGGCGGCCTTCCGGATAGCCGGTGGGCAGCTTGTGGCCCGTTTGATTGATGACTCGAACCTTGAGCTGCCCGTCCACGAGCGACAGCTCCATATCCGACGCTTTTGTGAGGAAGTCGATATTTCGCGCGATGGCGTCGTTCACCTCTTGCGCCGTGAGACCTGAAACCTCCGTGGGGCCGTACAGCTCGAGCGTCTGGTCGAGGGTCAGAATGGCCTTCTGAACCCACGTATTGGCTCCGCGGAAATCGTGCACCGGGAGGTCGTCGCGGTAGGCGCCGCCGAAGCCGGGCGCACAGCCCTCTCCGCTCGCGTCGGGCATGTGGCAATCCTGGCAGGTGCTGACGGCGGTTTTGTTGCCTCCGAACCGGCCGCCCATCTCGATCGGCGCGACCGCGAAGGAGCTCTGCTGCCACTCGCTGAAGGTGCGCTCCACGGGAAACATGTCGTATTTGTTGCCTGTGGGGTGCGACGTGCCGTCGAGAGCCGGAGCGTAGGAGTCGCTTGCCGAGGGCGTCGCACCGCCGACGCGCGCAAACGCGGGATTGCTGACGTCGTGGCACGTCGCGCACAAAAGTGATTCTTGGTGGAACGGAGACTTGCGCCAATCGTGCCAGACAAACGTCGGATCGAGCTCGAAGGGGCCGCGGCGCCGATCGAGCGGATCCACGACCATGCTTCCTGTGTGAAAGCTCGTCGGCACCGGATTGAGCGACGCGAGAATGGCTGCGTCGTCGGCGGGATTCGCGGGCGACGCCACCGGGTCGACCAGGCGATGACACACATGGCAGGTGACGCCGTCGAAATCGCGCCCCGCGAGCGCCGAGCCGTCCGTCGGCGTACTGTGGCCTTCGAGCCACCCACCCGGAGAGTGACAACGAATGCACAAATCGCCGCTGGACTTCGCGTCTTGCTCCGCCACCGCCATGCACGCATGGAACAGCGGATCGCGCGCCGCCTGCGCCATCATGCTCGAGCGCCAAGCCGAGAACGGCTCAGTCACCGGATCGTAGAAGCCGTGGCAGTAGGCGCACTCCGTCGACGGCTTGATGGGATCGACGATCGTCGTCGGCTGCGTGCCGGCGATGAAGAAGTCGTCGACGGTCGGCGCGAGAAGGCGAGCCGTCGCCGCGGTTCCGACGGCGGCGAGTGCGGAAGTGAACGCGAGAGCAGTGACAAGGCGGCGGTGGGACTGCATAGGGTCAGCGCGCGGAGGCCGAAATGCGAACTCGAACATATCACGGCATCGAGTAGCCGCCTGGACCGTGCGAAGAACGCTTCTTGATCTTCTCCAGGTTCGGGGGTGGGGCTCAGGCGACCTCCTGCCGCCCTGCTAAACTTCGGCTCCATGCACTGTGAGCCCGCCGACGAATCGCCCGCCGACGACAAGGAGTGCGAGCCGGCGCTCCCCATTGCAACGCCGGAGGACCTCGAGCGAGAGATCGAAGCGGTGCTGCTCGCGCGGGAGGCAAGCGGTAAGGAGCCGTTGCCGGCAGGGGCGGTCACCCGCCTCGCGACCCACGCCCACCTCATGCTGATGGCCAATGCCACGCGGAATCTCACGCGGATCACCGAGCCGCGCGAGGTGGCGGTCAAGCACGTCCTCGATTCGCTCCTGGCGGTCGATGCGGTCGACCTGCGCGGGGCACGCGTGCTCGACCTCGGAACCGGGGCCGGCTACCCCGGCATTCCGATCGCTATCGCCGTGCCCTCGGCCTCCGTGGTCATGATCGACGGCACGGAGAAGAAGGTCGCCTTCGTCGACGACGCGCTCGAGGCTCTCGCTCTTCCGAATGCAGCGGCGCTCCACACGCGCGCGGAAGTTCACTTAAAGGATTACGCCTACGACTATCTCGTGGCGCGTGCCGTGGGCCCGCTGGACCGGCTGCTTCCGCTGCTTCTCCCTAGGAGAAGTCAGTTTTCCGCGCTCGTGGCGCTGAAGGGGCCGAGCGGCCCCGAGGAATGGAATCGGGCCGTGGCGAACCAGACCGCCCGCGGCTTCGATCTCGCGGCGGCGGTGGAGGAGGAGCTCCCGCACGGCGCGGGAAAGAGGACGATCTTGGTCATCGTGCCGACCGGCGCTCGCCGGCTGAGGCCGCGGGCCGACGCCGGGAAGCGCGCCGAAGGTTCCTAGAAATCTCGCGCGCCCGCCTCGCGCTCGCCCGCCGCGAGTTCATTTTGGGGAATGGCCGGTGGCGTGGCGGTGAAGCGCGCGTAGGCTTGAAGACGTACCACGTCGCACACCGCTGCCCCACCTTGAGCATGCTTCGCGCCCTCTGGATTCTCGTCTTCGTTGCGCTTGGAACCCTCCCCGTGCTGGCGCAGGGACCGCTGCTCCCGACGCAGCCCTGGGTCCTCCGCGATCCGGGACCGTTCACGCCGGCTTCGGCGGACTGGAACAACGGCAATACCACAGTAACCAATCCGACCGGCGGCGGGACCATCTCGGTTCAGCACTTCGGCGTCGTGTGGTATCCGTCGAACGGGCAGGGAGGCGTGCTCCCGGGACCGACGCCTTATCCATTGATTGTGTTCGCCCACGGCCGTTTCCACACGGCGCCGTTCATTGGTCAGAATCACAAGCAGGCGACCTACCTGCTCCAGCATCTTGCCTCCTGGGGATTTATGGTCGCTTCGGTCAACTTGGACGTCGTGGGGCAGTTCGGGAACCCGGCAGCGATTCCTCAGCGCGGCGAACTGATCAACAAAACCGTTCAATACTTCCTAGGAAACGGGACCTACAACGGGTTCATTGACTTCAGCAGGATTCTTTACATCGGCCACTCGCGCGGCGGCGAGGGCGTTTTCGCCGCAGTCCAGCAGAACCCGGCCTGGCTTGGATCGATTCGCGGCGTGGGCGCCATCGCGCCGACGAACTTTCAAGTGTATGGCGTCGCGATTCCTTGCTTTGTGATCTACGGCTCGCAAGACGGCGATGTTAACAATGGTTGGCCGATTCAGCTTTACGACCAGACTCAGAGCGCTGCTTCGCAAAGTACGATCTTGAAGGGATTCCGATACATCGAAGGAGCGAATCACTTCTATTTCACGGACTCCATCACTTTTGGCTCTGAGACGAATGCACAGCTCACGCGCGCCCAGCACCACGAGATCTCTCGGACGCTCTGGGCGACTTGGGCCTTCGCGATGCTCTACTCCGACCGGCCGTCGCTCGTGCGGATTGCGGGCGACACGGAGATTCAGTGGTCGGCCGCCTTCAAGATCCATCGGATCTTCTATCACCCCCGACGGATTACGGTGGACGACTTCGAACAGCTTCCGGCGAACACCGGCCGCAACACGCTCGGCGGCATCAATACGCTGACGGGCTTGGTCTCGCCGGTGGAGAACACGCTCAGTTCGGCGATCGCATCCTCCTATTTTCACAAAACCCGCGGGATGAACGCCCGCTGGGCGACACCGGCGAAGTACGAAGCGGATCTGGCCGCCGACCTCGATGTGACGGGATACAACTACGTCACGGCGAATCTGCTGCAGCGCTATCAGTCGGCATCGAATCCCGCGGGTGCCGCGCAGCGTTTCCACATTTCGGTGACCGACGCGCTCGGCAACCAGGCGACGCTCGACAACACGGATGTGTCCGTTTGGCCCTATCCGTTCACGGCGGGGGCCAACGGCCCGATCAAGTCGGTGCTCAAGACCTTCCGCTTCCCGCTGAGCGCCTTCACGACGGTCAATCCGTCGATTCAGATCACGAGCCTTCGAAAAGTAAGAGTTGACTTCGATATTACTTCGACGGGCGAGTTCGCGATCGACGACGTCGCCATCACTCAGTGAGCGCCCCGGAGAAAAAGAATCGAGCGAGAATCCCTATGAAACGTTCGCACCTTATCCTTGCGGTTCTTGGTCTTTTGGTGGTTTCCGCTGTGACAGCGGGCGCGGTGATCGCTGGACGAAGCGGCTCGTCCGCAGGCTCCGGCGCGCAGACCGCTCCGGCTGTGGGGGCGGGGGAGCTCGCATTGGCACCTCGGATCGACTCGGTCATCGCCACCCGCATCCCCAAGCGCATGATCCCCGACGCGGGTGAAGCAGAGCTCGAAGTGGTGATTTCGGGCAGTGGCTACTTCGGAACCTCGTTCGGCCCGTACGTCCGGCTGAACGGCAAGGACGCCCTCGCCGTCGTCATGGACGAGCGCGAGCCCGACAAACGTCTCGTGGCCTACGCTCCCGGCTCTCTCCGCGGCAACATTGAGGTCGTGGTGGAGAACCCCGACCGCCAAAGCGCCCGCGCATTTGTGGATGTGAAGTAATCCACAGACTCGACCCGGGTCGCGTCTGCGGAACTCGCCGCGCCAAGACCGACCCACGCCCCATTCGAAGCAGTCTCGCGTCTGTGAAGGCGAAAGTGTAATTTCAGCCGTAGGGCGCGGGCATGGCCCGCGACGATTCGGCGGCGCATGCGCCGCCGGATGAAGAATGGTGCTGTCCATTCGTCATCGCGCGGGGCAAGCCCCGCGCAATCGTTCGGCGCAAGCGCCGACCCTACAAATCGATTGGGAAGCTGCGCGCGCAAAGGCCACAGAACTGCGGAGCTCGCCACGCCAGGGCCGAGTCGCGCCTGCGGGGGAAGAATTGCGAGGTGGGCATCAGCAGCTGAAACGGCCTCTTGCTCTCTTACAAGACTCGCTGAGTCAATTCATCAAGATCTGTAAGAGTCATTCGTTCTCCATCGCTTTTCAGTTTACCAATTCACCCGTGCGCCCGCGCGTCGGAGCGCCGCACGACGCGCGTCTGCGTCGTGCATGACCGAGCCGAGCCGCGCCCAAAAATCGGCATTGTGCCGCCGGTGTTCGAGATGGACGAGCTCGTGTGCGAGAACGTACTCGACCAGTCGGGGCGCAACCTGCATGGCGCGCCAATTGATGCGCACATTTCCGGCAGCGTCGCATGAGCCCCAGCGCTTCGGCGGTTCGCGAACCAGCAGCGGTGGCACGGGAACGCCAAGCTTCCTTGCCCAGCGCGCGAGCCGCTGCGGCAGATAGTGCGAAGCCCGTCGACGATACCAATCGCGCAGAGCCGTCCGCACGACATTACCGTTGTCCCTCTCAGGCTTATTCCTCGGGATCCTCACGATGAGGCGCCCCTGCTCCATCGAAACGGACGGCGAGCGCAGCCCGGCCGCTTGTTCGACACGCAGGCGGTGCTGTCGGCCCAAGTAAAGAAAGGTCTCGCCGCTTACAAATTCGCGCGGCGACTGCGGTGGCAGAAGATCCTCGAACTCACGCAGACGCTCAACAATCCAGGCTCCCTTTCGCCGCACCACTGCAGCAATGCGATCCTGCTCCAAGCTTCTTGGCACCCGAAGCACGACTCCGTCCAGAGGATCGACCACAACAGCCACGCTGACCCGTCGCCTGCCCCGTTCGATGCGGTAGCGAATCGTCTTCGTACCGTACGAAGCGACCGCTTGTTCCGTTCCGCCCACGGTCATTGTCCTCTCCTTACTTTCAACAGATCGACAATCTGATTCGCAATCGTATCGAGCTGATCCTCGGCGAACCCCGCCACGCGCAAGCGTCTCTTGAGTTGTTTCCTCATCTCGCGCTGCACATCGTCCTTCCGAGGCCAGTCGACGATCTCGACCTCCTTCGCCACCGACTCCTCGAGCAACGCGGCGAGATCAATCATCTTCGGATTCGGCTCCGCGACCATGTCGGCCTGCGGCTGCGTGATCAGCCCAAGAATTGCCAGCCCGATCTCGCTCAGCCCGAGCCGCTCGGCCTCGCCGGCACGCCCGCGAATCTCACGAATCATTTGATTTAATTGTGCCAACGCCTTCGCGGCGTCGATGCGTTTGCGCCGTTGATCGGCTATCAGCTTCTCGAGCCTCTCACGCAGAGAGGTGTAGAACGCCGGGTCTTCCTCGATCCGGACATGGATCTCGGCGCGCACCGCGTGCTCCATCTCGCTCGCTTTCGCTTCCGGGTCCTTCAGCGCCTCGAGCTTCTCATCGAATTCCGGCGTCAGGATCGAAACCTCGCGCACCAGCACGTCGACCCGGTGCGCCACGATCGCGTCGGCGATCAGTTGCTTCACCTTGGCGCCGCAATCGGAGATATCGAGCGCCGCATCGCGGTAGCGCGCGCGCGCCGCCTGCCGAACCAAACCGAGCCAGCTCAGATCCTTGCGATACGGCAGCCCCTTCGGGTCGGGCAGGACCATGTCGAGGCTCTCGGCAAAGCGCCGGAACGCCGCGTCGAACTCAGCGCGCACGTCCTCGGGCTCGAGCACCTTCACACATGCCTCGAGGTCATCGCGATTCTTTACTTTGGCGAAGTACTTGATCGCTGCGGCATGCCGAGCCTGGAGCCGCGGCAGCTCGTCGACCTTCGGCGTCAGCGCTCCCTGCACCTCCTTGGGCGCGAAGATCTTCAGCGCGTCCTTCAGCGAGCTCGACACACCCCAATAATCGACGACCAGTCCGTAGCTCTTCTGTTCATTTGTGCGATTCACGCGTGCGATCGCCTGTAACAAGGTGTGCTCGCGCAGCGGGCTGTCGAGATACATCACTTGCAAGACTGGCGCGTCGAAGCCGGTCAGCAGCATGTCGCACACCACGAGGATCTGTAGCGGATCCTCGCGGTCGAGAAAGCGCGCCAGCAGCGCCTTGCGAGCCGGTGCGTCGAGGCCGTGTCGGCGCATCCGCTCATCGTCGTCATTACTTGTGGAAATCACGAGCGAAGAGGGCGGCGCGTTGAGCCGGTCGAGCGTCTCTTTATAAGTAACTGCGGCCTCGCGGCTGCACGCCACGACCATCGCCTTGAAGCCATTGGGGCGGATGAACTTCGCAAAGTGGTCCAGCAGGTCGAGCACGATCGTCTCGATGCGCTTCGGCGCGCCGGCGAGCGCCTCCTCGGTCGCGAATCGCGCCTGAATCATGGCGCGTTCGTCCGGTGTGCGATCGGCGAAGACTCGCGCGAAGAGTTGATCTAGCGTGCTCCCGATGACCTGCAGCTCGGCGAGCCGACTCTCATAAAAGATCGGCACCGTCGCGCCGTCGGCGACCGCCTGCTCGATCGTGTAGGTGTCGATGTAGTTGCCGAACGTCTGGAGCGTGCTGCGGTCCTTTTTGTCGATCGGCGTGCCGGTGAACGCGAAGAACGCAGCGTTCGGCAGCGCGTGCCGCATGTTTCCTGCGAGCCCGCCGTATTGCGTGCGGTGCGCCTCGTCGACAAAGACGAACAGGTTGCTATCCCGGTTGAGCACTGGCGGCGCGGCGCCGGCGTCATCTGCCAGCTCCTGGAACTTCTGCACCGTCGTCATGATCGTGCGCCCGGCCCCGGCCTCGAGCAGCCGCCGCAGGTCACGCACGGTCTTCGCGTGGTCCGGATTCGGGTAGCCGCAGGCGCGGAACACCTTGGTGATCTGCTCGTCGAGGTCACGGCGGTCGCTGACCAGGACGATCGTCGGGTTCTGGTGCGCCGGGTCGCGCTTTAGCTTCAACGCGAGCCAGAGCATCGTCAGGCTCTTTCCCGAGCCCTGGGTATGCCAGACGACGCCGCCGCGGTCCTCGGGCTTCTTGGCGGTCCGGGCGCGGTGGGCGGCGCTGGTGACGGCGCGGTGCTGCTGGTAGCGGCAGGTTTTGCGAATCGTGCGGCCGCTGGTCGCGTCGCGTTCGAACGCGACGAACGCCTGCGTCAGGTCGAGCAGCGCCGCCGGCGCCAGAGTGCCGAACAGCAGGATGTCCTGCGGCGTCGGGTCGCGACCGACGAGCTGCCGCAGCGTGGCGAGCGCCTTCGGCTCGGTGATCTTCCACTCGCCGAAGTAGCGCGCCGGCGTACCGACGGTGCCAAACCGCGCGCCCTGCCCGCAGGTCGCGACGAGGATCTGTGCGGTGTGGAACAGGTGCGGTGCGCCGAGCCCGCGAAACCGTTCGCCGAACTCTTGGTATCGCTCGAGCTGCTCGATGCCCTCGTGCAGCCACTTGTCGCCGAGCGTCGGATTCTTGCACTCGACGACGGCGAGCGGGATGCCGTTCACGTAGACGACGACGTCGGGGATGACGTGCTGCTTCTGGCCCTTGATCTTGAGCTGGCGCGTGACGACGAGGTCGTTGGCCGTCGGGTTGTCGAAGTCGACGAATCGCACGGTGTGGCTCTTCTTACCGTCGCCGCGGTCCTGCTCGACGGTCATGCCGAAGCACAGCACGGTGTGCGCCTTCTCGTTCGCCTCGAGCAACGACGCGGCCGGCACGTCGGCGATCGCGCGGACGGCGCGGTGCAGGTTCTCGTCGGAGAGCCAGGGGTTCAACCTGCGCAGCGAGGCGCACAGGCGGTCAACGAGTACCACGTCGCGGAACGACTCGCGGCCGAGCGCGTCGGCGTCGAGGAACGAGTAGCCGAGCGCCTCGAGCAGTTCGACGGCGGGGTCCTCTGACTGGCCTACTTCGTTCCAAGCAGAAGAGGTCATGCGTCACCCGTGCCGACGCGAACCTCTCCAGAGAGCAGGCTGGTCGAAAGGGATGACTTCACGCTTCGGAGTTCCTTGAGCTCCTTGAGCAACGCCGCTCGGTAGGCATCGGAAGACAACAACGCGCTCGCCATCTCGGCCTGCTCCGATGGCGAAGGCAGCGGGACAGGAATCCGACGGAGGTCCGCCTGATTCAGCTTTGAGCGCGTAGCCGAGTTGATGAACCCGCGGATGTCGCGATGCACCAGCGAGTAGAAGACCCACTCGCGGACGTTTGGCTCCTTGACGCGAAGGACGTGCGCGTGGTTGTTCACCCAGCACTTGCCGTCCACAAGGTAGGCGATCGGGCGGGTAGCAAACTCGTCGAAGTAGCCCCCGTCCTCGGCCATCAGCAGCAGTGGTTCGTCGAAGATCCACTCGGAGATGCTGTCAACGGGGCCATTGGCGCCGTAGTAGGGGAACGGCCCCTGCATGGTCTGCCGTTCCGTGCTGTTCAGCGGTTTGCGTTTGGAATCGAGAACCTCGACGACGCGCTCAAGCGCCTCGATCCTCCACTCCTGCGGCACCTCGCCGATCTCGCTCTGCTTGAACCGCGAGTGCCGGCCCGGGATGCCGCGCGTCAGCAGTTCCTCGAGCATCGCCTTCTTGACGACGTCGAGCTGCGCGATCACGGCCTCGGTCTTCTCGATCTTTTCGTCGACCGAGGACAGGATCGCGGCGATCTTGCGCTGCTCGGCGAGGGGCGGCACGAGTTGAGGGCGAGCAAGGTAGTCGTTGTATTGGAGGTTCCGAATGCCAGTGGTTGCCTGTTGCAGACGGCTAGTTTCGCCGCGAGCGTGCAGGTCCCAGAGCGCATAGAAAAGGAACCGGGGGAGGACCTGCTTCGCGTCCGGACGGAGCCGTTGGATGAAGTTGCTGTAGGCAAAGTCGCCGTTGGCCTCGAACAGAGCCACTCGGCCGACGGGCTGCTGCGGACCGCCTCCGGACCGCTCCAGCAGGATGTCGCCGACCTCTAGTCGCTTCTGGACTCGCTTCTTCTCCGGGAAGGCCCGCTTCGCGATATCCGAAAAATCCAGACGGCCATCGTTGCGTAGATTGGTCGATCGCAGAACGGCGATGTCGTCAGTCCCGTTCGAAACGTCACCCCAGAAGCCCGGAGCGTCGTCGAGTAGCACGTCTTGGAGCGGGCGCAACTGCCATCCCTCAGGCGCCATAGCCCAGCTCCTTCATGAACCGATCCATCGTTGCCTTCGCTGTGTCGCGCGCCTTCTCTGCCTCGCGTAGCGCCTTCACGGCCGCGCCGACGTCGACCTTCTGCTGCGCCTCGGCCGTCTCGACGTAGCGCGTGATGTTGAGGTTGCCGTCGTTCTTCTCGATCTCGGCGAGCGGCACGACGCGCGCGTAGCGTTCGACGTCGGCGAACGCGCGCACGGTCGCGACGATCTTCTTCACGTCCTCGTCTCGCAGGTAGTTCTGGGCCGATCCCTCGCGAAACTCGCGCGACGCTTCGACGAAGAGCACCTTGCCGCGGCGCGCTGCCGGCTTGTTGCGGTTGAGAACGAGCACGGCGGCGGGGATGCCGGTGCCGTAGAACAGGTTCGTCGGCAGCCCGATCACGGCCTCGATCAGGTCGTCCTTGAGGAAGCCGCTGCGAATCTCGCCCTCGGCGCTGCCGCGGAACAGCACGCCGTGCGGCATCACGACGCCGAGCTTCCCGTGCTTGTTGAGCACGGCGACCATGTGCTGCACGAACGCGAGGTCGCCCTTGGTCTTCGGCGGGATGCCGTAGCCAAAGCGCCCCCAGGGATCCTGCTCGGCGACTTCGCGGCCCCACTCGTCGAGCGAGAAAGGCGGGTTCGCGATCACTCGGTCGAAGACCATCAGCGCGCCGTCCTGCACCAGCTTCGGCTCGCGGATCGTGTCGCCCTTCTCGATCCGCGCGTCTTGGATGCCGTGCAGTAACATATTCATCTTACAAATCGCCCAAGTGCCGAGGTTCTTCTCCTGTCCGAACAGTGAGAGGTTCTTGGGGTTCCCCTTGTGCCGCTGCACGTAGTGCGCGCACTCGATTAACATGCCTCCGGAGCCAACTGTGGGATCACAAATACGCATCTTTTCGGTCGGCTCGAGCAGCTCGACGATGAGCTGCACGACCTTGCGCGGCGTGTAGAACTCGCCGCCCTTCTTGCCGGCGTCGTCGGCGAAGCGCTCGATCAGATACTCGTAAGCGCGCCCGAGCATGTCGGGCTCGGACAGCGATGCATTGCGTAGGTCGAGGTTGGCGAAGTGCTGGATCAGCCGGGCGAGGATCTGGTCGCGCTGCCGCGCGTCGCCGAGCTTGCGCTCGTCGTTGAAATCGATGCCGGCAAGCACGCCCTCGAGCGCGGCGCCGTTATGTGCTTCCTGCTCGATGGCCGCGGCCGCTTTATTGAGGACTTCGCCAAGATTGGTTGCATGCTTTTGGATCTCGGGCCAGCGAGCGCGCTTGGGGACAAAGAACTCGTGTTCGTCGGGGTCCTCCGGATTGCCGCCGTCCTTCTTTACTGCAACGCACTCTTCGTCGAAGCGGTCGCTGAGGCGCTTCAGGAAGAGCAGGCCAAAGATGAAGTTTTTGTAATCTGACGAGTCGATCGAACCGCGCAGGATGTCGGCCGCCGACCACAGATGTCGCTCGAGGGAATCTTGAGTAAGCTTATTGCCGGAGACAAAGGGCGTGGATTTGGGGCTTTCGACCGCTACTGCTTGGCGATGGGAGTTTCGAGGGACAGCCTTCTTCGGCATGCGCGACGGAGCCTTGGTCTCAAGCGGTGAACGGCAATCCGACCATCGGATCGCCCACGGGATAGGACGGATGCCGAAGGCTATCCTCGAATGCGTCCGAATCCACGGGCCAACCTCTTGCGGGGTTTCTCCGCGGAGCGACGCGACGCGCTCTCCATCCGCCCAAGATTCCTCCGGTCTGACACTTCCCACATTGAGGAATCGGCGGGAATTGAGCAGCGAGGGACGCCGAGCGAAGCGAGGCGGACCCTCGCTGTACGATTCTCCTTCGATTTGTAGCGCGCGCGGAGCGCGCGCGCAGAATGATCGCCGCCTCCACCAATAAAAAGAGCCGGGTCGGTCGCTCTGCGACCGACCCGGCTCTTTTTATTGGTGGAGGCGGCGGGAATCGAACCCGCGTCCCAAGCCCGTCCACGACAAGCCTCTACGTGTGTGTTCGGCCGTTCGTTGTGCTCGCCCTCCCGCGGCCCGACCGACGGGGCTCAGGAGCGCCAGCCTGGTTCGGTGTCACCCTTTGAGCACCAGGCGGGCTCGCGGGGCCTGCTCCTCGATGGCGTCGGACCGGACCTGAGGAGCGGGGTCCGGCGACGGGTTGCTTAGTTCTTAAGCAGCCAGAGCGTAGTTGTTGGCATTTCTGCCGGTCCCGGGAAGATTTACGAGGCCAACCGGGGTCCTCGACACGCCACTCGTCGCATCCGACGCTCGGTCGAAACCGATCGCCCCCGCGACGCCTTCATCATCGGCCGCATTCGCGGGTCCACAAGGGGGGACGCCGAGCCGTCTTCCGACAAGCCCCGCGCGCTGCGCTGCCGGCGCGCACTGCCGTTGCTCGCTGCGAGGAGGTCGCCGTACAGGAAAGCCCATGGCGAACATTCCGCGCGTCGCGAAAAGCGAGATCCCCGATTTTTATCATTCCGACTACGAGCAGCTCCCCGAAAGCGACGGCCTGACGGCGCTCATGGAGCAGCAGCGCCTTTGGTCGGAGCTGCTCGCGGGCATTCCCGATGGGCGCGGGTCGTATCGCTACGCCGCCGAGAAGTGGACTCTCCGGGAGGTCATTGGACATGTGAGCGACGCCGAGCGCGTGTTCGCCTATCGGCTGCTGCGCATCGCGCGGGGCGATAGCACACCGCTCGCCCCGTTCGACGAGAACGCCTACGTGCCGCAAGGGCGATTCGAGCGCCGCGCAATGGGGGACCTGCTGGAAGAGCTCGCACTGGTGCGGGCATCCACGCTGGCGCTCGTGAAGCCGCTCGACGCCGAGCAGCTCGGCCGCTTCGGCACGGCGAGCGGCCGGCCCACTTCGGCAAGCGGGCTCGCATGGCTCATCGCCGCCCATCAGCGCCACCACCGCGTGCTCGTCGCCGAGCGCTATCTGTGAGATTTGATGCGCACTTTCATCGCCTGCGCCACTTCCCGCTTCGCTTCGCGATCGCGGATCGCCTGACGCTCGTCGCCGTGGGTTCGCCCTTTCACGAGCGCGATCTCGAGCTTGGCGCGTCCCCCCTTGAAGTAGAGGCGCAGGGGCACGCAGGTGCGCCCTTTGGTCTGCAGCGATTTGTCAATTTCGTCGATTTGTGCACGATGCAATAATAGCTTGCGCGGCCGTTTGTCCTCGTGGTTCGCATAGCCGCCGTGGTCGTAGGGCGGAATCGAAGAGTCGAGGATCCAGGCCTCGCCATCGCGCACGCGCACGAAGGACCCCTCGAGGTTGCAGTGCTTTGCGCGCAGCTGCTTCACCTCGGAGCCGACGAGCGCCATCCCAGCCTCGTAGCGGTCCAGAATGTCGTAGCGCAACTTCGCCTTGCGGTTCGTTGCGATGGTGTCGGTGTCGGGAGTCTTGGGCTGCGCCATGGAACTCCCTCAGCCTACTCTCGACGGCGGTGGCTTCTGGAAGCGGGCTCTAGAAAAGGGGAAGCCTTCCCGCCAGACTTCTCGCCCCAATCCCGTGCCGAAGTGGCGGAATTGGCAGACGCGCTAGATTCAGGGTCTAGTGTCCTCACGGACGTGCAGGTTCAACTCCTGTCTTCGGCACCACTCGCGCTCGTGAAGCAGCGCACGGGATGAAGCTCAGGGAGAGTCGCAGCGAGTTCCGCAGCGAGTTCCGCAGCGAGTTCCGCAGCGAGTTCCACAGCGAGATCCGCAGTGAGATCCGCAGCGACCCACGCGCCTTCAACGCGCGTCGGAAGGCGCCGCGGCCCCATGGGGCCTTCGCAACACGAGAACCGAAGTTGCGAGCTGTAACAAAATCCGCTCGGTGACATCTTCCCGGAGCCAGCGCGAGCCTTCCGGAGATCGCGTCTCACCGATGACGACCAGATCGCACGCGAGCGAGTCCGCTTCCCTCACAACCTCGTCAACCACGAGCCCTTCTCGGATGCGGAGCGCACAGCGATGGCGCAGCGGCTGGAACGCTTCCAGCACGCGCAGCGACGGCTTCCAAGTCGGCCCGCTCGCCCCCTCGCCCTCAGTCGCACCCTGGATGCGCACCTCGGAGGCGACATGCAGAAGCGTCGCCCCGGCGCCGAGCGCCTGCGCCAGCTCGACCGTTTGCTCTGCGACACGTTCTGTAAGATCGCCCCCCGAGAGGCATCCGAGCACATGGCCGACGCGCGCCGGCGGACGTCGCGCGACCAGCACATCGGAGTTTACTTGTCGCACCACGGTGGCAATCCGCGAGCCGCGCAGCATGCGCTGAATGGCGTTGCGCCCCGCCGGCGGCACGATGACGAGGTCGGGTGATTGGGCGCGCGCTTGAGCCACGAGGGCGGCCTCCGCCGGCCCCGGACGCGCTTGGGTTGTGCAGGGGACTCCCTGTGCGGCGATGGGGGCCGCCATCCGCTCGAGGAGATCCGGCGCGGCCCGAAGATCCTCCTCGGTGGCGAGCACGGTCAGGCTCTCGATCACTTTGGGCGCCAGCAGGCACGCAGCGCCGAGCGCCCACTCGCCTCGGGGACTTGGATCGGCATAGAGAAGCGCGCGGCGCCTCACGGAGCAACCCTCGAGAGGATCAGCAGAGCGGCTGGAAGCGCGAAAAGTAGCACCACAAAAACGACCAATGCTCCGAGGTGCGCCGTGGCGCGCCGGGCGAGGCCGTCTACGAGCCGCTCATACCGATGTGGTATTACAAAAACAAGCGGCAGCGAAAATGTGAATACCGTACTCATCAAGAGAGCAACGATCCGCACCGCATCGGGATGTCCAACGAGGGCGCCAGCGAAAAGCGTATCGATGAACGTCGTGACGTTGGCGCCCATCATGTAGGGAAAGAGATTCTCTCGTCGAACGTAACCTTTCGCAGCGAGCGGGACGAGTATCGAGATGGACACCGACACCGACATGGTGATGGAGGTGACGGCAAGCCCGACGACGAACATGACCCAAGGGCGATAGATCGCTCCCGCGGCGAGCCCTTTCGAGAGCTTCGTTTCCGTGACATCGGGGAGTGCGCCGTCGAAGGTCTTGAGCGCTCCGAGCAGCGTCAGCACTCCCGCCACGAAGAGCACCCATCGCGGGAGGTACTGCGCGGCGAGGTCGGCGACCGGCCCCGCGAACCACGAGACGACCGACTTCAGCGCAGCGCCCTCGAGCTGGAGGTCGCGCCACCAACCTTCCATGAGAGCGTGATCCGCGATGGCGAAGGCCGGCAGGTAGACCGTCGCTGTCACAAGAATGGCTGACACGCCGACGTAGGCGCTCCGCTGCTCTCGCCGCTTCGACCGGAGATCATCGATGGCGCCGAGCAGAAGGACGACGAAGGAGGCGCCGAGCCTCGAGCCAACGATCATGGCGAGGCTCTCGCGCGGGCTCAGGGATCCGGCGGCCAGAAGCGAGAGAGCGATGGCCGCCACCGGAGATCCGCTCAACACCACACACGCAAAGAGCCAGCCGAAGCCGAGCGAGCCCGCCACGCCCCGCACTCCGAGGTCGCGCAACGTTGTGCCAAACCCAGCCGCTCCGCGCTTCAGCAACTCCAGCGCGAGGAGCAGCAGTGCCACACCCACGAAGAGCGCGAGCACGCGGCGGAGAAAGACCGGCATCGGCGGGGCGGTAGTAGAGGCTTCCAGGGGCGACGGAGCGAGGTGCGAGATGCGGCTTCGGACTCCATCGGCGCGCCGAGAGCGGGGCGCTGAAGGGTCCCGTCGTCGCGAGGTGCCTGCGCGCTCGCTAGGCTTCGAGGCTTCCGACCGTGACCGCTCCCGCTCGTCTCGCCCAAGCCGTTGCCCTCATTGCCGCCTCGGCGCTCGGCGCCTGCGCCGGCATCGAGCACACCGTCGACGACCTCAAATGTGTCCACGGCGCGCCGACGTCGCGCTCGCTCGAGCATCAGTATGAAGTGGAACGTTATGGTTGGCTCGCCGCATCGGTTCAATGGGGATTTTTGAGTCTCATTCCGACGGCGAAGGATCAGGTGCGGCGCACGCTGGAGACGCTCGAGGCTCCGGCCGATTTTTGCTTCGAGCGCGTCGAGGATCTCGACGACGTAAATCTCAATAATTGGGCGGAGACGGCCGACGTGCTTTTGTGGGCCGGGGCCATTGCAAATTTTGATCCGTTCCCTCTCTGCCGGCGGCGCGCCCTTCGGGTCGTAGGGTTGATGGTCGAGCGCGACAAGCCGTCGACGGAGATCCTCGGATCCGTGACAGGAGATTACAAAATCGAGGCGGAGAAGCGGCTCCAGCGCGTGCAGGTGATTCGCGACGCGGGCGTCTCGGGCAGCCTCACTCCGGAACTGCGGGCCGAATGGATGGAGCTGCTCACTCTTCTCGGCCGCACGGCCTATCCCTTCGCCGCCGAGTCGCGCAGCATCGCAGCCTACTTTTCGACGCTCGCCAAGCTCGAGTCCGATGAGGGCATTCGCGATGGGCTAGCGAGCGCGGCGCGCGTGCTGATCGCCCGCGGCGCGCTGCAGACGCTCGACGGCGCCCTCGACGACTCCAATGAACTCGTCCGCGCCGAGGCCCTCCAGGTCTGGGGCAGGGCGCTGGGGCTCGCAGCGTTGCCCCATCTTCGCAAGCGATCGCTGAGCGACCCCAATCCCGCCGTGCGCGCGGAACTCGCCGCGCTCCATGGTCAGCTGCTGATGCCCGGGCAGGCCGCGGAGGAGGACCTCGCGGCGCTTTATGCGCTCACGCGCGATGAGACCGGATCCGTTTCAGTCGCGGCCATGGACGCCCTGGGAAGGCTCACTGGAATCGGTCCGCGCTACGACTCCGACTTCTGGCGGCAGTGGTTTGCACAGCAGGGGCGCGCGGGCCAACGGGGCCCGGGGACCCCCTCAGCCACGAAACCGGCGGGCGCGGAATAGCGCCAGCCACCCAGTTGCGCGTTTGCGGGCTCCCGGTGGAGCTGCCTGCCGCGCGGCGCCGAAAAGCGATCGTGAATCGAAAGAACCTCCTGACGCTGGCCCAAGTTGCGCTCGCAGTGGCGCTCCTGGCCTATGTGCTCTCGGGCGTCCCGAGGCGCGATTCGGCGATCTCCAGGGCGGGCGCCACGGACGCCGCCGCAGCCGTGGAGGGAACGATCGTCGGGCCGTCGGGCGTGCGGCGCCCGTGGGAGGCGCAGATCGTCGAGTTCGAGGTCGCCGGCGGCGAGCGCAAGGCGATCGACTCGTCCCGCTACGAGGTCAAGCCGGGGATTCTTACTCTTTCGCGCTACCTCGACGTCGGGCTCTATTTGATCGGAGCCGGACTCTTGCTCGTGGGCGCGTTCATGGCCTTTGCGCGCTGGTGGATGCTGGTGCGGGTGCTCTCGATCCCGTTCACCTATGGCCAGGCCGTAAAGTGGTCTTTTGTGGGTTTCTTTTTTAATAACGTCGTGCCGGGGCTCGTCGGCGGCGATCTGCCGAAGATGTACTTCGTGGCGCGCGGCGCTCCGAACAAGACCCATGCGGTGCTGACGGTCGCAGTCGACAGGCTTCTCGGACTCTTCGGGCTCGCCCTCGTCGCGGGCGTGGCGCTCGCCTTCGATTGGCAGAGATACCAATCGCCGGAGCTGCGCGGCGTCGCGCTTCCGATTGTCGCAGTGCTCGCAGGATCGCTCGTGGGATTTGTGGTGGCGGGCAGCTCGCGCCTGCGCGGGCTCCTGCTGCGCAACCCGCTGGTGCGCCGAGTGGGGCCGCTCGAGCGGATTCTCGCGAAAGTCGACGAGGCCATGGGGCTCTATCGCGGGCGGCCGGCTGTTCTGGCCACGGCGCTCGCGCTCTCGTGCGGAAACCACATTCTGTCCATGGTGGCGTGGTGGCTCTTCGCGAAGGCGCTCGGCGGGACTCTCGCGCTCGGGCCGTACTTCGTATTTGTGCCACTCATTCAAATGGCGAAATCGGTGCCGCTCACGCCGTCCGGATGGGGCGTCGGTGAGGCGCTCTTCGCGCGGCTCGCGCCGCTCTACGGCGAGAGCGCGACGCTCGGCGTCGCCCTCTCGATTGCTTACAATCTCACCTATCTCGGGTTCTCGCTCGTCGGCGGTGTGCTGCTGCTCACCTCGCGGGATCGCGTCTCGGCGAGCGAGATGCAACGAGGGCTCGAGACGCCGAGCGCAGCGGGCGCCTAGCGGCCTTCGCTCGCGTTCCTCGGCGCGAGATTCCGTTTTCATTCACTTTCTTTACAGTTCCATTCCTCACCTGGGTTCACTGTCATGAGCTTGCTGGTCGTCGGCTCGATCGCGTTCGATTCTGTGGAGACTCCCTTCGGCAAGGCCGAGGCGGCCCTCGGCGGGTCGGCGATGTACTTCTCCTACGCCGCGTCCTACTTCACGCCGGTGCGGCTCGTGGGTGTCGTCGGCCGCGACTTTCCCATGGGGACGTTCGACGAGTTCAAGGCGCGCGGCGTCGACACGGCGGGGGTCGAGGTGGCCGACGGGGAGACGTTCCGTTGGCGCGGAAAGTATGAAGGAACGATGAACGTCGCGGAGACGCTCGAGACCAAGCTGAATGTGTTTGGAAAGTTCACTCCCAAGATTCCGTCGGCATTCCGCTCGACGCCTTTTGTGTTCTTGGCGAACGGCGCTCCGGCGACGCAGCGATCGGTGCTCGAGCAGGTCGATGCGCCGAAGTTCGTCGTGGCAGACACGATGAATCTGTGGATGCGCATCGCGAAGGCGGAGCTGCTCGATCTGTTGCGTCGTGTCGACGGCCTGATCTTGAATGACGAAGAGGCGCGCGAGCTGACCGGGGAGCGCAACCTCATCCGGGCCGGACGCGCCATTCTGGAACTCGGCCCCAAGATCGTCGTGGTGAAGAAGGGGGAGCACGGCGCATTCCTCTTCTCCGATTTTGTGGAGTTCGCCCTTCCCGCCTATCCGACGGACAACGTGAAGGATCCGACGGGCGCCGGCGATTCGTTCGCGGGCGGCTTCATGGGGGCACTGGCGTCGGCGGGGCGCGTGACGCTGCCGGCCCTGAAGCGCGCCATGGCCTACGGGACCATTTGTGCATCGGTCAATGTGGAGGATTTCTCCTTCGAGGCGATGCGCCGAACAGACCGCCAGGCGATCGAGAAGCGCTTCGAGGAGTTCCTGCATTTCATTACGCTTTGACCGAGCGGGGCGACGGCCACGTCGCCCTCCGGAGCGACAGGAAGTGCGCGCCTTCCTCGCAATCGAAATTCCGCCGGAGGCGGCGGGGGCTCTCGTCGAGGCCGGCCGCGATTTGTCGCAAAAGGCGAGCAGCTTTCGAGTTGTGCACGCGGAAGCGATGCACGGAACCATTGCATTTCTCGGGGAGATCGGGGAGGACGACGCCGAGGTGGTGACGACGGCGGTCGGATCCGCGCTTTCAGAGTGTGATCCTTTTGTTCTGGCCCTGGGCGGCGCCGGCCTCTTCCCCGAAAAGGGGCCGCCGCGCGTCGCCTGGATCGGCGCTCTCGAAGGGGCGGAGCCGTCGGCACTGCTGGCGGCGAAAATTACAGATTCGCTGCGCGATCTCGGCCTTCGCACCGAAGAGCGGGCGTGGCGGTTTCACGTGACGGTGGCGCGCGCTCGGCTCGACGCGCGCGGCGCAGCCGGCTTTCGCGGTGCCGAGCAGTGGTGCCGCGACTGGGCAAACCGGCGGTGCGGGCGCCCATTTCGGGTGGAGCGTGTCGTGCTCTTCGAAAGCCTGCTCCAGCCACACGGGTCCCGGTATCTCGTGCGGGCCACCCTGCCGCTCCGCGGCTGCGCGGAATCCCGCTGAATTCGAGCGCTTGATTCCGACGTGGGACCCATCTACGTTGGGCACCCTAACAGACATCGAACACGCTCCTTCCTTCCGAACTCCACCGCGCTGCCCCGATGTCGTGGGCGCGCCATCTCCCTGAGGAGACTCCCATGGCACCTCCGACCGCTACGATCTCGGCTCCCCCGACAACTACCCAGAACTCGGCGTCCGCCACGAAGCCGACGTCTCCGGCGAGCCCGGCCTCTCCGCTCTCCAAGTCTGCCTCCTCCGCTTCCGAACCCCAGACCGACGTGACCAAGATCGACTCGACTGCGAAAGCACAAATGGAAAAGCCCTCGACTGAGAAGTCGCTCGCCGATCGAGCCGGCGATGGAGCCAAGCGTGGTGAGCTGAAGCCGACGCCACGCCCGGAAAGTGCGCGCCCTGAAGGCGCGCGTTCGGAAGGCAAGGCCGAGAGCGCCGAGGAACGTTCGAAGCGCCAGGAGCGCGACAAGCTGCTGACGGCCGCATTGCAACAGATCGAGAAGGATCACGGAAAGGGCGCGATCCAGAAGCTCGGCCAGGCGGAGCTCGTCCCGATCGATGGCATCTCGACGGGATGCCTCTCGCTCGATTTGGCTCTCGGCGGAATCGGCGTGCCGCGCGGGCGCGTCGTGGAAGTGTATGGTCCGGAATCGTCCGGTAAGACGACGCTGACGTTGCACATCGTCGCGGCGGCCCAGAAGGCTGGCGGCGTGGCGGCCTTCATCGATGCGGAGCATGCGCTCGACCCCGCCTATGCGCGAAAGCTCGGAGTGAATGTGAGCGAGCTGCTCGTGTCGCAGCCCGACCACGGCGAGCAGGCGCTCGATATTTGTGAGACGCTGGTTCGCTCCAATGCCGTCGATGTGATCGTGATCGACTCGGTGGCGGCCCTCGTTCCGAAAGCGGAGATCGAAGGGGAGATGGGCGATTCGTTCGTCGGTCTCCATGCCCGGCTCATGAGCCAGGCCCTTCGCAAGCTGACGGGCGCCATCGCGCGCTCCAAGGCTTGTGTGATCTTCATCAATCAGATTCGTGAGAAGATCGGCGTGATGTTCGGGAATCCCGAGACGACGACCGGCGGCCGCGCCCTGAAGTTCTACTCCAGCGTTCGCATGGACGTTCGCCGAGTGCAGACGATCAAAGATGGCGATCTCGTGATCGGGGCGAAGACGCGCGTTTCTGTTGTGAAGAACAAAATTGCGCCGCCGTTCCGAAAAGTGGAGTTCGATATCCTCCACGACCGCGGCATCTACCGAGAGGGCGATCTGGTTGATCTCTCGGCGCAGCTCGGCGTCGTCTCGAAGGTCGGCACCTGGTACTCGTTCAAGGATCCGGCGAAGGGCGAAGTGCGCCTCGGCCAAGGACGCGACCGCGCCGCCGAATTCCTCCGCGACAACATCGAGCTTCGCGACGTGATCGACGCGGAGACGCGCAAGAAGGCGGCCTCGAGCGGATTCACGGCCGGCTCGACGGCGACCGAGTCGAGCACCGAGTAGAGCACCGTGTAGAGCACCGCGTAGAGGCGATCCCGCAGGTCGGGGACCCGCATCTGCGGATGCGCAGTTCTTCGACAACCTCTCGTGGGCGGCGAATGCGCCGCGTCGGAAGACGCGGCGCGCAGGCTGGTTCGCGCCGCGGGAGGAGCTGGCGAAACGACGGCCATAGCCGAGCTGGCGGCGCTGGTAGGCTGCGCGGCTACCGCCTCTTCTTCTCGCCCGAGAACTCGACTCCCCGTGCCGACGCTGCTCAAGCCGCTGCCCGCTTCGGAAGTTCGCGACCGCTATCTCCGCTTCTTCGAGGAGCGGGGACACAAGCGTCTTCCGTCGGACTCGCTCGTACCGTCCAACGACCCGACCCTGCTCTTCACAGGGGCAGGGATGAATCAATTCAAGGAGTCGTTCCTGGGGAAGGGCAACCTGCCCTGGAAGCGGGTGACGACCTCCCAAAAGTGCCTCCGAGTGCCGGACCTCGAGAATGTGGGGCGCACGCCGCGCCATCACACCTTCTTCGAAATGCTCGGGAATTTCTCCTTTGGAGATTACTTCAAGCGCGAGTGCATTCGTTGGGAGTGGGATTTCTTTACAGAAGCCCTCGGGTTCGACCGAGACCGGCTCTGGGTGACGGTCTACCTCGACGACGACGAGGCCTTCTCGATCTGGAATAAGGAGATCGGGCTTCCGGCGGAGCGAATCTATCGGTTCGGCGAGAAGGAGAATTTCTGGCCGGCCGAGGCGCCCTCCAAGGGGCCGAACGGACCCTGCGGCCCCTGCTCGGAGCTTTATTGGGATATGAAGCCGGGCGGTGCGCCGCCGGCGCGGACGACGGCCGATGGGTCGCCGCTCAAAGCGATGCCCGACGAGCGCTTCCTCGAGGTGGGCAACTGTGTCTTTACACAGTTTGACCGCCGCGATGGAGGCGTGCTGCAGCCGCTTCCGCAGAAAAATATTGACGTTGGGCTCGGGCTCGAGCGCATCGTGGCCGTACTCCAGGGCGCTCCGAACAATTTCGAGACCGACCTCTTCTGGCCCTATCTGCGGGAGCTGGAGCGGCGCTCGAATCGCAAGTACGAGACCGCCTCGCGCGACGGGATCCGCATGCGCCGCATCGCCGATCATCTGCGGGCGGTCACTTTCTGTATCTCCGACGGCGCGCGGCCATCCAATGAGGGACGCGGCTACGTCGTGCGCAAGATTCTGCGCCGCGCCTGCCGCGATCTATATGATCTCGGGATCACAGAGCCGGCGCTCCATGAGATGTCGGCACTCGTCGTGAGCTCGATGGGGGGCGAGTACCCCGAGCTCGGCCGCAACGCGGCTGCGGTGGCGTCGTTCCTGCGCGGCGAGGAGGAGCGCTTCCGAGAAGTGTATGTTCGCGGCAGCGACCACCTCGAGGAGCTCTTCGAGCGCGCGAAGGGAACTCAACAGATCGCCGGCGATGCGGCGTTCCATCTCCACGACACGCTCGGATTCCCGATCGATCTCATCGAGCAGATCGCGCAGGAGCGCGGCTTCGCGGTCGATCTCGATGGCTTCGAGAAGGCGATGGAAGACCAGCGCGAGCGCGCCCGCGCCGGCTCCTCGATGGCGAAGGAGATCTTCGTCGAAGGGCCGGCATCGATGCTGAAGACCCGCGGCGCTGCGCCCACACAGTTCACCGGCTACGCCGACTCGGAGAGCGCCTACGCCTCTCCGGGACGCTTGGTGGTCGACGGCGCCCGCGTCGTCGGAGTTGTGGTGGATGGAAAGCTCGTCGGCGAAGCGCAGGCAGGCGCCGAAGGTCGCGACGTCGAAGTCATCCTCGACCGGACACCCTTCTATGCGGAGGGCGGCGGCCAAGTCGGCGATCGCGGCGTGATCGAGGGAGCCTCGGCTCGCCTCTCGGTAAGTCAGACTTCAAGAATCGAGCAGTACGCGTTCCACCGCGCGCGGCTCGAGCGCGGCGCGCTGCGGGAAGGTGAGCTTGTGCGCGCCTCGGTGGATGGCGAACTCCGCCTTTCGACCGAGCGCCACCACACGGCGACGCATCTGTTGCATCTCGCGCTCAAGACGATTCTCGGCACGCACGTGAATCAGGCGGGGTCGCATGTGGCGCCCGACCGTCTGCGATTCGACTTCACTCATCCGCAGCGCCTCACTCCGGAGCAGATCCGCGCCATCGAGGATTTTGTGAACGAGCGCGTGCTGCGCGCGCAGCCCGTGTCGAAGCGCGAGATGACCATGGAGGAGGCCAAGGCGTCTGGGGCGGTGATGCTCTTCGGCGAAAAGTATGGAGATCGGGTGCGCGTTCTCGGCGCTTGCGATTCGACCGAGCTTTGCGGTGGGACGCACGTCGGGAACACCGGAAATATTGGCATCTTCAAGATTCTCTCCGAGGCGTCGGCGGCCGCCGGCATTCGCCGCATCGAAGCGGTCTGCGGGCCGCTCGTGGTGCAGGCGCTGCGCGAACAGGAGTCGCTCCTGGACGAGATCGCCAAGGAGCTGAAGGCTCCGGCGCCGAGCGCGGTCGAGAAAGTGAAGCAGCTGCGCGCGGAGCTCAAGGCTGCCAAGGATGCGAAGGCGAAAGCCTCCGCGATGGATCCGGCCCAAGCGCGGGATTTGTTGCAGAAGTCGCTGCACCCGATCGCCGACGGCTCGGCTGCGGTTGCCGTGCTCCCAGGCGTCGCTCCCGAGGATCTGCGCGGCTTGATCGACGCCGCGAGGAAGCAGGCTCCCGACTCGGCGTGGATTCTCTTCGCGCCGGCCGAGGATCAGGTGCCTTTTGTGGTCTCCCTCTTCGGCGCGCCGGCCAAGCGCCTCAAGGCCGGTGACCTCGCCAAGGCGATCGGCCCCAAGATCGGCGGCGGCGGCGGCGGCCGGCCCGATTTCGCCCAGGGACAAGGCAAGAATCCGGCAGGGCTCCAGGAGGCGGTGTCCGCGGCGCGCGCGCTGCTCGGCTTGCCGCCGCAATAGTGGATAGTTCAGCCGAACTCGGAAGCGGACGGCCGCGGGCAGCGAAGGCTTCATACAGCTCGCGGCCGTCCATCTTTCTGTACGATTGTTGGCAATGAGCGCGAAGACGGCTGAGCCGGTGGCGCGTTCGAGAGGGGCTGCGCTGCTTCCGTGGGTGCCAGCGATCCTTGGGCTTGTGGTGCTCCTGCGCGGCGTCTACCTCCTCGCGCGAGCACCGCTCTACGGAGAGGACGTCACTTCGCTGATGTTCTTCGCGCGGCAGGGGTTCGAGCGCGCTTGGGCCGACTTCTCGGGCCCGATGTTCGGCCTCTCCTCGGTGCGCTTTTATCGGCCTCTTCTGTCGCTCTCGCTCGCAGCTCAGACGGCGATCTCCTTTGATCCCGCCTGGCTTCGGATTGCCAACGTGCTCACCTATGCGCTTGGGCTCGCAGCAACCGCGCGCTGGCTCCATCACTGGAAAGTCCCCATCGCGACGGCGCTGGTTGCGACGATCGGCGTCGGCGCCTTCCCCGGCGGCCCCGGCGATTGGTGCTGGATCGTCGGAAGAGTGGACTCGTTCTCCTTCGGCTTCGGCATGGCGGGGCTCGCGCTTTTGGCCCATCCCGAGCCGGGCCGGTGGGCTTGGCGAACGGCTGCCGCTTCTGTGGCTTTTGCCGCGGCCTTTCTTTCAAAGGAGACTGCACTTTTCTTCGGACCGGTGGCGCTGCTCTTCGGCTTGGCCCAGCTGGGGCGCTGTGGCGTCCTCCGGGCGCTCGCTCCCTGCGCGGTCCTTGGCGCGCTCTTTCTTGTTCGCTGGTGGGCCCTCGACTTCTCCATGGGCGGCTACGTCGGCGCGAGCCCGACAAGCGGTGCCGCGCTCGCGACGCTCGCACCCAACGAGCTGGCCAAGGGACTCTCACTCATGTCGGGGATCCCGCGCGCCGCTGCGGGATATGTAGGACTAGCGCTCCTGGTATTTTTTGGATTTACATCCCTCAAGGTCTCTCGGCAACCGGCGCTTTTGTGGGCTGCCATCGCCGGCGCAGCCGCGCTCTATGTGCCGGGCGCCCTCGTCGTCGCGGGCCTCGGTGACCCGCCGCCGGTCCACGCACGCGTCTTCCCCGGCGCGTTCGCCCTCCTCATGGGAGCCGTCTCGATCGCCCTCGGCGAATGGTGCGGTCCCGACGCCCCCGATCGGAGGCAGCGGATTTTTGTTGCCCTAGGACTCGCCTTTGTCATCCCGCCTGCTCTCGCCGTGGACGCGGCCATAGGGGCGTACCGGGAGGGAGCGCGCGCGCTCACCCAGGAGCAGGAGCGGATCGATGCGGCGCGCAGGGCGCTCGGCGATCACTCGCCGCTGCTGCTCGTCGCGGGGGTTCACCACGGATGGCCGCCCGATCGGACTCAAGTTCACTTTCACAATTTGGGCCTTACGGAGCGATTTGTGGCACCGTTCGACGAATCCCGAGGTGCCGCCGTTTGGCCTCTTCGTCCGGTCGGGAACTCACCGGCCGGGGAGCCATTCCGCTGCAGCCGAGACTCGGAGCTGGCCCAGGCGGTGCTCCTCCCCACCGACGGTCGTCCGATTCCGGGCGTCCTCCTCGATGACGACCGCGCAGAGCCGGTGCGCCTCAATCCCGACGCGATTCCGGCGGCGTTGAGCGGCGAGGACGCGCTCGCCATGCGCGATCAAGGATTCGACCGCGACCTCTCACTGCCGGCGGTCGTGGGCGCCGAGCGGCTCCGCGTTACTGTAATGACTCCCCAAGGATTCGACGTGGCCGAGCTGCCGAGCTTGAAGCCAACTTGGAAGGGACTTCTCACGGCACAGACCTCGACGGGGATTCCACTTTTCGAGGTGCCGGGCTTCGCCGTCGATTTCGGCGCCGACTCCTTTGCGGTGCGCTTCGAGTGGCTGGGCGATGGGGGCGATCGTCTCGCCGAGTCGGGGCTGCGACTTGTGAGCCTGACTCCCTCCTTCGCCGAGTTCATTCGCCGCGAAGTCGCCGATCCCCGGTTTGGAGTCGGGCGCGCACGCCCGAGGTGACTCCCTGCCGCTCCCGGATTGGAGCCGTACCCTCTGGATCGAGACCCCCAGTGGGGACAAGCCCCTTGCTGGACCCATTGCTCTCGCTAGATTCCTCCGCCCTTTCTCGAATTCTTCACCCCATGCCGAATCCCAAGCGCCGCCATTCCAAGAGCCGCAAGCGTCTCCGCCGGACGCACGATGCCCTTTCGGCGCCCACGCTCGCCCGCTGCCCGAAGTGTGGGGCCACAAAGCGCCCCCACGTGGTCTGCGACAACTGCGGACACTACGGCGGCAACGACACGGGCTACCGCGAGTAGCGATTCGCCCATGGTCGAGATCGCTCTCGACGCGATGGGCGGGGACCACGCCCCGCGTGAGATTGTGCGGGGCGCGCTCCGCTCAGTCGAGCAAGGCTGGCTCGCGCGCGAAGAGCTGATCCTCGTCGGTGATGAGGGTCGCATCGCTGCGGAGCTCCAGAGCGCCGGTGTTGATCCCAAGAACTTTCGCGTCCAACACGCGCCCGAGGTCATCGAGATGGGGGAGACTCCACTCGACGCGCTTCGCAAGAAGCGCGCCTCGTCGATCGGCATAGCCACCGAATTGGTGGCCACGGGGAAGGCAGCTGCCGTGGTGAGTGCCGGCCACACGGGCGCTGCGGTCGCGTGTGCCAAACTGCGGCTCGGCACGCTGGAGGGAATCCGCCGCCCCGGCATCGCGGTGTCGTTCGACAGCCTCACTGGGCCCGCAGTGCTGATCGACGTCGGTGCCAACGTCGACTGCAAGCCGGTTCACCTCTTTCAATACGGCCTCATGGGCCACGCCTATGCTCGCGACGTCCTCGGCGTGAAGGAGCCGACGGTCGCTCTCTTGAACATCGGCGAGGAAGAGGAGAAGGGGAATCGGCTCATCAAGGAGACCGCCGACCTCTATCGCAGCTCCGGATTGCCCTTCGTCGGCAACGCCGAAGGGCAGGACGTCTTCCGCGGCAAGGCGACGGTCCTCGTGTGCGACGGATTTGTGGGGAATCTCGTGCTCAAGACCTCCGAAGGGATGGGGGAGTTCCTCCTCCAAGCGTTCGCATCGGAGCTTCAGGCGGCGCTCACCCCCGAAAAGGCCAAGGAGATCACGCGGCGCATCGCCCAGCGGATCGACTACGCCGAGCATGGCGGGGCGCTTCTGCTCGGGGTGGAGGGAATTGTGGTGATCGGCCACGGCCGATCCGATGCCCGCGCGGCGGCCTCGATGCTCCGCACGGCGAAGCGCTACGTCAGCGCCGAGGTGAACCGGCATATCGTCGCTTCGCTTCGCGCGACCGCTGCAGCCCAGGGTGGCGAAAGCCCCGGGGCGAGCTCCAGCGGGGATTCGCCAGTGCGCCATGACCGGTAGCTGCCCGACTCGGTAGAGTAGGAGCCACGAGGCGCACCGCTTGACCCGCGAACTGCCAGCCCATAGCGACGGTCGTACTCCAGTGGCTTCTCAGCCCACGGGACCCAGCGGAGTTCCGATGGCTGCGAGCGCCACGGGCTCCGGCCCGCTTACTTTGCAACGCGTGGGGATTCTGGGCCTCGGCGCTTATGTGCCGCCGAAGAAGCTCACCAATAGCGACCTCGAGAAGATGGTCGACACGTCGGATGAGTGGATTCGGCAGCGCACAGGGATTCAGGAGCGGCGCATCCTGGAGAAGTCAGAGTCATGCTCCGACCTCGCGATCCGCGCCGCTCAAGCGGCCCTCGCCGACGCGAGATGTGATCCGCTCGAGCTCGATCTGATCATCGTCGGCACGGTGACGGGCGATTACCCGTTCCCGTCGACGGCCACGCTCGTTCAGGCCGCGCTCGGCGCGTGGAACGCGGCCGCCTTTGACCTGAGCGCCGCGTGCCCGGGATTCATCTACGCGGCTTCGGTCGGCACACAATTCATTGCGTCGAGGCGATATCGGCGCGTCCTCGCCATCGGTGCCGAAGCGCTTACAAAAATTCTCGATTTTACAGATCGCAGCACCTGCGTCATTTTCGGTGACGCCGCAGGGGCTGCGCTTCTGGCGCCGTTCGAGGAGTGTCGGCGCGGCGAGATTCTCGATGTCGACCTCTACTCCCGCGGCGGACAGCCGGAGCTGCTCTACCTGCCCGGAGGCGGCTCCAAGAATCCGACGAGCGCGGAGACGGTCGGCAAGAATATGCATTATTTGCGAATGTCGGGGCGCGACGTCTACCGCGTCGCCGTCGAGACCATGGGCGACATGGTGCGCAAAGCGATCCAGAAGTATGGAAAGGACGAAGTCGCCCTCGTCGTGCCCCATCAGATGAATCGACGGATCATCGAGTCGGTCATCGATCGCCTAAACCTCGATCCCGCGCGGGTGATGGTGAATATTGAACAGTACGGAAACACTTCCGCTGCTTCCGTGCCTGTTGCATTCCGCGAGGCCGTCGATCGTGGGCTCGCGGTCCCCGGGAAGATTGTGCTCCTTTGCGCAGTGGGAGCCGGCTTCACCTGGGGCTCGATCACTCTGCGGTGGTAGCTGCCCGCCGGGGGCGGTGCCGTCGCCTCGGGCCGCTTCGCCCCTGCCGCCACGACTCACTTCGCTGTAACTTCTGAATCGCCATGTCCACACCGACCGGCCTTCTGTTTCCGGGCCAAGGTGCCCAAGTCGTCGGCATGGGGCTTGCCCTTGCCGAGAAGTATCCTGCCGCCCGAGAAGTGCTGCACCGGGCCGACACGGTTCTTGGAATTTCGTTAAGTAAGATTTGTTTTGAGGGGCCTATTGCGGAACTCACGCGGACCGACCTCTCGCAGCCCGCGATTTTTGCTGTGAGCCTCGCGGCGCTCGCGGCGCTCGAGCAGGCGGGGGCCTTCCGCCGGGAGAACGCGTCCATGGCGGCGGGGCTCTCCCTCGGCGAGTACACCGCGCTCTGCGCGGCGGGGAGCCTTCCTTTTGAGGACGGGCTTCGCCTCGTCCGGCTGCGCGGCGAGGCCATGCAGGCCGCATCGACGGCCAAGCCATCGTCGATGTCGGCGGTGATCGGCGGCGATGAGGCTTCGATCGAGGCGGCGTGCCGTGAGGCGAGCGCCATCGGCATCGTCTCGATCGCGAACAAGAATGCGCCAGGACAAATTGTGATTTCGGGAGAACTCGCGGCGCTCGAAGCCGCCGAGAAGGGATGCGTTGCGCGCGGGGCACGCCGCTGCATGCGCCTCACAGTTGCGGGCGCGTTCCACAGCGAAGTGATGCGTCCCGCGGCCGAGAGGTTGCGGGCGGCGCTCGCCAAGACGGCGATTGCTGCTCCGCGCGTCGCATTCTATTCGAACGTTACAGGTGGCCGAGTCGACTCGCCCGACCAGATTCGGGAGAATCTGGCACAACAGGTCTGCGCGCCCGTGCTTTGGGAGGCTTCGATGCGCGCGTCACTCGCCGCCGGCACCAAGCGCTACATCGAGCTGGCTCCCGGCACGGCCCTCTCGGGCATGCTGCGGAAGATCGATTCGGGCGCCCAGTCCCTACCGTGCGAGACGCCCGAGCACGTCGAGGCGCTCCTCGCCTCGAAGTAAGTTCTCAATGAACCTGGAGAATTCTGTGACTTCCGACCTCCTGCACAAGAATGTCCTCATCACCGGAGCCTCGCGAGGAATCGGGCGCGCTATTGCACTCGAGTTCGCCCGTTGCGGCGCCAACGTGGCCTGCGTCGCGACGACCGAGGAAGGGGCGCGCAAGGCGGCCGATGACTGCCTCGCGGCAGCGTCGGCCGCGGGCCACGACGCGAAAGCGCTGGCCCTCGCCGCCGATGTTTCCGACTCCGCGGCAGCAAACCGCGTCGTCGACGAGACGGTGTCGCGATTCGGCGGTCTCGACGTGCTCGTCAATAATGCCGGTATCACGCGGGACAACGTGCTGCCGCGGCTCACGGACGACGACTTCGATCGAGTCCTGAGTGTCAATCTTCGCGGCTCGTTTCTGCTTTGCCGTGCGGCGGCCCGCCCGATGATGAAGGCACGCAGAGGCCGGATCATTAATGTTTCCTCGATCGTGGGCGTGACCGGCAATGCGGGACAGACCAATTATGCGGCCAGCAAGGCCGGACTCATCGGTCTCACGAAATCGATCGCCAAGGAGCTCGCTTCGCGCAATGTGACTGCGAACGTGGTGGCCCCCGGATTCGTCGAGACCGACATGACCGCCGCCGTCCGCGAGAAGGCGGCCGATGAAATGAAGTCGCGCATCCCGCTCGGGCGCATCGGTCGCCCTGAGGAGATCGCCTACGCCGTGACCTTCCTGGCGAGCGATCGCGCCGCCTACATCACCGGGCAGGTCCTGCTTGTCGATGGCGGCCTCGCAGGCGCGTAGGCTCTCCCCCCGATCGGCGCCGGGACGCTCCAGAGTGTTCTCAGGCACCCTTTCTGGTAAATTCCCGCCCCGCTCGGGGACGCCCATGCGCGATTCCCGCCGTTCCTTGGGCCATCGAACGGGTAGCACGTCGAACCCGTGACGCGTCGATCCCGAACCATTGGAACGGGGTCGCTCGGCTCGGGTCGCTGGACTCGCAACCCTTCGCAGGCCACACAACGCCAGCCGCGCGCAGTCCCCCGTGGGTGACCGCTGTATTGAGCGCTTCCAACCCGCTGCTCGCGCTGGCACCCTCCTATTCCGCTGTACTTTCCTCTCTCCTTCGACACCGAGACACTGGCTCGGAGATAACTATCGTGACGACTGAGCAGGGCGCGCCCCAAAAGGACCAAAAGGACAAGGGCTCGATCGAGGATCGCGTGATCAAGATCACTTGTGACCAAATGGGCACTACGCCCGACAAGGTCACACGCGCAACCTCCTTCGTGAATGACCTTGGAGCCGATTCGCTGGACACGGTCGAGCTCGTGATGTCCTTCGAGGACGAATTCGAGATCTCGATCCCCGACGAAGACGCCGAGAAGATCCAGACGGTTGGTGACGCCATCGACTACGTCAAGGCGAAGGTCTAACACCGTTCGCCGCGTGCGCTTCGGTGATTCGAAGCGCGCGAGCAGCGCCGATGCCGTTCGCCACGGGGCAGCCCAGGCGAATCGCAGTTCGTTGGCGAGGCTCCGCGACCATTTGTCGGGTTGGCCTCGAGGATGGTCGCCCCGATCCTCCAAATCCCTGGGACCCAATATCCCTGACCCCATGCGGCGGAGCGAGCGGATGGTATCTGCTCGCTCCGCTTGCTCCCATTGAACCTCCGCTTCGGGATCCATTGCCCGGATCCCGGCGCGCAGGCATCGGAAGGGCGTCCGGACGAGGGCCTGCCGGCACGGTTTTGAGCCTGCCTTCGATGCCTCCGTCCGGTCTGCTACATCCTGCGTCCTCCAGCAGCTAGCCTGGGGTAGACGTCTACAGCTCCCTTGCGTCGATTCGATTGGTTGAATCTGGAGTTCGTTCCATGACCCGCCGCGTCGCGATCACTGGCCTTGGTGCCCTGAGCGCCCTAGGAAAAGAAGTGGAATTGCTCTTCGAGCGTCTGCTCCAAGGGCAAAGCGGAGTGGCACGCATCACGCGATTCGATACCGCTAAGCACACCACCAAGATTGCCGCGGATGTCCGCGATTTTGAGGCGTCGACGTATTTCCCCAAGATCGAGGCGAAGCGGCTTGATCCCTTCGCCGCCTACGCCGTCTATGCGGCCGATCGCGCGATGGCGGATGCCGGCGTCGGGAAGGACAATGCACAAATCAACCGCGATCGGTTTGGGTGCATTCTCGGGACGGGCATCGGCGGCATCCAGGAGCTCGAGGAGCAGCAGACGGTTCTGCTTCAGCGCGGTCCCGACCGCGTCAATCCCTTTCTGATACCAAAGATGATGTCCAACGCCATGTCGGGGCAAATCGCCATCCGCCATGACCTTCGGGGTACCAATTATGCGACGTCGTCGGCCTGCGCCTCGGCGGGTCACGCCATCGGGCAGGCTTTCCGCTCGATCAAGTATGGCGAAAGCGACCTTGTCCTCACGGGCGGCTCCGAGGCTGCGACGACCCCGCTCGGCCTTGCCGGTTTTTGTGCCCTTCGCGCTCTCTCGACGCGCAACGAGGAGCCCCACCGCGCATCACGCCCCTTTGACAAGGATCGCGACGGATTTGTGATGGGCGAGGGCGCAGGAATGCTGGTTTTCGAGGAGCTCGAGCACGCCCGCAAGCGCGGCGCCCGCATTTATGCGGAAGTGTTGGGCTTCGGCTCCACCGACGACGCCTTCCACATCACGGCTCCGCATGAGGATGGCGAGGGCGCGCGCCGCGCCGTTCTCGCGGCGCTCGAAGAGGCCAGCGCGACGGCCGCCGATGTCAGCTATATCAATGCCCACGGCACATCGACACCGCTCAACGACAAGCTCGAGACGCTCGCGATCAAGCGCGCCCTCGGAGACGCCGCCAAGCGCATCCCGATCTCCTCGACGAAGTCGATGATCGGCCATCTCCTCGGCGCGTCCGCGGCAGTGGAACTCGTCGTCACGACGCTCTCGGTCGCCCGCAACGTGGTGCACCCCACGGCCAACCTCGAGACGCCCGACCCCGAGTGCGATCTCGATTACTGCCCCGGATCGGCGCGCGAGCTTCCGGTGAAGCTGGCGCTCTCCAACTCCTTTGGCTTCGGCGGGCACAACGTTTGCCTTGCCATCGGAAAAGTCCGCTAATTCGAGCCGCCTACTGCTTCCCGCGGACGCATCCCGCGGTCCCTTGAGACCCGGCTGCCTACCCGTCGAGCCCCTCAGGACCTTCCACCTACTCGCCGCGAGACCGCGCAGGGCTCGTAGCTTCACCCTCAAAGTCCCCAAAGCCTCCACAACCATGCAGGAAACCTTCCGAAAGCTCCTCCACGAGTACCGAGTCGAAAGCTTCAAGGCGACCCACTCGCCGGAGCAGGCCAAGGAGCGAACGAAGGAAGCCCTTCGGATTGCTCGTGAGGCTCTTCACCAAGTTTACAAATTTCACTTCCACAACGTGCCCGACGCGCAGAAGGCCGAGATCCTGAATCTCGTGCACGACTACGCTGTCGAAGCGCTTCTCCCGCCGATTATTGAGCGTGTGATCGAGCGCGAGCTGATGCTTGAGAAGAAGCACGAGCTTTCCATGCGCCTCGTGGAGAAGCTGCTCGAGACGCTTTCGGCGCAGACCGAAGGGCAGCCGAACGGCGTCCAGGGCACCGGAATCACGCGGGGCTAGCAGCCGGCCCGACCGCGGAGATCGCGATGCTCGCGTTGGTGGCTCGCGGCGGGAAAGCACACATCGATCGTGCGCGCCCCGAGCCGGAGGCGCGTGCCGGCGAGTCGCGTATTGCTGTGCGGCTCGCCGGGGTTTGTGCCACTGATCTCGAGATTCTTCGCGGATATATGGGATTCGAGGGAATCCCCGGACATGAATTTGTGGGGATCGCAATCGATGGCCCGCTCGCGGGAAAGCGCGTCGTCGGAGAGATCAATGCGGCCTGCCGACAGTGCGAGCGGTGCGCGCGAGGTCTCGATCGGCACTGTGCCCATCGGACGGTCCTCGGGATCCTTGGGCGCGACGGCGCCTTTGCACAAATGCTGCGCCTGCCGAGTTGTAATCTCTTGGAGGTGCCGAAGGCTGTCTCCGACGAGGCGGCAGTATTTGTTGAACCCCTAGCCGCAGCGTTTGCCATTCTTGAGCAAGTGCCGATCCTCCGCGGGACGCGTGTCGCCGTACTGGGCGACGGGCGCCTCGGAATCTTGTGCACATGGGCTCTCGCCGCCTCCGGTGCGCGGGTCACGGCGATGGGGCGTCATCGCATGAAACTCGATCTCGCCGGAAAACCGGTGCCGGACGCGTTTCCCACAGAAAGAATCCTGCTGCGCGACATTTCCACAGAACGGGCACTTGACGGCGGTACGATCCTCGAGCGCTGCGGCGGTCCGTTTCCCGTCGTCGTCGATGCCACCGGCTCGCCCCTCGGATTGAAATCGGCCCTCGAGCTGGTCGAGCCCCGTGGCACGATCGTGCTCAAGACGACCACGCGCGAAGCGCCGCCCGAAAGCCTCGCGCGCATTGTGATCGATGAGATCCGCGTCGTGGGATCGCGATGCGGTCGCTTCGCGCCCGCGCTCGACGCCCTGGCGCGCGGCCAGCTGGATCCGACGGGGCTCATCCATGGGCGCCTTCCGCTCGAGCAGGGCGTGGAGGCCCTCGACCGCGCCGGCCAGCCGGGCACCCTCAAAGTTCTCCTCGAGATGCCACGCACGTGAACCCGAGCTTCGCAGATCTTCGACGCCGCTTCGCCGCTCTCGGGCAGGAGCATGTGTTTCGTTTTTGGGATCGGCTCGACGAGACGGAGCGACAGACATTGGTTCGGGAGCTTCAGGAGCTCGACGACGAGCTGCTGGCGACGCTCGCTCCGATGGCGCGCGTACCGAAGGCGGAGCGCCCGAGTACGTTTGAACCGGCCGAGGTCATTTCCCCTGGCACGGAGACCACGCGGGGCCATGACCTCCATCGGGCGCGGGCCCGCGGAGCCGAGCTGCTCGCCCATGGCCGCGTGGGGCTCGTGCTCGTGGCGGGGGGGCAGGCGACCCGCCTCGGCTATGACCAGCCGAAAGGAATGTTTCCGATCGGCCCCGCATCGGGGCGCACGCTCTTTGAGCTCCACGCCCATCGCATTCTCGCCATCGCGCGCCGCACGGGGCATGCGCCTCCGTGGTTTGTGATGACGAGTCCACAAAACGACGCTGCCACGCGCGCCTACTTCGAGGAGAAGCGCTGGTTTGGGCTGCCTCCCGGAAAAATTGTGCTTTTCCCGCAGGCAACGGTGCCGGCCTTCGACCGGCACGGGCGGCTCGTGCTGGAAACGCCGAGCCGGCTCTTTCGCAATCCAAACGGCCACGGCGGCGCGTTCTCGGCCCTCGCCGACTCCGGGTTCCTCGAGCGATGCCGCGAGGACGGAATCACACAGCTCTTTTATTGGCAAGTGGACAATCCACTTGTGAACATCGCCGATCCGCTCTTCCTGGGTCTCCATGACGAGGCGGGGGCCGGCATGTCCTCGAAAGTCGTCTCGAAGCGTGACGCTGAGGAAAAGGTCGGCGTGCTCGGGCGTGCCAACGGGAAGCTGGCCTGCATCGAATACAGCGATCTGCCGCCGGAACTGCGCTATGCCGTCGATTCCCGCGGCCGGCTTTTGTATCGGGCGGGGAATATCGCGATTCATGCCATCGCCGTCGAGTTCGCGATGCGGCTCACGTCGGCGGGAGCGGCGCACACGCTGCCGTGGCATCGCGCGGAGAAAAAAGTGAAGTCGGTGACTGACGATGGGCAGCCGACAGAGATTCCGGGTGTGAAATTTGAAACGTTCGTCTTCGATGCGCTCGGCCTGAGCCCGACCAGCATTACGCTCGAGGTGCGCCGCGAGGATGAGTTTGCGCCGGTCAAGAATGCGTCGGGCGAGGACTCCCCCGAGACCGCCAAGGCCGCCATGAGCGCCTACTACGCGCGTTGGCTGCGGGAGGCGATGGGAGAGGAGCCTGCCTCGCACGCGCATCCGATCGAGGTGCACCCACAATTCGCACTCGATCTGGAGGAGTTCCGCGAGCACCTCGCCCATGTGCCGAAGCGCTCGGGTGCTCCGCTTTTTGTGGACGCTCGTCACGCGCCGCGGCACCCCGGACGGCACCTGCGCGTCGCCGTGGCTATGGGAGGGCAGTCGCCGGAGCGCGGCGTCTCGATGCGCTCGGGTGCAGCAGTGCTCTCGGCGCTCGATCCCGCCAAATATCGCGCGCTGCCGCTTGAGCTGCGCGCCGATGGGCTCTGGGCCCTGGCGGAGCACCCGGCCCGATCGGCCGCCAACGCGATTCGCCTGCTCCGGCACGAAGGAATTGATGTGGTGTTTCTCGCGCTCCATGGTCCGGGCGGCGAGGACGGAGTGGTGCAGGGGTTCCTTGAGACGGCCGGAATTCCCTACACGGGCTGCGGCGTCGCCGCGTCGGCGTTGGCGATGGATAAGGTTCTCACGCGCGCGGTGCTCTCGAGAGCTGGGCTGCGCGTGAGCTCGGCGGTGGAGATGCACCGCTATGAGTGGGAACACGACCGCTCCTCGATCCTGGCGCGGATCGGAGCTCTGCGCGCACCGCTTTTTGTGAAGGCGCCGAATCAGGGCTCTTCCTACGGAGTCGTCCGCGTCGACCGCTCCCTCGGCAACTCCGACGGGCGCGAGGCCGTGGAGAAGGCCGTGGCAAGCGTGCTCCGGTACGAGGACCGCGTGCTCGTCGAGGAAGGGGTCGAGGGTGTGGAGATTACTATTCCCGTCCTCGGTAATTGTGGCGATCCCATGCTCGAGCCGCTCTTGCCGGTGGAGATCCGTCCGCGATCCGCGGCATTCTTCGACACCCACGAAAAGTATGCTTCGACGGGGGCCGAGGAGATCTGCCCGCCCCGTTCGCTCTCGGCCGCGCAGGTGGCCCACGCGCAAAAGCTCGGTGCAGCGGCCCATCGCGCGCTTTTGTGCGACGGTATGTCGCGCACCGACATGATCTGCAGCTCCGAAGGATTCACGATCCTGGAAGTGAATACAATTCCAGGGCTGACTGAGCGCTCGCTCCTGCCGCAGTCGGCCGCGGCGAGCGGGATCCCGTTCCCCGATCTATTGCATCGAATTCTCCATCTCGCGCTCGAGAAGCGCGCACCGCACCTCCTCCGGATTTCTCCGTGAAGCCAATCCTCTCAGTTTCTGTGATCGGCGCCCGCGGGCGCATGGGGCGCCTTGCGTGCGATTGGATCCGCGAGGCTAACGGCCTCTCCCTGCTGGGTGAGCTTGATCTCGGCGATCGCATCGCCGAGGAGCTTACAAAAAACAAGCCGATGGTGGCGCTCGATTTCACCACGGCGAGTTCTGCGCGCGAGAACGCGCTCGCGATCGTCCGCGCAGGAGTTCGCCCTGTGATCGGCACCTCGGGGCTCTCGACGGGCGATCTCGAGGCTCTGCGCATCGCCCTCGAGGAGCGCCAGCTCGGTGGAATTGTGGTTCCGAACTTTTCGATTGGTGCTGTGCTGATGATGCGGTTCGCTGAGCAGGCGGCCCGCTTGCTGCCTCACGTCGAGATCCTCGAGGCTCATCACACGACGAAGGAGGACGCACCGAGCGGCACCGCCCGAGCGACGGCCGCCCGCGTCGCCAAGGCGCGCTCGGAGGCTCCGCAGGATCGCTCGAAGGAGCTCGTTGAGCATGTGCGCGGCGGGACGGTCGACGGCATTCGAGTGCATTCGATCCGCCTTCCCGGCGTCGTTGCTCACCAGGAGGTGCGCTTCGGCGCTCCGGGCGAGCAGCTCTCGATCCGGCACGACTCCACAGATCGGTCGTGCTTCCGCGACGGCGTTTTATTGGCTTTGCGGGCGGCGCCGCTCGCTCGCGGCCTCGTGATGGGGCTCGAGCCGCTTCTGTCGATTTCGTAAGATTTCACCTACTTCGTACAGATTATCTCCGTGACGCATTCGAATCCCCCGGTGTCCGCTGACGAGCCGATCCCGCTGCTCGACCTCGCGGCTGTCCACCGCGCTCAGGCGGCCGAGATCGAGGCAGCTGTCCTCCAGGTGCTGCGCAGCGGCCGATATGTGCTCGGCCCGGAAGTCGACGGCCTCGAGAAGGAGCTTGCCGCCTACCTCAGCTCGGGTCCGGTGCTCGGGCTTTCGTCGGGAACCGACGCCATCCTGCTGGCGCTCATGACGCTCGACGTCGGGCCCGGCGATGAGGTCATCACGACGCCGTTCACATTTTTCGCGACGGCAGGCACCGTGGCCCGCCTGGGCGCGAAACCCGTATTTGTGGATATCGACCGGGCGACGCACAACATCGATCCCAAGGCGGTCGAGGCGGCGATCACGCCGCGCACGAAGGCCGTGCTGCCCGTGCACCTCTTTGGGCGCGCCGCCGATCTCGACGCGCTGACGGCGATCTGTAAGCGCCGCGGCGTCCCGATCATTGAGGATTGCGCGCAAGCCATCGGCACGCGCATCCGCGGCCGCAGCGTCGGAATCGACAGCGCCTTCGGCACTTGGTCCTTCTTCCCGTCCAAGAACCTTGGGGCGGCCGGCGACGCGGGATTTTTGACGGTCAACGATCTCGCACTTTTCGACAAGGCGAAGTCGCTTCGAGCCCACGGTGAGATTCAGCGCTATCACCACCGCTGGGTCGGTGGCAATTTCCGCATCGACGAGCTTCAGGCGGCGATCCTGCGCGTGAAGCTTCGGACGCTCGACGCCGAGAATTCGGGGCGCCGACGCCACGCCGACCTCTACCGCCAGGCCATCTCGGCGCGCGGCCTCGACCGTGTTCTTCGGCTTCCGGCGCCGGAAGGCGACACGACCCACTCCTATCACCAATTCACGCTCGAGGTGCCGCGGCGCGACGAGTGCGTGGAGTTTCTCGGGAAGCGGAAGATCGGGTGCGGGGTCTACTACCCCGTGCCGCTCCACCTCCAAGAGTGCTTTGCGTCGCTCGGCTACCGCCGCGGGTCGTTCCCGCAGGCTGAGGAAGCCGCCGCGCGCGTGCTCTCGCTGCCGGTGAACGGGCGTTTGACCGATGCGCAGATCGAGCGCGTGGTCGATGCGCTCGCCGAGTTCTATCTGCGGTGAGCGGGAGAGCCCGATCGGCAGACCGCGTCCTCGTCACCGGGGGAGCGGGATTCCTCGGCAGGAGCATCGTCGAGGATCTCACGCGCCGAGGATGCTCAGTTGCTGTCCTCGATGACGGCTCGACGGGCGACCTGCATGCGGCGCGCGCCCTCGGCGCGGACGTTTTTGTGGGTGGCGTCGGCGACCGGCAGGTGCTTGAGAGCGCAGCGCGCGGGGTGGTGCGCGTCTTTCATCTCGCAGCTATCGTGGGCGTCGCGCGCGTCGCCGCCGATCCGGGGCGCGTGCTCGAGGAGAACCTGCGGGGTGCCCGAGCCGTCATTCGTTTCTGTGAGGAGCGACGGCTTCCGCTTTTATTTACCTCCTCCTCGGAAGTGTACGGCGACGGCGGCGCCGATCGGCTGCTCTCCGAGTGCGACGCCCCCGGGTTCGACCTGCGCGCCGTCGGACGCGACGGACGCGCGGCCTATGCGCTCTCCAAGTGGATCGGCGAGCGTCTTGCGCTGGCGGCGGGCGAGCGCGGGCTTCCGGTGGTGGTGGCGCGCCCGTTCAATGTGGCCGGCCATGGACAGTCGGAGGAGTCGGGCGCCGTGATGGCGCGCTTCGCGGCTGCGGCGCTGGCGGGCGATCCGCTCGCCGTCGAGGGCGACGGCAGTGCGACGCGCTGCTTTGCCGAAGTGGGCGAGGCTGCCGCAGCATTCGTCGATTTATTGGATTCGCCGTCGGCTCGCGGCGAGATCGTGAACGTCGGCTCTTCTGTGAAGATCACGATTCGAGAACTGGCGGAGAGCTTCGTTCGCCGGGCGCGATCGCGCTCGCCGGTCGTCGTCGGCGCCCGCAACGCAGCCGCCGTCTCCTTCATTCGCCATCGCGCCCCCGATCTGACCCGCCTCGAGCGCCACATCGGCTGGATTCCCGATGCGCCCATCGAGAAGTGTATCGACGGCGCGCTGCGCCATGCCGCCGAGCGCGGCCGCGCGTGCCGCTCGGCGGGTTCCTAATAGATGGACGAGGTGGCAATCCCCGAGGGTCCCGCTGCTCAGTCAGGCGGATAGCGAAGATGCCTCCTCGAAGACAGCTTCCTACTTGCGAATCTACAGGGGAGCGACGGCGTTGCTTGCGCGCGCTCGACCCTTCGGAGCAGAATAACCTGACTTCGTGCAGCACGTTGCTGCGCACAAATGCACGCGTTGCCTCCGAGTTCCTCGGTCTGAGGCGAGGAAAACGGCCATGCACAAATCGAAGGAGGATCTGTTTCGTACCGATGGCACCGCGAAGGGGGGCTTCGGCTGGCGCGAGCGCGATCGCGATCGGGCACTTGCTCCAGAAGGCGACCTACCGCGATGAGGCAGGCGGAGACCGCGGCTACGTGAAGTACGCCTACAACGCCCCATCGCAGCTCCTCCGGACCGAGGACCAGACAACGAACGTCCTGGAGGGCGTCAACCCATGAGAATTTCTCAATTCCCCAGGGCCAGAGTCGGGGAGGACGTCAACACTGGCCAACCTTTCGTGTATGAGCGGACCAAAGGTGTTGGGCAGGTCGGCTCCATTAGCCTTCAATAATCAAGAATCCTCCGATTACCATGTTGCAACGCATCGCCGCGATCCCTCTGCTCTGGCTTGTTGGGTGCTCATTCAAGGGAGATTCTAATCCCGGACAAGATATATACACAGATGAGTTGGTCGGACATGCCGATCCGCAGGCGAGAAACATGCTCGATTTTCGGAGAGTCGACGAGTCACCAGAACAACCGCGCATGTTCAGACTTGAGCGCGGGCAGATATTTAAGCACTTCACTACACGAGCTCGTCTATTCCGGCTCGTTGGTACTGATGAAGTATATGTCGCGATGAGGCTCGATCTCGACGAGTTCGAACACATTAGAATAATGTTCCTGCTAGACTCTCTCCGGTCACGAGCTGCCTCAATAGAGGTACACGTTTATCATTCTAGCTGCGGTGAAGCGAGGTTTGGATGGGCGAAAGGCCTGCGTGGGACCATGTCCTACTGCGTGAGCCCAGAGTCTCTCGGTATTCATCTCGAACCTTGCGATACGCAAGGCAAATCGGGTCATATAATTGTATCAGAGAACCTTACCATGGACTTCAATGGGGTGATTGAGTATCGTCCGTCCTTGGAGGCGATGGTCGCCTGGTAGGGCAGTGTGTCCGGTCACTCGTACCCTAGCTGCGATCGAATTCTGAGAATGCGAGCCGCGGAATGTGTCAACGGCTTTGAGACAAATCGTTTGGGGAGATCAGTGTAGGAGTTCGACCGCAGGTCTGGCCGGCATGTTGATCGAAGCATGGAGTGGCACGCGAGGCGGTTCCGGACGGCGCTGCACGAATCGCTCTGGGTTCCTTTCGTATGCCGCATCCAGGACTGCCTTCCGTGCCGCGTATGACGTCCTCCCCATTTTCTGGTCCACGGGGGAGCTCGAAGTTCTCAGAATTCCCCACCGAGAATCTCCATGCGAAAGAGCAAGTTCACCGCGGAACAGATGGCGTATTGCCTGAGCCAAGCCCAGGCCGGAGTCCCCATCGAGGAGCTCTGTAGGAAGTACGGAATTAGCCTGCAGACCTTCTATCGCTGGCGCGCCAAGTACGGCTCGCTGACTGCGAGCGAGCTGCAGAGAATGAAACAAATGGAGGAAGAGCTTCGAAGACTGAAGCAGATCGTGGCCGACCTCTCGCTCGATAAGCAGATTCTGCAGGAAGCGCTGCGAAAAAAAGTCTGAGCGCTGCGAGCAGGCGCGAGCTCGCGCAGTCGACGGTGCGCCGATTCGGCGTGAGCGAGCGTCGTGCTTGCAGCGTGATTCTTTTTGGTCGCTCGAGCTATCGCTACAAGTCGAATCGGACCGACTGCAGCGCGCTGAAGCACCGGCTCTGCGAGCTGGCGCTCTCAAGACCACGATTCGGTTACGAGCGCCTCACGATCCTATTGGCCCGCGAGGGCTGGCACGTGAATCACAAGAAGATCTACCGGCTCTACCGTGAGCTGGGGCTCATGGTTCGGACAAAGCGACGACGGAAGTTTGCCACACATCATCGCACCGTGCCGCCGCCTGCGACGAAGGCAAATGAGCGCTGGAGCGCAGACTTCGTGAGCGACTCGCTGACCGACGGCCGCCATTTCCGAGTCTTCACCCTAGTGGATACCTTCACTCGGGAGAGTCTCGCCACAGAAGTCGCCGGCAGCTTTCCCGCAGAAGCTGTTACCCAGGTGCTGGATCGTGTGATTACTCAGCGAGGGAAACCACAAATTCTCACGACCGATAATGGGACCGAGTTTACAAGTCGGTATTTCGATGCTTGGGCCTATCGCAACAAGATCGCGCTGGACTTCATCCATCCCGGGCGGCCGGTGGAAAACGGATTCATCGAGAGCTTCAACGGCCGACTGCGCGATGAGTGCCTCAACGCGAACTGGTTTGAGAGCCTCCAGGAGGCGGGTCGCACGATCGAGGCTTGGCGGCTAGACTACAACGAAGTGAGACCGCATTCTTCTTTGGGCGACCTCTGCCCTGCGGCGTACGCCGCAGGGCAGACTCACTAGCTGTTACTTTCACCCTTGAGAGTTTCTCACTTCCCCTGGACCAGAGATGGGGAGGGCGTCATAAACTGGCCAACCTCTCGTTATGAGCGGACCAAAGATGGGGGGCAGGTCACGTAGACCTGCGTGGCGATTCCTGTGTGCATCATGGCTGGGGTCAGCCACCCGATACCGCTGTGTCGATGCTCGTGATTGTACCAATCGAGGAATTTGACACAATAATCGTTTGCTTGTGAGAAGGATGCAAATTTTACCGGATAGTCTGGCGCGTATTTCACAGTTTTGAATTGGGCTTCCGAATAGCAATTCTCGTTCGATACGCGGGGCCGAGAGAGACTCTGCGTGACCCCCAGCGTGCATAGAAGCTGGCCGAATCCGTGTGCCGTCATGGAAGGACCGCGGTCGGAGTGGACCCGCAGCTGCCCTAGAGCAATGTCGTACTTGTGGAGCGTTTCCTCAAAGAGCCTCGATGCCAGATTCGCGTTCTCCGTCGGAGCCAGCATCCATCCGGTCACATAACGGCTAAAGATGTCGAGAATCACGTAGAGGTGATAAAGCCCCGATTTATGTAACCTTGGAAGCTTGGTGATGTCCCAAGACCAAACCTGATTCAGAGCCGTCGCACAAAGCTGTGGCATCGCGTGCTCGGGATGTCGCAGCTGACTTCGTCACTCTTTCACCTCGCTGTGTTTCGCCAAGATTCGGTACATGGTGCGGGAAAGCAATAATAAACCCTTTCGTCGAGGAGAGTTGCTGCAATTTCTGCGGGAGCGCGATCGGCGAACGGGGACTATGAAGGACATCCAGGACCACGCGTTCCTCATCGATGGATAGCTTTCGAGGAGGCGCCGCCCGAGGCATCCGCAGGGGTGCGCGCCTCGGGCGGCGCCTCCGGTAGACAGTGGCTCTTGAGATCTCCAAAACATTACAAAGCGTTGAAAGTGGAGCCGAGCCGAAGTGGTCTTTCGCCCGGGTTAGCTTTCTGTCTCGGGACTCGCGCGCTTGCGCGTGAGCTCTTGCATCATCGCAGCAACCTCTTTGGGATCTCAATAATCGCTTCAGCCTGTCGAAGCCGCTTGGAAACCCTTCGAAGTTGCTTCTCAAGCTCGTGGATGCGCGCCGCCTGTTCAGGGGAGACCGCGGGCTTGGGACCAGGCTTACGAATCTTGGCCAGTGTACCGTTCTTTCTGTAAATAGCCGTTAGGGCTCGACCTCCCAGAACCCAATATTCTTTGGGCTCTTTGGGGTTCTCGAGCGGCCCTGGCGAGCGGCGCATTCAATGCACAGCCCGCTCGCCAGGGCCGCTCGAGAACCGCGGCGCGAGCTCTTGAAGCGGCGAGTCATGCTCGCTCTCTTGGTTGGTGTTCAGTTCAAGCCAATCGAGACCAGCATGACCCACCACGACGCAGAATCTACAGTCCATCCTCGGATCCTGGAAGTCCTCCTCACAGAAGGCTTCGGCGGCCTCGCCGAGGCGCTCCAGATGCTCCTCAATGAAATGATGAAGATCGAGCGGGCGCGGTTTCTGCGGGCGGACTCCCACGAGCGCACCGAGGAGCGCC
>JAEUHX010000012.1 GCA_016792805.1 Planctomycetota bacterium
GGGGTCGGCGCGTGCGCGCTACCACCCAATCGATAAGTGGGGTCGGCGCGTGCGCCGACCGGCTTTCGCGCGCGTGCGCGCGAGGCTGTCGATTTGTGGCTCGGGAAGAATGGGGCGTGGGCAGGCTTTGCGCGGCAGGGGACACGCCAAAATGACAATCCAGGAGTCCACCGACCGGCGCGCGGGGGGCCGGCCCCCCCGCGGCCGGGGGGGTTCGGTACATGCCCCGCCGGCCCCCCCCAACGCCGCGCTGGGCGCCGAGGCCCGCGCGCAGCTCGGAGGAATCCTGGAATGGCCTCTTGGACTGTTCGCTGCCGCGCCAAGACCGACCACGCCCCATTCTTCCCGAGTCGCAAGTCGCGCGCGCGCTCACCGGTCGGCGCACGCGCCGACCCCACTTATCACTTCAGGAGTGGCCGACGCGCGCGCGAACTCTGAATCGTTACTCAGCCAGCAGCGCCGTGACAATCGCGTCGAGCTTCTCCAGCGATGCGTACCCGACTTCCATCAGGCGCACCTTGCCCTTCTTGTCAATAAACAGCGTCGTCGGGTAGCCCTCGAATTTCGGCACCTGTTTGATCGTCGGCGTATCGATCAGCGCCAGCGGATACTGAATGCCATATTTACGAGCAAACGACTCGACCTTTGCCGTCGCGTCCGCCGCGTCCTTGTTCTGCTTTCGGTCTTCGTCGTTCAACCCAACGATCGCGAACGCATCCTTCTCGTGCTTCTTCGCGAGTTCGACAAAATTGGGAATCTCCATGCGGCAGGGCGGGCACCATGTGCCCCAAATGTCCACAATCATCACTTTTCCCTTCAGGCCCTCCGTCGAGATCGGCTTGCCGTCGAGCGTCTTCAGATCGAACTTGAATTCGAAGCCGGCGCCTTCGGGCTTCTTCAGCTCTTCGAGGGCCTTCGGGATGTCAGCCTTCATCTGCTCATCCCATTTCGCCCGCATCTCGTCCATTTGTTTCTTCTCGGCGGCGTCGGCGGCGTCCTTCTTCGCCTGGTTGCGTTTCATCGCGTCCGCGATGCGCGCGTCGTCGCGCACCGACTTCAGGTCCTCATCGCCGCGGATCTCATCAAAGTCATAAAAGCCGAGATCAATCGCTTTCACCACGAGCTCGACCGCCTTCTCCTTTTCGCCCGTCAGCGCATAGGCGCATCCGAGGTTATAGGCGGCCGTGCGCTTCGCCTGCGGAGGCGCATCGCTCTCCATCACCTTCACGAACATCGGAACCGCGTCGGCATAGCGCTTCTCCTGCATGGCTTTCATGCCGCCACTGATCTCCGTGCGCCACCCATCGATGCGCTTGGCGGGAGCGGACGCCGCAGGAGGGTCCTGGAACCGCAGCGAAGTTGAAGGAGCGGCGAGCCAGGCGGAGAGAAGGGCGAGCGTCAGCGTGGCGGAAGTCAGCATGGGTCCTCGAGGAGACGATTGAAGCGAACTCGAGCGCAGCGCGGCCCCTGGGGCCGAGTACACCGTCGATTGGTTCGTATGGCGGGATCGTACGGGGCTCCGCGGGGCCCGTTGCAGCCGGCCTTATGAGCCCATGCCAAAAGTCATTCGAGCTGGAGCACTTCGGCCACGGGCTCTATGCCGGAAGCGCCAGAGCGCGCTTCAGCACAAGGGTGGCATAGGCGCCCCGGGGGAGCGAAAGCCGCAGCCGCACGGCTTGCCGCCCTTCATGCCGCGCATCGGGCATCGGATCCTCCGCCTCCATCAGGTCCGGGAGCAGCACCGTGCTCCGCGCTTCCTCGCGGAACTCCATTCCGCGAATCCGCGGAACTTTCAGATCGGCCATCGAGAGCCCGTCGGCTGCCAACGCCTCCGCCAGCGCCGTGGCCACGTCGGCGTCGGCGGGAGCCGTGCGCGCATCGGGGAGCGGCAGCGCCGCCGCTTCCCACCGCGCCATCTCCGGCGGCTCAAGCGCTCGCCACGCTGCGAGCTTCGCCACGTCGCAATCCATCTCCACTCGGCGGCCCGCCGGGACCCATCGACGAACGAGGCGGTCGAGGGCGTCGTTCCAAATTTTTGACTGATACGCGAAAAGTTGCATCAGCCGTTCGCGCCGCGGAACAGAGCGCAGCGCTCCTTCGAAATCATCGGGGCGCTCACTCAAATGCCGAAACACCGCCTGCTCGTGGTGGCCTCGGGCGTATTGGAGGCATCGAGCCCAATCGCCCCACGCCGCCGTAAGTTCATTTTTCCGACGCGCGTGCTCGGGCGAATCGATCGAGGAGGGCACTGCGACAAGCAGCCGCAGTGCCTCCTCGGGATTGCCCCTCAAAAGCTCTCGGACGGGGAATCCGCGGCCCGAGCGCGCGGTCCCGAATCGTTGATCATCAAAATAGTTGGGAAGCCCGAACTCGCCGATCTCCGCGAGCCCGCGGTCGAGCCGCACGAGATCCTCGCCCGTGAGATCGCGGAGCACCAATTCAAACTCATTTCCCTCGAGGCGCTCGCTCGAGACGTGCTCCTGTGCGAAGCCGAGTTGCACGACGCGCAGCCCCTCCTCATCGATGGAGACAGGGCCGCCCCCTTCCACGGACATGACCTGCGTTGTGACAGCGCGCCGATCCTTGATCCCGGCGAACCGCACCTGATCGGTCAGCACTCCTGCGGCGCCAGCAATTCGGATGGCGGCATCGAACGTGGTGAGATTGCGTTTCTCGACGGCGTAGACGGCGACAGAGCCGTGCGTGCCGACGCCGGCAAGGTCGTAGCGTTCGCGGACGACAAAATCCTCCGGAAGATCTTTGATCTTCACTCGTTACTTCTTCCTGCGCGGCTTCGGCTGCGGCGCGGCCGCCGCGCGGCGAACGCGCACGCGCACATCGAGCGCGCAGCAGCGCTCTCGCTCTGGGGCCGCCAAGAAAGGATTCAAATCGAGCTCCGCGATCTCCGGATGGTCGGAGACGAGCTGCGAGAGGCGCAGCGCCGACTCCTCGAGTGCCTCGAGACAGACCGGAGCTTGCCCGCGCTCACCTGCGAGGACTCGGAACCCACGAATGCCGCGCACGAGCTCGGTGGCATCGAGCGCCGTCAGCGGCGCGACGCGGAGCTGCACGTCAGCCAGAGCCTCGGCGAAAATGCCGCCGAGACCAAACAAAACCGTCGGACCGAATTGTGCGTCACGGAACGCGCCGAGAATGGTTTCGCGCCCGCCCTTGCGAAGCGGCTGTACTTGGATGCGGAGCCCCGGAGCGCGGTCGCGCAGAGACCACAGCTCCGAGAAGGCCTTCGCGACGTCGTCGGCGTTCCGGAGGTCGAGTCGTACGCCGCCCACTTCGGTCTTATGTACGAACTCGTCGGCGGCCACCTTGAGCACGACAGGGTAGCCAAGCTCGTGGGCCGCGGCGATGGCGCCCTCCGCACTGACCGCGTAGCGACTCGGAGCCACCGGGATTCCGTAAGCGGCGGCGAGCTGCTCGCACTCCTCCGAGCGCAACATTTCTCGTCCCTGCGCGAGCGCGCCGGAGATCACCGCGGCCGCAGCCGCGCGATCCACCTTGAAGGCCGGCAGCTTCCCCACGGGACGCGCGCGCAGCTTCGCGTAGCGCACCATCGACGCGAGAGCCTGCGCCGCGTCTTCGGGGAATCGGTAAACGGGCACGCGATTCTCGCGCAGGTGAACGAGCGCCTCCTCGTCGCGCGACTTCCCGAGGGAGACGGCGAGCACGGGGCGCCCCTTGGCGAGCGGCACCGAGCGCACAATCGCCTGCGCCACGGCGAAAGCGTCGATGTGGATCGGAGAGACAAACAAAACGATCGCCGCATCAAAAGTATCATCTGCAAATAGAACACGCAGCGCCGCCTCATACCGGTCGGCGTCGGCCGACGCGATCAAGTCGACGGGATTCTCACCGGAAGACTCCGGCGGGAGCACTTTTCGAAGCTCCTTGCGCGTCGTCTCCGAAAGCTCCGCGAATCGCAATCCGGCGGCAGAGCAAGCGTCGGTCGCGAGGATATTGGGGCCGCCAGCATTCCCAACGATGAGCACGCGGTCGCCCTTCGGCAGCGGCTGATTCGCGAACGCCGCCGCAAGAGTAAACAATTCCTTCATGGTCGACACGCGCAGCACGCCGCACTGCTCGAGCGCCGCGTCGACGGCTAGGTCCTTCGCAGCAAGCGCACCCGTGTGGGATGTGGCCGCTCGGGAACCGCGCTCGCTGCGCCCGCCTTTCACGGCGATGACGGGCTTGCGCCGCGTCACCTCACGGGCAATCTGTACGAAGTTCCTCGGATTGCCGAACGACTCCAAGTACATCAAAATCAAGTCGGTATCGGGGTCGTCTCCCCAATATTCCAGGAGATCGTTAGGCGAGACGTCGACGCGGTTGCCGATGCTGGCGAAATGGGAGATCCCAAGCCCCATGGCACGGGCGTCGGCAAGGATGGCTTCGCCCAAAGCGCCCGACTGGGAAACGAAGGCCGCGCGGCCGCGGGTGGGCTTCGCCGCTGCAAACGTGGCATTGAGGGCGACGTCCTCCGCTGTGTTGAGAACGCCCATGCAGTTGGGACCGATGACGCGCATCCCTGACTTGCGCGCCGTTTCCAACAATTGCGCCTCAAGCTCGGCGCCGCGGCCCCCCACCTCGCGGAATCCGGCGCTGATGACGATCAGCCCGCGCACGCCTTTCTTTGCGCAGTCGCGCGCGGTGGACGGCACGAGCTCCGCGGGCACGACGAGCACGGCCAAATCGACCGGGTCGGGGACCTCCAGGATCGATTTGTAGCAGCGAATGGATGCCACAGAATCGGCGTGCGGGTTCACCGGGAAGACCGGCCCCTGGAACCCGAATGCCAGCAAGTTTCCGAGGAGCTCGCGCCCGATCGTGTGCTGCTTGCGGCTCGCTCCGATCACCGCCACTGACCGCGGGCGGAAAATCGCGTCGAGGGAGCGCGCGCCGTCACGCGACGGGCTCGGCTTCGATCTCTTACTTTTGCTCTGAATCGCCTTGCTCATGGAGATGGGACTGGAACACTTCGCGGTAGCGGCTTGGAATCGAGACGGCGGCAAAGCGCCCGCGGGCGATCGCCACCGTCACGTTCCGAATGGTGGCACAATGGATGCCGTCGCTCTCCCGTGTGAAACGGTAGCGAAAGGTAACGGATCGAGCGGAGAGAGCCGACACGTCGACCTCGATACGCATCCGGTCGCCGAAGCGCATGGGGCTGCGGAATTCGGCCGTGAGCGAGACCGTGGGAAAACCGACGTCCTCGCGCAGAAACGTCTGCGCGTAGGGCTCCTTCACCGCCTGCGCAAAGAACGTCTCGAAAGCGCGGTGGCAGGCGTCGAGGATGCGTGGATAGTAGGCAATCCCCGCGGGGTCAGCATCGCCGAATGTAACGTCCCAATAGTGAAGAACACTCATCGGACGCAGGCGCCCTCCGGCGCGAGCGCTCTCCGCAGGCGGCTTGCAGCCGCTGCCGCTAGGCGATCCTCGAGCGCCGCGCGGTCAACGGGCGCGCCGAGTATCCCTTCGAGCGATGCCATCACTTCCGATCCGAATCCACAGGGGTGGAACCCCTCAAATCCCCGCAGGTCGGTCGAGACATTGAGCGCGAGCCCGTGGAACGTCACCCATCGGCGCACGGCGATTCCGAGGCTTGCCACTTTTCGCATCGCTCCGCGGTGCTCGACCCAGACGCCGGTGGCGCCGTTGACGCGCACCCCACAGATCATCAGCGGCGAGATCGACTCAATGATCGCCTCCTCAAGCGCGTGGAGCACGCGATGCAGGTCGCGCTCCGGCTCGGAAAGCAACAAAATCGGATAAGCAACCAACTGGCCCGGCCCATGATAAGTGGCTTCGCCGCCGCGCTCCACTTCGACGACCTCCACACCGGGAATCTCCGGACGCGCGCCGCGAAATCCGCGGCCCAGCGTGATGACGGGCTCGTGCTCCACGAATACAAAACGATCCGCGCATCGGCCGGCGAGGCGGTCCTCCACCATGCGATGCTGGAGCTCGAGCGCTGCACGATACGGCAGGCGGCCAAGCCGCAGCACCTCGAGGGGAGCGACCTCGTGAGACATGATCCGATGCGAGAGCGCCCGCGTCGCGGGCGCAGCCGTCGCTCCTAGGCGCCGCCCTCAACCGGCAGCGCCCGATCGAGCGCCGCCGCGAGCGCGTCGGCATCCTCGGGGTGTTCGACATCGACGAGGGGCAGCCCCGCGCGCGCCGCAAGCTCACGAATCGCAGCCTCGGCGGCCGGCCCGTGGAGTGCGTGGCCGTTCAGCGAAGTGCTCCGCACGAAGAATTGCAATTCTCGCCTCTCGGCTTGATGAGTGATTTCTCCGAGGCGCGGAAGTGCGTCTTCGAGCGTGAGGTCGATCCAGGAGAGCTGCTCGAGGTGCAGCGATACCTCAAGGCGGCGCCGTCCTTCTTCGGGCATGGGCCCCGCAAACACCACGGCCCGCTGACCGCGAAGCCGCGCCGCGACGCGCTCCCGCAGACGCAATAAATCTGCCGACGTGTCGTCGGAGCCGGCCATGCCCGGGCCGGGCAGCCGCTCAAAGCCCTTCCGCAGACGCCGGAAGGCAATCCCGGTGAACAGGGCCCGATGGACGCGCAGCCGATCTAATAAATCGTTGTCGAGCGGCCCGTCGACCGAGAGATACGACATGAGCACGGCGCGCAGCTTCTCGGGCTCGGTGCCGTGGCGGCCTTCGTCGGTATCGAGGTAGGCGCGCAGCTCGCGGCCGCGCCGGTCGACCTCGCCCGCGAGGAGGTGCGCCCGCTCGCGCGCGAGGCGCTGCTCCTCCTGGCGAATCGTGTCGCGCATGCGCAGCTCGCGAAAGTGATCTTCACATCGCTCCACGTAAGCGTCCCAATCGGGAACATCAAAAGTGCGCTCGCAGCCGTCGATCCAGCCGAGCCGATAGCGGCGCTTCAAATCCACAATTTTGCGAATGAGGTCGCCGAGCCGCCGATCGACGGCGTAGGAATCGTGCACTCGCGTGCGCAGCCGGCGCGCTTTGGCAGCTGCCACCGTCAGCATCGCGTGCCGCTCCTCATCGGAGAGGAAATGTAATTTCCCAAACTCCCGCTCGCACTCCTCCTCGAGGGCTCGGATCTTCTCCAAATCTTCGGGATCCGGCGGCACGACGGGTGCCGGCGTGCCGTGGGGGTGGCTGCCGTAACTCGGCGCCGCATTGCGGGGAGCCGTCGTGGAGCGAAACGAGGCGCTCGCTCGCGTCGGAGCGGAGACGAGTCCGTGGGGAGGAATCGGCGTCGACGTCTGGGCGTTCTCCGCCGCGGGAGGTTCCGAGGAATCGGGGCTGCGCGGTTCTTCGGCTCGAGGACTCGGGGCCGTCGGCGTTGCACCCCGCGGCGATTCCCCACAGATCGACGCGGCCATTGCCGCACGGAGCCGCGCCTCAGTGCGGTGGATGCGCTCGCGCATTCCATCGACATGGGGCGCGAGGGCATCGACGACTTCGCCCTGATCAAAGGCGCCGAACGAGCGACGCATCCACTCGAGCGCTTCGACCTTACGACGCGCCTCTTCTAGACCTGGGGCCAGCCGCTCCACGAGCGACTCGACCTCTCGAAGCAAACACTCCACGTCGCGGACGAACGATTGCGGGTCGGACATCATTCCAGCCTCCTGGCGATGACCGGCCCCGGCAGAACGCCGCGCAAGCCGATCCACACTCGCCCAAAGGAAGAGGAGAGAGGGATTTCATGGAACGCGAACCGCCGGAGAAACCTCGCGACGGCTGCCATGTCAGTAAAGCGGACGGCGGTGGACGGGGCTATCGCGGCCCGCGCGATCCCGCCTGCCCGCGCCCCCGCTCCCCCCGCCTTTTCGTGCCTTCGCTACTTCTGGAAGATGTGGACGGCGCGGCCATGCACGGCCTCAGCCGCTTCCATGATCGTTTCGGGAAGCGTCGGGTGCGCGTGGATCGTGCGCGCGAGATCCTCGGTGGTCGCCCCCATCTCGAGCGCGAGGATGCTCTCGCCGGCGAGCTCGGACGCCTCGGGACCGACGATGTGCACGCCAAGGACCACGTCGGTTTTCTTGTCCGCCACGATCTTCGCGAAGCCCTCGGTCTCACCGAGCGCCATGGCGCGACCCGACGCGCCGAAGGGGAACTTGCCGACGACGGGATCGAAGCCCTTGGCGCGCGCCTGCTCCTCGGTGTAGCCGACGGAGGAGATCTCTGGATCTGTAAAGATCACAGCCGGCACCGCGCGCGGGTCGAATGCAACTTTTTTGCCCGCGATCGCTTCGGCTGCAACAATTCCCTCGTGGCTCGCCTTGTGGGCGAGCATCGGCTGCCCTGCGACGTCGCCGATGGCCCAGAGCCAGGGCAGCCCGGCGCCCGTCTTCGGATCGAGGACGCGGCGCTGCGGGTCGACGTCGAAGAATCCCTTCTCGTTGGGGCGAATGCCGAGCTCCTCGAGGCCGAGGCCGCGCGAATTGGGGCGGCGGCCGACGGTGACGAGAATCTTGTCGCAAGGAATCATCTTTTCCCTGCCTTCCTTCGTGAGCACGACACAGGCGAGGCCGTCGGCCGTCTTTGTGTAACCTTTTGCCTTCGTCTCGAGAAGCACTTCCACTTTTTGCTTCGCGAGCTTGCGTGCGACCACCTGGATCAGATCGGGGTCGTTGCCGGGGAGAAGCCCCGGCGTCGCTTCGACCACGGTGACCTGCGTGCCAAGACGCGAGTAGACGCCGCCAAGCTCGAGACCGATGTAGCCGCCGCCGATCACCACCATGCGCTTGGGAACGCTCTGGAGCGCGAGGCCGCCCGTCGACGAGAGGACGTTCTCCTCGTCGAAGGCGAAGCCCGGGATCTCGATGGGCGTCGAGCCCGTGGCGATGATCACATTTGCGGCCTTCACTTTTCGCACGGCGCCCGCGGCGTCGCGCACTTCGACTTCGCCGCGGCCTGTTACTTTTCCGACACCGCGGATGAGCTCAATTTTGTGATTCTTGAAAAGCCCGCTGATGCCGGTCGTGAGCTTCTTCACGATGCCGTCTTTCCAAGCGATCATCTTGGGCATCTCCACCGACTTGGGGCCGGTCTGGATGCCGATCGTGTGCATCCATTCGAGCTTCTCGTAGAGGCGCGACGCGTAGATCAGCGCCTTCGAGGGAATGCAGCCGACGGTGAGGCAGACGCCGCCCGTCTCCTTGGCCTCGACGACGGCGACTTTCTTGCCTTCTTGAGCCGCGCGGATGGCGGCCACATAGCCGCCCGGACCAGCGCCGAGAACGAGCACATCAAAGGAAGCTTCGGACATGCGGGATCGACCGGAGAAATGGAGAAACGAGGGTTTCCCGCGATGCTACCAAGGGCTCCCGGGACCCCAGGCGGCGGAGGATGGAGCGCTCCCCGCGGCGTGGTTTCGGGCGACGGCGTCCGGATGCACTTGCGCAGCAGGGTGAGAGTGCGAGGACGTAGGGAGGATGCGACGCCCCGAGGAGGAGGTCCTGAGTCGGCGTCCCACGATGCGACACGCCGGTCGGCATGGACCCTCGAATGTCCCTGGTCGTGATCGTGAATTCGCCGACGTTCGAGGTCGGGTCGACCGTGCTGCGAGCGGACAGCGAAGGCAGGAGATCCGTCGCGATGGCGCCTAGCGTCGGAGCGGCGCAACGCGGTGTTCCGAAAAGGGACGCCGCTCGGTCGTGTCGAGTCGGCGCGGAGAGCGTGACGGCGACGAGTTCCTGTTGCGCTCAGCGCGACAAGGGACCGTCTGTTCCCCGACCTGTTCTCATTTCGAGTCGTAATTGGGGAGCCAACGACGAGGCTCCAGGGAGTCTCCGCACGCGCGGCACACCGACGGAACGCGCTTCGCGGTAGGTATTTACGGCGACGACGCCCAGATCGCGCGAGAGCCCGCAGCCTCGTCGCGAGCCTCGCCGCATGCCGTGCCGAGCGCCGCGCAATCCGGCTGAAGGCCCATACGCTTCTGCGCGCGCCGCGACCCGCGGGCCCCCCAGCACCCAACCTTCCGGCCACGCCGCCCACGCTCGAACGTGGCGCGATCACGGGCTGGCTGAGGGACGCGGACCGGGCGACGTGAGCTTACTGCCCGCTGACCCCCGCCAAGCCGCAGCCTCCCGTCTCCCGCCGGGATCTCCGCCGCGGAGACATAGAGCCGAACGGAGCAGCGCGCGACGGGGACGCGGTGGTCCCTTTTCAGCGTGCCGTTTCCACATCGAAAGGGCGATCGACGATGGGCGGGTGACGGGCTACGCGGAAGCCGCCCGCATGCTCGGCGTCACGAGGGCGAGGCTCGCGCAGATCGTTGCGCTGGTAGCATTCACGCCGGAGCGCGTCGAGCCTTTCCTCGTCCAGAACCTCGGCTAGCTCGCAGACTTGAGACCAGCCAAGGGCGACGTGTCGTACCGTCGAATCTCCTGCCCCGTCAGGTCCCATCGACGGATTGCTTCGCGCCCAATACGACCCGCGCAATGCGGGGCTTGATTGGCCGCTCCCCAGAGCGATCGGCACTGTCCCCACTGGCGGTCAGTAGGTAGAGACTGCTTCGCGCGAAGCGCTTGCTAGACAACGAAGTATGTCGCGACAAGTCTGCTTGGGAACCGTCACGGGAACCATCACCTCCGACACCGGCCCCTGACGGTTCGTTGATGCTGGTGGAGCTGTGTTGGGATTCGTTAGATACCGAGACTCGCGACGTACCTTTCCAGGGGCACCGGATTTCCCATCGGGCTTCAGCAAGATCTTCGTCTGACACGTCCCACGAAAGACTGAAACAGGCATTACAAGATGACACTTCAGGATCTAGAAGACCCTCTGAGTTCGATCGCGGCCAAGTACGACGAGATGATTTCGCTCGGGTGGGCGACGCAAGCGAATAAGACCGATGTCTTGGCCCAAGAGGCATACTTCGATGCGAATCGAACGACGATTCAGCAGTCCTATCCGGGGAAGTTTGTAGCTATTGCGAACCAACAAGTCTTTGCTTCCGATACATTGACCGGAGCCGAGGCAGGCCAGTGTACCGTTCTTTCTGTAAATAGCCGTTAGGGCTCGACCTCCCAGAACCCAATATTCCTTGGGTTCCGTGGGGTTCTCGAGCGGCCCTGGCGAGCGGGCTGCGCGTCGAATGCGCCGCTCGCCAGGGCCGCTCGAGAACCGCGGCGCGAGATCTTGAAGCGGCGAGTCATGCTCGCTCTCTTGGTTGGTGTTCAGTTCAAGCCAATCGAGACCAGCATGACCCACCACGACGCAGAATCTACAGTCTATCCTCGGATCCTGGAAGTCCTCCTCACAGAAGGCTTCGGCGGCCTCGCCGAGGCGCTCCAGATGCTCCTCAATGAAATGATGAAGATCGAGCGGGCGCGGTTTCTGCGGGCGGACTCCCACGAGCGCACCGAGGAGCGCC
>JAEUHX010000021.1 GCA_016792805.1 Planctomycetota bacterium
ATGTGCGCGATCCACTCGATCGTATGCCCGAACGTAGAGCGAGGAAGCCCACGACGGATTCAGGTCATGTGGCAACCAACCCACGAATCTCAGGCTGATCCATCGTCGCAGACACCGCCCCTCAGAGTATTCTCGGTCTCATTTCCAGCACCACGCTTCGGAACATGTAACGACGTCCACGACCCTCTTGACTGGCCCAACCATCTCAGGGTCGGCGCACGCGCCGAACCATTGCGCGGGGCTTGCCCCGCGCGATGAGGAATCGGCACCGAGATACTTCATTCGGCGGCGTATGCGGCGCCGAATCGGCATGGGCACGGCTGACTTTTGAAACGTCCTCCGTGCGCCAACCGGCTTCGCGGGGCACGCCCCGCGCGATCACTTATTTCGCGGGCTGCGACGCCGGCTGCTGCTTCCCAAGAACCGTCGGCCGCGCATCGGCCATCGCCGTCTCGTAGCCGAGGTGGAAGCAGAGCTTCGCCGAGCGCATCACCTTGTCATTGTCAATCTTGTCCGGCGTGTCGCCGGGGCGGTGATAGTCCTCGTGCTCGCCGTTGCACAAGAACATCGCCGGCACGCCGTTCTTTGCAAAATTGTAGTGATCCGAACGCCGCCAGTAGCGGTCGCCGTTCGCCATCTGCGGGAATCCATACAGCTCGCCGATCTCGAGCGCCCGCGCGGCCAGCGTGTTGAACGCGTCGTTCTTCACGCTCGGCGTCATCTCCATGTATTCGGGCTTCGTCTTCCCGTTGAGGAGTGAACGCCCGACCATGTCCGTATTGAGGTCAGCCACGAGCGACGTGAGCGGCACGGGCGGATGCGTAACAAACCACTCCGAACCCCACAATCCGTGCTCTTCCCCAGAGACCCATAAAAAGATCACGCTGCGGCGCGGCCGATCGACGCCGGAGTAGGCCTGCGCAATCTCGAGCAAAGCCGACGTGCCCGAGGCATTGTCGTCGGCGCCGGGATGCAGCTCGCCGCCTTGCAGTCCGACGTGATCGTAGTGGGCCGAATGCACCACATATTCGGCCGCAAGTGAGGGATCGCTGCCTTTCACAATTCCGACGACGTTCACCGGGTAGTCGGTGCGCGCCGCGCCCTCGAGCGCGAACGCCGCCTTTCCGCCCACGAGCTGAGCCGCTTTCTCGGCGGAAGCGATCGCCAGAATCGGCGCGCTCGCGCCGCGGGGCGGCTGAGTCGGAGTGTCCGTTCCTTTCGCGTCGAAGCTCTTACCCGCGCGCGCCGCGCGCCGCACGGACATCGAGATCACCGCTTTCATCGCGTCGGCCTCGCGCTCGCCGTCGGGCACCACGAGCACTCCGTGGGCCTCGGTCTCGCGCGCGACGGCGGCGAGCCGTTGCGCCAAGAAGAAGGAGTTCCCTTGGTGGAGCCCCTTCACGCGGAGAAGCGCCCAAGCACCTTTCGCGGAAGCCGGGAGCTTGATCGGAGGCGGAGCGGGGCGCGATGCCGCCGGAGCGCTGTCGGCCGACTCATTGCGACGTCGGCGCCCCTCATTGCCGGCCACGTTCGTCGCGTCGTAGCTGCCGGCGTCGACGACAGCCACCGCTGCGGACTTGCTGGCGGGCGCCACGGGCCCGAGGTAGACGAAGTCGGTTCCGAAGGCGAGCTGCTGCTCCGGTCCCTGCGTCGGTGCCAGCGTCAGCTTTCCCGAGCTGACGCCGCCCGAAACCTGGATCGGGTAGGCCTGAAAGTAGGTTCGCTTGCCGTCCTTCTCATCGCCGAACGGCTCGATGCCGAAGCTCGCGAGCTGCTTCGCGAGGTACTCGGCGGCCATCTCACACCCCTTCTCGCCCGTATCGCGGCCACCGTATTCCGGCGAGGCCAGCAGGTCGATGTGGGCTTTGGCTTCTTCCGCTCGGATGGTCTCGAGCCCTTTCCTGACCGGCTCCGGCAGGTCCTTGTCGGAGACCGCCGAAGCGAGGAGAAGCAGCGGAAGGCGAACGAACGCGAACGCGAGGATGGCCATATGCGGGTCGGGGTGATTGCTCCCCTACCTTACGAGCCACACGCCACAGGCGCTCTACCGGGTTTTTGCGCGCGCCGGGGGCGCAGCGAGCAGCTTGGCGACGGGGCCGCCGAGCGCGTGCTGGCCGGCCGAGCCGGCGAGCTTCTCGAGCTGCTCGCGGGCGCCCGGCACCTCCGACGCCGCAAGCCCTTGGGCGAGCGCCCACCGAAGCCCGAGGTCGGTCGCCGAATCACACAAAACGGCGAGCACCTGGTCGAGCAGGCCGCCCGAGGCGTGCGTAGCGCATTGGCGCGCCGCCTGAGTCCTCACCTCATCGGAGAGAATGCCCGATCGAGATAGGTTCAGTAAGAACTTCTGAGCATCCTCATCGCGCGCTGGCAGCGCACGAATCGCAGCCAGCGCCTGCGCGTCGCTCGATTCCTCGGGCCGATGAACGGCGTACTCCCGCAGCCAGCGAATCGCCGATTCTTGAACTCTTCCCTCGAGCCGCTCCGCGAGACCGCTCGCTGAGAGCTCGAGCGCGGCGCGGGTAAGACGCGGCGCCGCGACAGGAATGGCCGCGGCGCTGAGACCGGCCGAAAGGTCGAGCGAGCGAGCCGCGGACGCGTCGGCCGGGGCGGCCGACGCCGGGCTGGAGACGATCCCCACAAATTCCGCAGACGCGGCGGGCGCAACGATTTGTGGATGCTTCGGCGCTGCAGGCGGGTCGCCTGCCGGCGCCGGCTCGGTGCGCGGCGCATCGAGGAGCCCAAACACGACGGCACCCGCCGCGGCCGCTGCCAGAAACAGCAGCAGCGCGACGGGTGCGAGCCGGGGGCCTCGATCCACCTCTACCTCAGTTCTCGAAGCCGACCGGCGGGACGAACGCGGCGCCGAGTGTCACTCCGGTGACATTCTTGTAGGCCGCCTGCAGGAGGTTGACAGCGTAGCCGGTATTGTGAATACCCTCGCTGTGATCGTTCTCCTGGAAGTAGTAACAGTAGGCCGCCTTATAGAGGAGCTCCCAGCGGGCCTGCTGCTCGGGGGTGAGCACATCCCAATCGGTCTGCTGCGGAGAGCTGCCGCTCGGGCCGGGGAAGTTCCGGTTGGTGCCGGCTGCATTTCTGTAGGAGATGCGGCCCGACGCGACCACCACGGTGTACGGTCCGCCGGAGAGACCCTTCGGCAGGGCAGGATCGTTGACACCTGCCTCGATGACTGCCTTGAGGGCGGTCGCGAGGCCGTGCACTTCCTCCTCCACGGTTTCAACGTTGCTGTCGCCGTCATAGTCGGCTCGAGCAGTGAACTCAAACGCCGGTCCCGACGGGTGGCACTGCGAGCAGGCGCCGGTGTTGTACTTCGGCAGCGAATCGACATGCCACTGGGTGGGCTGCGATGCGCCGCTGAAGTTCGAACCCGCGCTCACGGTGAGCTTCGCACCATTGTCCACAGAAGTAATGGTGAAGGTTCCCGCGTCGCTGCCGTTCTCGAGGACGAGCCGGTCGCCCGCCACCACGCGGCCCAGGAAGGTCGGGCCGGAGGTGATGATGAACGCCTTGGAGCCCGCCACGACGGCGCCGCCGCCATGGGTCAGCTCGCTCGCGATCTCCGCGGGGTCGCCGTTCACGGTGCCGCCCTGCTTCATATTCCAGGTGTGACCACCGAGAGCCTGGTAACCGCTGGAGCCCGCCGACGGGCTGACTTCCATGTGGCAAGTCACACATCGGTTATTCTCACTCTTGCCCGGAACGATGAACTTGTTGTCGAGAGCGTGGGGCGAAGATTTGTAATTCCAGCCGGCGAACTCGGGGGCATTCGCAGCCACCAGCATCTCCGCCGCTGTGCTGTCGTGCGGTGCACGGCGAATTGCCATCTGTCCGGTCACCGGGGTGTAATCAGTGGTGTTGGTCCGGCTCTGGTGACACATGTAACAAGCCGCGGCCTTGCCAGCCTCGATCACGGTGCCGTCCATGAGCTGAACCTGCCCGACCAGCCGGAGTTGCTGGCTTTCGTCGCCGGCCGCGGTGCCCGCGGTCGGCTTGTGAGGATCGTGGCAGACTGCGCAGGTCTCGCCGCGGCGCTCGTGCTCGGGGATCACCGGCAGCGGGTTCGCCGAATCGGCGAAGAACACCGGGCGCGGCTCCTCGAGCGCAGCCACTTTCTTCAGAGCGATCGCGGACGCGGACGCCTCATGGCAGTTCACACAAGTGGCATTTCCGCTCGGCGACACCACGATGCGCGAGTGCGCAGCGAGATCCCACTGAGTCGGGAACGAATTGTGGCAACGGCCGCAGACGCCTTCGTCCATGCTCTTGCGGATTCCGGTGGTGTCGGCGACGTGCTGGCTTCCAGGGCCGTGGCACGACTCACACTGCACATTTCCGAGAGCCGCCACGTTCGGGAACTGCTCTTTCACCTGGTCCCAAGTGAGGCCGAGATGATCGAAGTTCGAGTAAACTCCGCGGTCGTCGATCGCATTATTGGGAAGGTGCCCGCTCGCGGTGCTGGTCGGGAGCACCGTGGTGGCGCTCGAGAGCGACTGATCGAACGGGTTCACATAGCTGGTGCCGGTTCCGCGGCGGAATAGATCGGTAACATCGCGCCAGTCGGGCTGCGCCTGATAGGTAGCCCACGCCGAGGAGGTCGGGTCGAGCGCGTTGGCGAGCGTGTTGGCGTGACCGGTCTGCTCCCAGTCGGCGCGCACATTCGCCAGGAAGGCGATGCTTCCGCCGTGGCACGAGCCGCATTCGCCTTTTTGTGCATTCGGTGCGGTGCCCACGATCGTCCCGGTGCCGACATATTGCGCGGCATTGATGGTAAAGGTCTTGGTATCGACGGTCGCACCGATGGTGCGATCGAGGATGACCGGATACTTCCCGAGACGAGTGGGGATGAAGTACGGAGTGCGCTCATCGGTGGCCGAGCCGAGCGCGGAGCGGTTGGGACGGAAAAGTGAAACCGCGGCGCCGGTCGGATCCGTCACGACCCAGCTCCAGTTGTCTGCCACGTAAGCGTGGTAGTCCTTTCCGTTGGAGGTCACCACCGAATCATCGCTTGCGTGAATGTACAGAACTCCCGCAGCCCAGTACCAGGAGCCCGGAGTGCCGTCGACGCTCGCGATCGAGGTCATCGGGATCAGCGGAGTGGTGATCTCGCGCACGGAGCGAACGGTCGCGGTCTCGGTGATCCGATAAGTGTAAGTAGTACCCGCCTCGAGGGTGAATCCCGAGCTGGTCTCCTGCTTGCGGACGGTCCCGCCGCTCAGGAACACCGGCTCACCCAGCGGAACATTATCGATGCCGCTGGTTGCCACGCCGGCGCTCAGATTCACCACGTCGGTCTCGACCACATCATCGGAGGTGTCGCCGGCAGTGCCGTTGTCGTCGGTCACTGTGACCTTGAACTGATAGCGGCCCATGGCACCGCTGCGCACGGACAGGACGCTCGGCTCTTCCGGAAGCGGAAGGAGATCGGGGAGCTTCGGAGTGGTGAAGCTCACGGTGGCGGTCGAGGTGCCGCTCACCGGCATCGAGGACTGGGCGCCGGTCCATGCATAAGTGACCGAGCCGGTAGAAGCCCCCATGAGCACTGTGGTGATCGTCCCGGCGACGCCGTATCCGTAGAAATAGGGATTCTCGTTCAGAATCACCCACGATGCCGGAGTCGATCCGGTGAAGTTGGCGGGGCGCTGCACGGTGAGCGATGTGTTGCTTGCCACCTTATTAATGCGATAAGCGCCAAAGTCGGCACCCGTCAGCACAAGCAGCGTGTCGCCAGGGGCCACGGCCGCGGTGTTGAAGTTGGTGCCGCCGGAAACTGTAAAGTTCTTAGTGCCGACAACGGTCGTCCCGCCGGTGCTGGTCGCTTGAGAAGTGCGCTGGCGGCCCGCCTTCGCAACGAACGGCTTGGCGCGCACAACAATCGTATCGGTGGCGGTCTCTTCTCCGTTGGACACGCTTACCTGAAAAGTGAGATCTCCTGGCGTGGCAGGCGCTGTGAATGTGGGAGATGCCGCGGTCGAACTCGACAGCGTCACGGCCGCGCCGCCCGTCTGGGTCCATGAAAAAGTGAGCGGCTTCAGATTTTTCTCGACGGAGAAGCTCGCATCGAGCTGGACGACTTGCCCGATCACGGCCTCAATGTCTTGGCCCGCCACGGCGAGAACGTTGGCTGTCGGGGATGGCGGAGCTGGGGCCGCGCCTCCGCCGCCGCCTCCACCGCCGCACGATGGCAGCGCGAGAGTGAGACCGACCAGAGCGAGGACAGTATGAACGGAGTTCGAACGTGCCGAGTACATGAGCTGCTCCACTGCGTGTTCAGCGCACGCCGTTGAGCGCGGGCTGAAGGTTCAGGGGACTAAGAACTGACGGTTCCGTGACAATGAGTGTGCCGAGCGAATCTGTTTCCTTGGGCGGCGCCGTTCCTTGGGGCGAAGGCGCACAAACTCCTTCCGACACCTCGATCGAGGAGCCGAACCGTGGGGATGTGACTCCTCGCGCGCCACGAGAAACAGTTGTGGCTCGCGAGGTGCCGATCGGTGTCAGGCGTTACTTGAGCATCGCCTCAACAGCGGTCAGCTCCTTTTCCGCCGAATCAAAGATCGCCTCCGCGTAAGAGAAGTTGTGGGCGGGCTTTCCGAGCTGGACGAACGAGAGGTTGGCCTCGATCTTCTTGAGCTTCTGCTCGGCGTCGGCCTTGACCTTCAGGTCGCCGGCGTAAGCCTCAAGCTTCTTGCGGGTTTCCGCCACTTTCTCGGCGAGCTCCGACGCGCGCTCGGCCCCGAGCGTCTTCCACCCGTCGAGCATCTCGCCAAAACCCTTGTCATGGCATTGCTCGCAGGCAGCGGCGTCCGCGGCCAGGACGACCTCGCCCCCGGCATGCTTGACAGAAATGTGACATGCCAGGCAGCCCGCCCGAATTTTGAACATCGGATTCTTTTGCGGGTCGGTGCCATGGCCTGGAGCCCCAGAGAGCATCTGCCTCTGGTTTGAGTGATGATTGGGGTGGCACGTCTCGCACGAGGTCGCGGTGCCCACCCACTCGGGCTCCAGCTGATGCCGAATGTCGAGATGGCAGTCCATACAGGAGACCGTGTACTTGAGCACGTGATCCCGATGGAGCATTTCCACATTGTTAAACTGCTCGATCGTCTCCTTGGAATTATGGCACTGAAGGCAGCGCTGCTTCGTGGCTCTTCCGGTGCCTTCGGTAAGCCCCGCGTGGCAGCTGGCGCAGCCGACGGAATTCTTCTCGAGGCGCGAATGCTCGAATGTGCCGCCTTCGACCTTGAGCGGCCCGGGCACATTGTGGCAAGTCGTACATTTCGACCGCGACTCCGGCGCGTCCGGGCGCATGTGGCAGAGAGCACATGCCGTCTTGTTCAACGTCATGTGCTCGTCGCGGAAGATTTGTGTGTGGCAGCCGGCGCAGCTCAGGAACGCATTGCCTCCCGAGTCGCGAAGCTTCAGATGCGCCTCATGATTGAACTTCGACTTGAAGGCGGGGTTTGGCTCCGTCGGCTTAAAATTCTCGACCGCATGACAGCCCGAGCGCAAACACGACGCATCGGTCATGTGTGCAAATGGCTTCGGTCCTTCGGTGCCGGTGAAGTACTGCGCGAGCTGCGACAGTGCCGCCATCTTCCCGAGGATGAACCCGTCGACGCCGGGTGGGAAATGGCACGCAACGCAGGTCACATCCTTGTGTTTGGAGTGCTCCCACGAGTCGTAGTACGGCTGCATGTTGTGGCAGCTCGTGCAGAACTGGGGTCGCGACGTGTACCACAAAAGGCCGCCGGTCCCGACTGCAACGGTCGCCGAGGTGGCGAACGCCAGCTTGAGCGTCTGCAACGTGAAGAGGGCTGCGGCAATCGCCGAGAGCCACCGGAGGAAGCCTCGCTTGCGAGGTGCCGGTGCGGAGTCCTGCGTAGGCATGGAATAGGCCAGGGCGACCGCTCGCCGCCGAATAAGTCAATATGAAGAACGCACGGCCCGCCGAGTGCCGGCGCGCGAATCGAATTTCGTTACTTCTTCTGTTTTTCGGGGTTGGGGTGAGCAATCTCCTTCGAGAACTTCGCGAAATCGAACTCCTTATAGCTGGGGCTGTCCTTATTGTGGCACTTCAGGCAGGTCTTCTCGTCGGGAATAATCATCCCCGCCTTCAGACCCGCCTCGCGGCTTTTCGCATGGACATCCTCCTTGTGGTACTCGCTGCCCGGTCCGTGACAGACCTCGCAGCCGACGCCCTCGGACTGCTTCAGCGAAGGGGCGATCTCTTCGGGCTTCGCGCCGAAACCGGTGACATGGCAACGCAGACACTGATCCGATTTCTGAGGATCAGCAATCTTGAGCTTCTCGGCGATGGCCTTCGCCTCGGGCGTCGCGAGCGTTTCGAAAGCCTTGGCGTGCTTCGTCTTCTTCCACTGACTGTAGGGGGCACCTGTGCTCTTTTTGATATGGCACAGCTTGCACTTATCCACCCCGATGTACTGAAAGACGGGCGCCTTGGGGTCTTCTGCTGCACCACTTCCGACGACGCTCTGTTCGCCGAAACCGCCCTCACAGACGCTGCCCTGGGCGGCCGTCTCGCCTGGTTGCAGCACGGCCAGCATGACCGCGAAGGCCATGGGGATGAGCGTCAATGCATAACGAAGCTTCACGGGACACCTCAGCGATGACAGATATTGCAGTTCTGGCCGTTGTCGGAATGCGTCAGCAGATTCGGAAGGTGGCAGCTCCGGCAGTCGGTGCTCGCCCCGGGATGGGGAGGCGGCGGCTTCGGCGGAGCGAAGTCATGGGACGGGGTCGACGCGTGGCACGCGGCGCAGGCGTTCGACTGGAGCGGCTCATGGCACGAGAAGCAGTGAGCAGAGACCGTGCCGCCGAAGGCGCCCACATGCGAGGAGGGGCGCACTTGCGTGTGGCAGCGGACGCAACTGTCCTCCCGGTGGCATGTGGCGCAGCTTACGCGATCGACCTGGGCGGCAAGCCCGTGTCCCTTGCGCCGATAGAAATCGGTGTGGTCTGCCGGCGGCATCTCGGTGTGGCAGCGCTCGCACGACTGCCCCGAGGCCGGGGCGTGGCAAAGGATGCAGCGCCCCTCACCGACGGCGTTGGCCGAACCTCGGAGGTCGCGGCCATGAACACGGAGGAATGCGGCGTTATGGGTCGCCGGCTTGGCGTCGAGGCGAAGCTCCTTGTGGCAGGTCGAGCATTCGTTGGCGATCCGCTTCTCGGAATGGCATTGAACACAGCCGTCCATCCCCGCGATCGCGGTCTCGTCGATTTCCGTGCTCTGGTCCACGGCACCATGGCACTGGACACAGGTGACTCCCTTCGCCACATGCACCTGGTGAGAGAAGATCACGTCGGGAGATCGGTTCCAGATCTGGAATACGAGCTCCTTGGCCTCCGTGATCTTGCGCTCGTAGTCCTTGGGGGCTTTGTCGGGCTTCACCTCGTGGCATGTGATGCAGACGTCACGCCCCGGCATGCCCGCCTTCTCGCCGCTCTCGGCGTCGGCGTGGCAGATCTCGCAGGTCATCTCCTGCTTCACGACGTGCGTGACGTGCGTGAACGGGATTTCGCGCTCCGTCCCGGTGACAAGCGACAGCACGACGCAGCCCGCGCACATCAGTGCACTTAGGCAACAGATAATCAGGGCTGTCGTTCGAAATCGCATGGGTAGCGCCATCGCTAGAAGCGAATTGTGAGCGTGATGTCCGCCACGTGGTACTCGTTGAATGCGTCGACGCCGTAGCGATAGCCGGCGCCGAGCTGGACGTCGCCGAAGAGGCGGGCTCGCGTCCGCAGAGCATACTGCCGGTCGCGGAAGCGTTCCTCGCCGGTCAGCAGATCGACGCGGTAGAGGGTGTAGTCGCTCGAGAGAGTGATGCGGAAGTCTTTGCCGAATCGCTTCTCGATGCTGAATCCCGCGCCGCCGAAATCTGTATCCTCACTCTCCCACCAATCGCCGCGCAGCGAGACGGTCATCTCCTCAACTGGGAACGGGGAAAGATTGAGGTTGCCGTAGGCGTGGTCGAATTCGCGATTGAAGAAGCCTTCGCGGCCGCCTTCGACGAGCCGGCGAATCGCATAACCGCCACCGATCTCGACGGGCGAGAACAGCGTCTTGGACGCGTCGACGCGCCCTTCGAGGTACGGCTCGAGATTTCCGAGCAACGCCACAAAAGGCGAAAACTCCGTGACAGGAATATCGGAGTAATCGTTCTGGCGGAGGATGCGCGCGTTGGCGCGGAATCCATTCTCCGGATCGGTGTAGCCGAGGTCGGCCGACTGGCGGCGATCACGGGCGTCGAGGAGCGAGGTCGAGCCGCGCAGATACCAGTGTTTCCCAGGGCGCAGCTCGACGCCGAACGCGCTCAACAGATCCTCTTGACGATCGGGGGCGCCAGCGAAGTTGCGGCGGTCGCGGACGTAGATCTCGTCGACGGTAAAGGTGAGCGCCTTGGAGGCGTGGATGCGCAGGCCGAGGCCGGCGAGGAAATCGCCGCGGGCCGACGATTCGTAAAGATGCACCGGCACGCCCGCATAGGTGGAGATCACAAATGGACCCTGGCGGGCGGTCTCGATGTAGGCGCCGTCGAAGCGGATGCCCTCTTCCCGCCAGAGCATCTGACGCCCGACGCGCAGCGTGCCGAGCAGGCCGTCGCCGTGGCTCTCGCCGTAGGCTTCGTACAGATAAGTGCGCGCGCGCGTACGCCACGTTTCGGCGAGGCCGTTGAAGGCGTTCCCGGCGTCGACGAAATCGTCGAGGTCGAGGAGAAACGCGCCTGTGACGCGCAGCGTGAGCCCGTCTTTTCCGACGCCCGGAATATTGGCATCAAGGCCGACGGAACTCAGGAGGTCTTGGTCGCGCTGGCCGTCCTCGGTGGACCGGAAGCGGTAGCGGAGGTCGAGGCTTCCGTTGAATCGGATTGCAGCGCCGGGGCTTTCCGCGGCCGCGGCTTCGATCGTCTTCTCCCGCTCTGTCGGCGCATCCTCCGTGGCGGGCTTCGACGCGGGAGCCTCGGCGGGCGCCGACTCGGGCGACGGAGCCGGAGCAGACGCGGGGGCGTCTTGCGCGGCGACCTGCCAGCCGCCGCACAGAAAGGCGGCGAACCAGGGAAGTGCGTACCGAAGGATGGGGCGTGGCCTGAGCTGCACCGAGGGAAACAGCTGCACCGAGGGGAACACTGTGGCCTTCGGTGAGCAAGAAGCTCGCCGAATCGGTCCGAGCCGAAGCCCAGGGGCGAGCTTCGTCATGGGAGTGTCACGAAATGGCACCATGCGATACAAGCCTGTGCCGCGAAAAAACTAATAAGAGTCAAGTTTCGCATGGACTCGGGCTCGCGCGCGGGGTCGCGAGACGCGATGCCGAGCGGGCCAATGCCAGAATGGGAATCATGGGTCGGTCCCAAGTTTCCGATTTCGTAGCTTGGCCGCCTTGCGGAACGATCACCCTACTGCATCGTGATCTGGAGACCTTTCGAGGAGCTCAGAAAGAATGGTGAGGGTTGGCAGGTCCCGAGCCAGACCCAATAGAACTGATAGTAGAAATTGTTCCCAAGAAGCGCCGGGTCGTTCGGAATGGGATCGGCGACCTGCGCACTTCCCGCCGCATCGCTATACACATTCAAGCCGTTCAGGTACGTGGCACCGGCGAATCCCACATGAAATGCCAGCGATACTCCGAGGGAATCTGTGCCTGCCAAGTCGGAAACGTCAGACGAGATACACAGGCCGAGGGCTTCTGACGGCACATTGGTGCACCCGATCGCGAAGCTCGAATTTCCCAACGTGGGCGAGCTCAACGCTTGAACACCATGCTGACCGAAACAGCTCGGCGTGCCGAATCCAAACGATACGGTGGAGGCGATTTGAGGCAACGCGGACTTCAGCAATAAAACCGGATTTGTTGACCATCCGAGGTGAGCCACAATATCCAGCTGGCCATCGGCGTTGACATCCACTGTTCTGGTGCGTGCCACAGGAAAGGGAAGCCCCAGAGAAATGGGCGCGCCGAGGGAGAACTGTGGAGTCGTGTAACGAATAGCGAATTGGTTGGGACTGAAGCGAACCGAGGCGAGGTCCGAGAGTCCATCACGATTGAAATCCGCGAGCCGAAGTCCCATCGAGCCGCCTGGGTTCGCGAAGTCCACCGTCGATGGGCTCGAAGGGGTCGAGGAGCCAATGATTGCCCGCAGGCCGTCGAGTTGGGACACGAACGCGTCGCTGCGCCCGTCCAAATTCCAATCGCCTGTGGTCACTCCCCCAGCGTTCGCATAGGGAATCTGGACGATGGGAGCGGGGATGGCGGAGCTCCATGAATTCAGAATCACCCGAGTGTTCTGCCCGTCGGCGAATATGGAGTCGACCCTTCCGTCGTTGTCCCAGTCTGTTCCAGCGAGCGCCGCATAGTCGGGGAAGTACAGTTGGCAGTTGAAGAAGATCGGACTCGAGCAAGTTGTTATGATCGGATCATACTCTTGGCTTGTCATCCATGTCCAAACCGCCTGCATATCCACAAAAAACTTGCTCACGTAGAAGCCGCCGTCGTATTGATGGCAGGTCGAGCCGAATCCGCATGGCGAATAGAGGTGGGCCATTGTATAAGTAGCCACGGTGGCGTCGACGTTGCCATCGCCATTCAGATCGCTCAGCTGGAGCGCATCCGAGTCAATGAGTAACGATCCGTAATCGTATGTCTTGAAGAACATACCGGACGAGGAAATCAAGGGCGTCGGCGGCGGAGCCAGCGCGGTCCCCATCAAGCCTGTAGGAAATGCACCGGCCCCATCCCCGAGGAGGCTGCTGACAGCGAGCTGCTCCCCCAATGTGCTTACAGTAAATGGAGGAAGAACAACTCCGGGCACTTTCACGGCGTGGGCCACAGCGATATCGAGGTCGCCATCGTGGTTCAGGTCGGCACTCTGCATCGAATTCTGGCCTTGCGTGAAGCCGACGGGAGTAGTGAACGCGATGGTTCCGCCGGCCGGCAGTCCGATGTGAACCACCAGCGGGTATTGGGGCTGCGAACGGTCCAGTCCCGCGAAATCGGGAATGCCATCGCCATTGAAATCCCCCACCGTGATGCCAGAGAGGTCTGCCGAGGGTAACTGTTCAATTGCGAAGGGCAAATTGGACTGAGCGAACCCCATGCTGGTGCTCAGTGCACAAAAGCACGCCGTGAAGAGACCACTTCTGAACGTGGACGCGTGACGCATTTTCGGACTCCTATTACTCGGGGTCGGTCGAGGCTTGTGCGGAAGCTCGAGTAGCGTCGCACCGCGCGCCGGCTTCGCGCCAGCCTTAAAATCGGAGAGTTCTCCAAGTGTTCGCTTCAGAGGCACTGCAAGCTGGACGAAGCTCCTCCGTTTCGATCTGTGAATCTCTTGGGGCGGGAGTATCCGACCCAAAATGCTTGAGCTTTGAGCGCCCGCTTATCTCTCGAGACGATTGACAAGCCGGATCCCTCCCAGAATTGCGTCTACGCCGCATTCGGTCGGGTCAAACGTGATCGATTCGACGCCACCATTCCGAAGTACCCGCCACGTCGTGGAGCGCTTTCCCCTTTGTGCCAACGTCTCGTGAGACAAGTCTCTCCCCAAGTTAAATGTCAGTAGAGGGCGAAGAGAGATGATCAGATGGACACAACGACGCAGAAGCTACAGTCCATCCTCGGATCCTGGAAATCCTCCTCACAGAAGCCATCGGCGGCCTCGCCGAAGCTCTCCAGATGCTCCTCAACGAAATGATGAAGATCGAGCGGGAGCAGTATCTGCCTGCGGACTCACACGAGCGCGCCCAGGAGCGCCGAGGGCACGACAATGGGTTCAGGAGCAAGGTCCTGGCCACGCGTGTCGGAAAGCTCACGCTTGCGATCCCGCAGGCCCGCGGGCTTGCGGAGGGCTCCGAGCTCTTCTACCCCAAGGCGCTCGATCGCGCCCTCGTCGCTGCGGTGTCCGAGAGCTACCTCCTTGGTGTCTCCACTCGGAGAATGCTCAAGATCACAGAAGAGCTCTGTGGCTTTCAAGTGAGTTCCTCGCAGGTCTCTCGCATCACCTCGGAGCTCGACGAGCACTTCGGCGCTTGGCGAAATCGGCCGTTGGGGGTGTGTCCCTAGCTGCTGCTCGACGCACGTTACGAAAAGGTCCGGCATGGCGGGAAGGTGGTGAATTGTGCCGTCCTCATCGTCGTCGGGATCGACGTGCTGGGCAAGCGGTCCGTCCTGGGCGTGAACGTCTAGCTCGCGGAGGCCGAAGTGCACTGGCGGGAATTCTTGGCTTCTCCGCAGGAGCGCGGGCTGCAGAGCGTGCAGATGATCACCAAGGTCTGCGTGACGCCCTGGACGCTCGGTGGACTCGCCCGAGACTCGCTATCCGAGGACCCGATCACCGGTCATTGGTATCTTCTCTTCATGCGCCATCGCAACCGGCTGAAGATCCTGGTCTGGGATCGCAACGGGTATTGGCTGCTCCGCAAGCGCCTCGAGCGCGGAGTCTTCGACAGGCTCGAAGGCGATTTTGTCCCGCTCCGGAACCCCAATGGCTACTTAGCTCTCGACAGTCGATAGGTCAGGTTCAGCACAGGACCTTGAGCCTTGGACTTTCCTGTGGTGACGATGCGATCGCGCTCCAGTGTCCCCGACGAGTAGGCGTCTCCAAACACGCCAGGCTTCTGCGCGGTGGACTGGCCGTAAACAACTTCGCGGAAGTCGAGGGTAATATTGGACTTTGGGCCGATTCGTCCTGAAACCTTGATTACACCGTTGTTGAAGGTCGGGAACCAGACCGTGCCCTCGTAAGCATCGTCTAAGCGGGAGGCAACATAGAGCACTATCGGATTCTCTCCCTGTAAGTTCGATTGAGTTTGAACTCCATGCCAGACCGACCCGGCCGGCAAAGGCTCCGAACCGGCCTGCTTCGGTGATTGGATGGCGAAGCCGACGGATAGGAAGGCGGCGAGAAGGCCAGCGAAAGGAACTGTGTGATCAGAAGACAAATACGATCGGACCTGTGTCAGATTTATCATGGGAATCGGGAGCGTCTACTTGTTGTTGGGGCCGGACTTGGCCAGTGTACTGTTCTTTCTGTAAATAACTGTTAGAGTTCCACCCCCAGAACCCAATATTCCCTGGGCTCCGTGGGGATCTCGAGGGGCCCTGACGAGCGGCTCATCGTCTCACGCGACGTGAGCGTCAGCGCCGTGGCTGGCGCAGCGGAAGGCTCCGAGTTCGAACCGACGATGTGCTCGCCGGCATACGATACAGGAGTTACTGAATCCGCTGCACCCGCGGCCAACGATCCGGCGACTCCCAACAGAACGCCGAGCGCGAACGCTCCAGCGATCTTCAACCAAACAGCCCTGCCAGTTTTCTGGATCGGCATACCCGCCTCTCTCTCGAGGTCGGGCCGATACTACCACGGGCAGCGAAAACCGAGCGTCTGTTGCTAAGCCACCACGGCCGCGAGCGATCCGTCGCGCGCTTTCTCGAAGGCGCGCGCCACGCGGGCGTAGAGCTGCTCGCGCGACTCGGAGCCCATGGTGTCGGCGCCCGCGACGCCGCCTGCGAGAAGGATCGGGTCGCCCACGACGTCGCGCAGACCGCGCTTCTTCACGCTCGCTGCAATGCGCTCGAGCATCGCGCGCGCTCCCTCGACGAGAGTATTGGGAAGAAGAAACAAAAATTGATTCACACTAAAACGCGCGAGCGTATCTGTGTCGCGAATTTCGTTGAGGAAAATGCCGGCGAGCTCCAGCAGCGTCTCCGTCTTGGCCTCCCCTTCGAAGCCGACGACCGCGATCGAGAACGGCATGCCGAAGCGTTGGGCGCGCTTGAACTCGAGGTCGAACGCGAAGGCGCCGTAGGACGACGAATGCAGGCGCGTCTCCGGGTCGGAGATCGCCGCCAGCAGCTCGGGGTCGTGCGGATGGGAGACCTCGGAGAGCACGCGCTGGCTAAACGCTTCGCTCGAAGCCGCCTTCTCCTCGCGTGCCGCGAGGAGCTGATCCGGCGATTCGAGCGCTGCCGCAGGCTTGGCGAACTTCTTGAGCTCCGCCGCCTTGGGGGGAAGTGACAAAACGGCTTCGGCACCGGCGAAGCGCGCAAGCGCCTGAATCGCCGGCTCCGCCTTCGGGCCGGCCGAATGCAACAATGCGAATCGCCCGCGCGAGCGCGGACGCAGGCGGCGGAGCACCTCGTAGGCGTTGGCGCCGTCGCAGCCGGCGTCGATGAGCACAATTCGAGCGCCCGTGGTGACTTCCGAGAGGAGCGCCGCCTCGGTGCGCACCCACGCCGCGCCGGGGATCGCGGCCGCAACGGCGCGCGCCGTTCCAGCATCGCTCGTGAGCACGGCAGCAATAGCGCCCTGCTCAGGACGCGACGGCTCTCTTTTCGCGCTGGCGCGTGCCTTGGGCTGCGCCTTCTTCGGGGATTCTTTGGAAGCGCGGGCCGCGGGCTTTTTTGTGGGCTTCTTCACGAGCCGAGCTCCTTCATTGCCTCTTCGGTCATCTCGAAGTTGGCGTACGCGTTCTGGACGTCTTCGTTGTCTTCGAGCGCCTCGAGCAGGGCGATCACTTTTCGCCCCACCTCGGCGTCGACCGGAATTGTGAGCGTGGGCTCGTAGACAAACTCCGCTTCGGCGATCTTCACGCCGAGCTTCTCGAGCGCGGATTTGATCTGTCCGAACTGCGTCGGATCACCATAAATCGTGAACCCGCCGTCTTCATTCTTGAGATCTTCGGCGCCGGACTCGAGCGTCGCTTCTGTGAGCTTGTCTTCGCCGAGCTCCACGTTCGCGACGCGGAACGACGCGCGCCGCTGAAACATGCGCGACACGCTGCCGGGCGCGCCCAGATTCCCGCCGCGCGCCTCGAAGGTTTTCTTGACCTCGGGCGCCGTGCGATGGCGGTTGTCGGTGAGGGCTTCGACCAGCACGGCGACGCCGCCCACCGCATAGCCCTCATAGATCACCTCTTCGAAGCTGTCACCGCCGAGCTCGCCCGTGCCCTTCTTGATGGCGCGCTCGATCGTGTCCTTCGGCATGTTCTGCGCGCGAGCCTTCTCGACGGCATACTGTAGCTTCAGGTTATCGTTGATATTGCCGCCGCCCTGCCGAGCCGCCGACGTAATGAGGCGCGCATACTTGGAGAAGATCTTGCCACGCTTGGCGTCGATCGCCGCCTTGCGATGCTTGATATTATGCCAAGGGGAATGACCAGCCATCGATTCGAGTTCGAAAAAGTAGCTTTGTGGATTGGTGAGCGTTGTGTGTGCGGCGCGAGTTACCGGCGCCGCGGCGTGCGGGCCCGAGCCGTGAAGCGCGGGCCGCTAGGGTAGCGCATGGGGGCTTCGGTCGCCGCGCGCTGGCTAGCCGGCATTCCTTTCCGGGGTCGGCCCCATTTCAGAGCTTGCCTGTGGTCGGACGCCCCAGAGTGGCCGGAGAACGACGCGGCGAGCTGGAAGGCCGAAAGCCCGCCAACTCGCCGAGGAGAATCGAGGGCGCGGAGCATGGAGCGTCGCGCGCCGAAACCGCCTGTGAGGCTGCGCCGTTTAGCGCTTCGAGAACTGCACCGAGCGGCGCGCACCGCGCTTGCCGTACTTCTTGCGCTCCTTCATGCGGCTGTCGCGGGTGAGCATCCCGTGCTGACGAAGGATCGGCTCGTAGATCGGGTTGTGCGCCTTGAGCGCGCGGGCGAGCCCCATGAGGACCGCACCCGACTGGCCCGTCGGGCCGCCGCCCTCGACGAGGATGTTCACGTCGAACTTGTCGGCCGCGCCCGTCGCCTCGAGGGCGGCCTTCACGCGCGTGCGGTCTTGCAGCGCGCAGAAGAACTGGTCGTACGGCTTCGAGTTGACGAGGATCGTCCCCGTTCCGGCGAGAAGGCGCACGCGGGCGATCGCCGTCTTGCGACGGCCGGTTCCGCGGGAAAGTGTGGCGTCTGCCATCGAATGAAAAGTGAAGAAGTGTTACAGCGAAATCGGGTTCGTTCGAGAGGCGCGCAAGCGCCGTACGCCGAAGCTCAGACGGCCAGCGCCTGGGGCTTCTGGGCCGAGTGCGGGTGCTCCGCGCCGGCGACGATCTTGAGCTTCTTGATCATCTGCTTGCCGAGCTTCGACTTGGGAAGCATGCGGCGGACGGCGAGACGGATCACATGCTCCGGCTTCTCCTCGGTCCAGCGGCGCACGGGGATCGTGCGCTGACCGCCCGGGTAGAGCGAGTAGGTCTGATACTGCTTCTTGTCGGGCTTCGAGCCGGTGAGGACGAGCTTCGAGGCGTTCGTCACAACGACGAAATCGCCCGTGTCCTGGTTCGGCGTGAAGGTCGGCCGGTGCTTCCCCATCAGGACCTCCGCCACCTTCACGGCGAGACGGCCAAGGGAGTGGCGAGACGCGTCGACGACGTGCCACCTGCGCGACACGCCCTCTCGCGTCATCATCGTGGTTCGCTGACGAGGCATCGGAGGAGCTACGGGGAGATTGGGTTGGAAAGACGACGGCGCCCGCAAGACGGACCGCCGCCAAAAGGGCCGAAGAGGGTACGGCCCATGCCCCGGCGCGTCAACGACGGTGAAGCCAGGAGGGCGGTGGGTGGTGGCGGGCACGCGCGATTCATGCCGGCGCGCCTAGCTCGAACACTTCCAGGGCTTCTCGATCGGACGCGTGCACCACCCTGGGATTCGCCCCGAATCGGTTCCAGGTCATGATGATGTCTCGAGGGCTTTTACTGAACGGTAGGCCCGATGGGGACGGAGCCGTCACCAAGCTCGCCAAGCCATGGGACCCTAAGATCTCCGCGTGAAGCTGCGCGTGCTGATTCTTGCTTTGGCTACAGCGATCCTCGGAGCGCTCGCGTGGATTGCACTTCAGAACGGAGCTTCCGCTCCAGCTCTTGCGATCCCACCGATCCACGCAGATTCGAGTGCCAGCGAAGAATTAGTTATGTTGGCTTCCGAGGCCACAACTAAGCCGGCGGTCAGCGCACATCTTTCGGATCAGAGACTTGTCGTTCCGGCGGGATCCCCTACGCCGAGAAGTGCGCGACAGAATGCCGATTGGGTCGTTCAGGTACGTGATCGCGCCGAACGCCCGATTCCTGGACTGAGGTTCGTACCTCGAGCTCTGCCAACCGGTGAGCGGATGGAGAACTCCGACTGGGATCTCAAGACTGACGCATTTGGTGACCTTCATATTTCAAGTGCTGTCTGGTCGGAATTGTCCGTCCGTTCCGGGCGCGTTGTACTCGAACCGATCGCATTACTACGGGAGCCAAAGTCGTTTCTTCTCGAGGAGAAATCGCTGCCCGCCCGAGATGCAATTCTGCACCTGCCAGAGATCGGGCTAGTTGGAGTACACCTCTTGGATCCCGATGGACGGGCCATGGACCGATATCTCAGCCGCCATGGCGTGGCCAGCACATGGGTCTGCGACGCTTCGCTGGGGAGGCCGCCCTTCGATCCCGGAAATAGTATTGTTCGAGTAGATACCGATATTGGAGAACTCGCTTTCGCGGAGACCGGCCTTGAACTCGAAGGAATCTACAGAATGGTGGGCCCTGATGTGGAAGCGTCTGCCAAAGCTCGAGGGCCGATCCACCCGTTCGAGCGAGTTGAATTGCCGATTCGTGTCGGTTCAGCGCTACCCATTCTGCGACTGCGAGTGCTTCAGAGCGACATACCCCATGCTCACAAGGAAATTCGAGTTCATGCTCAATGTCATCAATCATCGGGGGTGTCCGCGGGCTATGGCCTGAACGCGCTCACCAATAGAGACGGACTACTCATCGTGCCGCTGCCTCCCACGGACTCAATCTCACGCATGGTGCTGACGCTCACCGACGCAACGCATCCGAGGCTACAGGCAATTATCGCATTGAGTTCGATCCCACAACACGGTTGGGTCGACGCCGGAACCGTGCAGCTGGAGCTACCGCCCGTTGAGGTCGCTGGAGTCGTGGTGGACTCGACGGGGAAGCCAATATCCGGAGCAACGCTCTTCGTACGCGGACGACTGCGACCGGAGTATGAATTGGAGAGACCACAGCAGCCGCACGTTCTCGCGTCTGAGCGCCGCTTTCTAGGTGGTCCGATGTGGTCGATCGTATCTGACGCAAATGGGTACTTTGAGCTGCGTGCACCGTCCATGTGCGCAGAGCTTGAGATACAAGCCAATGCGGAAGGACGGCCGCGAGTGAAGCCACAGATTTGCATGACCGGGGCAACCGACATCTTGATTGTGATACCGAACGCCGGTTGGATGGAGGGCCGCGTGCTGCTGCCTCCTGAGATCCGCGCGCAAGATGTGAAACTCCTAATCGAATCAGTGCGTCAGGCTGGCTCCAGCGATCTCGACGATTTAATGCATCCGCTGCTGGAAGAGGATGGAAGTTGGCGTGCAACCGGGCGTCGCCCTGGCACGTGGAGAATCACCTTGACCGCTTCGCGCGTCCTTGCTCCCGAACCGCTCGTCCCGCCGATAGAAGTATATGTGACAGCAGACAGCATTGCGCGCGTTCCTGACATCGTCGTCTCGGGAAATGTGCACGTCCTGTCGATTGATGTGATGGACTCGCGTGGGCGCCCGGTCGCCATGGCCAGTGGGACTTTCCGCGGAGCCGGAAGTCAAGAATACAACGAAATCGAGGTTCGCAACGGTCGCGCAATCATCCTGACCCGGTATCCAACCGTTGACGCGTGGCTTGGAGGATCGGCGTACCTAAGTGAACACATCCCCGAACTGAGAGACGGCGCAAGGGTCGTGCTGCGTGCCGCCCAGCGAATCGAGGTGACTCTGCGGAACGCCGATGCGTTGCCGCCGAGCCCTCAGGAACTCTGCGTGGTGCTCGAGACCGAGTGTGATCCTGAGAACCTCTCTCTCCGCGCGCTTTCGCGCTCGCAGATTGCAGCATTCGACCGAAATGGCCGAGCGATTCTCGAGACATGCAGCGTGGGGCGGTTGCGCGTGATCGCATTCGTGCGCAGCTCGAGCGAGCCCGGTGCATCTGTAGAATTCTTGCCAGAGGCGGCATGTGGCCCTCTCGAGGTTCATTCCTCGCAGATTATCGCTCCAATCGTGGTCTCTATCGACCCTGAGGCTGTGCGATCCGCGGCACAGAAGCTCATGGCGAAACGATGATCTGTGGCATGCTCAAGGCGAAGCGAATGCTCGACAAAGACATCCATCTCGCTAGCTACCTTCGGTCCGCACAAAAGGAGTTCGCCTCCCCCCCGCCCTTGTTATCGGTCCGTCCAGATGCGGACATTCCGGAAGGCCCCGAGAAGCTGGTGCGGTGGCCTTTGGCCCGATTCGAGGAGATGCCTTCGCTGCAACACGGGAACCCTGGGAGACGAACATACTCAGCTTGAGCTCTCGAATCTCCCTCATACATGTGAACTTCGCCGGCGAGACACGCGCCGTTCGCTCCAAAGACTGAACCCCATGAAGAGGCCCGTGCTGCTGCTCGCCTTGGCTGCCGCGATCCTCAGTGTGCTCGCGTGGCTGGTGTTCGAGAGCTCGATTCCCGTGGAAGAGATCTCGAGCTCCGCGCTTACCACCTCAGAGACGCTACAAGAGGTCGCGCCCGCGCCGGAGACGAGCTCCGCCGAATCGGGAACTCGGGTGCGAGTCGGCCGGCCGAGTCTTCGCCCGGCCCACGACAGCTTGCTGCCGCGACCGGGAAACGGGCTTGAGCTCGGCGTGCGCATGCGTGTGCTCGGGCCGGATGGCCCCTGCGCCGGCCTGAAACTCACAGTCAGTCCTTACTCATGGACGTCGAGCGGCTGGTCGAGGCCCGACCCCAACAGCTTCGCGGTACGCACAGATCACATCGGATTTGTGCTCATTCCGCTGCGTCTCGTCGACGCGAGCGATCCGATGCTGTTGGCGCTCGAGGAGGCCGATGCCTCCGCGCTGCAGGCGATTGTGGTTGTGCCTGGCTTTCCTGCGGGCCGCTGGCTCGAGCTGGGCGACGTGCAGCTCGAAGCGTTGGGACCGCTCGTCACGGGCACCGTGGTCGACGATGCAGGCCAGCCGATTGCGGCAGCGAAAGTGGATGTCGTTGGGCAGATTCGGCCGGAGCTCATTCCCAATCCGGATTCAAACCGCACAGATCAGTCCTGGGAGGCCCGATCTCGACGCGGAATGTCCTGGTCGGCGCTCTCCAACGCCAAGGGGCGCTTCGAGCTGCGCGCGCCAGCGTTCTGTTCCGACCTGGAGCTTCGCGCTACCGCTCACGGGTGGCCCAGTGCGAAACCACAAATCTGTCGAAGTGGATCGCGGGACGTACTGATCGTGATGCGCCGCGGAGGCGGACTTGAAGGCCGCGTTTTGCTTTCACCAATGATGCGTCGGGAAGATGTAAAACTCACCATTCAGTACGAGCCCCTTACCGGCGAGGAACAGACGGGGGAACAACTCGGGGCCGCGCTGTCCGCTGACGGAGCATGGAGCGCACAGGGGCTTCGTCCCGGGAAATGGAGGATCGGTATCAGTGACTCTCGCGTGTTCACTTGGGAGCCGCTTGCGCCGATTCTCGAGGCCTTCGTCGTCGCGGGTGAAACGACGCGCGTCCCAGACATCGACCTCACGCATGGCGTTCACATATTGAATATTGAAGTAGTCGACGCCATGGGGCTCCCGGTGCCATCCGCGACAGGAACCTTTCATGGCCCGGGCAGCTATGAGAACAACGACATCGTGGTACAAAAGGGCCGTGCGACTCTGATGACTCGTTACCCGTCCGTTGATGCCTGGTTCGGCGGTCCGGGATATATGTGCGAACATGTGCCGAACCTGCGTGACGGCGTGCGCGTCGTCCTGCATGCAGCGCCGCAAGTCGAGCTCGCGCTACAGAATCTCGCCGCGCTGCCGCCGGAGCCCTATCAACTCTGTGTGCAGCTTGACTCGGGACGCGGTGCCGACAATTGGATCCTCGGTGAAATCTCAAATTCCCCAGTTGTGGGCTTCGACCGGAGAGGCCGCGCAACGGTCGAGATGCGCAGCATGGGAAATGTGCGTATCCTGCTCTACGTGCGCCGCGAGGGATCCGAAGGGAATGCACAAATGGAATTCCTGTCGAGCGCAATTGGCGGCCCGATCGAAATCCGCTCCCCGACACAAACAGCACCGATTCCCGTCAACTTGGATGCTGAATCCGTGAAGTCGGCGCTGCTGAGGCTGACGAAGGCGCGCTGAACGCCGCGGCGATGCGCTACCTGCTCGCCAGCGGCCTCGGAATCCACTGTCCCGCCGCGTCGAACACGTCGGCTTGATCGAAGCGCAGATTGATACAGGTGACGCCAGCCAGACCGGGGAATTGGCGCGCGACCTCGGCGAGGTTTGCAAACTTCACGTCCGGGGAAAGCTCACCAAAACGTGCCGTGCGCGGCGCGCGCCCCCACTTGATCTTCACGCCGGTCGATGTCACTAAAAGGATCTCGGTCTCCTGCGGATCGATGCGCCCCTGGCTATTGGTCACGTCGATCTCAACGATTTGAATCCCCGGCGCGTAATGCACGAGCCGCGGAAGCGTGAGTGCCACAGAAATGCCGTCGGCTACGCCCTCGTCGTTCCACACTTGCCCCGGCGAAGGCACCTCCGCAAACGCGTTGCGCCGCGTGATGCGCGCCAGAAGCGCAATCACAGTTCCGTCGAAGGTGCCGCGCGGCAGCACGCACCCCTGCTCGTCGACCAGCAGGCGCTCGCCACCGGCTTCCACAAGTGCGACCGGCGCCCGCGGCGTCACGGCGAGCTGGATTGTCCGCGGCAGCTTGCGCTCCACCGCCGAGACCGATTTCACCCACGGCAATGCCTCATATTCGGCACGCAGCGCGTCGACCGCCGCGTCATCAAACACCGAAAATTGAGTTCTCCGGGAGCCAATCTCGCGCGCCTGCGCCTCCCACTCGGAGGGCACCCACGTCGGCCACTGCAGCGTGCGCGTGCGGGCCGGCTCCACGCGGAAGACCGCCAGCTCCTCGCCCGCGCGGTGCGAGAGCTTCACGAGCGCCGCCACCGCCAAGGCGAGGCACGCAAAGAACCCCGCCGCCAAAAATGGACTTCGCCGCGACGCGCGCACACTGCTCTTTGCGGCGGCCGTCGATGGCGCGGCCCCGGCGCTCGGCGCCACAGGCGCCGTCGAACCCGCAAATGCCTCAGGGCCGGCGCTCGTCATCGATCCGCGCTCGACGCAAACAAATCCACAGGGCGAGCCCGCGCAGCGTGCGGGCGTCGCTCATCCTCACTAATTGAGTCGCGGAACGGCTTTGTCGGGAACGATCGCCGTTCGCCGCTCGGCGTTGCCGTTGGCTCCATGAACCCCCCCAGGCACCGGCGCGCGCGCCACGCCGAGATCGCTTTCTGTATCTTCCACAAAAAGCTCGAGGTGGGAGACCAGGTTCTCCACCAGCGCGCGGTCCATCACAATTCGCTGGTCGTGGGAAAGGTCGAGCTCATCGTGGAGCATGCGAAGCACGACTTTGACGGACGAAAGCCGGCGCTGCACGAGGCGGGCCTGAGCGAGTTCTTGGAGCTTTTCCATGGCGGCAAACCCGGCGCTCGACAGGAACGCGACGGGCCACCGGTGGTCTATCGCCGCAGGATGGGAATCTCAACCAGAGATTGGGGTGGCAATTCGGCGAGGCCCCGTATCTTGTTGTCCTCCGTGACACCTCCGCGCAAGCCTTGGAAGCGCAGTCGTCCGCCGAGCCCCGGCAAGCCGCGGGGCAACGGCAAGGGGCGAGGCCGCCGCTCGAAGGCGAGTGCGCCGCCGTCCGAGCGGTTCCGCTTCGGGGCCGAGGGCGCCCGGTCGCCGTACGAGGAGGTCGCGCAGGAGGCGCCGCCGAGCATCGCCCGAGAGAGCGCGCCCGCCGCCATCGAGATCCCCGCCGACGCGCCGACGCGGTTTCGCAACTACGAGCTAAACCCGTTCCAGCGCGTCGCCGCCTCGGCGATCCGCGCCGGGAAGTCGGTCGTCGTGGCGGCACCGACCGGCGCCGGTAAGACGCTCGTGGCGGAGATCGCCATCGCCGAGACGATCGCGCGCGGGAAGCGGGTCGTGTACACGTCGCCGCTCAAGGCGCTCTCGAATCAGAAATTCCGCGACTTCAAGGCCGCGGCCGGCACGACGGTCGGATTATTGACCGGCGACGTGTCGATCGACCCCGAAGCGCCGCTGCTGATCATGACGACGGAGATTCTGCGCAACGAGATCTTCGACGCTCCGGAGCGGCTGCTCGACGTGGAAGTGGTGATCTTCGATGAAGTTCACTATTTGGACGACTTCGACCGCGGCACGGTTTGGGAGGAGACGATCCTGTTTGCTCCGCCGTCGATCCGATTTGTGGCGTTGAGCGCAACAATTCCTAATCTCGACCAATTTGTGCGCTGGCTGCGCACGGTGCACGCGCACCCCGTCGAGCAGGTGGAGTCGAGCTGGCGGCCGGTGCCGCTGCGCCACTTTGGCTACCACCCCAAAGTCGGCGAGTTCGACCTCCAGGATCTCGACCGAATGCGCCGTCGCGTCGGCATGAGCGGGTTCCGATACCTCGATCCCGATCTGGCGAAGGGGCTGCTCAACTCTCTACAAAACCGCGAGCTGGTGCCGGTTCTGTGGTTTTGCTTCAGCCGCAAGGAGTGCGAGCGGCGCGCGCGGCGGAACGGCTGGCGTAACCTGCTGACGCGCACGGAGCAGGAGCGCATCGGCCGGCTCTTTGACGAAACCTGCGCGGCGTTCCACCAGGAAGTGGCGGGCGACCTTGTGGAGCTGCGCAATCTCACGACGCGCGGGATCGGCTACCACCACGCAGGCATGCTGCCGGTCCACAAGGAGATCGTGGAGCGATTATTTACGTCCGGATTGTTGAAGCTCCTCTTCACGACGGAGACGTTCGCAATGGGCATCAACATGCCGGCGCGCACGGTGGTCTTCGACTCGTTGCGGAAGTTCAATGGCGTCGCGTTCGATTGGCTTCGAGCGCGCGATTATATGCAAATGGCGGGACGCGCCGGGCGGCAAGGAATCGACCGCGAAGGATGTGTCGTGAGCGTGCTCGACACGGAAGACCTGCACGATGCGCCCGTGGAGCGCATCGTGTTCGGCGAGCTGGAGCCCGTGCGCTCGCGATTCAACCTCGCCTACGCCACGCTGCTGCGGCTCATCGAGCACCTGGGAGCGCGCATCGAGGAGGCGTGGGAGCGATCGTTCAATCGTTACCAATTTGAAGAGATGTCGCCGGATCGCCGCGAAAAAAACCGCGAGCGCCAGCTCGACCTCCTGCGCAGGAAGCTACAGTTTCTGCGGGAGACGGGTTTCATCGACGAGGGCGGGCTCACCGATCGCGGCAAGATCGCAGCGCGGCTTTCGGCCTATGAGGTGCAGTTCGCCGACAGCCTTTTCCGCGGCGCGCTGGAGGAGCTGAGCGGCAAGCACCTGGCGGCCGTTTTTGTGGGAATCATCCACGAAGGGCGGAAGGGCGAGTCGCTCGAGCAGCCCGTCCCCTCCGCGTTCAACCGCACCAAGCGCGCGGTGAACGAGGTGGTGCGTAACCTCAAGAAAGAGGAGAAGCGACTGCTGATCCCCGAGGAGATCAAGAAGCCCGACTTCTCTCTCACATTTGCAACATTCGCGTGGTGCGAGGGCGACCCCATCGACGCCCTCGATCGCCACACCGACGCAGCGCCGGGCGACCTTGTCCGCACATTTCGGACGGCGATTCAGTGCCTGCGCCAGCTCCGCCATGCGCTCCCGGGAAGCTACACGCTGCGCGAGAGGCTCGACGAAGCGATCGAATTATTGAACCGCGACGAAGTCGACGCGAAGCGGCAGCTCGAGCTCGGGTAATCGGAGGCCGCGAGATCCCGGCGCGCCTTCAGAGGACGATTCAAAGTCATCCGAGCTGCGCGCGGGCCTCGTCGCCCATCGCTGCGTCGCCTCGTCCTCGACGAAACTCCTTGGCTGCGCCTGGGCATAGGCTCCTTGCGCTGGACGACGATTCCTCGCGCTCGCAGTGCGCAGCACCAGCGCAAGCACAGGGAGCACTCTTGAAACGTCCTCTTCATCCTCGTCGGACCAACGCGACGCGTCTTCCTTCCAGTCGATCGGTAGGGTGGCGCACGCGCCGAACCATGGCGCGGGGCTTGCCTCGCGCGATGACGGACGGGCAGCGCGGTTCTTCATCCGGCGGCGCAAGCGCCGCCGAATCCTCGCGGGCGATGCCCGCGCCCTACGGCATGATGTACATTTTCGAGCGCATCGACGCCGTTACAAATGGGCGCCGGCTGGGAATGGGGCGTCGGTCGCTCTTGGCGCGGCGAGTTCCGAGGACTCAAGACACAACCCGCCAGCCGCGCGCGCGCGCGCGCGCAAACCGGTCGGCGCACGCGCCGACCCCACTTCTCAATTAAGAACATGCACGCGCCGACTCCACAAATCGTCAAATGCGCGCTACGGCTTCGCTCCCTGATCGCGCGCGAGCCGCTTCGACCAGCGCTCCAACGTGCCGTAATGCGTCAAATCGAACGCCAGCGGCGTCACCGTCACGGCGCCATTGAAGAGCTCCTCCACGTCCGTCCCCTTATCCGTCGCGTGGAACTCGAGACCGAGCTTCGAAGGCCAATAATACACTTCCCCCGCCGGGCTCTCCCGTCGATCATACTCATCGATCAGCCGATGCGTGTTCATCGGGCAAACCACCACGCGTGGAAGCGGCCTCTCCTCCTCGCAGATCGGAAGATTGATGCTCAAGCATTCGTGCGGCCGCAGCATCCCACCCGCAAGGCACATCTCGATCACCTCGCGCGCCCAGCGCGCGGCCACGTCGAACCGCGGAGCCGACTTCCGCAGCAGCAAGCTCACCGCGATCGACGGCACCCCGAGGAACGCCGCCTCGAGCGCCGCCGCCACCGTCCCCGAGTAGAGCACGCTGATCCCACAATTCGCGCCATGGTTGATCCCGGATACCACTAGGTCCGGCAACGTCCCACCGCCGTAGCGCTGCGGCCAGAGCTCGCGGAGGGCCAGCTTCACGCAGTCCGCGGGACGCCCGTCGACCGCGAATCCGCGCACGCCGTTGCGAAGCGCGTCCTCCTTCACGAACAGCGGCTCGTGCAGCGTGATCCCATGCCCCGCAGCCGACTGCACCGTGAGCGGCGCCACCGGGAAGACCACCGAGCGAGGGCTGCGCAGCACCGCGTCGGGCGGATCGGGGAGCGGCCCGCCGACGGCGCCGTCCGCGCCGGCCAGCGTGTCGTACATCGCCGAGATTCCCGTCGCGTGGAGTCCGTCGTCGTTCGTGAGGAGGATGCGCACCGCGCGATGATCCGCCTCGGATGACGGCCGCAGCAACCGCCCGCCGCCCCTTCTCCCCGTCCGAGTCGAAACCGAGCCCCTCCTGAGACCGTATCCTAGGAACGCCATGCGCACGATCCTCGCCGCCTCGGCTCTGCCGTGCCTCCTCGCCTTCGCCGCTGTTCAAAAGCCCAATGCTTTCAAGATCGAGACCGACGACGGGTACACGATCGCCGGCGACCTCGCCGTTCCGAAACGCAAGGAGGGCAAGGCGCCTCTCGTGATCTTCATTCATGACGCCGAAGGCAAGCGCGCGCCCTTCGCCGAACCCGCCAACAAGTTCTTCCGGGCGGGCTTCGCAACAGTAACGTTCGACCTGCGCGGTCACGGCGAGAGCACGAAGGGCAAGAATGGCCGCGACATCGAAATCAAAGATGAGCTCTTCAAGAGCATGCGGCGCGACCTCGCGGCGGTGCTGAAGCACTGCGGCGATCAGGCGGGCGTCGACACCGATTCGCTCGTGCTCATCGGCGCTGGCTTCGGCGCCACGCTCGCGCTGAAGCACGCCTCCAATGACGAGGCGGCGAAGGCCGTGATTGTGCTCTCTCCGCTGCTGGCGGACTCGCGTACGAAAGATGACAATTCGAAGCCGATCGAGAAGCTCGCGGCCAAGCCCGTCATGGTTGTGACGGGAAAGTACCCCGACGACAAAGAGAACGCGACGCGGCTCGAGTTCTACGCCAAGCAGAAGGGCGGAAAATTGGAGATCAAAAATCTTCCGATCGACAACCGCGGCGCCGATCTATTCACAGCGCGCGCGACGCTCGCCGACGAGATGCTGAGCTGGGTCAAGAAGAACGCCATCGACCCCGCCAAAAAGCCCGAGCCGCCTAAGAAGTAGCGCGGCGCGGCCGGCGGGCGACCGCCCCCCGCGCGGGCTCAATGGAGGCGCCGATCGCGCGCGCTTCGGCCTCGAGGCGTGCGGCAAAGCCGTCGCACATGAGCTGGCACAACGGCGCGAGGGTCGGGTCATTCACGCGGTAGATCGCAGAGTTACCCTCGGAGCGTCGCTCCACAAGGCGAGCCGCCAGAAGCACCGCAAGATGTTTGCTCGTATTGGCTTGGGAGAGGTCGGCCTCCTGTGCAAGCTCGCCGACAGTGCATTCGCCCGCCAGCAGTCGCCGCAGGATTCGTAAGCGAGCCGGCTCTCCGAGGACGCGGAAGCGCTCGGCGATGCGCTCAAGAAGGTGATCGGAGAGGGTGGTTTTCATGGTGCTTCGTTCGTGGGGGTCGCGGCCACTTCAGGCTGTTTGACTATATGAGCGCATAGTTATATAGTCAAGTGCGAATCAAGAGATCGAACCGAATACCCCAGGAGCTATCCATGGCTACGACCCACGCGAATCCCACCTCCAACGAAAGGGCGCACGTCGAGCGCGGTCTCGGGCTCATCGTCGAGCAGCACCGCATCGAAGGGTGCCTCGCCTACCTCGTCTACGACCCGGAGTCGCGAGAGGCGGCCATCGTCGATCCGCGCGCCGAAGGCGTCGATGCGCTGCTCGCTCGGCTCTCCGCGGCGAAGCTCACTCTTCGGGCGGTGATCGATACGCATACCCATGCCGATCACCTCTCGGGGGCGGCGCGCCTGCGCAAGGAGACAGGCGCCGAAATTGTGATGTCAGCGGGCGCGAGTTCCCTCGTGACGACGCGCCGCGTGAAAGACGGCGACGTGGTGAAGATCGGCACCCATGAGCTGCGCGTCCTGGAGACGCCGGGACACACTCCCGACTCGATCTCGATCGCGACCGCGGATGCAGTGTTCACCGGCGACACCTTACTCATCGGAACGACGGGCCGAACCGACTTCATCGGAGGCGACCCGCGCGCTCTGTATCGTTCGATCGCCCGCCAGATTCGCCCGCTCGACGACTCGATGGTGGTCTACCCCGGGCATGACTACGTCGGCCGCACGCACTCGAGGCTCGGCGACGAGCGGCGCACGAGCGTGGCCTTCCTCGAGAGCGACATCGAGAAGTTCGCGGAAAAGTACGAAGGCAATAAACCGCCGGAGCCGCGAAACATGAAATTCATCCTCGAGGCGAACCGCACCGGGGCCGCGGCGCAGGTCGAGCCTCTGGATCCTTACAACTTGAACTCGCGGCTGGAGCAGAAGACAGCCATGTCTCTGGTCGACGTGCGCAGCGAGTCCGAATTCAGCAATGAGCGGCTGGCGGGAGCCATCAACATTCCGCTCGAGCGCATCGCTCAGGCCGCGGCTTCGATTCCGGCCGACCGGCCGATCGTGTTGCTCTGCGCAAGCGGCAAGCGCGCGTCGATGGCGGCGCCGGCCTTCGCCGGGCGGCCGGGCGTCTCCGTGCTCGAGGGAGGCCTCGCGGCATGGAAGAAAGCGGGCTTCCCGCTGGTCGGCGGCGCCGTGGGGCGCTGGTCGCTCGAGCGCCAGGTGCGCCTCGTCGCCGGATCGATGGTGGTGCTCGGGATGGCCCTCGGCTTTTTGGTGCATCCGATTCTGTACGGAATCGCCGGGTTCATCGGCGCGGGGCTCGTGTTCGCAGCGATTACAAATACCTGCGGCATGGGAATCGCACTGTCGAAGATGCCGTGGAACCGCATCGAATCGAAGCCGGAGGCAAGCGGCGCGTGCACCGTTGACAGCGGATGCTCCGCAAGCGGCGGCTGCGCGGCGTGAAGCGGCGTCCGCCTTGCCGCGGCTTCGGCGCCCTCCCTACCCCAGGGAGCTGAAGCCGCGCCTCACCACGCGAGCTTCAAACAAAACACCGAGCCGCCCGACTTCAAGAATTCACTCGTGTCGAGCGGCACCGGCTCGAAGCCGTTGGCCCGAAGCCACGCCTCCGTCACCTTACAGCCCGACTGCAGGAGCACGTGCTTGCCATCGGGGCAATGTGCATTTCCGGCGAAGAGCGCAGCTTCCTCGGGCGGAACCTCAAAAAAACGCGGGAACGCTGCGCGCACCATCTCGAGACCTTCGGTCTCAAACGCCTGCGGAACGATCAGCGCCGTCTTCTCGTCGAGCGGCGCCAGCGCCGTGTCCAAGTGGTAATACTTGGGATTTTCCATTCGATACAGAAGCACATCCATCTCCGGATGCGCCTGCGCCAGCGCGGCCCAAGCCGCGCGGCTCGTGCGCGGCGAAACGCCGCCGTGCAACAAAAACCGTCCGGGATGCAGAATGCCATCGCCTGTCCCCTCGAAACGCAACACATGCGCCGGCATCTCGCGAATCGTGAGCCCGACTTGCTTGCCGAAGTCCCGATGGGCCGCCACCTCTCCGACGCGCGACGCATGGGTCATGCGGCTCATCCACATTTCCCGCGAGCCATCCGGCAGCGGAAGCACCAGCGACGGATTTGCTGCAAAGCAAAAATCGGGATGCCCCGGCAGCGCCGGCAGCAGCGCGAGCTCCACGCCGAGCCGCCGGTAGGCGATCGCGAGCGCCTGCCACTGCGCCTGCGCCTTCTCCTTGTCCACGCGGCGCAGCGCTCCTGCGTCATCCTTCATGTGCACATTGATCGCCTCCACCACGTCGAACTCCGACGGGTCGGCCATTGCCACGCGCGAAAGGCGCGCAACGGCGGGCAGGTGCTGAGGACGGCGAGGCCAGGAACCGAGGCGATCGAACAGGGGCATGTGGGGCGCCCGTTGTGGCCGCCCGCGCCCCGCCCCGCAAGAGATCACTCGCCCGGTTTCGGGTCGCTCTCCGGGATCGGCGGCGCCACGCCGTAGCCGATCGACCCCTTCCCAAAGCGCCCGCGGATCGCGTCGACGGCGGCGTGGAGCCGCTCCGTTCGCGCGCGGTCGGGCCCTTCGTCGAAGAGCCCGCGCTGAATCGGCTGCGGCCCCGCCACGAGGTCCGCGCCGGTGACTCCCAGAAGCCGCACGGCGCGCCCCGAGCGGCGCCCCTGGTCGAGCAGCGTGCGCGCCACGCGAAAGAGTTCGAGGTCGTCGTCCGTCGCGCGCTCGAGCGCCTGCTGGCGCGTGTGCGTTTCGAACGGCGGAAAGCGGAGCTTCAAGCGCACCGTCCCGGCGCGCACGCCTTCGCGCCGCAGCCGCGCGCCGACCTGCTGTGACAGCACGAGAAGCACGCCGCGCAGCTCCTCGTCGTCGCGCACGTCCACATCGAACGTCGTCTCTTTCCCGATCGATTTCGCCTCCCGGTCGGGCTCCACCGACCGCGGATCGACGCCGCGGGCAAGTTCATAGAAATGTTCGCCGGCGGCCTCGCCGAGCCGGCCGACGAGTTCGTCGCGGCTGCATCGTTGAATATCACCAATTGTTCTCCAGCCCATCGACTCGAGCTTTTGTTGAGTCACTTTTCCTGCGCCCCAAAGGCGCGAGACGGGAAGCTTCGCGAGAAACTCCGCCTCCGTCCCGGGCGGTACAATCGTGAGACCGTTGGGCTTCTGCAGGTCGGAGGCGACTTTGGCGACGTACTTCGTCGCGGCTACGCCGACGGACACTGTCAACTTTGTCGTTTCTTGAACTTTGGCACGAATCGTTCGGGCAATGTGATCTCCCGGACCAAACAAATCGCGGCTCGCGCTCACGTCGAGGAATGCCTCGTCGAGCGAGAGCGGCTCCACGAGCGGCGTGAAGGACTCGAAGATCTCGAAGACCTCCTTGGAGACGGCGGCGTAAGCCCCCATTCGAGGCTCGACGTAGATCGCCTGAGGGCAGAGCGCCCGCGCCTGGCCGATCGGCATCGCCGAGCGCACGCCAAACGGGCGCGCTTCGTAGGAGCAGGTGGAGACGACGCCGCGGCGGCCGAGCCCGCCGACGACGACCGGTTTGCCGCGCCACTGCGGATGATCGCGCTGCTCGATGGCCGCGTAGAACGCGTCCATGTCGCAGTGAAGGATCGTGCGCTTCGGAGCCATGCGGGGTCGGCGTCGATTCTCGGCTCCCTCGCGCCCGAACGGCAACGGCCGCTATCCTTCTGCGCCTCGTCCGCGCCACTCACCCACGTCCGAATCCGTCCTCCGTTCCGGATCGATCCATGGCCATGAAGAAGTCGGCGGCCGCCGGCCGCGCTCCGCGAAAATTGAGTTCTAAGAAACCTGCCCCGCGTCGCGCCTCGGCGTCGCGCGGAATCGTGATGCTGGTCGGCACGCGCAAGGGGGCGTTCGTGATGCGCTCCGACACCTCGCGGCGGATCTGGAAGCTCGAGGGACCTCACCATTTCGGCTGCGTCGTCACCCATGTCGTGGCCGACCCGCGGGAGCCGAAAGTGTGGCTTGCCGCGGTCAAGACGGGGCACCTCGGCCCCACGGTTTTTCGAACGTCCGACGCCGGCAAGACGTGGAAAGAAGCTAAAAATCCGCCCGCATTCCCGAAGGCGCCCGAGGGCGAGCAGGGGCGCGCCGTCGACACCGTGTTCTGGCTCACGCCGGGGGGCGCCGACGAGCCGGGCGTTTGGTGGGCGGGCACAAATCCGCACGGGCTCTTCCGCTCCGAGGACGGAGGCGAGACCTGGACCGAGGTCACGGCGCTCTCCGCATACTTGGCATCTCTGGATCACTCCAAAGAGGCCTTCATGCCGACGCCGGGTGGAGCCATTACTCATTCGATCCTGGTCGACCCGCGAGACAGCGCACATCTCTATGTGAGCATGTCGGTCGGCGGGACCTTTGAGTCGCGCGACCGGGGCGCGACCTGGAAGCCCATGAACAAAGGCGTGGCGATCGACTACATGCCGGGCCAAGAATTCGAGTACGGCCAGGATCCCCACTGCGTCGTCGCCTCGCCCGTAAACCCCGACCGCCTTTATCAGCAGAACCACTGCGGGATCTACCGAATCGACCGGCCGTCGAATGAGTGGATTCGCATCGGTAAGAACATGCCGAAAGCGATCGGCGACATCGGATTCGTGATTGTCACTCATCCTCGCGACGCCGATCGCGTCTGGGTGATCCCCATGGACGGGACGACGGTTTGGCCGCGCACGAGCATCGGCGGCAAACCGGCGGTCTTCGGAAGCGACAACGCCGGTCGGAGCTGGAAGCGGCTTGACCGCGGGCTCCCCCGCGCGAACGCGTGGCACACCGTCTATCGGCAAGGGTTCGCGTGCGACACGGCGAAGCCGCTCGGACTCTACTTCGGCACGAGCAGCGGGCAGCTCTGGGCGAGCCGCGACGAGGGCGGCTCCTGGACAAAGATCTGTGAGGATCTTCCGGCCATCCTTTCTGTGGAGATCGCCGCGCCGTGAAGATCCCGGTGGCGATTCCGAGCCCGCTGCTGAGCTACACCGGCGGGGCGGCGAGCGTGGAAGTGAACGCATCCACGCTCGCGCAGGCGCTGGAGGAGCTCGACCGGCGGTTTCCTGGCATCCGATTCCGGATCGTCGACGAACAGGACCGCATTCGTCCACACATCCGGTTCTTTGTGAATGAACGCATCGTGCGCACGATCGACGCGCCGTTCGCCGTCGGCGACACGCTGACGGTCGTGTGCGCGCTAAGCGGCGGCTGACGCGGCTTCGCCGCGCGCTGCTTCCCGGCGCGCGGCGACGGCACAGGACGCCATCGCCGCAAAGAAAGCCACAATCGCGATGACATTTCCGGTGGCTCCCGCCTGGCGCAGCGCAGGCGCGCCGAGTGCGTCTCCCGTGAGGCGCACGATTAAGGTCGCGTGGAGAGCAGCGGCCGGAACATAAAGACGCGGCCGAAATGCCACATCGACCTCCGCGACGGCGCGCGCGACGAGCGGACCGTGGGCGAAGATCATCGAGAAAACGAATCCAACAAATCCCATATGCAGCATGGCGTCGTGCCAGGGGCCGCCCGTCGCCGGTCCGTGGAGCACGAAAAGCGCTCCCGCGCCGATGAGCCACACGGCGCCGGCGATAAGTAGCAACGCCATATATCGCGGGAGCGCCCGCGCGCGAAGGCCGCGCAGCCCGGGATCGGCGAGGAGGATCCACAATCCAATTCCCTGCAGCGCCGCGCCGAAGACCCAGCTGGCTTCGGCCGCCCCGACGAGAGCCAAGACCGCGCCTGCGGTCGCCGCCGTCGAGAGCGCAACGGCGGCGAGCTTTGCTCGGGGTCGCAACGCCATGAGCCGCGACAGCTCAAGCCGTTCGGCAAAAATTGTGATCACCAGGAATGCGAGCCAGGCCGGCGCCGCGCGGAACGCGGGTACGCCGACGGCAACTGCGGCGTTCGCAGAGAGGCCGACGGCCGCGCCGAGCACGCTGAGCCATCCATGGACTTCCCCGCCGCGGCGCGCGATGACCGCCGTCACCCACAAATACACGAGGCTTCCGAGCGCCGTCCACACGGCTCCCGCCGGCTCGGGCGCGCCGAACAGCGTCGCGAGCGCGCCGCCCGCACAAAAAGCGGGAGCGAGGTAGGCGCGCGCGTCCGCCAATGCGATCGCACGCTCGAGACCGATGAGTGCACCTAGGAAGCCCGCCGCCATGAGGGCGCCGTGCTGGTGGGGAAGCCGCTCGAACGCGGCCGGCGCCAGCACGCCGGCCCGAATGAGCCCACCCCAGGCGCCGGTGGCGAGGCACGCGACCGCAAGGGCCCCAAACGGCGCACGGCGGAGGTTGGGCATAGCGTTGAAGGGAGACAAGGGACGTGCCGATCGCCGGAGCTGTATCCGTGGGCGCCGAGATGTGTCCATCGGGGACAGAAGCCCGCCGGCTCTCGGGGCGAAGAGCTTGGCACGAAGAGTGCCTTGCTGGGAGGCATGGTTCTCGCCGTCGCCATGACTCCCGTGGAACGAGTTCTCCGAAGTGCTCCGGTCGTCGGCTCGCTATCGCCGGCTGCGATCGAGAGGCTTGTAGCGCAATCGCGACGGCAGACCCTAGGCCGGGGCGCTCGCCTCTTCTCAGAGGGCGAGATGTGTCGAGCGCTCCACCTGCTCGAAGATGGACGGCTTCGATTGGTGAGAACCACCAGCGGCGGCCGCCCGCTTGTTGTCAATCTTCCGACCCCTGGTCAGCTCTTTGGTGCCGCCGCGCTCTTCGGGCCATGTCGTTATCCCGTGAGCGCAGAGGCGTTGACCACCTCCACGGTCGTTTCCGTACCGCGGGAGGTTCTGCTTGAGGAAATGCGACATCACCCGGAGTTGTATGAGCGCATGCTCGACATCTTCGCCTCGTGTGTTCACATGTTACTCGAGCGCATCCAGGAGCTGAGCCAGGGCGGTGCTGCGTCGCGCCTCGCGCACTATTTGATGCGTCTACCCGCCAAGGACAACGGAGCCATGCTCACCATTGAGCTACCGATGCCCAAGCGTGAGATCGCCTCGCAGCTCAACATTGCGCCGGAGACCCTGTCTCGAATCTTCCGAGACTGGCAAGACCGCGGGATCGTCGAGATGAAGTCGCGATTGGTGTCGATCCGCGATTTGGAGCGGCTCGAATCGGTCGCACAGGAGGAGTGACATCGAAACAGTGCTGTTGTTGCCACGGTGCCCCGTGCAGAGAGACGGATTCTGACGGGGCACTTTACTTCTAGATTGATTCTCGTCACGCGGGGCCCGGTGCTGGCCCCGCAGTTGTTTACAGGGATCAAGTTTGCCTGCGCCTCGCCGAGGTGCCATGGGCGTGGTTTGTTTCCGTGACCTCCTGAGTTCACCCGATGGTTGCCACAACGCTGCTGCAGAATCCCGCCTACCTGAAGATCGATCTCTACTGCCAGGGGGCGCGGCTTTCGCCGGATCTGATGGTGGAGCAGGCGGGCGGGCGGAAGATCCTGCGGACGCGGGCCGGGCTCGGCAGCGGGCTCGAGCTGGTGTTGCCTGGCGATCTGTGGACGAACGTTCCGGTGACGGAAGACTTCGCGAAGGTTTCGCCCTACGAGATCGGGCCAAGCCCGTCCGGCGACGAGAGCGATGTGGAGATTCGTTACGACGGGGAGGCGGTGGTGACAGCGCGGCTCGCGCCGCGCCCCGCGTGGTACGACCGCAAGACCTCGTCGGGGCGTCCGATGACACAGATCGGGACACTGCAAGGCACTTATCTAGGAATCTATCCCGGCAAGGTTTGTGAGTTCTGGAGCCCGAGCGCGAAGAGCAACTGTCATTTCTGCTCCGTCGGACTCAACCTCGGCGTCGACGACTCGCGCGAGAAGACGATCCGCGACATTCTCGAAGTCGCCCACGCGGCGCAGGAGGAGTCGAAGATCACCTATGTCGACTTCAACGCGGGGCACGCCGACGACTTCTCCTATCTCGACATGCTGGAGCCGATCGTGTCGAAGGTCAAAGAAGAGACTGGGCTGTTGATTGGTCTCCAAGCACCTCCTCATCCCGATCTGACGCGCTACGACCGGCTCCGGAATGCGGGCGTGAACCGTGTCTCGTTCTGCTTCGAGATTTTTGATCCTCAGCGATTTGCTGAGGTCTGTCCTGGAAAGGCAAAGACCTACGGGCTGCGAAAGTACCTGGAGGCGGTCGAATATTGCGCCTCGCTCGGAGCGCGCGGTCCGTCGGGCGAACCTTGGGTTACGAACGGGGAGCTGATCGCCGGACTTGAGAAACCGGAGTCGACGATCGCCGCGATCGATTGGCTGACGGAGAGAGGCGCGGTTCCAACGGTCTGTGTGTTCCGACCGCTGCGCGGGACGGATTATGTGCACGTTCCCCCACCGACGACGGAACAGATGATTCCAGTCTTCCGGCACCTGTTCGAAGCCTGCGCACGCAAGAATCTACCGATCGGCGTAGCTCCGAATGTTCACGTCTCGCTGGTGATGCTTCCCGAGGAGGGGCGCTTCCTGAGCGATGACTGGGGTCTGAAGGCCGCCTGGCAAATGAAGCGCGCGCCGAAAGCGCTCGCGGCGAGGTGGTGGCTCCGCTCGCGCACGCGCCGCGCGAAAGCACAGATCGCCGCCCGATAGAGGCGGCTCACGCGCTCCTCCGAGCTGGTCGCGAGGAGCGATTCGTAGCGCTCGGAGGATGGGGCGTGGTCGGTCTTGGCGCGCCAGCAGAGAAGGAGGACGATTCAGAAGTGCTCCCAGGCCACGCCTCCCGGGATCATAATTTTGCTACGGCTGCTTGATGAGCAGGGAGACCGTGTTCGAGTGCGGATTAGTCACCGCGAGGTCGAGGAGGCCGTCGCCCGTCCAATCATAAGGTTCCGCCCAAACGGGGCCGAGCCCGGTCGGAAGAGTGATCTTCATGGGGAATCGACCGAATCGTCCCGGGAAGTAGGCGAGGCCTGTGGATGAAGTCATGGGCGCGAGAAGGTCATTCGCGCCGTCTTGATTGACATCCACGATGAAGACTCGGCTCGGGCTTGCTCCGACCGAGAGAATCGGCCCCGGCCTGAGCGCACCGGTGCCCGTGCCGAGCTGAAGCACAAGCCGCTGATCTCCCAGATAAGGCTGAGCCGAGGCCGCATCGGGAATCCCATCTTCATTGAGATCGCCCGCGGCTACCCAGCTCGGTGCTAGCCCCACGGGGAATCGGCGAGGAGGACCGAACTCGCCGCCGCCCTGGTTCAGCGCCACTGTAACATTGCTCGACACGGCGAAGAAGTTGGACGACACGAGATCAAGCTCGCCATCGAGGTTCATGTCGGCGAATTCCGTATTATTGGTACCTGAATCCGCCGGGAATGCCGTTCCATGGCTCAAAGTTCCCTCTCGGTTGATATAGACGACCGAATAGCCCGAGAAGTCGGCCACGACGGCGTCGTCGAAGCCGTCTCCGTTCAAGTCTCCGAGCGCGAGCGAGTTGCCGCCATCCGGAGTGCCGACCGTCTGCAGAAGCTCGAACGCGCCGCTCCCATCTCCTTCGTACACATGCACACCATGGGAGCCGCTATGCGTGGCAATCACATGAATGAGATCGGCGAATCCATCTCGGTTGATATCCACGACCTCAAGAGCACTCGTCAGTCCGAGCCCGGAGAGGACGGTCGTTGCAGGTTCGAAACCGTCTATCCCGTTCCCAAGAAAGAGCTCCATCTCCGTCGGGTATCGCATGCCGCCGCCGACCACGATGTCGGGAATCCCGTCGAAGTTCACATCTCCACTGGCAGCCACATTCGGGCTTCCCGACGTCGGCAGTTCCATGTAGGAGAAGGATTGAGCGAAAAGCGCCGAGGGGAACACCATCCACGCTGCGAAGCGGATGAGCGTCCGAGCACGGCCCAGCGAAGCGATTGGACACATCATGACAGCACCTCGGCTCATGGGGAGCCAACAAAAATCAAGAATCCGACGGCTCCAGGCACCGCTGCGGACGAGGACATTGCCTTCTGTTCAACTCGCGTTCCACGGTTCCCGAAGCGCTGATTCGGCGAAGGCGTCAAAAGCCGCGCATTGCTGCTTTCTAAGGTAGCTTCGAAACCAACTCCTGACCTTCGGCCGCCACTCCTCCGACTACGAGTGCGCTTTCCGTCTCGCGGCCGTCGTCTCTCCACAAAACGCGGTAGCTTCCGGGAACGAGGCGCACCATCGCCTGAAGAGTGTGCTCGCCCTCTTCCGGAACGATCTGTGTTTCTCGAACACAAATGTCGACCTCCCGGCTAATACGAAGCAGTGGATGCTGGAGAGGACGTTCCGGAGAACCCGACTCGAGTCGGAGCTTCTGCAGGACCCCTTTGTGGATCCTTACGGTTGCCGTCGCCTCGACTCCCTCCGCGATCTCCACACTTGTTCCCTCTGCCGCACACGCTGACCCAAAGACGCGCAGGTCGACGCGGCCGACGGGAACGCCCTCGAGCCGAATCTCGCGGGCATGAAGCGGCTGGCTGGCGCTCCATTCGGTTCCCGTGGCGTGCAGATGGACCTCCGCGAACTCGCGCTCGACCTCGGCGTCGCGCTCGACGAGGAGCCGCAGCGAGCCCGAACCAATCAGAGTGATGTCGCCCAGGTTCCACTCTTCGCCGTCTCGAATCACATGATGGGGAAGAGTTACTTTCGACCTCCCCGGCGCCGTCACCGAGACCACATATCCTCCTGGAGGAATCGGGCCCACGCGGGCTCGGCCTGTGCTTCGGTCGACGGGAACCTGGGCGCGAGTGGCCATACCCGAGAGCTCGAGCGCCGCGTCGAGCACGGGAGCCCCCGACCGATCCACGACTCGCGCCACAAGCGCGGCTGAACCCTCCTCGTGATCAGGAATCGCGATTTCCACAGATCCCGCTCGAGAATCTATAACTCCGAAGTCAACATGGCCGAATGGCTTGAAGATCCGCGGGTTCGTTCCGGCGAGGTAATATCGCGCCGCGGAGAGCCCGCGCAGCTCCGCCTCGCCTCGATCATTGGTCTTTGCAGAGACGGCGGCCGCCGCACCGGAATCCGGCGCTCCCGCCTCCTCGACCGCCCAAGCCGTGAGCTCCCATCCGCCTGTCCGGGTGCCCGCGCGAGAGATGATCTTGACAGTCAATGATCGAACATCCGAGAGAACTGGATCCCAACGAAACTCTTTGCCATGGGTGTCGAGCAGAATGCTTGTGACCGCAGTTCCGCCGCTTGGCCCTCGAGCCGAGAATGCGACCGGGTCGGCGATGGCATCGAGGCCGTCGATGACGAAAGTCCCGTCTGCCGCGCTTCGCGTCCACCCGCCGAAAAACTCTACATTCGACTCGAGCTGAAACTCGTCGAGCCTGCCCGTGGAGATAATTGCGTTCCCAACGACTTTGCCTTGAGAGCTCGTCACTCTTCCGGCCACTCGTGCCGCGGGCTTGAGTGGGAGCAGAATCTTCGCCTCCTCCCCTAGCGCGACACGAACACCGGAGCGCGTCAACGCGAAGCCAGGCGCCCGTGCGGAGATGCATGTATTCCCGGGGGCGACGCCTCCCACGTAGAACTTTCCGGATGCGTCGCAAACAACTCTCCGGCTACGCGGCGGAATCCGACCAGGCGCGAAGGAGCCCCAGAAAAGTTGCTGATCGCCGACGAGCACGGCAGCTCCGGGAATCGGAGTGCCAGCGAGATTGGTAACAACTCCCGACACAGCGCCACCTCTTCCCTGGAGGACGAGAACCAAGGGCGCGGACGAGGAGGCCGGCACTTCGAGGCCATCGGAGGGAGACCACCCCGTTTTGTAAGCAGACAAATATTGGCCCGCCATGAGCCCGCGCAGAGAGAATCGCCCCGAAGCATCCGAAACCGCGAGCGCCGGCGGCTCCGCGGGCCGCATCCATCGCGTCGCGTGGATCTCCGCGCCGAAAACCACATTTCCCGCTTGGTCGACGACGGTGCCGTCCAGGTCGGTGCCGACAGCGAGCTGAATCCGCAGCTCCGTCGTCTTGTCGCGCGCGACTGCCGCGCTCGCCTCCGAGCGGCCGTCGACCTGAATCTTGACCAATCCCGGGGGCACACCCTCGAATCGAGCTTCGCCCTCGACGTTCGTTACAGAGCGGCGACTCTGGGAAACCGGATTCGGCGAGTTCCAAGGCACAATTCGGAGCGGGGCTCCCGCCGCCGGAGAACCGTCGTGCCACAAAAGCTGGATCACGAGCGTTCCGCCGAACGAAGCGATCGGCGACTCCGAGCGCTCTCGATTTGCTGTGGCTTGCGTCTCGGCCACGGCCTGTGTCGCCGAGACGACCGCTCCGTCTCCGACGACCGCGGTCGATGAAAGGGCTCCCTCGGAAAGGCTGCCGCGCTCTGGGGGCGGCGCGGCAGGCGGAAGCGCAAGCCACGCGAACCAGAATGCAACAAAAACGCACGCTGCAGCGAAAAGTGCTTTCGTTTTTGTGGTCACGGCGAGAAGTCCAATCGTCGACGGCACGCCGACCGATGGCCGCGGAGCCGTGGCGAGCGGCAACAGCGCCGCACACCAAGCCTCTCCTCCGCCGAGCTCCGCCTCGAGCGCCGCGCGCAGCCGCTCCTTCCCGCGCTTGAGGCGAGTCTTTGCAGTTTCCAGAGGAAGACCGAGCCGTTCGGCGATTTGCCGCGGCTCGAGACCCTCAAGAAACCGCAAGACCAACGCATCTCGAAGCGGCGGCTCGAGAGCGAGCACCGCTTCTGTAACGCGCCGGCTCGTCTCGGCCCGCGCCCGAATCTCCTCCGGCGATGGAATCGCCTCGCGTCTCGCCGCGACCCGCTCTCGCGTCGCGCGCCGGCTCTCGCCGAGGCGCGCACGCCACGCGAATCGCCGCGCGACGACGGCAAGCCATGGGAGAAGCGAGCGATCCTCCCGCGGCGCCGCATCCAGCGCCGCGAGCCACGTCTGCTGCACCACGTCGTCGACGCTCGGCTCGTCCCGCAACAGCTCCCGCGCCACCGCGCGCACGAACGACTCGTGGCGCAGAAGCGATTGGAGCGGCGAGGCGTCGGAGCTCATCGGTCGTCGCTGGTGGCTTCGCGCGCGCCGCCGATCGAGTTCAGAAAAATCCCCCCAGCCGCCGCAGCCCGCTAGTGGCCAAGCCCCGGCTTGAGGGAGATCAGGATCGAGACCACGAACAACAGAATAATGATGACCTCGAGGATCTCCATGCGGCGCGTGGCCGCCCGGTCGCTCAGCTTCTCATAGATGCTCTCGATCGTCTCGAGCTTGCGCGCGATCGTCTCGTTCCATTCCACGAGCTGAAAGCGCTCCGTCAGGCCGCGGTAGACGCGCGAAAGATACTGCTCGCCGACGAGCTTCAGCGCATTCGAGACCTCACCAAATAGGATCGCGCCGTCGATTTGTAGCTGTGCAATCCGCCATCGTGCCCTCGCATGGCCTCCACCGAACCAACCCTGGAGCCCAGCCTGTCGTGAGAGTTCTTCATACGATTCGCTGAGCGCGCGGTCGAGCTTGCTCTCGAGGTAGCGCATCTCCATGAGCTGCACGTTCGCAACCTGCATCACCCAGAGAACCTCGTCGGGCTCCGCGTCGAGCACGAGCGCCGAGGTCCAGTCGACCAGCACGACGTCGGTCGAGCCGAAGGAAACTCGGCAGGAAAGGGCATCGCTGATCTCCTGCGCTGAGAGCGGCCCGCGATCAGCGCGAAGGATTTGTGCGAGCTCCGGACCGTGGCGCTCGAGAAGCGCTCCGATGTCGACTGTGCCTTCGATTTGTGCGATATGAAACACCACATAATCTTCGAAGGTCTCGGCGAGACCGGGGCGCGTGACGTGAGCGCGAATCTCCGCGAGAAGTCCGCTTATCCGCTTGCGCGCATCAGCAAGGAGCGCTGCGTTCTCGACAAGGCCGCAGCTCAAGTCGAGGAGCCCGGAGATCGCACCCTGGATGGGGAAAAAGTAGGTAATAGAAGCGGCGCCGAATTCGAAGAGCTCCACCTCCACGCTGTCGAGCGTCTGGAATCGCCCCACCGGGAGCGCCTCCGCCGCGCGGCAGAGTCGTAACGTTGCCGGTAGGTCTCCGACCCGCTTCGGCGGCCCCGCTTCCTCACCGAGGAGCTTGCGCAGCGGAGCGAGCGCAATCGACTGCCCGAGGTCAAATGCATACTGAACGCGGCAGACGCCGCGAGCGATGCGAAGGTCGGTCGCAGTCATGGATTTATGAGAGTCTCAGTTTGCGGAGTCGGGGTTTGCTAACGTGTGGCTCGCCGCTCCTCGAGCTCGTCCAGCGTTCTCGGCCAATCGGCCTTCAATAGCTGGGAGAGGGCGCGATCGGCGAGGAGCTTGCCGCCGGTCTGGCAACGCGCGCAATAATTTGTCTCGTTGTCGGCATGCACAATGCGTTGCACTTCGGCACCGCATTCGGGGCAGGGTTGGCCGTACTTCCCATGCACGGCCATCTCCGGGCGAAATGCCGTCACCTTCTCCGGCCAGCCGTCGCCCACATCGTCGAGAAGACGCTTCGTCCACTCGCGGAGCACCGCGACCGTGGATTCGTGCAGGCGAGCGGCCTCGGCGTCACCGAGCTTCTGTGACAGCGCTGTCGGCGATAGCCGCGCGCGGTGGAGGATCTCGTCGGAGTAGGCGTTCCCGATGCCAGAGAAGAGGTCGGGATCGGTGAGTGTGCGCTTGAGCGTATGGTTCTCTCGGCGCAGGGCCTCGATGAATTGTTGCTGCGTACAGGAGAGCGGCTCCACTCCGGAGCGCGCCAGCGCCTTCTCTCCCGCATCGCCTTTCACGACGAGCAGTGCGGCGCGCCGTTTCGTACCCGCCTCCGTCAGATGCAGGCAGCCGCGATCCGTCATGAAGTCTGCAAGAGTTGAACGGGCGAATCGCGCTCTGCGGGCTCTCCAAAGAAGCCTCCCCGCGATCATCAGGTGCAGCACGAGGCGAAGATCATTGGAAAGCTCCAGCACGAGGCGCTTGCCCAATCGGCGAAAACTTACAATTCTTGCGCCGAAGGCCGCGTCCAGCTTCGGCTCGTAGGTGCGCAGCAAGAACGGGGAATGAACAATCACTTTTTCGAGCACTGCGTTCTGTGCTCTGCGCCGCAGGCACTCGAGATAAACCTCTACGTCGGGAAGCTCCGGCACCGCTACTTCCACACCAAAGCCGCGGCGAGGCCAGCGCTGCTCGCCAAGATGGATGCCGCAAGCCAGGCGGCGGTTGGCCGCGAAACGGCTCGCGCCCCGAGGCTCAGGCCAAGCCCGGCCTTCACGATGGAGTTCGATGCGACGGCGGCGAAAACAGCCGCCAGCGCAAGTTTTTCTGTGATATGCGTGCTCTGGCTTGCGAACTCCTGGGCGATTGCGACGCTGATGGCGTCGACGTCGACGGTGCCCGAAACGACGGCTGTGGCCATGAGTCCCGCTCCGCCGAAAACCAACAATACAAGCTTCGCGCCGACGCGAATCAGAAAGAAGAGCCCCGCAAACTGCAGCGCCGGCCAGAGTGCAAACGGAGTGGTCACCGCGAGCCCGTGGGCCGAGGGTTCGTCCGAGGGCTGCTTTCGGCTCTGAATGAACGCCCCAACGGCGGTAGCGCCCGCCATCGGAAACATGATCCACGCTGCCGCTGTGGTGAGGCTTGGAGCGAAAAGTGCAACAAGCACGAATACGCGCAGCGCCATGACGGTGCAGGCCGAGAGCACTGCAGAGACCAGCGGACCGCTGAGATGGGGAGCGTGATTCGATTGTTGGGCAACCGAGAGAGTGACGGCGGTGGAGCTGACGAATCCGCCGAGAGTTCCAGTGAGTGCCATTCCGCGCCGCGGTCCCATGGAGCGCACGAGCACATATCCCGCAAAACCAATCGTAGAGATCGCAACAACGAGAGCCCACAATTTGAACGGATTGAAGATCTCAAGCTTCCCCATCGTGGCATCGTCGACGCCGAGGTCGCGCAAGAGGCGCGCGAGCGGCCCCGCATCGAGCGGCCCGAGGTCGCGGTCGGGAAGCCACGGCAGGAGCACGAGAGCGACGAGCCCTAGCTGAATCGCCGCTCCGATCTCTTGCGGCGTGAGCGCCCTCACAAATCGGTGGAGCGGCGCTTTCACAGCAAGCGTGGCCGTCGCAGCAACGGCCACGCCGACCGCGACGAGCCGCAGCGGCGTCTGAACCAATGCGCCCAGCAGAAAGGTCAACAGGAGCGTGACGGCCGACGTGATTCCGTAGTGCCCGGTTCGGATTCCACGAATCCCGTAGGCGGTCGCAGTGATCGCGGCCAGTGCCACGAATGCCGCAATCCACCCGGCGCTGTTGAGTGACATCGAGCGGTCGAGCACGTAGCTGGTCCACCCGAGCACGGCCGTCAAAATGTGAGATCGAACGCCGGCCGGCGTCCCTACGCGGTCGCCGTCGGCCGGCTCGGATCTCGCCGCCTTGCCGAACTCCCGCTCGATACCGATGAAGGCACCACAAAAGAGCGCGAGCAAGAAGCCCGGAATCAGCTCGACTTGCGAAGCGTGCTGAGCGCCGATCACGCCTCAAGGATACTCGGCGGCGCCTCCGGAGTTCTTGACTGGCGAAGGCCTCCCGGCGCGGCGCCCAGGAAACTCATCGCGAACGACGCCTCCATCGCGTGGGCGCCGCGAGCACCAAGCCACGCGCCCGGCGCGAGACGCGCCGACGGGGAAGAGCGCCGGGGTCGCGCGGGGCGGCTGGACGGGGCTTCCGGGCGGCGGTCCGGGCATGGTGTGGCACGACGAGGAGCGCAGGCGCCTCCGGGGACGCGAGCTTCAAGATGGGCTCGCCTCCCGTCATGCCCGGGTGCAGTTCAAATGAAACGGAATGCGCCGCGCAGAGATGCCTCCGGCCGAGGAATGGAGGACGATTCAAGAGTTCTCCGCAAAGCGAGCGCGAGGAATCGTTGCCGAGCGCAAGAGGCCTCGCCGCAGGCGTAGCCAAGGAGTTCCGTCGAGGACGAGGCGACGCAGCGATGGGCGACGAAGCTCGCGCGCCGCTCGGATGACTTCTGAAACGTCCTCCAAGGCGGCTTCCCTACAACCCGCAGCTTTCCTATAAATACCAGATCCAACAACTCGCGACGCGTCGCGTCGATTCTTAAGTCAGCGTGATGGGCGCTGGCCGCGGGCCTGTGTTCACTCTTGAGCGACTCAAGGCGAACCGCTTGTCGATTTGTAAGCGGAAATGATCAAGAATGCGGCATAGGACCCGAGGAGCAGCCCACCCTCGAGGCGCGAGATGGTCTTCCCGAATGTGCGGCTGATCGGCACCAATGCGACGGCGAGGACCGCCATATACGTAATGGGCAAAGTGAACGCATCATTCCCTTGCGGCGGCGCAAGGAAGCCCGTGATACCAAAGATGGCGCCGGCATTGAACAGGCACGATCCGATCGCATTTCCGACGGCGAGGTCGTTCTGCCCCTTCCGAACGGCCATGACTCCCGTGATTATTTCGGGAAGCGTCGTCCCTATGGAAACAATAGTTATTCCAACAATCGATTCTGGAATGCCCAGTCCGATCGCGAGACCGCTAGCGCCGTCGCTCGCCAAGGAACCGCCGAAGGACAGGAGCGACAAGCCGCCGATGAATGCGGCACCAATCATGAACCACCCCATCGGCTTCTCGAGATGGGTTGGATCAGCACCAATCGTATCTGCAGCCTCCGGCGTCTTGGCGCGGTCGGTCTCCCGGAGCGCGGACATGATCGTCCACATACTGTAGCTTCCAAAGATCCCGAGCATGAGCCCGGCCTCCCATTGCCCGAAGCCGGGCAGGTAACCAATTACGGCCATTCCACCCAGAATGAAGGCGTTGAGCCAGATCTCGATCTTGATCAGCCGCTCCTGAACGATGAGAGGCTGAATCATCGCACAGAGGCCGAGAACGAGCGACATATTGCAAATATTCGCGCCGATCACATTTCCGAAGGCAAGATCGCCGCGCCCCTTGATCGCCGAGATGATGTTGAGCGCCAGCTCAGGCGCGCTCGTGCCCCAGGCGACCAAGGTGAGCCCGACGACGAGGGGCGAGACACGAAGTCGCTTGGCCGTATCCACAGATGCAGCCACGAGCAGCCTCCCGCCGACGATCAGGAGCAGCAGTCCACCCAGGAACAAACCTGTGTTCATCAACATGGAGAGTGGGCGCCTAGGGCGCGGCGATGTATCCGAAAGTGAGACTGACGATTCGAGGCAGCTGAGGCCGCGAACCCTCGCGCCGAGACTATCAGCCGAACCCACGGCTCTCACGAGATGGGACCTCTTCCGAGTTGTTTCTCGATGGGTCCCTCTCACGTCGTTTCCGATGCCGGTGCCCGCGACCTCGGAAAGCATGCTGTATCCCCGAGAGCCCCGCGAGGTCGGCGGCGCTCGCGGCTGTCACGAGGAGCCTTTCGATCGGTGCCAGCCGCTGAGCCCTTCCACATCCGTGGATGTTGGCTAGCTTCTAGGCATGTCGCGAGAGCAACTCCTACAACGCATCACGGTCGACCCACAGGTCTGCTTCGGCAAGGCGGTCATCCGCGACACCCGAATCGCCGTCGCCGTCATCCTCGAGAACCTGGCAGAGGCCGTCCCTGAGGCGGAGATTCTCGCCGCATACCCCGCTCTCTGTGCCGACGATCTGCGCGCCGCGTTGGCCTACGCCGCCGAGACGGCCCGAGAACGAGTCATTCCCGTTGGCATCATCACCTCTACCAAGCCTTGAGACTGAAGCTCGACGAGAACCTCGATGTTCGGCTGACGGCCTACTTTCGCGACCGCGGCCATGATGTAGAGACGGTTTTCTCGGAACATCTCTCGGGATCGGCAGATGACCGACTCCTCGCCGAGTGCCGTTCTGAGAGCCGAACGCTTCTCACACTCGACCTCGACTTCGCAAACCCGAGAAGATTCCCTCCTCAGCTGAGCTCCGGAATAGTGGTTTTCAGGCCGAATCGAACCTCGCTATCTGCGATGCGAACTCTTCTTGAGAGTTCGTGGCCCGCGATGGAACAGCAGAACCTTTCGGGACGACTCTGGATTGTTGAATCCACCAGGATACGACTCTTTGACCCGCAGGAATAATTCTAAGATTTCTATTACTTTACAACCTCCTCGATGATGCTGCTCTTTCTGCAAGGTATCGAGAACTAAGGGCCACCATGGACGGCTTAAATTGGGGGCTCATCCGAAGCGGCGCGACGTTCGAGCGTCTCGTCCAGGTTCTGCTATGCACTGAAGACCCGACAATGGTCGTTTTCGGGAAGGCTGGTCCTGACGGCGGACAGGACGCAGTCTCTGGAGATCGGACTCATGCCTTTCAGGCGAAGTTCCACACCGATAATTCTATTTCGAGGGTTATTGTGGATGCGAAGAAGGAGGCCAGAAAAATACGCAAATTTAGAGAGGAGGATCACCGACGGCAGGAGCAATGGAAGCGCGTAACAAAGTGGGAGTTAGTCACAAATGTTCCATTTGGGGAGACCGGCATTCGAAGGTGGCGAGAGGAGGTCGTCGAGCTCTTCCGTACAGAACTACAGATGGAGGCGCGCCTCTGCCACCAAGCACAACTCGAGCAGAGAGTATTGAAGCACCCAGAGATCGTTCGTGCCTTCTTCGAGAATCGGACTCGCGTGTTTCTGAGCGTGGGGGAAGCGATCGAAGAGGCTCAAAGAGAGCATGAATCGGTGCTAGGCTGCGAGCAGATGCCATTTATGGGGCGAGACGAGGAGATACAACAATTTCGAGACTTCTTGAGAGGAGATAAGAGATGGCTCGTGGTGTCGGCGCGAGGTGGCGTGGGAAAAACTCGCCTCTTACTTGAGGCTGGCCTTGCTATCGCCTCCGAGGGCACCTGGGAAGTTCTTTGGGCCCAAGTAGATTCCCTGCTGGCTACTAAAGACTGGTTCGACGCAGTTCTCCCAGAGCGCCCGACGCTGCTCCTGATCGACGACCCTGACGATGATCGCCTCCTTCGTGTGTTGAAGGAGCAATCAGTGTCTCGGTTGTCGAGTTGGCGACTCGCCGTGGCAATTAGGCCGGCGATTCAGTCCGTGTCTCGATTCTTCCAGAGCTGGAGAGTCAGCCCGGAGGTTGAACATCGTCGATTGAAAGGACTTGCCAAGGCCGACGCCAAGACGCTTGTCGTCGGGCTCCTCAGGGCAAGCGTCGGAAAGGATTGGAGCGATTCCCGGATCGAGCGACTCGCTTTTGATCTGGCGGTCCGATTTCACGAGTATCCCCTATGGCTTGAAATCGCCGCTTTCGTTCACTCGAGAGAGCCCAATTCTACAGATCCTCTACTCAAGGAGAGCGACGTAGCCGCTCAGTACGTCACGGAGATACTCAAACCTCAACAGGGTGAGCCGGAGACAAGAATCGACCAATACAGAGCGCTGCTACGCTGGATCGCCCTGCTTGGACCACTCAATCGAGAGGACAAAGATCAGGTCAACCTAATCGCCTCCCGCCTCACTGGCGTGAAAAGGTCAGCGATGTTCGACAGAATTGTTGAGCTTGTGGAGCGAGGTGCCCTTATTGAGCGAGGCGCCAGGTTACGCATCGTTGAGGTCAAGCCGGATCCCGTAAGAGATTTCATTCTGCAGGACTGGCTCATTCAGCAAAGCCGCATTGCACAGCGACTCGGACCGACAGAAGCCGGCAATGAACTCATTGAAGACATTTCGATTGCTCTCAGAGAAGGTCAAGTATCACGAGGTCTAACCTCCAAAGTGCTGGGCCTCGCGCGAGCCGATCTTGCGAATCGAGTCGACAACGGCCCCTTGATCCTTCTTCCCTCACTATTCAATCGGCTCTTAGAGAATATTCCAAACTTCGGTGCGCGCGCGAGAATCGCAACAATCAGCATACTAATTGACTTCGCTGAACTTGTACCAGAACTCTCGCTCAAGCTGAGTTCCACGCTTCGGCAGAATGCAGTGGAGACTGAGACGACGGAGGATCCATGGGAGAATGAGACCTATGGGCAAGACCAGGTTATTTTGAGTCTCGCAAGTCTCGTTTCTCGCGCCTGCAGGGGAGCCGCGACAAAGGAGATGCGCTCCGACGCGATTCGTGAACTTTGCGCTGTCCTAGAAGCCGAGGAGGCGGTCTACGATAGGCATCCCGAGTTGCGCTCGAATAGCGGGCGACAGGCAGCTGTCGCCTTGAAGCACTGCCTCGGCGGCGGTCCCGAGTACTACGGCGACTTCGAGGAGGGCGTCCAACGCATTGCAAAAGAACTCCTTGCTAGATCCTCAAAGCCCCAACCCTCGCCTGGCCTGCTGAACGCCCTCCAATCAGTCCTACAACTTGCAACAGAGATCGAGCGCATGATGGAGTGGCAGGAAGGTCCGAGCTACGTTCATCAGCGAGTAGTTCATCAGCGAGTAGTTCATCTGACGAATAGTAAACAATGGGGAACGCGGAGTGAAATTCTGAAGGGCGTTCGCGCTGCGCTCGAGAATTCACAAACTCCAATCGAGACCAGGCTCACGCTGTGGAAGGTGCTGGCTGCAGCTCACGCCAACGCGAATCAATGTCGAAACATCGGTAGCGAAGACGAGTCGCGCGATCGCCAAGCTGAACTTCTCGAGCGCCTCAATTGGGCGGAAGAGGCTCTCAAGAGCGGGCCCAACAAAACCAAAAGGGAGCTTCGAGAACTCCAGGAAGCTAGGCAATTATGGAAGTGGCACTTAAAATACGATGATGACAGGCGCCTCAAGGAGGCTGCCACCCGCATTGAGGCTGTGTACAGAGAGAACGAAGTGGCGGCCGAGTTCGAGTTGTTCGCGGGCGACCTTGGATGGAACAAATATCCCGAACTCGCAGCCCAAAAGGCACAGGAACTTGCCAGGTCCTCTGGAGACTCGATCGCCCAATTCGTTGAGCGTGGCCACCAGTTCTTTGGCGGGCCTAGGCCCGGCGTGGATAAATCACAAATCATTCGTGTTGCAGTCGAGCTCGGAAAGCTGGCACACGGGTCGCATCCCGTTCGCCAGCATGTTCAACAATGTCTTGCAAATCCGAGCCTTTCTTCGCACGCTCTGGAATTCACCTGTCCAATCGTTGCATCCTGGATCGATGAGAAGCGCCTGCAAGGGCCTGAGCGCGGATTACGGGTTCTCAAGCGAGTGCGTCGCATCACCAAGTCAGACCGCACTACAATTAATGTGCTCTGGTGGCTGTACCGAAGTCCGCGAACCATCGGACCCAGAACCCATTGTTGGGAGGAGGTGAAGCTCCTTCGTGAATGCGAGTCGATGTTCCGGAAGGAGAAGGCACTCCCCCATTTCGTTCGGCTTGTTGGCGGGACGATTCACACGGAATGGAACTGGGAAGAGCTGCGTGAACTAATTACGCGAATCATCGGCGAGCTCAATGGCTACGATCGCGATGTCGGGCTCCACATGCTCATTGAAGCTGGCTACTGGGCGCTCTCGACTGAGGAGTCGTATACCATTAGCTACCCTCAGGACCTGGGACCGTGGCTCGTGGAGCAACTCTTACGAGGCTCGCGGGAGCCGAGTCGAGATGACCTTCGGCAACACATGCTTGAGACAATCCTTGCGAAGGTGGGGAGGCTGCCTTTGTCTTGGGTAGCAGATCAGGTCGCCAAGAGCGGAGCAGCAGAGAAGTTGCCACGACTACGCGAAATCACGGCTTTTCATGCGGGTGGACACGACTACTCCGAGATTATCGAGGTTGTTACAGAAACATCGGCGAAGGACGAGAAGCTCAGTGAGGCCGCCGCGAGTCTTGTCGCGCTCATCCAGAAGGGTGAACCCGAAGCTTGGGTCGTGTACGAACTTTTGGCTTCGATCGATCCGAAGGGATTCGTGGTCCCAGGAGTTGTTCATCATTTGCTCTCCGGGGATCTCAGGATGCCTCACATCGAAGCGAGGCGGATTGCCCGCATCGGCGGCTACTACGAGCCAGGCAGCGCCCCATGGAGGCAGGTAGTGGCGGCCGCCGTCCGATTCGCTCAGGCAGCAATCCATGAGGAGAAAGTTGAGATCTATTCAGCTCTCCTCGACGCCCGTTCGAAGTCCTGGGTTGGACTGAGTGGCAAGGTCCCCGTGCATGTTACAGAGTCCCTCGCTCGCGCCGAGAGATTGCTCGATGAGGAGCAAAATTCCGAGATCCGAGAGTTCCTCGCTTGGCACCTCGAAGTGATTCGAAGCGAGTATCGTTATTTTGAGGATCGGGCAACTGAGGACCACGAGCAATGAGCGTCGGACTCAAAACGAAGCTTGAGGAGTGTGATCGCCTACTCAAAGAGGTCACAAACTGGCTTAAGAAAGATGGCGGCACGTCCCATCAGTCCGGGAGCAAAGGCGACATCGTCGATCTCGGAGTTCGAATTGAAGATTTTTCCAAGGTCATCCCACACCTGATAGCTCAACTCAGCATCCGGGAGAGTGGGCGTAAGTTGCTCGGCAAGATTTCAGAGTGTTCGTTTGAAGACGAGAAGAAAGAGATTCATATGATCGACGCCGAATGTCGGATCAAGGTCGCCGAAGCTCGACATGTCGTTCTCTCCTCCTATCTTTCTACAGCATGCGCACTCGCCGATCGCATCGCGTTGTTCGCAGCAAATGCGTACTGCAAGAAATCTATCGATCAACTTAGTAAATCGCTCAATCTAGTAGGTTTTGTAAGCAATGGCAATGATTGCGACCTCTCCCACCCGATTTACACGCTTCTTCGAGGACAATATGGATATCCGATTGGATTCCTATATAAACTGAGGAATCGATTCGTACATGAACACTGTCAAGAATTCTTCAGGATTAACGTCCCATTCAAAATAAGAGAAGATAGCCTTCAGCTGATAGAATCCGAGTGCTCGACGGATCTCAAGATCAGATTCACTCAATGTCGGAATGAATTACCGCCCGACGCTAGGCGACAGTGCGATCTTCTGAGAATCCTCGATTGGTGTGTCGGTGAGGTCGACGACGTCTCTGGGATGCTTGCCATATCGACGGCACATGCACTGCGCGGACTCATCGGCTCAGCTGGCGGGTATCTAGAATTCAAGTCCGAGCCGATGAAGGATCTTGGCGAAGAGAGCCGCCGCGGGTTGATCGGAAGCGACCCCGGAAGCTGACTTTCTCAAGGAGCCGACGAGTCAGCTTCCGGCGCGGCGCCCATCGGCTTACCCTTTAGCGCGCCCTTCAGGATGTCCTGCTTGCGCGCGGCCCATTCCTCGGGGGTCACCAGGATGCGGCGCACCTTGCTGCCCTCGTAGGCGGACACAATTCCAAGCGCAGCCATCGCGTCAATAATCCGCGTGGCGCGGTTGTAACCAATCGAGAAGGCGCGCTGCAGGTGGCTCGCAGCGGCGCGATTCGCCTGGAGCGTCTCCTCGACCGCGCGGTCGAAAAGTGCATCTTTGGCGCCGCTCTCGAAGCTCGCCTCGACAGGCGCCTCGCCATCGTCGCCGCCCGACTCGGGCGCATCTTTGATCTGCACCAATCGGATGTCGTACTGCGGCTCCGCCAGCGAGCGCGCATGCTTCACGAGACGATCGATCTCTTCGTCGCCCACCCAGGTGCCCTGGGCTCGAATAAACTTATCGGTGCCCGGCGGCTTGTAGAGGAAATCGCCCTTGCCGAGCAGATCTTCCGCGCCGATCTGATCGAGGATGACGCGCGAGTCGTTGCCTTGCGCCGTCTGGAACGCGATGCGCGTCGGCAGGTTGGCCTTGATGGTGCCTGTGATCACGTTCACAGAAGGACGCTGCGTCGCCAGGATCAGATGGATTCCGACCGCGCGCGACTTTTGTGCGATTCGCGTGATGCGGTCCTCCATGTCCTTCTTGGCCTGCACCATGAGATCGTTCATCTCGTCGACAACGACGACCAGATACGGCAGCCGCAGGCGCGTCTCCTCGGGATCATAATTTTCGCCGAAGCGCTCCTTGAGCTCCCTCTTCGAGATAGCATTGAAGTCACTAATCTTCCGCACGCCCGCCTGCGCCAGCAGCGTGTAGCGCTCCTCCATCTCGGCGATCACCCAATCGAGCACGATCGGCACCTTGCGCGCCACCGTCACAATAGGGCACATGAGGTGCGGCACGCCGTCGTACTTCGCGAACTCCACCTGCTTCGGATCGACGAGGATGAGCTTCACCTCGTCGGGCGTGCGCGCCAGCAGCACCGAGCACAGAATGGCGTTCAAGCAAGCGCTCTTGCCGGATCCGGTCTGTCCGGCAATCAACAAATGCGGCATCTCGGTCACGTCTTCGACGACCGAGCGATTCATCACGTCGCGGCCGAGGTAGAGCGGCACTGCGGCCTTCACCTTGTTCGGCGGAGTCTCATCCAACAATTCCCGCAGGCGGACGAACTCGCGGCGCCCGTTCGGAATCTCCACACCGACCGTCGACTTCCCCGGGATCGGATACACAAATCGGACGCCACCCGACTTGAGCCTGATCGCGAGGTCGTACCGGCGCGCCGTGAGCGTATTCACAGTGACGCCTTCGCCGAGCTCCATCTCGAAGAGTGTGACGGCCGGGCCGCGCGACGCGCTCACGACTTTCACGTCGATGCCGAAGGAGCGCATGACCTGCTCAATGCGCTCCGCCATCGCCTGCATCTCGTCGTTGGCATCCACGAGGCGCACTTTTTTGGCCTCATCCAACAATTTCGTTTCCGGCAGCTTGTACTCGGGCGCCGGGAACGGGAGCTTCGGCGACGGATCGTCTTTCTTCTTGCGGGGCGGCTTCGGGGCGGCGCTCTTCGGCGCGCCCGGCAGGCCGAGCCCTTCGCTGAACTCGCCGACGGGCTCCAGATCCGCCTCATCGTCGACGCCAGCGGCGCCCGATTTGTTGGATGCACTCGCAGCTTCGGCCTCCGCCTTCGAGCCGCCGCGCGGGAGGATCACCACACTTTCACTCTTGGGGGCGTCGGCCTTGCTGCCACTCGAGCTGTCGGACCCGCCGATCTCAAAGCGCGGCCGCTCCGGAGACGCGCCGCCGCTAGCGCCATCTGTAATTTTGATCTTCGGCGCCTTCGGCTTCCCACGCAGCGCGCCCGGCACCAGCGCCAGCAGCCGCGCTTTCCAGCCGTCGGCTTGACGGACTTCGACAGCGCGGTCGCGCGCCTCGCCGGCAGCCGCCTTCACACCGCGTGTCGCCTCCCGCAGAAGAGGCACAAATGCGAAGTCTGTCGCCAGCGTGAACGCGATGGCGCACAAGACAAAAAGCACCAAATAGGTGCCGAGGGAGCCGAGGGCCGCCGCGATCCGTGGCGTCAACGAGTGGCCGAGCAGCCCTCCGCCGATGTCGTCGCCCGCGCCGCCTCGGCGCAGCTCAAGAAACACGGCCGACCCGAAGGTCAAGACTCCGACGCCGAAGGCCTTCACCACCGCCGACTCGACGCGCCCACGCAGAAACAGTATCAACGACCAAACGGCCGCGAACAGGAGCGGCACGTAGGCCGCCTTGCCAAAAATCACAAATGCCGTACGCGCCAGCACCTGGCCAATCCAGCCGCAGACATTCTTGCCGGCGGCAGCCTGGCGATACTCCACGTCATAAGTGGCAAGCGCCGCCAGCAGGAAGACGCAGGCGCCGATCGACACCAACGCCACGGCCTCGCGCATCCGGTGCGGAAGCTCCTCGGGAGTGGAAGCGCGCCGCGCCCCCGCGGCGTTCACCGGATTGTTGCTTTCGTTTTGTGCAACTGTCGTCGCCATCGTTCGAGTGCGAGGGCGACGAGCTGCCCGCCGATGCGGGACTTTTCCGCTCGGATCGAGATCCGTTCGCCATCGCGAGCCAGCACGGTGACGTCCGCCCGGGTCGCATTCAACGCCGAAGGGCCGTTGAGGACGACGAAGTCGAGGTTCTTCTCCCGCAGCTTGAAAAGCGCATTGCGCACGCCGTCGGCCGCTTCGAGCGCGAATCCGACCAGGAGCTGCCGCTGGTGCTTGCGCTGGCCGCACTCCCACAAGATGTCGGGATTGGGCACGAGTTCGAGGACGAGCGCGCCGCCGCGCGCGGCGAGGTCGCGCTTCTTGAGCTTCCCTCGGACGAAGCGCGCCGGGCGGAAGTCGGAGACGGCCGCCACATGAAATGCGAGGTCGCAGCCGCGGAACGCCGGCAGCGCCGCCGCCCGCATCTGCCGAGCCGTCTCGACGCGGTGCACCGTCAGCCGCGCCCCTCGGGGTGCCGGCGGCGGCGCGAGATCGACGGGACCCGTCACGAGGTCGACGTCGCAGCCAGCCGCCAACGCCGCCGCCGCCACGGCATAGCCCATGCGCCCGCTGGATCGATTGGTGAGGTAGCGAACGCGATCGATCGGCTCGCGCGTCGGCCCCGCCGTCACGAGCACGCGCGGCCGGCGCAGCGACGCACTCACGAAAGCCCGAGCTTCGCCCGCGCGAAGCTCACCAATGTGGCGGGCTCCACAAGCCGCCCCGAGCCGGGGACGCCGCAGGCGGTCCATCCCGCGTCGGGACCGAGGATCTCGTAGCCATATCCGCGAAGCTTCTCGACGTTCGCGCGCACCGCCGGTGCCGCCCACATGTTGGGATTCATGGCGGGCGCGATCGCCTTCGGCGTGCGCGCATCCATCACGAGGGCCGCCGTCGAAAGCAAATCATCGGCGAGACCGTTGGCGAGGCGCCCGAGGGTGCTGGCGGAGGCCGGGGCCACAAGAAACAAATCGGCCGTCTGCGCGAGGTCGATGTGGAGCATCGGTGACTCGGCGTCGTCGGCAAACTCCGTGACCGACGCCGGAATGCCGGTGATCGCGCGGAACAGTTGCGGGGCCACGAGCTTCGCGGCCGATTCTGTGAGCACCGTGCGGACGGCGACTCCCATCTGAGTGAGCTTAGAGGCGACATCGCACGCTTTGTAGACGGCGACGCTGCCGCTCACGCCCAGAACCACACATTTCTTATCGCGGTAGACCATCGGCTCACTTCGCTCCCGGGACCGCTCGCGGCGGCCCCAATCCGAGGAGCCGCGCCGCTTCGGCGACGGCCCGCTCAAGCTGATCGTTGACCACCACAAATTGATAGCGCGCCGCCTGCTTGATCTCCTCGCGAGCGCGCCGCAGGCGCCGCTCGACGTCGGAGCTTCCTTCCGTGGCGCGCGCACGCAGGCGCGCCTCGAGCGCCTCGAAGCTCGGCACAGCGATGAAAAGGCTCGAGTGCTCGATGCCCGTCTCGCGAATCTGGTCGGCGCCCTGTGTGTCGATCTCGAGGATCAGGACGGCGCCGCGGGCGAGAGGCTCCTCGACGGAGCGCCGCGGCGTGCCATACAAATTTCCGTGGACGCGCGCGTGCTCAAGAAACTCATTGGCGACGAGCCGGCGCTCGAATTCGTCTTTTGAGAGAAAATAATAATCGAATCCGTCGCGCTCGCCCGTGCGCGGCGCGCGCGTCGTGGCCGTCACAACATATTCGCAGCCGAAATCCCGCTCGAGCCGATCACAAATCGTGGTCTTTCCGCTGCCCGACGGCCCCGACACCACGATCAATCGTCCTTTCTGTGGTGTCACGCCGGTCACTCCAGATTGGCAACCTGCTCGCGAACGCGCTCGAGCTCCGCCTTCAGCGCGATGACATGCTTCGAGATCTCGGCGTCGGCCGACTTGGACCCGGTCGTGTTCACTTCCCGCAGCATCTCCTGCGTAAGGAATTCGAATCGCCGACCCACCGGCTCGCCGCGGCCAAGCAGCACGTCGGCCTCATCGAGGTGGACGCGCAGGCGAGCGAGCTCTTCGGTGACATCGGTGCGGTCAGCGAGGAGCGCAATCTCGCGCGCGAGGTCTTCGTCGCGCACCCTCGTCTCGGCGCCGCCGAGAAGCTCCGCGAGGCGCTTGCGCAGGCGCGCGTGGTGCTCCTTCACGACGGCCGGCGTGCGCGCTGCGATCGCCGCCGACATCTGTCGCATCTCGGAAATGTGCTTTCGAAGCTCGGCGGCGAGGGCCGCGCCCTCACGCGCTCTCGAAACCACTAATTCATCGACGGCGGCGCCGACGGCTCCCAGCACCGACTCGCGCACCGAATCATCGAGCGCGCCGCCGGCGCGGCCATTGGTAAACACGCCCGGGGCCGCAAGCACGTCGGAGAGGCTCACATCCGCGCGCACGCGAAGATCCTTGGCGAGCTTGCGCAGCGCGGCGGCCACCGCCTTCGCGTGCGCCGCATCCACGATTGTCTCCGCTGTCTCCTGCTTGCGCCGAAGCTGGATTTGTACGGTCACAGATCCGCGCTGGAGCTTCGATCGCAGGAGCGTCTCGATGTCCGGCTCGAGCGCAGCGAGATCGCTCGGGCAGCGGAGCTGGAGCGATAAGTAACGATGGTTGACGGAACGTGCTTCCACCTCGAGCGCGAGCCCGCGATGCTCGGCGCGGGCGGAGCCATAGCCCGTCATCGAGCGCGGGGCATCGCTCGTTCGTTTCGCGGGCTCCGGGCGGCGCGCTTTGGGGCTCAAGCGATCGGCGCGGAGGAGGCGCTTCGAGAAGTTACTTCCCGGGGCTCGGCACGTTCGGTGCCTGAGCGCCGCCCGGGATTTCGGGCGCCGTCACGGCCGGCTTCTCTTTGAGACTGCCGAACCCAGCCGAGCCCTGGCCGGCCACGAGGTGGTGACCAACCGCCGTGAGAATCCAAACGGCGGCCAGCGCCCAGGTGACTTTGTTGGCACCGCTCGCCTTGTGGCCGAACGTCTCGCCGCCCATGCCACCGAAGGCCTCGCTCAGGCCGCCCCCCTTCGACTCCTGGATCAAAATGATCCCAATGAGCAGAAGGCTCGAAAGAGCGAAGAGGCCCGTGAGAATGAACAGAAGGATCGACATGGAGGTTCGGTACGTACGAAGTCGGGAATGCTCAACCGTGGCGCGGTCGGGCTATCGCTGGGCAGCCTCGAGAATAGGCACGAACTTGCTCGCGTCGAGGCTCGCGCCGCCGACGAGGGCGCCATCGACGCCCGGCACGGCTAGGAGCGATGCGGCATTGTCGGGGGTGACGCTGCCGCCATAGAGGATGCGCATGGAGTCGGCGGTGGCTCGGCCGTGGGACGCCGCCAACGCGTTCCGGAGGATCGAATGGACCTCGCCGGCTTGTTCCGGCGTGGCGTTGACACCCGTGCCGATCGCCCAAACCGGTTCGTAGGCGAGGGTTACGGACGCAAGCTGGGCGGCCGCGACCGGCGCGAGCCCTTCGCGAAGCTGGCGCAGAACGACGTCGGAGGTCTGGCCGGCCTTGCGCTCGTCGAGCGTCTCGCCCACGCAGAGGATCGGGTGGAGGCCGATGCCGAGCGCCGTGGCCATCTTCTTGGCAATGATCACATCGGTCTCGCCGAAAACGTGGCGCCGCTCGCTATGGCCGAGGAGAACGCGGCGCGCACCGAGATCGAGGATCATGGTGGCGCTCACGTCGCCGGTGAACGCCCCTTTGAGCTCGTGGGAGCAGTTCTGCGCGCCGACGGAGATGCAGCTCCCGGCGCAAGCGTTGACCGCCAGCTCGAGGTACGGGAACGGCGGGAAGACGGCGACGTCGAAGCCGGGATCGTGGGGCAGCTTGGCGCGAAGCGCCGAGATCAGCCCCGCCGCACCTGCGCGGTCGAGGTTCATCTTCCAGTTGCCGGCGATAAAGCGACGTCGGGACATTGGGGTCCGGGTCTCGATTTGGGCCGGAGAGTGTAGGGAGAAGGGGCGCAGCCTGCGAGCCCCGGAGGTGGGAGGCGGGTTCAGGCCCCGTCGGGCAGGTCGGCGCCCGTGAACCATCGGCCCGCGGCTACGCGTACTCTCCAGAGCCTGGGGCCCGCCGACGCCGGCTTGGCAGAATTTGGAACCGGTCGTTCTCCACCTCTCAATCCGCCATGCATACAGATACCAGCAAGTATAACAATGCTCAGTCGCCGCAAGAGCGGGCGATCTGCCGCCTCCTGGCAGAAGAGATCGACCGCGGCTTGCCGGAGGCGGAGAACAAGATCTGGCATGCGCATCCCGTCTGGTTTCTCGACGGCAACCCCGTCGTCGGCTACAGCAAGCTCAAGACTTGCATCCGGCTGCTGTTCTGGAGCGGCCAATCGTTTGACGAGGAAGGGCTCACAAAAGAGGGCACCTTTAAGGCCGCGGAGGCGCGATTTGTGGCAGCGGAGGAGGTCGACGTGAAGAGCCTGCGCCGCTGGCTCAAGAAAGCCCGGGAGATCCAGTGGGATTACAAGAACATCGTGAAGCGCAAAGGCAAGCTCATCCGGCTCAAGTAACATTCTCCTCGTCGAGACGCGCGAGGGTGGGCGGCTCCGCCGGAAATTCTGGGGGCGGAGCCGCCATTCTCATGATGGGAGACGGCGAGCCGAATCAGCGGGCGTCGTAGGCCTGCTGCAGCTTCGCGAGGTCAATTTTCTCCATCTGCATCATCGCCTCGCTGACCCGCTTCACTTTGGCGGGGTCTTTGTCGGCCATCATTGCGAGAAGCTTGCGCGGTGCGATCTGCCACGAAACTCCAAACTTATCTTTGGTCCAGCCGCATTGACCCTTGCCATCGACAGAGAGCTTCTTCCAATACTCGTCGATCTCCTGCTGAGTCTCGCATTGCACAAGTAACGACATCGAATCATTGAATCGAGTCGCCGGATTCCCATTGATCGCGAGGAACTCCTGGCCGGCGATTCGGAATGTCGCCGAAATGAGGCTTCCTTTCGGACCCATGCCGCCTTCGGGCCAGCGCGACTCGGCGAGGATCTTGCCGTCCGCGAAGACCGAGACGTAGAAACGCACGGCCTCTTCGGCCTCGTTCGGGAACCAGAGTGCAGTAGTAATCTTCGACATGGCGGCAGTCGTCTGCGGCGCGGCGGGCGATGGAGTGGAATTCGGATTCTGGGAAAGGAAGCTGCCGAGCAGGGTGCTGGCGGCCAGCAGGAGCAAAGTACGCATTTGTGGAATCTTCGTCGTTTTGTTCGGCGGCCACCATGGCTGCCGGCATCGAAAAGTCGGAGCGCCGATCGGCCGCTCGACACGGAGCCCATGGAGCCCCTCGCTCAGGTGAGTCGCGACGCCTTGGCGAGCAGCCAAGCCCGCTCGGCGAGATTCTCCGCGCGGTCGGCTGCGGCGAGGAAATGGCGGCGCGCGGCCGCTCGATCGCCGAGCATCTCGCAGAAGTGCGCGCGCATCGCGTCGAGGCGGTGTCCACGGGCAAGGCCGGGTTCACGCTCGAGCCCTTCCAATAAATCCAGCGCAGCGGCCGGACCATGCACCATGGCGACTGCGACAGCGCGGTTCTGCGCCACGACGGGGCTATTGTGGATCCTTTGCAATAAATCGTAGAGTGCAAGAATCTGGCGCCAGTCCGTGGATGCAACATCCGGCGCCTCATCGTGCAGCGCTGCGATCGCCGCCTGGACCTGGAAGCTTCCGATGGCGCCGCGGCGGAGCGTGCGCGCGAGAATCTCCTGGCCCTCCGCGATGAGGGCGCGATCCCAGCGAGAGCGATCTTGCTCTTGGAGCGGAATCAGCTCCCCCGCCGGACCCATTCGAGCCGGCCGCCGCGCGTCGGTCAGAAGGAGCAGCGCAAGCAGGCCCGCGGCTTCGGAGTGATCGGGAGCTTGTGTGTGAATATTTCTCGCGAGCCGGATAGCTTCATTACAGAAATCGAAGCCGACGAGGCTCTCGCCCTCGCTGCGGACATATCCTTCGTTGAAGATCAAGTAAATCACCTGCAGCACAGCGCCGAGACGGCGCGCGCGCTCCTCGCCGTCGGCCGGCGGGAAGCCGCCGCCAGCGGCGGCGATCGACGCCTTGGCGCGGCTGATGCGCTGCGCCATGGTCGCCTCGGGAACGAGGAACGCCTTCGCGATCGCTGCCGTCGTGAGTCCGCCGACGGCGCGCAGCACGAGGGCCACAGCCGATATGTCGGTCAGCGCCGGATGACAGCACAAAAAGAGCATCTGTAGCGTCTCATCGACGGGCGATTCGGGCAGCTCCGGCGGCGGGGCGGCCGTCGCGGCCTCGGCGGCTGCTGCAGCCTCGCGGGCGGCGCGCGCGCGCTCGGCATCGCGAAGGTCGGCGAGCCGCCGGCAAGCCACTGCAAACAGCCAACCGCCCGGGTTGTCGGGCATTCCCCGCTCGGGCCAAACAACAGAAGCAGCGAGGAGCGCCTCCTGAACGGCGTCCTCTGCGGCACCGAAATCGGGAACTCTGCGCACCATGGCGCCGAGCACGCGCGGCGCCAGCTCGCGCAGGCGCTCCGCCAACAGCTCGTCGGGCGTCCCCGACAAAAGTTACACCTCGGGCGCCTGTCCCACCGCGCGGAGCTCGATGGGAATTTGTAAGGGACGACCGCCTGGGCCCGGCGCCGTCGAAGCCTTCGCGGCGATCGCAACCGCGCGCGCCTCCGATGGAACCTCAACAATCCAAAATCCCGCGAGGAACTCCTTGGTCTCAGCGAACGGCCCGTCAGTAACCATGGGAGCATCGGCCCGCGCAGCGCGCACAATTTTGGCCTTCATCGGGACGTCGAGCCCCTCAGCGGCCACGAGCTCGCCGGTCGCCGTGAGCTCCCGAGTCAGCGCGATCATGAACTCGATGTGAGCCTTGAACTCGTCCGGCGTCCACCCAGCGAGCGATTCGAAATCGCTCCGCGTGCACGACATCATCAGCATGTACTTCATGGTGTGTAGGCGCGCCCGAGATTGGGCGACTGGGTGTGAGTCGGAGCAGGGTCGCCCGTCTCGACATCGAGCGCTAGCCGTTCTGCACCCTCCCCTCGACCGCAGTCTCAGCGTCCGTAGAGGAAGCTCCGCGCTATTCAGGCAGGAACATATCCCTCAACAGAACCTCCGAGAGGTCGATGGCTCGAGAGATGTCATCGGGGGTGGCCGTCACACGCACTTTCACGACGGAGTCGCCCGGCGCCGGCTTGAGGAGGTAGCACTGCTCGAGGCGCGTGCCGCGATCCATGATTCCGCGCAACGCAAGGCACTCGAGCCCGCCGGCCTGGAAGCGCACATATTCCACACCCGGCTGCGCCATCGCCTCGGCGCGAATGGCCTCGAGAAGGTCGGCGTCGGTGCGGCCATCGCGCCGAAGGCGCGCCATGTTGATTTGTATCTTGCCGCCGGCGTCATAGACGAGTGTCCTGCGCCCGTCGTCCATCACGTGCCAGCCGAACGGCACCACAAATGTCGCCACGATGGCGCCAGCGCCGACGCGAAGACACTTTTGCTCCGGAAATGTGGCAAGCACGCGCGGCGTGAGCCCCGCGCCCGCGTCGCGCATCCGCACATTCATCGGATGCTCGGGGTCGAGGGTGCCGGCATCGTCGGCGATCGCGAGCGCCGAGGCGTCGGCAGGAGGAGCCTCCTGCGGAGCGGGCGCGGGCGCGGGCTGCGGAGCCGCGGTCTTGGGTGCCGCCGCGGAAGCGGGCGCAGGCCTGCTGGCGCTGGGTTTCTCGGGCTCCTTCTCCGCAACCGGCTCCTCCTCGATCTCCGGAATCGGAAACTTCGTCGGAGGAAGCTCTTTTCCTTCCGGCGCGAGCGCTGCCTTCGCGCCGCGCGGCCGCGCAAGGCGGAACGAATGCAACATCACAGAAAACGCCGCGGCAACCTCACCAAACGCCACCTGCGGCGCGAGGACGCTCACGGTCACAATTCGTCCGCCGTCCTCGAGCATGGCAAGGCGCATCCCCATGGCGATCTCCGTCTGATTCTGCTCCGCGAAGCAGCCGACGGCGGGATGAGGCCCAATATCGTCGCGCTCGATCTCCGGCTCACCGAAACCCTGCTCGCGCACGACCCACGAGAGCCACTCGCTCACCGTGCCATCGTCGAAGGCCGGCCTTGCGGCCACGGCGAACACGAGAGGGAGATCTGTAGGTGTACAGATCGTGAGCGGGAGGTAGGCCGTCGGATTTGTAAAATCCGTATCCTCGGCGGGCAGCTCCTTGAGCACCCATCCTTCGGGATGGAGAAAGGTGAACTCGAGGTCGGCGATGCGCGCGCGCACCTGCGCCTGAACGAAACCGGTCGGAATTTTGGGGTTCATAAAAGAAGCGCGGCACATGGCCGCGCTTCCCATTGCGGCGGCCGGTCGGGAGCGTTCCTCCCGAAATCGGCCGCACGGTGTTGGAGGGAGCTGAACGCTTAGAGCATCGTCTCCGTCAGGCTTCGCTGCCAGGGCTCCCAGAGCTCCGCGTTCGACGAGGTCATCGCCGTCGAGAGGTGGAAACCCGCGTCCTCGGGAATCAGCAGCCCGAGCGCATGCATCGCGCCGTAGTAGGCGACGCGATCGGAGCCCTCGAGCTGTGCGACGAGCTGATTCACCGTCTCGGCGCTCCGCGAGCGGCTGACGCCGATCGCGTGGAGGTGCGCCTCATGGGGATTGCGCGCGCGGCGAAGTTCCTGCACGAGGAGCTCGCAGTCGCGCGAATCACCGAGGTAGCCGAGCATGAACGACGCCACGAGGGACTCGAACGGCGACGTGGAGCCCATCACCGCGTCGCGCAGCGTGCCGCGCGCGGAGGCGCCTGCCGTGAGCGCAAGCGAGGTCATGGCATACCGGCGCATGCTCTCCGAGCGGCTTCCGTCGAGCACTTTCGCGGCGGTCGCGGCGTGACGCGGGTCGCGCGTGAGGCCGATCGCCAAGACTTCCGCCTCGCGAGTCGTCATGTTGCGCTCTTCGACCATGGCCGCCGAAAGGGTGCCGACTGCCGCCGGATGCCGAAGCCCGGCCGCCATGCCGAGCCCCAGCGCCGCCCACGGGCGAAGCCGCTTCTCGCCGTCGAGGAGTTCCTTCTTGAGCGCGGCGACCGAATCCGCGCCGCCGAGACGCCCCATCGAGATCATGGCGTAGCCACGGACGAGGTCGTCCTTCTCGGAGCTCAAGCATGCAGCAAGCGCCGGAAGTGTGGACTCTTGCCGAATGTGCCCGAGCGCGAGAGCGGCCGAGCGCCGCATCTCGACGCGCTTGTGCGACAGCATCGAAACGACGTCGGGATAGCACATATGCATTTGTGCTTTCGCGATGGTCTCGACCGCTTGCGCGCGAACCGCGAGATCCTCGGAGGGATCGCGCAGCGACGCCAAGATGTAAGGATCAAGAATATGCGTGGGAGAGAGCGCCTGATACGTCATGCACGCCTTGCGCACCGTGGCGCGCTCGGTGGCACTCCCCCATGTGCTCAAGTAGAGCGTCTCGATCACCGGGTCGATCGCGCCCGACGCGCCGCGGGAGCGCGCGAGCCCAAGCCCCACAATGGCGAGGGCGCGCACCGTGGGCTCGGCGATGCCGCCGGGCTCTGTGGTGCCATCCCACGCGAGGCGAATGAGTTGATGGGCCGCCTTCGAGCTTCCCGAAGCGCCGAGCGCAAGGATTGCCGCGTTGCGAACCTCGGGCGAGCTATCTGTAAGAAGCCCGCGAAGCGGCTCCACGGCGTTTTCCCCGCCGAGGCGCCCCAACGCGAAGGCCGCGGCCTCGCGCCGTAGGGCCTCCTCGTGGCGCACATCTTTCTGTGCAATCTGCAACACTTTCGCGCGCGTCGCCGAAAGGTCGTCCGCCACGACGCGATCGCCCTCGAGGCGCAGCGTGACTGCGCCGCCTCCCGCGAGATCGCCCGGCTTGCGGCGGAAGAACTCCACTTGATGGAGATTCCACCAATCCGTCCACGGCTCCTCCTGCGCGAGCGCAGGCGTGATCGGACCCATCGGTGCCGAAGGCATCGTGGGAGTTGTCGGGCTGATCGGCCCAGTGCTTCGTGGGCCACTGGGAGCGGGTCCCGTCGGAACGCTCGGCCTCGGCGCGGCGACGTCGGCCGGCCCCCCGTAGGGAGACAGCGGCTTCGGAAGCGCCCGAAGTGCCGCATTTGATGCATGGGAAGGTTCCCAGCCCTGCGGAGGCGGAGGCGGAGTTCCGACGAATCCACCGTGTACGCGCGCCGCTTCCGCGGGCGAGAGCCCGACCGTCTGAAGCCACTCGATATAGCGCGGGTCGTCGTCGAGCATGGCCGCGAAATCGTGATTTCTCGTGCGAGCGAACTCATCGAGAAGGTCGGCAGCGCCGCCCGTTTGCATCAAATTCGCGAGCGTGCAGACTCGTCCGTCCTGATCGCGGAAGATTGGCGTGACGCGATCGGGAAAGTAGGTATTCGTCGGAAAGACTCCGCGCTCTCCATAGGCAGCAAGCTCGGAGAGGAGCTGCGCCCGCTTCTCGCGCTGCGCGACCGTGAGATGTGTGGTATCCGCCGATCGAAGCGCATGCACAACTTCCGCGATATGCAACTGAACGCGTACGCGCTCTGCATCGGCCGATCGATCGATCGGCGCCATCGCGGGTTCTGGCTGCAGAAGAGACTGCTGACATCCAACGCCAACGATTGTCGCCAGCGAGACCAGCTGAAGCACCGTGCGGTAAGGCCTCATGGGAGCCTCTGGGGAAAGTGAGGATGTGATCCCGGGGACCTGGCTGTAGGCAAACACAGTGGGAATGTCACCGGGCCGCTGGCGCCCGTCATCATGGCAGAGCGGGGGAGCCGGATCCCCTCTCGCGAGTTGTTGAAAAACCGCGCTCGAGTGGTTCGAAGCTCACTTTTCGCGAGATCCAGGAAAGGCGCGTGAGGCGTCGCCAAGGAGCTAAGTCGATCAGGGCTCGACCATGAGATCGCGAAAAGGGGATGAGAAGCGCCGGGGCGAGTCTCTCAACGACCTGCGAGATCCGCTCAGACCGGTTCGACCCGGCTGCCACGCAAGCCTCGGGCCCCGATCCGCCTCCATGGGCCTCGGGCCAACGAATGCAGCTTGAGACGCGGAGCTGAGCCGCCGAGATCAGTCCTCACTTCGCGGGCAACGATACAAATTCCACCAGAAAACGAATCTCTGGAGAGTCGTCGCCGTCGACGCTGATTTCCGCCCAATACTTGCTGCCCGCCGCGTTCTGTGCACCCTTCGGCCGAAAGATGAGGCACGGAGCGCCGCCGAATCCCCCGAGGTCAACATTCACATCGGAGAGCGGCAGCGGCGGCCCCCAGGGCGCATACCACTCATCGAGCGCCCGAACTGCAATCCTCACCTTCTCCTTCGAACGGGCCGCAAACTTGGCGCTGGCGGAAGTGATGCTCCAGGCGGTGTTGCTCCGGAAGAACTCCCGCGGCATGTAGCCGCGTGCCGGATAGCTGACGTAGTCGATCGGCGGCACTTTTGTGCGCGATCGGTCCATCGACCACATGGCGGAGTATGGCGGCGCTGCACCGAAGCCCGTCTTCAACATTTGAGGATTCAGGCACCAGCGACGATGCCCGACGCGTCCCACGTTGGACGGGTCCGAGTCGTCCATGTAAGAATCTACAGATGCGGGCATCCCGGACCCAACGCAGAGATTGCTGTGGCTCGTTCCCTCGTAACCGCGCTTGTACTCCGCATCGGGAAGTCCGGGATTGGCGGGCGTGTGATCGAGGCGCCCGATCGCCTTGCAGAGCTTCGCGCCCGCCTCGCAGAGCTCATTCATCTTGGAGTCGAGGACCATGGCGTCATAAGGCACATCACACAAAAATCTAAATTGCTGCAACCGTCGGAGAGCCTTGAGCCGCAGATCGTCCGCGGCGTAGCCCTCTTGGGGTGGGAGGCTCTCGATCTTGCGAAGCGTATCGGAGATCACCTGCAGGCTCTTTGGGAACGGACGAATCCCCTCGATCTCCAATAATTCGCCGTCGCGCCACTCCTGGGTAGAAATCACTTTTCTCTTCTCGAGGACCTGAATCTTCCCCGACTTGAGGCCGAGCTTGAAGCCCGCCTTCACTTCACGTTCGCCGGTCTCGTCCTTCTCGTAATACGCGCCGTGGAGCTGTCCCTTCTGGTAGTTCGCTCGCTTCACCACGGCTCCGCGCTCATCCATCGACTCATACAATCCGTCGAGCTCGCCTGCGCGGTAACTTGTTCGAATGCGCGGCAGGCCGGTCTCGTGATACTCCACGAAGGGTCCGTTCCGTCGCCCCGACTCATCGGTGCTGTAGCGCGCCTTCAGGGCGCCCGATGGATACAATTCCTCCACTCCGGCGGGGCGCACTCCGCCGTCATTTTGAAACAGGAAAGCCAGCGCGAGCACGAGCCCCGCTGCGGTGCGGATCATGGATACCTACAAATGGCTCCGGCGCGAACGTTGCCAGAGCGTGAATCGGGGAGATTGGAGCCGCGTGCCAGGCTCGCTCGACAGGAGGGCTCGACCGCGGTTCACCATGCTGCCTGCACGACGCGCCTACGTCCAGCCAGCCAACCGGATCTCGTCGCACTCGCTCTGCGGATCACTCTTGGATCATTGTCCACAGCCATGCTCGCGCAGATGCCAATGCGCCTTCTGGCGCTACTCCCAGAGTTGACGGATCGGAACGGCAAAGAGATCAGTGTCCATCCGCACTGTGGCGCCGCCGTCGTACAGCACAACTCCGCAGATCCAGCTCGATCCCGCGAGCGATCGGAGCTTTCGCAGCCCCCGAAAGTCGCGGTCGACGATGGACGCAGCAGCCTTGATCTCCACGCCAACCAGTGAGGCCCTCGACTCCTCAAGCACGAGATCGACCTCGAAATCATCACGATCCCGAAAGTGTGAAAACTCGATTGGCGAGTCTCGCCAACCCGCTTGCCGTCGAAGCTCCTGCACCACAAATGTCTCGAGCATGGAACCGTATTGGTTCGAATCGCGCTGAAGCCTTGCCGCATCGAGTCGAAGCAACGCGCAGCCGACGCCAGTGTCACAGATATGAAGCTTGGGACGCTTGACGAGCCGGCTCAATCGATTGCGATGCCACGCCGGAATCCGCTCCACGAGAAAAATTTGCTCGAGAACGCCCAGGTATTCATGGATCGTCTGGCGAGTCAGCTCGAAAGGTGCGGCAAGCTCCTCGATATTTGTGATGTTCGCCGTCTTGAGAGCTACGGCCTCGAGGAGCTTTGGCAGAGATCCCAACGATCGCAGCTTCGTGAAGTCGCGGACGTCTCGCTGTATCTGTGTATGAACATACTCGCGATACCAATGGGCGCGGCGTGTCGGAGCGCCGCGCAACACCGCGGCGGGGAAACCCCCTGCGACGATTCGCTCGGCAAGGTTCTCCCCAAGCCGCTCCGACACTCCACTCGGGAAGTTCGCACGAAATGCTCGATCGAGAAATCGTGATTTCGCACGCTCCATTTCACACTGCGCCAGCGGATGGAGGCGGAGGACTTCCATTCGTCCTGCAAGAGACTCGGAGAGGCGCGGGACTGCAAAGATATTGGCAGATCCCGTTAGGACAAATCGACCGAACGCTCTGTCGCGGTCGATGATGGCCTTGAGCGATGGGAAAATCTCGGGAACCCGCTGAACCTCGTCGAGGATACATTTCTTCGGCAGCGCCGCGACCCATCCGACGGGATCCCCCAATGCAGCCCTTCGCCGATCCTCGTCGTCGAACGAGATGTATGGATACCCTCGCGGCTCGCAATACTCACGGGCTAGCGTAGTCTTGCCGCATTGGCGGGGCCCATGAATGAGAACTGCCGGCGTATCCGCAAGTGCCTCAGCCAGGCGGGCTGCGATCGCTCGCGGAATGGGTTCGCCTTGGAGGACCATCGAGAGGAAGGACGCCGTTTTGTCTTGGCCGAGAGCGAGACACTATCGCAGGTGTCGGCTGTTCGCTAGTTCGCGCGTCGGCTGTTCGCTAGTTCGCGCGTCGGCTGTTCGCTAGTTCGCGCACGCAAGGGAGCGCGACGTTCCTGCGGGTGCCTAGCAAAACCTTACGGATTTCGCGCTCTGGAGACGCCAACGCGCTACGGCCGGCGCAGCGGCGTCGCGAGCTGCTTTCCTTCGATCTCGAGGAGCCGCTCCACCTTCTCCATCAATGCCGCAAATTCGCTGGGGCGCAGCGCTTGCCGACCGTCGCTGCGAGCCGCAAGCGGGTCGGGGTGCACTTCCACCATCAATCCGTCGGCGCCGGCAGCCACTGCCGCCTTCGCCATGGGCGCAACTAGCTCTGAACGCCCTGTCGCATGGGAAGGATCGACGATCACCGGCAGATGGCACAATTCCTGAAGCGCCGGCACCGAGGCAAGATCCAACAAATTCCGCGTCTCGCCGTCGAAGCTGCGAACGCCGCGTTCACACAGAATCACCGACGCCGCCGCCCCCGCCGGAGCCGCGCGCAGCACATATTCAGCCGCCAGCAGAAGCTCCTTGAGCGTCTGCGCCATGCCGCGCTTCAGCATCACCGGCTTGCCGGTGCGCCCCGCCTCCGAAAGCAGCGGGAAGTTTTGTGAATTCCTCGAGCCGATCTGCAGCGCGTCGGCGTAGCGCGCCACGAGCTCCACGTCGCGCGGATCGAGCGCTTCTGTGACAATCGGCATCTCGAGCTCGTCGCCGACGTCGCGGAGCATCTTGAGCCCGTCGGCACCCAAGCCCTGGAATGAGTAAGGAGATGTCCGCGGCTTGTAAGCGCCGCCGCGCAGGATCGACGCCCCCGCGTCGCGCGCACCGAGAGCCGAGGCCCGAAGCTGAAGCTCGCTCTCGACGGCACACGGCCCCGCGATCACGGCGAAGCTATCGCCGCCGACGGGAACCGAGCCAATCGACACCACCGATCGCCCTTTGCCTGCCTCGCGCGCCGCCAGCTTGTACGGCTTCGCAATGGTGAGGACGCGCTCCACAAAGGGCAGCGCCTGCAGCGCACCCAGAGCGGAGGTGCTCGCGCCCGGCGCGCTCTGCGTCGCGACGGCGAGCGTCGAGCCCTCCGACACATCGTGCGCGCGCGCGCCGAGCTTCTCGATCTCGTGAACGAGCCGCTGGCGGTCGCTCAGGGTCGCGCTGGGGCGGAGGACGAAGATCAAAGGAGGACGCGGGCCGAGAGGGTCCGTAAGAGACTAGGAGCAACCCTCCGGACGATCAATCGGACCGGGGGGCGGTGCGGACGAGCCGCGGGATTCGACGGGCGCTGATGGGAGCAATCCCAGGGCCAACCACCATGCCCACGGCGCACCGCCCGGCCGCGAAAATCCCCGCAACGCGACTACGCCGCTGCGGCAACTTTGGCGACGGCGGCCGCGCCGAAGGCGGCGACCCGCAGCGCGATCTCAACGCCCTTCAGCACCCGCGCCAGGTCGTGGCGGGCCTGGATGTCGCGGTTGGCGTCTTCGATCAGGCTCTTGAGCTTCTGTCCATCCTCATCGAGGAGATCGCCCACGCGGAAGACGTCGAGCGAGCCGAGCACCATGAGCCGCCCCGAGAGAACGGCGATGCGCTGCCGCAGTTCGCGACGCTTCTCCTCGTCGTCCTCCTGTTCACGCAGGAGTGTCGCGACCTCGATCTGCACCTCGAGTTCAGCAACCCGGCGATTGAGTTCCGACTCGGGGAGCTGCGTGGAATCGACCAACTCCTCGAGCGCCTTGCCGAGCGCGCCGACCGCGTCGAGCGCCTTTTTTGTTTTCTTTGCGTCCGGCGCGGAGCCCTTTACGAGCCTTTCAATCTCCTCCCGCTGCAATCCGAGACCCTCGATCGCATTCTTGAACTCCGTAACCACTCCCTTGTAGTCGATCGCCATCGGCCGTTCCTTATGAATGATAAAAGACGCAATTACTTACTATTTTTGATGGTGTCGAGTTTCGACCAGTGCTCCAGCAGCTTCTCGAGAGCGCGCTCGGCGCGCTCTCCCTGCTTCGACGCCGCCTCCGCTGCGAATCGCATTCGGGAGATTGCCGGATTCGTCGCATCAGCGGCCGAGAGCCCCGCGCGGAACGCCTCGATCTGCCGACGGCTCTCTCGGATGGACTCGAGAAGGACGGCGGGCACCGGACGGTCGAGGTATTCGTGAAGCAGCTTGCCACTTTTCTGCGCTTCGTCGACAACCCGCTGGAGTGCCGCCAACCCGGAGAGCATCTGTGCATTTCGGAGCTCACAATCACGTGCGCGAACGGCGTCCGCTTCGGCGCGCGCCAAGGCCAGCTCCGCGAGAGCTTGAAACGCGCTCGGGCGCCGAGCCGCCACGTCTGCGGGCGCCGACTCCGCGAGCGCGGGCGTCGTGGAGAGCCGCTCCGAGAGCGCCGCCATCGAGGCTTTCGCGTCATTTTCCGCGATCGTCTCGAGCGCCGCGGCCTCGAGTGCGGTCGCACCGCGCGCGACCAGCTCCATGCCTCGCTGCGTTCGAGAAAGCTCGTTCCGCAGCGACTCGAAATATTTGTGCTCGGACTCGGTGAGGCTCCGGATGCCCTCCTGCGACGCGCAGCTCGCGCCAAACGCAAGAAAGACCACGGCAAAACACTTCCAGGAGAACCACTTCATCGGAGTTCACCCCGCCGAATCGCCAGCACGGCTTCCTGAATTTTTGCAAAGTTCAAATTGCTGCCGGCGGCTGCGGCTCGAGCAATCGAGTCGCCGTCGATTGTTGCGTCGATCTGTAGATACTCGTCCACCTTGTCGTGAAACGCTTGATAGACGGCGATCTGCCGAGAGAGCACCTCCAGTCGCACGTCGAGATTTGTGAGCGCTCTTCTCGCGTTCACAGCGGAAACGAGCCACGTCTTGAGCGCCTCGTCGGCCTTGGGCGAAGGAGCCAGAGTCGGCACGCTCGGATCCTCGATCTTCAAATCCTCAATACTCTTCGGAGCGAGGTTCGCCACGTGGCGGTCGAACTCCTTCGCGGCCTTCTGGATGCCCCGCGCGATCGAAGCCGCCTTTTTTTGCATCGTTGACGCGTCAGCCGCTGCAACGAGGTCACGAGCCGCCTCTACATCTGTGCGAAACTTCTCCGAGACATACGCCTCTCGACACGCTGCGAAGATCTCCTCGAGTCGCGTGCGCACCAGCTCTCGGTAATCCTCCACCGACGCGCGCAAAGCGCTCAGATTCTGTCCGTGATGCGCAGAGGCCTCGCGGATTCCCGTCGGCGTCGCGCAGCTCACGAGCACTGCGAGAATCCAAGCGGCCGAAAGCGGAACACCGCGGCGCAAGACCCCAGCGCCGCGGAACGGATGGATCACAGATGGGCGCAAAGCGGATCTCCGCGGAGAGAAGTGGCGCGCGTTATGGAGCGCCGCCGGTCACCTGTCAACGCCGCCCGACGGCCCGACGAACCGCCTCCTCCAAAATGAGACGGGCGGCACCCCCCGATTCCGGGAGCTGCCGCCCGCAGAGAATCGCCGCCTCGAGCTGTTAGAAAACCGCCTGCAGCTGGAGCTGGAAGATGTTGTCGTAGATCTGCTTCGACGCGCGCCGATCCTCGACACGATAGGTGTACGCGCTCTGAATCTTCAGCCGGTGACCGGCGAAAAGATAATTGAGTCCGAGTGTCGCGTCGTGAACCTGCGTGGCGGAGCCGGCCGTGATCGACTGACCATCAATATTGATGGAAGACCAGCGGCCGGCGAGCTCGAAGCCACGGTTGGGGTCGGAACCCAGGAAGTAGCCGGCCTGGGCGAAATATCCGTCATCGGTGAAATCCGACTGGGCCGGCGAGAGCCGCTCATTCTTGCGCTCGAAGACTTCAGCCAACAGAAAGAAGCCGCCCATTCGGAAAGCCGCGTCGAGCCCGTAAGTCCACACTTCCGAGCGCAGCTTCGCGGGCGTCGGCGTTGCGCCGTTGTTGCGCTCCGGATTGTGCGAAACATGACCTCCGAAGGAGAGCTTCGGCTCCTTCGAGATCCCGTAGTCGGCCTGGACGTAATCGAACATCCCCATGGGATGGAACGTCAGGCGCGCCATCGTCTCAAGGCCGGAGGCATCATTATTATTTGCATTGACCGGCGTCAGCACCGGGCTTGCGGGCCCGATATTCGCCGCCGTAGCCCCGTTGTTCGTGCCTTCGCCGTTGAAAATGCCGGCGCGCCACTCAATCAGATCTCCCGCGAGAAGTCCCCAAGCGGTCAAGCCCGGCTCGAAGTCGCGCGTTGGACCTCCTTGGAAGTACACCGTCACCGGAGCCTTGTCGACGAACTGTGTCAACGGGGCGTAGCCGAAGCCTTCGCGATCGACGATGCGTTTTTGATTGCCGAAGCGCAGATGGAACTCGGGCGCGAACTCATAATCGAGGTAGGCGTCGCGAAGAATTCCCGCGGGGCCGCCCGGCACGCTCGCGAGATCAAACATAATCAGATACTTGAGGTTCTCAGTGAGAATGTGGCCATTGAACCAGAGGCGCATCGTGCGCGTCTCCAGCGAGCCAGTGTCCTCATTATTGAGACCCGTGCGGTTCCCGACATCGACATAAGTGAACCGGCCGCGATACACGAACCACGGCTGCAGCTCGAACTTGCCGTCGTTGCTCCGGAACACAAAGCCCCGATCCCAGCTGAGCGTCGCCTCGCGCGGATCCGCCACACCGGGCTTCACCGGCCGGTTCTGGAGGCTCTCGGTGAGGTGGTGAATCGCGTTCTCCAACTGGTGGCTCGACTCGAGCCGCTCAGCGCGCAAGCGACGCGCCATGGCCGTGAGATCGGCGAGCTGCTGATCGGTGATGACTCCATTACCGTGGAGGGTACGAAGAATCTCCTCCTCGATCGTGGAGCGCTCGTCGTCGGCGCCGCCGCTGGGGACCGCCCACGCTGGGGCAGTGAGGGAGAGCAATGCGAGAGGGAGGACTGCGCGGATCGCGCCGGGCATCGAAGGAATCCTGGGGTAGGGAGGAGCGGGAGTCAGCGCGCGCAGGGGGCGAGCGCATGAGCGGGCGACGGCGCGTAGCAGAGCGCGTGCCCGCCTCGGCCGGCCACGTTCTCCCCTCGGAGCCGCGGAAGATCCAGCCCTTTTCGAGCCGCGCTTGACCCGGGCAAAGGGCGTAAGAACTACGCTCTTGCCATGCCCGCTATGACCGGCTCCACGCTCGATGGCGCCCTCGGCCGCGCCGCCGCAGGCGAACGCCTTTCCGCCGCTGACGCCCTCGCGTTGCTACGCGACGCCGATCTCGCCACGCTCGGCGCCCTTGCCGATGCGGTCCGCTGGCGCCTCCATCCCGAGCCGATGGTGACCTACATCGTCGATCGGAATGTCAACCCGACGAATATCTGCATTACGGATTGCGGCTTCTGTGCGTTCTACCGGCGGCCTGGCGCGGACGGCGAATATGTGCTCCCGCGCGAAGTGATCTATCAGAAGATCGACGAGCTGGTGGCAGCGGGCGGCGTCCTCGTGCTGATGCAGGGCGGGCACCATCCTTACTTAAAGCTTGCTTGGTATGAGGAGCTTCTGCGCGATCTGCGCAGCCGCTACCCGAAACTTCATCTTCACGCGCTCTCGCCGCCCGAAGTGGACCACATCGCGAAGCTCGAGAAGAAGGATGTCGGCACGGTGCTCGACCGGCTCATCGACGCGGGCCTCGACTCGATTCCCGGCGGAGGCGCCGAGATCCTCGTCGAGCGGGTTCGAAAGGTGATTGCTGCAAAAAAGTGCAGCACGGAGGACTGGCTCGAGGTGATGCGCCAGGCCCACAAGCGCGGACTAAGAACGACGGCCACAATGATGTATGGCCATGTCGAGACCCTCGAGGAGCGCGTCGAGCACCTTCAGCGGCTTCGCGATCTCCAAGACGAATACGGCGGCTTCACGGCGTTCGCCTGCTGGAATTATCAATCACAGGGAACGCCGTTCGGCGACCGCATTTTATTACAAAAGTCTACTCCAGTCGACTACCTGCGCACGATCGCCGTCGCGCGCCTGTTCCTCGACAACATCGCGAGCATGCAGGCGAGCTACGTCACGCAAGGCATCCGCGGAGCGCAGCTCTCCCTGCGCTTCGGCGTGAATGACTTCGGCGGCGGCATGATGGAGGAGAACGTCGTGTCGGCGGCCGGCTGCCATAAGCTCACGACGCTGCAGGAGATCGAGCGCCAGATCGAAGAGGCGGGCTTCGCGCCGCGGCGGCGCAATTTCTTCTACCAGGTGATCGACGAGCGCGGCCGCGTGGCCCCGGGCGCGGCGTTCCCCTATCGCGGCCCCGACGGGAAACGCGAGCGGGAGCGGAAGGTGGATGCGGCCGTGGCGACGCTGGCGGGCGGCAAGCGCCCGTTGCTCGGCAGCCGGATCGGCCGCTGAGCGCAACGCGGGACTGTCCGCCATCGGCGCGGCGGGGTAGCTTTGATTCCCGGCGCAGGCCGCCGTTTCGGCTTGCGTGCCCCTAGGAATCGCCCTCCCCTTCCCCGTGCAATGAAGCATCACCTCGCACTCGCAACGCTGCTGGCGCCGGTTGGCCTCGCCGTCCTTCCGAGCTTCGCCTCCGCCCAGATCAGCCTCGATATCTCCGGCGGCATCATCGGTGAGAACGTGACGCTCAATCTGAGCGGAACGGTCCCGGCTGGAGAATTTGTGGTCGCCACGTTCTCCGACACGACGGGCCCGCTGGCCGTCGGCTCGCTCCTCCCCGGAGAGCCGGGCTTCTGGGATCAGGATCTGTCGATGTTCTCGTATCCCGGATTCCTGCAGAATTCGAATTACACGAATCCGCTCGGCGTGCTCGACCTCTCGACGCTCCCCGCATCGCTGCTGGGCGTGAAGGTCTTCAGCCAGGCGTGGACCGTCCCCGGCCCCGTCTCGTTCCTCGATCTCAAGAGTAACGTCGTGACGCTGATTCTGGGTCTGCACGGTGCCTCCACGCCGACGCACCTGCCTCCCATCGCGCCCCACGCCTATGCGAACACAGTGCGCCTGCTCAACGGCAACGCCGTCGTGATCGGCGGCGGCTCCGGGCTCGGTGGCTCGGGTACGGGCTCGGCTGAAGTGTATGATTACAAGACTTCGACATTCTTCACGACGGCGAACTTCCCTCAGCCGCGCGCGAGCTCGGCGGCGGCGCTGCTGAACGACGGCCGCGTGCTGGTCTGCGGTGGCCTCAATGATCTCGGGGTGCCTACAAATACCGCCGAGATCTTCGATCCGAACACCAACTCCTTCTCCGCGACGGGATCGATGGGCCTCGCCCGCATGCTGCACACGGCCGTGAAGCTCGCCGACGGACGCGTTCTCGTCTGCGGAGGCTCGACCGCGCTGAGCGGCGCCGACCCGGTGGCATTGCTCCTTTCGCTCATCTCGAGCGCGACCCTCTCGGCCGAAGTGTACAACCCTGCCACCGGCACGTGGTCCGCGGCGACGAACATGCCGACGGCGCGCACGGGCCACGTGGCAGCGGCGCTCCCCGACGGGCGCGTGCTCGTGGCGGGCGGCGTGCAGCCCGGATTGTTTGGAATCCCGTCGTTCCTCAATTCTGCGACGCGCTACAACCCGTCGACGAATAGTTGGAATGCCACAGCTTCGATGGGCGGCACAGCACGCGCGATCTCGAGCGTGACGACGCTCAATGATGGACGCGTCATGGTGTCGGGCGGTTTGACAGCGAACATTCTGACGCTGACGGCCAACTCGGTTGCGGAAGTCTCGATCTATAACAACGCCAGCAATACATGGCAGAACGGCCCGAACCTCGCTACGTCGCGCTACGGCCACTCGCTGACGACCATGCCCGACGGAGCCGTGATTGCGGCGGGCGGCGTGAGCGGCACGGTCACCACGACCACGACGCCCCTCACGGTCTCTTCTGTGGAGCGCTTCGCCGGCGGCGCTTGGTCCACCGTCACCCCGATGCTTGAGAGCCGCGCGGTCCACGGCGCGGTGCTCACGCCGGACGGCAAGCGTATTGTGATGATCGGCGGCGCCAACGACTTGGGCGCGATCACGCCCGCGACTTCGGAACTGTACGTTCCGTAATCGCGGTCCTCGACTCTTCAGCTGGGCGCCGGCGCATGCCGGCGCCTTTTTTATGCCTTCCGCCGCCAAAGGCGCGGACGAATCGTCGGGAAGAGAATCGGCGGCTCGAGGTGGGCTTTTGCCGTGACATGCTGTTGGGCGCGCACGCGCAGGAGTCCGACGATCCACTGAATGACCACGAGCGCAGCCAGCGCGCCCAAGCACACGTTGCCCAGCCGCGTACGTCCGTGCTGGCAGGCCAGCTGCCCGCCGAAAACAAACAAATCGTAGGTGCCGTGCCAGAGCGTCGGCTCGAGGACGGCTAAGCGCCGCTGCCGAGCTGCTGAGGCGAAGTCGCCGGATTTTTGTGCGACTTCGGCAAGCGCGAGCCGCGAGCCCATCAGCGTCCCATTGAACGCGTGCGCCGGCACCGCCGTGATCGCGCGGCCGATCGCGGTGGAGAATCCGCCGGCCCAAACATACAGAAGGTTCTCGAGAGTGGCGAATCCGAGGGAAACCGCCACGGAGTAGACGAGCCAGTCGAAGGGCTCACTAATGTGCGGGTCGCGGTTTCCGCACAAATGCACGGCCCACCGCTTCGCGCCCTCCTCCACGAGCGCGACTCCGATGTACGCCGACGGAATCAGCGTGAGCCACTGAACGATCTCGCTGGTGCCCTCGACGCGGGGGAGCAGCGCCTTCGAGAGGGCGATCTCAATGACGCCGGCGACGACGCCCACCAGAGCGCCCGCCAGGACGTAGCGGAGAAGGTTGCGGACCGGCTCCTTCTCGTAGTGGTCCGCCACGTACACGGCGTGGAGCAGGACCATGCCCGGCCCGATCGCGAGGGAGATCAGAAGCGCCCACACAGGCGCGCATCCTAACGTTGGAGCGCAAGCTACCTTCCAGGAGCCCACGCCCATGAACACGCTCGTCGAATCCCTGAGCAAGCTGCTGGCAGCGCCTTCTCGCCGCGAAATGCCCTGGGACGAATCGCTCTCGCTGGTGCTTCGCGAAGCGGGCGGCCAAGGCGGCACGATTCACGTTCTCGAGCCGGACGGACAAACGCTGCGGCTTGTGGCGTTCACCCGCGGCATTCCCGAGCCGGTACTCGCGGCGGTGCGCGCCGTACCGGTCGGGAAGGGGATGGCAGGCGTCGCAGCGCAGCGACGCGCCCCCGTAACGACCTGCGATCTCCAGCTCGACAATGCCGGCGGAGTGGCGCGTCCCGGCGCGAAGGCGACCGGCTATCGCGGCTCGATCTGTGTGCCGATGGTGGCGAGCAGCGGCGATCTCGCGGGCACCCTCGGCGTCGGCTGCGCGGAGTCGCGGGAGTTCACTCAAGAAGAAGTGAACTCTCTGATGGCGGCCGGACGGCTTCTGGCCGACGCGGCCCGCGCTGAACGCTGAATCTCAGCGCACGCGCTCGAAGGCGATGAGCGCCATGGTGCGAACGGCCGTCTCGTAGACGCGGCCGGCGCCATGGCGAGCGCCGAGGTCGGGCCACGAGCCGACGGCGCAGACATCGGCGGCCAACTCGACGCTCTCGGCGAGAGCCCGATGCATCGCGGCCCGCCATCGCGCCCAGGGAGAGCGCGCGTCGCGGCGGCCGCCGCGCAGCAGCGCGAGCTCAAGCAGCGATTCGGCGCCGAATTGCCACGCATCGCACGAGAGCTGTCCGCCGGAGCTCGCGGCGAGCTGCATCGAGGAAGCTACTTTTGCGGCGAGTTCCTCGACGCCCGGCTGGGCTGGGTCGGGCCGGCGCAGCAAGATCGACCACAATTCAACGGCGGCCGCAGTCGCCGCGTCGGGATCGTCCTCGGCGAACGGCGCCGAGGCCATTCGGTCGAGCGCGCCCAGAGGAACGCGCAGCCCCACGCGCTCGGCTGTGCGAAGTGCCAGCAGCGCCCAGCCGCGCGCAGCGGCCGGAGAAGCGCCGTCCCTCGCGGGGCGGCTCGCCGGTGAGGAGGCCGGCTGCGACGCCGAGGCCTCTCCAAGAAGGCGTGCGATCCCGTGATCCGCGGCGCGCCGCACGAAGATCTCCTGCTCGCGGCCGTAGGCTTCCGCCAGCGCAAGAATACAGATAGCCTGCTGGGTGCGCTCCATGGGATCTGTGATCGGCCCCCATGAGCCGTCGGATTGTTGCATCTCGCACAGCCTGCGCACTCCGCGGCGCATCGTGAGCGAGACGGGGAGCTTCTCGCCGGTGGCACCCCCAGTGAATCGAAGGAACGAACTCTCGTCGAGGCCAGCCCACGCGAAGGCAATGATTGCAGCGGACGTTGCCGCGGGACTCAGCTCTGCGCGGCCGCCGCCAGCACAAAGATCTTTTTGTGGACAGACGGGCGCGAGGCTGGTTGCCGGCCACGAACCGTCGGCAGCTTGGTGGCGCGCCAGCCACCGCAGGCTGACGGCGCTTCCGAGCAGCTCCATCCGCGCGGGCGCGAGGGCGGTCCGCGCCGCGCGCGCTCCGACTCCCGCGTTTGCTACAGATCCGAGCCCATCGGGGACGTCGACGAGACCCTGGACAAGGAAATCGTTGACATCGGCCGCTGGCTCTCCGGAACTCCCTCTCGAAGCTCCGGCCGCCGTCGAAATGTTCATTCGCTCGGGCGCCCCCGGAATGCCGAGGCTCTGTGCACTTTTCGCCGCAGCCGCCCCGGAGCGGGAGCGATCCTGCTCGTCGGCGATGGCGATGTGCACCCGTTTCGCGCCGCCCGCCGCGCGCCCTCCGCGCGACTCCTCCCAGACTGTTCTCCCGAAAGTCCACACCGTTGAAAGCAGGAGCGCACCCCCAACGATCGCGACGGCAGCCGCCTGGTAGGGCGCGCGCCGCAGCCACGCACGGAGGGGACCTACTTCCTGCGCGCTCCCCCATCGAGGACTCCCCGGCCCCGCCGGGAAGCTCGAAGCCCCGGAAACGCTCGAGCCCGCCGTGGGCGGCGGGCTCGAAGGTCCGGGGCTTCCGGAATCCGGGGGCGTCACGGCAGGAACGTAGCCGCGACGCCCCGTTTGGCAACCATTAGTGATCGATGCCGTTGTGGGCAGCGAAGGTCGTCCAGTCTCCCTGCCAGGTGGCGTTCGAGATCACGGCCAGCATGGCATCCTTGAACTTCGTGTAGTAGTTGGACTTCGTCAGGCCTCCCGCGGCAATCGCCTCCTCATACACCGACGCGACGTGATTGCCGGAGGGCTTCAAGACGGGAGCGTACGGCGTGACCCAATCCCACCAGAAGCGCATCCAATCGAGGTTTGTGCCAAAACCTTTCTTATCCGCGGTCGTGCACTGATTCTCGAGACGCCCACCCGATGTATTCGCCGCGTTGAAATATTCGAGATCGACCGAGCTGCCGAACCAGCGGAACGCACCCAAGCCGCTCGTTGGATTATTGAAGCAGACGGCCGCGTAAAAGTGGGCTGCGGATTCGCGCGCACAAATCGAGTTGTACTCGAGGGAGCTGATGCTGTAGCCGCTGCCCGTGCCGCAGACGGTCTCGTCGGCCGGAGCCGCGTCGGAATCCGTGCTCGGCTCGAAGGTCTTCGTGCGCAGCAGGAGCCACGCGTGTCCGAGCTCATGCGCAATCGTGAACTTGCGACGGCGGTGATCGCCTTTGTCGCAGTCGCCGCTGCCGGGCCATGCATAGATGCGGACATACGCCGTTCCGCCGGCGAGGCCGCTGTCATCGAAGTGCGCCGACGAAGTGTTGCCGCCGGGGCTCGAGCACGTGTTGATCGTGCTCACGATCATGGTCTTGTTCGCATTCTTGTAAGAGTAGCGGTACCCGCAGAAGCCGACGGCGGCCGCCATCGTGGCGTTCGAGTCGTAGTCGCCGAAGGCGTACGTCGTGAGTTTGTTCGGCTGCGGCGAGACCAGCTTCGACCAGGCCCACGCGGTGCCTGCGCCCGTAACCACCTTCAGCTCGTTGCCCTCCGCGGTCCGGAAGTGGCTCCAAACGCGGAGCTGGAACGAGTTCACATTCGACGGGAGCATGAACGTAACTGCTGCAGTCGTCGGATCCGCCCAATAATATGTGGCGGCTCCATTGACATTCACTTCCACGCGGATGCCACGCGCGAGCACATCGAACTGTTGGTTCGCCACGTCGGCGGTGAAGAAGCCGGGGTTCACGGGAGGGATCAAATAATCCTCCTTCACGTAGCTTCCGTCGCCGGCCTTCACTGCGAATCCCGCATCGGTGAATCCCGCCTGGAGCCGGATGCGCACCGAGTAGGTCTTCATCGAGGCGGCAGAGCCGCCACCGGTAATCGTGCCATTGGGAGACTGGATCGACCCGATCGAAGTGGGCGTCCCGGCGCCGGGGGCCACGAGCGGCAGGTCGAACGGATTGGAGGGCGTGCGCTCCTGCTGGAGCACGTCGTCGCCGAGCGCGCCGGATCCGCCGTTGCTGGCGCGCGCCATGTAGAGCGAGTCCACGGAGCCGTAGCCGAAGAGGTTGTACAGATCGCCGCTTCTGTAAGAGAACCGCAGCGGCTTCTCCCCGTACACGCGCAGCACGGAGCCGGACGTCGTCGCAGGATGAAAATAAAGAGTCGGCGCGAAGTACGCTCCGCGCGCTTCCACTTCACTCGGATTCGGGCTCCCATAGGTGCGGACGCTCGCGGAGAGGCGCCCCGAGAACCGCATCGAGCCGATGTTCAATTGAAGCGTCGAGATGTCGATCGGGAAGATGTTCGTTGAGCCGCCAGCCAGAAGGACGGGAGGAAGATCAAAGGTGTCCTGTTCCGGCCCGCCCGCGTCGGCGCTCACGACGATCACGGCGTAGACGCTCGCGGACGATGTGTTCTCGACGCGCAGATGAACGATCGGGCTCGTGAGCGCCACGTCGCTCGTATCTGTGGTAAGCTCTCCCCACGTGAGCCTCACGGTCTCCTGGGGCCCGTCGCCCGCCGCGCAGAGATTACGAATCGCCGGAGGCTTGGGCGCATCCGCTTCGGAGTTGTTCGGAAAGAGCGCGGCGGCTCCCGACAAGCCGAGCAGCAGTGCAGACATCAACATTCGCATGGCGGTCACCAAAGAAAGAGGTTGAACAACGTGTTCAACCTCATCCGCCGGGATCGCCCCGACCGCCCGCCAAGGAAATTCGGAAGGGCCGGCGCCGCACCGCCGGCCCTTCCAGCCGCTGCTTCAGCGGCGCCCGAACACGTTGGGATACCGGTAGTAGACCTCGAGCGTAAGCGTATTCAGCGCAGTGAGATACACGCGCCCACCTTCAAACGCCCACCGGTCCTCGGGCTCCCATGAGCCGTCGTCGCAGCGTTTGGGATCGCGATGCTGGCTCTCGACGAGCGCCTTGTTGAGGGCCGTCTTCCAGGGGTTCCAGAAAGCTCCCTTGCCGGCGCGCGGCGAATCGGGGCCGTCGAACTGGTTCAGCGCGAGCGATGCATAGTACCAATAATATGCATCGTTGGTCTTCTTGGCGACGCTGTACTCCGGGAGATCGCGCGACATGAGCTTTGCTGCGATCTCGAGCATCGGATCTGAGATGTCGTGCTTTGCGAAGATCCGAACGCACATGCCGACGGCTTCGAGCGCGGGGTGGTTCTGATAGTCATCATTCTTGCCGGGGGCCTTCACTTGCTGGCCGGCCTCTTCGCGCCGTGTGTATCCGACGCGGCCGTTCGTCTTGTCCGTCACTTCCTCACAGAATTGGAGCGCGCCCTCGAGCGCCGACTGCGGAACCTTTAGATTGGCCATTTGTGCTGACTTGAGCGCCATGACCGCCCAGCCCGTGACGGAGATATCGCTGTCAGCGGAGCCGGGGCGATAGCGCCAACCGAGGTACCCGGTCCCTCCCGGTGCCGGGGTCTGACCGGAGACGAGGTTGTCGACGGCCTTTTGTGCAGACTCCTTCCAGCCCGCGTTGCGCGAGAGCCCATAGGCTTCGGCGAGGGCGAGCGTGGCGACGGCCTGGTTGTAGCCCCACTTCGAATTGCCGATTGTCACAAAAGATCCCTGCTCGTCCTGCTGCGCGCGAAGCCACTGAACGGCGCTCTTCACCACATCGCCGGCACGGATCTTCCGCTGCGAGAACGGGTCGACCCAGATCTGATTCGAGCGCGAGTCGTAGCCGGCTCCGAGAAACGCGAGGAGCGCAAGCGCAGTCACGCCCACTTCGTGCTCGGGGTAGCCCTCGCCTCGGCATACTGTTCCGGATTGGCACAGATGAGTGAACGCACTCGGCGACCAGGATCCGTCAGCGCCTTGATGGCGCGCGAGCCAGCGAAGCCCGGAGTCGGCGGCCTGGATCACGGTCGTCGACGCGCGTTTTGTGGGAAGCATGCGAGTGTTCTGCATTCCGCCGAGACCGCCTCCCGCGCCTCCGCGGCCTCCGGGCGACGAACCGCCTCCGACCCCGATGGTGTCGAAAGGCGACTTTCCCGCTTCTCCGATGAGTCCATGGGTCGCTCCTTCGCCCTTCACCATTCCGTAGGGCTCATCGTTGTCCGTTTCGTAATGATCCGAGATCTTGAACTTCTCGGGCTCCATGACTTCGAAGATCTGTGAATCGTCCGGAAACACATCCGAGACCATCTCCTCGACCTCCGCGTCCTGCTCATCGAAGATCTTCCGCATCTCCTCCGCGGTCGGGAGCACTTGCGCCTTGGGCGACTCGGCCAGCTGGATACTGAGGGGGCCGCCGGCCGCACCGCTGCGTCCATCGCCGCTGCCGAGCTTCCAGACCGTTGCCATGGCAAGCAGTGTCAAATTGATGGCGGCTGCGATCGCGAGGTACGGCGATTGGCGCGCCCGCGCGAGGAGCCAATCGTGCAGCGTGAAGCGCTCAAAGGCCGCCGAGCGGAATTGGGGCCGGAGCGGGGTTTCCGATTGAGAAGCATCGTGGGATTCACTCATGGTCGGGGCTCCTGGGCCACCCTCAGCGGCCCGGCCCTTCCAACGCCGCATGGACGCCCGAGTTCGGAATGGCCCCGGCCGATCGCGGGGAAGCGCCCTCCCGCTACGAGGACGTCCGCGAACTCCTGCGCGGCGCGCGGCGTACCGGCCGACGCGCGAGGGACTGGCGGCCGGCAGGATCGGCACTCCTCTCCCGGTCGGCGGGCCTGCGAGTACACTCTTCGCGCCCTATGCCCCTTCGATCTCTGGTGCCCCGCGAGCGCGTCGAAGCCGTGGCCGCACGCGCGGGCCTGGGCGCGATCGCCGCGAAGGTCTTCGACGGCGCGCGGCTCGATCTCGCCGACGCCCGCACGCTCTACGCCACGCCCCACCTGCATGCGCTCGGGGCCATTGCCAACTGGCGCCGCGAGCAGCTGCACGGAGACCGCGCGTATTTCAACGTCAATCAACATATCAATTATACGAATATCTGCAATAAGCTCTGCCGTTTTTGTGCGTTTCAGCGGCTGCCAGGCCAGCAAGGAGCTTATGTATTTTCTCCTGCGGAGGCAGCGGCACGAATTCGCCAGTACCTCGGCCAGCCGGTGACCGAAGTGCACATGGTGGCGGGGATCGATCCGAAGCTCCCCTATTCCTACTATCTCGATCTCGTGCGTGCCGTGAAGGAGGCGCGGCCATCGATCCATGTGAAGGCGTTCACGATGGTGGAGATCGAGCAAATTGTGAAAGTGGCGAAGAAGCCGATCGAGGATGTCTTCGCCGATCTGAAGGAAGCGGGCCTCGGCTCGCTCCCTGGCGGGGGCGCCGAGATTTTCGCCGAGCGCGTGCATCGGCTCCTTTTCCCTCTCAAGATCGGGGGCGCCCGATGGCTCGAGATCGCGCGAGCAGCACACCGCTCGGGACTGCGCACCAACTGTACGATGCTCTACGGGCACATCGAAACGCCCGAGGAAAAGATCGATCACCTATTCCGGTTGCGGGCACTCCAGGATGAGACGGGAGGATTCCAGGCGTTCATCGCGCTCACGTTCCACCCGGATAACACAGATATCGAGGAGCTCCCCGCGCCGACCTCGGTCGACGACCTGCGGGAGATCGCGGTCGCGCGGCTTCTGCTGGACAATATTCCTCACGTGAAGGCCTACTGGATTCAGCTCGGGGTCGCGACTGCGCAATTGGCCCTGGACTATGGCGCCGATGATTTGGATGGAACGGTGAAGGAGGAACGCATTTATCACGACGCCGGAGCGCAAACGCCGCAGGAGCTCGGGCGGGAGGACCTCGTGGAGCTGATCGAGGGCGCGGGACGCCGGCCCGTGGAGCGCGACACGCTGTATCGAGTGGTGCGCGAGGAGCCGGTGCGCGTTGGCTGAACCGCGAAACGAGTCGGGCGCGGCCACAGCGACGCCTCGGCCGGCGTCGCCGGCGTCGTCACCGCGCGAGTGCGAGGAGGAGTCGCCGCGCGATCATTTGATCGCGACCGTGATTCGAATTTCCGTCGGGCTTCTGACGACGGTGGCAGGATTTGTGGGAGCGATCGCGGCTTGTATTGCATTCGCAACGCATGCGGAGCTTCCGCTCGGCCTTGAGAAGACTCTCCAGGAGCCGATGCTTGCGCGATTCGGAGTGCTCGGGCTCTCGATCGCCGCGGCTGTCGGCGGAACGCTGCTGCTACGGCACGTCGCGGCCGGAGCGCCGCTCACATCGGGGACGTGGTGTGTCGTGGCGGCGATCGCGAGCCGGCCGGGAGTGCGATTCAATTATGCGGAGCCGGCAGAGCTGCCGTTGGTCACTTTCCCGACGGCGGGCCGCTCGGTTTCGACGATTGTGGTGTTCGCCGCCGCGGTTTCACTGGCGTTGCTGACGCATACCTACTGCCGCGCATCCCGAAGGCAGATCTCGAAGCTCTATTCGACCGTGGGCGAGAACCTCGTTGGAGCTTCGTTCCTGGTGGCAGGAATTGTTGCTGCGGTCACCTTTCGCATCGACGCGTCGACAGTGGGGCGCGCCGCCTATGAGCGGGCGCTCGTGCCGATGCTTGGGGCAACGATCGCGCTCGAGACGATCGGCTTCGGCGTGCTGGCCGGCTGGGCGATTGCACGCGCCCTTGCCATTGCGGTCTTCGTGGCGACTGCCGCAGGCGCGCTGCTCCCCGATCTGTTCTTGGATCGGCTCGTCGTGGAGCCGCCGCTTTTGTGGGCGCCTGTGTGCGTCGCTGCGGCGCTGGCGCTGCTGCTTCCCCGCATGCACGAGCCGTCGGGGCTTTCGAAGGTGCATCCGCCGAGTTGAAGCGGCTCGGGGAGTGTGGGACGCTGCGCCGCCATGGCGCGAACTCCGATGCAGGTGATGGGGCGAATCGCAGTATTGGCTGCGGGGACGGTCGCCTGCGCAGCCATGTCGAGCTATCTCGTGATCGCGAGCGCGGAAAGGCGCCTCGTCCTGCGCCTCGATCTCAATGATTGGAAGTTGCTCTTTTTATGGCCTTCCGTCATCGCCTTCCCCTTCGTACTGCTGATCCTGTGGCCCGTGCGGCTCGTTCGGGCGATTCCCATCGTGATGATGACGTGCGCAATGGTGAGTCTGATCTCCGGCCAGTTCGCCGGCCCGATGTCTTTATTTGTGGTGCTCTTCGCCGGCGTCGGCGCTATGATCTACTGCCGCTCCCGCGCACAGTAAATCTCGCGTGCAGTGTTCTCGGAAACGCTGAACTGCCGTGGGGCGGACGGCAGAGGACGTTTCAAAAGTGCTCCGCAGAGCGAGCACGAGGAGTCGTCGTCCAGCGCAAGGAGCCTATGCCCAGGCGTAACCAAGGAGTTACGACGAGGACGAGGCGACGCAGCGATGGGTGACGAGGCCCGCGCGCTGCTCGGATGATTTTTGAGACGTCCTCCGTGCGTCGCCCCATGACGAGAGGCGGGCCCCGTGCGACGAGCTATCGGTCGTCGGTTACTTCATCCGCGCGCGCGGGCTCTTCGCAAGGAAGTCAATGAAACGGGTCACTCTCGTCCTAGTTCAATCAGAGCTTCGGCTCACGCGGGAGCAGCACGAACATCGTCTTCGGCCCGAGACGAGACTCTTCGGTTTGGAATGCAACTTTTGCTGGGTCGCTCGATTCCGACAGGCGCACGAGCGAGTACTCCGTCGGAGCGCGCAAGAAAAGTCGCATTTGAGTTCCGGTCGCTTGGGACGCGACGCGAAGCCGATCCACATGCGCTCTCAGCTCTTCCGCCGAGCCCGCCTCGATCTGTACGACCTGCCGGCGAGAGACGCCCGAGAGCACGCGGAAGGTGGAGCGCACCGATTGTAAGTTCGGCGCAAAATTCCGCGCCTCGAGGTCGCCGTCGAAGACCGCGACTTCGTCCAGCTGTGATACCAACTGTGCAGCTTGCCGGAACGCGGCGGCGCGAACCCGCGACTCCTCGGCGAGCGGCCTGTAATCGCGCGTGAACTCGGCCTGCTGCTCCATCAACAATCCGGCGAGCATGGCACCAAGGACGGGGAGCGCCGCGCGGTGCGAGAGTCGGTCGCCCAGGATGTGGATCCCGAGCGCTGCGATGCCGGCCGCGAAGGGGATTCCGAAGTACGCAAATCGCTGCCGGATCGTCGAACCCTCCACCGGGAGGAACGGCCCGAGCGCGATGAGGAGCGCCGCGAGCAGGGCGTACGCGCGCCAGCGCTCGGTCGAGCGTCCGCGCGTCGCGATCCAGAGCGCGGCGACCAAGACGCCTGCGCCCGCCAGAAGATGAACGCCGCGGTATTCCGTCAGATCGAGCGGAATCGGCGGAAGCACCAAGCGCTCGAAGCTCAATAAAAGCCGCGTTGCCATCGGAGTCGCTTCGAAGCGGTATTCCGGTCCACGCAGCGCCGATGGAATGCCTCTCCACAGGAAGAACGCCAGCCCGGCCGCCACCAGCGTTCCGATACGAACCAAGAATCCGCGTGTTCTGTAAGCTCCCGACCCGCCCCGATTGAATTCGAGCAGCAGCGCGAGCGGAGCCGCCGCGATCCAATGCTCGCGAAGCGGCGCCGCGCAGGCGAAGCAGAGAAGCGCCGCGATCCATGGGATCCACCGGTTGGTCTCGACGGCGCGATCATACAGAAGCAGCCCGAGATACAAGAAAAACGCCACCAGCGGATAGACGAACGTGCTGATCGTGTGCACCACCTCGCTGCTCGCAGGAGCGACCGCAAAGAGCGCCGCAACCACCCAACGGAGGTCGGGGCGGCGGAGCATCCGGCCCACCAGCGTGCTCGCCAGGATCGCGTTTGCTCCATGAAGCACCATGAGCGTGAGCCGATAGGGCCAGGCGTACTCCTCACCGAAAAGTGAGTATGCGGTGTCGAAGACCACGCCCGTCGTCGGACGGTAAGTCGGAAAATTGCGAAGGGACTCGACCTCGCCGCTTCCGAACTTCCCGATGGAGAGCCAGTCGAAATCCGACGGCAGAAAATAGTAAGGAAGGCTGGGCCCGAAGGTCGCGCCGACGAGCGCCGCCACCATCAGGATCTCAAGAATCTGCCGGCGCAGGCCGAGGCCGTCGGAGGCCTGCGGCTCGATCACGGGCGCACTCACGATGCCGCCTCACTCGGGCGCTCCGGTGCCACCGAAGTGACGCGCGATTGGAAAGCCCCGTGCGCGAGCCTTGTTTCGACGAGGTCGCCCTCGCGCACCTGACTTGCATCGGTAAGAAACTGCGCCCGCCCCTCAACGCGCGCGAGCGAGTAACCACGCCCGAGCACCGCCACGGGCGACACCGCCTCGAGCGTCGCCGCCGCGAGGCTGATCCCGCGCTCCGCGCGCTCGACGGCGGTCTTCGAGGCCGCTGCCAGCGCCGCTGCGATTTGTTCAAATCGCCGCTGCTGATCCGCGACGCGCACAAGCGGCGACGCCGCCGCGAGCCGGGTGCGAAGCGACTCCCACTCGGAGCCGCGCGCCGTCGCCGAATCGCGAAGGGCCTGCGCCATCTGTTGTGAGATCGATTCCAAATCCAGTTGGAACTGCTCGAGGAGCGCCTCCGGCCCGGCCAAGGCCGAGGACTCCAGAATGTGCCTCCACTCGGTTTCGCCGTCGGCGACCCGACGGTCCATCGCTTCCGCCATGCGCTCGCCGAGATGCCATAAATCACTCGAGAGTGCCGCGCGGTCGGGCACCAGCACATTTGCTGCATCGGTGGGCGTCTTCGCCCGCCGATCGGCCACGAGATCGGCAATGGTGGTATCAATCTCGTGACCGACGCCCGTGACGACCGGAACGGCGCACTCGGCGATCGCGCGAGCAACCGCCTCCGAATTGAACGCCGCCAGATCCTCTATGCTTCCGCCGCCGCGCACGACGGCGACGGCGTCGAGCCCGAGGGCCTCCGCCCGCTCCGAAAGCTTACGAATCGCTCCGGCCACGCTCTCATCGGCTCCGGCTCCCTGCACTTGCGTCGGCGCCACGACGACGCGGCTCGGCCATCGCTCATGCAAGTGTTTCAAAAAGTCACGAATCGCGGCACCGTCGCGGCTCGTCACAAGGCCAATCGCCCGCGGCAGGAAGGGCAGCGCGCGCTTGCGCGAAGCCTCGAAGAGCCCCTCCGCCAACAGCTTCTTTCGAAGCTGCTCGAAGGCTGCGGCCGCCGCGCCGATCCCTTGCAATACCACTCGATCGATCACCATCGAGAGCTCGCCGCGGGGAGCATACAATTCCACGTTGCCATGGGCGACCACGGCCGCGCCGTTCTCGAGCGCAAAGCCGAGTCGTGTCACGGAGCTGCGCCACATTTTCGCGCGCAGCATCGAGACGGAGTCCTTCAGCGAAAAGTAAGCATGGCCGGAGGGCGCGAGCCCGCGAAAGTCGGCGATTTCGCCCGCGACCCACACGCCGGCGAACGGCGGCTCGACGCGCTGCTTGAGCTTCGCCACAAGCTCGCTCACGCCGAGCGGTTCGCCGGACGTCCCGGCGCGACTGGCGCTTTCGCCGAAGGACGGCGACGGTTCGGAGGAGCCGTCGAAGAGCGATCGAGCTGCCATGCGGGAGGTGCGGAACGAAGAGGAGGCGCCGCGCCGGAAAGAGCGAGCTCCCGGCGGCGCCAGAACTCTACCCCTTCCGCACCGGCAGCGGCGAATCGCCCCCGACCAGCTCCGTGGCATCGACCTCGGGAATCAGAATCCGCAGCTTTCCACCCGGGAAAGGGACGAGGCGGCCCTGGCTGCCCCGGGAACCATCCTCGAGCTCGATCTCGAGGCGGCGCTCACGCTCCCGATGGTGGAGCGTCGCAGTGCGAGCCTGCAGGGTCTGGTCGACCTGCGGCACCGTGACACCGCGCGGCTGCACGAGGGAGACCATTCGAATGCCGAGGAGCTGGCCGTCGGCGACGCTTGCGATCGACTCGACGCGGTAGCGCCCGTAGGACGTGTGCCGATCGAGGAGCAGGTTGAGCCGCTCCATCGCAGCGCGTGCATCGGCGGGCATCGGCGCCGTGCGCCCGACGTCGGCCACGGCTCCGGGGAGTAGCTCGGGAAGGCGGCGGCGCCAGGAGTTCGGATCGACGGCGGTGAGCTCGAGCGCTCTTGTTATAAAAGGTGTGCGCAGGGAGCCATTCACTTCGTAACCGTCCTGGAGCTGGACGCGGAGCTTCGGATCGGCGTCGGACTCGAGCAGCGACATACGCTTCGCATAGACGAAGCCGGCGGGACGCCCCTTCTCGTTGTAGCGGGTAAAGTAAGCATCACAAATCTCTGATCCGAGGCGCCCGCCCGCCTCAAGGAGCCGCAAGCTGAATCCGGCTCCGTAGGCGAGAAGCCCGTTCAGCTCGAGGATCGCGTCTTTTGTGAGCGGTACGGCGCTGGGAGTCGCGCTCGGAGCCGCCGACTCCGCGCCTCCCTCCGTCGGCGCGGCCACGGCGGCGGTCGGAGCCGGCTCGCTGACCTGAGCCGTGGGAAGATTCGTCAGGTTCTCTGCGGGGTTCTCGGCCGCCGGCTGCGACTCCGGCTTCGCCGTTGCTTCGGTAACCTTCGCCGCCGCCTGCCCGCGCTGCTTCTCCTCGATCAGCGCGAGCACGCGCTGAATTCCCGCTTCACCGTCCTGCACGCGCTGCTGGTACTCGGCGATTTGTCGCATCGCCTCGTCGCGCTGGCGGCGCAGCGTGTCGAGCTCCGATTGAGTTGCACTCTTCTCCTCCTCGCGCTGCTTCGCCTCCTGGGCCACCTCATCGGCCTTGCGCTGCGCCGCTTCGAGTTTCGATTCGTAGCTTTGTCGGTCGGCGAGCGCATCGCGAAACGCCAGCGTGAGCCGCTCGAGCTCCGCCTCGCGGTCGCGCCGGGCGGAGTCGCGCTCGGATTGAAGAGCAGTCTTTACAGTTTGCGCGAGCGCTTCGTGACTTTCGCTGCGAACTTTGAGCGCGGAAGAGACCGCAAAAAGCGCGACGGCCGCCGCGCCGAGGACGGCTGCCGCCATCACAAATCCCCAGATCCGCGCTCGGCGAGCGCGCCCCTCGGCCGCCGCGCGCTGCTTCGATGATTCGTCGACGGCCTCCAGCAGCCGCTGCTGCGTCGCGGCGACGGCGCGAAATGTTTCATTCAGCCCCGAGACATTCTTCAGCAATAAATCGGTGCGCTCCGCGCGCTCGACCGATTCACGGAGCGCCCGCTGGTTCTCGGCCAGCGCCTGCAGCACGGCCGCCGCGCTCACGACGGCGCGCTCGAGGTCCTCGCGGCTCGCACCCTTCGGCACGAGCGCGCCTTCGGGAGCTGGCGGCCGTCCCTCGGGGAGCTCCGCCTCGTCGGGGCGCGGCGCGTCGTCGCTCACGGCTTCGCTCTTGCGGCCCAGCGCTCGAGCGTCGCGGGCTCCGGAGCGCGGTCGAATTCGGCGAGTTCCCGCTCAGTCACCGTCGCGGCACGGAGCGCCACAGCGGGCCCGTCGTCCCGCTCGATCTGTGCCATCGGCTCGCGATCGAAACCGGCGGCGGTGCTGAGCCAGCCGAGCCGTCGCGCGGAGCGCCCGGCGAGCGGCGCTGCGGGATCTCCGCCGGAGAGCGCCGCGCGAAGCGGCTCGGAAGCGGTTTCTTTTTGTGGTTTTTGAACGGGCCGCAGGCGCTCCCCTCCGATGCGAATCCACCATTCGCCTCGGGCGACGGCGAGAGGCTTGTCGGAAAAATTCACAGTATCGAGACGCGCCACCATTTCGCCCGAGGCGAGAGCGAGGGCGCGGGCCTCAGAACTCCGCAGAAAGGCCGCCGAATCCGCCGCACCGGAACCGCGCAACAAAAAGCCGAGGTCACCCGACCGTCCGACGAAGACGCGCTCGAAGTCTTGTTTCGCGAGCGCCGGCTGCGCCGTGGAAACGCCTGCCCGGCGCCGCGTGACGAGGTGGAGCACGACGATCGCGAGCCCAAAGACGAGAAGGAGGGCCGACAGCAGCAGCAGGATCGTCGAGGCCGGCCAGCCGCGATCCTCAGGCGCGGATGCGCCGCCGGCAACGCCGGACGGCGCCGAATTCGTTACGTCCAGGGCTTTTGTTTGTTGTTGTTCCACCACTTTTGCCACTCCAGCGGCTGCCTCAATGTTTGGTTTGTCAGCTTCTGGAGAGATTCAATAATCGCCGGGCTGATCTTCTCGTAACGGTCCTTGGCGACTTTACCTTGGGGAGTGGAAGGATCGGCGGCTTGTGATTGGGAGCTGTTGAGGAGATTGACGAGCTTCTCGACGATCTTCTTCCGGACATCTTCCTTTGCGGTGTTGTAGCTGCCGAAGGCGGCGCTGCAGTCGGCGACGATGCCGTCGTCCTTGTCGTTCAGCACCTTGATGAGGAATTCGACCGCGTTCGGGTCTTTGGTGCTCCCGATGGAGGTCAGGATGCGCCCGCGGAACCGGGCGTCGCGCTTCCACTCCTTCATTTCGAAGGCGCTGACGAGGTGCTTCGACCCGAGCTCCCCCATCTGGCCGAGCGCCACGACGGAGGTCTGAAAGAGCTTGTGCTGCTCCTCGTTGGGGCCGAGCGGCGGGCGCTCCAACGTGAGGTTCTTCGCAACGGCGTCGGAAATGAGCTTTTTGTCGGCCGCGGCAGCCTCGGGGAACGCCTCCATGAGCTTGTCGATCTGCGTGATGGCATCGCCGTCCTTCTTCCCCGACTTGTCGGCGACGAGCTTCTTCATCTCGGCGAGATGCCCCTGAATGGCCTTGGAGCGCTCCTTGGCAGGATCCGGCTTGTCGGCGGGCTTGCCGCCTTGGGCGAACGCAGGGGCGAGCGCGCCGAGCGCGACCGCCATGAGGGCGAGGAGCAGCGGGGAACGGGACGCGAGCATGGAGTGCCTCCGGCCTGCGTACGTTAGCCGCCGCGACCGGGATCCGGGAGACCGACGGGCGGCTGACGCAGAGGGTACCGCTGGGGTGCGGCCTGGATAGGATGGGAGCCGGTCGGGCCACCGCACGTGAACTTCCAGCCCCGACCCAGCGAGGTGGTGGTATGCGCCTTTGGACCCGGCGGAACTACGTGTTTCCGGTTCAGCCCCTCATCGCCCTGCTCGTCCCTTGCGCACTCTCGCGTGCGCATGCGGCCGCGCAAGGCGCCGACACATTCTTGAATCGAGTCTGGGACGTCGGCGGCGTACCCACGGCGCTCGCGAAGGGCGATCTGAACGGCGACGGGCGAGACGATTTTGTGACCTCCACACTTGCGCCAGGACAACTTGTATCCGCGGTTGCCGGCGTGGGCCCAAAGTTGACCGTTGCCGGAGCCACCCCAATCGACAGCGACCTCGGGCTTTCATTGGTGTTGGGCGATCTGAACGGCGACGGAAATCTGGACGCGGTGCTGAGCCTCGCTACAACAAAAAAACTTATTGTGGCGAGTTCGGACGGCTCGGGAGTCTTTAGTGTACTGTCGACGACAACATTACCGATTGCGGCGACATCGCTCGCCCTCGGAGATTTCGATCCCGACGGAGTGTTGGATCTCGCCGCAGGATTCCTCCTCCCGGCACCCGTGGAGATTCGCAAGGGGGGCGCGGGCGCGACGTTTGGAGCTCCCACGACGCTGCCGGGAAGCGCCCTGGGTGCCGCTGTTGCCATTCACGACTTCGGCGGCGACGGGCTGCTGGATCTTCTCATCGCTCGTCGCGATGCCATGGGAGGTTCGCTTTGGGCAGGAGCCGGAGCCCGGAGCTTCCAACTTGTGCAGAATCTCGTTCTCGGCGCTTTCACAAATCAGATTCTGCTCGGTGATTTCCAAGGCGACGGAGTGATGGATGCGCTCTTCCTCCCAACGCCGCCTAGCGTCGTCTCACCGCCGCAGATCAAGAGCATCGCGCTCGGCAACGGAAGCGGCTCATTCCTGGCACCGAGCCTCGAGCCCTCCGAGGGAAACCTCGGAGCTGCGGCCGATTGGAATCTGGACGGACGCACCGACGCGGTCATCGCTCAACTGGTTCCCTTCGCGGGATCGCGGCTGTACGTGACCAACGCCATGCCCAATGGAAGCTTCGTACAGGTAGATGTCAATCTATCAACAAATGCAAATGGGATTGCGATCTCGGACCTCCAGGGAGACGGCTGGCCAGACGCCGTTGTTTCCTCCGGCAACATACGGGGTCTCGCGGTTCTGGAAGGCACGGGCTCAACGGGCTTCGCCGCGCGAAGCGCTATCGCCTATTCCACATTTGCTGCGCGCGAAGCCCACGCAGGAGATATCACAAATGACGGGATTCCGGACGCGATCTGGGAAATGTTCTCCTCAATGCAGCCGGACAATAAGTACATAGCGCTAACCTATGGCGTCCCATTCGGCGACTTGACCCCCGGAATCATTCTGGACGCGCAGCAAAACTACCGTCGGGCAGACGTCGCGGATATCAACCACGACGGGAATCTCGATATCGTGGCAACGCAGGAGCTGCGCTTGGCGGCATTCCTCGGAACCGGCTCCGGAACCTTCCAATTGGGTCAATCGACTCAGCCAGAGCTGGCGAATGCAACAGGAATCTGCATCGCTGATTTCGATGCGGATGGAACTAATGAGATCATGATCAGCCGCCCCTCGGAAACTCGAATCGTCCGTTGGTTGGGCGGATCGCCTCCGAGCTTCCAAACGGATTGGGTGACGAGCACCACCTCACAATTTTCGACGCTGAAAGCCGGAGATGTGAATTCTGACGGCCGAATCGACGCCGTGGGCGTCGCCTCCACGGGGATCTCTGCGGTGCTGACACAGAGCGGCGCCGCGCCACAGCTGGGTCCCGAGCTCGCAGTTTCAGGCGTGGCACGAATCTCCCTGGGAGAATGGAATGCGGACAGCGCTGCAGATGTTGTACTGATCTTCGAGAACACGCTGACCGACCTACGAATCGTTCACGCCGACGGCACGGGCGGATTCCAATTCTCGCCGATCACGTTGTCGGGATTCCCACAGTCGGACGCGACATTTGTGGATATCGACGGAGACGCGCACCTCGACATCGTTGCGACGGCGCGAGCGCAAAGCGGCACCCAGGTCCTCCGCGGTGACGGGCAAGGAACAATTCGCGCTACGGACCACTTTCTATCGGGCCTCTGGCTCCCCGATCGGCAAGCCGTGCTCGATGTGAACCTCGATGGGCGGCCCGACTATGTGGCGCGCGACGCTGCCTCCGATCGCATCCTCACGACGCTCAACCAGTCGCATGTGACCGCGGGAACTGTGCCATTTGGGACGGCCAGCGGCGGCTGCGCGGGTTCGATGACTGCTGCCGCGACGGCGAATCCTCAGCTCGGAAGTGTGAATTTTGCGCTCGTGACGGCGAATGCTCCGGAGTTCGGTCTGGGTTTCGTCGCAATCTGTGATGGGCAGCTCCTGACGCCGAGCGATGTCTTTGGGGTGGGGATCTTCATGAATATTGATCTTCTGAATGCGACGGGCTTGGTCGCCGCCACCGTCAAATGCGACGCAGCGGGCGTGATCGCCGTTCCCGTCCCGCTCCCATCGGATCCGAATCTCGCTGGTCTGAACCTCTTCGCACAATTTGTCTTCGCGGAGCCATTCTTGGCGAGTTGCGGGAACTCCCCCTACGGGCTCGTGGCCTCCCGCGGATTGAGCTTCACGCTGCTTCCCTAGGTTGTGCGCCGCGCGGAGCGCTCCCAATGGGCGCGCCTGCGCTACGAGCGATCCGGCCGAGCATCCTCGGCCATCTCAACTATTCGCCGTAGATGATGGGGCCCGGCGCCGTCCGGAGGTCCTCGTCTTCCCGCGCCTGACGCGCGGCCTCGAGGCGCGACGACATGGCTCGGTCGGTGCCGAGGTCGTGGCGCTTGCCGTCGGGGTCTACGAGGAAGTCGATGTGCAGAGCGCCGATTTGTGTGTTCGTAAGAAAGACCTCGGACGCGCGCAGCAGATCGTCGAACGAAAGCCCCTTCAGGACGACGGGAATCTGTTGCTTCTTTGCCTCCTCCAAAATCACGTGGCGCGCGATGCCGGGGAGAGGAAACAGATCGTCCCCCGGCGTCACAGCGGCGCCGTCGAGGACTGCCCAAAGATTTGTGATCGTGCCTTCCGCGGCGATTCCTTTTTCATTGAGGACGACGCACTCCCAACAGCCCGCCGCCTGCGCCTCGTTTCGCGCTGTGATCTTTCCGGCACGCTGGCTGTGCTTGAGCGTGTCTTCGAGCCCGCGCGCCTTGCCGGCCTTGGGCCAATAAAGGCCGAGCGCCCCCTCGGGGAGCTGCTTGCGCGGGCGCAGCGTCGCCCCCGGGATTCCGTGGCCCGGCGCATCGACTCGCATCGCAGTCGGCGTCTCCGGGCAGGAAGCCAACTTATTCACGATAAGCTGCTCCACGCGCTCCCGCGCCTTCGGCACTTGCAATAATTCCGCTCCTTTCGCGAGCCGGTCGAGGTGGAGCTGTAAGAACGCCGGATGGCGATTCACGATGGCGATCGTTTCGTAGACGCCGGTTCCGAACGGTAGCTTCAGCTTGGCGGGAGGCATGTGCGCACTTCGAGGTCGGGGTCGCCGAGGGCGGCGGCGAGAGCGCGGGCCTTCGCCAGGCTCTCGGCGTATTCGGCTTGAGGATCGGAGTCTGCCACAATTCCGCCGCCGGTGCGGAACGTGGCGTTCCATGAAATGCCGGTCTCCCCCGCGGCGCGCGCGAAGGTGAGCGTTCGAATGGCGACGTTCAGATCGAGGTCGCCCCCGTGGGAGACGCGCCCGATGGCGCCGAAGCACGGCCCCCGCGGCTCGCGCTCCAGCTCATGGAGGATCTCGACCGCGCGGATCTTGGGGCAGCCCGTGATGGAGCCGCCCGGGAAGGTCGCCGCCAGGAGTTCGCGAAGGGACGCCTCGGCTCGCAGGGTGCCGTTCACGATGGCGACGCGATGGAACACCGTGGCGTAGGTCTCCGTCTCGGCGGCGCTCACGACGCGCACGGATCCTGCGCGGCAGACGCGCGAGAGGTCATTGCGCTCGAGATCAAGAATCATGGCGAGCTCGGCGGCGTCCTTCTCCGAGCCGGCGAGCTCGGCGCACGCAGTGGCGTCGGCCGCGGGATCGCCGGTGCGGCGCCGCGTCCCCTTGATGGGGCGCGTTTCGACGGTCGCACCGCGCCGTCGAAGAAATAATTCGGGCGACGCGCTCACGATGGCGCGGTCGCCGAATCCAATAAATGCCGCAAAGGGAGACGGATTGTGCTCGAGAAGCCGCAGATGCACGTCCAGGGGGTCGCCGGTCGAGAAGGCGTCGAACCGCTGGGAGACGTTGGCCTGATAGATATCGCCGGCGGCGATATGTGCGATTGTGCGGCGGATGGCGGAAATGTACTCATCGCGCGTCCAGCCGGGGCGCACCTGCAGAGTCGGCGCCGCAGCCGCGCGGCGCGCCTGGCCGAGGGCGTGCAGCCGACGCGTGAGAGCGTGAGCACGCCGCGCGCGGACCGGAAGTAAGAAATCGTCTTCGGCGATGACCAGGAGATGCGGAAGCCCCGCCGCGTCCCGGACGGCGACGGCGGCGGGCAAAACGAACCGCGCGTCGGGGATGCCGAAGATTTGTGGTGTCGCGGCGGGAAGCCGCTCAAAAAAACGCCCGCACTCATAAGTGAGGTATCCCACGGCGCAGGCCGCGAAGGCGAGCTCCGGCGCGTCGCACCGAACGGGCTCCTCGAGGGCGCGCAGCAGTGCGTCGAGCTCGCGGGCGCCCCCTGCGAATACCGAACGCGGCTCATCGAAGGCGACCAGCTCCTCCCAGGAAAGACCCGCCGGACCGCCCGAGCCGCCGAGCCAAGCCACCTCGTGCGAATCGGCCCACGCGCCCGCCGCCAGCGCGGAGAGCTGGAAGTCGGGGGGAAGGGGCTGCGCAACGGCGCGGAGCACGGCTCCCGGAAGTCTACGATCGGCGCCATGGATGCCGCCGTCGCTTCTTATCTGGAGCATCTCCAGCATGGCAAGCAGTGCTCGAAGCACACGCTCCGCGCCTATGAGAATGATCTGCGGCAGTTCACGGAGTTTGCCAAGACGCGCGGCGCGACGACGCCGAAGTCGGTGACGCCGCTCGTCGTGCGCGGCTATCTGGCGACGATGCGCACGGGCGGGCTCGCGCGCACGTCGATCGCGCGCAAGCTCGCGTCGATTCGATCACTTTTCCGATTTTTGGCATTGCGCGGAGAGGTGATCTCGAATCCCGCGGTCGTCGTCCGGACGCCGCGGCTCGAGCGGAGGCTTCCGAAGGTGCTCTCGCGCGGAGAGGTGGGCACGGTGCTCGACGAGGCGCCGCCGGTGGGCACGCCGGAGAGCGCGGCGCCCGGATCGCTTCTCTCCCTTCGCAACAAAGCGATGCTCGAAGTGCTCTATTCGGGAGGTCTTCGCGCGAGCGAATTAGTGGGGTTGAAGGAGGAGGATGTCAATCTGCACGGCGGCGTTGTGCGCGTGCTCGGCAAGGGGCGCAAGGAGCGGCTTTGCCCGCTCGGTCGGCCTGCGATCGGGGCGCTACTCGATTATTTGGAACGTAAGCGATCTGAGGGAATCGATGAGCCTCGGCTATTTGTGAATCGCTTCGGAAGGCCGTTGAGCGACCGATCGCTGCGGCGGACCTTCGGGCGCCTCGTCACGTCGCGCGGCCTCGGCGGCAAGGCGACGCCGCACACGATGCGCCACTCTTTCGCGACCCACCTGCTGGACGCCGGCGCCGACCTGCGCTCGGTGCAGGAGCTGCTCGGCCACGCGAGCCTCTCCACGACACAAATCTACACCCACGTCTCCATCGAGAAGCTCAAAGAGGTCTACCGCAAGGCGCACCCGCGCGCGAAGCGGCGGTGACGCGGCGCAGATCGGGCGAGGCAGGATCATGGATTGTGATGAGAACCCGGATCCGCTGCGCCAGTGAATTCACGGATTTGATCCCAGCCGATCGGTGAGGAGACAAATGGCGGCCGATGATAGGAGCGCGATCGCTACGAGCCTCGCCGCCTCAGGTGCGTGCAGCTGTCCGGACCGATGGAGCTTCCATCCATGGATACAGAATCCAATCGTCGCTAAGACCTGAAGCGGAAGATCGACGAGCGGAACTCCCACAAAACGATGATGACCGAGCATTCTCGCAACCACGAATGTCGTGACTGGAATACAGACCAGCACAAACAAAATGGCGAGATAGGTAAAGGATCTGGTTCTCATCATTAGGTACTACTTGGCGCGCTGATCGAGCATGGTTGGCGGGGAGTTCCATTTAGTGGGAATCGTCTCCGTCCCGGTTGCTTGCGCCGCATTCAGAATCGACCTCCTGCGGTGACCTCTTGACCTCCCTCCGGTCCCTTGTGCGCTCGCTAAGTGTGGGTCACCTCCGGAGATCTCTTGGTCAAAGGTCCCGGTGAAGAAACTCGGCGGCGCGAGAGCCGAACGGGCTAGTCTTCTCTCGCGCGGGGCCTTAAGGAGAAACACAACGAATAATGCCACGACCATCTTCAGCCATGGGGTCCAGAAGTAGCAGCCTGTCGCTCACCTTCGGATCATTCGAACTGAGCCTCGTTGGCGTGCCGCCTTGGTACTCCACTTGAAGCAGAGCCCTTTGTTGAACATCTATGATCTGAGTGAAAGGAGCGCTTCGATTACTTGACGCTCCGTGTTCAGCCCCCACGGCCAGCATTGGCTTAGTAGATCCAGCCTTCATTTGGAAGTATGCCACCGAGGCACCGAACTCGGATCCTTGTCGGATGCCAAGGACTTCGAATTCTCTTCCGAGCTTGGGCAAAGAGTAGAAAGAAACTTTTCCTGCGAAGGGACCTGGATTAGCAGTACCCCGAGAGCAAACGGCAAGCATTGCCGGAGTTGAAGAAGACTTCGGAATAGTGCACATCGACGAGCCGAAGTGTCCGAAGGCCTCATCCCCTTCCAAGGTCATGATTGTTTCCAGCGACGTGCCCGAGACGATTTCAACCGCGCCCGCCATTCGCCCTGCCGCAGTAGTTCGATTCGGAGCGGACACCGCAATGTCGCCAACTCGATCCCCGTCAAGGTCGTCGATGGAAACGACGCATTCGCCAAAGCTGTCTTTTCTCTCTCGACCGCCAACTCGGCGAAGCACCTTGCCGGTAGGTACGCAGCAAACGACCAGTTTCTGTGAGTCCTCATTTGAAGCCTTGCCATCCGAGAGCGCGAGTTCGCCAACGTCGTCACGGGTGAGATCATGAATGACGAACGCTCGTTGTCCGAGGTACGGAGTGCCGATAACTGAGAAAGATTCAATAACCGATCCAGACTCTCCGGAGCGTATTTCGACAGTCTGTGGAGTCAGTTTCGGCGCAGACCACTGAAATCCGTACACATACGCCGGATCTGTCCTTGCCGAGAAAAAGCGAGTGGCCGCGACGGCGGAGTTCTCGATCTTCGAGGTTAGAGACAGCCCAAGTCGGGAGCCTGATTGCTCCCAAATGACCGACCCTCCTTTGGAAGAGTACGCTCTGATGATCCCCGGTTCGCCCGAGAAGTTCCTTATGTCGATTCCCCCAACAACTGGATCGGAGAAGCCGTCGGAGTCCAGATCTGCGATCGCCGTAGCTGCGATTCCCAGATGCTGACCTGGGCGAGAGCCGACCGAGGTCCACAGGTACGTCACCGATGCTGGGCGGCTCGCGCTGGGACCGTCCATGGGAGCGCTATCTGTGTGCTGCCCAACGAGGGCGGAGAGAGCAATGGAGATTATGGTGCGCATGTTCGCCCTTAGGTCAGATGAGTAAGCATCGAATGTGCTCGCGCCAGGCTCTCAATCCTATGGCCTAGATTTCGGAACGAAATGCCTGATCCTACTGTCGATGACCACAGAAGTGGCATGAACCGGCTCCTCAATCCAAGGAAGCCGCGCTGAGGAGTTCTTGGAGGATTTCACATTGCTGCGGTGTCCGTATTCATCGTCGCCTCGGGGAGTCATTCGGGTCAAGTGTCCAGTGCCGACTCTTGTGTCGACAACACCAAGTTGAGCTTTCCAAGTCTAGTCGCCCTCGCAGGTTTGCCGCACTCTGAGAGCCAGCAGGCATCTCGGCCACCCACCTCCGGTCACGTCCAGAACCACGAGAAGGCTTCCACAGTCCCACTAATATTCAGATAGATTGCTCCCACCCATGATGCGGCAAATGCGGCGACCCTTAGTCCGCTTGCTGCACGGTCAACTCTGCTAGCGAATGCGCGACATAACTGAACAGCGCTCGAGAAGAGTCCGATTGGTGCTACAAGCAGAGCAATGACTGCTATTGCCTGCACGACGACGCCGTGGAATCCGAGTGACTCCGGACCTGGATCCACATATTCACCAAGCGGCCCCCTGTGAAACCCAAGTCTAATGCCTGGGATCGGAAGTCTTCCCAACTGGGCTGCGGCGTGGGCGATCACAGTTGCCTGCAGCAATACGACTCCAATCGGGATCACCGTGCTAAGCACAAGAACTCTGTCGATCCATGAAACGCGGACCGAGTCCATCCACTCTTTCCGAATCATTCCGAGTTTCTTGGGCATTTCTGAGTCCAACTGCCACTAGATACTATTCCGCTGGTCGGCACTCGGTCAAGAGTCGAACCTAATGCTCTGAAACGGTGCAGTGTCTTCGGTCGTCGGGTTGAGCGACTGCCTCCATCAATTTTTTTGAAAGGTGTACCCCAAGACGCACCCGCGCGCGAAGCGCCGGAGGCACGGCTCAAGTCGCATGGGGGCAGGAGCTATCGGGGCTTCTCGAAGAGACGCACTCCCGGCAGTTCTGCAATTCTCGATCGTATGATTTGAGTCGCCTTTTCGATCGCTTGATCTGAAACATAGAATCCGATGTTGTGATGAAAAAGTACCATAGGTTCACACCCGGACTCCTCCAGCAACCCCAGAAGGATAGGAAACTCATGTTTCCAATTTGAATCATCTAAGTTCAAGGAAGCGAAGGGAACCCGCTTGAATGCGGGTCGGGAGGCACCCCCCCTCTCTGCCAATACTTGTGAGACACCTCGAGTCATAGCAGTCTCTTTCGAGGGCGAGAGGTTTCCCAGCGGATGAGTTCCTTTCCCATTGCCGGCGTTTCCAGGATGCTCGTGGCAGGATCCCCCATGGGGGACCCTGCCACGAGCATGGTCATGTCCACGCCCCAGGTCCCTCCTCCCGGGACACCCGATCCCGAAGTCCCGCCCAAGGGCCGACGGCGCAGCTTCTCCAAAGAGGAGAAGCTGCGCGTTCTTACGGAAGCCGATCAGTGCACTCGGCCTGGCGAAGTCGGCGCGCTTCTGCGGCGCCATGGGATCTACTCATCGCATTTGGCCGCTTGGCGCAAGCAGCGTAGCCAAGGCACGCTCTCGGATGCCAAGGCGAGTTCACGCGGGCCGCGGCCCTCGGCTCCGAGCCCAATCGACAGCCGTGTCCTTGAGCTGGAGAGAGAGAATCGCCTGCTCCAGCGCAAGCTGAAGCAGGCGGAGATTATCATTGATATTCAAAAAAAGGCATCCGCGCTCCTGGGGATCCCCCTGAGACCACGTCCCAAAGGCGGTCGCGGATGATTGCTGCCGCCGAGC
>JAEUHX010000025.1 GCA_016792805.1 Planctomycetota bacterium
GCTCCACTTCCAAAAGCACTGACGCCAAAAACGTGATCGGGCGCATCGATCTTGGAGCAGACGAGGATCGGTGGGTATGGCCACGCGACCGATGGGAACGTCGTTTGATATGCTCCGGGAGTTGTGGGGAAGTCACTCGAGAAAACCTCTCCGCTGACATAGACGTCGCCATTGCGATCTACTGCGAGAACGCTGGAGTCGTCCAGGCCCCCTGCCCACCAGGATTCAACTCCAACGTTGCTTCCTCCGAGGTAGCTACAAAAGACTAGACCACGTCCTGTGGGATCAATCTTCATGATATGGAGGTCCGATTTTGGCTTCAGTACCGACTGTATGGCATCTGGTGTCGTTGGAAGGTCGGTGGAAGATGTACCTGAAGTGCAATAGACTGCAGCCTTTGGATCGGTGCCTACTTGTCTTGCCCCTTCATTGCCGGACCCGCCTAGAAAGGTCGACCAAACAAGCTGATCCGATGATGACATCTTTAAAAGAAAACCCTCATATGAGTCATTAGTGAGTTGGCCGGAGGGCTGAGTCTTATAGGCACTGGGTGTAATGGGAAAATCGTACGATCCCGAGGCTCCTCCAATGTAAACATATCCTTCCGCGTCGCGGCAGATCGACATCGCCCAATCGCCCCCAGTTCCTCCCGCGGTCGCTGCGCCCCCGATGTAGGTGGAGTAGAGTAGTGCATTTCCAGCAGAATTGAAGCGACAGTAAAACGCATCGTAGGGTGAACCCAAGCTCGTGGAGAGGGCACCGGCGGTCACCGGAAAGCTCGTTGATTGAGTAATACCGACGGGTGACGCGTTTCCCGCGGAGTCGAGCACCAAACTCTCCGGCTGCTGTGGCCCTGGGCCGCCATATCGAATCGAGTAGGCGAGGCTCGAGCCATTTGCAGCAAACTTGCTCAGGAACATGTTCCCGAATTGGCTCGCATACGCTCCCGGCGTCGTCGGGTAGTTGGTCGAGTATTCAACTCCCGTAATGTAAGCAGACCCTACAGAGTCCACCTGAATGGCTCGCGGCTGATCGAGGTCATCCCCTCCAATGAATGATGAAAAGATCAGGGCGCTTCCATGAGAGGAGAGTTTCGAGACATATGCATCCGAGTAGCCATTGAACGACGCATCATAGGCTCCCGGAGTAATTGGAAAATTGAGAAAGCTGTTGGTTTCACCTGTCACATAAACTCGACCGGTCGCGTCGAAGCAGTGCGCTCTTGGACGGTCGGAGCCCGCTCCGCCAAGAAAGGTGCTCCACTGTAGGGAGCTGCCATCCACGGAGAGCTTCGCGATAATGGCATCGAGGAGCCCCTGAGACAGCGGTTGGTACGCCCCCGGCGTGGTCGCCAAGGGAAGCACTCCCACTTCTGCACAGATGCAGGCTCCACCGTTTTGATCCACGATGAGCGAGCGTGCTGCACCCGCTTGAAGATATGTGGAGTAGGCAAGCCCTGGATCGATGACAAGCCGCTCCCCATCCGATCGATCCTCGGCGACAAATCCATATCGATCGTTGGAGAGGAGTCGGTAGCGGCAGCCGATGGGCCGGCGCCTTCCTAATGCATCCTCAACCCAAGTAGTCGGCAGGGTCTGCTCGAGCAGACCCGCCGTCGTCAAAAGTTGAAGCGGTCCGCCTTCTTCCAGAAACAGCCGGTCTGCTCCCTCGACACGAATTGTAACGGAGGATAAGTCGGCCCCTGGTTCCAGGCAGACGTCGTATTCCAGCGCCGCACCCTCGCCGCGAAGTACAAAAGAGACGCCTGGCGATGCACCACGAAAAGTCACTTGTTCTACGGAGGGCGTCTCGGTGCGCCACAAGGCATTGTCGCGCCCATAGAAAAAGTGGGTTGGAGGCTGGAGAGTGGTAGCCGCTGCCTGTGTCGCGGCTCGATCGAGGTGTGCACCCTCAAAGGTGAAACTCACTACAGTCCCCGAAATCGCATCCCCAACCTCAACGCGCACTCCGTCGTCGAGAATTACCGCGCGCGCCGCTGGAACTCCAAAGGGCACGACGGTTGGCCACTGTCCGACGTTCTCTACCATCGCGACGGGAGGTGTGCCGCGGGGGGGCGGAACCGCTTGGGCAAGAACGCCAAACGCTATGAGCGACAGATTGAACATAAGGGCCTCCTACTTCGCCTTGACGATTTTCGCCGCGCCGGCTTCGACAAGCTGCGTTCCTGTCTGCCAGACATCGCGCCCGGACGCAGTAATGATGAGCTCGCGCCGATCGGAGCCGCTTGAAAGGCTAAAGTTGGCCGCGGCGAACCAGCGGCCGAAGGCCTCCATGACCTGAGAAGTCGCGTTGGGACCACCCTGTGGAGAGAAACCAAATACATCCCCGGTGACGCGAGCGACCTCTTGAATCGAGTAAGTTGTATACTCGAATTGCTGTGGAATCGCGAGAGCGCCATTTTGAATGTAAGCGAGAACCCGTCCCGACCGGCGTACGCCGTTGACAGTGATATCTGGCTCCCCAACGAAGAAGGCTCTTCTATGTTGTTCTATCTCGCTGAGCCTCCACCACCCCACCTCAATCCATTTCCCATATCGCGCATCGGTCATAGGGATACTCGAGTAGAGCCAGGGCTTGGGCCTTCGAAGCGAATCGATATCGAGGAGAATGTCTCCGCTCGAACCCGGAGAGTTGGAATAGCAATAGAGCGAGCCCGCGGCCGGAACCGCCGTGCCGCTCGGAAGTGTGTAGTTCGCCGTCTCGCTGTGAACGATGACGTCGAGGTCGCCGTCGAAATCGTAGTCGAGGATCCAGAGGTAGTACCCAAAGTTTTCGCCAACTTGAGGCGCGGGGCCCGAGCCGTTGTTTCGATTCGGCGGCACGAGCGTATATCGCGGCAGTGCGGTCGAGACCAATAATCCGGGAGACGCGGGCTTCTGAATTTGAAAGCCTCGATAGATGTGGGCTCTTCCAACGCGAGTGGGGCCTCCGTAATTATTGCAGCTGGCATTACCAATCTGAGGATAGAGCGGTTCACCGATGAGCAGGTCGGCCTTGCCGTCTCCGTCGATGTCAGCTGCATCCTGGAAGAGACCGAAGATACCCCACGGATTATTGCACGCCTGGAGACCTAGGCCGCCAAAGACGGAATCAATTCCGGGAGCGTCGATGGCGGTAATCTTCTGCTGAGCGAGCGTCGGGTCGATTCCAAAGATATTCGACGCGCTATTATCGCCCCAGGACTCATAGACGCGTCCGCGACTTCCATTGTATCCGTGGGCGCTTACGACGAGATCATGTACACCATCGCCGTCGACATCCGCGATGGCAATCGAATGACCGAAGGTCTGACCCGCCATCGGAGCTGACATGCCCGGCTCGTTTGGAGGCAACAGCCCTGGCCCGAAGACGGAGATGTCTGGCGTGGAGTGATTACGAATTCTCCACACATCTACAGCTCCTACCGCCAACAGGGACGGTTGGCCCGAGGGTGTGAAGTTCCTCAAAATGCACCTTTCCACACAAGATTGTCAGATTCGGTGGAACGCAACTTTCCAATCTTGAGTGCGCGAACGGAGAGTTGCTGACCGCTTTCGGAGACGCCGGGCTTGAGGCGCAGGCCAGTCGCTGAGAGGTGCGGAGGCGTTGCACTTCCCTGAATGACGTACACGGCACCTACGTCCGGATTCCCGCTCTCCTCTTTGAGGTACGCCGAGAGGGCGACGTCGTCGGGAACTCCCGTTGCATCCTAGGCTGAATAGAGCTTTCCGACCGCGGTTGTAAACCCGAAAGCCGCCTTCAATTCCGCATCCGGCGAACTGCCAGGCTTCGCGGTCACTTGAGCGAGCTGTGTGTTTACGGATGGACTCGTGCCGCCGCTCCCCTGAATTGCCATGGCCCATACGGGGCTGCAGAGGCAGACAGCGAGGGTCCCTTTCGTGAGAATCCCAGTCATGCTGGCGCGCAGTATCGGATGACGCTGGGGATGCGCGCCGGAGGGCATCTGGGAGTCGAGCAAGCAACGAATGCGAACCGACATGGGAGCTTCTCCGCGGGATGTGCACTGGAGCCTGCGAGGCCGATAGACCTCGCACGACGACACACCAGCGGAGCTCAGCTCGCCTTGCCTGTCAATGGCTTGGCAGGGAGCGGCTCGCTGAAGTGCAGCGATACTTGACGGGGGACTGACTGTCAGAACGCGCCAAGTCGCCCGGCGATCGACCGAGCAAGCGAGAGAACCTGCTTGCAGGAACCGGTCTTCCCATGGAAGCCTGTGGTGATGAACTTCAGCGAGCGGATTTGTTGGTTTGGCTGCGTCGTCGGTGTCGTGCTTTTCCAGGCGGGATCGCGGCCGGCGCCCGCCGACGTCGTGCGGGCTCGGGCCTTCGAGCTCGTCGATGGGCAGGGGCGCGTCGTCGGGGAGCTGCGCACGGGACCCGAGGGCGGCGCGGCGCTCGTGCTGCGGGATGAGAAGCAGGAAGTGGCGCTGCTGGCGAGCACGGCTGCTCCGGGCGGCAGCCTGCGCCTCTATGCTCCCGAGCAGAAAGAGCCTCTCGTCGAAGCGACGGCGGGCACCCTCGGCGGCGCTCTTCAAGCGCGCAACCGCAGCGGCCGCCCGTCGGTGCTGCTCGGCCCTTCGGCGCGCGACCTCGGCGGAGAAGTGACTGTGTTCGATACCGCAGGCCAGAACTCGGCGACCATGGCGCGCCACGACTCAGGCTCCGGCGCATTTGTTGCGTGGAAGATCGGCGGGCAGGCTTCCGCCTGGTCGAGCCCGCAGTAATTGTGCGTCAGGCTGCTCCGGGGCGCCTTCCTCCCGACGAGCGCTTCATCCACGACCACGCCCCATTCTTCCAAAATCATCAATCGATAGCCGAAGGACCGCGCGCGCCGTCCCCTCAGCTCGCTGAGGTTGAGGCGCGCGCGGCGCAGCTCCTGCAGAAGTCGCCTCTAGCGTCGACGACCGGGGGCAGTCTTTGCTTTCGGCTTCGCCTTCGAAGGCGTCGATTTGTGGTTACTCTTCGCAGGACGCGCAGCCGTCTTCTTTGCCTTCGGCTTCGCGGCTGCCTTCGGAGCAGTTTTTGGAGCGCTCATCTTTGCGCCATCGCGCAGCGCCGCGCGAGCGGCCGTCAGCCGCGCGATCGGAATGCGGAACGGCGAGCAAGAGACATAGTCGAGCCCGAGGCGATGGCACAATTCGATCGACGAGGGGTCGCCGCCGTGCTCACCACAAATACCGATCTTCATGCCGGGGCGCGTCTCACGGCCGTGGGCCACGGCCCACTCCATGAGCTTGCCTACGCCCGGCTCGTCGATCGAAACGAACGGGTCGACCGCGTAGATCTCCTGCTCCAGGTAGCTCGACAGCACCTTCGGCACATCGTCGCGGGAGAGCCCGAACGTCGTTTGCGTGAGATCATTGGTTCCGAAGGAGAAGAACTCCGCCGTCTTGGCAATCTCGCCGGCCGTGAGCGCTCCGCGGGGAACCTCAATCATCGTTCCGACCGAATAATTCACCTTTCGCTTCCGCCGCGCAAACACGCGGTCGGCGCACTCGCGGACGATCTTTGCCTGCACCTCGAGTTCCTTCGCTGTGCCCACGAGAGGAATCATCACTTCGGGGTGCGGCTTGCCGCCTTTGGCGGCTACGTCACACGCCGCCTCAAAGATCGCCTCTGCCTGCATTTCTGTGATCTCCGGGTAGGAGATCCCGAGCCGGCAGCCGCGGTGTCCGAGCATCGGATTGGCTTCATGGAGCTGAGCGATTCGCGCCTGAACCTGCTCGAGCGTTCTGCCCGTCGCTTGAGCCAGTTCCTCCTGCTCGGCGCGCTCGTGGGGGAGGAACTCATGCAGCGGCGGATCGAGCGTGCGAATCGTGACCGGACGCGGACCCATGGCCTCGAAGATTCCGGCAAAGTCCTTGCGTTGCAACGGTAACAACTTTGCCAGCGCGCGCCTTCGCTCCTCGACTGTTTCGGCGAGGATCATCTCGCGCATCGGCTCGATCTTGCCGGGGCCGAAGAACATATGTTCGGTCCTGCAAAGGCCGATTCCCTCGGCGCCGAATGCCACAGATGCCGTCGACTGATCAGGCTGATCCGCGTTGGCGCGCACGCGCAGGACGCGGACCTGGTCGGCCCAGCCGAGGAGCTTCGCATAGAGGCGGTAGACGGGGGCCTTTCGTGGCTCGAGGGAGCGCTCGACGAGCACCGCCACGACCTCCGACGGGCGCGTCTCGACGCGTGCAGAGATCACTTCTCCGGTGAAGCCGTCGAGCGAGATCCAGTCGCCCTCGCGGACCACAACCTCACCTTTCGGCGTCTTCACCGTCATGGTGCGTTCGGGGTAGTCGAACGTGAGCTGCCCGCATCCGACGACGGCAACCTTACCCATCTGCCGCGCCACGAGCGCCGCGTGGGAGGTCATGCCGCCGAACGCTGTCAAGAATCCAAGCGACGCGTTCATCCCTTCGATGTCCTCGGGGGAGGTCTCGTGGCGCGCCAGAATCACCTGCTCGCCGCGCGCCTTCCACTCCTTCGCATCCTCGGCGAAGAACACAATTCGGCCGCAGGCCGCGCCGGGTCCCGCCGGAAGCCCCTTGGCCAGGAGGCGCCCTTCGCCGACGGCCGCCTTTTTCCCCGCGGCGTCGAACACCGGACGGAGAAGCTGGTTCAGCGCCTCGGGCTCGACGCGCTTCAGCGCCTCCTCTTGGGTGATGAGCCCTTCCTCTGCCATCTCGACGGCGATTCTCACCGAAGAGAAGCCTGTGCGCTTTCCGACGCGGCATTGCAACATGAAGAGGCGTCCGCGCTCGATCGTGAACTCGATATCCATCATGTCGCGGAAATGTTGCTCAAGCGTCTCGCGCACATCGAGCAGCTGTTCATATATTTCCGGCATCTCCGACTTCATCTCCTCAATTTTCCGCGGCGTGCGCGTGCCGGCCACCACGTCCTCACCCTGGGCGTTCACGAGGAACTCGCCGTAGAAGAGATTCTCGCCGCTCGCGGGGTCGCGCGTGAAGGCGACGCCCGTGCCGCAATCCTCTCCCATGTTGCCGTAGACCATCGACTGCACGTTGACGGCCGTTCCCCAACTATCGGGGATATGATTGAGCTTGCGATAGGCGATCGCGCGCTTGTTGTTCCACGAGCGGAACACGGCGCCGATGGCCCCCCAGAGCTGCTCTTCTGCCGATTCCGGGAAGGGCTTTCCTGTGCGCTTTCGAATCGCGGCTTTGAACTCCCCGACCAGCTCCTTTAGGTCGGCCGCGGAGAGGTCCGTGTCGTTCTCAACGCCGCGCGCCTGCTTCTTCGCCGTGAGCAGTTCCTCAAAGGGATCGCGCTCCTCCTTGGTCTGCGGCTTGAGATCGAGCACCACGTCGCCGTACATCGCCACAAATCGGCGGTAGCTGTCGTAGGCGAAGCGCTCATTGCCGGTGGCAGCGATCAGCCCTTGCACCGTCTCGTCGGTGAGGCCGAGGTTCAGCACCGTATCCATCATGCCGGGCATCGATGCGCGTGCCCCCGAGCGCACCGAGACCAGCAGCGGATTTTTGGCATCTCCAAACTTCTTGCCCATCGCCTTTTCAACCTTCGCGAGCGCTGCGCGCACCTCCGGCTCGAGCGATCTTGGATAGCGCCCTGTGCGCACGAAATCGAGGCAGACCTCCGTGCTGATCGTGAAGCCTGGCGGCACAGGAAGGCCAATATTCGTCATCTCGGCCAGGTTGGCTCCCTTGCCGCCGAGAAGATTTTTCTGGTCTTTGTTGCCTTCAGCCTTGCCGTTGCCAAAGAAGTAAACAGCCTTCATTGCTACTCGCTTGTCGAATGGGCCCGCGTGCTGCGGGCCGAGGTGGGGTAGATAAGACCCGCGTGCTGCGGGCCGATGTTTCTGGGGTCGACGGGTCAGGGGCTACCGCTGCGGCGCGGGGTTCTCCAAGAATCCGAGGACAGCCCATTCCGAGGCGACAGTGATCGCAGCGATGTCGGAGATGGAGACCGACTCGAGGCGGCGATCTTTGATTTGCATGAGGAGTTCGCGCGCCATTTCCTCGGGCTTGCGGGCGGCGGCGCCGGTGGAAGGAAGATATCCGTCGATGACCTTTCCACTCCACCGAAGTGTGACTTTATAGTAATCCTGACGTGCAAACTCGATCTGGATTGCCTTGCCGTAAGCCGAAGCCGTGAGCCGGCACACGTTGGGGCTTCCGGCAGGCTCCGCGGCCCCCGGCACCGGAAACTCGCCATATTTCGCCGCCTGAATCTCCGCATTCCCCGCGAGGCGCGCCGAAGGATGGAGTCTGAAGAACTCATCCCATCCGAGCTGGAAGAGCGACTCGTCGATCTGCTCGCGCCGCTTCATCGCCTCCGAGAGGACGAGGTAGCCCGTGTGGGCGTCGTCGCAGCGAATCGCGGCGCGCAGCGTTTCGAAGGCGCGCTCGGGAGTGGAAAGATCGATGCGCTCACGGAGCAACACATCGCGCTCCGTGCAGGAGACGCAGCCGGGCCAGGCGAGCCCGCACACAGCGGCGGCCGCCCCATGAAGCAGCGCCTGCCGCAAGCGTGAGCGCGCTCGACGGCTCGGCGCGGCGCACGGTGGTTGAGTGCACGGTGGTTGAGTGTTTGCGGTGGCTCGAAGCAAAGGGCCAGTTTTGGGGTTGTAGGGGGGCGCGGCGCGCACGCCGCCGCTTTGGTCCACCTCGGGCGACGAAGATACACTCGCCTCGCCGTGAATCTCCGAACACGCACCGTCTGGGGCCTTTCCGTCGTGGGGGCCAAGCTCCACAACCACGTCTTCGCTTCGATCTCGGATTCGCGACGCGCGCGAGATGTCCGCGCGCGGACGGGTCTGGGCGTCCGGCTGCTCGGCATGGGCCCGCTCCTACTTTGGGCCCTTGGGTCGGCTTCGCTGGCTTGGGCGCAGCACGAAGGCCATGATCATCCTCCTGCCGGCAGCAGTCAGGGGCATCCGGGCGAAGGGAGTGTGCCGAAGTCGCCGCTGCCCCCTTCGACTGGGACCGGACAGGCCGTCGCGTCGAAACCGTTCTCAGCGCCGGCGTTTCCGACGCTCATTCCAAGCGGGACGAAGCTCGAGAAGCCGCCCGCCGGACAGGAACCAAAAGTGGTGTTTTCCGCGCTGGAGCACGACTTCGGACCGATCGACGACGGCGCCGTGAAATCGACCGACGTCACCTTCAAGAATCAGGGGAAGGGACCGCTGATGATTTTGAATGTTCGCCCTTCGTGCGCATGCACACTCGGCGGCATCGAGGTGGAGGGCAAACCCTACAATTTTGGCGAGCCCATCCTGCCGGGGCAATCCGGCATCCTAAAGATTGCTATGCGGGCTACCGGCTTCTCAGGGGAGAAGACCACACAAGTCGACGTCGTCACAAATGATCCGTCGCTTCCGCCGACGTTCGAGACACCGTTCGGGCAGGTCACCATTAAAGTGAAGGGCAAGGGAGTCCGGGCGTTCGAGTTCGAAAATTTCGGACAGATCGACATCGGATCCGTGCGCATGGGAACGGAGGTGGAGCGTTCCGTGGTCCTTCGCAGCACGAAGGGTGTTCCGTTCCAGATCACAGATATCCAAGGGCGAGACGACATGGTCGAGTGGACCGCCGAGGCCGTTGACGCCAAGGCTGTCGAGTGGAGACTCAAGGCGAAGCTCTCGCCGAAAATCCCGGCCGGGATGTTTGCTCGCCAAGTCATGGTGCTGATCAATATTCCCGGAAGCCAGCCGATTCCCGCCATGATCCGAGGCCGCATCCGCGGCTCGGTCGATCTCGAGCCGCCCTCGGGACTCTCCTTCAAAATTGTGCCGCTCGGTCAAGAGCAGAAACTCACCCTCAAGGTGAAATGTGATGCGGACCGCACGCCGCTGAAGCTCAAGCAGCCGGCGCTCTGCGATCCGCGGGACTTTGTTCCGAGTGCGGGGGGAACTTACAATACACGCCCGAACCTGCAGACCCCAAGGCCCATGGACGAAAAGTTCCGTCCACACCTTTCGGCGACTCTCCGGGAGGTCGAGCCTGACAGCTCCTTCGAGATTGACGTCCGCGTGTTGTCGACCATGCCTGCGGGCTCATTCTCGGCGATGATGCTGATCGAGACCGGGCTGCCGGATGGCCCCAATCAGATCGCTGTGCCGATCACTGGCTTCGTGAAATAGGCTTCGCGCCCGTGGCCGCGCAGCCCTCCGGTCTGCGCGGGCGGGTTGCCCAGAGCTTCTCTCGCCAACGCGCTGCGCGCTGCTGCGTAGCGAGGACCGACGCTATGGCTTCTGCTCGCATCTTCACTGGGTTCGTCTCTGCCGTCGCGCTCTTCGCGGGCTCGGCGGCATTTGGGTTTGCGACCCAGGGCGCCAAGCCGGCCAGCGCGCCCGCGTCTCGCCCTGCGCCGCCGATTCCGTTGGGTGTTGGGGGGGCTCCCAAGGTGGCGCCACCTTCGGGAACCAGCGATCCCAACACCGGGAAGCCCCTGCAGGGTTCGCTGACGCTCGAGCAGCTTCGTCAGGCGAAAGAGACGGGCGTGACTCAGGATGGCACCGGGAATCCGGCGGGGCAGGCTGTTCCCGCGTTGGGCTCGGCTTCTCAGGGACCGGCGGCCCCGTCGGTGCGCGTCGATCTGCCTCAGCCATCGCCCCAGGCCCTCCAAGGGTTTCCGACCGCAACCCGGCCTCCGGAAGGGAAGGAGCCCAAGATCGTGTTCGAGAAAAGAGATCACGATTTCGGCGACGTGATGGAAGGGCGCGAGGTCGTCGTCGATTTCCCGTTCGTGAACGACGGCAAGGGGCCGCTCGAAATTGTGAACGCGCAGCCAGGCTGCGGCTGCACACACCCGTACATCGAGGTTGCGGGAAAACCCTACAATTTGCGCGAGCCGATTGCCGTGGGCGCAAAAGGCGTCGTGCGCGTGACGCTGCGGACGGCGGGTTTCGGCGGCGTCGATAAGAAGACGCAGCTCGACCTGTTTACCAATGATCCGACCTTGCCGCCGACCGATCGCGCGCCGTTCGGAATGGTGACATTACCGATCCACGCCAACGTGACGCGGCCTTTCGTATTCGAAGAGACCGACCCGCGGCTCAACTTCGGTGTGGTCTCGAACGCCGAGATTCATACAGGCACGCTCACTTTGAAGGCGACCCAGGACAAGCCGTTTCAGGTTCTGGGCGTGGAGCCGATGGACCCCAATATTGAGGTCGTCTCGGAAGCGCTCGATGCAACAGCGAAGCGCTGGCGCCTCAATGTGTCGCTGGCCGCCGGCGCTCCCATCGGGCCGGTGTATCGGGAGTTCCGCGTCCTGACGAATCCGGAGTCGCTGAGCACGAGGTTCTTCGTGCACGCCGAGCTCCATGGGCCGGTCGAGGTCGATCCGGCGAGCGCCGCGTTCTTGGTGATCAACAAGGGGCGCGTTGCCACGAAGAAAATTACAATTCGCAATCATCACCCTTCCGCCCAGCTCAAGATCGATGGGATCCGATTCCTCGATCCCAACGACAATCGAGTGCTCACGCTCGAGAATGCCCGCGAGCACGCATGGCCGAACAAGGAGCACTTCATGGTGACTCCGACGGAAGTGGAGAAGGGAAAGGTCTGGACGATCGATCTCGTCGTGAAGGAGACCATGCCGCCTGGCCCTTTCAACTCCTATGTGGCCTTCCGCTGCGGCGTGCCGGGAGGATCGCGAGGCATTGAGGAGATTCGCATCCCCGTCAGCGGGCTTGTGCGCTGAGTCCACATCCTGAATGGGAACCGTTAGAACTGTGATGATTCGTTCCTGGGCTTGAACATGAAAAGCTGGAAACTGTGGTGTGTTTCGGTCTCCGCTTGCGCGGTCGTGGCCGCCCTGGCGGTGTTTTCGGTCGCCTTCGGCCAAGCCCCGGAGGCTGCTCGCGGAAAGATTGGGACGGCCTCGTCGGCGTCGCGACCGCAGCCGCCCGGGATGGCCTTCGCGATTCCCAAGCGACCGGAGGCGGGCAAGGAGCCGAAGCTTGTCTGCCCGAAGAAGGAGCATGATTTCGGTACGATCGAGGAGGGGCAAAATCCTTCGGCTCAGTATCCTTTTCGAAATGACGGCCCCGGCGATCTGATCCTTCTGACGGCTCGCCCGATGTGCGCGTGCGCGGAGTATGAAGTGACCGTGGAAGGAAAGCCCTATGTGTGGGGTGAGCCGATCGCGCCGAAGCAGTCGGGAATGGTGACTCTCACTCTTCACTCGGCGGGTTTCGGCGGCATCGACAAGCTCTCGGGGATCGAGCTGTACACCAACGATCCTGCGCTGCCTCGGTCGGATGTGGCGCCCTTCGGGCTCTGGTCGCTGCGCATGCACGCCAAAATCGAGAGGCTCTACGAATTCGAAGGAAATGCGCTTCTCTCCTTCGGCTCCATTTGTAATCTCATGCCGGCGGAGAAGTCGATCGTGCTCAAGAGCACGCGCGGCAAGCCATTCAAGATCACGAAGATTGAGCCGGAAGACGACCCGCACATGACGCTCTCGCTGGAGCCCTCGACCGACCAGTCAAAGTGGACGATCACGGCCAAGATTCCGTCGGGGCTGCCGATTCAGAATCTCACAAAACAGTTCCGCGTTCATTTGGAGCCGTCGGCGCCGCCGGCGCAGTTCTTTGCGCTGGCGTCGATCTCGGGCGCAGTGCAGTGCGAGCCGGCTACACTCCTCGCCTTCCAGACCATGAAGAAGGGGGAGGGCGGAATGCGCCCGCTCGTCGTTGTAAGCACCCATCCGACGGCGCCCCTCAAGATCAGCAACCCGCGGATGCTGCTGCCGAGCGACCCCAAGGCACAAAAAGGCGAGCCCGGCGCGGCACCCGCGGAGGAGAAAGTGCTCCAGAATGTCGTCGTCACGCCGAAGCCGAGCGATGACGGCAAGAAGTGCACGCTGCTGGTCGAAGTGAAGCCGACGATGCCGCCCGGTGTTTTCAATTTTCGCCTCGCCTTCGATACCGGCATCCCGGGCGGCCCCGAGACGCTCGCGGTGCCGGTTTCGGGCTACGTCCGGTAGCCCTACAGAATGGGGCACTCGCAATTCCCCAACAATTCGAGTACACAACTTATTCAATTCAAGAGGATGCCCGCGTCACCGGGGATGTGTTTGATTTCTCTGCGCAAGGGGGTCCCAATGCGACTCCACAAGTGATGGAAGCGTTCGGTAGATGGTTCGCTGCGGCCAATTTCAGCCATTCGAGCGGCTCCGACAAGCGAGAGTTCATCATCACTGCGTCTGGTCGAGATGTCTGGCAGTCCGGAACTCAGCACGTTGAGGCGGGCGCAGCGAAGATCGTGAAGGCTAACTAGGAGGTCATGAAGATGGTGCTCATCCTTTCGCTGGTTGGATTGGTTGCTCAGAGTCTTTCGAGCCCGGTCGCACCAGGCGGCCCGCCAGTCACGATCGTTAAGAATGTCGGACAATGGTCGAGTCCTACGCAGTATGGAGTCCCAGCTGCGCAAGCCATCGTCCTCGACAACGGAGTACGAGTTCAAATCGGGGAGCCCGCTTCGGGTTCGGTAGTGACATTCATCTTTGAAGGCGCTCAAATCGACCGGACCGTGCCGGCTTTGACGGCCGATAGTGTATCATCTCCGCATCACTTCTTCTATGGGAGAGATCACCTCACGTGGAGGACCGAGGCTCCATCAGTGGAACGAGTTAGGTTTTGCGGAGCTGCGCCAGGCGTTTCATTTGTGCTTCGAGGCGAAGGTGCCGCGCTCGAGTATGACGTGTGTCTTGAGCCCGGAGCCGATGTATCCTCCATTACAGTTCGTGTTGAGGGCGCGCACAATCTGAGTCTTAGCGAGAGCGGGTCGCTCCAGATTTCGACAGCTACCGGCACGCTGGAGCAATCGGTAGGTGTCAAGATAGTTGCCGCATGATCGTGGGGAAGAAATGTGCTCATGCGCAGGCCTTCGATGGCCGTCTGTCGCGCGGGTTGAGGCTCACAGAAATGACCCGACTCCAGGGTCGAGGATTTCGCGACCAGCGAGA
>JAEUHX010000075.1 GCA_016792805.1 Planctomycetota bacterium
GTATTCCTGAAGTGGGGTCGGCACTTGCGCTGAACAGTATTCCTTAAGTGGGGTCGGCGCGCGCGCCGACCGGTCTCCCCGGGGCGCGCCCCGCGCGGTGGCGAGGCGGGGGGGGGGGTGGTCCTCCCCGCGCGCCGGCGCGCCCGCGCTCGGCGCGGGCGCTGCCCGCGCCCTCCGGCCGAACTTACACTTTCGCCTTCACAGATGCGCGACGGCTTGGAATGGGGCGTGGGTCGATCTTGGCGCGGCGAGTTCCGCAGATGCGAGGCCATGGCGCGCGCAGAATCCGACGGGCGCGAAGCGCCGGTCCGATTCTGCGCAGCCATTGGGCCGCCGAGCATCGAGGACTGTTCGCTGCCGCGCCAAGACTGACCACGCCCCATTCATACCGAGTCCCAACCCGATAGCCTCGCGCGCACGCGCGCGAGAGCCGGTCGGCGCACGCGCCGACCCCACTTCTCGATTGTTTAGCCTCGCACGCGCCGACCCCACTTCTCGATTGTTTAGCCGCGCATGCGCCGACCCCATTTCTCAATTGACTCGTCGGGCGCCAGGCCAAGCCGCGTCATTCGATTCGAACCGTCTGGCACTCTAAAAGACACTTCTGGAACAGAACACAAGCGGGTCGCTGAAAAACAGACTTTCAACAACCCGCTACGTCGCCTTCACGCCCTTCTCTTCGGCGCGCTTGCGCGCGAGCTCGCGCATGTCGACAACCTTGTCCTTCTCGTCGACGATTTCCGCGCCGAGAAAACTCTCGAGCGCGTCTTCGAGAGTCACAATTCCTATCCACGCCTGGAACTCGTCGCGCACGACGGCCAAATGTTGCCTTCGCGACACGAACCATTCCAACAAATGGTCGAGCGTCATCGAATCCGGCACCGACAGAACCGGGCGTGCCAAGTTCTCGAGCGTGCCGGCGGTATCGTTCGCCATGAGCCGGTCGAAGACCGTTCGCCGCAGAACCATTCCCACAATTTCGTCGGGGTTGCGATCGCGGAAGATCGGCAGACGGCTGTGCTGCCAGTGCTCCGAGTGCGCTTTCACCGCGGAGAGCGGCAGCTCGGCCGGCAGCGCGTAGACCACCGATCGCGGCGTCATGATCTGTCGCACCGTCGCCTCGCTGAGGCGCAGCGCGTTCGAAACCCAGCGCGCTTCCCGCGTCTCGAGGAGCCCCGCGCGCGCGCTCGACGCGGCAAGCGCCATCACGTCCTCGGCGGCGGGTGCTTCGACCGTCGGCTGCCCCTTCTTCGCCCAGCGCACCCAGCGGCTCCCGAGCAGCGCCACCGGCCAAAGTGCGCCAACGAGCGCCTGCACGAGGAGAGCCGAGCGCAGTGCGATCGGCTGGGCGTAGGCGAGGCCGAGGGCGCGCGGGAAGAGGTCCGCGACGAGGAAGAAGACCGTGAGCATCCCCGCGCCGAGACCGATACCCGCCCACGGGGAGCTGCTTTCGGCCGTGGTGAGCCCTACGCGGATCGCGAGGGTCGGCGCCAGATTCACCACGGCGACGACAACTCCCGCGTTGTTCGCGAAATCGAGGGCGAGGAGCGCCGCTACCGTTTCGTCGAGCCGCTCCCGCAGCGATGCGAGGGCCAACGCCGATCGGCCGCCCTGCTTGCGGAGCGCTTCCGCGCGTCCAGCGGGAATGCCTTGGAAGGCCCCTTCCCACAGCGACGTGACGAACGAGAGCACGGCGCAGGCGCCGAGCAGAACCAGCAGTCCGGTCATGAAGCCCCGACGATGCTATCGAATGGGCCTCGGGTGAGCGAGGTCGGCGAGCTGCGGGGGTGGCTCCGGGGTTCGAGCGGGCGCTTAGTCGGGCCTGCCGGAAAGGCCCACGAACCGAATGCGGAGGACCCGAGTCGGCCCTCCACGCAGGAAGGTCCCACACGTCGGGAAATGGCGGTCGTCCCAAGGGGCCCTGTGCCGAGCGACATAGAACCAAGCGTCGGCGACCCAATCGCGATCGGATTCCTCCTCCCAAGCTTCAATGCCGAACGGAACGTCGTGTCTCTGCAGGGGTGCCACCCCGGTCACCAGACCCGACGCCCCGCCCATCGCGCGCTCAACGAGCTTACGCAGCTTGAGCGCGAGCCGAGGCGAACTCCGCCAATCGAAGACCGAGATCTCGTACTCCGCCAGGACACCGCGACGCAAGTCGATGACGGCCGCCGAGGAGCGTTTGCTGGTGGCAGGAATCCAACGGTCGAGCTCCTCCGGACGAGCGCACAAAACGGCAGCGCGGCGTCGCAGCTCGATCCCGTCACCGTCGCGCATTTCCGCAAGAGCCTCGGCCTGCCGCTCGCGTTCCTCGGCATCGGCGCTGAGGCGAATCACAAGCCCAGGAATCCCGTGCTCGATCTGTGCACTTCGCCAGCTCGACAGCACCGCCGGCTCAATTGGGAGCGCGGCGCGGATGTGCGGCCATAGCGTCACGGCGGCGAGGAGCGCCGCCCAGAGGAGAAGGAGCTTCAGCCGTCCCATGGGTCGCCCTAACGCAGCGCAGGCCGAGGAGTTCGAAGCGCCCGGAAGCTCCGCCGGGCAGGCACCCATTTGCTCGGCGGACGCGCGCTCCTTCGAACCATGGATCCCTTGCTTCCGCAAGAGATGGGAAGCGACTTCTCGCTGGAGCACGCCCTGCAGTTCGGAACGCTTCCGCTCATACAAATGAGTCCGGAACCCGCAGAGCAGCCTCAAGCTCATGTACAGTTGTACCTCAAGGAGGAGATTCAGGCCGAAGCGCTTGTTCGCAACCTCCCGGGATTCGCGCGATTTCTCCCCATTGCGGCGCTCTTCCACGGACAGTGCATCCACGTTTCCTCGCTGAGCCGCGAAGCTGCGATCGCGCGAACAACGGCTGAGGGATATCTGCGGATCCTTGAAGACACATTATTGTGTGTCACAATTCCACCACTTGAGTCGAGACTGCGCGTGAAGGAGCGGGTTCACCCGAAGTGGTACTGGTTCGACAACGGAGTGGCTCGTGCAGCCCGAGGAGCATCCGGCGTGCCGACCGCGGAGGAACGCGGCTCACTCTTCGAGGGGCTGCTCGCCATGCTGCTGCGAGCGATGAAGGACCTTCGGTTGCTTGAGTACGATTCGCTCTCCTACTGGTCGCCGCCGGGTGGAAGCACAGAAGTCGACTTTGTACTTCAAAAAGGCAAGCAATACGTCGCCATCGAATCCAAGGTCGCACGCGATCCCGACAATGAGCACATGAAGGGGCTGCGCGCGATCGCCGAGCTCCCGGGACTGCAGCGAAGAATGGTTGTATACCCTGGGTTGCCACGACCGAAGGACCCGAGATGGGATCGAAGTATTGGGCTTCGATTCGTTCGTTCACTCATTGCCCGAGATCTTCGGGCGATGAGTTGCGTCGGAGCAGCGAAGCGCCGAGGGAGCCGCGTTCGCTCCTACCGCGCGAACGACTCCCAGGCCAAGTAAACCGCGCCGCCGCAGGTGGCAAGAAGCCAAGCCGCCGCCGCCCAGAGCGGGCGCACCAGAGCTGCGAGCGGGGCGGCCGCCAACAAAAACGCCGACCAGCGCGGCACATCGGAGACGGAGATGCCTGCCAGCAGAAGTGCAACAAGCGCGGCCGTCGCCAAAGGCACGGATCGCACAAATCCGCCTCGTACACGATTCCACGGCACTGCAAGAATCCCGATTCCGACGACGCCGGCGCCCGCCGCCATCGCCTGTTGCTGGCTGCCGCCGAATCCGAGCGCGCCCGCCGCAGCCAAGAAGGTCGCAGCCCAGCACCCCGGCGAGAGCGACGGCGATTCTTCCGCAGAATGGGTGCCGAGGTGGTCCAGGATCAGCGCGGCCACCGACCCGCTGACGCAGGCGGCCGCCGTTCCCCAGAAGCCGCCGAGCGCGCCGGTAACGCGAAGGCACACGAGCAGCGGGACTCCGACGGCCGTCGCGAGCCGCAGTCCTAACGCAACTTTTTCAAGAATGCCGAGCGCGCCGAGCAGCGAGGCGGCAGCACCTGCGGCGCAACTCCACAAAAAGGAATCCTGCCAGCTCTGCGGCGGAAATGCGGGGGGCGCCCACCCGAACTCGCGTCCGATGAGGTAGTACGCCCCCGCGAAGCTGCCCGCGACGCACGCGAGCCCGAGGATCTGTGTCGTCCGGCTCAGCTCTTGGCCCCCTCGAGCGACACCAGCACGGTGACGTCGTCGCCGAGCGCCTTCTCCTTCACATAAGTCGTCACTCCGAAGTCGGAGCGCTTGATTGTGAAAGTCGCATCAAATCCGACGAGCTCGCCCATCTTCGGGTGCTTCACCGACCCGACGTGCATCACTTTTGTGGTGATCGGCTTCGTGACGCCATGGAATGTAAGGTCGCCCGTCACTTCCATCTCATGCTCGTTGACCTTCTTGACCGACTTGCTCTTGAACGTGATCTCGGGATGCTCCTTGACGGCGAAAAAGTCGGGCCCTTTCACGTGCTTGTCGCGTCCCTCACTATTGGTATCCACGCTGTCGGCCTTGATCACGAGTTCGATGGCGCTCTTCTCAGGAGCGGCCGGGTCGAACTGAATCTTTCCCTGCACGTCGTTGAACCGCCCCCACGACGTGCTGGCGCCGACATGATTAATCTTGAAGAGCACCGTTGAGTGAACGGGATCGACCTTCCACTCGCCGGCTGCCGCGGGATTCGCGATCGGCGACGCCAGCGGTGCGGGCTCGAAAGTACGGGCGGAAAGCAACAATGCGCCCGCCGCGACCGGAGCCGCGGCGGCAAGGAACAAGGTGTGGATTCGCTTCATGGCCGGAAGATACGGAGCTCCGGTGCGCGTTGATCCCACCGCCTCAGCGCTTCCCCTTCTTCGCGCCCGCCTTCGACGGAGCCTTCCCGCCGGAGAGTGCCGCGATCACGGCGTCGACGTGCCCATCGACTTTCACCGGGGACCAAACGGCCGCGAGCTTCCCCTTCTCGTCGATGAGGAACGTCGAGCGGATCGTGCCGATGACCTTCTTCCCATACATGATCTTCTCGCCGAAGGTTCCATAGGCCTTTCCAACGGCGTTGTCGCTGTCGCTCAAGAGCTCAAAAGGAAGCTCCTGCGCTTCGATGAACTTCGCATGGGAAGCGAGCGAATCCTTCGAAACGCCGAAGACTACGGCGCCGGCTTTTTGTAGCAGCGCCATTCGATCGCGGAAGTCGCACGCTTCGCGCGTGCAACCCGGAGTCGAATCCTTGGGGTAAAAGTACAGAACCACTTTGCGACCTCGTAACGACTGAAGCGTCACCGTCTTGCCGGAGGTCGAAGGGAGAGAGAACTCGGGAGCGGGGTCGCCAGGCTGGAGCATGGGGCGAGTCGATAGCCCGGCCGCCGCCGGAGCGCAAGCGGCTGCACCGGCGTTTCAGTCGATCCGCCGAATCCGACGAAACAACGGCGGACTTCTCGGCCGCTCACGGGAGAGCCGCCCACATTCCTCAATGTCCCAAGACTCCCCGATTCCGCCGCCTCGGATACTCGTCGCCTCGGAGGATCCCGAACTCCGGCAGCAGCTCCTGAGCCTTCTGGAATCGAAGGGATACCCCACCACAATCGCCGCTCAGCCGCTGGTCGTGAGGGCGGCTCTCGAGCGGACTGGGGCCGAGGCGGTCCTCTCGGCCGTCGGAAGTGGCTCGGCTTCGAGTCAGGTGTCGTCGTCCCCGCTCGCCCGTGCCGAGCAGGAGGAACGGGCGTGGATCCTCGCGGAGCTGCCGAGGGCGATCGAACGGGAGGAGATCGACGTTTACTACCAGCGACGGGTCCGCCTCTTTGACCTCCAGGTCGTCGGCGTCGAGGCGCTGGCCCGGTGGCACCATCGCGAGCGCGGATTCGTAGAGCCGTCGAGGTTTATTCCCATCGCGGAAGAGGCCGGGCTGATTCAGCACATCGGCGCCTATGTGCTGCGGCGTGCGTGCATGCAAGCTTCGCAGTGGCGCCGGGACGGGCTGGCGTTGCTCCGCGTATCTGTGAATGTATCACCAGCACAATTCCGCGACGCTGCGCTTGCTGGAAAAGTAGTGAGCGCGCTCACAGAGAGCGAACTGCCGCCGTCGATGCTTGAGCTGGAAATAACAGAAAGCATGGTCATGAGCGATCCGCAGCGCGCCATCGAGACGTTGTGGCGGCTGCGACACGCCGGGGTCGCCATCTCGATTGACGACTTTGGCACGGGATACTCTTCACTGAGCTACCTCCAGCGCATGCCGGTCAGCGCGCTCAAAATTGACCAGTCCTTCATCCGGCAGGTTCCGGCGAAAGCGGAGAGCGCCGCCGTAACGACGGCCGTCGTGCTTCTCGGGCAAAGCCTGAAGCTGCACGTGGTCGCCGAGGGCGTCGAGACGCAAACGCAGCTGAGCTTCTTGCAGGCAGTCGGCTGCGACGAGGTCCAAGGCTACTTATTCGGACGGCCGCTGCCCGCGGGGGAATTCGCACGGTCGCTGCGCGCAGGCGCGCCCGAGCCCGCCGCACGCTGAGCGGGCCGTCACGCGGGCGTGCTGGCGGCGTCGGCGATCTCCACCGTCAGCGTGAACGTGCTCCCGCGGCCGATGTGGGACTCCACGGAAACGTCGCCGCCGAGCTGCTGAGCGAGCTGCTTCGCCAACGAAAGGCCGAGCCCCGGCTGGCCGTCGGGGCGGGGCGCATGGGAGTAGAACGGCTCAAAGATCCAGCCCAGCCGGTCTTGTGGGATGCCAGGTCCCGTATCCGTAACATCGATGCGCAGGACGCTCGCACCCCAGCGGACATCGCAGCAGAGGCGAGCGGAGATCGTGATCGAACCGTCTTTTGTGAATGTTACCGCATTGTCCACGAGCTCCGAGAGCACGTGGGCGAAGCGAAATGCATCGATGCGGAGCTGCGCAGGAATATTGTCATCGACGCGCACCGCGAAGCTGAGCCCCTTCCCCTCCGCTTTCTCGACGAACGGCTTGCATGTGCGAGCAAGGACCTCGCGAACGCTGCACTGGGAGAGCTGCGGAACCGATCTCCCGGACTCCGCAAGTGTAATGTCGAGAGTCTGGCTGAATGTTGCCATCAAGCGCGAGGTCACCGTCGAAATCGAGGCGAGGCTTTCGAGCGCCTGCTCAGCGCGCTGACCAGCACGCGCACCTTCGATGAGCGAGAAGATCGATGTCACACTTCGGTGAAGCTCATCGCTCATGCGCACAAGAAAGTCGCGGCGAAGATCTGCAACTTTCTCCGCGGAGGCTTTCGCGGTCGAAAGCGCCCGGTTCACCGTCTCCAGCGAGCGCGCATAGGTGCGCGCCTCGGCTTCTGCGCGCCGGAGGCTCTCGATCAGCTCATTCTCGTGGCGTCGGCTCTTCCACGTCGAGGAGAGCGCGCAGGCGAGCTGATAGATCTCCACCGGATCAAACGGTTTCTTGAGAATCAGAAGTCGGTCCGACTCGCCGAGCTTCGCGATGGTGTCATCCCAGGAGACATCGGAGTAGGCGGTGCAAACCACCGTCTGAATCTCCGAATCATGCTCCCAGAGCCTCGCGATGGTCTCCACTCCGCTCCAGCCCGGAGGCATGCGCATGTCAACAAATACCACCGAAAATCGCCGCCCTTCGGAGATTGCCTCGCAGAGCTTCGCGAGCCCTTCCTGCCCTTGAAATGCGCTGACGAGATCGAAAGTCCGGCGGGATGGAGCAGGTCGCGCTCCCGACTCACCGCTCAAGGAGAGAAGCTCCGCCATGGCAGCATCGAGATCCGCCTCCTCTCTCGTGCAGAGGATCTTCCGGAAATCGTCGTGAATCGACGGAGTGTCATCAATGAGGAGGATCCGTGCTTGTTGAGACTCAGAATTCATAGCTTTGCTGCCTTCGGCTCCGGAGTGTAGGCAGGGAAATCAACAATAAATTCGGCCCCGTGTCCGATGCCGGCGCTTTCCGCTCGGATCGCACCGCCAAGCCGATGAATCACATTGGCGGATGCGTGGAGGCCGACGCCATGGCCTCGTGCCTTGGTTGTGAATCCGAGTTGGAACATCTTCGGGAGGTTCTCCGGCGCGATGCCGACGCCCGTGTCGCGGACACCGATGCGCACGCGATCCGCCGAGATTCGCCGCAGTGAGATACAGATCTTCCGCTCCCTGCAGCTCGGCGGCGCAAGGGCTTGTCGCGCATTCTGCAACAGATTCACGAGCACCTCGGTGAGCCGCTGGCGATCCAGGGCCATGGGAGGGAGCTGCTCAAGGTCCCGCTCAATCCAAACTCCCGGGGCTGCTCCCTCTGCAGACTCGGTGATACGAATCGCTCGCTCGATGATGTCGGAAAGGGACGCCACTTCGATGAGGTCGACGTGACCGGCGTCGGATTGCTGCGCTCTCACAAGCTCCCGAATATGAACAATTCCTTCGGCAAGCGCGGAAAGCTCCTGCTCAGCGGAGGCTCGCCGCCCCCGGAAATGTTCCGAAAGCGCGGCGACGGCCCTCCGGGCTGCACGGCAGCGCTTGACGGCGATCTCGGCGTCGAGCAAATCCGCCTGCGCGCCGAGCACCTCGGCGAGCTTCTCGAGGTCCTCGACTCGCATCGAGTGCACCTGCTCCACAGCAAGCTGGGTCGACACGTTCACACTATTGAGCACGTTCCCAATATTGTGAAGCACGCTCGTCGCGAGTTCAGACTTTCCGGCCGCACGCGCCGCGTCGGCCGCCGCGGTGCGTGCTGCCGCAAGCTTCCCAAGCATGCGGTCGAACTCGCGCGAGAGCACCCCGATCTCGTCGCGGGCACCGTTGTCGAGACGGGCGAGATAGTCGTCCCGCTCCCCCACCCGCTGCGCGTGCTCCGAGAGGCGAGCCAGCGGAGAGAGCACAGATCGCTGCAGAATAAGAACTAAGGCTCCGAGCACAAGCGCGCCGGCGCACACGGTGGAGTAGAGCGCAAACTGCACCGCTTCGGATCCTCTTTTTGTGATCTCCCGCCCAAGGCTGGCACGCAGCAAGAATCCCGGCGCCCCGGTATAGTCCTCGAGGAGCCCGTACACGAACAGATGATCCTCATCGATCACCTCCGTATAGGCGCGCCCAGCTCGATGGACGAGAGGCAGGGCGTGGGACACCTCGTCGATTGATGAGCCTGTACCGTTGAGCTGCCAGATCCGGAAGTCAACCCGCGTCTGCAGCCGAAGCCGCTCGATGGCCGCATTCGTAAGGAATCGTCCAATTGTCAGCAGCCCTCGCGATGGCCCCTGCCCAGCGCCGGTCAAGATCGGCGACGAGGCGAGAAGCAGCGGACCGGCAGCCGTCGGCAAGATTCCAGGGATCTGTGAATCGTGCGTTTGTGCGGAGTAGTATGAGTGATCTTGTGGAACCCGCCCGGAGGGGAACTCCGGAAGATGAAGGCTGCTTCCTGTGCGCGGGTCGACGATATTGCGATACAGCACGTTGCCGTGAACGTCCGAGACATAAACGACATCGAGGTTGTTGCCCCCGAGCGTCGACTGAGAGAAGTTCGACGCCACGAATGCTGAATTTCTATCTGCGGCAAAAGCATATAGCTCATCCCACCCGCCCCAGTCATTGCAGAACTGCTGGAGCCCTTCGACCTCGCGACGGATGCTCTCCTGCACTCGGAGAAGGTCTCGCTCGACGACGGTCCGCTCGAGATCGTGGAAGCTGCTGTCGAAGATGCGGCGAAGGATCCAGAAATCGGCGGCCGCAAACGCGACCACCACTGTTGCCAATGCCAACAGAATCTTCGAACGAAGGGACAAATAGGCTCTCCTGCGGGACAGGTGCGGCGATGGCGTGCTCCGGGGCAGCCCAAGCCAGTCCTCGCCGTCCGTATCGGCACATCCGGAACGGCCGCTTGATCCGATGCCAAGGGGCTTCAGAGGCCCCATCGCAGCCCGTGGGAGCAGTCATCCGAGCGGCGAACGCGGCACTCCTTGGCGACGCCTACTGCGGTCTTCCTCGATCCCGCGAAAGATCCAGGCGCTTGCGGCACTCGTCGCCCAGCGCAAGGAGCCTCGCCGCAGGGGTAGCCCAGGATCTCCGTCGAGGCGGTCCGACGATGAGATCGCGAAGGAGCCCGCATGGGCGGCTCGAGTGACTTCTGCCACGGGCCGCCAGGCTCCAGGGTTCCGGAGCTGCCACAAAAAAGAGTCCGGGGGCCGACCTCATTGTCTGAGTCGGCCCCCGGACGCTGCGATCGTGTTCCTCCAGCGATCAGTTCGTAAGTGTGATCGCCACCGCCGAGCTGGTGCTCAGGTTGTACGGCGGGAGCGAGCAGCTCGACCAAGCCCAGAGCGTCTGGCCATAGAAGGTCTGTCCCACGAGCGGAGCAGAGTTGGGGAGCGGAGTGTACGTAAAGCCGCCGTTGCTCTGGGGGTAGCCCTGAATGTCAATTCCGTACACTTCCGTCGTGAACAGGCTCACCCAGAGGCCGACGCCGATTCCAAAAGGATCGGAGCCGTCTCCAATGGCATTCGTGACAAGAAGCAGCCCAAGGCCGGGAGGCACATTGTTGACACCCCACTCAAAGTAGTAGGTGCCGATCTTCGGCGGCTGCGCCACCTTGAGCACCTGGGGAGCGGAGCAGCTCGGCGAACTCGTGCCGTAGTAAGTCACCGATGCTGGCTTCAGCGAAATCGACTTCACCAGCCCCTGCGAGTTCGTCGTCCCATCCCAGAAGGGCGCACCCACGATGATGTCGATCGTGCCGTCGGCATTGACGTCGCCGCCGCCGGAGATGGCAGAGCCGAAGAAGTCTGCCGAGGCCTGACCGTCGAATTGATACTTCTCGACGCCGAGGATGCCGCTGATGACCTTCACAAATCCCTGACCGGGGAAGAGCAGATTCGCCTCCGTGGCACCCGCGATAATGTCCTCGAACCCGTCCTGCGTGTAATCGCCGATGCTCGCCAACGTGCTGCCAAGGTAGACCGTCGAGCCGCCGCCGTACACGGTCCACACGTCGGTCAGGCTCGCCGAAAGGTACATGCGAACAAATCCGGCGTCGGTCCAGCCGTTCGGGATGTAGTCGGCGCCGCTCGCACCGACCACGTACTCGCGCTTGCCGTCATTGTCGTAGTCCGACATGGAGCAGACGGCCGAGCCGAAGAAGTCGCCAGCCTGGGCGCCGCTCAGAGCGAAGAGCTGCGTGCTCGGAGTGACGCCGCTGATGCAGTAAACACGGCCAGCATTCGTGCCGACCGCATCATTGGAAGGCGCTCCCACGAGGATGTCCGCGCGGCCGTCGCCGTTGCGGTCCCCGGCCCAGCCGATGGCGTCGCCGAATCGCTCGCCCGCCTGCGTGCCGAACATTCCGGCGAACGCGGAGACCGCACCGGTCGCGCTGTTGACCACAAAAATACGGCCCCGCCCGCTGTCGTAGTCGGGAACTCCGACACCTGCATCATTCTTGCCGTCGCCCGTGATGTCGCCGACGTTGGCAACCACCTCTCCGGCATCGCTGTCGAAAATGCCACCATCAACCTGGAACAGCGTGGCCCCGTTGGCTCCGGAACAGATCCGCACATATCCAGGCTCGGTTGCCGTCGTCCAGCTCTGGGGTGCGCCGACGACGAAGTCCTGCTTGCCGTCATTATTGACATCGCCGAGGCTTGCGATCGAGGTTCCAAGGAGGTCTCCCTCTGTGCCGCCGTAGATCGTCCAGAGGACGGCGCCGTTGGCACCGGAGATGCACTTCACCGATCCGACGTTTTCATTGAGGACGATGACCCCGAAGATGTTCGTCGTGCTGTCATCCTTCGGGGAGCCGACCAAGTAATCGGCTCGGCCGTCGCCATTGACGTCGCCGATACCGGCGACCGCCGTGCCGAGTTCGTCGCCGTAGGTCGTCCCGCTGATTGTGAAGAGTGAAGTAAAGTTCAGCCCAGTGAAGGCGCGCGCGCTCCCCGAGGCGCCCGGCGAGATGCCGTTGGGCGCTCCCACGATGATGTCTTCGCGATTGTCACCGTTGAAGTCGCCATTGCCGCTCACGGAGATGCCAAAATTGCCAAAGGTGCTCGTCCCGTTGATGGTCGCCAGAGTGTTTCCGTTCAGACCCGAGTAGACGCGCACGAGGCCGGTGTCGAGAGTGCCGCCGTTGGGAGCGCCTGCCACGACATCCGTGCGGGTGTCATTATTCGGATCTCCCGCCGATGCGACCGACGTGCCCATGTGCTCGCCGGTGCTTCCAAGCCGGGTGTAAAGAATCGGGTGAAACGCGGCGCCGCTATGAATGTAGATCGCACCCGCGGTGCCGTTGAAATCGGGAGCCCCTACGACGAAGTCGCCGATCCCGTCATTATTCACATTTTGAAGCGCGGCCACCGAGTAGCCGTACTTGTGTCCGGGGCCTGCGCCCGGGAGCGTCTCGAGCGTCGAGTAGGGCGATGCGCCTGAATAGGTGCGAACGCGGCCCGTATTCGACCCGCCATCGTCGTAGTCCGGCGCGCCGACGATCACGTCCGCCACGCCGTCGCCCGTCATATCAAAACCGCCTGAAACCGACCAGCCGAGGTGCTCGTCGTTTTGTGTACCCGTCCACTCCCTGAGTAGAGTGCCGGAGGGCAAACTATACAAAAAGGCGCTGCCTCTCGCCGAACCGCCGTTATCCTTGTACGGTGCACCCACGAGCAGACGGCGCACGCCGGAGACGGTGCCTCCGAATCCGAGCGAGCGGCCGAACTGATCGCTCGCGTTGGAACCATTGAGGGTGAGGAGATTGGCGCCGTTGGATCCGCTCAGAACCTCCACCTGTCCGGCGCTCGAGAGTCCGCTCGGATCGGCGAAGGGAGCGCCCACGGCCACATCGGCACGACCGTCGAGGTTGACATCGGCCACACCCACGATGGAGAAACCGAACTGATCGCCCGCTGCGGTGCCTGAGTTCGACCAGAGGAGCGCGCCCGTCGCGCCGGAGTAGACCTGCACGCGGCCTCGGTTCGCGGCGCCCTCATCATAGTTGGGAATTCCGACCGCGATGTCGGCGCTGCCGTCGAGATTGACGTCGCCGACCACACAGACACAGGAGCCAAACTCGGCGCCGACAGAGCCGCCCGTATTGGTATGAATGTCCTGTTGCGCAACAGCGCGCGTCGCCAGTGCGCCGCAGGCGAGAAGCAGAAGGGACGAAACGGTTTTGATTCTAGACATGGGGGAGTTCCTGGAAGGACCTGGGACTCCCCCTGAATCCGGGCGCAGATCAAAGCGTGACAGTGCTCACGAGATCGCGGCCATCACGACCTTAACCTGTTTTTCGACAGCAGGTTATGGCTCAGCGGCAGGGGGAACTGCGAGAACATCGACGGGCGCGGCGCGCGCGACATACTCCGCCACACTGCCCAGGAGGAAGCGGGCCATGCCCTTGCGCGCATGGGTTCCCACCGCCAGCAAGTGCGGATTCGTCGCAATTCCGAGGGCGAGGATCCCATGCTTGGGATCTCCTTCCGCGACGGCGTATTCCGTCACGCCAGGGTGAAGTCCGCATTTCTGTGCCAACACGGCGAGCGACTGCTCCACCTCGCGCTTGCGCTCGAGCGTGAGCTTCTTCGCACCCGACTTCGGCACGACTGTCCCGAGCACAATCTTCGCCTTCGGGAACAGCTCCTGAACCACCCAAAGGACGCGCATGGAAACGGGAGAGAAGTCGACCGCGGCGAGCACTCTCTCGTATGGTTTTGTGGTGCGCGCACGCGCAAGCAGAACCGGACAGTGGCCGAGACGCAGTACGCGCTCGGCCGTGGCGCCCAATAGATAACGTTCCACAATACCTTTCGGAGTCCGCACGCCGACCACGATCGCCGCTGCGTTCTTCTCTTCGGCGACGGCCACGAGCGCTTCATGGGGTGCGCCAAGGCGAACCTCGCGGTCTGCCGCAACGCCCTTCGGCAGCTTGACGGCCGCGAGCTTCTCTTGAGCTCCTGCGCGAGCCAAGGCCAGGTCGGCTTCCGCGCTCTCGAGCAGCGTCGTGCTCTGTCCGATGAGCGGCTCGGGGATGGGGAAGACGGGACCCGGTGTGGGAACGTCGTAGGCGTGAACGAGGCAGAGCGGCGAATAGATCCCTTGAGCGATCTGTGCCGCTCTCAGAATTGCGGTATCCGCGCGTTTTGTGAAATCGGTTCCAACGATCACCGGCCGCACCGCGGTCTTCGGCGCCTTCGGAACGTCGGGATTTGCTCGTGCAGTCGGAGACATGGTGTGCCTCTGGAGTTCGGCAAGGAGGAGGGCGACGGGCCCACCCGCAATTGCCAAAAGGCAAATGGCGCACCATCTGCCCTTGCGCGGCGTCGCGGGAACCTCGCCCCCTCGGCGTTCCCTGAGGATACACCGGTGGCCCGGAATGGTCCAGAACGGCGGCCGAGCTCTGACGCGCGATCAGCCGAGGCTCGGCCCTCGAGTTGCACGAATCGAGGTGTCGACTCCCCTGCGAGGCAGCCATGCTCCACGAAGTCTCTGGTGATTTGTTGCTATCGAAAGCTGCACTTCTTGCCCACGGCGTAGCGCCCGGCGACGATTTCAAACACGGGCTCGCGCTGGCGATCCGTGAGCGGTTCCCAGCTCTGTACAAGGACTTCCGTCATTATTGCAAGACGTATCATCCCAAGCCCGGAGAGGTGTGGTCTTGGGCAGGCGTAGGCCCCGACGGCAAGCCGGTTCGAATTGTGACGCTCTTCACGCAGGAGCCGTCTGATCGCGAGGGCGGCCTCCCCGGTGTAGCGCATCCCGAATATGTGAATCGTGCACTCCACGCGCTCGCGAAGATCGTGACGGAGGAGGCGATCGCGTCGGTCGCGATTCCGCGGCTCGCCACGGGCGTCGGCCGGCTCGATTGGGATGCGGTGAAGCCGATGATTGCGACGACGCTTGGACCGCTCCGCACGGACGTTTTCGTGTACTCAAGCTATGTGAAGGGGCAGCAGGCGAACGAAGTCGCAAAAGTGAGCAAAGGCTACGCCGGCACCTCCCACAAGTAGCGGATGTTGTGGAGCGCAGCCTTTGTTAGGCTGCGCCCCATGGATACGCCGACGCCGCTTGTCTTCTGGAAGCCTTCGGCTCTCGCTCCCCTTGTGGAGCTCGCATTTCGCGGCGTTGCGCAGGGCTCACCGTTCGCGGATCTCTCGAGCGCGCTCGCGGCCGCCGGCCGGAGTCGGGAGGAGCGGGGCGACTCAGTTTTTATGATTTTGCGCGAACCCGACGGCTGGCACGCCCTCGAGTACACAGAATCGCGGCTCGACGACGTCGACCTCGACGAGATTGAGCCGCGCGGCTTGCCGCTGGCGGCAGACCCCGATGCGCCGCTCACGTTTCTCATCGATTCGAAGGGATGCCTCGGGCGCGTGCGGAGCGGCGCCGAGGGTGGCGTCGTGGAACCGCTCGAGCGCGCGGCCGACGGACGCCTCTTCCCGACGGAGAACCTGAGCCGCGCCTATCGTGTGCGACTGCCACCCGCTGCCGTGCAGGAGCCGGTCCCGCTTCGGCCGGTCGTCTCGGGATTTGTGGTACCCGGCCCTCTGCGCAACCACGGCCGGAACGTCGAGTGGACTCCAAAATATGCACTTCGCCCGGGCGGCTCGCGCACGACCCTGCGGTCGGCCCTCCGGTGGATCGACGCAGAGCTTGCGCCGTCCATCAAGATTCGCCCCGTCGGCTCGCGCCATTCTTGGTCTTCCGCCGCGGCGACGGCGGGTGTCTCAATCCTTCCGGGCGATTGGGCCGGCGCATCCTCGCTGCACGCAGCGGAAGTGGTTGCCGGCGTCGACCCAGCGGCTCATTGCCGCGTGCTCGCAGGGACGCGCATTCGTGAGATCAATGCCCAATTATGGAGAGTGGGTCGCGCCGTCGAGTGCCTCGGCGGCTTCGACGGCCAGACGATCGGCGGTGTGTTGCCCACGGGAACCCACGGCTCGCGGCTCGCGTGCGGCCCCTTGGCCGATTTCGTGCGAAGCATCGATCTGTTCACATACGACGGGCGAGCGCTTCGCATCGAGCCGGCGCGCCGGCCGATCACAAATCCGGCGAATCACGCGCACGTCGCGCCAGATCTCGAGCTGCGCATTGATGACGATCTCTTCGATGCGGTGCGCCTTGGGCTCGGCGCGTGCGGAGTGATCCACTCTCTGGTCCTTGAAACGCGGCCGCGATTCTGGATGAAGGAGATCCGCACGCTCTCCACGATTGCAGAAGCCGCAAATGCTCTCGGCTCGGGAAAAGTATATGGCTGGCTCGAGAGCAAGCGGCCGACGGTTCCCGCCGCGGGTTTCTCGGGTCATCCGCGACCCGCGTACCACGGCGAGCTGCTCTGGAATCCTTACACCGGTCTCGTCGTCGTAACGACTCGCCATCCAGTCGATGCGGTGATGCAACAAAAACTCGAGCGGTCGGAGCCGGCGTTCTTTGAGAGTCCACCTACGCGGAACCTCCTTCGCCTAGTCGGGCTCGATGCGATGGCTTCGGAATTCAGCCGGCCCGACCCGATGGAGCTTGAGGTGGAGTATTTCGGGCGCGGCGCGGTGAGCGCGCTTGAGGCCGTTGCGCAGGCAATCCCGTCGGCGGTGCCCGCGCTCGTGGATGCCGGCATCCGCAGCATTGAGGACAGCGGGTTCATTCAGCGCAGCTATCACGTCTTCAATATTGGCCGGGCCGCGAATTTATTACCGGCACAGTCTGCGACATTGTTCATTCCGCTCCGCGACGATCTGTGGCTTCGCGCCGTCGAAATCGTGGCGCACACAGCGCGCCGCGAGCTCGAGTCGGGGCGTGTCCAGACCGGGCCGATCGCGGTCCGTTTCGTCGCAGGCTCGACGGCGATGCTGGCCCCCGACGAGGACGTCTGCAGCTTCGAGTTCATCTTCGGCGGGGATCGCGCGTCGACTCAGGAAACTGCGGTGGCGGTCACGCGATCTCATTTTCGAGCGCTCCGCCGGGCGCTCGGGTCTTGCGTATGGCTCCATTGGGGTCAGGTCCTTCCGCCGGGAGCATGGTCGACGCCGGATGCCGATGGGCGCCACGCAGCGGCCGCCTCCTACCCGCGGTTCGCGCGTTGGATGGAGATTCGGGATGGGCTTGACCCCAAGCGGCGCGGACTCACCGGCTGGCTCCAGCAGCAGTTGCCCCCGCCGTGAAGGCCGCCCACTCAAGTGTTGGCGCGCATTCCGTGACGGGCCCGCGAGGCTCCACCGATTCGCGGGGACATTCTCGGAAGTTCGGGCAAGAGCCTTTTGCGGCAGAATCGCTGGGCGCTTATTCCGGTGGCCCACTGGCAGGGGCGTGCCCTGCCGGCCCGCACGGAAGCCAGTCCCACCCTCTGACTTGAAGCATGGATCACCGTTCGCCCGAAAGGGCGCCGGCCTCGGATACGACGCGGCGGACTCTCGGTACCGCTGAGGTTACGCCGCTGATGGCGATCATGACCCGCTTCGGGGAAGCCGCTCGGGCAGAGTCGGACGCGGTGATGGTCCGACGCGCGGTGGAACGAGCCATCTCCGAAGCGGAGGATCTCGGCGATTGGAGTCATCAGGTCCATCTGATCGGAAAGCAGCTCGGCCTCCGACTCTCGGTGCTGCGATGGACGATTCGGGAGGCGGCCGCCCACGCCGAGGACGATCATCCGGTCGCCCTGCGCGCGCTTTCGAACGCGTGTGCCGAACCCTGGGTCCTCGTCGAAAGGGCTGGGATCTGGCGCGCGCGGGTCCGGCTCGGGTCTTCGGGGAAATCCGTGCGCATGTCCTACGGCGCCCTCGCGCGCGCTCTGGGGGCCACCCATGCGCGCGCGGAGGTCGATGCGCTGACGTCGCAACCTCTCACACCATGGGAGGGAACCCATGCGGCGGCCGAGGCCCATGGCGGCGGCCATGGCACCCACGCCGGGAGCACTCCGATGGCGCGGCTGATGCGACTCGCGGCTCCCGAGCGCGGCGATCTGTGGAAGATCCTGCTCTTCTCAGCGGCAACCGGCATCCTCGCGCTGGCGACGCCGCTCACGGTCGACGCCGTTGTCAATTTTGTTGCATTCGGCGGCGTGCGCCAGCCGCTGATCGCACTTGTGGTGGTGCTGTTCGGATGCTTGACGCTTTCGGCTGCCATGCGCGCGCTTCAGTTCTATCTGGCGGAGCTGATCCAGCGGCGGCTTTTTGTGCGCATGGCATCCGACCTCGCGTACCGGCTGCCGCGAGTCCGACGCGACGCACTCGACGAAGAGCATACACCGGAGATCGTGAACCGTTTCTTCGCGGTCTCGACTCTACAAAAAACGGCGTCCACAATTCTCCTTGACGGCATCAACCTCGCGCTGTCGGGAATCATCGGACTCGTCATCCTCGGCTTCTACCACCCGATTCTCCTCGCCTTTGATGTGGTGATGATCCTGGCGGTCTGCCTCGTGCTCTTCCCCCTTGGGCGAGGAGCCGTGAGGACGAGCATCGACGATTCCGAAGCGATGTATCGGGCAGTCGGCTGGCTGGAGGAGATGGGGCGCGTTCCGATGGCGTTTCGCACGCCGCTCGCGGCGCAGCTCGGGATTAATCGCGCCGATCGGGCCACGCATGTATACATTTCCGCGCGGGCTCGCCACTTTCGAATTTTGTTCCGTCAGAAGATCGGCGCGCTGGCGCTGCAGGTGATCGGAAGCACCGTTCTGCTCGGCATCGGCGGCCAGCTCGTGATGCAGGGTGCACTGACTCTCGGACAGCTGGTGGCGGCGGAGCTTATTGTGACTGTGATCCTGGGCTCGATCTCGAAGTTCGGCAAGCAGCTGGAGGCGTGGTATGACATCCTCGCTGCGGTGGACAAGCTCGGGCATCTGATGGATCTGCCGTTGGAACGGGAGTCGGGCGAAAGCCACGCCATCCAGGGTCCTGGCGGCTCCATCGAGCTGCATGAAGTTACTTTTGAATATCACGCGGGCAAGCCCGTGATCGATGGAGTAAGTCTGCACATTCCTATGGGGCGCCACGTCGGATTCGACGATCGCTACGGAAAGGGTCACACGACGCTGCTGGAGGTGCTGCTCGGCCTGCGAGAGCCGTCCCATGGGCATGTCCTCGTCGACGGAATGGATGTCCGACACTGGCGCCTCGACTCCATGCGCGACCAGATCGCGTACGTCCATGAGGACGACATCATCAAAGGAACTGTGCACGAAAACTTGTGCATGGGGCGCAACTCCATCCGCCACATCGAGATCCGAGCTGCCCTGGAGGCGGTCGGTCTCTGGGAGGATGTGTTAGCTCTGCCTGACGGCGTGCACTGCCCGCTACTGAGCGGCGGAGCTCCGCTCTCGACGACGCAGAGGCTGCGGCTCGTATTCGCGCGGGCGCTTCTCGCGCGGCCGAAGATCCTACTCATCGACGGGGCCGTCGATCGGCTGGGTGAGGAGGAGCGCAACGCGGTCCTCCGAGCGGTCTTCGACGAAGGCCGCGGGATGACAGTGATTGTGGTTTCGCAGTTGGAAGGCGTCCTGCGGCACTGCGACGAAGTGTATGTTCTCTCCCACGGAAAGCTGACTCGCTCACTTGGTGAGCCGGCCGCGAGGGCGTAACCCGATGGAGTCGATCGTGACGTCCCCCGCTCCCCAGCTCGTGACCGAGCCCGACGCAGTCCCGACGTTGCAGCTCGTGGTGGCCTCTGCATGGGTGCGGAGGTTCGCCTGGGTGGTGGCTGGCAGTTTCTTTGTGCTTCCGATCGCGCTGCTGCTGTTGCCATGGCAACAAAATGTCGCTGGGGCGGGCCGAGTCGTCGCCTACGACCCGCTGGAGCGCGAGACGCGCATCGAGGCGCCCGTGGAGGGCCGCGTCAGCCGCTGCTACATCAAAGAGGGCGACGTCGTCGCGTCGGGACAGGCGCTCCTCGAAATTGTGGACAACGATCCGGAACTGCTGCGCCGGCTGCGCGACCAGCTCACGGAGGCGCAACAGAGGCGCAACGCTGTGGAAGAGCGGATGCAGAACCTGAGCGACCAGATTCAGGAGCAGATGCGTGCGATGAACCTGGCGCTGCAGGCCGCCGACGAGCGCATCAAGGCGGCGGACCAGGAAATTGTTGCGGCTGAGAGAATTCAGGACGCCGACTTTGCAGAGTATGAGAATCAAAAGCTTCGGCTTGATCGCGTCACCGATCTGTACAAGGACCAGATCGCGTCGAAGCAGGAGCTGGAGAACGTTCAGCGCGACTTCGCGCGCGCTGAAGCCAATCTGAAGCGTGCTCGAGCGAATGTCGAGGCGTCCCGCAATCGGCGCACAGCGCTCGAGTCGGATCGCTTGAAGATCACGGCCGATGAAACTGCACGCATCAATTCCACGCGGTCGAGTCTTGCCTCCGCCAACGAGAGCCTCGCATCGGCGAAGCAATCCGTGATCGAATTGGAAACTCGCGTTGCGAGACAGAATACGATGGCCGTGACCGCGCCGCGGTCGGGCACAATTCTACGCTTGCTGGCGACGGAAGGCAGCTTCCTCAAGTCGCAGAGCCCCATCGCCGTGCTAATTCCGGAGACGCAGAAGCGCACCGTTGAATTGTGGCTGGATGGCAACGATGTGCCTCTGGTAAGCGTCGGCCGTAATGTGCGTCTGCAGTTTGAAGGATGGCCCGCCGTTCAGTTCGTGGGCTGGCCTTCGGTCGCGATCGGAACATTCGGTGGAGAAGTGATCTTGGTCGACGCCACCGACAACGGGAAAGGCAAGTTCCGAATCTTGGTTTCCCCGAAGCCCGACGTCCGAAGCGACGGGTCGATCGTCACCTGGCCCGACAATCGCTTCCTGCGCCAAGGTGTGCGCGCGAATGGCTGGGTTCTCCTTGAGCGCGTGAAGCTCGGTTGGGAGCTCTGGCGCCAGCTGAACGGATTCCCGCCTGTGGTGGCCATGTCGGAGCCGAGCAAGGAGGCGGCGAGCGGCGATGGCAAAGGCAAGTAATCTTCTTCTGTGGCTTCTCGCGGCGTCGGCAGGGTGCACGTCCTCCAGCTGGCGCCCGCGCACCGTTCCCCTGGAGCCGCCAACGCCAGCGCGGCGCGTAGAACCGCCCAAGCTCGGAGTGGAGAGCCCACTGATCCAGGATTTTGGTGCGCCGCCGCGGCTCACGGTTGCGACGACGAACGCGTCGGCCGACCAGCCGCAGGATGCGCCGAGCAGCGACGCGGCGGCGAAAGCAACAGAGGCGCCGCTCATCGCGCAAGGCCAATCCAACGCATCCCGACCAGCGCCGAAGCCGCCCCTCGAGCTCACGGAGGTCCTCGAGTCGGTTCGCAATCGTTACCCGCCGATGCTGGCGGCGTTGCTGGAGGAGGACATCGCCAATGGGCGCCTTCTCTCGGCGCAGGGCGGATTCGACTTCAATATTGTTGCGAAGTCGACGTTGGATGCACTCGGCTTCTATCGCTTCTCCGATACGTCGATCGGCCTTGAGCAGCCGACGGCGCTGGGCGGCCTCGCGCTGCTCGGCGGGTACAAGATCAGCACGGGCACGCTCCCCGTCTACGACGGCGACAAGAAAACCAATGAAGCGGGAGAATTGAGCGCCGGGTTCCGCCTGCCGCTGCTCCAAGGCATGGCCATCGACCGCCGCCGCGCCGCGCTCTCGCAGGCACAAATCGACCAGGCGCTCGCCGATCCCGTGATCCTGCGCCAGCGGCTCGATTTCCTGCGCGTTGCGGCGCGCGCCTATTGGAATTGGGTGGCTGCGGGCAAGCGCCTCGAGATCGCGGAGGATTTGTTGCGCATCGCGCTGGAGCGCGACGCAGCGATCGCCCGGCGTGTGGAGCGCGGCGATCTCCCGGGCATCGATCGACTCGACAACGAACGCCTCGTGGTGCAGCGCCGCACGTTTGTGATCGCCGCGGAGCGGCGCTTCGAGCAGGCGGCGATCGAACTCTCGCTTTATTATCGAGATCTCAATGATGAGCCGGTGGTCGCAAAGAGAGACCGCCTGCCGACGACATTCCCCGGTTATCCGTCGCCGGAGCCGCAGACTTTCGATACGGACGTGCGCTCGGCCTTCGACCTGCGTCCGGAGGTGCGAAGATTACAGCTCCTCGCCGACCGCGCGGGGATCGACCTCGATCTGGCCGAGAACCAGACGCTGCCTGGGCTCGACCTCACGGTGCTCGGCACGGCACCGCTCGACGACGCGCCTTACAAAGACAAAAAAGACTTCGACCTGAAGGCGACGCTCGAATTCAAGATGCCCGTCCAGCGGCGGGACGCCTTTGGACGCGCCGACGTTGCACGCACGCAGATCCAGAGAATCCAATTCGAGGCGCAGTTCGCGCGCGATCGCATTCGAGCGGAGATCGGCGACGCGCTCTCGGCGCGTGTGGCGGCGTTCCGGCAGATCACGGAGTTCCAGCGCAACCTCGAGCTCGCGCGGCGCCTCGAGCAGGCCGAGCGCCGGTCCTTCGACCTCGGCCGAAGCAACCTCATTTTTGTGAACCTCCGCGAGCAGGCCACCGCCGACGCCGCCGCACTCGAAGTCGACGCCATCGCCGAGTACCTGCGAACGCTCGCCGATTACGCCGTGGCCTGCGGCCTGCAGCATTCTGTGGGGTTCTAGACGGCTGGGCGCGCGTTCTTCCATTTGTTGCGCCCGTTCGAGATCTGCGTCGCCCGTGACTGGGGGCTGGGACGCAACATATCAATCCGCCAATGCGCTCCGATCGGCGCGTGTGCAGTTCTGAGGATGACCGCGCGGAGATCCGCGCGCGCACGACTTGCCGTCTATCCGCCGGCAGGACCTATGGCACCTCAATATTCACCGGCGAACTTCCCAACACGAAGCTACGGGACTGAACTGTCGCTGCATCTGTGTACACATCGAGAGAGTATGTGCCCGGCTCGAGGACGCCACGAGTGAACAGAGTGTCTCGGGCCATGTAGAACTTACCGATGACACACCCCTCTGCGTTGCGAACAATTGCACAAACGGCTGTCGGATTAGGCTTCCGACACTCAAGCGTGAACTCCGCTCCGGCGCTAACTTCCATGACGAGGTCCTTGATGTCCTCGGTCCCGACGCGAATTCTCCTGGCGGTAACTGCAAGGCGCCCACCGTTGGGATATGCCACGAGAGAATAGTCACCGGGGACAACAGATAGAAACTGGAACCGACCCTCGGCGCCGTGAGCTGCTGGCTCTCCGAACAAGGACCCAGAACCGATGTTCTGTAGCTCTGCGAGCGCCGAGATTCTAACGCGGGCGGACACTCTGGAGCCGTCCGCGCCGCGCACGACGCCCTCGACGCGCACACCTCGAGAGAGCACGATCTCGCCAATGTCCGTGATCTGGCCGGCGACAAGTGTGACCGGAAGATGTGTCGCAGCGTAGCCATCGCACCGTATCGAGAGATCATATTTCCCGGGGCGCAGGCCTCGAATCTCCGCCTGACCATCCGCTGCAGTAGTTCCAGCTCCGGCGACTACTCCGCTCGGAATGAGTGAAACTCGACGGAGCGCGACCCTCGCACGCATCCGAGGTACGCGATCAGGCCCTTCGACGGTTCGAACCCGCAGTGTGCAGTCGCTCTTTTCAAATGAGGTCGGATCGACTGTAAAATCGATGATTCTCGTGTCTGCGAGTACCTCCTTGCACTCCAGAATCGAATCATCGATGGCGGATGCCAAATAATATGGCCTCGCACTGGACGACTGAATGAATCCGTCGACGCCCTCCGGGGCAAGCATCCCATTCCTGTCTCGAACCTCACCGTTTAAAGCCACACATTTTTGCAAAACCATCGATTCCCCGAAGAGTTCGCCGATCTCAGCTCCGGTCGAAAGACGAGATTCCGAAGGGACGATTCGAAGTGCGAAGCTCGTTTCGATCATCTGCGCTGGGGTAAGAACCTCGGACAGCCTCACTCCATTGGGAGCTTGAAATCGAAATAGTATGAAACTCGGGTCTCGCCGAAGTCGATACGTCTGATGGATCTGTTGTGTATCGCCCCCGATCGTCAGGTCATGGTCCTGTGGCAGATATCCAACGGCAGCGATGTGAAGCCTCCATGTTCCGGGTCTCAAGCGATCGAACTTAGCTCTCCCAGCGAGAATCGCCTCCTCTATGCACTTCTCACCGAGGATCGCCGTTGTCTGCCCCGACGAAATGGGAACTGCGGTCAGCTCGTCAAGGACATCACAAATTACCTCATAGCGAATCGCTGGCGGGCCATCCGGCCGGCTCGCCGGGTCAGACGCGCGGGAACGAGACGCGTCTCTTATTGTGGTCGTAATCGGGTGCAGCGGCTCGCGGCGGGCGCCCCAGCCAGGAGAGAGCGGAGCTTCTTCTTGGAGTTCCCGGTCGTCGCCCTCGCGAGCGAGAGCGTTTCGGTCAGATCGAATAGGGCCGAGTCTATGCTCGGATACTGCCAAGATAAGTGCGAGGATTGCAAAGAATGCTGCACTGGCGGACCACAAAGTCCGATTGTTTCGAAATGTGATCATCGACGCAGCCTATCGGCTTGCTCGTCGGCCAAGAGCGGCTCGAACACTAATACAACTGTTGCTCGAGAACAGAAAAAGTCCGCGATCGCTCGCAGATACGCGCCTGGCGGAACAACGATCTTGCGACGTGCGGCTTTCGGTTCAACCGCTGGTGGGGCAATAATGCGTCGCGCAGGTCCCGCGGAGATTTCAGTTGCATGGAACCCAGGCAAGCTGGCTGTGTTGACTTCGACGCTGGTAGAAGCCGCAATTACTTCAGTGTTGAGGGATTTCTGCGCCACGACGGACGACCTCGCAGATTTCGCGGCCCCCAGTGCAGCAAGCAGGAAGCGATTGTGGTGATCGAGACCGTTCGCGCCGAGTGGCTGAAATTGCGCCGGCAAGTGCGGAAACAAATTCTGGAGCGGTGGGCACATCAGCGGGCCACCGGTCGCGCCAGTTCTGCGCCGGCAAGTTCGCACGCCCGAAGCGCGCGCACGCCCTCTGCACTGATTTGATACCGCCGACGAGGCAATCCGCCCGGTGCTGGCAGTTCGCCAGTAATCGATCTTAGAAGCCCGGCATTCTCCATTCTCGCCAATGTCACATATACGGTGCCTCTCTTGAGCGCGCCATTCGAAGCCTCGACGAGTTCTAGCCCATACATCTCCGGCCGCCGTGAAAGCAGCGAGAGAATTAAAGCAGCCTTGTCGGAAGGAAGCAGAGGGGTCATTGCAGTCTGACAGTATGTAAGAGTGCATTGTTTTGGAACGGACTTCTGCAAAATGCACTAGGGCACGCACATCGACCGGAGGCGTCTATCCCCCAAAAGGGGATACAAGCTGCGTTCTTTCGATGCTTGAAGAGTGCGCAATCCCCGGAGCGCCACGGCGATCACTCCCAACAAAGCGGTGAAGGACTCGCCCGAGATCTTCGTCGGCGGCTGAGTCATAGTGAGAACGCTGCTCGATCGGCGGCGGCACCGATACCATGTCTTCAACATCAAAGGTCGAAGCTACCGGCTCCGCGATCTGGAGCGCGCAAGCTCCAGGTGACGCGCACTCAGCCCCGGGCCCCCATGGGGGCGCCTGCCCCTTCCCCACACTCTGGGAGAACACCAGCCGCCCCTAATCCCCAGGCCACAGAATCCTCTCTATCCACTCTAGTGCGAGAAACTAGACGTCCCTTAGGTGCGTTAGAGATCGCGTCCCTTCACAACACGCGCCCCACCGGCGCAGACGCAGGGCCGGAGGGGGAACTGGAGGGGCGCGCCAAGGCTCCGTACATTACTGAGCCACGGATGAATAAGCGGGCGCGGTCAAGTCACCTGTTGGGCTATTGCGATTTCGACGACTGATGTCCATGAACGAGGTATGATTCCGCTTCTTCGATCCTGCACCTTCTCGTGTCGTCAAGCCTGCCCAGGTTCCGAGGATCCTCCACGATCAGGATATAGATAGAATGGCTAGAGTAATCATCTACTTCTTTGTGCTTGCTCTTTCCGCCATCGTACCTCTATATGGACAGACTCAACAACCCGCTGGCGGGGTGGGTGGAAGCCCTACCGCCGAGTTAGTACTTAACTCGGCGGTCAGTTCCTTGGCCTCAAAGGGCATTGCCGTTCCGTTGGGCTGGTCGGTTGCTGTTGGAAAGTCAATTAAAGGACAGCCCAGCTATTCTGACTGCACCTTCCACATTATCTATGTAGATCCCGAGGGTGTCGATAGAACGATTCCAACGGGTTACGGCAGCGACGGCACAGGTGGCACCATTGCCACCACGGGAGGCTCTTCGCCAGAGGCACTCATGGTCGCGATAGAGCGCGCAATCAGACATGAGATTGGTCACATAGTTTACAACGATTGCGATGACCCGGATATCGGTTGCCAGGAAACCAGGCAGTACGCGGATGATTGGGCATGGTTTTGCCTTCAAATCTGCGGAACGATTTCACCTATTTCACGAGCGGAGCTATGTGCATTGTATAATCGCATGATAGATCTTTACAAAAAAAAGTTTGGCCCAAAGCCCGATTCGCCCGCCCTATGTCCCGCTAAATACCAAGTACCCCCGTCTTGCGAATGTTGTTGAATGCTATGTTCGGGTTATCAAACACAGCCTTCACTCAAGAGAAACGCATGAATCCCAGAACTACGATTCTATCCTTGATCTCTATTGGAGTCGTTGGGGGTGCTACTCTCCTCCCCTGGAACTCGACTACAGCTGCACCGGCTTCTGCAGCACCTCAAACTTTGTCCACGTTTCCGATTTCGAGCGAGATAGTCGGGGAGGGCGAAGTTCAAATCAACTCGCGTGGGACATTGACGAAGACCGAGGGGGTTACATTAGTAACGAGAGCAAAGGAGGTGATCGTTCTGCGCCGCGAACGCGAAACAGAGACCTCCACGTGGTATGGGCAGCAACAGAACATAAATACATCTTTTTACCCGGTTCGTGCGGCAAGCAGGTGTGGGCGTCCGCTCTACATAGCCGGAGCACGAGAAGATGGGTCCTGGGTCATCGAAGAGTGGCAATTCATCGCGCCTGACGATCGAGACAGCAGTGGCCAGTATATTCCGCTAGTTCAGCGACGACCGTACGGCACACGTATGATACAGCTATGGTCAGGGTCAGACAGAGGCCAGATAATTGATATTGAGCAGGACCCGGAGAATAGATTCTTGTTGGTCTTGACAAGCTCGCATTCTTTGTTCAAGTTTACGATTGCCACCAGAACATGGCAACTTATTGATTCAGCTAGCTCCCTTCCGCAGCTCACATCTATGAGAAGCGTTTCTATTCGTGAGCATGCGACAGAGGGACGCAAGTGGATTCTGTGCAATAGAAGCCCTGCCGTCTCTCGGGTGTTCGGATCGATACCAGCAGTGATGTTCAGCGACGCTGACAACGACGGAAGTCCGGACACACATGTTGTCATCTCCACGGCCGACTGGAACTCGCTGGGATACGGAAGCGCGGCATCCTGGGTCGAACCTTGCCAATAACGATTGCATGAATACGCCGAGGGCATGTGTCCTGCCAGTAGAAGGATCGTGTGAGAACGGGCTTGGTCGATGACTTTTCAGCTTTCAGCTTCAGCCGAATACGCTACGGTTGTCGTATCTAACAAAACTCGCCGCGCAGGGAGCGCCACCTTGACAGCGGCCCTCCCTGCACGGCGAACCCGTTGGCGGACAGGTGTTCGGAGGATCAAGACGCCTGGAGGCGTTGCTCCACGACCAGGACGTCCTTAAAGTCGAAACGCAGCGTCGCGTTGCGCGCGTCACCGCCTAGGTAGACGGCGCGGACGCCGCAGCGGTGCAGAATTCGCCGGCAGGTCTGGCGAGAACAGGACCATCGGCTCGCAATCCAGGCCAGAGGAACGAGGCGCCGATCGGATTCCTGGCTCGGAGCCTCGCCTCCCTGAGCTTCCCGCTTCGGCGATGCGCTCATTCGCGGTCCATCCCGGGAGGCTCTCGGTCGGCCTCGCGCGGTCGCGGCTGCTCGTCGATGTCCGGCTGCACTTCGGCGGTCTTGTCGAGCATCACCTCGCCGGGCGTGCGCGTGCCGTAGAGCCCGTACTGTGCCGGCTGCGCCACATTCGACTCCGCATACAGCGCCCCGCGCAGCTCGCTGAGGCCTTGCCGAAACATCGCCGCAGCGTGCCCGGCGCCGATCTTCGGCTCTTCGTGGTTGTCACTCATCGGCTTCTCTTGTGGTGGAAGTAATTATTGCAACTGATCGCGCCACCGTCTCGCGACCCGCTGCTGATCGAAGTACGCGTCACGCATGTCCATGGCGCGCCGCCGATCACGGAATAGTTGCATCTGCACGGTAATTGCGAGTGCGAGGCCTGCGGCCAGCCAGTAGCCTCCCAACGTGGAGTTGAACTCAAGCATCACCGTGCCAGCGAGCATGGCAATTATCGGCTCGATGACGCCCTTCACGCGCTCCTCGCCGATCCGCCGCAGGAGGCCTGCGAACGCCGGACGACCTGTGTAGTAGCTGTGCTCGGAATCTCCATGCCGCAAACGCTTTGCGAAGCTCGAAGCTCGCGCTATGGCGCATGCAACAAGAAAGAGCGTCAAGAAGCTCCACATCGGCCCCGGATCGGGCTCGGAGGCAAGGGCCGGGAGGAAGAGCATGATGAGCCCCGCCAGCGCCGCCTGTAGTCCGAAGTACCGAGAGCCGAACGTACTCGGTAGATGA
>JAEUHX010000009.1 GCA_016792805.1 Planctomycetota bacterium
GGCCTGGCCTTCGGGAAGCTGCTCGCCGCTCCCCTCGACCTATGGCCTCAGCACCGCCTGGGGGCTCGATCTCGTCGTGCAACCATGAGAGGCCGGCTGGCGACGGCTTGCGATGGGAGCGTTCCTCGCATTCCAAGATTCTCAGGCATCGCCGACGCGGGTTCGAGCGACGCAACAATCGGCCCGCATCCATAGCAGCGGCCGGCATGGGGCCGGCCGCGTGGCTCAAACGAATACGGCCTCCGACTTACGGCAGGAACACGTTCGACACGTGGAAGACCGCGTCGTCGAGATCAGTCTTGGCGATGCGCACGGCCGAGACGCGGTAGGTGTCCGGGGGCGGATCCTGGGGGAACGCGCCGGGGAAGACGCGCAACGCCGTCACAGCGAGGAACGGGTTCACGTCGGAGCCGGGAAGCGGAAAATTGAGCGAAGCGTAGTTGGCGTCAACGCGCTCCACCTGTGAAATGTCAAAACTACCGAGCTGCATGGAATTGCCACCCATCCAGATCACGGCGTCATTCTGGAAATCGAACTGCGAGGCGTCGTAAGGCGCGGTGAAAAGCGCCGCCCAGACGCGCTTCATCTCCAGCTCCTCGGTGAAGATGAAGTTCTGCGTGAGCAGCTCCTCCACCGTCGGGCCGAAGAGGCCGCCGATCTTCCGAGCTGGAAGCGGCTGGTTCGGCGCCCACTTGACCGCCGGCAACACGACGGCCGTGGTCGACACCGGCACGCCGGCCGGAGCGCTCAGAAAGGAGCCGATTCGGGACGCAACTGCGGCGGCAGTGCCGACCCCCGCAAGGAGCGCCAGGGAAAGAGCCAAGGGACGAATGCGCATAGCAAGCCTGTGGACGCGATGGTCCTGCGTGGAACCGTCTCGGGGACGCGCAGCATACCGATCCCCGGGGGAAGTTGTTGGAGCGGGCGCGCCGGGCCTGCGGGCGGCGCTGCTACGATCCGCGCCCCCTTCCACTCCTCACTGAGCCCCGCCTTGAAACTCGTCCGCGAGCCTCGTGTGTATGTCGTCGGTCGGCAGGCCGTCGATCCGCAGTCCGTTCAGGAGTTCCTCAACGATCACGGGGCGCTCTGGGAAACCGACGCGCTCGCACCGGGCGAGAAGATCGCCGAGGCCGCGGGACGCATTTGTTACATGAGCTTCGGCAAGGGGCGCAAGAGCAATCGCGACTACCTCACCAATATTCTCCAGTCGGCCCACGGCAGCGTCCTCGAGCACGCCGTCTGGAATTTTATCTTTACGGGTGTCTCGCGCTCGCTCACCCACGAGCTGATCCGCCATCGCGCGGGTTTCGGATATAGCCAGCTCTCCCAGCGCTACGTCGACGAAAGCGACAGCGACTTCATCGAGCCCGACGTGATCGCCGACGACCCGAAGCTCCACGCGATCTGGGTCGACGCGGTGAATCAATCGCGCAAGGCCTACGACCAAATTGTGGCTGGGCTCGTCGAGAAGTTTGCTTCGGTCGAGAGCGCAACGCTGCGGCGCAAGATGGCGAGGCAGGCGGCGCGCTCGGTGCTCCCCAACGCCACTGAAACGAAGATCTTCGTGACGGCCAACGCGCGCGCGCTGCGCCATTTCATTGAGCTTCGGGGCGACGAGCACGCCGACGTCGAGATTCGTAAGCTCGCCGTACAGATCTGCCGGCTCATGCAGAAGGAAGCGCCCGCGCTCTTCGGCGATTACACGATTCGCCGCCTCCCCGACGGCAGCGAGGCGACGGCGACGGAATTCCGAAAAGTGTAAGTTTCGACTCGGGCCCCGAGTCGAAACTCTCAATCGACGATGCGGTCGTCGGGGGTGCCGCACCAGGTCACGAGTGCGGCGAAGAGAGCGAAGGCCCCAGGGCGCTCGCCAAGCGGCACTGCAATCGAGCGCGTGCCGTCGGTCACGACGGCGCGCCCCATGGCCCATTCGCCCGGGTCGAAGACCGCGTGGGAGAGTTCAATCTCCACATTTCCCTCCACAAGACGCGGGAAGAGGCGCTCGCCCGACGGCAGGAGACGGATCGGAGGCGCCAGCGCCGATGCGCGACGCAGGCGGATCGGCACGCGCACAAATGCGTAGGCGGCCGCGAGCATCGTTATAACAATGTTCTTGGCCACCAATGCAACGAGGCCGACCGCCGCGAGCTCCAAGAAAAGTGCAGTCGACTCGCGGCTCACGGGAGGCGCGGGCGCACGCACTTCGACTCCCTGTGCCACGACGCGGTCGGTCTCGCGATGGATGACCGGAGAGCACCATTCGATGACGCGCGCCAGCACGTCGGGGCGCGCCGCCGGCGATGAGAGCTCGAGCGTGGCCGCTCGCCCCGCGTCATCGCGCAGGTGCACCACAAATTCGCGCTCCTCGACGGAGGCAATCGTCGCGAGATCGACGACCTGCCGGCCGCCCGGCCGCTGCACGACGAGCCGCGTTCCAACGCGGCCGATTCCCACAAAAACCGGCGGCGTCTCGGGGGGAACCGGCACGGATGCGCGAGGCGGGCGGTCGGAGTGCTAGCAGCAGCCCGGCGGAGTCGGCGCGGCGGTGTGGGGCGCAGCGCCCGGCAAGGCCACAAAAACGCGGCCGTCGCTCTCCATCGTTCGATACAGAAGCTGCGAGACGCCGGGCATGTCCGGAGAGCTGCCGTCGGTGAGCGAGAAGCGCCAGCCGTGCCACGGGCAGGCGACCATCCCCTTCCAAACCGAACCGGGGCCGAGCGGCGAGCCCGCATGCGGGCAGATGCCGTCGAGGGCATGCACCTGCCCCTCATGGCGGAAGATGGCGATCGAGCGCGCTTCGAGAACGAGCTGTCGTCCCTGACCTTCGGGAAGTGCCGCCGAATCGAGCGCGTAGGCGAAGTGCACTTCTCCCCCGTCTCCGGCGAAAGCTACAGAAGCGGCGGAACCGACGCTCGCGGGCGCCACCGGCGCGCGCTTCTCACGGAGCGCGCGCAGCAGGCAATCTCCGCCGCCGGTGGCTTCGCCCGAGGGCTGGCCGTGGTCGTGGCCATGGTCATGGCCCGCGCCATGATCGTGCTCGTGGCTCACTCGATTTCCTCGAGCCAGGCCATCTGGATCGCTTCGAGGATCTTCTCGTTACTTTTCATGGGATCGCCCGCGAAGCCCGGGAGTTCCACCACCCATTTATGAAGATCCGTGAAACGCACAGAAAGCGGCTTCACGTCGGGGTGCAGCTCAGCGAGCTTCTCCGCGATCACGTACACGTCAGTCCACTGGATCGGTCGTTCAGGCATGGGGCGCTCAGGTCACATCGTACTGGCAGAATCCACTCAACCGCGCTTCACGCTCAGCGGGCCGGAGCCGTCGTGGGCCGGAGCCGCGGCCTTGGTGCGCTCGGCCGATTGGGTCACCTCGTCGAGGAGCTTCCCGCTCACGGCGCGCTGCGCCACGGTATTCATGGTCATCTCGACGAGAGGGCGAGCGACATCCTCGAGGTAGTGGAGCGCGCCGTCGATGCCATCGGGGCTCTGCCCCGCCATCGCGTCGACGACGCCATCGCGCGCCGTTTGGATCTCGGAGAGCGTCTCCGCATCGAGACGGCCCGCGGCATCGGCGACGCGAGCGTCGAGCTTGCGCAGGACGAATTCCGCGTCGGCGCGCAGCGTCGCGAGGCGCGCCGCCACGAAGTCCTCTTTTGCGTGCGCGGCCGCTTCCTGAACGAGGCGCGTGATCTCATCGAGCGAGAGGCCGTGCTTGGGGACGATCTCGACTTTGGCTTTGACGCCGCTGCGCCGCTCCTGCGCCGTCACCGTGAGCAGGCCGTCGGAGTCGATGTGAAACGTGACATCGACGCGCGGCATCCCTGCCGGCATCCCCGGAATGCCGCGCAAGATCAACTTTCCAAGGGAGCGGCAATCTTTCGCCAGCTCGCGCTCTCCTTGGCAAATATGAAAAACGATGGCCGTCTGATTGTCGGTGAACGTCGTGAACTGCTCCGACGCGCGCGCGGGAATCGCAGTATTGCGGGGAATCACTTTTGCGACAGCCCCGCCGTAGGTTTCCGTGCCGAGAGAAAGCGGTGTCACATCCAAAAGCAACAGATTCTGGAAGCCGCCCTCAAGCTTCTTCGCCTGCACCGCGGCGCCGAGCGCCACGACCTCCATCGGGTTGAGCTCACAATAGGGTTTGCGGCCGAAGAGCTGCTCGACGCGCGCACGCACGGCGGGCACGTAGGTCGCGCCGCCCACCAGCACGACGGCGTGGACCTGCTCGGGCTCGAGCTCCGCGTCAGAGAGCGCGCGCCGGCAGGGCCCGACGGTGCGCTCGATGAGCGGCGCCACGATCGACTCGAACTCCGCGCGCGCGAGGGTGCGCCGCCAGCGGACGCCGAGGCGATCCTCCGAGATCACCAATTCGGTCTCGAGCTTCTCGGAGAGCTCCATCTTGGCGCGCTCTGCCGCGGCGCGGAGCACTTGTAACAATCCGGGATCGCGCAGCGCCGTCTCGGGAACGCCCGCCGCGCGCATCTCCTGGGCGCAGCGCTCGGCGATGGCGCGATCGAAGTCGTCTCCGCCAAGGGCGGCATCGCCGTTGGTGGCGAGCACGCGGAAGACGCCCGACTCGATCTTCAGCACCGAGACATCGAAGGTGCCGCCGCCGAGGTCGTACACCACGACGACGCCGTCGTGCAGGCCATCGAGGCCGTAGGCGAGCGACGCCGCCGTGGGCTCGTTGAGAATTCGCAGCACTTGCAGCCCGGCGATCTGCCCGGCGGCCATGGTCGCCTGCTTCTGCGACTCATCAAAATAAGCCGGAACTGTGATCACGACGCGCGTGACCGTTTCCCCCACCACGGCGCTCGCGCGGTTCACAACCTCCCGCAAGATCTGTGCGCTAATCTCCTGGGGAGTGTACTCGCGGCCGCGAATCTTGAGGCGGAGCTGGCTGCCGTCGGCGGGCACAAATTCATAGGGACAGTGGCTGCGCTCGACTTCTGTAAGATCCTCAATGCCCTTCCCCATGAGCCGCTTCACGGAGAATACGGTGTGCATCGGATCGTCGGCCGCGCGGCGACGCGCGGCGCGCCCTACTACAACAGCTCCGCCCTCTGCGAAGGAGACGACCGACGGCACGATGGCCTCCCCGTCGAGCCCGCGCAGGGCCGCCGGTTTGCCGTCTGCGCCGACGAGGGCCGCAAGCGAATTGGTCGTTCCGAGATCGATGCCGAGGACGGGGGCGGCCATGGAGGAGGATTCTTGCGGCGGTGCAGCGGGGTCGAAGCGGAAAGTTCTTTTTCTTAGGAAACCAACATTTCGCGGATCTGCACTGAGAGCCCTTCGAGATAGGCGCAGGCATTCAGCCGCTCGCGAATCTTAAGAAGCACTCCGGGCCGGCGCAGATCGCCTTGCGCGGGAAGCGACGCAAACGCCTGTGCCACCTCGGCGAGGAACGCGTCGCGACGTTTTGTGATCTCCGCCCGAAGCGACGCCATCTGCTTGCGCGCCGAGTCGTCGAGAGCGCCACGCGCCTCCTCGATCTGCTCATTCACTTCCAACATTTCCGCGAGGAAGCCCGCGGGCGTTCGCTTCTCTTGCGCGCGCTGGGGTCCGCCTTCGAGCTCCAACAGATACTCGGCGCGGCGGAAGCGATCCTTCAGCACCGAGAAGGCGTCGTTCACGTGGGCCGAGAGCTGCTCGGCGAGAAGCTTGTCTTCCGTGCCGCGGACGGCGAACTGATCGGGGTGCAGCCCCCGAGAAAGCATCAGATAGCGCCGCTCGAGATCTCTCTCGTCGATCTCCATCGTGCGCGGAAGGCCAAAGCGCGCGAAGTGATCGTACTCATTGGCCGCGGGGAAGACCGTGCGGCAGCTGCCGCAGACGAGCGGCGTCGTGAGCGGCTCGTCGCAGCGCACGCAGCGCGACGGGACGGCGCAGATCGACGCCGCCGGCGTGTGGCCGAGGCTCCCGCACGCGCTCCCGCCGGCAGCAGCCTCGGGTGCGTCCAGTGGATGGGCGGGGCGGTTCGGGCTCTCGGCCACAGAACGGGGTCGTCGGCTCAGACCTGGAACGATTCGCCGCAGCCGCAGGTCTTCTTTGCGTTCGGATTATTGAACACAAATCCGCGGCCCATGAGCGAATCCTGGAAATCGAGCTCGATCCCGGCAAGGTAGAGGAAGCTCTTCGGGTCGATGTAAATTTTCACTCCGTTCGACTCGCCCTCCCAGTCGAGCGGCGCCTTCACCGTCTCGAAGCCGAGCTTATAGGAGAACCCCGAGCAGCCGCCGCCAAGCACTCCGAGGCGCAGCCCCGTCTCGGCGGGGAGCTTCTGCTCGTCGAGGATGCGTCGGAATTCACTGGCGGCCTTGGCGGTAACCACCACCACAGGTCCGGCCTGGGCGCCATCGGCGGGCATGAGCTCGAGCGGCGGAAGAGCTCCTTCCGTGGTCGCGCCGCCGGGAACGGGCGGCGTCAGCATCATTTTTTGATTTGCCGCCTGGATGGCGGGATCGGTGCTGCGGGTCGCCGAGTCTTCGGCGGTCACCGCTTCGCTGGGCGCCGCAACCGCTGCGGCAGCAGCGGCGGGCACACTGGCAGCAGCAGATGCGGCCGCAGTTTCTGTAGTCTTTTTCGCCGGGGGAATGGCGAAGGCATCGCCGAGAAAGCTCATGGTGGCTCCTTAGGACGCGCTGCCGGAACCGGCGGGCGACGACGACTTCTTTTTCTGGTAATCCTCGACGGCCGCCTTGATGGCGTCCTCGGCGAGGACCGAACAGTGGATCTTGATCGGCGGAAGAGCCAGTTCGTTGACGATGTCAACATTCTTGATCTTGAGCGCCTCGTCGACGGTCTTGCCCTTCACCCACTCGGTCGCGAGCGACGAGGAGGCAATGGCGGAGCCGCAGCCGAAAGTCTTGAAGCGCGCATCGGTGATGACGCCTTCATCATTGACCTTGATCTGAAGCTTCATGACGTCGCCGCACTCGGGAGCCCCGACGATGCCGGTGCCCACGTCTTCGGAGCCCTTGTCGAAAGAGCCGACGTTCCGCGGATTGTTGTAGTGGTCGATGACCTTGTCACTGTAGGCCATGGTGGATACTCAGTTGGATCGAGGTGCTTTTTGTAGAATCTTAGGAATGAACAGATCTGTGATTGCGCAGGGAGATTCCGTCCCCCTCAGGGGACGGCGTCCATCGCGGTTCACTGCGTGGACTGCGATGGCGCAGGGGGATTCCGTCCCCCTGAGGGGGACGGCGTCCTGCGGAGTTCACTTCGTGAACTCCGCAGGCGCAGGGGGGGATTAATGCGGCGACCACTTCACCGTCGCCAAGTCGATCCCCTCCTTCACCATCTCATAGAGCGGAGAGAGCTCCCGCAGCCGGCGCACCGCGGCAATCGTGTGCTCGGCGGCGAAATCCACTTCTTCCTGGGTCGTGAACCGGCCGAGGCCGAAGCGGATTGAGGTGTGCACTGCATCCTCGCCGACGCCCATCGCGCGCAGCACGTGGGAGGGCTCGAGGCTCGCCGAGGTGCAGGCGCTCCCCGAGGAAACGGCGATGTCTTTGATGCCCATCATCATGGCCTCCCCTTCGACATAGGCGAAGGAAACGTTGAGGTTGCCCGCCAGCCGGTATTCAGGGTGCCCGTTGAGGGAAATGTAGTCGAGCTCGTCGAAGAGACGCTTGCGCATGCGCTCGCGCAGCCCGAAGACGTAATCGTGATCTTTCTGCATCTCGAGGCGTCCAAGCTCGCACGCCTTGCCGAGTCCGACGATGCCGGGAACATTGAGCGTGCCCGAGCGCATGCCGCGCTCGTGCCCGCCGCCGTCGAAGATCGGCGCGATGCGCACGCGGGGATTCTTGCGCCGAACATACAGAAGCCCAACTCCCTTGGGCCCGTACATTTTGTGGGCCGAGAGAGACAGGAGATCAATTCCGAGCGCCTGAACATCGACTGGCACTTTGCCGCAAGCCTGCGTCGCGTCGGTGTGGAAGATCACTCCGCGCTCCTTACAGATCTTGCCGATCTCGCCGATCGGATGGATCGTGCCGACCTCATTATTGGCGAACATGAGCGACACGAGGATCGTGTCGGGGCGCATGGCCGCGGCCACCTGCTCGGCGCTCACGCGCGCGTAGCGGTCAACCGGAAGATAGGTGACCTCGAATCCGAGGCTCTCGAGATGCTTGCAGGGATCGAGGACGGCCTTGTGCTCGGTTGCTGCCGTGATGATGTGCTTTCCCTTCTCGCGATACAGCTCGGCAACCCCCTTGATCGCAAGATTGTTGGATTCTGTCGAGCCGCTCGTGAACACGATCTCCTTGGGGTCGGCGTTCAGGAGCTGTGCACATTGCTCGCGCGCGATCGTCACCGCCTCTTCGGCGGCCCAGCCGAAGGGATGATTGCGGCTCGCCGCGTTGCCGAACTTCTCGCGGAAGTACGGAAGCATCGCGTCGAGCACGCGCGGATCGACGGGGGTCGTCGCGTGGTTGTCGAGGTAGATCGGAAGCTTCAACATCTCGGGATCTCAGAGGAGGCGTGTTCGGTTCTGTATGGACGGCGTCGGGAGGTGCGTTCAGCTCTTGCGGACCGCAGCCGCCACGGCGGGCGGCGCGAATGCGGTGGAGAGGCCGGCCGTCATCGGGACTGCCCCATCGCCACCGGAAATCAAATCTCGAATGGTGAACTCCTCGAGCACGAGCCGCATGCGGTCGTGGATACGCTGCACCGGACCTCGAATCGGGCAGCTCCCGAGGAGCTCACAAAGCGTGTTTTGTGCAAAATGCGAACTGGCTGCCGGCGCTACTGCGCGCCCCGCCTCGCCGTCCTCAAGCGCCCTCGCCCCGTCGGTAGCGCATTGCACCATTTCGAAGGGACCCTCGAGGGCCGCGAGCACGACGCGCACGGACGTTCTTGTGGGATCGACGGCGAGCTGGTACCCGCCCGAGGCGCCGCGCGACGACCGCACGAAACCGCGGTGCGAAAGCTGTTTCATCACCTCGGCCAGCAAGCGCTTGGGAATCCCATAGCGCTCCGCGATGTCACGCGCCGATGCCGCCTCGCCCGGCCGCTGGGCCAGGTGGGCGATGGCGATGATGCCGTATTCGGAGCGGCGGGTGAGCCGAAGCATGACGGCGACAATATCGCATGCTTTCAGTGCTCATTCAAAGCCTGGGTAGTTTGTTCAGGTCGAAACCTTGACATCCGTCGCCCCCGCCCGCGGGCTACGCTATCGCGGCGCAGCCGTCACGCCGTGGGTTCCGGCGAGCGCCACGGCCCCCTTGGAGGAGCCTGGGCGCACGGCGACGCCGTAGATCCAGCCGCTCTCCCGCGGCGCCTCGACGTCGGTGAGCACACCGTCGGGCAGGGCGATGCGGCGCAGGCGCCCGTCGGTCGCCCCGACGAGGAGTTCCTCGGGGAGCGGCCACAGGAGGGCCGTCGCTCCCCCGGGGAAGCCGCGGAAGGAGCGGATCATCCGGCCAACGAAGGGATCCCAGAGGCGCACCGTGCGATCGTCGGCGGCCGACACGAGGCGGCGCCCGCCGGGCTCGAAAGTGAGGGCGTTCACGGCGCCGGAGTGCTGCGTGAGCGTGCGCAGGAGCTCTCCCGACTCGCTCCAAACGCGAAGCGTGCGGTCGGCCGAGCCCGTCACGAGGATTCCGTCCTTTACGGCGCACGCGAGGATCGGGCCCGTGTGCCCGCGGAGCTCGTGAAGTTTTTTGTGCGTTCTGGCGTCGATCAGCGCGGCTGTGCCGTCGGCGGAGCCGACGAGGAGCTTTGAGCCGTCGGCCGTGAACCCGGCACAGGTCGCCACATCTTTGAACTGTACGGATTCACAAATTGTGACGACGCGGCGCTCGCCGACGTCGTAGAGGGCCGCCGAGCCGAAGCGACCGGGAACGCCCCCGGCCAAAGCAGCCCTTCGGCCGTCGGGTGCCATCGCAAGGGCGGTGATCCGCTCGAAGCCCGGCACCGTGGCCCGCGCCGCCGGCGCGCCCCCCTCCAGCACGACAACCTCGCCGCCCCACGCCGCAATCCACCCCGAGTCGCGCAGCGGTGCTACGGAAGTCGCCGCCCCCTTCGGGAGATCGGCGCCCGTCTGGAGGGACCACAATATGGCCACGGCTGCACAAAAAAGCCTCACGCGAGAACCTCACGAATCGGCTCGCCGCCGTTCACCAATCGCACAGGGCGCCCATCGCTCGTCTGCATCTCCGCCGACGGATCGATCCCAAGCGCCGTGTAGATCGTCGCCGCGAGATCCTGCGGCGTGACCGGCCGCTCGACCACCTGCTCGCCGCGCTCGTCGGTCGCCCCCACCACCGCGCCTGCTCGGATCGGCCCGCCGGCCACGATGGCCGACGCGGCGCGCGGCCAATGGTCGCGCCCTTGATTGGCATTCACTTTGGGCGTTCTGCCGAAATCCCCCATCACCACAAGAAGCGTCTCCTCCCAAAGGCCGTGCTGCTTCAGATCGTCGATGAGGACCGGGATCGCTTGATTGAGCTTGGGGAGCCGGTGGGTTTGGAGCTCAAAGAAGTTGTTCTGGTGGGTGTCCCAGGACGAATCGAGGATCGTCACAAATCGAGCGCCCGCCTGCACGAGACGGCGCGCCAAAAGGCAGCTCTGCCCGAGACCGTGGTCGCCGTAGCGCGCGCGCATCGCGGCGCTCTCCTTTCCGAGGTCGAACGCCTCACGCGAGCTCGCCGAAGCGAGCAGCGCGAGCGCCCGCTCGAAGGCGCGGCCGCGGGCGCGAACTTCGCCGTGTTGCTCGTAGGTGCGGCGGAAGCTGTCGAGGGTCTCGAGCAGCGCGCGCCGCCGCTCCATCCGCGCCGCGCCGAGCTCCGGGGGCGGTGCGAGATCGCGCACCGCAAACTCTTTGCGCTGCGGGTTGCCGTCGATCACAAATGGCCCGTGCTCGGGCGGCAGGAAGCCGGCGCCGAAGTACCGCAGGCTCTCGCGCTGCGGCGAGATCGTGAGGTAGGGCGGAAATTGTGGGTTCGCGATTTGTGAGGCGCCCACGGAGGCGAAGCTCGGGTGCTCGAGCGATGGCGACACGGGGTAGCCCGTGAGCATCAGATGGCGCGCGATGTCGTGCTCGCCCGCGTCGGAAGTCAACGAACGGATGAGTGCATAATTCGGAAGCGCGGACGCGAGCCCCTCCATTCCCTGACCATACAGAACGCCCGGCGCCGGAGTCGCGACGCTCCCCCACGCTCCTTTGATCTCCTCGGGCGCGCCGGGCTTCGCATCGAGCGTATCCACGTGGCTCATGCCGCCGTCGAGCCACACGAGTATCATCGAGCGGGCTGGACGGCGCCCTGCGTGCGGAGCGGCCGGCGCCCGCTCGAGCAGCTCGAAATAGCGCTCCAGCGAGAGGGCGCCCGCGAGCGACGGACCGACGAGCCCGAGATGGAGAAGCTGGCGGCGGGTGATCATCTGAGGCCTAATGATTTAATGTGAACTCGTTGGACGCGATCAAAGTCCACAGAAGGTCCTCGAGCTTCTCGCGGTCGACCGAGGAGCCGAGCGCACGGCGCGCGGCCGCGCGCTCGGCGTCGCGGGGAGGGCGCGACCAGGTCGCGGCGAAGAGCTCGTCGATGGCGGCGTCGACCGTTGGACGCCGCGCCAGCATCGCCGCGATCCGCGTGCCTGCGGCCCCGAGGGCGGATCCCGCGTAAGGCCCGTGGAGCCAATGGAGCGCCGCCGGCACCGTCGGCGACGGAAGGCGGCTCGGATCGGCGGTGCCGTCGCGCGGGCAGCGCCCCAGAACGGTGAGCGTATAGGAGCCGCCGTCCTCGTCGGGGATGTCGGCGGCGCGTGCGGCCCGCGGCGCCTGGGGCGCCTCGGTGCGGACTCCCGTCGCCGTCGCGAGCGCATCGACCACCACGGCCGCTGGGAGCGCCCGCAGACGCCCGCGCGAACCATACACTTCGTCGGCCTCGTTCCCGGGGACGGTCGCCGTCGAGCGCCCGTAGGCCGCCGATTTCGCGATCGTTGCAACGAGGCCGAGCCAGTCGCGGCCGCTCTCGCGGAGCATCGACGCCAGCAGATCCAACAATTCCGGATTGGTGGGCGGATTGGCCTCGCGCAGATCGTCGACCGGCTCGACGAGCCCGCGCCCCGTGAGCGCCTGCCAGAGGCGGTTGGCCATAGCGCGATCGAAGCGCAGCGAAGCCGGGTCGAGCATCCAGTCGGCGAAAGGCTGGCGGCGATCCTGTCCGGCCGCGAACTCGGCGGCGCCTCCGCCTGGGAATTGTGCTCTTGCCGGGCCCCCCGTCTTTGGATCTGTAAACTCCCCAAACTCGGAGGTCACGACGCGCCCCTTGTCGATGCGCACGCGCGCGAAGAAGGATGCAGCTCCGAAATAATCGCTTCGCGACCAGCGGTCGAAGGGATGCTGGTGGCATTGGGCGCATTGGAATCGGACGCCGAGAAATGTGCGCGTCACAAATTCCATCTGTTCCTTCGGCCCGCGCACGGCGAGCGCGAACGCGGCCGGCCCGCGCGCCCATGGCTCGCCGACGGCGGTCACGAGCGAGCGCACGAGCTGGTCGAGCGGCATACGCCGGGCGACCGCGTCGCGCAGGTAGGCGTGGAGCGCCGCCGCGCCATCGGGGGTCATGGTCTCCGAGCGCACTCTGCACAAATCGGCGAGCCAGCGCGTCCAGTGGGAGACCGCCTCGGAAGACTTCAGCAGCTCATCAACCTTGGCCGCGCGCTTCCCCGCGCTCGCGTCGGCCGCGAAGGCCGCCACCTCCGCCGGCTCCGGGAGCCTCCCCGCCAGGTCGAGCGATGCGCGGCGAAGAAATGTGAAATCGTCGCACGGGGGCGAAGGGGGAATCCCCATGGCCGCGAGCTTCGATTCCACCGCCGCGTCGATCGGATTGGCGGCTGACGAGGCCTCGCGCTTGCGGCCGAATGGAACCGCCACGCGGGCCGAGCCGATCGATCCGAGGAGCTTGACGAGCACCGCCGTCTCTCCCGCCTTGGAAAGTGTAATTTTCCCGGAGCGGTCGACCGGCGCCACGGCGTCATCATTGGATGTATAGAGTGCAAGCGCCGTTACATCGCGCACCGAGCCGTCGCTGCAGCGGGCCTTCACCGTGAGCTGCACGCTCTCTCCGACGGCGCCCAATGTAAACTTCGGCTCCACGTCGAGCGCATGCACAGAAACGGGCGCGCCCGCGTGGCGCGCGGCACCCGCTTCGATCCATCGCAGCACCGTTTCATACTCCTCGCCGTCCTTGGGCAGCTTGCGGCCGCCCTTGTGGCGAATCTCCATCGAAGCTTTTCGCAGCAACAGGCTCGCCCGCGGGTTTCCCCGATCGACGCGCCGCTCTCCGCGCTCGCGCACGATGGCGTCGTAGTCGGCGTCGGGATCGTAGCCGCGCAGTGAGAGAGCGAATCCCGCTTGACCGCCTGCGGCGCCGTGGCACTGCCCCGAATTGCAACCAATCCGCGTGAGGAGCGGCAGCACTTCGAGCTCGAAATCGGGAGCGCGCTCGAGAGGCGCCGCCGGTGCTGGCGCGGCGCCGACACCCGCCTGCGCGAGAGCTGCCGCGCCGAGCGCGAGCACGAGCGCGACGGCGCGCATGCCCGAGTGAGCTTTCTTCACGATCCGCGGCTCGGCAGGCGCCAGGCTCCTCGGTCTTTCTATATGGAGCTACTTTTCGCGCTCGGGACGGGACGCCGGCTTCTCGCCGAGAGGGGCGCGCCGCGAATCGGCCCCTTCGGCTCCGCGTCGGCCTGCAGGCCGCCCGCCTTCGCGTCCGCCCATCTCGCCCCCCATGGGGCGTCCGCCCTCGGGGCGAGCTGTAATCTTCGCCCCGAGCATCGACCCGAGCTCGCTGCGCAGCTTCTCCCATTCAGCGGGCGATGCGCTCAGCGCGGCATAATTGAAGACCACTTTTCCTTCTTTCGCGAGCACGACTGTGACGGTGCAGCGCTTGTCGAGACCCCAGCTCCCGGGCCCTTCGGCGCCGTCGACCGAGACGGACGCGGGAATCGGCAGCTTGAGGCTCGTCCACACATCGCGAAGGCGCTGATCGGCCGCCAACTGGTCGCCGTGCAACGCCACAAAAACGGATTTGAGGCCATGCTCCTCCCCCTGCTTCGCCATAGCCGCCACCTCGCGGATCGCCGCCGCCACGATGCGATTCACGTCGCCGGGGAAGAAGAAGTACAGAGCGGTGCTGTCGCCGGCCTCCTTCACAGGGTCGAACTCGCGCTCCTTGCGGCCGCCGGTCACGTCGGCGGTCCGGAACGGCGTCACCTTCTCGCCGATCTGCGGTCCCGAGAAGATCCGCTCGGCGGCGGGCGCCGAGGCGGGCGGCGCGGGGCGGCTCGCGGCGCCTCCCTCTCGTTGGGCGAGCGTCGGCGCGACAAACGGGATCAGCGAGAGGGCAAGCGGCGCAAGGTGGCGAATGAGCATGGTCTTGGTGGGCCGGATACGCCTGGCCCGGGCGAGATGTTTCGTCCCCATTCTCGTCGCTGGCCGACGAATCCCCCAAGCCCTCCCGTCAGATCCCGCCAAGCTGTCGGCTGAGGAGCGCGATCACGTCGGGCGGCATGCGGCGCGGCTTGAAGTCGGCGGCGACGCAGGCGAGCCGTGTATCGCCGGTGCAGAGGAGCACGGGGCCCGGCTCGCGGTAGACCTCGTAGGCAAAGCGAACCGTCACGGGCTTCACCTCGGTGAGCCAGGTGCGCACGAGGATCTCGTCGTCGTAGCGCGCGCTCGCTCGGTAACGAAGCCCCGCCTCGGTGACCACGAGGAAGAACCCGGAGTCCTCCATGTCGCGGTAGCGCATGCCGATGGAGCGGAAGAACTCGGTGCGCCCCGCCTCGAAATAGTGGAGGTACTTGGCGTGATAGACGACGCGCCCCTGGTCGGTCTCGTCGTAGCGGACCCGAGTTCGGTGCTCGTGGACAAACGGCATCGCGGCGTTGTACCAGCGAGCGGCTCGGCTGCGAGCGGGCGGAGAACCCTGCGGCGTACGGCGTGCTGAAGCTGGCCTCCCCACCGCGCCGCGCGGCAGAGCCGTTGGAATTCGCCGGCCGATCGTTTCGAATCCCCGCCCCCTGCCTTGAACCGCTCCCCAAACATCGCCGTCTTTCTCACGCTGCTCCTGCCGGGGACCGGACACCTGTACGCGGGGCGAGCCATGCGCGGCCTCGTGATCCTGGCCCTGGTGACGGCGCTCACATTCGCCGGATGGGCCTTGGTAGGCCCCGCGTATCTGTCGCGTGCGCGGACGGAGATCGCGGTGCCGTTGACACAAATCCGCTTCGCGATTCCTCTCGCGTTGCCGGAAATCATGAACTTCGTGGAAACAGTCGTGGCGCACGCGTGGCTCAAGGTGGTGCACCCCGATACACCGCTCAAAGGAACGGCGCCTTTCGGTTTTTGTATGACCGCCGCCGCGGCCATGGTGACGGCCTGCGCCGCCGGCGAAGCGCACTGGCTCTGCCGGCGCCCGCCCCACGTGGTGAGCGAGCGCTCGCCGGGGACAGCCGCCCTGTTGGCGTGGCTCCTTCCCGGCCTCGGACATGTGTACTTGGGAAGGCGCGCGAAAGGGCTCCTCGTCGGGAGCGTGCTGTGCGCCACGTTTCTCCTCGGCGTGCTGCTGGCAGAGCGCACGGTCGTTCAGCGCGAGCGCGATCTGTATTTTTGGAGCGGTGAGGTGCTGTGTGGGCTTCCGGCGCTCGTGGCGACGGTCGTGAACGCGGGCGTGCGCGTCACGCGCGACCTCGCCTACGCCGAGATGGGGCTGCTGTTCACAACGGTGGCCGGATTATTGAACGTGCTGCTGGTGATCGACGCCTACACGACGGCGGAGCGCGACGCGTTGGGGCTCACGGCGCAGGAGCCGGCGCCGAGCCCGTCTCCCGCACCCGCCGCAGCTCCGATCGCGGCAGCCCCTGTGGCGCAGGAGAGCTAGCAGCCCGTGGCAAAAGTCATCCGAGCTGCGCACGCGGGCATCTTGGCGGTCTCATCGTCGGACCGCCTCGCCGTAACTCCTCGCCTACGCCTACGGCGGTCCTCCTCGATCTCGCCAAAAATCCTCGTGCTCGCTTTGCGGAGCACTTCTGCCACAGGCTGCTAGCCATGCAACGCGAATGGACTGTGCACATCCTGGCGTTTGTCTACATGTGCGGCGTCGTGGCGCTTGTGCTGAGCGCCTATCGCCAGGAAAAAGTGAGCACCATTCTGCGCGAGACGGCGATCCGCGGCGGGAAGTTCCTCGGCGGGATCGGCGTGCTCTCGGCGATCGCGTTTGCCGTGCAGCGATTCTGGATCGACCGGGGCTGACGAAACTTCGCCGCTCTCAGACGGTCTCCTGGGGCGGAGTTTGGTTGCGCAGGATCGCCTCAACGCGTTTCACTGCGTGCGACGCGTGCGGATAATCGACCTGCTTCTCCCGCGCACGCTCGACGGCGCCCGAGTATTCGGCGAGCGCCTGCGGGAATCGCCCCATCTGCTCGTAGATGCGCCCCAAATTGTAATAGGGGTAATGATAACAATCGTAGCGCTTCGAGTGCTTGGCGCGCTCGAGCCAGGGAATCGCATCCTCGAGGCGCCCGAGCTGTATGAAATAGGCGCCGATGTCGTTGTAAGGGTTCCCGAAGTCGGGGTCGATTTCGATGGCGCGATGACACAGTTGGACGGCCTCCTCGAGGCGGTTCGAGAAGGAGAGCGTCCACGCGAGAAAGGTGAAGGCCTCGGCGGTCGGATAGAGGGCGATCGACCGGCGATAGAGCCGCTCCGCCTCCTCGAGGTTGCCGGCGGTCTGGAGGCGGAATGCTTGGGCGAAGGCGCGCTCCGCCGGTTCCTTGCGATCGCTGTACTGCTGCATAGGTGGGTCGAGAGACCTCGGGCCGCGCAGGGAGCCGCGGCCGTCCGCCTCGTCGGTCCTTAGGATATTCCATGAACCGCAAACGCGCCTGCCGACCATGCGCATGATTCCGATCTTCCTGGGTGTCCAGATCGCGGCCCTCGCGGCGGCCGCGCTCGCCGGCTTTTGGGGCTACGCCTCGACGGCGGCGCCTCCGGAGAGCGACGCGGCGGCGCTGGATCGGCACCGGCTGATGGGGCTGAGCGCGGCGGTGCTGCTGCTGCTCGGGCAGTGCGTGGTGTTCGTTTATTTCCTGGGGACGGGGAAGGCGATCAAGACGGCGGTGGAGCAACGCGGGCTTCCGATCGAACTCTCGCTCGCGACGCGTCGGCTGAAAGGGAAGACTTTTCCCTTCGCGACGTTCTCGGCGCTGGCGGTGGTGGCGGGGTCGGTGCTCGCGGGGGCGGCAGAGCCCTCGACGCACGCGCTGACGATGGGTGGCGCGTTGGCGCTGGTGCTGCTGGCCAGCTGGTTCGAGCTCCGGGCCATCCGAGAGAACGGGAAGCTGATGGACCGCACGGGGACGGCGCTGGAGAAGGCAGAAGAGAAGATCGTCGCGGAGGGCGGCAGCCTGGCAGACCCGGATGCGGCACCGCTCGCATTTGTTGTTGGACGCGGTCTGGTGGTGGTGTCCGCGTCGGTCTGGCTGATTTATGCGTATCAGATATTTGTGATGCGCGGGAGGCCGCAGCCTTGGCCCTGGTACGGCGGAGTGAGCATCGCGGCGGCGATTGTGGGATTGCCGATGTTACTGATGGGCCGCCGGCGCGCGGAGTCGTAGTTAACGGGGCGGGGCGGGGCGGCTTAATTGGGAAGTGGGGTCGTTGCGGTTGAGGCTCACCATAATTGGCAAGTTGGGCCGCGCAGTTGAGACTCACATCAATCGGGAAGTGGGGTCGGCGCGTGCGCCGACCGGCTCTCGCGCGCGTGCGCGCGCGGATGAAGATTCGCGCTGCCCTTTCCTCATCGCGCGGGGCAAGCCCCGCGCAATTGTTCGGCGCGTGCGCCGACCCTACGGATCGATTTCTGTGCACGCCAAGGCAGCCCCAGGCCCCATTCCTAACCGTCGCACATCTGTGAAGGCGCAAGTGTAAGTTCGGACGTGGGGAACGGGCGCGCCCGTTCCGATTCGGCGGCGCGTGCGCCGCCGGATGAAGAACCGCGCTGCCCTTTCCTCATCGCGCGGGGCAAGCCCCGCGCAATTGTTCGGCGCGTGCGCCGACCCTACGGATCGATTTCTGTGCAGGCCAGGAGCGACCAGCTCCCAATTCGGAGCCGTCGCACATCTGTGAAGGCACAAGTGCAATTCCGGCCGTAGGGCGCGGGCACCGCCCGATCGGGATGGGGCCGGGCCCGAAGGCCCGGTCCCCCCCACACCACCGGACGTGCGGGTTTCTCGCATCCGGCGGTTCATCGTCCTCGCCGCAGATCCTGATAAGTCGCAAACAGATCCAACAGTCCTTGGCGGTGAAGCCAATCATTCGGGACGATGTCGTTGAGCACCCAGCTCATGTGCCACGGTCCCGATCGTGCAGACGAAAATATCCGCAGCCGCTCCTCGGTCCGCCCGCCCATGCGCCAGAGCTGGCGGCGGCGGGCCCGAGGGGTCTTCCATTGGCACCAATACCACTGCCGCATGCGGCGGCGCAGCCAGCTGCCCAGCTCCCGGAAGGGCGTGGGTGTCTCGGCCAAGCTGAAGTAGCCGAGCCAGCCGCGTAGGTATGGATTGAGCTCCTGGATGAGTGCCGTGGGAGGGAGCGCCCGAGTTCGACCCGTGAGTTCTCGCAATCGGTCATGAGCCCGCTCGAGCGATTTCCGCGCGATACGGATCCTCACGATTCCCTTGCGGATCTCAAAGGTGAAGCCCGGGAATTTCCTCTTGGTCGCAAGATCCACGGCGCTCTTCGCCTCGTTCACCTTCAGGTGGAGCCGGTGCTCGAGATACTCGCGCACCGACGTCATGACACGCTTGCCTGCCGCTTCCGATCGTGTAAAGATATTACAGTCATCGGCGTAGCGGCAGAAGCGGTGCCCGCGTCTCTCCAGCACCTTGTCGAGGTCATCCAAAAGGATGTTCGCGAGAAGTGGAGAGAGCGGTCCGCCCTGCGGCGTGCCCTCCTCTCGGTCCATGACGATCCCGTTCACCATCACTCCCGCTCGGAGATAGGCGCCGATCAGTGCAAGCACTCGTCGGTCGCCCACCCGCCGCGAGACCCGCGACATCAGCACGTCGTGGTTCACGCGGTCGAAGAAACGCTCCAGGTCGATATCCACGACCCAGACGCGGCCCTCTTGGATGTGGACTTTCGCCTGCTCCACGGCCTGCTTGGCGCTGCGGCCTCGGCGAAATCCATAGCTCGAGGTGGAAAAGTGAGGATCAAAGATCGGCTCCAGGACCTGGAGGATCGCCTGTTGGATCCAGCGGTCGATCACCGTAGGAATCCCCAGATCGCGAGTGCCGCCGCCCGATTTCTCGATGCTGCGTCGCAGCACCGTCACCGGTCGGTAGCTCCCGCGGAGCAGCTGCTCGCGCAGCGTAGGCTCGAGTTCAGCGGCGTGGGCCTTGAGGTCGTCCACAGTCTTGCCGTCGACGCCGGGGCTGCCGCCGTTGGAGCACACGCGCTTGAGCGCTCGTTGCAGATTGTTGGTATCAGTAATCGCCTCCATCAAGTGTTGCGTCGATGCTCGTTCCTTAGTCCACGCAGCATGTCCGGGGCGCCTTCCGGCTTGGCTCGTCGGGGCTTCACCCCGGCGGGCATTCGGCCAGCCCTCTGAGAAAAGTGGGTTTGCAGGAGTTTCCGTCATGTCTAGGAGTAAGAAAGGATAGAGCTGGACAGATGTTCGGCCCTTCGCACGGGCAAGCCCGTGCTACTACGGCCTCTGCTGACTTCTGCCGCGACGTGGGCCGCCCTGTGCCGTGAGGCTCGGGCGGCCGGAGCCCTTGCGGGCATCGCGGTAGATCTCCCTGGGTAAGTTTCTTCGCCTTCGCTGCGGG
>JAEUHX010000047.1 GCA_016792805.1 Planctomycetota bacterium
ACTCGACGCCCCAGTTGATCGTATGTTGGGCGCTCGTCGGAAGTGTGAGCGTGTGCCAGGTGACGCCAGAGTTGGTGGTGTAGTACAAGTTCATATCTGTGCGAGCAATATGCGCAAAATTGCTGCCCATATCCGAAGCAGTAAAGAACTTGTCTCCAAGCCCACCAAGCTGAGTGACTGTCGTTACCCCAGTCACGTTATCGATCACCTTCACATTCGTGATCCCGCCATTCTCCTGCCGGTAAAACATCGCATTCTGATTCGCTGGGGAGTACGTCGTCTTGCACTCTTCCAGGCTATTCCCCGACGGCGCCCCGTAGATGAAATCGACCCCGCCGTTGGCTGCGACGCGCCGCGCTGGCGTCGAGCTCTGTGCAGCGCCCGAGGTCGCGGGAGCCGGCGTCCCCTGCATCGCAAGAGTCAGCCCAAAAGTGATATTCCACAAAAGCGGCAAGGCAATGGTCATGTTCGGCAGACTCGGAATATTTGTGACGATGGGACGATTCTGGCGGTCTTGGCTGGGCGCGGGCTTATAGGGTGATCGCACGCGGGCTTCCGGTGGGACGGCGTCCACTAGCGTGCGCCCGTGCCAGGGGCTTCGGCGCTCGACGCGGCCTCGGCTTCCCGCAATGCCTTCTTGGCCTCGAGCACTTTGTCGAGCGCGTCGCGCAGCGCCCAATAGCGAGGATGCTCGTTTCGGGAAATGTAAAAAAGACGGATCCGCCGCCCTCCGCTTGGATCCTGCTCGCTCGTCGAAGTAAACAAAACCTTCTCGACGCCGTCCTCTTCGATTGTCTTGGGGATCTCCGGCGGCGCACCGCTGTCGTAGACCTCGCGAAAGCGCCCTTCGCGCAGCATCGCGTCGCGCACGCGATCGGATTCTTCGGACCAGTCGCGGCTCATCTGCGCGACGGCGTGCGCCAGGACCGCTTCCTGCTGCTCGGGCGGGTCGGCGGCGGTGTTTGGCGCCGATGGGGCCGTGGGGTGAGACGCGGACGGCGGAACGGTGCGCTCGGCGAGTGGGCCGGCCTGTGCGGGCGCGGGCGTCGCGATCGAGTCGGCGGGAAGCGAGGCGGGTAGCGCTGGAGGTGCGGACGGGCTCGCTGCCCTCCACAGGGCCGTTCCCGCTGCGGCAAGCGCCGCTGCGCCCAGTGCCGCTACCAGCATCCGCATCCGCATGGTCTCAGCGTACGCAGGCACCACGAGAGCGGGCAAGGAGAGCGTTCTAGAGGAGCTCCTTGTGCTTGCTTCGGTGCTAGGCACTGCGAGGGCGAGGAGTCGTCGCCAAGCGGAGGAAGGCTCGCCGCACGCGTAGGCCAGGGGCTCTCCGTTGAGGACGTGGCGACGCAGCGACGAGCTGTATGCGCGTGGGCGGCCCCCGGAACGCGACACCGTTCGGCTCACGCAAGGGGAGATCGTTGCCCGACTTCGACCCATTCGCTTCGTCGTGATTCGTGGACTCGACCGGACAACATCGCGGAGCCCCAACTCGACCGCGAGGCAGTTTGTGCAAACTCTGCACCTACTGCGCCGGCTGAGAGAATCAGCGAGGCTCTTCACGACTCGCGTGGGATCACGCTCGCGTGATACGAAACGTCGGGGGTTCGACGCAAGTCCCGACCTTTCGGAACTGCTACTAATTACAGAATCGCCACTTCCGTGGGCCGATGCCGGCGCAGACAAGTTTGCCGAAGCACCCACTACCGCGGCGCCAGATCCCACGGAAGAGCTGTATCGTTTTCCGTCAGCGGGGTCACGCCCGCGACCGGCGCGAGCACGAGGCCGCGCGCGATGCGCTGGTTGGGATAGGTCGCGCGGAATGCAGCAATTCCCCGCACGTCGTTGCGCGTCGGACGCGCTGTGACTTTGATCTCGATGGGGAAAAGTGTGCCGTCGCGCTCAAGGAACAGATCGACCTCGGCGCCGCCATGCGATCGCCAATGATGCAGCACGGGCTTCGACGAAAGCACCGAGCTCAAGCGCCGGATCTCGCCCACGACCGCCGTCTCGAAAAGTGCACCCAAAGCCGGATGATCGGCGAGCGCGCTCGGTGACGAGATGCGCATGGCCGCCGCGGCGATGCCGGTATCGGCGATGTAGCCTTTGGGCGTTGCGCTGACACGCTTGAGTGTATTGCCCGACCACGCAGGAACCTCGTGCCACTGAAAAGTGGCCGTCAGGATCTGTAACCAGCGTCGGGCGGTCTGCGGCGAGAGACCGAGGTTGCGGCCGAGTTGGCTATAATTGACTTCCTGGGCGGTCAGCGCCGCCGCGAGTCGGAAGAAGCGCCCGAATTCCTGCCAATCATCGACGCGCCCGAGCAAGCGCGCATCGCGCTCGATATAGGTGCGCTGGTACGCGCTATGAAAATCCGCGAGCACGTCGGCGGCTAGCAGATCGGCCTCCGGCATGAACCCGCGCCACAGCCGCTCATACAACGATCGCGCGTCGGGCAGGCGCTGCGGCCGCGAAGCGAGGTAGGCATCGGGGTCGGTCAACCAATGTTCGAGCCAGCTCGCGCCGGTTGTCTGCTGCGCGATCTCCGCCAAGCAGAAACCCTCCAAATCGAGGAAGACCACTCGGCCCGCCAAGCTCTCCGCCAACGTTCGCAATACCTCCCACTGCTGCGATCCGCTCAGGATGTACTGCCCCGGCGCGCGATTCTGATCGATGCGCCGCTTGAGCGCCGGCACGAGCTCGGGCGCGTACTCGATCTCGTCGAGGAAGAGTGGCGTGCGGTGGTGGTCGAGGAACAGCTCGGGCTCGGCGCGAGCGTTCTCAACGTCGACGACCGGATCGAAGACGACTGTGTCGGCGCCCTCGAGAACGTGCTGGACGAAGGTCGTTTTCCCGACCTGGCGCGGTACTGGCGACCACAACGGCCGGAATGTGCCTTAGAGCTCCCGAAGACGCTCCGTGGCCAGGCGGCGATTGTTCAGGCGCGACATTTGGCCATGGCATCACCGATTTTCAATGGATCTTGGCGCGAGCGGAGGCGCGCGGGCAGCCACGAGCGCGGAAGGCGCGTGCGGCGAGGCGCGCCCGGAAGTGGGGCGACCTTCAGGAAGCTGGGGAATCGGAAGACCAGGGGCCGGACTCGCCCATCGTTCGAGCAACGGACGGACCCGAGGGGAGGACTCCGGGAGGAAGCGTTGGAGAGCGTGGAGGATTCACTTTTGCGCGGGATCTCCTTCGGGCTTTTCTTCATCCGCGCGCGCATGCGCGCGCGAGATCGTCGCGGGCAAGCCCGCGCCCTACAGCAGGACTTACAAATTCGCACACATCTGCATCTTCATAGATACGGGACGGCTTCGAATGGGGCGTGGGTCGGTCGTGAACCCCACAGATTTCGATCCGTAGCGCACCAGGACGACATTGGGGTCGATCCCGAGCCGCTTGGCGTGCTGGACGAGACGTACGTGGACCGAGTGGGAGAGTCCCGCCGTCATGTGACTATTCCCTGTAGGTAGGGACGCATCACGTTCTCAACGCGGCAGGCGCGGGCAGCTCGATCAAGGTCGGCCATTGTGAAGCGGCGGCCGATCCACGCCTCTCGCAACGCTTCCACGGCGACATCGAGCCCGACGCGATTGCGGGCCTTGAAGAGGTCAGCGAGCGTCTTGGCGACGCTGTAGACGCGCACGCGCTGTCGCTCGATCTCATGGACCTCGATCCCCTCACGGAAGGCGGGCCCACTGAAGCGGACGATCCGCAGCCGGAGGTTTGCCAGCTTCGGAGGGCGCCGCCCCCGTTCGATGGCGAGCCAGACCTCAGCTGGGAGTTGGGTGCCGATTCGGTGAAAGGAAAGCGCAGACAAGAGACAGATCACGCCGTCGGATGTCGCCGCCGCGGCCAGGGCGAGCCCGTGATGCTCGGTGATCTCCGCGCTCGCGAGGCGGTACCTCCCGCACCCGACGCGTTCCAGCGTTCCGCCAGCCACGAGCCGGGTCAGCTCCTGGGTATGGATGCCGGCCTGGGATACCGCTCGCGCGGTCACGTATCCCTTCAGCTTAACCAGGCTCAGGATGCGCCGGCGAGCGGTCCACATGGTGTGGGAAATCGTATGCAGTTATTCACAGATGTCAACGTTTCACCACATGCGCCGAGGCGACGGTTCGGCGGGGGTCGTGCGCGGAGCCCAAGATCGCGAAGCATAGTCACCCCAAAATGACGGCACCTACGCTGCTCGTGCCGACACTTCGCGCACCGTCGTCATACGGTCGTAGAGCCGCCGGTCAACTCCGCCAGCATCCTCTCGATGTCGCACTCAATGGCCCGGATGTCGGACTCGCTCTCCTCGAGCGGGCGAGGCGAGTTGCAGCGGCAGAGGGAGACTCCCCGCATGAAGCCCTCCGGAGTCTAAAGGAGTGATCGTGCTCAGATAGTTCGCGACGCTCCGCCATGTGTTGCGAACCGCGGTATTGTGACAATGGCATTCCGCTTCTCGGGTCGCAACTATCTGTGATCCACAAGCGGCCCCGGCATGATTGTCTGGAATGCAAGAATTGGGTTCCGGAGCAACTTGTGCAAACTTTGCACGCGTTCCAACCTTGGGAGCGCGCTCGATGTTCGGCGAGGTCGACCGATACAACCTCGATGGGGATCCTTCGGTCAGGCACCGCGTGATGTCGGCCATGTGGCGCTCGCTTTGGTTGTCGCCGAGTCCAAGCCGAGGGGCAAGGATATAACGATTCTCGGCTTGATGAACAGGCTTCCAGCGCCGCAATCACAAAAGAGCTTCCATACGCTGGTCCGAAGAGTTTGGCTGTTGTAGGCCTCCCGGGCTCTGCCCGAAGATGCGAGAATGAGTGACACCCGCTCGAACGCCGCCGACTCCACGAAGGCGGCTCCGCATTCTGCTGCGTCCGGCATCGCCGGTCGGATAGTCCGAAGCGGCCTTCGTTCGCTCGGGGGATTCACCATTGGCGGACTCTGTGGACTCGTGTTGGCCAGTATTATTGTCTACATAGCCCAGAGAGCTGCGACGCGTCGACAGGTGGAGCCGTTTGATTCCTCGGTTTGGAAATTGGGAGTCTTCCATGATGTCTCGGACTCTCAACCAATCTCCCGGACACGCTTTGTTCACGCGCTCGTCGAGGAAGGCTTGATTCAAGGGCTCACGCGAGACGCTGTGCTCGACCTCCTTGGGGATCCCGACGAGGTCGGCAGCAAGCCCCCGACATATCCTCGAGCGCGCCCGCCGCGAACTGTAGATTGGAAGACGGAGGACGTCTTCTGGTGGTGCCTACAGAGAACGGGGTATCCGATCGGCATCAAGGAGTCGGGATATTTCACACCCTGGCTCATGGTTGAATTCGATGAAACGTCGCATGCGCTAGGAGCACTTGAGGTTCGTGTCGAATACCGAAGCGAGCCGCGATGAGTATCCTGGCCTCTCTTGAATCAGCGCGCCCGGGTTCCTTGTGTCAGCCGCTTGACGGATGGATCCGCGTCCCTCCTTGAGATGATGGATAACAACAAAATAGTTTTCACTCGAGCGAGTGTAGACAAATCGGGCGCCGACGACCGCCACCGAGACCGCCGGGCGAAGCTCACTAAGCCCAGATCGCCACGGCGCAGCCCGACATTCAGAGGGTCTCCGTCGAGCACAACGGTATCGAGCAACTTGACGGTCATGACCTGAAGGGACGGACAGGATGCAGGGGCGACAGCAGGTAGGCGCACAGAGTCGCGATGTCGATGACGGCACTGTCAAAGTTCGGAAGGCACACATCGCCGCTCCGGCGATGCGCCGCTCGAGCCAAGGAGCCCTTGGCGAAATCATCCGCGCTGCGCGCCACAGAGTCCGTGTCCGGACGTTGGGCCACCTTCATCGTGCTGAGAAATTGGGAGATCAGGGGCCGGACTCGCCCATCGTTCGAGCGACGGACGGACCCGAGGGGAGGACTTCGGGAGGAAGCGTTGGAGAGCGTGGAGAAATCACTTTTGCGCGGGGTCTCCTTCGGGCTTTTCTTCATCCGCGCGCGCATGCGCGCGCGAGATCGTCGCGGGCAAGCCCGCGCCCTACGAGTTTGCACATAAGAAACGGCTTCGAATGGGGCGTGAGTCGGTCTTGGACCCCACAGATTTCCATCTGTAGGGTCGGCGCACGCGCCGAACAATGGCGCGGGGCTTGCCCCGCGCGATGAGGAATGGGCAGCGCGATTTTTCATCCGGCGGCGCACGCGCCGCCGAATCGGTACGGGCGCGCCCGTTCCCCACAAAAATAATTGGATTCCCCAGGAAAGGAATCGGATCCCCCACAAAAAGAAACGGATCGCGGCGAGAGCCTTCAGCTTCACCGATGAGGGACTGCTAGGAATGGGGCGTGGGTCGGTCTTGGCGCGGCGAGTTCCGCAGACGCGAGGCCATGGCGCGGGCCCAAAACCACAAGCGCCCAGCCCCCGGCGGGGTTTTGGGACCCCAAAGGGCCCCCCCCCGCGGGCCCGGGGGGGGGGGCCCTGGGGTTTGCGACCCGCACCGCGTGGCCCGCCCAACGCCGCGCTGGGCGCCGAGGCCCGCGCGCAGCTCGGAGGAAGCCTGGAATGGCCTCTTGGACTGTCCGCTGCCGCGCGAAGACCGACCACGCCAAATTCTTCCCGAGTCACAAATCGACAGCCTCGCGCGCACGCGCGCGAGAGCCGGTCGGCGCACGCGCCGACCCCACTTCTCATTTGAACTGTGACACGCGCCGACCCCACTTCTCAATGGAACTGTGACACGCGCCGATCTCAAACCGAACGCTAACCCGACGTCAGTGCCAAGATCCGCTGCAGCGTCATCATCGAGAACGCCGTCGCGTAGGGGCGAGAGTAGGACTGCATCGTGAAGTCCCACATGGAGCCGTCGGCTTCCTGGGTCTTCAGCACGTCGCGCGCGAGCTGGGGAACAAATCGGGCGCGGTGCTCGGCCGGGATCGCCTCGAGCACGCCCGCGGCGTAATAGTGACCGTAGAAATAGAAATAACCGGCGTTGTAATAATACGCCTCGTGGGGAATCGGGCGCATCCGCGCCACGTCGAGGAATTTGTGGTGCTCAAAGAACTTGTCGAGCCCCTCCACTAGGTCCTTCGCCGTCACAACCTCGCCCACTCGGAAGAGCGCCAGATTGCACACCTGGATCCGGCCGAGCGAACCCTTCACGTTGTTGATTCCTTCGCCGGCACTCGGCGCCGGAATCGCCATCACGTCGTAACTGTAAGCACCGTTCGGCAGGCGGCAGCGCTTCACGGCCTTCACGGCCCCCGCCAGCACCTTCTCATTCACGGGGAGCCCCGCCGCCTTGGAGTCGAGCATCGCCAGCACGACGCCCGCCGACGTGAACGACGTAGCCCATTGCGAGCGCCACGCATCCTCGGCGTCGGCGTAATAGCCCCAGCCGCCGTTGGGCGACTGCCGCCGCTCCAGCGTCGCCAAGAAGATCTTCGCGGCGCCCTCGAGCTTGGCGCGCCGCTCGCCCGTTTTGTAACGCGGCGACTGCAACGCCCGCGCGATCGCCTGCAATCCATACAGCTCGCCCCACACATCGTCCGTGTCCCAATCGGAGGGGCGCTTCAGATCACAATTCGCGACGATGTAGTCGAGCCCGCGGTCGACGGCCCCCGCCGCCTCCGGAAGCTGCATCGCGTCGAGCAGCGTCATCACGACGAGCCCCGTCGTCGCCACGCGCCACGAGCGGTGCGACTCGGGATTCGACCAGAACGTGCTCTCCATGTTCCGGTGGCTCCCCCAGGAGCCGTCGGAATTTTGATCTTTCAACAAAAACTGGAGCCCGCGCTCCAGGCCAACGCGCATGTCCTGCGCCGTCGGCAGCGTCTCTTTGGGACGGCTCGACTGCGCTCCTGCCGCTGCCGACAAGAGCGCCGCCGCCGCGACCGCCGCGACCGCCCGAATCACGACTTCTTACTCTTCTTCGAAGCCTTCGGAGAATTGATCTCGGCGAGCTGCTTCTGGAGCTTCGCCACCTCGTTTTCTTCCGACTGCACCGACATCGATTTGTCGAAAGCCGCCGCCTTCGCGGCGCGGCGCGCCGCTTCGAGCTCGCGCTCCTTGGCATCGACCTCGAGCTCAAGCTTCTTGCGCTCCTGCGGAAGCTCATAGCTCTCCAGCATCTTCGTCTCGCTCTCGTCCGCCGCGAGGTCGCGCTTCGCGAGCTCGAGCCGGCGCCGGCCGCGGCTCAGCACAATTTCCCGCGTCTTGTCGGCGAGATCGGTCTGCTGATACATCATTTCCAACTGTTGCAACTCCTCGCGCGCCTCCTCGAAGCCGTCCTTCGAGCGCTGCAGCGAGATCGCCGCACGCTCTCGGCGCAGCGGCACAACCTCTGCGTTGAAATGGGCGAGCTGCTTGCGCGCCAGCTCAAGCTCATTCTCCGCCTTGTGGATCGAATCGCGGCTCTCGAGCTCTCCGTTTTGTGCATCCATCTTGGCCTTCTCGAGCTTGCGGCGCGCCATGGCGAGGTCGCGCTCGAGATCGGCCTTCTTCTCGGCGGGATCTTCCGTCTCCTCCTCTTCCTCTTCCTCGACCGCTGCCGCCGACGCCGTGGACGGCGCCTGCGTCGTCGTCGTCTGCTTGCGCACCGCGACGCACGCGGGGGAAGCTACAATACCGAGAAGCAACAAAAACGACAGGATCGATCCGGGAGTGCTGAGGCGCATCGGTCTCATTGCGGGACGTGGGAATGCGGCGCGCATCCATTGCGCGCGCCGCCGGCAGCGTACGCGGCCCGCCTCCCCCTTCGAGCGATTACTTTTCGCCCCGCGGCGCAGCCGCGCGCGCCATGCGCTCCTGGAGCGCCGCGCTCCGGCGCTGGAGCCCTTCCACGGCCGCCGCGTGCGTGCGCAGCTCGTCGCGTTCACGCTCCCGCTCGATGCGCAGCCGCTCTCGCTCCGGCCGCTCGAGGAGGCGGATCGCTTCCAGCGGGCTCGCGCTCGCCGCGACTTCCCGCAACGCCGCGAGCCGCGCTTCGTGCGAGGCGCGCTCCGCCTCCGAGAGGTCGACCATCGCTTTGGCCGTGGCCTCGAGCTCCCGTCGCACGCTCCGCTCCCAAGCGGCCGCTCCCTCCCCTGTCGGACCGAGAAGCCGGTCGAGCACCGCGCGCACGCCGGCATCGGCTGCGCCGCCCGCGGTCGCGCGCGCGGCCAGGCGCACCTCCAGCTCCGCCAGCGTGCGGTCGTGGGCCTTGCGCGCGCGATCGAGCGTTCGCTGCGCCGCGAGTTCCGAATCATCGGCCACGGCGGCGAGTTCGGCGCCGAGCGCGGGGAAGAGCTGGCGCGCGGCGCGGATCGCGGCCGCCACGCGCGCGGCCGCAGCGGAAGCGGCCTGCTCGGCGGCGCGACGCTCCGCCAGCGACTGCTCCAACGAAGCGAGCTGCGGCTCTTCCGCGGCGCGCTCGCGCTCCCAGCTCGCGCGCAGCGCCGAGGCAACGGCGGCCACCTCCCGCGCGCTCTGCGTCACGGCAGGACTCGCGGGCGCGTCGCCCGCTTGGCGCAGCGCCGCGCGGAGCTCCGACAGCGGCTTCGCTAGTTTTTGTGACATCTCCGCAGCGCGTGCAGCCGCCCGCCCGGCTTCGTGCGGCGGCTGCGGCTTGCCGACGAGTTCCGACCGCAGTGCCTGCTCCGCCGCAATCGCGCCGCGCGCCGCAGCGCGCGCCAACGCCTCGTTGGCCCGCCCCAAATCGCCCGCACGCCGACGCACGTCGAGCAGCTTCTCGCGGATCTTTTGGGACTCCTCGAAAAGCCACAGTTCGAGCCGCTCGCCGCGCACGGCGGCGGCGGCGCCCTGCGCGAGCCTCGCGGCGCGCGCCAGCGCGGCGCGGCGGTCGGCGTCGGACGCCGTGCGGTCCGTGGCAGCTCCGCGGATCGCGCGCACAAGCTCTTTCAATAATTCAACGCGGCCCGCGAGCGCCGGCTCCACACGCAACAATTCGGCCGCGAGCCGCTCTCCCACCATGGCCTCCTGCGCCTGCGCGAGCGCCGACTCGAGCGACGCCGCGCTCCGATCGAGGAGCGTCCTGGCGTCGGCGAGCGACGACGGCGGCGCGCTCCCTTGGAGCGCCCCGTGGGCCACGGCCGCGGCGACGGCGCACGCGGCTCCCACGAGAATCCCTGTGATCTTCACAGATCCTCCGCGCCGTGCACTAATGCTTCGAATGCTCATCGGCCGCCTCCCGGCGCCGGCCGGTCGCCGCGCGGCCGGCTCGTCGGCGAGAGCGCGCCGAGCGCCATCCGAGTTTGCAACACATAGAGACGCTGCTCCAGCGACTGCGTCTCCGCGAGGATTGACTGCGCCTCGCGATCGAGCTCGGCGAGGCGCTCCGTGGAGACGCCGGCCGCCTGCGCGCGCAGCGTCGTCGCCGCGATCTCGAGGCGAAGCCGCTCCAGCAAGCTGCGCTGCCGCATCGCCTCCTCGCGGTTGCCTTGGTCGATCTGTACGATCTCGCGCGCCTCTTGCTCCGCCGTCGCGGAAGGATACAGAAGACCGACGGCCAGCACGACGGCGGCGGCCGTCGCGAGCAGCCCCCAAGCGGCGTGCACACCGCGGCGTGCGCGCCGAATCGGCGCCGAGCGCGCAGAGGCCCGCTGCCGCCAAAGTTCCGCCTCGATGCGCGCGTGGAGCGGGCGCAGGCTCGCCGGCTCGGGCTCCTCGGCGGCCCAGGCCTGCGATGCCGCGGTCCACTGCTCGAGCGTCGCGCGGCACGATGCGCACAATTCGAGGTGGTCACGCACGCGGCGCGCCTCCTCCGGCGTGCACTCGCCGTCGGCGTAGCACGAAAGTAATAGTTGAAGATCGTTACATTCCATGGGTTCGGCTCTCCTCCGCGTGGGCTTCGCTCCAGCTGCCCTGGATGCGCCGTCGCGCGCGGAAGATCCATGTCTTGACGGTTTCGATATTGGCGTCGAGCGCAAGCGCGATCTCTTTGTAGGAGAGGCCGTCGAACTCGCGGAGCACGATGGCGGCGCGCTCGCGCTCGGGAAGTGTGGCAACAATTTCACGCACCTGGGCACATCGCTCCTTCTGTAGCAACAAATCGGGAGCGCCCACGGATTCTTGAGGATCGAGATCTTCGGCGATCTGTGGGGCGCGCGAGCGCGCGCGCATGCGGTCGATCGAAAGATGGCGAACCATCCGAAAGAAAAACGATGCGAAGCGCCCGCGAGCGGGATCGAAGCCGCCGTCGCGCACGACGCCGACCAATTTCACAAAAGCGTCCTGCGCGATCTCTTCGGCGAGATGCCCGTCGCGCACCAGATAGCGCGCGAACCGCAGCGCGCTCGCGCCGTAGCGCTCGACGAGCCATTCGAAGGCGTCGTCATCGCCAAGGCGGTAGCGCTCGACGAGTTCCTCATCGGTGGCGCTCACGGTTCCGGGGGTGCGGGCTGCGGGTTTCAGTCCGGCGCGATCCTGCCGGAATCGGAGCCGCACGACCATCGCGCGGCAGCCGTGCTACGCCCGGCGCGCCGCCGATGTTTCACGGCTGAAGGTAGTGGCGGCGGGCGAAGAGCCCGGTGAGACGCGCCGACGCGGTCCAGAGGAGCTGCGCCACGAGGGCGGCCACGGGCACGAGCGCCCAGGGAAGCCCATGCCATGCCGCGCCGATCGCGAGGAAGCCGCCGAAGAAGAGCGCGTTGGCAACGAAGCAGACGGCCACCGTCTCGAGCGGCGCGGCTGTGAGCGGACGCCAAGCCTCGGCGGAGGCGAGGGCGCGCACGCTCCCGTGGGCCGCGAGCGCGGCTTGCACCATCGGCGCGAGCGGCGAGAGCACGAGGATCGTCAGGCAGAGGAAGCCGATCGCCCGCGCGAGGGTCGTCGACACGAGCGCCGCCGCGCCGAAGGCGGCGAAGAGGAGCAGCGCCGAGAGAAAGACCGCCGCGGGAACGACCGTCGTTCCGACCAGGAAGAGCGGCATGTCGGCCGGCTCGGGCGGGTCGTCGTCGCCGCGGACTGTGGATTTCAGGACAGTGATCGAATGGAACGCAAGCGCCGACGTGGCGAGCACAAATCCCATGAGCGGGGTGAGTGACAACACCACAAAAAACAGCGTGCCGACGGCGATAACCTGCGGGCCCGGGCTGCGGAAAGGATACTGAAACGCGTCGCGCCAAGGCTTGCGCATCGATTCGCTCGGCGGTCCCGGAAGCTCCCGGCCCGCGGCCACCCCGAATCGAGCAGTAAGCTTCCCCAACAAATAGCGGCGATCTCCGGCGGGTGCGTTGCGGTAGGCCATCCGCGCCTCCTCGAGGCGCCCCGACTCGCATGCCTCGCGACAGAGGCGCGTCCAGTCCTCCGGACGATCGTCGCCGCGCGCGATCACCTCGCGCACATGCTGTTCACGCTCGCTCGGCGGCGCGGCCGTCGACTTCGGCGCCGCGAGCCGCTCCGAGAGAGTCGGTCCCCGCATGCGCACCCATCGGCCGGCACGCGCCACGGGGATAAGGCCCGCGGGACGAGGCCCCCGGGATGAAGCCGACGTGGCCGTCGCTACTCGTCGTTCGAGCGGCCGCCGCCGACCAGATGGCCGTAGCGCAGCACGAGGTAGAGGAGCTGGAGCAGCGCCGCCGCCGCCGCCGCCACGTAGGTCCAGGCAGCCGCGTTCAGCACTGCGCGCGCGCCATCGCCTTCTTCTCCGGTGAGCAGGCCGCGCTCGTTCAGCGCCAGCACGGCGCGCTTCGAGGCATCGAGCTCCACAGGGACGGTGATGAGCTGGAAGAAAACCGCCAGCGCAAAGAGACAGATGCCGGCCAAAACCAACATTCCGGCGAGCGCCCCCATCTTCGGCGCGAACATCGCGAGCATGGCGCCGCCGATCACGATGGGCCACGAAAGGTGGCTTCCAATATTGGCAATCGGAACGATGGCGCTGCGCGCCGAGAGGAGCGCATAGCCGGTCGCATGCTGGATCGCGTGGCCCGCCTCATGGGCCGCCACGCCGAAGGCCGCCACCGAGCGCCCGCGGAAGTTCGCCGGCGAGAGGCGCAGCGTGCGGGAGGACGGGTCGTAGTGATCGGAGAGGAAGCCATCGACTTCCTCGATCTTCACGTCGGTGACACCCGCCGCACGGAGCACCTCCGCGGCGGCCTGGGCCCCCGTGTAGCCGCGCTTAGCGGGCACTTGGGACCAGTGGGTGAAGGTCGACTTCACCTTCCACTGCGCCCAGAAGGCGAAGAGCGCGCCGGGAGCCGCGAGGAGCAGGTAGAGCGGATCGATGAAACCGAAGAAGGCGAGCATGGCGTTCGTCCAGGGCGTTTCTGCCGCGTCCAATACGTCGTCGGAGGGCGAGGATCCAGGGGCTCGGAATCGCTTTCCGGGGGTGGCGCACTGCGCGAAGGGGTCACGGGCGCTCGCGCCAGCGGAGATCGGCTACGAGGGGGAAATGGTCCGAGGCATCGTCTCGCTCGAGCCAAACCGCGATGGGCTCCAGGTGCTCGGTGTGGCGGATGTGGTCGATGGCGACGAGCGGGCCGATGGGCCCCAGGCGCCAGCGCCCCGGGACGGGGAAAGTCCAGCCGAGGCCGGCACCGCGGACGGACCACGCATCGAGCCAGCCGGCATCCTGGAGGAGCTCGCAGGCCCCGTTTCTTTCTGTGCTATTGAGGTCTCCAACGAGGAGCGCGGGCCCGAGGGCGGCCACGCCCTGAGTCAGCACTTCGACATGGGTGCCCCGGCGAGCGCGTGTGCCGAGGAAGCCGGTGAAAGGCGACAAATGCGCGACGCGAACCTCGACGGAACGGCCGGAGAAATCCACTTTTCCGCGAATCATGGGTCGAAAGCCCGGCGGCGCGATGAGCCCGCGGTCTTGGAGCGGCGCGCGCGTGAGGAGCGCCGTGCCGTCGAGCCCGGCCCCGTAGTATTCTTGATGTGGATACAGATGCTTGAGCTGCGACTCGATGGCGCTGCGGTTCTGTGAGGAAACTTCCTGGAGGGCTACGATGTCGGCGCCGAGCGCGGAGATGCCGGCGACTGCTCGGTCCGCCGGTGCGATGACATCACCCAAGTTCCAGGTCGCGACGCGCAGCGTCTCCGGCGCCCGGGAATTGGGCCGCTCCGGAGCGCGCTCGAACAGGGCGTCTCCGTGGACAGCGAACGCCAGAATTGTGAGCGCCCCTGCGAGAACGAGGGCGAGGCGCCCGCGCTGGTCTCGACGGCCACAAAACGCGAGGCTCAACAGAATGGGCCCGCCGAGCATCCAGAACGGTTCGAACTCGTGGAAGAGCGTGCAGGGCCAGCGAAGCGCGGGCGGCAGGAGACGCGCCGCGAAAAGTGCCAACGCGATCGCGGAGGCGAGAGCGGCTGCAAACGCGGGGCGAAGGAGCGCAGGCATCGAGGGGAGCCCTCGATCCTAATGGGGCTCTCAGTCGGTGCGCAGCACGACGACCGGGACTTTGTACACCTCGGCCTTTTCATTCGGATAGGCCCACGTCACCTCCACGAGGACCGGCAGCGCGAGGGCCGTCGTTGCAACATTTGTATTTGTGGCGAGGTTGTCGCCGTCGAGATCCCGCGGCATGCCGAATTCGGCGCCGATCTGTGCGTCGGTCAGGGTCTCATCCACAATCACGCGGATCTTCCCCGTCGCGGCGTCGCCGTCGGCGCCCTCGATCTTGAAGGTGTCGCCCTTCGTTCCCGTCGGCCCATAGGTCGAGCAGAGCTGCTCGAGCGGGGTCGTGCGAATCTCGTCGGCCTTGCTGAGGGCAGCTTCCACTGCGATGGCGCGCATCTCCGCGCGGCGGCTCGAGTTGCCCGCCGACACGACGCTGGAAACGATCATTGTGAAGGTGACCATGAAGATCACGACACCGACCATCACTTCGACAAGCGAAACGCCGCGTTCCGCAGTGCAGTTCTTGGATTGCGTCCCCATGGCGGATATCACTTAATTCGGAAGCCCCGGGAGAGAGCCACCTTTCCCGTATCTTTGATCTTCAAGACGCCGTTCTGGCGCGGGTCATAGTTGAGCTGCAGGCCGACGCCTCCATTGCCGGGCACGAGAATGCCCATGTCGGCGCCGATCAGTCCGCCGTTCATGATCACTTGGCCGCCGTAGGGCCCGCTGCCTCGGGCGACGAGATAGGTCGCATTATTGGTGTAGAGGAGTCCGTCAATCTGGAAGGGACCGCCGCCCTGCGCCGTCGCGGTGGAAGTCCACATGTTCTTGAGCTGTGCCGCCGTGACCCAACCCGTTGCCGGCATGAGGGAGAGGAACGCTGCTCCCGCAACGGCCGCGTTGTCCTGTGCATAGACGGAGAGTCCGGAACTCGTCCAAGAGGTTGCTTCCTCCTTGCCCATCCACGTCTTGGTCGTTGGATTGAAGTAGGTGCCGCCGCCCGCGAACACCGCGACCGGATCCCCCGGGTAAACCGAATAATAGCGAGGCTTATAGCTCGGATCATACAGGGGGTTGTTGACGGCGACGCCGCCGTACCCGGAGAGCTGAGGTTTCGCCTTGCTCCACTCCATTTGATTGAAGAGCGCCATCTCAGTAATCGTGAAATTAAACCCGCCTGTGGTCTTGCCGGTGACCATCGGCGAAGTCGATTTGGCTTGCGAGAGGAAGTCGCCCACCAGGATGTTGCCTCCCGCAGCGATGGTCAGACGGTTCTGTGTGCCGTCGGAGGCGACTCCAAAAGTACGCTTTCCTTGAGCATTGACGCCGTCGTCGTAGCGCACAGAGCCGACAACGTAAATATTGCCTCGCGCAATGATCTCGCCGGTGCCTCGGACAACGCCTTGGAGAATGACATCCCCCTTCACCGCGATGCGGCCGTTCAGCACAAGCGGATTCGCCGTGCTGCCCTGGAGCACGACGTTCGAATCCACAGCCCCGGACAAGGACGCCTGGCTGTCCGTCATGGGGAGCCCGGAGCCCGAGAGCGTGGAGCCAATGTTCACAACTGTCTTCGTCCCCCCGGAGACGCTGCCCGTCGCCGTGGCGGCTACCGCGTCGTACTCCGACGTATCGACGATGCGATTTCCGTTCTCGTCGGGAATCACCGGAGGAAAGGCCTCGGGCAGAATTCCGTCCGTGGAGTCGACCGGATTGATCGGATAATTGGTGTACAGATTGGCGACCTTCGGCAGAGGCGTACCGGCCGCCTGGGCGAGATTGGCCGTCGTCATCGCGCCCGAGCTGTTCTGCTTGATCTTGCCCTCGGGGTCGAGCTGGACGCTCTTCAGCGTGGTCGCCGCATAGTTGGTGATCAGAGATCCGTTCTTGTCCATGAACGGGCCGCGCGTGTAGATCGTGCCGGCGACGCGGGATTCGGCCGTCGTCGAGCGGATCTTGAGGGATTGGAGCGTGCCGACGCGGGCCCGCTCAAACGTGCCATATTTCGCGGGATCGGAGTTGTAGTAGCGATCCGTCGAATCCACTTCCGTGTGGCACATGATGCAGTTCACATTGTTCGCGAGGAGCGCATAGCCGAAGCCCTTGAACTCTTCGCCAGCCATCACATAAAGGCGCTCGATCTCCCGCGACTCGCGGTCGCTCGTGCTCTCGCCGAAGGCGGTTCGCGCCTTGACTCGAAGCGCGATCGAGGAGCCGAAGTCCTCGCGAACGATCTTCAGGTCGTGCAGGCGGGCGCCCCCCACGAGCGGCTTCCCAGCGCCATTCTTCGCGAGCGGAACTGTCGAGAGCATGTCATTCCACGGAAGAGCATGTCCGTCGAACTTGCCAACCGATTGCATCTGTTTCGGATCGACATTTCCACCGATCTGCGAAGATGTAAGCTTCGGAACACCCTTCGTGTTGAGGAACGTCTGCGCCGACGAGAGCGGTCCAGGCTTCCCGCCGTTTTCTTTGACAAATCCCTTCCAGATCTCGTGCACGGCGAGATCCGCCGCCGCATCGGCCGCGGCCTCGAGCCGCTCCACATCCGCTTTCTTTGCAATGCGGCGTGCCACGCTGCGTGAGGAGTCCGAGAGAATCATGGTCACCATTCCCATCGCGGTGACCACGATCAGGATGGGTACGAGCACGGAACCTCTGCGGCGACGCTGCCACTCTCGGCGGGCGGCGAGACCCATGGAGCGCGAGGGACGAGTTGTCTTCATGGAGCTGTTCACTTGGCGTCCAGGAATGCCATCACAAAGCTTCGCACTTGCGCCGGACCCGCCTCTCGGGGCCGTGCCATGCGAAGCGCCAGCTGGTGCGTTCCCGCAATCGCGAAAATCGGATCAGAGACGGCGTCGGAATCGACGTCACCGCCATAGTTCCCGTAAGGGAGCAAAAGAGTGATCTTGGGCATTGCCATCACGGTGCCCGTGCTAGCCTTCTTCACGAGCCTCCCTTCCTCGAAGACGTCGTAGAGATCGCCGTCGCCGTTGAGGTCGAGCTTCTCCTGTGCCTCGAGCCTTTTCTTGATGGGCACGAAGCTAATCGTACAATTTCCGCCCACCTTGGGACCCGTTCCATCATTGATTCCCCACACCACGTTTCCGGAGGCGTCAAGGCACGATTTCGTGAGGGGATCGAATACCGGCAGGCTGAAGGTCACGGAGGAGCCGTCCAGCGCCACGGCCTCGATGCGCGCTTGCGAGAGATCCTGCCGCAGGGCGTTCAAAGCATCCAAAGAAGCGCGAAGCGCCGTCGTCCCATTGGTGATCTGCGCCGACGCCTTGGAGACGCGCGCCTGCACCATGAAGGCTGCGGAAAAGACCACAGTAAGAATAATCACTACAATCATCATCTCGATGATCGAGAAGCCGCCGACCGCACGGCTGCGTGGATCGCTGGCCATGGCTAGCTCTGCAACGAATCGGGGCCGCTCGGCTGGCTCATCTCAAGTTCCCCGCTCGGCAGCGCCGCCACGGGAGAATCCTGCTCGTCCTTCGGAAGTGCCGGCGCAACGGCGTCGAGAGATCGGAGGCGCTCGAGGACGGCTCCCACCTTTCCGGGACGCTGGGAGGCGATGTACTGTTGTAACTCGTCATACATCGCGAGCCGCTCCTCGCGTCGAGCGCGCAGGTGCGCGGCGTGCTCCCCCACTGCTTGAGACAGATCCTGGAGATAGTCCTTCGCGCGCAGCTTCGTCCGCTGACCGAAGTCGCCCTGCGTCATGGCGCGCAGCGCGCGCTCGAGGACTTGGGCCGGGCCGGCCACCCGATGGGTGAGCCGGATGGTGATCCACGCGAGGCTCGCCACGGAGAAGAATACATAGACAGCCCCGAGCTGCAGCAGGAGCGAGGACATCTCCGACGGTGTGAGGCTCGCCGAAGAATCGGCGGCCGGCAGCGCGATGGCCGCCGCCACAAACGTGAACGCCGTCAGAGCCGAGACGCCGATGACAAGATACAGAACGGAATACTGCATCTTGGCGTCGACAATGAAGCGCCAGCGCTTGAAGCGGCCGGCGCCCTGCGGTGTCTGCGATGCCATCTCCAGGACCTCTCGCCCCCGAATCGGGGGCTTCCTCCGGCATCCCCTTCGGCCCAGCCTACGCTCTCCCTTGAGCCGCCCTGGAAAGCGAAGAGGCCTGCGAGGAAAACTCTTCGCAGGCCTCTCGACATCGGATCCGATTCCGGCGCGCTCCGGCGCCGCGGCTTTCGGCCGGTCTGGATCGGTCTAGATCGGTCTAGATGATGTCGCGCTCCTTCAGAGCCGCCACCACCGACATCTCGGGCATCATCGCGTAGAAGTGGCGCTTCACACGGGCGCGCACGATGCGCGAGTACATCCAAGCGAAGGCCTTCTGCACCGGGCGGCGGTTGTAATAATCCACCACCGTATTGCCGTCGAGGAAGTAGGTGAAATAGGAAGCCTTCCGGAGGAAGTTCTTGTCCTTGTCACCAATCCAGACGTGCTCATTCGTATGATTGAAGTTTGAAGACGCCCAATCCTCGATCGTCTTCGGCATCTTCATCCCGTGGTCGAGGCACCACTGGAACAATTCCGTCCCGGGGTAGGGCGCATAGATTTGCAGATTGCTCGTGCGCGCGCCGGGGCAGATCTCAGAAATCTCAAGCATGAGCGAGAGCGTCTGAAGCACCTCTTCATTCGTCTCGGTCGGATAGCCGGCCATGAACGAGCAGTGGGGCACCACACCCGCCTCATGGAAGATCTGCGCCGACTGGAGGATGCGTTCGCGCGTGATCTGCTTCTTAATAAACTTCAGAATTCGATCGGAGCCCGACTCGACGCCGACGAACATGATGCGGAAGCCGGCCTGCCGCATCTTCTTCATGTATTCGACGCCGAAGCCCGTGACGTAGTCGACGCGGATATCTGCGCGGAACGTCATGTGATTCAGCTTTCGATGAATGATCTCGTCGGCCATCTGCTCGGCCCACTTCTTCTTTCCGAAGAAGAGGTCATCCATGAAAGTGAGCGCTGTGACTCCGTACGTTTTGTGGAGATACTCCACTTCGTCGATCGCGAGCTTCGGATCGACGGCACGCCACGCGTTATTAATATTGAACGCGGTTTCGTAGCAGTAGGTGCACTGGTGAGGGCACCCGCGGCTCATCATCGCGATGAAGTCTTTCTCCCCGAAGAGGCGCGACGTGATGTAACGCTTCATGTCGACCAGGTGATAAGCCGGTCGTACATGCTCATTCAGATTGAGCTGGGGAGGCAGGCGCTTGTGCATGTGCACTTCGCCCTTGCGGCGGAAGGCCACGCCAGGGATGTCATCCCAAGCGCCGTCCTTATCAATCGCCTGCACCCATTGCGTGAACACCTCCTCGCCTTCGCCGACCAGCACCGCGTCGACGAACTCGTTCTCCATCGTCTGCTCGGGCAGCAGCGTCGGATGCACGCCGCCCCACATGACGGGAAGATTGGGATTGTACTTTTTCGCGAGAAGCGAGGCTTCCTTGGCGCCGAGGAGCTGCCGGCCCGTCATGGTCGACACGCCCATTGCGATCACATCTCCGCCCTGAATCTCGCGCTTCAGGATCTCGCGCCAGTGAGGATCGACTCGCTGATCGACGATCTGCACCTGATAGCCCGCGCGCTCGAGCGGCGGAGCCAAGTACATCAACGGAAGCGGCAACGAAAGGTTGACGCCCTCGGTGTCCCAGCCGGTGCGCGGGAAAAACAGAAGGACTTTCTTCGGTGTGGGAGTCACGGATGGGTGCGTGTCGACAGGCCGCGGGAGCTTCCGAGCCAAGGTGAATGTCGCTCGGATCGGAGACCGAAGCTCCCTGAGTGGAGCGCGTCGGCGGATTCAGTGGCCGAAAACTATCGGCGGACCGCTAGGGCACGTCAACTCAACGGAAGAGACCGCTCAAGCTTCTTCGAGAGAACGCAGGGGGTGGAAAACGTTGCGCAGCGTCCGAATTCTCGTGGCCTTCAAGCCGCGATAGACTGCGGGGCGATCGTCGCTCCGCTCTCACCCGCAAACGCCCGCCCCACCCCGACGCGATGCCCCTTCCGATTGTCTCCCCGATTCGAGTCGTCCGACGCGGCGGCCGCCATGTGTTTTCCTGCGCGGACGGCGAGTACGGCTCGCTCTCGATCCAGGGCGGCATCGGTCGCTTCGAATCCCCCGATGCGCCTCCGCTGCTGCTGCGCCCAGAGCCGGGAATCACGGCGGCCCACTACCAGGTCTGGAACGAGAAGGACGGAAAGACCTCGGAGTTCTTTGCGTCTTCGTACCGCTGGTCGATTTTCGACCGCGTTGTGCGCGTCCACTACGGGAACAACGACTACCGCCTGGTCCCGCGCGCATCCTTTGGGACCGGATACGACCTCGTCGACAACCGTGGCAAGCGCATCCTGTCGATGAAGCCCGGGAGCGGCGGCGTCGAGATCACGGTCGACAAGCTCGAGACCGAGCTCGCCTGCATTGTCTTCACCTACTTTCTCGCAAAGCGCGCCTGGATGCGCTCGGTCTGGCCGTCGAAGGCGGTGGAAGAGATCGGCGATCGGCAGAAAGCCCAGGACGCCGCGACCAAGGCCGCCGAGAAGAAGGCCGAAGAGCTCGCCCAGGCGATGATGCCGGGCGGCGTGAAGAAGGCCGGCGTCGAATCCCCGAAGGAAGCTGCCGGCTCCGGCAAGGGCAAATAGCCCGCGAGCTGCCACTCGCGGCGCGCACCGTCGATCGCGCCTGAATGGCGGCTCCTGCGCCGCCCCCTCGCGGCGCCCCGTCCAGGGAATACCCAGCCAGTTCTCCGGGTCGATCCGAGCGCACGCCTCCGACTGGGAGGCGAGTAGCCTGACCGGAATCTTCTATGGCATCTGCAAAGCTCCTGGCATTGGGCGGCGTGGGACTCCTCGCTGCGGGCGCGCTCGTCTATTTGGTGGCCTTCCACGACTCGGACCCAGGCGCGGAAAAGCCGGCGCCGGCTCCGATCGAGAAACCGGTGGAGAAGGCGCCGCCTTCGAACGTGGAGGATCCGGCCGCCGTGGCGAAGCCCGCCACCGGCAGCGACGCCCGTAAAGCCGAAGGCGGCACCGTCGCGGCGATGCTCGGCGGCGTCGAAGGGCTCGTGCGCAATCCCAAGGGGCAGCCGGTCCCCAACGCCAAAATTGATCTTTTCAAGCCAATCGCGGCGCAACTCGCGATGGCGCAAGGACGAAAGACCAACGCAGCTCCGGAGATCTACAGCGGCAAGTCCGACCTCGACGGCCGCTTCCAGATCAAGGCGCCGCCCAGCGAAGGCTGGACGCTGATTGCTACTCATCCGGAGTACGCGCGCGTCGAGATCAAGCAGGTGTCGACGCCGGGAGATTCCTATGCGAGCTACATGATCGACATGCGCGCCGGCGTGCGCATTTATGGTCGTGTTACAGAAGAGGGGAACGTGAACCGCCCCATCCAGGGCGCCATGGTGTTCCTCGATCCGCCGCCGCTCGCTGGCGCGTTCAATAATTCGACCGAGATGCCGCGCGAGGTGGCGACCGACGGCTCGGGCGCGTTCAAATTCGAGAACGTGGCCCCCGGCCAGCACCGGATGCGCATCAAGGCGGCCGGCTACGGCTCGCGCGAGCTTGGCGCGCTGGCGGTTGCCGACGAGGAGACGCAGCGCCAAGACGTCTTCTTGAAGCCCGGCATGTCGATCTCCGGGCGCGTGGTCGATACCCAAGGTGCCGGTGTGGCGAAGGCGCGCGTGACGGCGACGACCGGCGGCATCAGCGGCTCGTTCGGCGAAGAATTGACCAATGATCTGGGCGAGTTCGTCCTGCGCGATCTCGAGGACGGACGTTACTATATTCGCGGTGAAGCCGATGGCTACGGCGCCGGCAGCGCCGAAGGCCAGCCGATCGCGGCGGGCAGCGTCGAGATCGTCGTGCAGCTCGCGGCGCGCAGCGCCGTGCAAGGAATTGTGCGCGAGAAGGCGTCCGGCAACCCCGTGAGACAATTCTCCGTGACAGTGAAGCGGGCGCTCCCCAATGCGACGTTCTACCCGACGGAGATGGGGCCGCTGCCGTTCAAGTCGAATGACGGCTCCTTCACGGTGCAGGGCCTCGATGCCACCTTTGAGCACATTCTTGAGGTTTCCGCCGAAGGCTACGCGAGCGCCCTCTCGGAGCGCTTCTCGGTGCAGGTGGCGCAGGTGACGCGCGGCATCGAAGTGATGCTCACGTTCGGCGGCACCATCAGCGGTCGCGTTGTCGATGCGCGCGATAACAAGCCAGTGGCCGGGGCCGTGGTGAAGATCAAACCGAACACATGGCAGGACATGAGCGCGCTGCCGGGATTCCTCGGCCAGCTCGTGGAGCAGGTGAACCAGCGCTCGTCCGAGCGAAGCGCCACCACCGACGCCGAGGGCGGCTTCACGATCAAGCATGTCGACGAGGGCATCAGCCAAGTCGTCGTGACGCATCCGCAGTTCGTCGCGCTCATGCAGAAGGACGTCGCGTCGGTCGAAGCCAAGACCACCGACGTCGGAACGCTGAAGCTCACCACCGGGGCGGCGCTGAAGGGTGTGGTCTACGGGGCCGATGGCGCTCCGGCTGCCAATGCCGAAGTCACGGCTCGGGCGACCGCAATCATCCCCGGGCGCGGCATGGTCCAGCGAACCGTGCGCACCGACGCCCAAGGGCGTTATGTATTCCGCGGACTCCCGTCGGGCGACTACTTCGTGAGCAGCCTCCACCCGCCGGGTCCTGGCGCCGCCTCGAATGACGTCTTCGGCTCGATGATTGTTCGGCAGAAGACACAGAAGCAGATCGCCCTCTCCGACGGTTCGGAGCAAGAGGTCGATATCTACCTCCCGGCGAAATAGCGGCGCCTTCTCAGGGAGCCGGCGAGCGCCGAGGATAGTAGGCGTGGCACTCACGCCCACCGACCTCGAGGTTCGCATCGCCGGCGCGCTTCAGCGTCGCGTTGAGCTCCGCATCACGCGCGCGATCACGAGCGTGCTGCGTCGCGAGCTTCGCGGTGGAGTGCTTCGAGCGCACGTGCATGAGCTCTTCCTGACGGCGCCCGAGCCGGTCGTCGCGGAGGTGGTGAAGTGGATTCTCGCGCCCCATTCGACGCGCTCAGGGCCGATCGCGGATTATTTGCGTTTGAATGCCGCGGCCTTGCGCCGCACGGCGCCGCCGCGAAAAACGGTGCTCATCCCGGTAGGCGTGCACCGCGATCTGCGCCGGCTGTTCGCCGAGATCAACCGCCAATATTTCGACGACAGCCTCCAATGTGAAATCACATTTGGAAGGATCTTCTCCGTCGGAGGCCGGCGGCGCTCGATTCAGTTCGGAAGCTACGACGCCGTGCGTAATCTCATCCGAATTCACCCGGTGCTCGATCAGTGCTGGGTGGATGAACGATTTGTGAAACTCATTCTCTACCACGAGATGCTCCACGCGGCGCTTCCGACGACGCGCGACAGCTCGGGGCGGCGACGACATCACACGCCGGAGTTCCGCCGGCGGGAACAGCTCTTCGCCGAGTACCACGAGGCCATGGCGTGGGAGGCGCAGAATCTGCGCAAGATGCTTCGCACCGCGCCGGGAATCCCCGACCTCGAGACGCTGCTCGAGGTGCGGCCCGACCCATTGTTTCCTTCGAGCACTCTCTCCGCGAATCGCCCGCAGCCTCCGGAGCCGAAGGCCTTGCCGCAGCCAACGAATCCGGGAGATCACAAAACTAGAAAGCCCTTCGCCGAGGCGAGCGGCCAGCAGCTCTTCCCCTTCGGCGACTAGAGCGCGTTCAGGAGCGATGCAAGCGGCGCGCGCCGTCGCCTCCCATCGGCGGAATCTGCCCCGCTGAGACCGGCCCAGCGCCCGAGAGCTGCCCCGCGCCGAGTCCGCTCTCGATGCGTGGGGCGTGTGGGGCCAATCGGACCAACCCGACGCCCTCGCGGTGCGGCCCGGCGCGACGATGCCCTACGGGCTCCGCGGCTCCGCCGATAGATTCAGCGGGTCATGAAACCCCAGCGACCTGCCCGGCTGACGCACCCTTGGGTGCGTGAGAACGGGCAACTCCGACCGGCCACATGGAGCGAGGCTCTCGACCGGGCAGCGGCCGGGATTCGTTCCGGCGTCGCCGCCCATGGACCGTCGACCTTCGGCATCTTCAGCTGCTCGAAGGCCACAAACGAAGTGAACTATGCGGCGCAGAAATTCGTGCGCAGCATCGGTTCCAACAATATCGATAGTTGTAATCGGACCTGACACGCTCCCAGCGTCGTCGGTCTGGCGACGGTCTTCGGAGCAGGAGGCGGAACCTCCTCGTACCGCGAGGTCGAGGAGGCAGACGTTCTATTGCTCTGGGGATCGAACGCGCGCGAGACGCACCCGATTTTCTTTCACCACGTCTTAAAAGCCGTGAAGCGCGGCGCCCGACTGTACGTCGTCGATCCGAGGAAGACCTCCACGGCCGACTGGGCGCGGGCTTGGTTGCCCGTCGAAGTGGGCAGCGACATCGCGCTCGCCAACGCCTTCGCACATGCGATCCTGGCGGAGTCGCTCGAGGACCGCGAGTTCATCGGCCGCGCAACCAGCGGATTCGAAGAGTATCAAAAAGTCGTGGAGCGCTATTCGCCGGAGGCGATGCGCAGCGTGACCGGCGTCGATCCCGACGCGATCCGCCTCGCCGCCCGCGACTACGCGACGGCGAAAAATGCCATGATCTGTTGGACGCTCGGCATCACCGAGCACCACAACGCCGTCGACAATGTGTTGGCTCTCATTAATCTTGGATTGCTGACCGGCCACGTCGGCAAGTGGGGAAGCGGGCTCAATCCGCTGCGCGGCCAGAACAACGTGCAAGGAGGCGGCGACTCCGGCGCGCTTCCTCATAAATTGCCCGGGTTCCAAGACGTCGAGGACGACGAGGTGCGATCGCGGTTCGAGCGCGTCTGGGGGCGGAGGATCCCGCCGAAGAACGGCTGGCATCTCACACAAATGTTCGACGCCATGGAGCACGGCAAGCTCACGACGCTTTATGTGATCGGCGAGAATCCTGCCCAAAGCGAGGCGAACGCAAACCATTGTCTGAAGCTGCTGCGCGGGCTCGAGTTCCTCGTGGTGCAGGACATCATGATGACGAAGACCGCCGAGCTCGCCGATGTGGTGCTTCCGGCGAGCGCGAGCTTCTGTGAAGCCGAGGGGACGGTCACCAATAGCGAGCGGCGCGTGCAGCGCGTCCGCAAGGCGGTGGAGCCTCCCGGGGAGGCGCGCGACGATATTGAGATTCTCTCCGAGCTGTCCAAGCGCCTCGAAGTGGACATCGGATTCTCGACGGCGCGGGCGGCTTTCGACGAAATGCGGATGCTGAGCCCAATGCACCGCGGAATGACCTATGAGCGGCTTGAGGCGCTCGGCGGAATACAGTGGCCTTGCCCCGATGAAACGCATCCGGGGACCCCCTTCCTGCACGGCCGGCTCCAAGAGAATCCCGTGCGCGGCCCGCGGGCGAAGTTCCACCCGACGGAGCATGCGCCGCCGGTCGATCGGGTCGATGCACAATTCCCAATCCGCCTGACGACGGGGCGCCGGCTTGATTCGTACAATACGGGAGTTCAGAGCGGCGGCTTCGAGAGCCCGTTGCGCCGCGGCGAGACGCTCGACCTCTCGGAGGACGACGCGCGGAAGCTGTCGGTCCTCGACGGAGAGCGCGTGCGGGTGGTGTCGCGGCGCGGATCGGTCGAGGCGCCGGTGCGGGTTGATCCGAGCCTCCGCCCCGGGCTTGCATTTATGACTTTCCATTTTCCTGAGGAGGTGGACACCAATCTTCTCACGATTGATGCCACCGACCCCAAGTCGGGAACCGCGGAGTTCAAAGCGTCGGCGATTCGCGTGGAAAAGTTATGAGCGCGCGGCGGACCTAGAGCCCATGGACCTCAAGCATCTCGAGGATACGCCGACCGACGCAGAGCGACAGGCCGTGGACGACGTCGTCGGGCAAAGCCGATCCGACGGCGGACACGCGCTCGCGCCGGACGCGCGCGCTCGCCGTTCGCTCCTCCTTCCCGCGCTGCTCGCGCTTCAGGCGCGGCGCGGCTGGGTCAGCCGAGGGGGCCTCGGCTATGTGTGCCGCGTGCTCGAAGTGCCGCCCGCGGAGGCGTTCGGCGTCGCGTCGTTCTATGCGCTTTTGGCGCTTGCGGAGCGCCCCGCAGCGTTTGCACATCTCTGCGATGACGTCGCCTGCTCCATGGCGGGCGCAGATCAGTTGCGGGCCGCCATGGAGCAGCGCTTTGGCGCGCCGCACGCGCCTGAGCATCGGGCCGAGGTGCACACGCGCGGACATGCCACAAAAGCCTGCTGGGCAAAGAGCCCTTGCCTCGGCCTCTGCGATCAGGCGCCGGCCGCTTTGGTGACGGTCGCCGGCAGCTCCCCCTCCGCCCAAGCCTTCGGCGGCGCGACGGCAGAGAAGGTTGCCGCGGCGATGGCCGGTCGGGCGATCGAGCCCGCGTCCTATGCGATCTGTGCAAACGGCCCGCGCCGTCTCCTTGCGCGGGCGGGCCTCGTCGATCCGACGCGCATCGACCTGTATCAAGCCCATGGCGGATTCGAAGCGCTGCACAAAGCGCTCGCCATGGGGCCAGCTGCGGTCATCGCTGCTGTCACCGATTCGAAGCTCGCCGGCCGAGGCGGCGCCGCGTTTCCCACCGGGAAAAAGTGGGAAGCGGTCTCGAAAGCCGCTGCAACGCCGCGCTACGTCGTGTGCAATGCTGACGAGTCGGAGCCCGGCACCTTCAAGGATCGCGTGCTTCTTGAGGAGGATCCTTTCGCAGTCCTCGAGGCGATGACGATCGCCGGCTTCGCCGTCGGAGCCGCGCGGGGATATCTCTATCTTCGCGGGGAATACCCGAAGGCGGCGTCGCGCATCGCGGGCGCGATCCAACAGATGCGCGCCGCCGGATTCCTCGGCAGCCAAGTCGCTGGCTCCGGCTTCGCTTTCGACATCGAGCTGCGCAGCGGCGCAGGCGCTTACATCTGCGGCGAGGAGACGGCCCTCTTCGCGTCGATCGAGGGCTACCGCGGCGAGCCGCGCTCGAAGCCTCCGTTCCCCGTGCACTCCGGGCTCTTCGCGAAGCCGACGGCGATCAATAATGTCGAGACGCTCGCTGCCGTGCTCCATATCGTGCGGGAGGGCGCCGCGTCCTACGCGTCGGCCGGAACTGCGGGCTCGCCCGGCACGAAGCTTTTTTGTGTAAGCGGGCGCGTGGCGAATCCCGGCGTCTATGAAACACCCTTCGGCACTCCGCTGCGATCGCTCCTCGAGATGGCGGGCGGCGTTCCCGGCGGGCGGCCGATTCAGGCCGTGCTCCTCGGCGGCGCCGCCGGCGGATTTGTATCACCGGCAGGCCTCGACCTGGAGCTCTCCTTCGAAGGGGCGCGCAGCGCCGGCGCCACGCTCGGCTCCGGCGTGATCCTCGTGCTCGATGACACCATTCCGCTGGTCCCCATGCTGCGGCGCATCGCGGAATTCTTCCGCGACGAGTCGTGCGGGCAGTGCGTTCCCTGCCGCGTCGGAACCGTGCGCCAAGAGGAGCTTCTCGCTCGGCTCGAGAGCGGCGTGACGCGCGGCGGAGTCGAAGCGGAGGGGCTGCTGCTGGCCGATCTCGGGCAGGCGATGCGCGATGCGTCGATTTGTGGCCTTGGACAAACGGCATCGAGCGCCATCGAATCGGCGCTCCGGGTGCTGCAGCCCTTCCCTCGGAGCACGCGATGACGCAAGCGCCCCCGAAAAGTGTGAACATGCGCATCGACGGCCACGAGGTCTCCGTCCCCGAGGGCTCCACGATCCTCGACGCCTGCCGGAAGCTTGCCGTCGAGACGCCGACCTTCTGCTGGGCCGAGAATCTCACTCCGGTCAACGTTTGTCGGATTTGTGTGGTGGAGTTGGAAGGTGCGAGGACGCTCGTCCCCGCCTGCTCCCGCAAGGCCGAGCCCGGCATGTCGATCCGTACGGACAGTGCTCGCGTTCGTCTCTCGCGAAAAGTTGTCTTGGAGCTTCTCGGCTCCTCCGTCGACATGTCGCTTTCGGAGACCTTCGCAAAGCTCAAGTCACAATACGGTGCCGACCCTGACCGATTCGGGCCGCGGGCGCCGCGGGCGGCAGCCGGCGAGCGCGAGGCGGCGGAGCCTGGACATCACGAGGTTCCCGACGGGTCGGCGGCGGCCAGCGTCGGCCAGCCTGTGAAGGTCGACAACGAGCTTTTTGTGCGCGACTACGAAAAGTGCATGCTTTGTTATAAATGCGTCGAAGCCTGCGGCACCGACGCACAGAACACGTTTGCCATCGCCGTCGCCGGGCGCGGCTTTGACGCGCGCATCTCGACCGAGTTCAACGCTTCTCTGCCGGACTCCGCCTGTGTCTTCTGCGGCAACTGCGTCGGCGTCTGTCCCACCGGCGCGCTCATGTTTAAGTCCGAGTCCGATCTTCGCGAGCGCGGCGAATGGGACGAGTCGAAGCAGACCGTCACCGACACGATTTGTGGATATTGCGGCGTCGGCTGTCAGCTCACGCTGCGCGTCCAGGACAACCGAATTGTGCGCGTCACGTCGCCCTCCGACCACTCCGTCACGGGCGGCCACCTCTGCATCAAAGGACGCTTCGGCTCGACGTTCGTAGAGGGCGATCGGTAGCCGCCCGCGCCGGGATTTCTGTACGTTCCCGGCGACGGCTACTTCAGCTTTTGCCAGAACTCCGGCGGCATGTCGTGCGCGATCTTGAGCGCGCCGTTGGCACCGCCATAAGTGGGATCGTCGATCCGCACCACGTGGCCGCTCCCGAGACGATCATGCATGTCGGACTCGATCGCGAGATCGAGCCCGCCGATGAGCGAGCCGCCTCCGGCCAAAAGCACATTTTGCTTCAGGCGATCCTGGAACTCCGGATCGAAGGACGCGATGAGCCTGCCGATCGCATCGGTGATCGGCCGCACGATCTGCCGGCAGCCGTCGCGTGTGCAATCTGTAATGTCGCACGGCGTCGGCTTGCCTTCGATCGGAATGTTCACCACGACCTGCGGGCCCGAATCGAGCACGTTGGAGAACTTCTCCTTCCACGACTTCACCATGTTTCGGGTGAATTGTGCCTTCGGGAACTTCGCCTTGATCCTCTTCTCGATCTCGCCGTCGAGGAAGTCGCCCGCTTCCGTGAGCGTGATCTGGTCGCCCTCCTCCGGCATCGTTCCGTGCATGCGGCACAAATCGGTTGTGCCGGCGCCGATGTCGATCACGAGGCAGTCGTCAAGGCGATCGACGCCGTAGGCGACGGCGAACGGCTCGGAGCAGATCATCACCGAGTCGAGCATCTCCTTGGCCACTTCCAGCAGCGATTTTTGATTTTTTGTGCTGGCCTGCGCCGGCGCGCCAACCACGCCGTACACGAGTTCGTCGGCGCGCGGCTTCACTTGTGTGATCGCCTCGCGCAGCAGGTCGCGCGCCGCTTTCAAGTTGTCCTGCCACTCGGCGGAGCCTTCCGCCACACCGCGGTCATGGCTGCCTTTGATGATGCCGTGCTCAAGCGGCCTGTAGAGCCGGAGCGCAAGGCGGTTCTCGAGCGCCTCATCGCCGAAGAGCACATCTTTCTTCAACAGTTTGCGCGCCACCACATCCTTGGGATATCCGACGTAGGACGAAAGCGTGGCGCGCTGGCCATTGCTCGCCGATACCGAGGTGCGCGACGTGCCGAGGTCAATTCCCACATAAAGCACGCCATGGCTCTTTTTCTCGTCTCCGGCCGCTGCCGGCTTGCCGCTCGTCGAATCGCTCATGTTGCAAGGCGCCGCTTACGCGGTTGCCGCTCCCTTTTGTAGGATCAGGTTTTTTTGGAAGATGTCGGAGAGCATCGCTCGCTTGCGCTCGAACTCCTTGGCGCTCGCTCGAAGTCCCTGAACGGTGCGGTAGATCGATGCCACGCCCTCGACGCGCTCGCCCGACTGGAGCGCCCGCTCGAGCTCCTCCTCGGTGCGCGAGAGCGTATCATTGAGCTTCGCAAGCCGCCGCTCAAGATTCTCGATGCGTTCGCGCTGCGCACGGGCAGCGGCCTCCGCGGCACGGCTCCGCTCGGCCCGAAGGTGCTCGGCGATGGCGAGCGCCACGCGCTGCGCGGCCGCCGCGTCGCGGACGCCGGCGTTTTGTATGATTGCAATGAGCGTCGCCGCGTCCACGTCGGCTTCGGCGAACTCCGCTCCCTCCGCCGACGCCGCCGCCAGCTCCGCGTCGAGCGATGCGTTGGCACTCTGGAAATCCTTGTGGAGCGTGCCGAGCCTCCCCTCCAGCTCCTCGAGCTGGCGGCGCTTGGCGTCGGCTTCCCCTTCGAGCCCCTGAAGCTGCGCGCGCAGCGCCTCGAACTCCGCGTGGGCGCGTTCGAGTAATTGTGCTTTCTCCGGCTCAGTCAGCTCAAGCATCCGCTGCTCGAGCGCGCGGTCGAGGGCGCGCTCCACCAGCACGGCCAGCTGGTCGGCGCCGAGCAAAGTAACTTTTTCGATCCCCTGCTTTGCGAGATCCTGCACCTGCGCGTCGCGGCCCTGCCGCGCGAACAGATCAAAAATCGTCTTCGCGATGCGGGAGCTCATGGGGAGGCGGGACGGCCCCGGCGCGCATGTGCGCGCTCAGCGGGCGTCGATCGGCTTGAGCGGCCCCTCCGTTCGGGAGCCCACCAGGAAAGCGCCAAGGAGGTTTGCGCCGAGCGAGCGCATTTGTACGATCGCCTGCTCGACGGCATTCCGTGGCGCCACCTCGAGCCTCACGACCATCACCGCGCCGTCGCACTCCCGGGCGAGAATGCTGGCATCGGTGAAGTCGGAGACAGGAGGTGTATCAATCAGTAAATACGAATAGTCGGGCTTGAGCGCGTCGATCACGGCCCGGATCCGCCCCTTGGCCAACAGCTCCGCCGGATTCTCCGGCACGCGCCCCGCCGTCAGCACGTCGACATTGCGGAAGAGCGAGGGCCGAATCGCGCGCCCCAGGCTAACGCGTTCTTGTAACACCTCACACAAGCCCGGCTGATGGGGAAGCCCGAGCACGCGCTCCACCCCCGGATCGCGCAGGTTCGCGTCGAGCACCAGCACGCGCGTGCCTTCGAGCTCCGAGAGCGCCAGTGCAAGATTCATGAGCGTTGTCGTGAGCCCTTCCCCGGCCGTCGCAGCGGCCATCGCCACGCTGCGCGAAGCGCGCTCGGGGTTCATGGCCAGGATCGCATTGCGCAGCCCGCGGAACTGCTCGGCTTCGCGCGACGCCGGCGAATGAAACACAATGATCCGCGGGTCGATGGCTTTCTCGACCACCGCGATCGGCTGCGGATTGCTGGGTGCGGTCACGCTCAAAATGCTTGGATTCCTCGGCAGGTGCGCGCGCACCGCGTTCGGGGCGCCCACCGCTTCGGCGATTGGAGGGTCCTGACTTCACCAAAGTCCCGGCCCGATTTCAGCCGGGCGCTGATCGCCCGCGCGGGATCCCAACCGCTCTACAAAGTCGCATCCTCAAAGGGGAACGCGATCCCGGCGTCGAACTCCGATTGGAGCGCCGCGAGCGCTCGGCGCAGCTCTTCTGCGGCGGGCCCAGGTGCCGCCAGCGCGGACCAATGCCATGCTCGCGCCACAGCCGGGCCGAGGCGAAGGCGAAGGTCGGCGCCGCCGCGCAGCTCAGCGCGCCGTGCCGCGGGCTGCCGGCCGACGAACTCCACGAGCGCCAGGGCGCAGGCCGCCCGCAGGCTCACGGAGGTGCCCGACGCGGAGAGCGGCGCCAAGAGCCAGCGCGCCGCGGCCTCCTCGTCCGCGATGGCCCCGAGGGCCAGTAGGGCTGGACGCCGCCAGGTGGTTGCGAGTGCCTCGCTCAGCCCACGCGAGGCGGCGGCGAGCTGCTCCGGCTCCAGCAGCCCGGCGAACGATGCCACGACCACCGAAGGGAGCGCGTTCCGCCCCCTCAATGCTGCCGCCAGCGCCTCGCGCGATCCGTCGACGGCGGCGGCACGGGCGGCCCGGGCAACGCGCTCGGCGTCGGCAGGCTCCATGAGTTCATCCACCGACTGCGCCGCATGGGCCAGCACCGCCGGATCGCCCGAGAAGAGGGCTGCCCCGATGGCCGCAGCCCGCGCCGGGCCGCTCGCTTGCGCGATGGCAGCCGACGCGGCCTCAGGCCCTGAGGGCGTTCGCGCGAGCACGTCGAAGGCCGCCTCGAGCCGCGCTCCGTGCGCCCCCGCCGTGAGGGCGCGCATCGCCTCCTCGACGGACCGCGGCGGATCGAGCCGCCGAAGGCCTCGGAGCGCTACGGCGTTCTCCTCGGGCCCTCCCGAACGAGCTGCCTCTCGAAGGAGCGGCAACGCGCTTGCCTCGCGCCGTCGCGCGAGCGCTTCGATCCAAGGAGCGCGCTCGGCGGCGGCGGCGGCGGAAGCAACCAATAACTCGCCGCAGGAGCGTCCTGCGGCGTCGGTCGCTGGGAGCGCCTCGAGCACGCGGCGCGCCTGCGCCGACATCCGTCTCTTGCCACAAATCCCGAGGAACGCGTCGAGCGCCCGCGGCTCCTCGGCCAAGAGAGCGGCTCCCCGTCGCGGAGAGCCTGCGAGCGCCGCGAAGGCCGCCTCAACCCGCGCCCCATCGGTGCTCAGGAGGGCGCCCGCCACCGCGGCGTCAACCGGCGAGAGGGCGAGCTCGACGAGCGCGACGCCTGCGCGCTCGGCGGCGACCCCGGTGCCGCTGCGCCAAGCGCTCCACCACTGCCACGCACGTTCTGCGCCGACCCCGCCCTCAGCTCCATAGATCAGCGCGGCGGGAAGCCGCTTTCCGCCGACCCACATCTCGCCGCACCCCATCGCCTGGGGCCCCACCATCGGCTCTTCGCCCCCGAAACACCCGGCGGCAAAAAGTGTGAGTCTCACACATGCCGCGGCCTGGGCCGCCTCCCAGGGCGCCTCCAGCAGAATCGACACGCACTCCCCGGCGCCGTCTGCAAGATCGACCACCGCAGCCGGCGCGGCGGGGTCCACGAGCACGGGGAACGGAAAGAGCGCTGCCCGCCGCATTTCGTAGGCGAGCCCATCGAGGTTGAAGCGCCCCGCCCCGACCCGAATGCGCGTCGAATCGGGAAGTGAGCGCCGGAGCAGATCCAACAGATCTTCGGGGTCGCGGTCTCCTTCCAGAATCCCGGGCGCCGTCCGCTGGAGCGCGCCACGGAGCACGTCGCGCAGCAGCCCTTCGTCCGGCGCGAGGCTCCCGATCCACGCGCGGCCCAAATCGCGCCGCTCGAGCAGCAGTTCCACGACGGCGGCGCGCGCCCGCGGCCCTGCAGCGGCTGCGCCGAGCAATGCATCGAGGTCGCCCGTCGTGAGGCTCCCCCGCAGCCGCTGCAAGGCGCTCGCCCGCTCGGCCGCATTGGCCGCCCCGAGGGCGCCGAGGTCGCGGTCGCGATCGGCGCCCACGAGCGCGAGCAGCGCGAGAACGATAGGTGCGCCGGAGGCCATCGGGCGACATGCTACATCGCTCTCCTTCTCCTCCCCATATCTGTGCGAATCCTCCCCACCACGATTTCCACCGGCTTCGCCCTCGCAGCAGCTGCGCTCCTCGTCTGCGCCGCGCAGGCCCCGCCGCCGCAGCCCTCGAAGATCACCATTCCGAAGGGGCCCATCGCCGCCGAGGAGCTGCGCGACCTCGTCGAGACCCTCGCGTCGTCGGAGTTCGAAGGGCGCGGAAGCGGGCAGACCGGGGGGAAGAAGGCGGGCGACTTCATCGCCGATCAGATGAAGGAGCGCGGCGTTGAACCCTTCGGAGTCGACGGCACCTACTTTCAGCCGTTCACCGATGGCGTCTCGATGCGCAACGTTGTCGGAATTGTGAAGGCCGCCGCCGGAGGAAAACCCGACGAATATTTGATCCTGGGAGCCCACTACGACCACTGCGGCCTCGGCCTGCGCGACGCCGGCGCGATGGGAAACCAAGGGGAGGTGCACTACGGCGCCGACGACAACGCCTCGGGCACATCGGGCGTGCTTGCAGTGGCACGCGCCATTGCCCAGGCGCCGCTCGCCCGAAGTGTGATCTTCATCCTTTTCGACGGCGAGGAGCGCGGCCTTCTCGGATCCAAACATTACGCCGACAACCCGCTGGTGCCGCTCTCTAAGACGCACGCGATGATCAACATCGATATGATTGGGCGCTCGACCGAGGGCTACCTCTTCATCGCGGGAATCGGCACGTCACCTGTCTGGGATCCGATCCTCACGAAGTCTCTCAAGGCTGAGTCAAAGATTCTCAAGAATGTCGAAAGGTCCAAGGATGATGAGGCGCGCAGCGATCAGCACAATTTCGTGAAGCGTGAAGTTCCCGCGATCTTCTTCTTCGCGGGAATGCACAAGGACTACCACCAGCCGCGCGACACGCCAGACAAGATTCAGTACAAACCGGCCGCGGCCATCGGACGGGTCGTGCTCGAAACGCTGAAGGGACTCGCCGCCGTGAAGGAGAAGCCACTTTTTCAGAAGGTTGGCGGAAACGGAATGCCGAAGGGCGAGGACGCCCTCGAGGCCGATGTCTTCCGGCGCGCGACGGCCATGGCGCGCCGCCTCGGCGGCAAGATCGGCCCGACTGCGGCCGGAGTGCCACAATTCCTTGACACCGAAGGGCGCGGCGCCAAGGCGGGCATCGAGCGCGGCGACCAGATTCTGGCCATTCGACGCCGCGGCTCGAAGCCGGGGCCGTGGGTCGAAGTGAAATCGGTCGAGGCGCTGCGCCTCGAAGTCGAAAAAATGGCCGCGGGCGACAGCATCCAGCTCAAGATTCTGCGCGCGGGCAAGGAGTCGGTCATTGATACGGAGATCGGACCGATCCCAGAATGGAAGAAAGGCCCCGCGACGGATAAAGGTGACCTTCCGCCGGGACCGATTTCGAAGGGAAAGGGCTAGCCTGAAGAGCGCCCGGCTCGAATTGTAAGATCGGCGCCCGCGCCGAGACATTTTGCTGATGTGGGTTCGGCGCGCGCGCCAACCGGTCTCCGCGGGGCGTGCCCCGCGCGATGACGAACCGCCGAAAGCAGGTTTCCTCATCCGCGCGCGCAAGCGCGCGCGAGATCGTCGCGGGCGATGCCCGCGCCCTACGACTTCACAGATGAGGGACGGCTAGGAATGGGGCGTGGGTCGGTCTTGGCGCGGCGAGTTCCGCAGATGCGAGGCCATGGCGCGCGCAGAATCGGACTGGCGCGAAGCGCCGGTCCGATTCTGCGCAGCTCATGAGCCGCCGAGCATCGAGGACTGTTCGCTGCCGCGCCAAGACTGACCACGCCCCATTCTTCCCGAGTCACAATTCGACAGCCTCGCGCGCACGCGCGCGATAACCGGTCGGCGCACGCGCCGACCCCACTTATCAATTGAGTCGTAGCGCGCACGCGCCGACCCCACTTTTTCGTAACGGAGAGCCTCGCACGCGCCGACCTTACTGATCGGCCAGAAATAAGTCCTCCGTCGCCTACGCGCGCAACGCGGCATCCAGCGATACGCGCTTCAGACTCGAGGGCTCCCCATCGAGCCACACATCGACGCACGGGTCGGGGTCGCAGCGGAGTTCCGCCACGATGCGCCGGCCGCGGGCAGCGGCCGCGTGCTCCAGCAACTGATCGAAAACCCGCTCCTCGAAGTCGCTCCAGTCGGCAGCAGCTTCTCCAACACTCGCGTGGCAGCGCGCCAGCACCTCGACCCCACGGTGCTCCAGGACGCCCGCGGCGCTGCGCAGCGCGCGCTCAAAACTCCGCTGGAGCGGCGACCCATCCGCCTCGGCAGGGCCGCGTGTCGAAAGCGCCACCAGGTAGCCGACCGGGGCGCCTCGGCTGTCGAGGAGCGGCGTGCGCGTGAGCTGGCCCGCTTCGGGACACTCGACCGTGGCATCGGTTTGCGCCGTCAGCTCGCCGCAAAGCTCGTGCAGCGCATCGGCAAGCCCCGGTTGCGCGCTCGCCGCCTGGACCCAGGCGTCGCTCTCCACCCTCGGGCTGCCCTCGAGATCGAGGACCACGAGCGGAGCACCGCACGCCCGCAGCGCCTGCATCAGCCGCAATGCCTCGATCTGTGCTCGGCGCGCCTCCGCAAGGCGCAACCGGTCGGTGAGCTCCATCGCAAGACCTCCCTTTCCTCCGCGGAGACTATCGGCCAACTACCGGGAGGCCGCTGGAGGGGAATGCTGCCGAAGTGCGCTGCGTCCACAGCAAAGCTGCCTCACCCGACACTGTCGGGTTCTCCTGTACCCTCCCCGGCCATCGCGTGAACCAAACCCCCCTGATCTGTGCTGCCGTGGCGCTCTTTGGAGCGCTCCTCCCCGCCTGCTCTTCGAACAAGCCGCAGCCGGAGAAATACAGCGCGGAAGCGATCGCCACTGATCCCGACGTGCCGATCGGCTCGGTCGTAAATCGGCTGGATACGCTGTTGTTACAGTGGAACCAGGCGCTCGTCGGCCGCCCCGACACGCGAAATTTGAGCTTTCGCCACAATCTCGTTCTCGAGATCGCGAAGATCACCAAGCAGCGCTTCGAAGAGCTAAAGCTCGAGCTTGAGAGCGGCGCTGCGGTGCGCAACCGAGCTGTGATCGCTGCCGCGATCGGCTTCACCAAGGAGCCGACAGCGCTCAATCCACTGATCTCGGCGCTGAACGACCCGGATCCGCTGGTTCGCGAGAATGCATTGATCGGGATTGCACAGTTGGCGGATATCAATACTCCGGTCGACCTCGTGGCCGATCGGCTTCGGCCTGAGGAGTCGGTGCAGTCGCAGGTCAATGCGGGTGTGGCGCTCATGCGGCTCGCCGACGCGGGCGCCAAGATGGATCCGATCCTGCCGAACCTGCGGCTCGCGCTCCGAAATCCCAATGATGCGGTGAAAACCCATGCGGCCTACGCCCTCGGATCGGCGAAGGATACGCATGCGGCGCTCGAGCTCATGGGGCTCGTCAAGAATCCTGGGTCGAGGGCGCTCGTGGCGGCGGCCGCGGCCAATGCCCTCGGAAAGATCGGCGAGCCGGCGGCAGCTCCAGTGCTGATTGAAGCGCTCGGCTCCCCCGAGATGGCGGTTCGCGAAGAGGCGCGGCGCGCTCTCAAGCGGATCGCCGGCGACGACCTCGGCGCCGAGGCGGGTCCGTGGCGACGGTGGCTCCAGCGCAGCGAATCGCGGCCGCCGGAGTCCCCCGCGAGCCGCGCTGCCGGCGACACGTCGGCGCGCTGACAAGGGAAGCAGCCCATCGCTATTCTTGGCAAGTGAGGAAATTCACTTCCGCAAAGGCCGACCGGTTCACCGAGTCGGTCATCCGCGACATGACGCGCCAGGCGAACCGCTACGGAGCGGTGAACTTGGCACAGGGCTTCCCCGACTTTCCGGCGCCGGAGGCGATGAAGCGCGCGGCGTGTGAAGCCATCAATCGCGATGTCAATCAATATGCGGTGACCTGGGGTGCGAAGTCGCTGCGCGATGCCATCGCCGTGAGGTCGGCTGCCTACAACCGGATCCCGTGCGACCCCGAGACGATGATCACGGTGACGTGTGGAGTCACGGAAGCCATGTGCGTGGCGATGCTCGGGTGCGTCGACCCGGGTGAAGAAGTGATCATCTTCGAGCCGTTTTATGAGAACTACGGACCCGACGGGATCTTGGCGGGCGCGAATCCGCGATTTGTGAGACTGCGTCCGCCGCATTTCGACTTCGACCCCGCGGAGCTTCGAGCGGCTTTCACCAAACGCACCAAGGCGATTGTGGTGAATACACCCAATAATCCGACCGGCAAGGTGTTCACGCGAAAGGAGCTCGAGCTGATCGCTCAATTGTGCATCGAGCACGACTGCCTCGCGTTCACCGACGAGATTTATGAGTACATCCTCTACGACGGCGCGGAGCACATTTCTCTCGCGACGCTTCCGGGGATGGCCGAGCGAACGGTAACCATGTCGGGGCTCTCGAAGACTTGGAGCGCCACTGGGTGGCGCATCGGCTGGATGATTGCATCGCCGCAGATCACGTCGGCGCTTCGCAAAGTGCATGATTTTCTGACGGTGGGCGCGCCGGCGCCCCTTCAGGAGGCCGCCGCCGTCGCACTCCAATTCGGCCCCGAGTACTTCCGCGAACTCGCGCGCGGCTACCAAGCCCGGCGAGACCTCCTGATCGAGGTGCTCCGCGACACTCCGTTTCGTACGGTGGTGCCGGCGGGCGCGTACTACGCCATGTCCGACATCTCGGCCTTCCGGGCGAGCGACGATGTGAGCTTTGCGATGCAGCTCGTGCAGTCTCCCGGCGTGGCTGTGGTGCCAGGCTCCTCCTTCTTCGCCCAACCCTCCGACGGCCGAGAACTCGTGCGATTCTGTTTCTCCAAACGCGATGAGACGCTGCGGGAGGCCGCGCGGCGGCTCTCACTGCTGCGGGCGCCGTGATCCCCTGCGCATGGGTCGCGCTGGTCCTCGGCTGCGCCGGCCAGGACGATCCCATGGCGCGTGCTGTCGCGTCGCGCGGCGGTGCGGCCGCTCTCGAGGCCGCCACCGGAGCGCGCCTCGTCGGATCGGTGCGCTATCCCGGCTCGTCGGCCGAGCAGACCCTGGATGCATACATCTCACAGAAGTCGGGAACGGTGCGCGCACATTTGTTATTTCGCGAAGGAGATCTGTTCCGAATCCTGCTCTGGAACGGCGCCAGCGCGTATGAGCGCGTCGAGGATGGCACGTATCGCGAGCTGACCGGAGAGGATCTCGCACGGGTCGCGTTCGATGCGCATGCGCTCGCCGCTGCGGTGCGCTTCCCGCTCGACCGGAGCTGGAAGCCGGGTGCAAGCGGCGGGCCGTGGACGGCGGAAGGCGGATTCGTGGCATCGGTCGACGGCGGCGACCGGCTGGCCGAGCTGCAGTGCGCCGCGCGCCCGGGCGAGCAAAGGCACTATTCCGGCTCCCGCGTCGCGGATGGGTTGTCTCTTCCAGCTAGAATAGTGGCTTTGAGCGGGACGCGCCAAGAGTGGACATTGGAGATTCGCGAATGGACTGCGCGCGCGAATATGTTGGATTCATTCTTCGAGCCGCCGCGCGAGCGCGCAGAGGTTTCGGCGGTCATGGGAAGCTCGTGGGAGGAGCTGCCGCGGTCGCTGAAGCCGGGTGCGGTCGTGCTGCGGCGCTGGCGCGAAGTCGAGCGGGAACGCGTGGTGCTGAAGGCGGCGGCCGAGGGGAGCGCTCCGAATCTCGGGGGCATCGCAGATCAACTGTGGAGTTCAAAGCCGCCCGCGGAGCCGAGCGTCTTTCGGGCCGCGCTCGCGACCGACGGCCGCCCCACCGCCGTTGCCCGATTTGTTCAATCGGCCGCCGGGGCGGACGACGGCTGGGCGCTCTCGATCCTCGTCGTCGGCGAGCCCCATCCCGGCGTACTGGCCGCAGCGGCCAAGCGCCTCGGGCAGGCGGCGAGAATCCGAAAAGTGACCTTGCGGGGAGAGCCCTGGATCGGCGTTCCGGGTCTTCGGCAGGCCCAGAGCGCGCCTGCAAGCCGTGCAGCGAGCTCGCCGACCTTGCCACGCTGGGAGCTGGTGCAGAGGGTCGAGCTGGACCGATGACCGGCCGGCGCACGCCAACGAATCGCTCGCGCCCGGAACCTGCCATGTCCGCATCCGTAGACAGGGTGGACCCGACGCCGACCGTGGCTACCGTGGCAAGTCGTTGTTTGCGAGCAGTTTACGACATTGGCCGCGGCGCAGTCTCGGCGGCATCCCCTTTGCTCGAAAGGCCCGCGTCCCCCGAACAGCATCCATGATTCCCTCCTTCTCGCAGCTCGTGGCCGGTTCGCTCGGCTTTCTGCTTTTGCCGTCGATGGCGATCGCCATCCAGCCCGTGTCGGCTGGCTCGAAAGGCGCCCTGGCCGCCGCGAAGGAGCCCCAGGCACGGCAGGGAAAGGGTGGCCGCGGAAGCCAGGGAGGCGGCGCCCCGAGGCCTGCGCCTGCGCCGCCGCGCCCGTCTCCTGCGCCCGCGCCGCGTCCGGCCCCTGCGCCGGCTCCGTCGCCCATGCCGGCACCGCGCCCCGCTCCGAGCGGACCTGGGATCTCGCCGCCGAGTGGTGGTCGCGGGAGTGTTGAGCGCCCAGCGCCTTCCTTCCCGACGCCCTCCTTCCCGACGCCGTCGAATCCCGGCGCATCGCCGGTTCCTCGCAACTCGTTCCCCGAGTCGGGACGACCGGAGCCGCGCTACGAGCCGATCCCCCGCGGCGCCGATCGGCCGACCTACGACATCCCGCGCCCGAGTTCCCCGTCGTTCCCGGCCGAAACCGACACGGGACGCTCTCGGTCGCCGGTTCCGAGCTCGCCGATCCCCAATACCCCATTCCCAAGTGCGCCGAGCGCGCCGCGCTATGCGCCGCCCTCGGAAGTGCCAAGCTCGGGGAACCGCCCGCCCGCTCCCTATGAGACCGACTCGCCGGAAGTCGGCGCACCTTCGGAGATCCCCGGCGGAAGCGCAGAGCGTCCGGGCTTTCCCTCCCCGTCGCGCTGGACAACGCGGTATAGCGAAGCGCGGCGAACGCCTGCGCCGAAGGCGCCGACGACGCCCCGTGAGTCCACAAGTCCTCCGGTTCCCCGCTCGGGCCGAACGCTGACCGAGGTGCCACGGCCCTCGGCGCCGACGACAGCGGATTCGCCGCGCTCGCGAACGAATCCGACCGCGACGCCGTCTCCGTCCACCGGCGGGAGGCCCGTCCTCACGCGGACGCGCTATCGCGACGCGCGGACGCCGACACTTCCGAATCTGACCGACACGCCGCGCGCCTCTGCGCCGAACGTGCCGCGGGCCACGGCCCCCAAGCGTGCGGGCGGACTCACGCCGCTGCAGCCGCGCTCGGGAGCGGACGCCGCCCCGCGCGCCGATCGGCGCAGCTCGACGGTCGGACGCGAAGGCGCCATCGCCCGAGCCGATCGCACTCCCCTTGCCATCGCAACCGACAAGGTCATTCGCAAGCTCCCCGCTGCGCGTTCGGCAGGCGCCATCGCGGGAACTGTTGCCTTTAATAACTTTGGTTGCGGCCCAGCCTTCGGTTCGAGCTTCGGAGCCTCCACCTGCCTCTCCACCGGATTCAGCTGGTACAATTACCTCAACTTCGGATTCGGGTGCGGCGGCGGTCTGTACAATTACTGGGGCTGGCACTCCGCTCTCTCGTTCCAGATCGGATTCGGCTCCTGCTGGGGCTCGAGCTGGCTCGCCTTCTGCTGGGGATCTCCCTATTGGTGGAGTTACCCCGCGGCGTACTGTGCACCGCTCTACGGCTGGAGCCAACCTTGGTATCCGGCGCCATGGTACTATTACGCAGCGCCCTATCCTTACTACTCGTTCTCGTACCCGGTCTACGTGCCGACCTACGTCTACGCGGAGCAGCCGGTGGAGCGGGTCGTGGAGCGAATTGTGTACGTCGATGACGACGCGCAGGTGGCCCCCGCCGCACCGATCCAACAGCGGTCGGAAAGCGCGCGGATTCCGGCAGAGAGCGAGTCTCCCCGTCCGATCGCGCCCGACGCCGGAGCGCAGCTCGCCGATCGCTACATTACGCTCGGAGACATGTATTTCCGCGTGGGACGCTACGACCGCGCGCTCGATTCCTATGAGCGAGCGAGTGTCTTCGCAGCCCGCGACGCGAACTTACAGTTGATTCTCTCGGACGCCCTGTTTGCGATGGGTCGCTACGGGGAAGCGGCGCGCGCCATTCGCGCCGCGATCGCGATCGAGCCGACTCTCGTAGAGAGCCGAGCCGACAAGCGTGGCTTCTACGGCGTGATCGGCGATTTCGAGCGTCACATCGCCGCACTCGAGGCCTGGGTCCAACGCAATCCGCAGGACAGCGATGCGTGGCTCGTCCTCGGCGTGAATCGACTCTTCCGCGAGGAACTCCTCCCTGCGCGCGATGCCTTCCGCCAGGCTGCGGCGCTGGCGCGCCCCGAGGACCGCACTACGACCGATCTGTTCCTCGCCGCCGCCGAAGTGCGCCTCGCCGAGTCGCTCGCGGCGCCGACCTCCTCGCGCTCGACCTCGTCGCCGAAGAGGTAATCAAAGCGCCGTCGCACCGCGCGACGGGTGGAATGGGTGGAGCCGCGGCTGGAGTCCGGTCGCGGCTTCATACTTTTCCGCGACCACCGCCCGGAAGGCCTCCACCGCATCGGGGCGCACGACGGCGACGCAGCAGCCGCCGAAGCCGGCCCCGGTGAGCCGCGCGCCGTAGGCGCCCGGCGCCCCGTGCACTGCCTCCACAAGCGCGTCGAGCTCGCGGCTCGAGACCTCGTAGTGCACTCGGGACGATTCGTGGGAATCGCGAAGCCACGCGCCGAAGGCCTCAAAATCGCCCGCATCGAGCGCTTGCACACCGCGAATCGTGCGCTCGATCTCGCTCACGACGTGCAGCGCGCGGCGATAAGGAATCTCCGGGATGCGCCCGCGGTACCTCTCGAGCGTCGCGCGGTCGACATCGCGCAAGGCTCCCGCCGGCACGCCGAGCTCGCGCAAGCGCGCCACGGCCTCGCCGCACTCGCGCACGCGATCATTGAATCTTCCGTCGGAGTTCTCCCGCCGCTTTGTTGTATCGCACACGACGATCGTCGCTTTCGATCCGTCGAAAGGCACCTCCCGATGGGTGATGGAGCGGCAGTCCAAATGCAATACATGGCCCTCGCGGCCGAAGGCGCTCGCGTAATGGTCCATGATGCCGCATTTCACGCCGACGAAGTTCACTTCTGCTCCGCGGCACAAATGCACCAATTCGATCCGGCTTCGCTCCCGAGCTGCGAACGCATTGGCGGCCGTGGCCGTTGCCACGAGGATGCTCGCCGACGACGACAGCCCCGCTCCGATCGGCAAATCGCCACAATAAAGCAGGTCGAGCCCAGGAACGTCGCGCCCGAACGCCGCCAACACGCCCTTTGGATAATTGGCCCAGCCGTGCGACGCCTCCAGCACGAGCCTGTCGAGGTCTGCCTCGACCGTCGGCTGCCGATCCAACGAGTGCAGCCGCACTCGGCGGTCGGCGCGCGGCGCCGCGAGCACATAGGTGCCGCGATCGACGGCCATTGGCAGTACGAAGCCCTCGTTGTAGTCGAGGTGCGCCCCGAGAAGATTGACACGTCCAGGCGCAAAGAACGCCCGAGGTGCGCCGAGGCCGAAATGTTCGGCCCAAGCCGCCGCGAGTCGATCCAGAGGGTGGAGGAGCGTGTGTGCGGCCGAACGCACGGGAGCTTCGGGCAGTATATTGCTATCTCACTGAAAGGCCCCGGACCGCTGTGAACTCGATCCTCGCGTGCCTTCCCCTCGGGCTCCTCGCACTCGGTGCGCCGCGCCCGATCCAATCGGCGCCCTCCCAGCCGAACGCCGCGTCGTCGAAGGAGTCGGGGTTCCTCGCGCAGCTCGAGCCGCGCGTCGTCGCCCGCGTCGGCGCCCACGAGGTCACGATCGGCGAGATGCTCCAGGCCGCCCGCGCGTTCTACCCCGAGGCGCGCACCGAGCTCGACAGCGAGTATGGCCGCGCCTTCTTCGATTCGGCCGCCTTCGACGGCTGGGTCGATGCCTATGTCGACTGCCTCGCCCTCACGCGCGACGAGCGCGTCGCGGGGCAGCTCTCCCCAGCCCATGTGATTCCGCCCGCGGAGCTGCTGCGCAGGGCGCTGCTGGAGCGCGCAGCGACCGTCGATCGCCCGCCATCGCGCCTCCCGGAATCGGCCCCGGTCGACGGCGCAGGGCCCTTGACCCTGGAAGTGGAGATTCAGACCACCGCCTACGAACAGACGCGCCGGCTCTACGGCTTCGAGTGCGCGCGCCAGGCTCGACTCGACCAGCTCGTCGAGCCGGTGACCGACCCCGGAGTGCTGCGCCAACACCTCATCGCCCATCCCCTCGAGACCGTCGGGCGCGTGCGACTGCGCCACCTCCTGATCTCGACGCGCGACGAGACGACGGGGAAGCGGTTCGACCGTGCCCGCCGCGAGCAGCTCCGCCGCGACGCGGAAGGCGTGGCCTCTCGGCTGCGCGCTGGGGAGAAGTTCGAAGAGGTCGTGGCGCAGGTCCGCGGCAAGGCGGAGCTCCGGCCGAAGGACACGCTCCCTTGGATCAGCTACCACTCGACCCTCCCAGCGCCGCTTCTGCGGGAGCTCTTCAAAGACGCGCCGGCCCGTGAGAACGAAATCATCGGGCCGATCGAGACCCGAGACGGCTACTACGTCGGGCTCATCCTAGAGCAGGTCCGGGCGCGCCCGCCCGAGTTCACGAGGATCACAGACCAGCTGAGCCGCGACGTTCGCATCGCCAGCCAGTTGGCGCTCCTGGAGAAGGTCCGCGCAGCGGGCACCGTGATCATCTACTGAAGGACATCGACGGAGTCTCGGCTTCAGCTCCTTCCGGCGATGGTCTGCAGTGGAGCCTCCGCGTGCAACCGCGGCGCGGCCGCTCCTTGAGTCCGCCACCTCGCACGCTACGGTGACCACCGTTGCGTCGCCGATGGGATCGGCGCCGCGTCGGCGGCTCCGCACCGCTCCGCCTTCCCCTTTCGCCCAATCGAACGTGTTCGCTCCTCGACGCCTGACTCTGGCGCTCGCCCTTCTGGCGCTCGCCGGTGCGCCGGCTTGCTCGTTTCGCTCCTTTCAGCGTGAGACCGACACCACCGGGCGCTTTCGAACCGAAGCCATCTCGTTTCGATTCTTACTTTTCTTCGAGGTGCCGTGGAATCCCAAGCTTCGGGCGATGGACCTCGCGCGCGACTCATGGGGTGACAACCTCCGCGTCACTCGTTACATCAGCTATCCCGATCTCGGGATCTTGCACTGGCTCAACGGCCTCATCGTTGGCTGGCGCGGAGCGGTCGTGGAGGGCGAGTACGGCATTCCGCCGAACACGCCGGAAGGGCGTGAGGCTTTTGAGAACGCGCTCAAGGCGCGGGGGCCGTGGCGAGATCTCGACGGCACTCCTTCGACGCCGCTCGAAGGTGTGAAGAGGTAATCTTCGAACCGACGCGCGCGCTCATTCGCAGACGCGCGATGGTCCAGAGAATCTTGGTGCCGGCGCCGATCGTTCCGCGGATGGTGCCTGTAATTTTTGAACGTCCGACGCGCGGCCGGTAGCGCACCGGCACCTCCTCGACGCGAAGCCCAGCCATCGCCGCTTTTGCTTGCATCTCGACGGTCCAGCCATAGCCGCGATCGACCATCTGTAATCGATACAAATCCTCGGACCGAATGGCGCGGAACGGACCGAGGTCGGTGTGGCGCGCTCCGAAGCAAAGCCGCAGCAGCGCGCACGCGAGACGATTCCCATAATACGCCTGGGGCAGCAGCGCCTCGCGCGACGCGCCGCCGCGAATCCGCGAACCCACCACAAAATCAGCGCGGTCGGCCAGGATCGGCTCGAGCAATGCGGGCAGGTCCTCGGGGTAATCACTGTGGTCGGCGTCGAGAAACACAATGATGTCGGGGCGATCGAGCACGGCGATCCCCGAGAGGCACGCGCGCCCATAGCCGCGCCGACGCTCCGTGACGACGCGCGCCCCGGCGCGCCGCGCGACCTCGGCCGTGCCGTCGGTGGAGCCGTTGTCGACCACCACAATTTCCGCAGCGATCCCCTTGGGAATCTCCGCGAGCACGAGCGGGAGCGCCTGCTCCTCGTTCAGCGCCGGAAGCACGATGGAGACGCGCGGCTGCCGGCTCATTCCCGCTCCAGCTCGCGCCTGCGCACGATGTGAAATCCGTAGGACGAGCTCAACAAAGCCACTTCTCCGAGCTTGATCGACGAGTGGGCCTCACGAATCCACGCGGGACTTCCGGTGGAAACGGCGTACGTGTAACGTCCGCCGCGCTTGCGGTCGGCGGGGTCGTCGCTCTCGCGCTCGCTGAGCCGCGGGAACGCGGCGCCGGCCTTGCGCGCCTCCTCCAGCAGTGACTGCGCCCGCGCCTGTGCCTCCTCCCGCGTTCGCACCATCGAAACAGGTGCACCGCGCGCGCCGCGGTGCTGAACGAGGATCGTGTCGAGCGTGACCCACTCGACCTGCTCGCGGCGCATGATCACAAATGCACTCGGCAGCTCGAACGGCCCCGCCACGTCGCCCACCGCCATCGAAAGGAGCGCCTCTTCCACCATGGGATCGAGACTCCCGCGCACCGCCGGAAGCTGCGCCCCCGGCACGTCGCCGAGCCCGAGGTCGTCGGACTCCGCACGTAATAAATCGTCAAAACGCGAAGGATCCGCGATCGCCTGCGCCGCGAGCGCGTTGGCCGCGGCCTCCGCCTGGGCGCGCGACCGCGGCACCTTCGGCGGGATGCGCGATTCCGACCAGGAGATGACGATTTGTGAGTATCCAAGGGCCTCGACGGGCTCGCGCTGGGCGATCACAAATCCTTCCACCGTCTCGATGGGGCCGATCACCGCCCCAACGCGATGGAGAAAGAGCGCGCGGTCCAGCGGCGGGATGTCCTTGCGGGGCTCGAGCGTGCCGAGGTGCCCGCCTGTGCGGCGCCGCGTCATGTCCTCGCTCCACTTTGATGCGAGTTCGGCGAAGTTCACGCCTGTCGAGCGCGCCAGCACGAGAAGCGCGCCGGCCAGCGTTCGTGCCTCCTCCATGGAGCGGGTCACCTCCGGACCGGCTCCGCGCGCGCCTCGATAGCGAATGAGAATGGCGCGTCCCGAGACGCGAAAGGGCGGCAGCTTGGATGGCGCCGGCTCTTTGGCCGGATCGGGCTGGCGTCCGAGCAGCGGCGGCAGCTCCCGGAGAGAAAGCGGCGACTCCTGCGCGAGGACGAGCAGCGTCGCGGCGAAAGCCGTGGCGTACATGGGGCAGATCGGGGCTACGAAGGTAGGCGCTGGGCGGCCGCCCCTTTCTCGGCTGCTGCCGCTTGCGCCCCTTCCGTCGGAGCGGCGCTCGAGGGGGTGGCGAGCGGCAGCTCCAGCACCATGGCAGTGCCCTCGACGGTGCCCTCGTCGAGCATCGCCGCGCCGCCGTGGTCTTCGGCGATCCGCCGCACAATGGAGAGGCCAAGTCCGGTGCCGTGGGTGCGTGTCGAAAAGTATGGAGTGAACAATTTCGGGCGCAGATCCGCCGGCACGCCAGCGCCGCGGTCGAGCACACAAATCCGAATGCGCCCCTGAGCGGACCGCGCCGTGAGGTCGACAGCGGTGTCCGGTGGCGCCGCCTGAAGCGCGTTGTCGAGGAGATTCACGACCGCCCGCTGGAGTTCCTCGGGATCCCCGAGCACGACAGCCTGCTCGGAGGATACGACGATGCGAACGCGCTTGCTCTGTGCAGATGCCGCGAAGAGCGCCGCCGTCTCCTCGAGGAGCTTCGTTATTTGTATGTTCTCTCTTTTGTGAACCGCCGATCCGGCAAATGCCTTGAAGTCGGTCGCAATGCGCCGCAGCGACTCGATCTGTCGATCAATGGTTGCAATCGCGCGCTGGAGAATGTTCTCAAACTCCGGCGAGCGGTCGCGCCACGCGCGCTCGAGAAGCTGGATCGACAGCTTCATCGGCGTGAGCGGATTCTTAATCTCGTGGGAGACCTGCCGCGCCATCTCTCGCCACGCGAGCTCTTTCTCGGCGCGCACGAGCTTCTCGCGGCTCGCCTCGAGTTCCTCGGCCATGCGGTTGAACGACTGCGCGAGGGCGGTCGTCTCGGCGGGCCCCGACGGGACGACGCGGGCGCCGAGCTCTCCGCGGGCAACGCGGTCAGCCTCCTGCGAGAGCGCCACGAGCGGGCGCGTGACCGTGCTCGACACCACGAGAATAGTGACCAATAATCCAAGCGCCGCAGCCAGCGAGCCGACGAGGAGGATCGTCCCGGCGACGCGCGCCGGCTCAAAGACCTGCTCGTCTTTCACTCCGACGCCGACGATCCAGCCAAAACCCCCTTCTCCAACGCCCAGGGTGCGCCGAAAGGCGGCTCGCTTGCTCTTTCCTTGATAATCATAGATGTGAAATCCGTCGGGATTCTTGAGCACGGCCTCCCGGAGCTCCGGAAGATTGACGGGGGGCCCGGCGACATAAGTGCCGTAGAGGGAGCGGTCGGGGTGACCGATGATCGTGTTGGCGTCCTCTTTCCAAAGAAACGCATAGGCCGAACGGTAGCGTTCCGTGTCGACGGCTCTGGCGTCGATCTGTGCACGATCCAATAATTCCTGAACCGCGCGCCATCCGAGCAGGCTGTACCAGACGCCGACCACCGTGTCGGGTCGCGCGGGGTCGCGGATGGGAGCCGCGTAGCCGACCGAATAATCGCTCGGCTCCTTCGAGGGAAAGGTAACGTCCTTCAGCAGCAGGCTGTCGCGATGCCAATCGACGGGCACCTCGCGCCCGCCGAGCGCCTCGGTGAACCAGCGGGCGTTGTAAACATCGGCTCCTTCGAGGCGAAGGCGGTTCTCCTCGGAGATGGTCTCGCCCGACGCGCGCTGGGTGTTCCAGGCGACGGGGCGCCCCGACGCGTCGAACACCGCCAGCAAATCGTACACTTCCTTTACTCGGCAGAGCGTATTGAGCGCCTCGGTCAGCCGCTCACGCGCCGCGGCGTCCTCGCGCTCCAAGAGGGCATCGACGGCCGTCGGCTCGCGCACCCAAAGGAGGAGGTCGAGCCGGCGCTCCCGCAGCGAGAGATCGATCTTGTCGGCAACGTCGCCCGCCTTGTTGCGAAGGTAGAACTCGGCGGCGTCGGCGGTGACGGTGCGTCCGACGAAATCGATCACGAAGTAGACGAAGACGGCGAACGGCACTCCGACGGAGAGGAGCGTCGCAAAAAGTAGCCGAATCGTGAGCGGGCGAGGCGCCAAGCCGCCCTCAGAGTAGCAGCCGCAGGCGACAGCCGGCTGAAATCGCAGGCGCGCTCCGTCACATTCCTCTCCCCATGAACGCTCCCCGCCCGATCTCGACCGCCCGAGGACTCGGAGCGTACGCCGTCTGCGGCGCACTGGCGTTCCTTTTCTTCCTTCGCCCGATTCACGACGACGACGTCTGGCTCCACTTCGCCGTCGGGCGCTGGATCCTCGACCACGGCGAGATTCCGCGGGTCGACCTCTTCTCCTGCACGGCGCCCGGCGTCCCCTACGTCGACCACGAGTGGCTGGCACAGGTGATCACGGAGTGGGTGCGCGCCGCCTTCGGCCTCGGCGCGTTTCGCGCCCTCATGGCAGGGGCGGCTGCCGCAGCGTTCGTCGTGCTGGCGCGCACGACCCATCGCCTGACGGGGAGCGCACTCGCGCCGATCGTCGTCACGCTTTCCGCACTCGCCTTTGATTGGCATCTCGCGAGGCTTCGCCCGCATCTATTGACATTATTGTGCACGGCGATTCTGATCGACCGCTTCGTGGTCGCGGTGCCGAACACGCCCCTGCGCTCGCGCCGCGATGGGTTGCCTTCGGCCGGTGCTGCGGCGGGGCTCTGCGTGCTGATGGTCTTCTGGGGAAATGTGCATGCGGCCGCGGTGATCGCTCCGGCGATTCTCGGCGTGGCGACCATGGGCGCATGGATCGGAGCCGAGAGCGCGCGCGCCGCCCGCCTCGCGGTGCTCTCCGCGGCGAGCGCCTTGCTCCTTCTGGTCAATCCTTACGGATTCGACGTCGTCACCTACGCCTTTGAAACGCAGGGCATGGCGGAGCTCATCCCCGAGTGGAAATCGCCGCTCGTGCTCGTCACCGATCCTCGGGAAATCGCGCGCATGACGCCCGGTAACGACTTCCGCGCGACGCTCGCCATGTTGGCGCTGGCCGCAGCGGTGGTGTTTCCGCTTGCGATCTGGGCGCTGGTCGCGGCACGGCGCGCGGCGGCGCGCGGTGCGCCAGCTCCGGTCGATCCGGCGCTCGGAGCGGCGGGCGCCGCCCTTGTGGCGCTTGCATTCACGGCGAACCGCCACGACCTCTTCCTTTTTGTGGGTACTCTCTTTGCGGCCCACGCGCTCGCGGAGCTCGGCGCGTCGGGACCTCGGGCTGCGGGGCTGAGCCGAGGGCTCGGTGCTCTGGCGGGAATTGTGGCTTCTCTCGCCCTTGCCCGCGACGCCGCGCTGCGAATCCCTCTTTATGTGGAAGCCACGGGGAGCGCATTCGGAATCGTGTGGCCCGCCCATGAGCCGTTCGTTGCGGTCGATCTCGTCGAGAAGGCGGGGCTCGAAGGCGCGTGCCTGAATCGCCCGCCGTGGGGCGGATATCTGTTGTACCGTTGCTTTCCCAAGGTGACCGTCGCCTTCGACGGGCGCATCACAACGCTCGGCGCCGATGTGTACCGCGACATCCGCGACCTCATCGAAGGGCGGCGGACGCAAGAAGTGTTGGCGCGCTACTCCTTTGATTTCCTCGTGCTCCCCCCGTACGTGCTCGGCTACGGAAAGCCGCGGGAAGATCCACAATACCAGGCGCCGCAGCTTGGCGCCGACTGGGTGGAAGTGTATCGAGACCCCGACGTCGCCCGCGAGGGCTCCGCGGTCATCGCGCTCCGCCGCGGCAGCCCGCGCTTCGAAGCAAACCTCGCCCGCATGCGCGCCTTGAAATAGTGAGAGCGCCCGGCTCCGCTCCATGGCGGAACCGGACGCCCTGCTCGGCTCAACGAACCAGGACCGCGATCAATTCAGCGGCGTCAGCTGGAGCGCATCGGAGGTGCTCAAGCCGAAGGGCGTGGGAGTGCAGATCGTCGGCGACCAAGCCCACAGAGCCTGGATGCCGAAGGTCTGCGACGCGAGCGCAGCCACGTTGGGAATCGGAAGCGCCACGGAGCCATGACCTGCCGAATCGGAAGGCATGTCGAGCGCAGCGATCTGTGTTGCCGCGAAGAGGTCGACATGTAACATGACAAAAATCCCAAAGGGATCGCTTCCGGGGACATCCAGGGAATCGGTCAGCAGCGCAAGGCCCACGCTGTTGGCCGGCGCATGGGTGCAATGCACCTCAAATCCCGCGTTGCCGACCTCCGGAGATTGTTGAACTTCCAGGCGCTGGCTGCCGTCGCAGCCGGCGGTTGAAGAACCGTAACGCTCGACGCCGGCGTGAAGGACTTGCGTGCGATAGAACGGAATCACAGCGCCAGTTTTGATTGCGCAGAGGTCGCTCAATCCGTCGCCATTCCAATCGCCGCCGAAGAGCCCGTGAACAGCGTTTTCAATGGTGATATTCGACCGTGCCACGCTCGCATGCCCATCGGCTCGCACCGCTGCCCCGTTTCCATCCCCGAGGAAAACCTGCATGTTGTTGTTGATATCAAGCGCTGCGAAGTCGAGGTTCCCATCGAAATCGAGATCCTCAAAAATCGGCGTGCCGAAGAGCGTGGAGAGTCCGTACGACTGAACGATCTGCAGCCCGGAGAGCCCAACTCCCTTGAGAATAGTGAGAGTTCCAGAGGAGATCCCCAGGAGTCCCGTCAACACGAAATCCTGGAGCCCATCGGCGTTGAGGTCCGCAGAGCCGACGCCGTAGCTGAATCCCCAGATCGAGATGACGGACTGAGAAGTGAGGAATGGAGCCGATGGGATCCCTTGGAGCGTGAGCGCATTGGATCCATTGCCGCCTACGACCACATCGGAAATCCCGTCGCCACTGAAATCTCCGAGCGCGATGTCTCCGAGCGACATGCCGATCGGAGCAATCAACGTGTTCGAATACACAAAACTGCCGGATCCTGTCCCGAGCACGACATGAACCTGTCTCCCGAGTCCCTCGGTCGCGATGGCGTCGAGCGCACCGTCCCCATTGAGATCGCCGAATCGAATGCCCTTGGCATTTGTGCCACCTTGATTCGGAAGCGGCACACCCGCGAGCGGCTGAAGGTTCCCCAAGCCGTCTCCCAACACAGGATAAAGGTTGAGGCCGTCGTAGCTTCCGAGGTCGATGGCTCCATCACCATTGAGATCGCCCTCACGAAGCAGACCTCCCAAAAGTTGCGTCGAGGAGACTTGTTGCATCGCGCTCCCGGAGCTCAGAAATACCGCAACTTGATAGTACTGGCCATCCAGCGAGACTGCGGCATCTGGCTTCTGATCACCATTGAAATCAGCGACGATCGCTCGGTCGAAACCCGCTCCGCTCAAAGGGATCGGAGCGTTCCCTGGGTGGAATCCGCCCGTGCGATCATTGGGGGAAACCTCGATCATCCCTGTGCCGACTCCCATCGTCACGATGTCCACAAATCCGTCCCGAGTGACGTCTTCGAGCAACGTGTAGCCCGAGGCGGAGCCGATGGATCTGCGCTCGGGCAATCCGAACGTGCCAGAGCCGGTCCCCCGATACAAATTCGACTCACCATACGTGATACTCGATGAAACGAGGATCGATCGAGCCACCGCGAGGTCTGCCTTCCCGTCAGAATCCACATCCGCAATTGCGGGCGCGTGGGTCCATCCGACTCCCAACAATGAGGGCGCTGGTGTAAGCGAGCCGCCGGCGGTGCCGAGCGAGATCGAGATCGGCACTCCGGCGGCAATTGTATAGGCGACGTCCGAGAGCGAATCCCCATTGAGATCGCCAGGTCGGACGAACAGCACACTCGCAGGCGCAGACGCCGAGAATCCTGGCGTGAGCTGCAGCGATCCGATCGATCCGGAGAGCACCGTCACAAATCCGCCGCCAGGGACGCCGCCCGCGACGAGGAGGTCGCTCACGCCGTCGCCGGTAAATTCGCCTTTCGCGAGCGCGGTGGGCTCAGCTCCGGGCAGAGAGAGCGTGAACGCGGACGAGAAGCCCCCGATGCCATTGCCCGCCATCACCGCCATGATTCCAGGATTGCTGCGCGCCGTGTACACAAGGTCGGCATCACCATCCTGATCGAGGTCTGAGAGAAGCACTGCCTTGCATTGAATCGCCTGTTGAATCGGTGGGGCCGTCGGGAATCCACTGCCGTTGCCCACGAGGAGGCGGATCTGGTTGTCGTAGAAGCCGCTCGCGATGAGGTCAACCTCGCCATCCCCGTTGACGTCGCCCGCGGTCAGGTCGTAGAGGCCCGTGGGTCCTACAAAAAGAGTCTCGGATTCAAAGAGACCATTCCCCTTCCCGCGAAGGACGCCAATGTTGTAGACGCCGCCATTGATAACGTCGAGTTTTCCATCGTGGTCGACATCGACGAGCAGGCCGCGCACGGTCGAGAGGCTCGGCGAGAACGATTGCGCAAAGTGATGTTGTGGATCTTGGGCAACTGCCGTGCTGCTCAGATACCCCAATGCCAAGAGCCCTGCGGACGCGGAGAGGATCATGCCGATTCCAGCTTCGGGGTCGCCTGCGGTTGCGGTCGCAGCGCTCCCCCAACTCGGAGAATTGCGGAGCGAAACTACTCGGGAGCCGTAGCGACTCTATCCCGCGGGACTACTCGCCGGAAGGGCCCATCTGCCGAGTGCAGAGGCGCCGGCGGCCGCGCCCACTGCGGCTCCTCTCAGAGCCCCGTTCGCCGGAAGAAGATCCAGAAGCTGCAGGATGCGCTCACATAAAAGCAGGCGGTTGTGAGCATGGTCGGGACGTAATTGTTGCCGAAGCGCTCGAGCATGGCGCCGGCAATCCAGGCTGTCACAACCCAAGACGCGTTCCAGGCGAGCTTCGTGAGCGCGTTGGCTCGCTCACGCTGCTCGGGGGCCACAACGCGCATGATGAGCTGGTTGTAGAGTGGATAGGGCAAGTTCATAAATGCGCCGCGGATCAAGAATGCTGCCGCGGAGAGGTCGAAGCGCGTCGACCAGGCCAGCACCAGCACCCACGGCACCGACAGCAGCTCCGCCCCCACCACCGATCGGACGAGACCGAAGCGGCGCGCGAGCCAGGGGCTCAGCAGAAATCCGAGCGTCGTCGTCGCGGCGACGCCCGCATACAGAACCGCAATGTGGGGCGCGGGTGTGGAAAAGCGGTCCTCAAAATAAAGGTTGAGATACGGAATGGTGAGGCCGGCGCCCGCGCCGACGAGGAAGAAAGGCACACAAAGCCGCAGCGCGAGACGCAGCGGAAGCGAGCCGTCCTTGGCCTTCTCGCCATGGAGCTCCACGGCCGCGCGCTCTTCGATGCGCAGGTAAGGAAGGAGGCTGAGGGCGATGAGGCACGCGCCCGACAGGAGCGCCCCGCGGTACGCGCCGGCTGCGCCCGTGCCAAGCTCACGAAAAAGTGCAAACGCTCCGCCGGCGAGAGCGCTGCCGGCGACCTGCGTGGCAGCGAGGATGGCAGCATCGATCCCAAACAGCATCGACATCCACCGCTCGGAGCCCTGGCGGAAAAGGAACGGCCCGGAGCCCACAATTCGAAATGTAATGGCGAATCCAAAGAGCGCGGCGGCGGCCTGGCGCGCCCCGTCGGAGCGCACCTCAACGATCGCCACGAGCGCCGCCGCAGCCAGCACGGAGGCCCCCGCGAGCACGCGGCGCACCGGCTGGCGAGAGAGCAGCGGCCCCGCAACCATCGCGCCGAGAACGGTGCCGACGGCGCGCAGCGCGAGAATGTCACCAATGCGATTCTTGGGGAGTCCTTCCTCCTGAAGATACAGCGTTAGCAAGACCTCAAGAAACGCGGCTCCCGTCCCGAGGAGAAGGCATCCTAGAAAGAACCGGCGAACGGCAGGCGTCGCCTCGGCGATCGCCTGCAGAACCGAGCGGAGCGCGGTCACCGCGGGCGGGCCGGCAGGAGCAGCCGATCGACGTCCGCCGCGGCGTGGGCGCCGACGACTCGGGCGGCGCGGCCCGCCAGCGCGAGCGTCGCCTCCGTGGGCCACGCGTCGACGAAGACGCCACACATCCGCTCCCGTCCGGAAAGCGCCTCACAGAATGCCCGCCACGCTCGGGTTGCGCTGAGGGGCGAGCGCTCGCCGTTGCGCCGCCAGGGCGTCACCGCCGCTCCCTTCGTCGGCACATATCCAACATCGGTGATCAAGAATCCTTTCTGTTGTGTTGCTGCAAGCCCCGAGAGAATGTCGAGACGGCGGCGCGCCTCCGAGAGCAGCTCACCGTCATTCGCAGCGCCGGCACGCGTCTCGAGCGGGAAGTCGCCTGCCATGCTGAACAGATCCATCTGAGGCCAGAAGCTCACAACTTGCGGCTCGTAGGCGAAGTCCTCCTCGCGCGTCCCCGGGCGCGTCTTCCCCGCCACGCGCCGCCAGCTCGCGCCATAGGTGAGCGGAATATCGGTGATCTCTTTCAGCGCTTCGAGATTGCGCGACCAGCATTCCGCGGATTCCTTGGAATACGACATGCCGCGCAACTCGACGCCGACAAAGAGCAGCGAAGCACCGATCTCCTCCGCGAGGAGCGCGTCGTGCAGCAGCGATTCTTGAAGCCGCTCGAATGCCCGCGCTCGCTCCGCGTCGGACCGGCCGAACTGCTCGCCGAACCACTGATCGCTCTCGACTCCCACGAATCGGGTGCGGAGCGCGACGGCGAGACCGCGGGCTCGGGCCGCCACAGCCGCTGCGGCAATCTCGCTCTCGAGCCACCGGCGCGGCGATGCGGACTCGGCGCCGAGCGTGTCGTCATAGGCCGCCGCCGCCGCGCGCCCGCCCGCGTCGAGATTTCTGTGAACTGTAAGCAATACGGCGTTGGCCCCGGCGGACGCGACGGCATCCCATTGCGCCGATCCAAAAGCCCCCGCCGCCGGGTCGACCGACTCCGGGAGCTGGAATCCCGCCCAGGGGCGCTCCGGCGTCGGCCCGGATGGGGCTGAGCGCGGCAGCTCGCGGGGCTCGCTGAAAAGTGACTTCCACACATCCTCGAGAGGAGCCTGCGCCGGGAGATCCTCCGACCGCTGGTAGAAGGAACGGAATCGGTCGGTGCCGAGCTGCCTCGCGAGGGCGGCCACCATCCGCCCTGCGGCGGCCGACACGATGCGCGGGCTGCGCCGGCCGATCGCCCCCTCACCGAGGATCGCCTCGATCGGCTGCGCCGCGAGCTGGCGAAGGAGCTTCGCTTCTGTGACTCTCACTTTTGCGTCCCGCCCTGCCGTCCGTACGTGGTGCATCGCGCCGGCCTCAAGCCACCCTCGAGCTGCGACACCGAGCTCCGTGTCGATTGCCAAGAGTGCACAATCGGCGCCGCTCAGGGAGCTCTGCCCGTCGGACTCCACGGCGTGCAGGCGGCCTGCCACGCGATTGGCATGGACGGGACGGCAATCGCCTGTGAGACGCGCCTTCTCCGCCAAGGATGGATACAAAACCACTTCGACGGCGTCAGCGGGAAAGGAGCCCGTCAACTCGAAGAGACTCTGCAGCGCCTGCTCGCGGTCGCGCGCCAGCGCCAGACGACGCTCGGGCGGCACCGGAGGCTCCGAGCCCACGCCGCGCCATCGCCAGCGAATCCCCGATTCGAACCGCTCGGCGAGCGGCCCGATCGCCTCCGCCCAGCCCGGCCTCTCTCCGTCGCGCAGCGCGCGCACGCCGGGGCGCTCCGGAAAAGTAACTTCTCCGGCAAGGCGGCCGAGCGTGCCGGGCGCCCCGGCAAGCAGGGCCAGCACGGGCGAGCCGCCGGCCTCGTCGAATACCACCAAGGCGTCGGTCTGCCCCTGGAGCGCGATGCCGCCGACGGCGACGCCCCCGTCAGTCCACGAGAAGCGCTTGGGCGCAGGGATCGCCGCCCGAAGGGTTGGATCGGAGAAGGTCCCCACAACGCACAAAAGTGCATTCCCTTTCGAAGGCAGCCCATCGATGCGGCGCACCGGCCTCGCGTCCGTCGCGCGCAGCCTTTCGGCCAGCCGTTCGGCGGCGCGCCGCACGAGCGGCGGCGCCTTCGCGTCGCATGCCACCGCGATGGACTCGCGGCTCTGCGTGAGAGTCCACAATTCGAAGTCGGATGCCGACTGCGCCTGCGCCGCAACAGCGAGCGCGAGCCACGCGATCGCGCGTTTCATATCGCGCTCGCGCTCAATGCGGCCCGTCTTTGGCGAAGTCGCGCTTCGAGCGGAGGAAGCGCTCGCGCAGCATGCGGCGCACCTCGGCGAGGTCGGACTTCGGGAACCGTGTTCCGAGCGCTGATTCGTAAGCAATCAAGAATCGGAGCCGGTCGACCCGCGAGACGGTGCGCGGGCAGTCGTCGAGCTGCATCAGCGCACGAAGATACAATTCGCGCGGCATCGCAGGGCCGACGCTGCGCACAGCGTCGAGGTCGATGAAGTGGAATCGCGCCGACTCCCCGGAACTCTTCGGCAATTGCACCAAGATGTTCTTCGTCGCGAGGTCGTCGTGGAAGACGCACTGAGAATGCAGTTTTCCGACCGCGGCGCCGAGCTCCCCGAGAAAGCGCGCGCGCGCGCTTCGCGATGGGAACAGATCGGGAAAGCGCGCCGCGATTTCCCGCAGCGTCACCGATCCTTCGATGAGCTCGACGACGAGCGTCGCGCTGAGCGGCATGAGAGGCCCTTCCTCGATCAGTCCGTAGGCCTTCGGCGTCGGCACGCCTCGCCGCGCGAGCGCATGGGCTGCCTTCCAAGCGCGCCGGCCGCGGCTGCCGCGAACGGCGTCGACGAGGGCTCCGAAAAGTGAGCTCGCCCGCGTCCGCTTCACAAAAAAGCGTCGGCGCTCTCCGCGTCCATCATTGCCGTCCACCACAAATCCGAGATTGCGCCCTTCCGAATGCAGGATGCGCGCGCCAGCCGACTCAAGCGCGCGCTCGTCTTTTCCGAGGTGTGCGAGGGAGACGAGCATGTCGAGCGCCACGTCGCGCCGCCGAAAGATCCGCCTCGACGCCGAGCGCTCGACGGCAAATTCCGTGGAATCGACGAGGCAACGCCGATCGCGCGACCGCTCGCGCTGCTCGTGAACCTCTCGCTCCGCCTCCAGCGACTCGCACTCGAAACGGCCAATCTCGGTGACCGGGAGCCCCGCCGCCGCCGCATATTTGCGCGCCAGCGCGGCCCGTTCGCTTTGCAACAAAACCTCGCGCAGCGAATGGATGAGCTGTCCCACGCGCAGCACTCGGGCCTCCTCGTCGGGGGCGCGCAGGCGCACGCTCGCGAGATCGAGCACCGCTAGCCGAAGGCCGTCGATGCCGCCTTCGGGGCTCGCAAAAACCAACAAATTCCCTCTGTGGCAATCGGTGAGATCGACGCCGCGCGCGTGGGCCGAAGCCAGCGCTCGCGCCACGGCGGCCAGCGCGCGCTTGCGCTCCTCGTCCCGCAGCGCTGCCAGAAAGGCGTCGACCTGTGGCGCACCCGCCAGTTCCTCGAACGCCGTCAGCGTTTTCTGTAAGAATGGACCGTCGGACCACTCGGCATAACAAATCGGCGTCGGCGCGAGCACTCCCATGGCGCGCAGGGCGAGGCCGTTCTCATACTCGACGCGCGCATGGGATCGGCGAAGAACCGATTTGATGCGTTCGTAGCCGCCGAGCACGCGCTCCTGTTTCACATAAATCGCCGGCAGCGGCGCCTGCTCGGGGAGACGCACGACGGTGCGCTTGCGCCCCTGCTTCACGAGGCGCGCACCCGGCAAGCGCGCGGGATCCTCGGCCCACCCGCGAAGGCGTGCGCGCACTTCGGCGGCCCGCTCAGACGACTCGATCACGAGCCGCGTCGGCTCCGCCCATGCGGCAGCCGGCTCCTCGACAGGGGGCGCGGCGAGCACGTGGGTTCCGGCTGCGGTCCGGGACATGCGAAGAAAGCGTAGCGCAGGGATCGGCAGCCCGATGCCGCCGGTATAAATGACCTATGAAGGCGGGGTGCGTGGGCGCTCAGCGGCTCGCGAGCGAGCCCCGGAGCACCTGCTCGTAAACCGCCTCGACGCCCCGCACCATGCCGTCGCGGGTCCAACGGGCGAGCGCGGCGGCGTGGGCCGCGTCGCCGAGGCGGCGCCTCAGCTCGGGTTGCGTTCGCAACATCTCGACGGCCTGATCGAGACCATCGATAGAGCCATCGAACACGAGCCCCGTCTCGCCGTGGCGCACGAGCTGCGGAAGCATCCCCGCGTCGGAGACCACCACCGGGATGCCCGAGCACATGGCTTCCTTGACGGCGCGGCAAGTTCCGTCGGTGCCGGGGACCATGTAAGCCTTCACGTCGAAGGTGCGCAGCGCCGCCACGTACTCGTCCGCGCGAAGCACACCGGGGAAGAGCACGCGGTCGCCAATGCCCATGGCAGCCGCCGGGTCGCGCGCCACTTCCTTCTGGTGCGTGCCTCCGCCGAGGATCACCACCCGGGCGCGCGGATCGCGCTCGCAAAGGCGGCGTGCGACCTCGAGAAAGACATCAAATCGTCGGCGAGCCTGGACGCGCGCCACGATGCCGAAGACGAAGGCGTCTCGCGGCAGCCCGAGCTTTTCGCGGGCGTCGGGCACGGCGCGGTTGCGATCGAACCGGACCGTGTCGATCGCCGGCTCCACCACAAAGGTGCGCTCCGGGTCGTAGCGCTTCTCGCGCGCCACGATGTCGCGCGCCCCTTCGCAGGCCACCAGGAGGGCGTTCGTCGCCGTGCGAAGCGAGAAGCGCTCGCGCACGTCGGTGCCGGGACCGTCGGGCTCATAGGTGCTGCGAACAATCGGGATCGTGCGCCGGGAGATCTTCCGTGCGACTGCTGCGATCAGGTGATCGCTCCGGAGATGGCAGTGGATCAGATCGGGAGGCTTCGACTGGAGCAGCGTGGTGAGCTTCAGCGCGTCGCGCACCAGACTCACCGGCTCAAAATGCTTGGGCAGCTCGAAACCCTCGACACGATTCAAGCTGCGGCGCTGCGTCTGCTTGGTGAAATGATCGTCGCCCCCGCGCTGGCGCCCAAACGCGATACGCACCTGGTAGCCCGCCTTCTGCTGCGATTCGGCGAGGTGAACCGCCAGCTCCGTGGGGCCGGTCCACTTCCAGTTGCCATAGAGGTGCAGGACGTCGGGCATGTCGCGCCCGCCAGGATACGCCGAGCACGCACGCCCGCGCACGCGCAGACTCCACGCCATCTCACGCGCGGGAGCCGCTCCCCGCCGCCGGTGATTTGTATCTTTTGCAGCGGAACCGCTAGCCGTTGCGACTCCCGACCGGTTTCGCGTAGAGCACAACGCGCGACACTTCGGCGAAGCCGAGCGCACGGTGGGCGCGATGGCTCAGCTCGTTGTCGATCTCGGCGTCGGAGGCGATCTCCGTGCAGCCCCGCTCGGAAAGCCACTTTTCCGCGAATTCGAGCAGCCCACGGCCGACTCCTCGCCGACGGTGGCTCTCGCGGACGAACCACCCCTCCACATAGCCGACCGGGTGGCTCGAGCATCCTTCCGCCCCTTCACGAATCGAGATCTCCGCGAATCCCACAATTTCACCGCTCGGATCCTCTGCGAAGACCACCACAGCTTTCTCGGGGTTCGCAAGAATCTCCGGCATCTCGGCCGCGAGTTCCTCCCGTGGAGTCTCCGGCCAGAGCGCGGCGCGAAGCTCGAGCCAAATGGAATTCTCGACGGATCGATGGGGCCGGTAGCGCATGGCGGAATGCGAGTACGGAGCCCGTCGCCACTTCGATCCGGTTCGGTCATTTCCAACGTGCATGGCGCGCCCGATCCCGCAGACCACGGCGCTTCCAACGCCCCGCGTGCGCGCCCATCATGATGCGCCCATGGAACGCGTTGTCATCCTCGGTGCGGGCGATCTCGGCCTCTCGCTGCGCACCTACCTTGCCGACCGCGGGGACACGCGTCTAGTCGGTTACCTCGACGACAGCCGCCCGCGGGGCGAGGGCGTTGAGGGCGTCGAGGTCCTCGGCGCCGCCGCCGATGCGCCCGCGCTGCAGCGCGCCGGCGCCTTTGATCGCGTCGTCTATGCCATCGGCTATCGCAATTTTGAGATTCGCATTCAGCTTTTTGAATCGCTTCGCCGGGAGGGCGTGCGCTTCCATGGCGTCGTCCACCCATCATCGTATGTCCACAAAACGGCCAAGCTCGGCGAGGGAGTTCACATTTTTCCCGCCGCCGTCCTCGACATGGCCGTCGAGGTCGAGCACAACGTCGTCCTCAATACGGGCGTGATCCTCGCGCACCACGCCCACATCGGGCCGCACGGCTACTTCGGCCCCGGCGCCAAGGTCTCCGGCTTCACGCGCGTGGGCGCGGGCTGTTTTGTGGGAATCGGCTCCACCATCATCGAGAAGCTCACCGTCGGGGAGCGATCACTCATCGCCGCCGGCGCCGTCGTCACCGGAGACGTGCCGCCGCGCTCGCTCATGGCCGGCGTTCCGGCCGTCCGCAAGAAAGAGCTGTAACATTTCATGATTCTCGTCACGGGAGCCACGGGCTTCGTCGGAAGCCACATTTTCGGGACGCTCCGCCGGCGCCACGAGGGCTTCCGCGCGCTCGCGCGCGACCGAGAAAAGTATCGTTCACTTTTCGGCGCCCACGGCCGACCCGTTCACGCCGACCTCCACGACCTTCGCAAAGGCGATTTCAACGAAGACCGCGTCACGGCGATCGTCCATTGCGCGGCGGAAGTGTGGCCTGTCGAGGGCGGCGACGCGCGGCGGTTCGATTCCAATATTGAGGGTACGCGCCGGCTGTTCGACGCCGTCGATCACAAGCACCTCGAGCAGGTCGTTCTCCTGTCGAGCTTCGCCGTGTGCGGGGCGCTCTCCGGCACGATCGACGAGCGCACGCCGCGAAAGCCGCAGACCCCCTACGCCGAATCGAAGGCGGCCCAGGAGGAGCTCTGCGAGGACTTCGCGGCGCGCACGGGGCTGCCGGTGGCGATCTTGCGCTTGCCGTCGGTCTACGGCGCGCGGCAGCGCCCGGAGACCGTGCTGCCGCGGTTCGTGGAAGAGGCGCGCGCCGGGCGGCCGCTGATCCTCACGGGGCCGCCGCTGCGCCTGCAGAACTTCCTCTATGTGGCCGACGTGGTCGAGGCCGTGGATCGCTGCCTCGACGTGGGCGCCAACGGGATCTTTGCGCTGGGCGCGGCGCGCGAGACGACGCTGCGGGAGCTCGCCGACACGATCGTGAAGGTGACCGGCTCGCGCGCCGGCGTCGGCGTGAGCAAGCGCGACGTGGCGAGCGCGCCGAGCGCGGTGCCGTTCCACATCGACTCGGCGCGCGCCCGCGAGCGCCTGGGGTGGGAGCCGCAATTCAGCCTGGAGCAGGGGCTGCGCGAGATGCTGGCCGCGCAGTGAGCGCGCGGCATCGCGCCGCTTCCTTGCTACGCTCCGCGCCTCGTCATGCCCAAGCTCCTCGTTACCGGCGTCGGCTCCAACATCGGGCAGGGAATCCTCAAATCCCTGGCCGCGGCGGGGCTCGACGGCGACGTCGTCGGCACCGATGTGTTTCAATTCGCCGCGGGCTTCGCGTGGTGTCAGGCCGCGTATCAAGTGCCCTTCGCGAACGCACCCGAGTACGCGCCGCGCTTAATCGACATTCTGCGGCGGCACGGCACGCAGCTCGTGCTGATCGGCTCGGAGGCGGAAACGTGGGAGCTGAGCAAGCTCAAGGCGCGGCTCGAGCGCGAGACGAGCGCCAAAATTGTGGTCAACGGACCCGAGCTGATCGGACGCATGTCGGATAAGTGGGGAGTGGCGGAGCTTTTCCGTGAGGCCGGGCTCAATTATCCGAAGTCGATCATCGACATGGGCAAGCGCCGCGAGCTCGTGGCGCAGCTCGGCTATCCGCTGATTCTGAAGCCGCGGCGCGGCTGGTCGGCGCGGGCGGTGCAGAAGATTGAGGACGACGAGTCGCTCGATTTCTATGCGAAGCACACGCCGGAGCCGATCCTGCAGGAGTATCTCGAGGGCGATGAATTCACCTGCGCCGTCGTGTTCGACCGCGACGGGAATTATTGTGATCACGTCGTGATGCGCCGCGATCTGCTGAGCGGTACGACGTTCCGCGCGGAGATCGTCGCGCGCCCCGACATCGACGAATATGTGGTGTCGTTTGCGCGCAAGCTGCGGGCGGTGGCGTCGATCAATTTGCAGCTTCGCGTGACGAAGCGCGGCCCCGTCTGCTTTGAGATCAATCCGCGCTTCTCGGGCACGACGGCGATGCGCATGAAGGCCGGGTTCAACGACGTGGCGGCCGTGGTGCGCAACTTCCTCGACGGCACGCCGATCGGGAAGCAGCCGGCGCAGCGAAAGCGAATCTTGAGGTTCTGGGACGAAGTGGTGATCGAGCCCGACGATCCGCGGTTTCCCAAATAGTGGGCGACGCCGTGCCCCGCGTCACCGCCTGCGTTCTCACAAAAAACGAGGAGAAGCATCTTCCGGCGTGCCTCGAGAGCCTGCGCTGGGCCGATGCGCTGCAGGTGCTCGATTCGGGGAGCACCGACCGCACGCTCGAGATCGCGCGGCGCTTTGGTGCACAAATCCTGCAGCGCCCGTGGACGGGGTTCTACGACCAGCGCGTGCATCAATTCGCGATGGTCGAGACCGAGTGGCTTTTCTGGCTCGACGCCGACGAGCGCTGCACGCCGCAGCTTGCGCAGGAGATTCGCGATCTGCTGAAGAGTGAGCCGGCGCGCGCGGGCTACACCGTGCCGCGGCTCACCTATTTTCTCGATGCGCCCATTCGCCGCTGCGGGTGGTTTCCCGACCGCATGCCGCGGCTCTTCCGCAAGGATTCTTGGTCTTTCAATCGCCCCGGCATCCACGCGAAAATTGAGATCCGCGGCGGCAGCGGCGAGCTGCGCGGATTGATTGAGCATTATCCGTACGATTCGCTGGCTGTGTACTATCGGAAGATGGCCTCCTACGCCGTCGAAACGGCCGATTACAAATTCGCCCAAGGCAAACGCTGCAGCCTCGCGGGCGCTCTGGCCATCGGGCCCGCGCGCTTCCTCAAGACGTATCTCCTGCAGCGCGGCTTCCTCGACGGCCGCGCAGGGCTCGTGGTCTCCTGGCTCTCCGCCGTGAGCGACTCGATGAAGTACCTGGAACTCTACGACCGCACGCGGCGAGAGCGCGCAGCACGCCGCACCGCGCTATGATCGCACTAGGGTGTCACGCCCCTTTTCGGGCCGAGAGACCCCATCCAAACCTCCATCGACACCATGCCTCCGACCCGAGTCTTCATCAGCTACGCCCGCGAGGATTTTGAGGAGTTTTTGGAGCCTCTCGTCGGCCGTCTCTCCACCTTGGAGCGCGAGGGAGAACTCGAGCTTTGGTACGACAAGCGGAACCTCCTCCCTTCGCAACGATGGGAGGAGGAGATCGACCAGAAGGTTGCTACGGCCGATGTCGGCCTGATCTTGGTGTCTCCGAGGACCTGGCAGTCGCCCGTCATCCGCGACCGAGAAGTGAGGCCGATACTCGCGCGCTACCAGGCCGGCAAGATGCTCGTGGCGTGCCTGTACGTTCGCTCCATTCCGGAGATCGACGACCCGGCCTTCGCCTTCGATACGCCGCAGGGGAAGCTCTTGCTCACCGCCTTCCAGGGGCTGAACGATCCGCGGGAGCCATTGGCGAACAGCAAGGACCGCGACGACGCCATCGGGAAGGCCGTCATGAAGCTCCTGCAGATTATCCGTGGGCCGCAAAGGGCCATGGCGTCTTCCCACAGATCCGGTGCTTCGCCATCGGACACGCGCCCCGAGCTCGGCGTCCAGATTCTCCTCACGGGCGACCAGATGCAGCGTCACTGGATCGGTCCTTACAGAAACCCCATCGGGCAACCGGTCCAAGAACGCGTCACACCCGGGAGATTCTCAAGTGCCGATGGAGATGCGCTCTTCTCGCTGCTATTTGGCGATAGCCCCAATCCACTGAATTCACTTCTCCAGTCGCTTCTTCCCAGCTCACCGAGCCCCACGCCGCTTCGCTCGCCGATGCGGGTTCGCCTGCTCACCAATGCTGCCGAGGTCGCTGCGCTTCCCTGGTCCACCCTGTCCTGGCAGGGAAGCTCACTTTTCTCGCTCGGTTGGACCGTCGAAGTGACCCCCATCGCGTCAAGCCCTGCCGGATGGGCGCCAACCTTACAAAATATTCAGCTGCGTCTTCCATGTGCAGCCTTGGTGGTCGCTTCGGGCAGCGTTGCGGGTGCCCCCCATCACGCTCAGACGGTTACAGAGCTTCTTTCTCGCAGTTTCCAACATCGGACCGATGCGGTAACGCACGTGCGGATGTTTTCTCAGATTGCTGCTGCGGTGCGCAGCCTCCACCGGCCCCTTGTGTATCTCTTTGGCGAGGCTCGGGAGGTAGCTTCGGGCGGGGAAACCTCCATCACGCTGCTTCTCCGCGACGGCAGAGGCGGCATCGAAGCAATCTCGCTGGAGTCGATCGAGGCCCTGTGGCGCGACAGGCCTCCGAAGGTGGTCATGCTGAACCTGACCGGTGTCTCGAAAATTGCACTTGCGGCAACCGCGTTGAGGCTTTCACAAATCGTTCCGTTGGTCCTGACACAGACCTTCGACGCAGCCGATCTCGGCACTTCCGACGGACATCGCGACCCCTGCGAGGCTGCACGAGCGTGGTTTCAACAATTATGCTCCGAGGTGGCACAATTCGACCCGATATCGAGTTGGTTCCGGCGCGCCCTCGACCATTCCAACGCTTACTCCACAATGGAGCGTTTCGACTGCGCGGGCGAGCCGATCGACGTTCCCGCAGAGGTTGCCGATCTGTATCTCGATCGAAAAGAGCAGCGCGGAATCATTCAGGAGGTGTACCGGCAGATCACACCAGCCGCCGGAATCCATGTGGCCTGCGTCGTTGGAGTTGGCACCCATGAGAACCACCCGGAGAGGCTCGGGGCGCAGCTCTTCGACACGCTGCGCGAAGTCAAAATGAATGAGTCTCCCTTCTACCAGCCCATCGACTTGGCGACCCTCGAGGGTCCGGTCGGAGTGGAAACGCTTCATCGCACATTTCTGACCGCCCACGGCTGTGGCCCTGGCACGCGGCTCCAGCAGGTACTTCGAAAGCGGCGAAGCCAAGTGGCTGGGCAGACCTTCCATTTCTTCGACTTCGGCGTGGTGTGCCGCGATCCTAACAATGAGGACGCCTCTCAGCGCCCCCATTGGACTCACAACGAATTCAAGGAGTGGCTACGCTTCTGCTCCGGCAAATTGGCCCGCGATTGCCCCCAGGACCATCGGATCATCTGCCTCCTGACCTTTGAGCGACCAGCGCAGGAGCACGAGCGTCTCGCCCGCGCGATTCCAAGCTTGCACGACAACCTGTCTGAGGATGAGCGGGATCGTATCCGAGTCGATGTGTTACCTTCGCTGGACCGCGTGAAGGAGAGCGACCTCGAAGTGTTCTTTCGAGGAGCCCGCAGCCTCTGCGAGCCCAAGCAAACCATGCCTCGTCGCGCCGCGAAAGCAATCTTCGCCCTGACGAAAGGCCACTTCGCGAAAACTGTGGAAATCGTCCATGAACTCGATCGAAAGGGCTGGTCTTCGCACGAGGTAGGAGAGCTCGAAGGGAGAGCAGCCCAGTGCCATCCACCAGCAGCCCCCACAGAGAGCGCCGAGTTCTAGTATGGAATCTCCCTTTGAAATTGTGAGAGCAGCCACGGACGAAGCGCCGCAGCAAGAGGCCCGCAGCCGGCTTGGGGCTCGCAAACTCCCCCCTTCCCTCGCAAACCTCGACGCCTCCGCCCCCGCCTACCAGCTCGATGAGGAGCTGCGCGCCGTGCTCAACGCTGCGCTGGTCGTCGGAGCGCCACTCCTTCTCACGGGTGAGCCTGGCACTGGGAAGACACAAGTTGCTTTCTATCTAAAGTGGTATTTCAACGCGCCACTCGAGACTTTTTATGTAAAATCCACTTCGACAGTTCGGGATCTTCTCTACGATTTCGATGCTGTGGCCTACCTCCGCTCTGCAAACGACCCTGCCCCAAACGCCAAGAAAGAGCGGAAGGACTTCATGAATCCGGGTCCTCTTTGGAAGGCCTATTCTCGGTCGAGGAACGACAAGGAGGTCTCCGTGGTGCTCATCGACGAGATCGACAAAGCGCCGCGCGACTTTCCCAACGATCTACTCCTCGAGCTCGATAAGCACCAGATCCAGAATCCTTTCGAGCCGGGGCAAACGATTTCAGCCGATCCCGACCGAAGACCCATCATTATTGTCACCAGTAATGCGGAGCGACGGCTCCCCGATGCGTTTCTGCGGAGATGCATTTCCCATCGCTTGGAACTTTCCAAGACCGTCGTCCGCAAGGCGGTGGAGGCGCGATGGAAATCCGATTTTCCGCGTCTCACCGAGGAGATGCTCAAGAAAGCGATCGAGCAGTTCTTTCGCCTAAGAGAGCTGCCGCTCGAGAAAAAACCCTCGACTGCTGAGCTTCTTGTGTGGCTTGCCATTCTGAGTGCCAAGGGCTTGGAGGAGCGATCCCTGGATGTGTCGCTCTCCGATCTGCCCGCCATCTGGTCGCTCATCAAGCTCCCCGAGGATCGCGAGCGGCTGCCCCGGTGAGCCATGGGTGCGGAGCCGGTCGGAATCGTCGGGCTTGAGTCGTTCTTACAGGAGCTTCGCAATGATGGCATTCCCGTTGGGATGCGCGAAGTCGAGTGGCTTCAAGCCGTCTTCGACGCACAGCCGGCACTCACCGATGAGCAGCTTCGGGCTGTTCTGCGGTCGATTCTCATCCGCCAGGAGAGGCATCGGGCCTCCTTCGACCAGCGCTTCGATCAGTGGATTGCCAAGAATGACAACTTATTCACGGACCATGCTCTTATCAATTCGCCGACGACGACCCCGAGCAACGATCCGTCCGGCTCTGCAGCCCCGCCGCAGCGAGATCCTCCCGACAGCTCCCGGCCTCCGCTTCGCACCCATCGCCGACGCCTTGCGCTTTGGCTCATCGCGTCAGCCCTTGCGCTCAGCAGTGCGTTAAGCGTCGGGGCGTATCTGTGGATTCGCCCCACTCCGAAGCCGCTGCCGCCGACACCTCCCGCCGAGAGCAAGCCGATGGGCGAATCGCCGCCCTCGAGCCTGCCATCCCATCTCCTCGATTACCCCGCCGATCCCATCGCGGAGTACGAAACGTGGGTTCCCGACTCCGTCACCGTCGGCACGGCGTCCACCACCAATCCCGCATCCATCTTTTTGTGGCTCCTCGCAGCAGCAGCCACGCTTGCCGCGTGGACCCTCCATCGGCGGCGAACCGAAGCGCCTAAAGTGGTTCCGAGCGATATCCAGCCGGCGCCGGGGATGCCCTGGCAGCTCTACGATCCACTCCTACGATCCGGTTCTCCGCTCCTGGATTCGAAAGAGGCTCGGGCAGTCGTTTGGGGTGTCGAGCGATTCGAGTCGGAGGACGTCACTTGCGAGCTCGATCTCGATCGAACTGTGGCGCTCACCGCCGCCGCGGCAGGCGCCTGGACCCCTTGCTACCGGCGCGCCGTCTACGAGCGGGAGGTCTGGATCTGGGAAGACGAACTTCACACTTCCCCCAATAAAGAACGCCTTGCCACAGAAATTCGCACCCGGCTCGAGCGATCGGGTCTGAGTGTCCGGCAAGGCACCTTCGGCGGTAGCCCTGCCGAGGTGGTTTGGGAATCGGGCGAGCGCTTCGATGTCCTCGCGGCCGACTCTGCCGCTCAGAGCGCGATCGTACTCATCCTGACCGACGGCGTCGGCCTGGAACACGCCGAGATCTCTGGAGCCACAAATGCACGGACCCTTGCGATGCTCTCGCTTTTTCAGCAGTGGCCGCGGCTCAGCTTTGTGAATATGGCAAGGCCGACACGGGGGCTTGAGCGATTTACGCGCCGCCACAGGCTTCCCTGCATCGAGCCGGAAGGAATTGCCGCATTCATCGGCGCCTCGTCGTCTCGCAGAGATGCGCACCGGACTCGGGCGCGCCTCGAGGGCGCCCTGAGGGAGTGGGCCGCAGCGCTCGCCATCGGTCCCGTCACCTTCGACGAGCAGGATGCAATCGAAGTGCGGGCGAGCCTCGATCTCGGAGCACCTGCCCTCGCCGTGAGCTCGCTCGTCTCCTTTGCAGAGCGCTCGGGCCAACGATACCGATGGTCCAAGGTCCTACGCCTAGAGTTACAACAATGGCTCATCGATTGCGAGCGTGAGCATGCTCCCGATTCGCTACTAGCGCGAGCCGCGGATTATTGGGTGCGTCGACTTGAGATCGATGGGAGGCGCCGCATTCATGGCGAGACTCTGCTGGAGCCCTATCGGGATACCCAGGCAGACAGGGATCGGCGTATGGAGGTGGGTCTCTTGCATCTCTATACACATCCGGCCCTCGCAGCCGAGCAGCTTTGGCATCTGGCTTCGGAAGGCCATGGATCCGCTATTCGACGGCGGCTTGAGCTCATGCGTCCTGCAACGCCCGCCGCGGAGCGCCGACTGGGAAAGGGCCTGCTCTATCTGCCCTGGACCTTGAACACAGTTCCGCTCGAAGTGCAATTAGACTTGTTACAAATGGGATTTGGCGAAGGAGACCTGAGCCTCCAGAAGGATCCACGTGCGCGCGCACGCCGGCACATGTCGGTCGGCGTTGCGATGGGAGTTGCGGCCGCTTCCGCGACGATTGCCTTCCTGATGCCTTCCGCGCCTGTTTCGGATCCCAAGTTCATTACAGATCCCCCAGCTCCGCAGGTCACTCAATCGATCCTCGCGATCGAGCCGGCGCCTCCAGCTCGATCCAGCGGAGCAGGATATATTGCGATCTTCGGACCGCCGAGCTCGTGGCAGCGAGAAGTGCTCCAGCGCGGCAGCACGGCGATTTCTGTGAAATGGAAGCGCGGAAATCGGCCTTCGACGGAAATTATTGATCCACGCAACGGAAGCGTGATCTTCTCCTGCGGAACCAGCAGCCGCGATGATCGGCCCCGAGAAGCCGGCTCGCCAGCGCGTGTAGTGGGCGCCATCTCAGCGCAAGTAACCGATCCGATGGCGCGCCGCATCGCCATGGCCCTGCTCGACTCGGGCACTTGCGATCGGGTCCTCGTCGGCCCGACTTTCGGCGAACGAGAGCTGCAAGATTTGTTTCAAGTAGAATTCCAGGGAGAGCGAACTCAGCCGGCGCTTTCGATCCAGTTCCTCGGCATCGAAATGGAACGGTCCACGCAAGAATCCGCCGACAAACTCGAAAGGATTCTTCGAAGTCCTCAAATATCCGGACTTTTTGAGGACTTCGACGTTCTGCTATGCAGGGAATCGTACGAACCGCTCTTCGAGATGCTCCTCTCGGTGAGCGCGCCCACGCCCCTGGGGGAACTCTGGAGTCCCGGTCCCAACCAAGCCGTCTCCGCTCTGAGCGGCTCACGGAAGATCGTGATCCGCGGACTCCCAGGCTCCTCGCAGCTGCCGGAGATGGTTGCGATTCCGGGGGGCAACTTCCTCATGGGAATTCCCGAGGACGAGAAGGATCGCTCCAACGACGAGGGGCCACAGCACGAAGTTTCCATTCGGCCGTTCTTCCAAGCCCGTACGGAAGTCACTCGCGGCCAATGGCGGCGGCTTGGTCTCCCGGAGCCGAGTGCATGGAAGAGTAAGAATTCGGGCGGTTCCGATGACCTGCTCCCGGCCAACTATGTGAGCTGGGACGAGGCAAGGAAATTCTGTAATCTCCTTTCGAAGCGAGAGAATCTGCAGCCTTACTATGAGGAGATGCCCGACGGAACAGCCGGAGAGATCCGCGGCGGAGTCGGCTATCGGCTTCCCACAGAAGCGGAGTGGGAGTACGCATGTCGAGCAGGCAAGCAGACTCGATATTGGTCAGGAGACTCCGAGGACGATCTCGCGCGAGTGGGCTGGTACGACAAGAACTCGGGTGATCGTGTCCACGAAGTCGGGACGCGGACCGACGATAGCAAGCATCCCTTCGGCTTGCGTGACATGCATGGAAACGTGCTGGAATGGTGCGAGGACCGATGGCATGGCAGTTACCAGGGCGCACCGACGAATGGTACGGCGTGGCTCGATGGCGCCTCCGGGGCCCGCGTGATCCGTGGCGGCTCCTTCAGGCTCACCGCGGGGTACGCGCGCTCGGCGTACCGGATCAGCTGGACCGCGTCGGACCGCGTCGACTTCGTCGGATTCCGCCCCGCCAGATCTGGCTCATAACCACTCCGCCCCTTCACCTCCTCACTCCTTCCCCAGGTGCTCCGCGAGCGCCCAGCGAAGCGAGGGCGCCGCGGAGAGAGCTTGAACCCTAGGTGGCCTTTGGAAGCCCCCTCGACGCGCGGGGCACGTAGGTGTAAGGTCTCGAAAAAGTAGTGGTCGGCAGGTCGGCGGGCGGTGCATGGGGCGGAGAGGTGGTTGAATCCACATCCACGTCGTACACCATGCGCCTTCGTCTAGTCTCTTTACAGTTTTCGCCTGTGCTCGGCGGCTTCGACACGCGCCCGCTGAAAGAGCTCACGCGCAACAGTGAGATCCTCGAAGTGCGCGATCACTTCTATTTCGCAGCGGTGTGCCCCACTTGGCGCTGCTGGGGCTGTGGCCGCGCGAGTAGGTTGCGCCGCTGCTCCTCTGTAACTAATTCACACGCCCGCGCCCCGCGTCGGCCGGCTTAGCGCACGGCGTTCGCGGGGCGCGGGCGCGTTCGAGAGGCACCCGTCGGATGGTTGCCTCGGGCAGTAAGGCTCTGTGGTAAAGGGGGCAAAGTAGCTTTGTGGTTAGGAGCCAGATCTGGCGGGGCGGAAGCCGACGCTGCCGTGGCGGTACGACGCGGTCCAGCCGTTCCGGCACGCCGAGCGCGCGTGCCACGCGGAGTACCCGAAGGAGCCGCCACGGATCACGCGGCTCCCGGAAGTCCCCTCGAGCCACGCCGTGCCATCCGTCGGTGCACTATCGTAATTGTCATGCCATCGGTCCTCACACCACTCCCAGACATTTCCGTGCATGTCGCGCAAGAGAAACGGGTGCTCTGCGTCCTCGAGTTTCGACGCTACGGTTTGAACTTCGCCGCCGGAGATGGCCGAGAACCAAGAGACTCGCTCGAGATCATCCTCCGAGTCGCCAGACCAATACCGTGTTGAGGTTCCTGCTCGGCACGCGTACTCCCACTCCGCTTCTGTGGGAAGCCGGTAGCCCGGCCCGCCAGCAATCTCGCCAAGCTCTCCTCTTTCGGTTTCGGCGTAATAGGGCGCCAGCCCTTCTTTCTTCGACAGAAGATTACAGAACTTCCTCGCATCGAGCCAGCTCACATGGTTGGCAGGAAGCTGCTCGTCCTCGCCGACTCGCCAAGGCTCCATCGCCGGCATCAACTCGCCCCACTGTCGGCGAGTAACAACAGTACGAGCCAAGAGAAATGGGCGCACAGCGACTCGGTGCTGGGGCTTTTCTTCGCTGGCTACGTGCGAATCGTCGTCAGCACTTCCCATCAGAAACTCGCCGCCTGGAACTGCAATCATCTCCAGCAGCGTTCTTCGCGGAGCTGGAGTGGCCTGCTCCGCAGCACGCTCAGAAACACTCTTCTCTTGGCTCGTTTTCGATGCAACAAATCGCACTCCATACTCGGGCGCCGCGAGATAGCCGAGGCGCAGCGCGCCCGCGAGCGCGAGGCCGCCGCCGATGAGCGCTCCGGGAGCGCCGGCTGCGAGGTAGCCAATGCCGGTCGCGGCACCGCCGAAGATAGCACCCGCTGCATAGGGCTCCCAGGTTCCGGGGTCGTTCTCGTCGCCGCGAATGCGAGTAACTATGCCCTTCGCAAAGTCGAGGACTCGCCGACTCCCTACACCGAGAGCCACCTCCACTTCCGCGGAGTTCGACGCTTCGCGGCGCCGCTCTCGCATGCGCTCCTCGATCGCGATCTGAATCTCAGGGTCCTTAGGTAGAGGCATCTCCCATAGGGTGTCAGACTCGGAGTGCGGGTCAAGGGGCGGCGAGAGTCGCGGCGCAGTCCCGGGGCGAAGCGCGCTGAAGATGGCGCGACATCCGCTTCCGCCCGTGCCCCGTTGATACGGCGCCGCCGCGGAAGTGCCGCTGGCGGATGAGCTTTCACCTGTTTCCCAAAGAACCATGCAATTCCCCTGCTTCCTTCGCACTAGCGCGCTGCTGGCCGTTTTGTGCGTTTCGATTTCTTGTGCTTCCACGTCCCAGTCGTCGATGCCCGCGCTCTATGAGCGGCTTGGGGGCAAGCCGGCGATCACGGCGGTGGTCGATGAATTTGTTGGAAATGTGGCGGCCGACGCGCGCATCCATCAGCGCTTTGGCAAGACCGACATCGCTCACCTGAAGCGAATGCTGGTGGACCAGATCGGCTCGGCATCGGGCGGCCCCGAGAAGTACATGGGGCGCGACATGCGCTCGGCTCACCGTGGGATGAAGATCACAGAAGGCGAGTTCACGGCGCTGGTGGAGGATCTCGTTCGCGCTTTGAATAAGTTCCAAGTTCCCGCCCGCGAGCAGAATGAGCTGATCGGCCCGCTCGCCCCGATGAAGTCCGACATCGTCGGCGTTTGAGAACGAGCCGACACGACAACTTCAGAAGCTGCAAAACGGGGGCGCTTGCGTCCCCGTTCTCACATTCACTGTGGGATCTGTGTGCGCTCTGCGAGTGACGGGCTCAAGGCACAGCTGCTCACCGCGACGATGGCCGCGAGCCGACTCCCCCGCCCTCCTGCAGCACGGCATCGCGCAGCTCGACGAGGCTCTGCTGGCTCACAAGGATGAGGCCACGCCGCGGCCGATCGAGATCCAAGATGAGAAATACAACCACCACAATCAGCGCCACCATCATGTAGGTGACGATGGGCGGCCGATGCCCGCCGACGCCGCAAGCGAAACCGACGACGCTCCCGGCGAGAAGAAATGTGCCAAAGAGTACGATCAGCACAACTTCGGGCACGTGCCGAGCCAGCTCGGCGCGCCGCTTGTCGAACACGTCGATCAGCTCGTTGAGCGATTGCACATAAAGACCTGATCTCGCGGGCGCCCCGTCGGCCGCAACTCCAGCGCTGGCGAGCGCCCACAGCTCTGAGTGCTTTTGCTGGGCCGCGCGCGCGAGCCGTTCCTGGGCGGCGTGCTCTGCGTTTCGCGGCTCGGAGGCCTCCGCGCGCAAGTTCACATATTCGCGCAGCAACCGGCGAGACGGCTCGCGCTGCGCTTCCGGCAGCAGGTCGGCCCGGAGATAGGTCGTCCCGATCGCGTTGGCCTCCTCCTGAACCACCTCGCTGCGGGATTCATACCGTTGGAGCGATAGAGAGAACGTGAATCCGAGGAGCAGCCCGAGGATGCCGAGCATGGAGGCTTGGACGCCGTAAATGTGGTCTTTGGCCGGCTCGCTCTTCGCGTTCCTCACGCGCATCCCAAGCCGCCAGCCGATCTCAACAAAGACGACCATCCCCAGCAGCAGGGCAAGGGCGATCCCGCCGCTATTCACGTCGTACAAGAGCTCATGCATGGCGGGGATCCTGCCCGTCGGCATTGCGCGGTGGAAGCGAGACCCGTCGCGGAGAGCATGCCGCCCGCCAGGGACGCTCGAGCCTGTGGGCTCCTCCCGAGCTTCACGCTCGCTGACGCGCAAGCTCTCCAGCGACGCCCGGCGGGAATCCGCCGAGCGCCGCCGGGAGCACTCCCTTCGTCTCACTTTCAAGCGGGCGGAGCACCCCGAACGCTTGCGCGCTCAGCTCCACCAACGAGCCCGTGCACAACGAGAACAGCAGCCGCACGCCCCGGACAGTAAACACATGGAATGCCGGTCCGACGCGCTCGGCGGCCTCCTCGACCTCGATGTGCACGGGCATCGAAAGCCACAGCACACGCCGGCGATGCGCCGCCGCAAAAAAATCTCACGGCGCACACGCGGAGGCTCTCCCGCCGCGCACGCTATCCGCGGGCCTGCGCGCGTCGCGCCAGCTCGTCGGGCGGGACGTCCTCGACGTGTGTCGCGATCCACCATGGATTGCCCTGGGCGTCGAGGACTCCGGCCACGCGGTCGCCATAGAACTCATTCGTCGGCGGACGTAGCGTGGTCGCGCCCGCGGCTACGGCACGCTGATACCACTCATCCATGTTCTCGACGTAGAAGTAAATCATCGCGGGATACTCGCGCTTGGAGGACGCTTCAAGAGTGCTCCGCAAAGCGAGCGCGAGGAATCGTCGCCCAGCGCAAGGAGCCTCGCCGCAGGCGTAGCCAGGGAGTTTACGTCGAGGACGAGGCGACGCAGCGATGGGCGACGAGGCCCTCGCGCAGCTCGGATGACTTTTGAATCGTCCTCCTTGGGCATACCGGGGATCTCGCGGAACTCACCGCACATCAGCATCGAGTCGCCAATGCGAAACATCGCGTGCGCGACGGTGCCGTCAGGCCCCGACATTCGCTCCAGCACTTCCGCACCAAAAGCTTTCTGTACAAACTCAAGCATCGCCGCGACGACCTGGACGACGATGTAGGGCGTAACAGTGCGGAATCCGGGAGGGATCGGGGGAACGGTCACGGCTTACTCCTATTGGTGGGAACTCAGGTCGGATGCGGCAAGGTGCCTCCCAAACCTCGACATGACCCAGGCATGGAAAAGTGCCTGTGTACAACGATAGAGCCACCACGGGAGGCGCGGTTCGAAGTCGTGCACGACGGTCAGAAGAGTATGGTTGTCGAGCACCTGCCGAAGCTCAAAGCGCGGCCGGCCGCCGGGCCGCATTCGGGCGAGCGCGCCGCCGGTAAGATAGAATAATTGTCGATCGGGCGTGCTGCGCGCCGGTGCCGGAGAGAGAACGAGAAGCGGCAGTCGCAATACTGCGAGGCGAAACTCGACCGCGCCGTCGGATCGGTGCATGACACTCAAGAATCCTCCCAGAGCACGCGGCAGCCAGTTCACATATTCGTGGGCGGCGCGCTCGGCATTCCAGCTGGCGGGAAGCTGCATCCGCTGAACGCTCCGCACGAGATCGCGCTCGCCCCGCGCGCGCGAACCCACAAATGCGTGGGGCGTCGACGCGGCCGCTTGCTCGAGCGCGGCCGCGAGCGCCGCCCGCATGTCCTGCGGCTCGCGGCCAGGGATCCGCAGCCGGCGCCGCTCGTCGACGACCATCGGGGTCCGCAGACTCTTCACTAAAGGACCGACGAGGGCACGCGGCGCGCCGGTAACGAGCGACACCCACAGCCGCGAAAGCCCCGGCGACAGAAGCGGCACACGCACAAAAAACCGCCGGCGCCCGAGCAGCTCCGCCGTCTGCCGCAGGACTTCCTCATAGGTTGCAGGGCGCGGCGTCCCGACATCGTAGCTCCCGCCGAAATGCTCCGTTCGGCCGAGCACGTGAGACAGACTTTCACACAAATCGTCGAGCCCAACGGGCTGGCTCGGCGTGCGCGTCCAAGTGGGAAGCGCCATCGCCGGAAGCCGCTGCACGAGCCGCCGAAGCATCTCGAACGACGATCCGCCGCTCCCGAGCACGAGCCCGGCGCGCAGGACCGTCGTCGGCGTGCCTCGGCTCGCCAGCACGCGCTCCACTTCGGCTCGGCTCGCGAGATGCGTCGACAGCGCCCCCGACGCCGGCAGCAATCCGCCCAGATAGACGATTTGTTGCACTCCGGCGCGCGCCGCGGCCCGAGCAAAGTTATCTGCACAAATGAGATCGAGATCGTCGAACCTCCCCTGCGTGAGGCGCGCCGACGGCATCATGCTGTGAACGAGATAGACGGCGTATTGTGCGCCCTCCAAAGCCCGCTCCGCCTCCAGCAGCGAGAAAAGGTCGCAGCTTCGCACCTCGTCGAAAGCCGCGTTCGCACGCGCGGTGCGCGAGAGCCCCACGACTCGAAACCGATCCTTGAGCCGCGGCCCCAGCGCCGACCCCACAAATCCCGAGGCGCCAGCAATCACGACGGTGGGCTTTGGGGAGTGATCACTCATCTGCAACATCCCCGCGAGGTGCAATCCAAGACTCGATTTCGGGCGCCATGAAGTTCGTTTTTCTTGAGATCGAGGGAATCTGCGTCGGACGCAGCGAGGCACTCCACCGATCACAGCTCGGAGCTGAAATCGCGCGGAGGCGGCCAAATGAGCCGGATGACGGGCACAAACAACTTCACCGATTGGGGGACGAGTTGGAATGGGGCGCAGGTCGGCTTTTCCATCGCGAATTCCGAACACCGCAGGCTACGGCGCGCCGGCTCCAGCCGAATCTGGCGACGAAGAAGCACATGGCGAATGCGCCTCGCAATGCCGACGCCTGCGCGCCGGACAATCCGTCGTGCTCACTCCAGGAATTCGGCCGGATTTTCTGTGTCGTGCTGCTCGAGCCTCGCCGCATCGAGCAGCGCTTGGTCCGACGAGATAAAAACCAAAGTCTCGCCCTTTGATCGCAGCGCAGCTCGAATCACGTTCGCAGTTGCGAGATGGACTGCATCGAGAGCCCGCAGCTTCCGGTCGATCGTCAGGCGACAGGACTCGTCCATGACCTCCTGGCCTACTCGAATTCGGACAATGCGACGAGTGAGCGCGCAGCGAGCTCTCTGATCGCGTTCATGAAATCGGACTCGTACAAATCGACACCCCGTTTCCGAGAAAGCGCGGAGGAGATCTCGGGCCACGCAATGACAGAGCTGACCAATCGCTGCGGCTCAACTTCCGCCATAAGCTGTCGCATGCGCCCTGAGCCGCGCTCCTCAGCGAAGTGCTTCACAAGGGCGCTGCTGTCACAATAGTAGAACTCCATCACTCACCTCATGGCAACCTTCGATGCAACTATCGATTATCCGACGGCTATGACTTCCGATCGCGAATGATCATCTCGCTGAGGGGCAGCCCCTTCGCCACGATGGGTTGATAAGCCTTCGATTCCAAACTGGGAACTGCAGAGATCGGAATTGCCAAATCCGACGCAACAAGAAGCTCGTAGGACGAGGATCGCTGCAGGGCCTCGAGATCGTGACATAGAAGAGACATCTCGTGTTCATAATGATCGCAAGCTGCATCGGCGAGCGCAGCGAGCGCCACTCCGACAGAACGATCTCGCACAATCTCGCCATCGACCATGAGAAGCACGCCCGTCAAGCCGAACTCAAGCTTTGTCGCGTTTTCAATCATCGATCGAAGTCTTGAGGTCTCGGGGCGCCACCATGCGACGGGCTCTCCTGTGGCTGCCCGGATCTGGAGGAATCTCTCAATTGCCTTTCGAGCGCGGACGGCGATTCGAAGGAACTGTTGCTTCGGGATGCCGCACGCGTCCCATGATGCTCGTCCGTCCCTTGCAATCGCGCTTGTCGCTGCCTCGAGCGCGGTTGTGAAATCCTGTTGCCACAGCGCGTCCACAAGGAGCTCGTTCAGAGCAATCCTGATCGGCGCGAACTTCTCGAGCAGCCTAGGAAGCTGCTCTTCCAGCGCACAATTTTTCAGCGGACGAGGAGCCGAAAGCGGAGCGAAACACTCGCGGATCGCCGCTGAGACCAGCGCCTCTGCGCGTTCTCGTTGTTGAGGATGTAACCGCTGAGCCAGGGCCTCGAGTGCTCGGCTATTACAAAGAAGCGGGTATTCGATGGAGAGGGCGCCCATGGGTGGGGACCGACAGACGGAGATCCCAAGCACAACTTAGCGGGGAATCTCTATGTGGCAAGGGTCGCTGCGGGAGACGCTTCACACCAAGGCTCCTTAGCAGCTGGCAACAAGCGCCAGCGAAGCGGGTTCGCAGGGGAGATGAGACAGATCTGTCACCTTGAATTGCCTCGACCCCATCTCCATTCCAGGTCTGGAGATTCTCGAAACCGATCCCTGAGCCGCGGCCCCAGCGCCGACCCCACAAATCCCGAGGCGCCAGCAATCACGACGGTGGGCTTCTTGGAGATATCACTCATCGGATTCGCCCGCCGAAGCCATCAAATGCGCGGGGGCGCAGATCGCTGCGCCCCCGCATCGTGCTGCCGATCGCGCGGCCAAGGACTCCCGCACCGCTTTCGCGTTCGAGAACCGTGGCCGTCGCGGGCGCGGCGAAGCTCAACCCTTCAGGTGCTCGTGCACTCGGCCGACCATCTGCGGGCCGGGATTCTTGAGGGTCTTGTCGCCGGGGTTGCTCCACTTGGCGGGGCAGACCTCGCCGGGCGCCTTCGCCAGGTACGTGTTGGCCTTCACCTTGCGGACGAGCTCGTCCATGTTGCGGCCCACGTTGAGAAAGTTCACTTCGCTATTGGTGAGCTTGCCCTCGGGCGAAATCACAAAAGTGCCGCGCAGGGCGAGGCCATTGCCCTCCATGTACACGCCGAAGAGCTTCGACACCGCGCCCGTGCGATCGGCGCCCATGTGGTAGCGCACATTGGCGAGCTCCTTCTCCTCGCGCTGCCAGGCGAGGTGCGTGAACTTCGTGTCGGTGCTCACCGTCACGACCTCGGCGTTGAGCCCCTTCAGCGCCTCGTGCTTATCGGCGAGCGCCTCGAACTCCGTCGCGCAGACGAACGTGAAGTCGGCCGGATAGAACACGAGCACGGTCCACTTGCCCGCCTTCTTGGCGGCCGCAAGGCTGAATTCGCCGAAGGTCTTCTCCGCGGCGTTGTAGGTCTCGAGCGTGAAATCGGGAACCATCTCTCCGACTTGGATCGTGCTAACGGGCATGGAGGCTTCCTTGAACCTTGGGGGTCAGGGGGTAAGGGAAAATTCGCCGACATGTGTAAGCCGACGCCGCCGCTGTGTCACCGGGGGGCGCGCCCACCGGGGGGCGCGGCCACCGGGCAGCGCGGCCACCGGGGGGCGGCTGCGGCACGCCCCCACCGCTCCTCCGGCGCGCGAATCGGACCCTAGGGGCGCGCCAGCTCCGTCACGGCGCCGATGACCTCCTCGACTTGCGCGTCGGTCATTCGCACGAAGAGCGGGAGTCGAAGCATGCAGTCGGTCACCCAGCGGGCCGCCGGCAGCGGCGCCTCCCCTGCCGCGCGGAATTGGGCGCCGAAGGGCGAATCGTCGAGCGGCGTGTAGTGGAGCATCGCCTGGATCCCGCGCGTTCGAAGCGCTTCGTAGTAGCGGTCGCGGTCGGCGAGGTGCTTGGCGAAGAAGTAGAAGATGTGTGCATTCGGCCGCGAGCCGGCGGGCACGTGGGGCAGCCCGATGCGCCCCTCCTTGGCGAGCGGCGCCAGCGCCAACATGTAACGATCAAAAATCGCAACCCGGCGTGTCTGGATCTGGTCGATCTTGGAGAGCTGCGCCGAGAGGAGCGCCATCACAAGCTCGCTCGGAATAAACGACGAGCCCACGTCGCGCCAAGTGTACTTGTCGATCTCGCCCCGCAAGAATTGTGCGCGGTCTGTCCCTTTCTCTCTCAGAATTTCAGCTCGCCGCGCGAGCGAGCTGTCATTCGTAAGGAACGCGCCGCCCTCGCCGGCCGCGACATTTTTGGTGCCGTGGAATGAAAGGCAGCCGATCTCGCCGAGCGTGCCGAGCTGCCGTCCTCGATAGGTGGTATCAAAGCTCTGGGCCGCGTCCTCCACGACGGCGATCCCCCTGCGCCGCGCCACCTCGAGCAGCTCGTCCATGTCGCAGGCGATTCCCGCGTAATGCACCGGAATCACGGCCTTCGTCTTCGGCGTGATGCGCCGAGCGAAGTCGGCCACGTCAATATTGAGATTGTCGCGGCGTACATCACAAAAAACCACGCGCGCCATCTGCCGAACGACGCAGCTCGCCGTCGCTGCGAAAGTGTACGAAGGGACGATCACTTCGTCCCCGGGGCCGAGGTTCAGCACCATCATGGCGAGCTCGAGAGCGTGGGTCCCCGACGTCGTCACAAGCGCGTGCTGCGCTCCCGTGCGCGCGCGAATCGCCGCCTCCACCTGCTTGGTGAACTTCCCGCCGCCCTGCGTGTAGCCCGAGCGCACCGCCTCAACCACCGACTGCTCCTCGCGTTCATCGAAGAACGGCTCGTGGTAGGGAATGTGGAACTTCGGGGCGGCGGTCTTCGCCGCGGCGGCAGCCGGAAGCGGGTAGGTGGTCATCGCGCGTGCGAGCGTAGCAGAGGGCCGCTGCGCCACAGGAGCGCGAGTCGCGCGGCGTCCCGCCATTCGGCTGCTTGTGGCGAGACGCGGGCCGTGCGCATTCCGGACCCGGAAAGCCGGATTGCGATCGGAGGACGATTCAAAAGTGCTCCGCAGAGCGGGCGCGGGAAATCGTCGTCCAGCACAAGGAGCCTCGCCGCAGGCGTAGCCAAGGAGTTACGACGAGGACGAGGCGACGCAGCGATGGGCTACGAGGCCCGCGCGCAGCTCGGATGACTTCTGAAACGTCCTCATCGCGGGGCCCCAACGCGGCTCACCGGGAGCCGCAAATCCGACCGGCACGGTGATTGTTGAGGGTCTCGGCATAGGCCGGCCAGCCCACGTTCGCATCATGGGAATCCAAGTTCGCCCCCGTCGGGGCGCAGGCTCTACCGCGCTTGTTTCGCTTCTTCTCCTCACCTCGGTCCACGCTCAAGGACCGGCCTTCGATGGAGCGCTGATCCCGACCGCGCTCACGCCGACGTCGATCGCGCTCGGTGACCTGGACGGCGACACGTTTCTCGACGCCGCCGTCACCTGCCAAGACGGCGACGCGAGCCATTTCAACGGCACGGTCTCGGTGCTGATCGGGGCGGGCGGCGGCGGCTTCGCTCCGGCCCACAACCTCGCGCTCGGCATCGGTGCATTTCCGCAGCATGGAGCATTGAGCGACCTGAACGGGGACGGGAAGCTCGACATCACAATTTCTGCGTATTTCCTACAGAAGATCGACGCAGCGCTTGGCGACGGAGCCGGCGGCTTCGGAGCCCCCTCGAGCGGCACCATGGCCGGCGGTCCTCACCACCACGTCGTCGCCGATTTGAACCTCGATGGGAAGCTCGACGTGGTCGCCGTTTCGCAGACGGGAATAACGACGCTGCGAGGCAATGGCGCCGGCGGATTCTTGGCACCCGTGAATCTCATAATTCCTGGTGCGTCGCAGCTGTCGCGGCTCGCGGCCGGGGATCGAACCGGCGACGGCGTCCCCGACCTCGTCGTGCTCGACACATTTGGCAACGCGTTCTGGACGCTGAACGGAAACGGCTTCGGCGGATTTGTAAGCCCGCTCAAAAAGCCGTGCCCGAGCGATCCGCGCGGGCTCGTGCTGGCCGAGTTCACAGGCGACGGGCGCCTCGATCTGTGCATAGCTTGCGGCGTTGGGCAAACGATTGCGCTTGCAGCGGGGACACCCGGAGGCGGCTTTGCGGCCGTCATTCCGACCGCGGTTTCGGGCTCGCCGGCAGACGTTGCTGCCGGCGACCTCGATCAGGACGGTATTCTTGACATCACAGTTCCCCAAAGCGCGGCAAAGACGCTGCGGCGGCTGCTCGGAACCGGAAGCGGAGGCTTTGTAACATTCGAGGAAGCATGGCCGGTGGGGCTCAATCCGACGCACTGCGCGATCGCCGACCTCGACTCCGATGGACGCCTCGACCAGCTGGTCACCAATCGTGATGGGGCGAGCCTGTCATTTCTTCGCTATGGCCCGCAGGCGGCGCCGGCGATGACCGCATTCGCCGGGCTTAAGGCGGCGGCTTTCTTCGACATGAATGGTGACAATCGAAGCGATGCGATCGCCGCGAACGACACAGAAATCAAAATTTCGCTGACCGATTCGCTCGGCGCGCTCACGCCGTTCGCCACGGGAATGCAGGTCACCGGCTCGCGCGCCCTCGCCGTCGGCGATCTCTCCGGCGACGGCATCGCCGACGCAGCCATCGCCCTCGGCGGCTTCCCGGCCTCGCTTTCGATTGCCTTCGGCACCGGCACTGGGGCGATCCAGTTCGCGTCAACTCAACCCACTCAGGTGAATCCGGGCCATGCAGCGCTCGGCGATATCGATGCCGATGGATTCACCGATGTGCTTTTGTGGTGTGCCGGGACGGTCCAGGATCAGGGGCGCCTCGTGATTCACCGCGGCCTCGGCGCAGGCGCGCTGGCGCCGTTCACAGAAACGGTCTCCTTGAAGCTCGCGCTCGGGATGGCCGTTGGCGACGTCGACGGCGACGGCCGCACCGATGCCCTCGTCGCGAGCGAGAACGGCGGCGGAGCGATGGTGCACTACGCCGGAATAAATAGTGATTTCTCACAAGTTCACGGCGAGAACCTCGCCGGGGCGCGAGGAGTCACATCGGCCGATTTCGATCGCGACGGGCGTCGCGACTTCGCCGTGGCCGGCATCAATGCCACTGCGGTCTTCCGCCAAGGGGCCGCCGGCGCGTTCTCGCGCTTCGATGCCTCCCTCTACGGGGATCTCGGGACGGCCGCGCTGGCCTGCGATGCCGACGCCGACGGCGCAGCCGAGATCGTAACCCCACTTTTCGCGGCGAGAACTCTCGCCGTTGTCACGGGCACCGACGGCCCGACGCCGTCGGTCACCTACTCGCTCGCGATCCCACAGAACCCGTCGGCGCCTGCCGGCCTCACGCTCTCCGGGAGCCTTCTCGGCGACGGCCGCGTCGATTGGATGCACATCCCCGCAACGAAGAGCTCACTCATCCTCTATCGAAGCACGGCGAGCCCGCCGATCGGAATGCAACCCTACGGACAAGGGAGCGCCGGCTGTGCCGGAGTCCATCTCCTCACTCCGGACGGCCCCGCCGAGCTCGGCTCGACGACGTATCGATTCTTGACATCGCATGCACCCTCGAGCTCGCTTGGGCTCTGCCTCGTGGGCGATCAGCCGCTCGTGCCCGCTGCCGACCCGTTCTTCCTCGGCGCGTGGCTCAATATTGATCTCTTCAATTCGAGCTTCGTGCTCGGCCTCGACACGCCGACGACCTCGCTCGGCGAGGCGGTAACTCCCTTGCCGATTCCCCCCGACTCCGCGCTGGCTGGCAATAGTTACTTCGCTCAGACGCTCTTCGCTTGGGCGCCCGGCGCCTGCACGCCGGGGCTCCTCATCAGCACGTCGAACGGCCTTTGGTTCATCCTCCAGCCTTAGCTGGTTGTTAAAAAACTCATTCCGGCGCTTCTCGTCCCCTTTTCGCGACCTCATCGTCGAGCCGCGATCGGCGTAACTCCTTGCTACGCCTCACGCGTCTCTCCTCGATCTCGCGAAAAGTGAACTTCGATTCGCTCGAAAGCAGCTTTTCAACAACCTGTTAGCAGCCCGGCCTGAAGCGCCCGCGCTCACGCGTCCTTGCGATCGAGGATCCCCGAGAGCTTCGTCAGGGCGCGAAAGAGCAACGTGCGCACGGCGCCTTCGGTCCGGTTCATCTGCTTGGCGATCTCCGAGTGGGGCAATCCCACAATTCGGGCAAGGAGAATCACCTCGCGGTACTCGTCGGTGAGCTGGTCGAAGGCGCCCTCGATGCGCTTCAACTCCTCTTGCATGGCGACCTGCCGGCTCGGCGTGCAGAAGGAGTGGTACGCCTTGAACAGCAGCGCGTCTTGCCGGGCACCAGCAGACCAAGAATCGCCGCCGGTCTGGGCCTCGAAAGCCACTTCTTTCGCAACGTCGCGCTTTTGCGCCCGATAGTATTCGTAACGATTCGCGATCTTGCGGAGCGCCGTCGTGTAGAGCCAATTCTTGAAGTGAGCTTCGCTCTCATATTTGAACGACCCAACGTCCTGAAGCACCTCGCGGCAAATCGACTGCACGAGGTCGGAGCTCGACTCCTTGGCGAGCAGCATCCGCCCCGAGCGCAGACGAACGAATGCGTGGAGACCGGGGATGAATCGCTCCAGCAGCTCGTTCACGGCGGGAGTGTCGCCGTGGGAAGCGCTCTCGACGAGCTCGCGAATTTCACGGGTCATGGCGGCGCCATTGGAGCATGCGCTCCGGCGAGCTGCCAGCGCAGCCGAAGGCGACGGCGTCTCGCGAGGGCAAGCGGCCGCGGCGTCTTCCCGCGGATCGCGCTGATCGCTACGGTCGGGCCATGCATTCTCGCGTTTCCTTCTGCGCGCTCGCGACCACCGGCGCGCTCCTCGCCACGATGACGACCTCCTGCTCCAGCGCTCCGCGCGGCGGCGCTTCGCCGGCCGCGGCGGAGGCAGCGGCCTTCCTGCGCAAGTACAACAGCGACTACCGCGCGCTGCAGACGGCCGCCAGCGAGGCCGATTGGCGATCCAACACGCACATCGTCGAGGGAGACGAATCGAACGCGACGGCGACTCAAGCGGCGAAGGAGGCATTGGCCGCGTTCACCGGGAACGTGGCCAACATCGAGACGGCGACGCGGCTCCTTCGCTCGCGCGCGGAGCTCGACGATCTGACGGTGCGCCAGCTCGAGCGAGTGCTGTTCGAGGCGGCACAGAATCCGCAGACGGTGCCGGCTCTCGTGAAGGAGCGCATCGCTGCGGAAACGGCCCAGACTGAGAAACTATATGGTTATACTTTTTCGGCGGATGGAGAGTCGCTGACGCCGAACGGCATCGACGAAACTCTTCGCAGTGAGAAGGACCTCGCGCGCCGCCAGAAGGTCTGGGAGGCATCCAAGCGCGTCGGTGTAGGGCTGCGTCCTGGGCTCGAGAAGTTGCAGCGGCTGCGCAACGCCACAGTGCGCGCCCTCGGATACAAAGATTACTTCTCGTACCAGGCCTCCGAGTATGGAATGGACGCCGCGGAGCTGGCGGCCCTCGTCGACAAGGTGAATCGCGAGCTGCGGCCGCTCTTTCGTGAGCTTCACACTTGGGCGCGCTATGAGCTCGCAGCGCGGTTCGGCCAGCCCGTGCCCGACCTGCTGCCGGCACATTGGCTCCCGAACCGCTGGGGCCAGGATTGGTCCTCGCTCGTGGAGGTCCCGGGGTTCGACCTTGACGGCGCGCTGCGCACGCGCACCCCGGAGTGGCTCGTCGAGCAGGCAGAGCGGTTTTATGTGAGCTTAGGATTCCCGGCGCTCCCGAGGAGCTTCTACGAGAAGTCCTCGCTCTACCCGGTGCCCGCGGACGCCAAGTACAAGAAAAACACGCACGCCTCCGCATGGCACATCGATCTTGATCGCGACGTCCGATCGCTGATGAGCGTAGAGCCGAACACCGAGTGGTACGAGACGACGCACCACGAGCTCGGTCATATCTATTACTACATTTCGTATTCGCGCCCGGAGATCCCGGTGCTCCTGCGCAATGGCGCGAACCGCGCTTATCACGAGGCCGTCGGCTCGCTGATGGGGCTCGCGGCGATGCAGCCGCGCTTCGTCGAAAAGGTCGGGCTCTCGACGGGCGGCAGCCGCCCCGACCCGATGCAGCTTCTCCTCAAGGAGGCGCTCAACTATGTGGTATTCATTCCCTGGTCTTCGGGCACGATGACGGTCTTCGAGAAGGAGCTCTATGCCGACGAGCTGCCCGCGTCGCGCTGGAATGCGCGCTGGTGGGAGCTCGCCGCCAGATACCAGGGGATCGCACCGCCGGGTCTGCGCGGCGAGGAGTTCTGCGATCCCGCCACGAAGACGCACATCAATGACGATCCCGCGCAATATTACGATTACGCGCTGTCGTTCGTCCTGCTGTTCCAGCTGCACGACCACATTGCGCGCAAGCTTCTCCGCGAGGATCCCCACGACACCTGCTACTACGGACGCAAGGAAGTCGGCGAATTCCTGAGCTCGATTCTCCGCCCTGGGGCAAGCGTCGATTGGCAGACGCTGCTCAAAGAGAAAACCGGGGAAGGGCTGTCGGCCCGCGCAATGCTGGAGTACTTCGAGCCGCTGCGGAAGTGGCTCGTGGAGAAGAACAAGGGCCGAAAATACACTCTTCCAGAAATGTGAGACTCTCACGTGATGACACCCGCAGCGTTCCGCAAGTACGCGCTCTCTCTGGAGGGCGCGCACGAGGCACCGCATTTCGCGCGAGCCTCGTTTCGAATCGGCAAGGCCATCTTCGCGACGCTCGCGGAGCGCGACGGCGAAGCGATGGTAAAAGTATCGTCGGCAGCGCGCCGCGAGGAGCTGATGAGGCGCCACGGCGAAACATACTTTTCCTACGGCGGCTGGACGGAGAAGCTCGGTGCGCTCGGGATCCGGCTGGCGAACGCGGAAGCGGCGCTGGTGAAGGAGCTGTTGTCACGGGCCCACGCAGACGTGGCGGCCAAAGCGGGGAAACGCCGGCCGAAGAAGTAAGGAGCCGACGCGGCTCTGGCCTTCCCTCGACGCGCCGAGAAGTGCCCAAAAAACAGAAGAGGCCTCGCACCTGCGAGGCCTCTTCTGTTGTTCGGCGGCGCGGGCCGCCGACGTCAGCGCGAACCTTACATGCTCTTCACGTTGGCGGACTGCTTGTACAGCAGCCACGTGAAGCCCCAGCCTGTGACGCAGACCACAGGGATGTAGATCTGCGGCTGGCCGATCCACATGGAGAAGTGCTGGCTCACCATCGAGGCGAGCAGCGGCACTGAGAGGTAGGTATTGAGCTTCGACGCATTGGTTGCGAGCTTCACAGCCGCTGCGTCGGGCGCAACTCCATCGCGGATCGCGGGGATGATCTTGTTCTTCTGATTCGGCCAGATGATGAACCAAACATTGAACGCCATCACCGTTCCGAAGACCACGCCGAGAAGAATCCACCAGCCGCGGTTCGAGATCGGATTCGCGGAGCTCTGCCCTTCCCAGAAGTTCTTCTGCATCATGTAAATGATGGCGAAGAGCACAATTCCGGTAACCCACGTCATTGCCGCACCCATGCGGAACCAGAAGAGGGCGCGCGGCATGAGCTGAGGCACAAGGGCCTTCTTCGTCGGGCCGTCGAGCTTCGGCATCGTGAAGGAGTTCACGAAATTGAAGAAATACAGATGCCCGATCCAAATCACGCCGGCCCAGACGTGCAACCAGCGCAGCACCGAGCTCATGTGCTCGAGCACGCCGGTGTCGCCGCCCTGGACCAGAGCAAGCGTGGAAAGCATTCGAAATTCCCTGGACGGAGTTTGCGGGGGACGGAAAACCGGCGGAGCCCGCCGGCGGAAGCGGGCGAACAGTAGGAAGCTCGAAGGCATCTCGCAAGGGATGGAGAGATCCTCCGCCCCCTGACGGTCCGAGCTAGCTGCGCGCCGTCGACGAGTACTGCACCCACGCCATGATCGCGGTGATCGCTCCCGCGAGCGCCGCGAGCGCGTAGTAGCCTTCGTAGGCGAAGAACGCAGCGATCGCCACGAACACAATTATCCTCAGGAATCCCGGACGGCGCGGCGCGGGGCGAGAGGTGCGTTGGGACCCCGTCGAGATCTCACTCATAACGGCTCCGACAACGCTGCGGCGATGGCCCCTTCGAGCGCTCGCCGGTCGCCGTCGCTCGTAATCTCGCCGAGGTGGTTCCAAGCGACGGCGCCGCGCCTCGTCAACACCGCGGTCTGTGGAATTCGCGCATCGGCGAGCTGGGCCGCCGCGAGAAACCCAGCGCTGTCGGGAGGCGCGATCCAACTCTCGAATGCCGCCCCAGCCAGCCTTCGCGCTTCGTCGACGCGCGAACGCACGGCGTCGGCACCGTCGTCGTCGGAGAAGCGGTCCCAGGAGATTCCCACAAATCGAACGCGCCCTGCCAGCTCTTGCGCGAGGCGTCCGAGATAGGGCAGCTCCTCGACGCAGGGCTCGCACCAGGTGGCCCAGTGATTCACGACGAGAATCTCGCCAGGGCGGCGGATCGCCTCCAGCACGGCACCGTGGTTGAGCGCAACGATGCTGGGCGCGGGGATCGGAGCGACTGCGACCGCAGTAGGCGGGTCGCCCGCAGGCGCCCGTTGGATCAGCGACGGAACCGGCGCGCGCTTTCGACGCCCCAGCAGGCTCGCCAGTACGAGCCCGACGGCCAGAAGAATGCCGGCGGCGAGACCGATCGTCAGGACAATGAAGAGGAAACCGAACGTGGCCACTGCGCGGAGCGTAGCAGCCCGCCAGTCGCTACAGCGTGCGCCGAATGCCGGTGCCCGCGGGCGCCGTCCTGTCGGGAAGCGGCGCCTTCGCAACGAGAAGCGCTTCCAGCGCCTCGCGCACGTAATGTCGCTTCACGGCCTGCGGTTTCTCCGGGTGGGCGATGTCGTTCACCCGCCCCGAATACTGAACTTTGCCGTCTCCCCCGATCACAAAAACGTCGGGGGTCGTGAGGGCGCCGAAGGCATCGGCTGCAGACCGGTCGGTGTCCCGCAGCACTTCGAGCGTCGGCACGGTGTCTCGATGGGATCGCTCGAGCTCTGCCAGCGCCGGGGAGATCGCCCCGGGGGTGGGGTCCACCAGGGCTACGACGACCCCCTTCGGACCGAACTCCCTGGCCAATGCCACCAGCTCGCCGCGGACCGCCTGCGACCAAGGGCAGCCCGGAGCCCAGAATGCGACCGCGACAATCTTGTCGCGCCGCTCGCCGCGCAGCTGGTGGAGCGTTCGCTCACGCCCTTCCAGGCTCCGGAAGCTCACCTCGGGCATCGGTGCTCCCGGTTTCAGCCGGCTCCCCGGCGGCGCCGGCGAAGCCGACAGCAGGGAGCCGATCGCCGCTGCGAGCCCCAGCCATCGCACATACCCTCTTCTCACGATGGCCGCATATCGGCCCTCTCGGTCCGAATGCTTGATTCGGGCGAGCGACTCCGAAAACGCCGAGGGAGCGTCTCCCGCTCCCTCTTCGCCGGCTGCTTTGCCTCGCCAGCTATTCGTCGCCGCCGCCGTCGTCGATTCCCTTGCGGCGATTCTCTTCCTCTTCTTCGGGGGAGAGCTCGGCGCGGAAATCGAAGTGGCCGCGCTTGTAGGGCTTCAGCCGGTCCTTGGGGCGCTCGTGGTATTGCTTGTGCCGCTCCGATGCGGGCGTCGCATTGGCACCGAAACCTCGAGGAGCCGCGGGGCGTGGCGGACCGCCAGGGCGCAGGGCGCCCGCGCGCGATTCGTCGCCACCTGCCGGTCTTGGGCCGCCGCCCGACGGGCCGCTCGAGCCGCCGGTGCCGCTCGCGGCGCCACCTCCCATGGGAGGCCGCGGGCCCGCGAATCGAGGACCCTCGGGGCGAGGACCGGCGCCCATGGGGCGCCCGCCTCCACCGCTGGGCGGACCACCGGAACTGGGGCGAGGACCACCGGGTCCTCCGCTCGACGGCCCCGGTGCGCCGCCTCCCGTCCGGGTCTTCGGATCGCTTTCCTGGACAATGATCGAGCGATTTCCAAAGGCCCGCCCGTTCATGTCGGCGATGGCTCGGGATGCCGGCTCGTCCTCCATGTCGACGAAGCCGAAACCGCGGCTTTCTCCGGTGTCTCGGTTCTTCGCAATCGAGCAGCGATGAACCTTTCCAAACGGCTCGAACGCCTTCCGCAGATCTGCCTCCGAAGTCGTGAAGGGCAGATTGCGGATAAAGAGAGTCTTCATCCTCAGGAGCAGGGGTACGGGAAGCAGCCGCACAGCTCCGCGCGCGGGCGCGGGCAAGTCGGGCGAGCGGGTCGGGTCTTTATTGGTGTTTCGTGTAAGAAATGCCGCAGGGCGATGGGACTCGCACTTCGACGTCCCAACACGATAGTGGGGCGCAGGGCCGCTCTGCAACGAGCGACTGGTCGCAGCACCGGAGCGCGGTGGTTGCTTTTCGCGATTTCACCGCCTCACCGCCGTGTGGAGGCGTCCCTTCCATCGGTCGGGGCCACCGATCGCTTGAGCGCGACGGAGGGCATCGGTCCGTGATCGGTTCCCGCGAAGTTCGTTACATGGCCGGGGGTAGAGTCCTTCTACCTGCCGATAATCTGCAGGCTCGACTGGGCCGACCCGATTGCCGTACCGGACGCGACAGTTTTTGCCGGCGCGACTGGGAGCATGACCTCGCTCCCGGCCCTCGCTCTGCTTGGTTTCGTGGGGGTGGCTTTCGCCTCCCAGGCCGAGATTGGGGTTCCGAGGCCCCGCGGACTCCACTCGACCGCACGCCACCCGCCGGCTCAAGAGGGCGCGAGATTTTCACAATTCGACGATTGGTTTCGCCGGTATCGCGAAGGCCGCATCTACTTCCTTTCGCCCGGCGGCCGCCTTCCCGCCGGTGCACGCCTCGACACATTCGAGCGCGACGGCGAGCTGGCTCGGGTGCTGCTCGACTGTTTGCGTGTCCGGGGACGCGCCGCGGCGGAGCGTCTGCTCGCCCTCGCCGCATTTCGATTCGCAAGCGAGGACGCCGTCGAGCAATCCCGCTTTGGGGCCCACGCTCCGTGGCGAGTGCGCGAGCGGGCGCTCGCGGCGCTCTCACAGCTTTCCGACGAGGAGACGCTCGAGTATCTGACGCGCGATGTGCTCCTCGGGCGCGATCGCGTCGCACCGGGCAAGCGGGCCGTGGCCGCGAGTGCGCTCGGAACCCTCGGAGCGAAGTCGGCGCTCACGGCTCTCTACTCAGCAGCTTCCGATCCGGAGGCCGCCGTGCGCGATGCCGCAATCGGGGCGGCCATCGTGGTGGGCGGACCGCGGGCTTCGGTGCTGCTCCGCTGGCTCTCCGATCCGTCTCCTGAGGTGCGGCTGCGCGTGCTCGATGCCGTCGCGCGCTCGATCGAGACGCACAAGCACAACGGCGAAGCCGTCGAGCTCCAAGGCGCTCTGCTGCGATGCCTTCAGGATGAGGATTGGCGCGTTCGAGACCGCACCGTAGAAATTGTGAGTCTGCAGCCGACGAAGGCCGCGATCGCCGCCCTGATCGCGGCATTGCAGAAGGAGGCCGACCTTCTGGCTTCCGGCGCGGGACGCAAGAGAGTACAGATCCGAATCGGTGAAGCACTTGGCAAGATCACTGGCGTCGAGATTCCGACGCTCGATGCGGCGCGCTGGGCGAAATGGTGGGAAGTCGCAGCCGGCAGCTTTCAGCTCGGGTCGGAAGTGACGGGGCGTCCGCACACGCGTGCCGATGGTCCCGCCTATTTCACCATTCCGATTCAAACCGATCGCATGGTCTTCATGGTCGATGTGTCGAGCTCGATGGCGGAGTGCTATGGCGCTCCCCCCGTTGTGAGCGGGCCGGCGGAGCCGCTCGCCTACTCGCCGAAGGAGGGCGTGTGGACGAAGCTCGACCGGGTGAAAAATGAGCTCATCAAAACGGTGCGCTCGCTCAGAGATACTGATCGCTTTCAGATTATTGTATTCTCTGATTCAACAAAAGCGTCGTTCAGCAGGCTCGAGGCGGCGACGAAGGATCGCAAGCGCGAGGCGGAGCGGTTTCTATCGGGCCTCAAGCCGGCCGGCGGCACCGGGCTCTACGACGCGCTCGCCGACGTGCTTCCGCTCGAAGGCGCGCCCGTCGGCGTGTCGGCCGATTCGCCCGACACGCTCTTCTTGCTTACGGATGGCGAGCCCACCGTGGGGCGCGTCGTTGACAAGTCAGAGATCTTGCGCCGCGTCGCCGACGCCAATCGGATCTCACGGGTGGCGATTCATACAATCTTCGTGGGTGCTGCGGACGGTGCCTCCGGGAGCTTCCTCACGGAGCTCGCCCAGTCAAACGGCGGCATCCACCGAAAGGTGGGAGAGCGCTAACTCGGGGCTCGAGTTGCACGCGGGGGTTCGCCGAAGCAGGAGCGCCCCCGTTCTTGTCGTGGTGGCTCGCAGTAGCCGCCCATCTGCCCCTTGCCCGGAGATCCATTCACTGTGGGAACGCTCCTTCGATCTGCACCTTTTATTGCCCTTTCGTGCCTCGCGTGGGGAATCGAATCTCCATCAAACGCACAGACGTTTCCCGGCGGGTGGTCGGTCGAGATCGTGCTCGACAACATCGACCGTCCGACGGCGCTCGCGTTCACTCCCGATGGAAAGTGGATGCTCGTCGCCGCGAAGGCCTCGGGCGACATCGTGGCCCACTCGCTCGAAACGGGCATCCCGCAAACGACACCGTTTGTGTCACTTCCGCTCTCCGGCTCCGACATCTCGGAGGGCGGGATGCTCGGCCTTGCCGTCGATCCGGAGTTCGATTCCACGAAATTTGTGTACTCCTTCCGAACGGCGACGGCGGAGACGTTTCAGATCGACAGGCACCGCGCGGCATTCGTGAACGGGGAGTTGGTCGCAACTCATACAGAAACGATCTTTGGTCCCTTTCCCGCGGGCCAGGCGCACAACGGCGGCGCCATGAAGTTCGGGCCCGACGGTTATCTTTATGTTGCCCTGGGAGACCATGGCAATTCGGCGGCGGCGCAGGACCCGTTCGCCCCCTCCGGGAAGATCCTCCGCCTCACGCGCGACGGCCACGCTGCGCCGGGCAATCCGTGGGCGGGCGGCGCCGGTATGCTTCCTTACACATGGGCGAAGGGTTTCCGGAACTGCTTCGGGCTCGCCTTCGATCCCGCCGACGGCTCGCTTTGGATGAGTGAACCGGGCCCGAGCCTTCCGAACTTCGATGAGATCAACCGGGTGGTGGCCGGCGGCAACTACGGCTGGGGACTCGGCGGGCTCGCCGATGGAACCGGTCCGCAATGGCAATCGTGGCTCGTCGACCCGGCGCTCGCGTTCAACCTCGGCACGAGCATGCCGACGCCGGTCGGACTCGCTTTTGTGCACTCCTGGCGCTATCCGTCGGACCTCGTCGGCGACGGGCTCGTGTGGTGCACCGGGACGATGCGCGCGCATCGCCTTCGCCGCGGCGGCGCGCACCTCGATACGATCGCATTCCAGGAGAAGCTACAGATTGCCGCCGGCTCAAGCGTCATTCTCGAACTCGGCCCCGACGGCTATCTCTATCTGTGCGGATTCTACTCGCCAACGGGATTCGTGGCGCGAATCGCATATGAGGAGTCGCAGCTCCCTCCTGTCAGCGTTGCTGTGCGCGGCGAGGCGAGCCTTGGCGGAGGCTTTCGCTTTTATGTGACTTCGAAGCCGCCGGCTGTCGACGTCGGCATGCCCGATCTCGCGTTTGCACTTTTCGGCCAGCGCAAGCCGATCGGCGAGTGGACGCCGTTCGGCGAGCTGATGCTTGAGACCTATGAAGGGGTCTTCGGCGAGTTCGACCGATATGGCGTCGCCGCCTTCGATATCGAGATTCCCAATCATTCGTACCTGCAAGGTTACGAATTCGAAGTGCAGGCCTTCCGGCTCGACGCCGCCAGCTACTACTCGACCGGCGTCACCCATCCCGAGCCGACGCACGTCAAGATCTTCTAGAAATCACAAAAGAAGATCCGCCGCCCGGTCGGGCGGCATCTCGGGCTCCTCCGTCTCCGCACCGATTGCCCGCACCCAAGGAGACGGCGGCGCCCAGACCCGCGGATCAGAAGCAACAAATCGAACGATGCCCGGGAGCGAAAGCCACGCGGCGAGGTGAGCCACTCCGCTGTCGTTCGCCACAAATGCTGCGCACGTGCGCAGCCGTCGTGCGAGTTCCGGGAGAGGCAGGCGGATCCACCGCCTCGCCCACGGAGTTCCGGCCCGCGAGAACTCCTCGATCGCTTCGGTGTCGGCCTCCCCTGCGACCAGAATCGGCTCTGCGCCACGTGCACAGAGGTCTCGCGCCAATGCGTCAAACCAGGCCGCCGGCGCACGCTTGCGCGGTGAACCGGCGCCGGGCGCCACCGCGATGAGCGGTGCGCCGCTCGAAGGGCTGCGCGGGAGGCGCGAGGGCACAAACGCCGGGGCACTGGTCTCTCCGAGGCGATCGAGGATCCAACGGGAGACCTGCTGGCGTCCGCCGGGCGGTGGCAGCGCGAGGAACGAGAGGCGCGCGCCGATCCCTCGGCGGCACCCGCTGTCGGCGGGGAGTTCTAGGCCGTCGAGATCGAGCCAGAGGTCGGTGCCCCGCCAGAACATGTCGGCTCGGTCATCGGGCTCCGGAAACGGCAGTCTCCAAAGGGCGACGGCATCGGGAGCGTGGACGGAGTCGCAGAGCCCGTCCTCAAATGCAAGTTGGAAAACTTCCCCGCGTCCAACCGCACTAATTTGAGCCTTGGGACAGCGATTCCGAAGCAGATCCAACACCGGGAAGCAGACCAGTGTGTCGCCGATCGCCCCCATCCGCGACACCACCACGCGGCGCGCGTCTCGATGCGCATCGAGCGATCCCATAGGAACCGATCGTGCCCAGGGTTGGCGCGTCCTGCCAGCGTCGGCAGCCACGTCCCGCGCGCGTCGCCCTCGACGCACGTCGCCGACCTTGATCCCCAGGCACTGCTCCCTAGACTCCTTCGCCTCGATTCCCGGCAGCCTGCCTCCCGAGCCGGAGATGCGTTCGCCGCGAGGCCTCCGCCTTGCCGCCGAGTGAGCGTCTCGCCGGGGCGCGCGCCCGCCCCCCGACCCGCCGCCGCGTTCCCTAGGATGCTTTCCGACTACGCCCCCCTTCTGTTGCTGCTGGCGCTCGCAGCCGCGTTCGTCGTGGGGAACCTCGTGATCTCCGAGGTCCTCGGGCGCCCCAAGCCCGGTGTGGGCAAGAAGACGGTCTACGAGTGCGGTATGCCGATCCGCGGCACCGCCCGCGCGCGGTTCTCCGTTCACTACTACCTGCTGGCGCTTCTGTTCATTCTGTTCGATGTGGAGGCGGCCTTCCTCCTCCCCTGGGCCGCCCACGCCGAGGAGCTCGGCAAAGCCGGCCTCGTAGCCATGGGCGGATTCGCCGTGGTGCTGGTGGTGGGTCTCCTCTATGTGATGCGCAAAAAGGCACTCGAATGGGATCGTTGACCGAAGTTACCAATACGGGCGACGGGTTCATGGCCACGACGATCGATGCGGTCGTGAATTGGGGCCGAAAGAACTCGCTCTGGCCCATGCCGCTCGGCCTTTCCTGCTGCGCCATCGAGATGATGTCGATGGTCGGGCCGCGTTTCGATCTCGCGCGCTTCGGCGCCGAGGCCATGCGGTTTTCTCCACGCCAGTGCGACCTCATGATCGTTGCGGGGACGCTGACGTGGAAAATGGCCCAGGCGGCGCGGACGATTTATGACCAGATGCCGGAGCCGAAGTGGGTCATCGCCATGGGCGTTTGCGCCTCGTCGGGCGGCATGTATCGCAACTACTCGGTCGTGCAAGGGGTCGATCTGTTGTTTCCGGTCGATATGTATGTTCCGGGCTGCCCGCCGCGACCCGAGGCCGTGATTGATGCGGTCCTGAAGTTGCAGAAGCGGATTGAGCGCGAGCGCGCCTGGTCGACGGGCCGCCAACGCCCGATGCCGGCCAATCCCCGCGGCCCGATCTTGGCGCGAAGCTAACCCGTCGCGAGGGCGACCGCATCCCGCTGAGCTGCTTTTTCATCGCGCTGCTTCTTCGAACGAATTCTCACAAAACCATGCAGACCGCGCCCGACAGCCCCTCGGCTCCTCTCCTGGCGGCGCTCGAAGCCGCTGAGGGCGGCGCACTTGCACCGTTTGGCGTCTGCGTGGCCGCCGGAATCGACATGCCTCTCCTCGAGGTGGCGCCGCAGCACCTGTTCGCCTGTATGCGCGCGTTGCGCGACGATGCGGCGCTCTCCTTCGAGCAGCTCACTTATGTGACGGCTACGGACGAAACGCCGAAGGAGCCTCGGTTCCGCGTTGTCTACCATCTGTATTCTTTCCGGCATGGCTGGCGCTTGCGCGTCGCGACGTCGGTGACGGAAGAGGCGCCGAACGTCGCGAGCCTCGTTCCGATCTACCCGGGCGCCAACTGGATGGAGCGCGAGGTCTTCGACATGTTCGGGATCACCTTCGGCGGGCATCCCGAGCTGCGGCGCATCCTGATGCCGGAAGGCTACATGTATCATCCGCTGCGAAAGGAATTCCCGCTCGAGGGAATCGCTCCTGACCGGCTCTACCGCGAATGGGAGAAGGAAGCCCACGCGGAGGGCTCGAGGGAGAACGGCGGAGCCCACTAATTCGATGGCCACAGAAACCAAGCTTCTCGAGTTCTCGGAGTCGGCGGATCCCGCACACGGGGATCTGATGACTCTCAACTATGGGCCGCAGCACCCGGCGACCCACGGGGTGCTGCGCCTCCTGGTGACGCTCGACGGCGAGACGATCGTCGACCTGGAGCCGGTCGTCGGATATTTGCACCGCGGAAAGGAGAAGGAGGCGGAGCATCTCGGGTACCACCGCTGGATCCCGTTCACCGATCGCCTCGACTATCTGTCGCCGATTCTCAATAATATTGGCTACTGCCTCGCCATCGAGAAGCTGGCCGGCATGCAGGTGCCCGCGCGCGGCCAGGCGATCCGAGTGATGCTCGGAGAGCTGTCGCGCCTCACGGCGCACCTCATCTATCTCGGAACGACGGGCATCGACCTCGGCGCAGTCACGGCTTTCTTCTTCTGCTTCCGCGATCGCGAGCGCATTTTTGACATTCTGGATCGGATCTGCGGACATCGGACGAACCCGACGCCGATCCGATTCGGAGGCGTTCTGTACGATGTGCCCAAGGAGCGCACCGCCGAGGTGCGCGAGTTCGCCCGCGACTTCATCCGTTCGGTGGATGAGTACGAGACGATGCTCTCGGGCAACCGGATCTGGCACGACCGCAACCGCGGCGTGGCGACGATCTCGGCGAAGGACGCGATCGCGCTCGGAATGACGGGCCCAAATCTGCGCGGCAGCGGCATCGCGCACGATTTGCGCAAGGCGCAGTCCTACGACGGCTACGAGCATTACAAATTCGAGATCCCCGTCGGGACCGTGGGCGATGCCTACGACCGCTATCTCGTCCGCGTGCAGGAGATGCGCCAGACGGCACAAATCCTTCTGCAGGTGTGCGATCGCCTCGACGGCGAGCTCCAGGGCGGCGAGATCCTCTCGGAGGATCGCCGCTATGTGTTGCCTCCGCGCGGGCGCGTGCTCGACTCGATGGAGGAACTCATCTATCAATTCAAGATCGTCACCGACATGCGCCTCCCGGTCGGAGAGGTGTATCATGCGATCGAGGCGTCGAAAGGTGAGCTCGGCTTCTACGTCGTTTCGAAGGGCGAGCGCACGCCCCATCGCATCGGCATCCGAAGCCCTTCGTTCATTAATCTTCAGGCGCTGCGCCCGCTCGCGCGCGGGCGCCTGCTCTCCGACCTGGTGGCCATCATTGGCAGCCTCGATTTCGTGATGGGTGAGGTCGATCGATGACCCTTCCGCTCCGCAAGCCCTCGGCGGCGCAGCCCGCTGCTGCATCCGATCCGCGAACGTACTTTTCTGCGGCGACGCTCGCGAAGTTCGATGCGCAGGTCGCTCAATATCCCGATCCGAAGGCCGCCCTGATCCCGATCCTCCACTATGCGCAGGAGGAGAAGGGCTGGATCTCGCGCGAGACCTGCGAGGTGATTGCCACGTATCTCAAGATGCCGGCAATCCGCGTGTGGGAAGTGATGACGTTCTACCCGATGTTCCATCAGGAGCCGGTCGGACGGCACGTCGCCTGGGTCTGCCGCAACATCTCGTGCGACCTCCGCGGAGCTGACGAGATCGTTGCCACATTTTACAAGAAGTGCGGCATCGAGCCCGGCGAGACGACTGCCGACGGCAAGCTCACACTCAAGCTGGCGGAGTGCCTCGGCGGATGCGCCGCCGCCCCGATGATGGACGTTGACGGCATCTATCACGAAAACCTGACGCCGGAGTCGGTCGAGCGGCTGCTCGATGGGCTGAAGTAATCGGCCACAAACAAACCGGGCTACGGCACGCCAGACAAAAGTAACGACTTCCACCGCTCCTCACGAATCCACGAATCCCTCCGCTTCGCATCGCGCAGCTCCATGGCCGAGAAGTACCTGCTCACACGCATCGAGACACCGGGCTACGGCGGCTCCCTCCGGGAGTACACCGCCACCGGCGGCTATGAGGCGCTCAAGCTCGCGCTCGCGAAGAAGCCCGAGGAAGTCTGCGGAATTGTGAAGGACTCGGGTTTACGCGGCCGCGGCGGCGCCGGATTCCCGACGGGGCTCAAGTGGACTTTCATGCCCCCTGCCACCGATCCGCGCCCGCGCTACCTCGCGGTGAATGCCGACGAGTCGGAGCCGGGCACCTGTAAGGATCGCGTGCTGATGGAGCGCGATCCGCACTCCGTCGTCGAAGGGGTGATGATTGCGGCCTACGCGATCCGCGCGAAGGCCGCATACATTTACATTCGCGGCGAATATCGCGCTTCGAAGGCTGCGCTCGATCGCGCCATCGCGGAGGCGCGCGCGGCCGGGCTCATCGGAAAGCCGCTCGCGAGCTCCGGCCTCGGCGGAGAAGTGACGCTGCAGGTCTACACGCACGTCGGCGCCGGCGCCTACATTTGTGGCGAAGAAACGGCGCTGATGGAATCGCTCGAGGGCAAGCGCGGGCATCCGCGCCCGAAGCCGCCGTTCCCTGCGAACTTCGGCCTCTGGGGCCAGCCCACGACGGTCAACAATATTGAGACCGTCACGAATGTCCCCTACATCCTGACGCGCGGACCCCAATGGTTCATGACCATGGGCACGAAGGCGTCTCCCGGGAACTTTTTGTGCGGCATCTCGGGACACGTCAATCGCCCCGGGGTGTACGAAGTGCCGCTCGGGATCAAGGCGAAGGAGATCATTGATCAGATCGCCGGCGGCGTTTGGAAAGGGCGCAAGCTGAAGGCGCTCATTCCTGGTGGATCGTCCTCGGGATTCCTCCCTGCGCCCATCGTGGAAACGATGGTGATGGACCACGACGGCACCAAAGCGGCCGGGTCGATGTTCGGCACGGGCGCGATGATTGTGCTCGACGAGACCACATGTGTCGTCCGCGCAACGAAGGTTTTGTGCCAGTTCTATCATCACGAGACCTGCGGGCAGTGCTCGCAGTGCCGCGAAGGGTGCGCCTGGCTCGACCAGATCTGCACGCGCATTGAGAACGGCGACGGCCATGCGAGCGACGTTACGGCTCTGCTGGCGCTTGCCGACGGCATGCGCAGCAAGACAATCTGTGCACTCTCCGACGCGGCCGCGATTCCGGTTCAGCTCGCGGTGCAACATTTCCGCGCGGAGTTCGAGCAGCACATCGCCGAAAGGCGCTGCCCCTTCGGCAACCGCAAGATGGAGATCCACCATGACGGTCTCCACGACGAGTCGCATATCCACAACACGCAGAGCGTGCACACCGACGTGCTCACGCTGCACGGCATCCAACACGGCGATCGCGTGGTCGGCGCCGCGCGCCGCGCATAGCCCCAAGCTCTGCGTCATCGGAACGATTCAGGAGCTCCCACCCGCCATCCGCGCATGGTCAAAGTTACAATCGACGGCAAGCAGGTCGAAGTCCCCGACAAGACGACGGTGTTCGAAGCCGTCCGCGGGCTCGGCAATACGCTGCCTCATTATTGCTATCACCCGGGCATCGGCATCGAAGGAAGCTGCCGCGTGTGCCAAGTGCAGGTGGAGGGCCCGGGTAAGATGCCCAAGCGCCTCGCCATCTCGTGCCGGACGGAAGTCGCCGAGGGCATGACGATCTGGACGGACTCCGAGCCTGCCAAGAGCGCGCGTCGGTTCGTCCTCGAGTTCCTCCTCAAGAATCATCCGCTCGACTGCCCGATTTGTGACAAAGCCGGCGAGTGCACTCTTCAGAATTTTGCCTTCGACTCGGGGCAGGGTCGATCGCGTTCGATGGAGGAGCGCCGCGCGCTGCGAAAGCGCGTCGACCTCGGAGAAGTGATTCTCTTCGACGAGGAGCGCTGCATCCTCTGCACACGCTGCGTGCGCTTCCAGGATGCGGTGATCCAGGATCCGCAGCTCGGCGTGCGCAACCGCGGCCCCGATTCGGTGGTGGGCACGATTCCCGCTCTTCAAGGCCAGGGGACCAGCACCGGCGACACGCCGCTCCATGGCAACTATCAGGGATGTCTCGCCGACGTGTGCCCCGTGGGTGCGCTCACCCTGAAGAAGTTCCGCTTCCAGGCGCGCGCGTGGCAGCTCAAGGCGACGCCGTCGGTCTGCACCTTCTGCTCGCGCGGATGCAACACCCACGTGGAGACCTTCCGCGGCGCGATCAAGCGCATCCGCCCGCGCTTCCACGAGAAGATCAATCAATACTGGATGTGTGATGTCGGCCGGTTCGCCTACGACGACGCCAACGAGCGGAGCGGTCGGCTCTCGGTGCCCCTCGTTCGGCGCGAGGGCGGATACACCGAGACGAGCTACGAAGCTGGCCTCGCCGAGGCGGGCAAGCTGCTGAAAAGCGCCGCCGGGCCGAATCTCCTGGCGATCGCGTCTCCTTTCCTCACCAATGAGGAGGGCGCCGCCTTCGTTGATTTCTGTAAGCACCTCGGAGCGACGCCGCGATTTGTGGCACCGCCGATCGGCGCCGCCGATGAGAAGCTCTACACGGGCGATCCCTGCCCCAATCGTCGCGGCCTGACCGAGCTCGGCATTGCGCCTGCGACGAGCGCGGAGATCGCCGCGCTCGCGAAGGATGCGAAGGCGGTGTTCCTCGTCGGCGAGTATGCGCTCGATTTGTTGGATCTGGCGCCGGCGGCCGATGGGTCGAAGGCGAGCGCCTTTCTCGACAATCCGAAGCTCCCTGCCGTCATTTGTGAGCGCAGGCACGTTGCGCGCCCCGGCGTCGCCGTCGGACTTCCCGCGCTGAACGCGTTCGAGAAGTCGGGCACGTTCACCCAGTGCGACGGAATCCAACAGAAGATCCATCCTTCGATGCCGGTGCCGCCCGGCGCGATATCGGACCGTGAGACCATCGTGCGAGTGAAAGAAGCCGTGCTCTCCGTGGGCCACGCTGCCAAGGGAGCTCACTAATGTTCTCGGCGATCGATTGGAGCCTCGTCGCAGCGATGCTCCTGATCACTGCCCTCGCCTTCGGCGGAACCGTAGCCGTCGCGGGAGCCATGTCTCTCGCGGAGCGCCGCGTGTCGGCTTGGATGCAGTTCCGCATCGGCCCGAACCGCGTTGGTCCATTCGGACTGCTCCAGCCCGTGGCCGACCTCATCAAGTTTCTCTTCAAGGAAGAGGTGATGCCGGAGGGCGCCCACCCGGTGCTGTTCCGTCTCGCGCCGGCGCTCGCGGCCATTCCCGCGATGATGACCTTCGCCGTAGTCCCCTTCGGAATTGGGAATGTCACGATTCCGTTCCTTGGGATCGACCGGCCGCTCGTCGTTGCCAATCTTCCGGTCGGCGCGCTCTATTTCCTCGCGATCGGCTCGCTCGGCGTCTACGGGATCATTCTCGGCGGCTGGGCGAGCAACAATAAGTTCTCGCTCCTCGGCAGCGTGCGCAGCTCGGCACAAATGCTCTCCTATGAGCTGTCGCTGACGCTCGCGATGGCCGCTGCGATTCTGATGTCGGGCAGCCTCCAACCGATGGAGATCGTCCGGCACCAGGCCGAGCACGGCTGGAATGTGATCTATCAGCCGATCGCATTCGTGGTGTTCCTCATTGCGATGTTCGCCGAGACGAACCGCCACCCGTTCGACTTCGCCGAGTGCGAGCCGGAACTCGTCGGCGGGTTCCATACAGAATATTCCTCCATGAAGTTCGCGCTGTTCTTCGTGGGCGAATACAGCGCCATGGTCGGCATGTCCGGAATGATCACGACGCTCTTCCTCGGCGGCGGCCACGTGCCGTTCCTGGCGATCGAGCACACCCCTTGGTGGCTCTCGGTGCTCGCCTTTGCGGTGAAGACCGGATTCTTCCTCTTCCTGTATCTATGGGTTCGCTGGTCGCTGCCCCGATTCCGCTACGACCAGCTCATGGACCTCGGGTGGTACAAGCTCATCCCGGTGGCGCTCGCGAACCTCGCGGTCACCGGTGTCCTCAAGGTCATTCTGTAACGGCGCCCAGGAGCAACCGCGATGGCCATTCAAACCCGCTCGCTCTCCTGGATGGAGCGCGTCTACCTCTCCCTGCTGAAAGGGCTCGGCATCACGTTTCGGACGATGTTCCGAAAGCACATCGTTCGAAAGTATCCCGAGGAGCCCATTCCTCGCTCGCCCATCACCCGCGGCCAGCCGCGGCTCGCACAAAACGAAGACGGCACAACTCGCTGCGTCTCCTGCGGTTTGTGTGAGTTTGTCTGCCCCGCCTACGCCATCACGATCACGGGTGGCGAGACGGAGCGCTTCATCGAGCGCGAGCCCAAAGAGTTCCAGATCGACATGCTCCGGTGCATCCTCTGCGGTTTTTGTGAAGAGGTCTGCCCGAAGGAGGCGATCTTCATGAGCGATGAGCTGGAGTTCGCTGGCCCGACCCGCGCCGAGCACGTGCTCGACAAGCAGGCGCTGTTGCGACCGATCTCGAAGCTCCGCCAGCGGATCGAGTTCAGCAATTCGATTTACAACCGTTGGCGCCGCACGGCGCTGCCGGCCGATCCCGCGAAGAACCCTGCCGGCCCCGCCGCGGAGCCGCCGGTGGCGATTGGCGTGCCCCACACCGACCCGACTGTTCGGAATGCGCCGTCCCAGGATTCCAACAAAAACCTTCCCACAAGAAGGGAGCCGTAGGATGGATCTCACCCTCCCCGACCTCCTCGGCTACGTGCTCGGCGCGGTGGCGCTGCTGGCAGGCCTCGGCGTCGTGACGCGCCGGGACGCCGTTGTCGCGGCCATGAATCTCGTGCTCGCGTTCTTTTGCCTTTCGGGAATCTACTTGCTGCTCGGGTTCCCCTTCCTCGCGACGCTTCAGATCCTCGTGTACGCGGGCGCCATCATGGTGCTCTTCCTTTTTGTGATCATGTTGCTCGGAGTCACCAAGCTGGCGCGCACGACCATCGGCGTGCCGACGGGGCTCGGAGCGGTGATTGCCCTCGCCGTTGCGGCCGAAGGCGGCGTGCTCGCAACCCACCTCGCCGCGAAGAACGCCGCGGGCGCCGGCTCCGGCATGACGGAGTCCGTCGAGGGAGTTGCATCCTTACTCTTCCGCGACGCCTTCGTGCTCCCCTTCGAGATCGCCGGCGTGCTGCTCCTCGCCGCCATGGTGGGCGTGGTCGTCCTCGCGCGGCGCGACCTTACCGTTCGCGGCCTCGCCGAGTTCGCGCGAGAGCACGCCTTCGACCCGAAGCCGCTGGTTTCGAGCCGTCCCGACGCGGCCGCTCCCGACGGCCTCGGCACGGGCTCCCTCGCCCATGCGGATGCGCCAGCGAACGGAACCACAAAGGGCGCGGCGAACGAGAGCGCCGGGCATCTCTCCTCCAGTTCCCAGGGGACCCTTGCGGCTACGGCCCAGCCCACCGCGGGGGTTCACTAAAACATGAGCTTCTTCGGCGCTCCCGTCTTCTTCCTCGCCGCGGCGCTGTTCGCGCTCGGTATCTATGGATTCATGACGCGGCGCAATCTGATCGTCGTGCTCATGAGCATTGAGCTGATGCTGAACGCGGCGAACCTCACCTTTCTCGCCGCGGCCCGCGGCACGGCCCAGGCCAATGAGGCCTCGTCCTACGCCGTTTTTGTGATCCTCGTCGCGGCGGCCGAGGTGGCCGTCGGTTTGGCGCTTGTACTCGCAGTGTTCCGCTTGAAGCGCGACTCGGACATCGACGCCGCCCGGGACCTCCGAGGCTGAGAGCCCGGTCCGCACCCACACACAGCACTCCATCCCCATCGGAATCGTGCCGTTCCTTCCCCTGATACCCCTTTTGCCGCTGGCCGGCGCGCTCGCGTGCGGGCTTCTGCACCTGCAGGTGCTTCGCGCTCGGCGCCACCATGCTGACGCCCGTCCAGCCGAGGGGCTGATCGGCACCATCGCGACGCTCGCGGTGGCTGCCGCTTTCGCCCTTTCGCTGGAGCGATTCTTCGCCCTTGCAGGATCCTCGGGCGAGCGCGTTCTGACGTGGCGCGCGACCGATGTGTGGATTCCAACGGGCGGCCCTGCGATCCCCTTCGGATTCCGATTCGATGCACTGTCATCGGTGATGTGCCTCGTCATCACCGGCGTCGGCGCCCTGATCCATCTGTATTCGATCGGGTACATGAAGGGCGATCGCGGCTTTGCACGATTCTTCACGTATCTGAATCTGTTCGTCGCGGCGATGCTCGTCCTCGTGCTCGCCGATTCGATGCCGGTGCTCTTCATCGGCTGGGAAGGCGTGGGGCTCTGCTCGTACCTGCTGATCGGGTTCTGGTACGAGGAAATGAAGAATGCGGAAGCGGGCCAGAAGGCATTTGTGGTGAATCGCGTCGGCGACTTCGGGTTCCTGCTCGCCATGTTCGCCGCCGCCTACTGGACGGGCAGCTTCGAGTTCACGGGAGTGAACTCGGCCGTCGAAGGGGGCAAGCTCGCGACCTGGCAGACCACTGTGCTCGGGCTCCTGCTGTTCGTCGGAGCCTGCGGCAAGTCGGCACAGATTCCTCTCTATGTGTGGCTTCCCGACGCCATGGCGGGCCCGACGCCCGTATCGGCGCTCATCCACGCGGCCACGATGGTGACGGCGGGCGTCTATCTAGTGATTCGCACGCACCCGATTTTTGATGTCTCGCCGATCGCGTCGGGCGTGGTCGCATGCACGGGCGCCGCCACGGCGATCTTCGCCGGCTCCATGGGCCTCGTGGCGCGAGACATCAAGAAAGTCTTGGCCTATTCGACGGTTTCGCAGCTCGGATTCCTCTTCCTCGGCGCCGGTGTCGGCGCCTATGGGGCGAGCTTCTATCACCTCGTCACGCACGCGTTCTTCAAGGCGCTGCTCTTTCTTGGGGCGGGATCTGTGATCTTGGCGCTCCACCACGAGCAGGATCTCTTCAAGATGGGCGGCCTCCGGCGCGCTCTTCCGGGCAGCTATCGCACCATGTGGATCGGCGCGGCAGCGCTCGCGGGCCTGCCGCTCTTCTCGGGCTTCTTCTCGAAGGACGAGATTCTCGCCGGCGTGCTCGGCGGTCGTCCGGTGTTCGGGATTCCTGGCCTGAATTGGGTTCTGTACGCAGTGGCCGCAGCCACGGCGCTCATGACCTCGTTCTATACATTTCGTCTGATCTACCTTGCCTTCGAAGGCGAGCCGCGCGGCCACGAGCATCCGCACCCCAACCCCACGGTCATTACACTTCCACTCGTAGTGCTGGCGGTGGCCTCGGTCGCCGCGGCGGTACTCGGGCTCCCCTTCGGGATCTCCCATGCGCTGCAGCACTGGCTCGAGCCGGTGATCGGCGAGCCCCAGGGACACCTGAGCCACAGCGCAGAGATCCTCCTGCTCGTCGGATCCGGCGTAATCGCGCTCCTCGGGTTCGCCATCGCCCGCGCTACCTACGGCGGCGGGCTTGCGAAGGCGGAGGCCCGCGCCGCCGCGAGGCCGGCTCTTTACAACGCGCTCTCGGCCCGCTGGTGGATCGATGAATTGTATGATGCCACCGTCGTGCGCGCCGTTCGGCTCACGAGCTTCATCGCGGGGCTGATCGACGCATTTGTGATCGACGGGCTCGTGAACGGAGCCGCATCGCTCGCCAAGCGCGGCGCCGCCTCGGCGCGCCGCATGGCCGACGGCAGCACCCAGACCTACGCCCTTTGGTTCGGCGCCGGCATGGTGGTGGTCGTCGCATCCCTCGTTCTGTTGCGTTGAGGTGCCGCTGTGACCCTCGAGACTGCGACCCTCGACGCTGCGATCCTCAACGCTGTGATACCGAACACCATGATTCCTGCGACCGCGGTTCTCGGGAGCGCAGATCTGTTGAAAGAGTATTTGCTGCCTCTGCTGCTTACGATTCCGGCCGTCGGCGCACTCCTCGTGGGGCTGATGCCCGGGCGGAATACGAAGCCCCTTTGGACGATTGCCCTCCTCGCTTCGGTTGTCGAGGCAGTTCTGTGCGTTCTCGCCTTCTGCCAATTCGACTCGGGCAATCCGAACTCGCAGTGGACCTACCTGAAACCCTGGTTCACGCTCCCGCTCGCGGCGGGCGCCGGAATTCCGGTCAAGTTCCACCTGGGCGTCGACGGACTCTCCATTCTGATGGTGGCGCTCTCGGGACTCCTCGGCCCCGTGATTCTGCTCTCCGCCCGCGGCCACATCCATGAGCGCGAACGAGAGTTCCTCGTCTGGGCGCAGATCATGCAGGCCGGCATGCTCGGCGTCTTCCTCGCGCTCGACCTCGTTCTCTTTTATGTCTTCTGGGAAGTGAGCCTCATTCCGCTGTACTTCCTGATCGGAATCTGGGGCGGGCCGAGGCGCATCTACGCGACGGTCAAGTTCTTCCTCTACACACTCGGCGGTTCGTTACTGATGCTCGTGGCGCTTTTGTATCTGGCGTACACGCAGCGCACCGTCGACGTGCAGACTCTCTCCACGCGGGAAATGGCGCTCCAGCCCCAGCTCCTCGCATTCGGCGCCTTCGCCCTCGCGTTCGCGATCAAGGTGCCGATGTTCCCCTTCCATACGTGGCTTCCCGACGCGCACGTGGAGGCGCCGACCTCCGGCTCGATCGTGCTCGCCGGAGTGCTGCTGAAGATGGGCACCTACGGCTTCCTGCGCCTTGGGGTCGGCATGTTCCCGGAGGCGGCCGTCACTTGCGCGCCCTGGCTCGCGGGGCTCGCCGCCGCGGGCGTTGTGTACGGCTCGTTCCTTGCGTTTGCACAAAACGACATCAAGAAGCTCGTCGCCTGCTCGTCCGTCGCCCACATGGGCACGGTCATGGTAGGAATCTTTGCATTGAACGGCGCTGGCATCCGCGGCGGCCTGTTACAGATGGTCAACCACGGCCTCTCGACCGGGCTGCTCTTCTTGCTCGTCGGAGTCGTCTATGAGCGCCGCCATGTGCGCGAGATCTCGGAGTTCGGCGGCATCGCGCGCACGGTTCCGATGTTCACGATGGTGCTGCTGGTGGCGACCTTCTCCTCGATCGGGCTTCCCGGCCTGAACGGCTTCCCGGGCGAGCTGCTCTGCTTGAAGGGCGCCTTTGATTTTCACACGGCCATCGGAGCCGTCGCCGCCCTCGGCACGGTGCTCGGAGCCGTCTACATGCTCTCGATGGCGCGGCGCGTTCTGTATGGTCCGGTGACTCGAAAAGAGAATCACGGGATCACCGATCTCGTCGCGCGTGAGTGGGTCGCTATTGCCCTTCTGATGGTTCCGATTGTTTGGATCGGCGTGCAGCCGGCTCGCTTTCTTGAGCCGACGGAGAAGTCCGTGGATCTCTTGGTGACGCGCCTCGAGCGCGCGAAGAAATCGGTGGCCGCGGCTCAGACTCACGACGGCACGCGCGTCGCGGCTCTGGAGGTGCCCCGATGACTCCTTCCGACTGGATGCGCCTCGCGCCGATCGGCATCCCCGCCGCCGGCTCGGTATTGGTGATCTTGGCCGACGCCCTTACGGGCAAGCGCGCCCTCTCCGTTCTGCTCGGAGTGCTCTCGCTGGCGGCGGCGTTCGCCTCGCTCTTCAAGGGAGCCGTCGTGTCAGCTACGGAGCCCATCGCAGGCGGACGCTTTGCGGCCGAGCTCTTCGGGCTCGACTTCTCCGCGGCATTCCTCACGGGCGCCGCAATTCTTTTTGCGCTTGGCGCCCTCGCATTGAGCCGCGGCTATCTCGCCCCTGAGGAGGATGAGTTCCCCTCAGAGATGGTCGCACTTTTGTTACTGATTCCGGCAGGCGTCGGAATGGTTGCCGGTGCGCGCCATTTCTTGATGCTCTTCCTCGGCATCGAACTCCTGTCGATCCCGCTTTACATTCTCGTGGCGATGCGGCGGCGGCGCGAGGCAGCGGTGGAAGGAGCCCTCAAATACTTCCTCCTCGGGGCGTTCGCGGCGGGATTCCTTTTGTATGGAATGTCGCTGCTCTTCGCGGAAGGCCACACATTGCGTCTCGACCAGCTCCGCGGCATCGGCGGCCAGTCGACCGTCGGGCTCGTGGGCGTCGCCCTCGTACTTGTGGGATTGCTTTTCAAGATCTCGGCGGCGCCGTTCCACTTCTGGACCCCCGACGCCTACGAGGGCGCGGCGACGCCCGTGACGGCGCTCATGGCTTCGGCAACAAAAGTTGCCGCCGTGGCCGCGCTCCTTCGCGTGCTGCCGCTCCTGCCCGCTTCCTCGGCGCCGGTGCTTGCGGCACTGGCAGTTCTCACGATGGCCGCCGGAAACCTGGGCGCGCTCCTTCAGGATCGCGTCAAGCGCATGCTCGCCTACTCCTCGGTGAGCCATGCGGGAACGCTTGTCCTCGGCTTCGCCGCCGAGCGCGCCGCGTCGTCGGGTTCCGCCGCTGCCGATCTGTCGCAGGCCGTTTGGAGTGCGTCGAGCTTCTACCTGGCCGTCTACGGCGCCTCGGCGATCGGAGCGTTCGGCGTGATTGCCATGCTGGAGCGCCGGACCGCGGGCGACTCGGGGGAGCGATTCCAGCTGCTGAGCGACTTCCGGGGCCTGGTGCGGCGCCGACCGCTGTTGGCGTGGCTGCTGGTCTTCTTCCTGCTCTCGATGGCAGGCATTCCGCCGACCGGCGGCTTCTGGGCGAAGTACCTTGTCTTCGCCGCCACCGTACGCGCCGACCTCATCGGCTGGGCGATCGCCGGGGTGCTTCTCTCGGTGGTCGGAGCGGCCTTCTACCTGCGTCTCGTGGGCGCGCTGATCCTCGCACCGGTCGAGGACGAGCGCCGATTCGACGATGCGGGCACGGCCCCCTTCGCCTCGCTCGCCACGGCGCTGGCCGCGGCGGCCGTCGTGATGGTGCTCGGCTTCGCGCCGAGCCGACTGCTCGACGTCTTCGCGCTCTAACGTCGCGCCTACTTCGGCCCTGTCTGAATCAGGTCGGCGATCGACTGGTCGAGGCGCACGGCCACGCCGACCTGCTCCTGCGCCCGACTGTCGAGCCGCACGAGCTTCCCCATCACAACGCGCGCGCCGGCAGGGGTCTGAATCGACACCTCAACCGCGATTGGCCCTTGTGCGAGGAAGTAGATGCCGTCGGTGCTCACGTTGGCCGACTGTCCGTCTAGGGGCGCCGCCGGCAGTTGCACTCGTACGGAGAGAGGACAATCGACGCGGGCCTTCCCGCGGCGATCCGTATCGGTGAGAGAGTTTCCCATAGGGACATTCAGCCATCGGCTGAGCGGTGCCGAAAACCTGAGCGGCCCTGTCGGCCGGACCATGTGGAAGTTCTCCAAGTTTCTCTTCGCGACGCTGGTCGTCTATGCGGCGGTGAGCGCTCTCGGCGTCTGGTGGGCTACGAAGCCCTACAAGCCGACGCTCCAGGCCGATTCGGCGACATTGGGCTTCTCGGTCGAGGAGATCGAGATCAGGTCGACCGATGGCATCACGCTGCGCGGCTGGTATGGCCATCCCGCCGATGCCCAGGCGGTGATTGTGATCTTCCACGGACACCGGGCGACGCGGAGCCAAGGTCTCGCCCTCGCACGCACATTCGTTTCGACCGGGTACAGCGTGCTCATGGTGGATTTCCGTGGTTGCGGCAAGAGTGACGGGTCCCTGCAGACCTTCGGCGTGAAGGAATCGGAAGATGTGGCTTCCGTGCTTCGCTACCTGAAAGAACAGAAGCACTCGTTGCGCCGTGTCGGAATTGTGGGAATTGGAACCGGCGCTTCTGCAGTGATCCTCGCCCACCAGCAGGCAAGCCAGTGCGCTGCGATCGCACTCCTCGGCCCCTACTCCGCGCTCGACCGCACGATCGGCAACCGTCTGCGCGCTCGCCTCGGTTCGAACCTTCATCCGCTCGACACGGCCTTTGAGTGGATGCTTCGCTACCGCATCGGGCGGCCGCTCGAGTCGGTTCGGCCGATCGACGTGATTGGGAAACTTGCGCCCGCACCGATCCTGCTGGCCGGCGCCATGCGCGACTCGCGCACGCCGCCCGACGAGATTCAGGAGATCTTTGAGCGCGCCGAGGAACCCAAAGACCTCTATTTGGCGCACGACATTACTCGTGATCGATTGATCGATCTGAACGAGTCTCTGCTTCGGCCGAAGCTCGTCACCTTCTTCGACGGCGAGCTGAGGTAGCGCGCTCGCGTCGGGTGCGCTGGCGCACGGGGGCGCCGCGGTCCGACGTCCGGATTCCGAGAGTCGGCTCTGGGGTAGGAGCCGAATGCGGCGTGGGCCGCGATTTGCTCGATGGCGGCGTCCCGATTCCCGCTGCCTTCGATCTCACCCCTGTCCGCCCATGACCGTCTCCTGGAACGAGGAGAATGCTGCTCATCTTCTGGGCCGCCTTCGGTTCGGCGCAGCCTCGGTCGCCCAGCTCGTCGGCGGCGGCAACTCGCCAAGCACGCATGAGAGACCCAAGATCTCTAGTTCCGCGGCAACATTGCGATCCCCGAGACGCGAGGTCTCAAAGTAACTTGAAGCATCCATGTCGGATTCCGTCCGCCGCTGACAACGCTGAGAGATCACTTTTTGGCGTAGCGACTCGCGGCGGCGCGGGGAGTAGGCTGCCCGCGGCCATTGGTGTTGACTCGGCTCCGGTGGTCGTCTCCTCGGAAGGCGGACGCAAGCTCACGGGCGGAACATCGTAACTTTTTCCCGAATCAAAAGGTTTCTTCGCCCTCAACCGATCGACGGTCGGGCTCGACAGGGCATACTGAGCCGAAGGCAGGCGGCAAGCATATGGCAGTGGTGTGGAACGAAGAGAATGCGGCGCACCTCTATCGACGCGCCGGTTTCGGGGCGACCCAGCAGCAAATCAAAGCCGCGGTGAAGCGTGGCATGACTAAAACTGTGGAGTCGCTCTTCAAGTTCAGCAAAGCGAGCGACAAGCTCCCGGAGGACATCGAGAATCTGGAGAATCTCCAGGCATGGTGGCTCGACCGGATGATACGCACCACAAGCCCGCTCCACGAGCGGCTGGTGCTCTTCTGGCACAATCACTTTGCGACCGGCTACGCGAAGATCGGAAAAGTGAGCTGGATGCACATGCAGAATCAGACTCTGCGCAAGGGTGCAGCCGGCAGCTTCCGCGATCTGGTAACTTCCATCGCCAAGGATCCGGCGATGATCTACTGGCTCGACAACAACACCAATACAAAGAAGAAGCCAAATCAGAACTTCGCGCGCGAGCTCATGGAGCTCTTTACGACCGGTGTGCTGAACAAGGACGGCGTCGCAAACTACAATGAAACGGATGTGAATGAATCGGCAAAGGCGTTCACCGGTTGGACGGTGAAAGACAACGCATTCTTCTTCAATGCGAACAACCACGACAATACGATAAAGACCTTCCGCGGACAAAGCGGCAACTTTGATGGAACGGACATTATCAACATGCTCGTGGTCGATCCGGCGACCGCACGCCGAATCCCGGCGCTTCTGTGGTCGTATTTCGCCTACGACATCGAACTTACCGATCCGATCCTCGATGAACTCGCGGCTCTCTACCTGGCAAATGACACGAAGATTCAGCCGATTGTTCATCGCATCCTGACGCACGACAGCTTCTACTCGGACGCATCGAAGAGGGCCGGCGTGAAAGAGCCGGCCGTTTTCTTTGTATCTACGGTTCGATACCTCCGCGGGAAGCTCCAGCCTCGCATCAAGGACAAGCTCGACAACGGAAACACGATCGGCAGCAAGCTGCAACAAATCGGGCAGTCTCTGTTCGATCCGCCCACGGTGTTCGGCTGGGACTACGGCCTCTCGTGGGTGGCCGCCTCAGGCATGCTGGATCGTTACAAAGTGGGTCAGTGGTTCGCCGCAGCACGCGCGAAGGACCACCCGATTCAGTTCAAGCCGCAGACAATTCTGGGGGCGGGTTTCAGCAAGCTCGATCCGAGCGAGGCGGCGACGCGGCTCCTCGCGGCTTTCGGGATCTTCCAGCCGGCGCCGCCGACTGTCGCAGCGCTGGCAACGTACCTCTCCACCGACGACGGCGGCGGTTCGCTCGAGTGGAAGATAACTCCCGACTACATCGATAAGAAGATCCGCGGCGCTATTGCGCTGATTCTCGGATCGTCGGATTTTCAAGCGGCTTGATTTCAACTATTGGATACCGACATGGTTATTACTCGTAGACAGCTCATTCGCAATGCGGCCATCAGCGCGCCGCTCTTCTACCTCGGCCCCAAGTCGCTTCTGCGCGCCGCGTTCGGCGCCGTTGGAGGCGGGGCCAAGAATATTGTCTTCCTTGAGCTCTCGGGCGGCCTCGACGGGCTCAACACGGTGGTGCCCTTCGGCGTGAATGGTGGCATCTATTACACGGAGTACCGCCCGACGATCGGTGTGCCGGAAGATGATCTTTTGAAGCTCGACACGGAGATTGGGCTTCATCCCTCCCTCGCGGAGCTTAAGACACATTTCGACGCCGGGCGCCTCGCTATCTGCCAGGGCGTCTCCTATCCCAATCCCAACTTTTCCCATGAAGTCGCCTCGGGCATCTGGGACACCGGGACACCCTCGACGCCGTTCGGAAGCGGATGGCTCGCTCGCTACATGGCGCTCCAGGGAGTGCCTTCCTTTCCGAGCGCCATCGAAACGAACAGTTCCCTCGATGGATTGCTGCGCGGCTCCGGGCAGCTCGTGCCTGCGATCAACTCCGTCAATGAGTTCGGGCTCCCCTTCGACGGGGCCTACTCCGGCGACAAGACGAATCGAAAGACGGCGTATCAGGCAATGGCGCAGGGGCTCGCGGCCCAGAGCTCGCAGCTCGGGACTATGGCCGACACGGCGCTCGACATCATCTCGCTCGAGAATACCTTCAAGTCGATTCCCCCTTATACGCCTACCGCCACTTATCCGAACAGCTCCATCAGCAAGCCTCTCAAGATGGTGGCTCAGCTGCTGAAGGCCAATCTTGGGCTTCGGTTCTTCCATGTGGTCTACGGCGGATTCGATACCCATTCGGATCAGGACAAGGATCTGTATCTCACCAAGAAGCTACAGTATATCTCGAAAGGCCTGAATGCGCTGCATGCCGACCTCAATGCGCTCGGCTACGGGGATGACACGATTATCGTGGTCTACACCGAGTTTGGAAGGACTGCCTATGAGAACGGGAGCGACGGGACGGACCACGGTTCGGTGGCACCAGTGCTGATTCTTGGAAACGCGGTGGTAGGAGGCATCACAACTCCGCATCCGTCGCTCGACCCCAATAATCTGACTTCCCAGAAGCAGCCAAAGATGGTGGTCGATCTCCGCGATGTCTTCGGCACGATCGTGGAGCGCTGGCTCAACGCGAGCCCGTCGGCCGTCTTCCCCGGCTTCACCTACAACGGCCTCGGCTTCTTGCCGTAGAGCCGTCTGCTGGGCCACTCTGCGAGCGCACGCTGCCTCTCGGGCGGGCGCTCGCAGCCTTCACCGCTTCGAGTAGGTCGCCAGCACCCACTTCTTCCAGTCCTCCTCGAACTGGAACATCGTGAGGCCGTAAGCCTCCTGGAGCGCCTCGCGCGTCGGGCGCTTTTTCTTGAGAATCTTGACCATCGCGGGGAACTTCGTCCCGTCGAGATTCAACAAATAATCGACGTACGAGAACGCCAGCGCGTGCTCGGGCGTCGTGAGCTCGTCGCTCGTTTTGTTGGAAGTCTCCGAGAACGACGGGCGTTTCGGATCCTCCGCCAGGCCGCGCACCGGCGTCTTCCACTTCCCGCCGCGGAAGCTCACGTTCGTGTTCTGCTCCTGGTAGCAGAAATTGGTGCACTGCCCGAAGAGCTTGTCCTCGAACCAGTGGGAAAGTCCTTCGTCGACCCAGCCGGCCTTGAATTGGCCGACCCACACGCCGTCGAAGATCGACGCCAGGAACAGGTGCGGAATATTGTGCGCTAGGTTTCTGTGAAGATCGTCGTCCTGGGGCTCCTTGTTGCGATCGCGGCACATCGTGTACACACCGCGCGCTCCGAGGAGCTTCTTTCCAACGCCGCTCGAGCCCCCTTCCGTGTACCGCGTCTGCGCCTCGACGTTGTCGAGCGGATTGCGCCACACCATGACGCGATAGCGCTTGCACACATGATCGCCGTCGCGAAGCCCGAGCATTTCATTGAACATCTCGTGCAGCTTCTCGATGCGATCAGCGTAGAGATGCAACAACTGGTGCTGGTCGAGCTGTTCGCGCCCCACCGTCAGCTTCTCGACCTCAAATGTGAAATCGAAATGCTTCGTGAGGCAGCGTCCGCGCGGCTCGCCCGCGATCCCCTTCTCGAACTCGAGCTGCTCGGCGATGCGTTTTTCCTGGGCCGCGAGCACATCTTTGTATTCTTCCTCTTCCTTCCCGTGGCAGTCGGGGCAATCGAGGCGCAGCGTCCCCTTACAGAGCGCGCATCGGGCGACGATCGAGCAAAAGCTGACATTCGACTCCACTTGCGGCGCGTTCTTGGGGTGCTTCGTGCACGCCAGCGTGCCTTTGCCGTGGCACTTCATACACCCCTGCGCCCACGCATCGGCCGCGCCAAAGAGCAGCGCGCAAGCTGCAAGCATTCCGCGAACGGCGAAGGAAGAACTCACGACTTCCTCCGCTTCGACGCGATCACTTCCTCGAGCACCTGCTTCGCCGGGTCGTAGCCGCGCAGCTTCACGCGCCGCGCCGTAGCATCGTCGAGCGCCGCCCGCGGCACGAGCCCGACGAGCTCGCTGTCAAAAATCGAGATGCCCGCGTCCTTCGCACGGCGCTCCACCTCCTCGAACACGCGAAGAACAGAGGTCTGCCGGAAATCTAACAGATTCATCGAGACCTGCGCGAGCTTGCGGCCATTCACCTCCACCTCAAACCCCTTGGCCTGCATGCGCGGAAGCCCTCCGTCGCGCTCGCGGATCGCCTTCGCGATCTGCTGCGCCGCGTCGACGTTCGGCGTGTCGAGCTGTATATTGTAAGCAATTAAGAAAAAGCGGGCTCCCACAGCCGTGCATCCGGCCGTCGGATGGATCCGATTCGGCCCGAAGTCGGGAACGTACGCGGGGTCCTTTCCAATCTTGTCCCGCAGCCCCTCGAATTCACCTTTCCGGATATCCGGCAGCGCCTTGCGCTCGGGGCGCGTCGCCGCTTCCGCATACAGATAAATCGGCACGCCGAGCTCCTCCCCGATGCGCCGGCCGAGCTCGCGCGCGAGCCCCACGCACTCCTCGACGCTCACCCCCGAGATCGGCACGAAGGGGATCACGTCGCAGGCGCCCATCCTCGGGTGCTCCCCTTTGTGATGATTGAGATCGATTCGCGGCAGCGCCTCCTTCACCGATGCGTAGGCCGCGCGAACCACCGTCTCCGGCGACCCGGCGAACGTGATCACACATCGGTTGTGGCTCGAATCCATCTCGCGGTCGAGCAGCGTCGCCCCCTCCAGCTCGGCTGCGCGCGCGATGCGCTCGACGAGTTCGGCATTTCGGCCTTCGGAAAAATTGGGGACGCATTCAACAAGTCGTTCCATGGAGCGCCGCTTGGGATCGGGAGGAGTCGGAAAAGTGATTGCAGGATCAGAGAAAACTACACCAGCGCTGGCACGCCGTCGGCACGGCGGTCCGACCGCCGCACAACCATGCCGCCGCAGACGACGAACGCCACGGGCGGCCGGCCAAAACTGTATACGAGGTCGCGCGGATCGGGCACGTCGCAGACCACGAGGTCAGCCCGCCGCCCCGGCGCAATCACCCCGGTTTCGCCTCCGAGCCCGAGGGCAAACGCGGCGTTGCGCGTGGCGGCGACGAGCGCCTGCGCCGCCGTGAGCCCCATGCGCTGCACCGCCAAATGCATCACTTCGAACATCGACTGCGTCGGGCAGGTGCCCGGGTTGTAGTCGGTTGCGAGCGCCACCGCCGCCCCAGCCGCCACCATCGCGCGCGCCGGAGCGTCGCCGGGAACTCTCAAGAAATGGGAAACTCCGGGGAGGAGCACCGCCACCGTCTCCGAGCTCGCGAGCCGCTCCACATCCTCCGGCGCCACGTGGTCGAGATGGTCTGCCGAGACGCAGCCGAGTTCCATCGCAAGGGCCGTCGCGCGCGTACAGCCGAGTTCGTCGGCGTGAATCTTCGGCCGCAGCCCAAAGCGCTCGCCGGCACGCAGGAGCCTCCGCCCCTCCTCGATGGTAAAGAATCCCTGATCGACGAAGACGTCGTGGAATTGTGCAAGCTTCTCGGCGGCCACCGCCGGTAACAATTCCTGCTCGATCGCCTCGAGAAACTCGCCGCGCCTCTCGCGCCATTCGGGCGGCAGCGCGTGGGCGGCGAGCAGTGTCGGCACGACGCGCACGTCGTGGCTCCCCTTAGCCCGCGCAATCACCCGCAGCGAGCGCAGCTCGTCGCGGACCGACAGCCCATAGCCACTTTTCGCCTCGACCACCGTGGTTCCGAGGTCAAGGAATCGGTCGAGGCGCGCGCGCACTCGGAGCTCGAGCTCCTCGTCAGACGCCTCGCGCACGCCGCGCACCGAACTCAGGATTCCGCCGCCGGCGGCGGCGATTTGTGCATACGTCTCGCCGCGCGCGCGCCTCTCGAAATCATCCTCACGTCCGAATCGAAAGACCGGGTGCGTGTGCGCATCGACGAAGCCGGGCACCACGACGCCCCCGCGCGCGTCGAGCCGCTCACGGGGCGCGTACCGTGCCGCGAGGTCGCCGGCCGGGCCGACGTCCACGACGCGCCCCCGGTCGATCGCCACCGCGCCGCCCGACACGAACCCCAATTCGGAAAGCTCGCCACGTCGCGCCGGCCGCCCGAGGTCGGCCCCAGCGGGGGCGCAGGTGGCCACCCCCGACGCCCCCGCCACCAGGAGATCGATGGAGCGGACGGGCGCGTCGGACATGGCGGAAGTCTATCCGCCGCCTCGACAGAACCGCCGTCTCAGCGGGCGCAGTTCAATGCTGCTTCGACGTGCTCAAGCAGCCTTCGTCGCGCGCGGAAGACCACCATCCGCACCGTGCCCGAACGGAGCCCGCGCTGGCGCGCGAGATCGGCGTAGGGGATCTGCTCCACCTCGGTCGCGAGCAGCACCTCACGATCGCGAGCGCCGAGCTGGACCAGCGCGCAGGAGAACGCGGCGAGCACCACCGGCAGCGCCTCGATCCAGCCGTTCAACGGCTCGAGGTCGACCGCGCGGTGCGCCGGCATCGCCAGCGTCTCCGGCAACGGGATCACTTTTTCGATCTGTTGCCTTCGGCGATCCCGGAGCGCGCGCCGCACTGCGTTGCGCGCGATTTGTGCAGTCCAATGCCGGAACGAACCCTCCCGATCAGGGCGGAACGCGTGTGCCGACCGGACGACGCTCACAAAAACGTCCTGCACGATCTCCTGTTCGTCGAGATCGGGCGCGCCGTAGCGCAGGCAAGACTTCACCAGCCGCTCGATTCGCGGGCGGTTGAGCTCATACAGATCGCCAAAGGCGTCGGCATCGCGCGAGGATTGGTAGCGTCGCATGAGCTCCGTGCTGCGGACGTCGAGCAGCGAGATCGGAGCCGGAGCGATGCGCGGGAGAAAACGCGGGACGCTGGCCGCAGCGGGCGTCGCGGCGTGCGTCCTGTGGAGGGTGGGGACAGCGCTCATGGGAAGCCCCAAGGCACGGCGCGTGCCGAGCTGCTCCCTGGCGAGGGCGCCCGCGGCGCGCCCCGATTCGCACATCGCGTTACGCCAGCGGAACGTTCGAAGCGCGCGCATCGCGCGCCGATACAGTTTCGCGCCCATGCAGGTCACCACCGAGGCGATCGTCCTGCGGCGCATTCCCTACGCCGATACGAGCCTGGTCGTACACCTTTTCTCTGCCGAGCGCGGCCGCATCACCGCGCTCGCGAAGGGCGCCTTTCGCCCCCAAAGTCCACATTTCGGCGGCCTCGACCTGCTCGATCGCATCGAAGCGCGCCTCGTCGGGCGGGGCGACGCCGGGCTGCTCCTGCTCGGCTCGAGCGCGCTCCAGAGCTCCCCGCGCTCGTTGCGCCGCGATGCGCGCCGGCTGGCCGCGGCGCTCTACTCCGTGGAGCTCGTCGATGCCGCTCTCCCCGCGGCGCCGAGCCCGATCCTCTATCACCGGTTCCGCGCGTGGCTCGATTGGCTCGACGGGATCGAGGATCCTTCCAATGGGGAGCTGGCGCGCGCGCTTGCCGCCTTTGAATCGCACTTCCTCGAAGACATCGGCCTCGCTCCGGTGCTCGAGCGCTGCGCCCACGACCGGCGCGAGCTTGATCCGGCCGCGGCGCGGATCGCCTATTCGGTCCGCGCCGGCGGACTGCTCTGCGAGAGCTGCGCCCGGCTGGCCGACCGCCCGCCGATGGTCAGTGCGTCCGCGGCCGCGTGGCTGCGCTCGCTGCGAACCGGCGAGCCGGCGCCGCCTCCCTCGGCGCGCGACCTCGCCGAGCTGCGCGCGCTCCTCGACCGCTTCCACACCTACCATCTCGAGCGCACACTGCGCGCGCGACCAGCGATCGAGGCTCTGTATCGAGACCGCGACTGATGCGCGGGCTGCCGCTTGCAAAGCTCCTTTTCGTAAGCTCACAGATCACAAGACCCACTTCGCCGGGCGCCCCCCGAACTCCGCGCGTGCCGCAGCCGTCTTCTCGCCGAACTCCGCTGGCTCTCGCCGCACTGACCCTCGTCGTCGCGGCCTGCCAATCGGCCTATCCCTACGACGCCAAGACGCCCGATGAGATCCAGGCCGATGCGCGCGCCGACATCGAGCGGCGCGACGCGTCGTCGGCGTTGACGAAACTCGAGTACATCCGAACGAAGCACCCCGACTATCCCGATCAGGAGGGAGTCGATTTCAAGCACGCGGTCGCAAAGAAAATCCAGGGGCGGCTCTGGAAGGCTTTTGTGGAGTTTCGCGAGTTCCTCGAGAAGTATCGTGCAAGCTCGTACGTCCACGAGTCGGCGCAGCATATTTATGATATCGGAACGCAGCTGATCCAAAGCCGAAGCTCCTTCCTCGGCACCGGGATCTTCCGCGAAGCCGACGACGGCGTGCTCGTGCTCACGTATTTCGCCGAGCAGTTTCCCAATCATCCGAGCCTCGACGCGGCGCTGCGCCTCATGGCAGGCTACAAATTCGAGACGGGCGATTACCCGGGCGCCATCGCCGACTACGATCGCATCGTCAAGGCGCACCTCGAGAGCCCCTGGCACGATTTCGCCGAGTATCGCATCGCGATTTGTCACCTTCGAAGTGTGCGCCGCGCCGACCTCGACCAGTCGGAGCTCCGCAAGGCCTATGAGGCGCTGCAGAGCTACCTCACGTTCCGCACAAGCGGCATGCGCCGCGAGGAAGTGATGGCGGCGCTGCGCGAATGCACAGAAAAGCTCTCCGAAAGCGAATATCGGATTGGTGACTTCTACCGCGTGCTCGGAAAGCACTTCGGCGCGGCGCAACATTTCCGGCTCGCGGCGACGCAATACCCCGGCACCTACTGGGCCGTGAAAGCGGAAGAGGCGCTCGCCGCGCTCCCGCCGGAGTCGGGCGCCCTCACGGAAGCCCCAAGAACAGTGGCGCCCGGGAGTGCGTCACGTCCGGCCGCCGACGCGGCGGGCACCGCTCCCTGGTAAGGTCGAGCCATCCATGGGACGCTCGATGTTGGCGTTGCTCGCGCTCGCGACCGCGGTTGCGCCGGTCAGCGGCTGCTATTCGATGGGCCTTCGCTTTTCTGAGGGCGTCCGGCGTGTCGCGGTCCCCGTCTTTGGCAATGAGAGCTACGTGCGCGGCATCGAGCTCACGATGACGGAGCGTGTGCGCCGCGTCCTCATCGATCGCTCGGATGTGGAGCTGGTCCGCGACGCCGAACAAGCCGACACGGAAATCCGCGGGCGCGTGCTGCGGTGCAATTTCCCGGTGCTCGTCGGCGGCACCCAGCCGCGCATCCTCGAGGGGTCGGCCTGGATCGCCGTCGAAGCGCAGCTCATCGAGACGCGCACGGGCAAAGTGCTGGCGCGCGTGCTCGGTGAGGACCGGGCCGAGTTCTCGACACCCCTCGGAGAATCGCGCGTCTCGGCGCTCGACGAACTCACCGAGGAACTGGCCTGGAAGATCGTCCAGGGGCTTTCCCAACGAAGCCGATTCACCCGCGGCGCATCGCCGGACGAGCAGGATGAGCCGTCGGCGAAAACGGCGCCCGATTCCGAGGCTCCCGCCCCGATAGGGAACGCCCTTCGCGAGCCGACAAAGTAGTGCGCGTGCTCGGTACCATTCGAAGGCCGGCTCTCTCCTGGGAATCACCCTCGCGACGGCCAGCGAACTGTTCGACGACTGGACACCGGCCGCCTGTGGCCTAGCCAGGAGCTACTGTGACGAAGCCTCGGCGCGAGAATGAACCCAACAAGAGTCGCGGGCGCGGACGCCCCCTCGGCTCGATCCTGTTCGTCGTCCTGTTTCTGCTGGTTGTGGTGATCTCACTCTTCCAGAAGTTCGCACCTCAGGAAGAAGACCGAAAGATCACCGTCGGCGAGTTCCACGAGCGGCTGCTCGCGGGAGAGATTCTCGAGTTCCGCGTGTCGCCCGATGGCGAAGTTCGCGGCACCTTCGTCGATCCGCCCTCCAAGAAGAGCGACGCCAAGGCGGAGGCGCCAAAGGCCGACGGCGTCGGCGGAAAGCCGCCGGGATCGGAAGCCCCCGTCGCAACGAACGACGGCAAGACCGCGGAGGAGATCAAAGCCGGTGCGCGCAAGGCGGCCGAAGCCGCGAAATCCGCAGCGACTCTCGCCGCGGCAGGCGAAGGGCGCCGCAAGTTCAATTTGTATTATCCGGAGGAGTCGCGCGAGAAGCTCGTGACGCTCCAGAAGAAGCTGCGCCGCGTCGACGGCGAGCCGTGGGCGCTGGATCAGTTCTCTTCGTCGCTCACGGCGGGAACCGTGGTGGCGAACGAGGCCATCCTCATCACGAAGAGCGACGACGCGGGAAAGCGCGCGTCGCGCCTTTTTGTTGACTTGGTCGACAGCGACGGCGCCCCCAAATATGTGGAAGTGAAGACGGCGCGCGTCGAGGGCGCGCAGCCCGAAGCGAAGGCGACGGAGCTGCCGTCGGTCTGGAGCGCGCTTCGCGCCGCGGGCGCCTCGACCGAGACCTTCTGGTTCGATTCGAAAGGCAGCGTCGACGCGACGCAGCCCAACACGCTTTTCCAGGCGCTGCTCCCGGTCATTATTCCGTGGGCCGTCATTCTGTTGATTCTCTGGTTCCTCTTCATTCGGCAGATGCGCACGCCTGGCGCGGGCGGAGGCATCCTCGGCTTCGGTCGCAGTCGGGCGGTGCTCTACACCAAAGAGAACCGCACCAACGTCACATTTGACGACGTCGCCGGCATCGATGAAGCCAAAGAGGAAGTCAAAGAAGTGATTGAGTTCCTGAAGAATCCGCAGCGCTTCGCGCGCCTCGGCGGACGCATCCCGCGCGGCATTCTGCTGGTCGGCCCTCCGGGCACCGGTAAGACGCTGCTGGCGAAGGCGATCGCCGGCGAAGCGGAAGTGCCCTTCTTCTCGATCTCCGGCTCCGATTTTGTGGAGATGTTCGTCGGAGTCGGCGCCTCGCGCGTGCGCGATTTGTTTAAGCAGGCGAAAGAGAATGCGCCCTGCATCATCTTCCTCGACGAGATCGACGCCGTGGGGCGCAAGCGCGGCAGCGGCATGGGCGGCGGACACGACGAGCGCGAGCAGACGCTCAATGCGATCCTCGTGGAGATGGACGGCTTTGATACCAATGAAGGGATCATCGTCTGCGCGGCAACGAACCGCCCCGACGTGCTCGATCCGGCGCTGCTGCGCCCCGGACGTTTTGACCGAGAAGTGGTGATCGATCCGCCCGATTACAAAGGGCGCGAGGAGATCCTTAAAGTTCACGCGCGGCGCATCAAAGTGGCCGCCGATGTGGAGATGAAGACGATCGCGCGCTCGACGCCGAGCTTCTCGGGAGCCGACCTCGCCGCGCTCATGAATGAGGCTGCGATTATTGCAGTGCTTAAGAAACGAGACGCGGTGACGCAGGAAGACCTCGAGGAAGCGCGCGACAAGGTGCGCTTCGGGCGGCAGAAAAAGAGCCGCGTGATGATCGAGGAGGATCGCATCGTGACGGCGCGGCACGAAGCCGGCCACGCGGTCGTGGCTTCGCTCCTGCCGGGGTCGGAGCCGGTCCACAAAGTTACCATTATCCCCCGCGGCATGGCGCTCGGCTCGACAATGCGCCTCCCGGAGACCGACCGATTGAACTTCTCGAAGCGGCGCGCCGAGGCAGAATTGTGCGTTCTGTACGGCGGACGCATCGCGGAAGGAATCCTCGGCGACGACGTTTCGTCGGGCGCGAGCAACGACATCCAGCGAGCCACGGAGCTCGCTCGGATGATGGTCTGCGAGTGGGGCTTCTCGTCGAAGGTGGGCCCGCTCAATTATGCGGAACGCATCGGTAATGATTTCCTTGGGTCCGAGTTCGCAGCCGGCCGTTTCCACAGCGAGATGACGGCGCGCGAGATCGACGAGGAAGTCCAGCGGATTTGTGCAGACGCCTACGGACGCGCCAAGACGCTCCTCGAGGAGCGCCGGCCCGACCTCGAGCGCGTCACGCAGGCGCTGCTCCACTACGAGACGATTACCGGCGCCGAGCTGCACGCGATTCTTGCGGGCAAGCCGCTCGACTCGATTCGTACAGAACCGGCTCCGCCGGCGACGCCACCCGTGGCCCCCGCTGTGAAGCCGCGCGTCGAGGCGAAGCCGAAGCTCGCCGACGACACGTCGCTCCCCGAAGCGGGCCTCGCGCCGGCGTAACGGGGCGGTCCGGCGCGGTGGTGTCTGAGCCGGGCGCGTGCGTAGCGCTTGGGGAGCGTAACAGCCTGAGGCAAAAGTGCTCCGCAAAGCGAGCACGAGGATTTTGGTGAGATCGAGGAGGACCGCCGCAGGCGTAGCCAGAGAGTTACGGCGAGGCGGTCCGACGATGAGATCGCCAAAAAGCCGGCGTGCGCAGGTCGGATGACTTTTGCCGCGGGCTGGTAAGCATTCGAGTCCGGAAAGAGTCCGATTTCTTGGCTTGCGCCGCCGGTGCCCCCGGGGCAGCCTACTCCTCAGCCGCGCTCATGCCGAGCCCGCATGCTTGGCAAGTGTGTTCCTCTGCGGCGAAGTGAGGAGATTTCTGTGACTCGACGATTCTGGATGTGTGTGCCGGACGAGACGAGACGCTCTCTCGCTCTCTCGCTCTCTCGCTCTCTCGCTCTCTCGCTCTCTATTATTGAGTAGCTTTGCGGCCACGCTTGCTGAAGGAGCGCTGGCCCAAGGGACACCTGCGACCCACGGCCAATGGAACGGACCGTACGCCAATATTCCGCCGATGGGGGCGCTTCCACACCACATCGAACCCATCACCGACGGGGGGAACGCTGGTCTGCTCTCCCACGAGGAGATCGCCCACGCCTGCCTCATTCCCCCTCAGAGCACCGAGGGTGAGCTGCACCCCTACGCCGGCAAGGTCCTCGTATGGAACCGGCAGGAGTTCACCCACGGAACAACGCCGCACAATGTGGTGACGTACCCAGTCACGCGGAAAGTCTGGGTGATCGATCCGACAACAACCCCGCCCGGCGTTACAGAAATCCCCGTTCCCGACGGTGCGGTGCCAACATCCATCTTCTGTTATGGGCACGCCTTTACCCCCGAAGGAAAGCTCGTTCTCGCGGGCTCCGATCTCGAGGCGACCCCTTTCTCCAGCTTTCTGTTCGATCCGACAGCGCCCAGCGGGACACCCGGCATTGACGGCGCGTTCATCGCCGGCCCGACGACCCATCGAACTCGCTTCTACCCGACGCTTACGCTGCTCCCTTCGGGGCGTATCGCCATGTTTGGTGGGCGCGCCGTTTCCACGAACGGTGCCAAGTGGCCCGAGATCGAGTTCTTCTCGGTGACGGGGACGACGCTCACGCTCAGCTCGTTTTTCGTGCCTTCGTTCGTGGATCACCTCTGGAACCATCTAACTCCGCCTCAAACTTACTCATTCGATTATTACCCTCGGATGTTCTCGATCAATGATCCGGCCAACGCGGCGTCGGACATGATCTTCGTGGCGAACGACGTGATCGGAGCGCTGACGCCACCTCCGAAGCTCTCATCGTATACCTATCGCGATTCGGACCAGAAAACCCGCGTCCATGATGCGAACTGGAATCCTGTGGACCCCGCACCGAGTGCCGATCGAAGGTATGGCAGTGCGGCGATTCTGTGCATGGTCAAGCCGCAGGCTCCGCAGGAACTCTCCGAAAGGGTTTTCACTATCTGCGGTTCCGATCAACTTCGACTCACGACGCCGGGATATCCTGCCCTCAATACTGTTGACGAATTCACGGACCTCCAAACTGGACTCAACGCCCCGGTACTGCCCACACCCGGACAGCTACCAAGCCAGAGAATCTGGCAGAATGCTACAATTCTAACCGACGAGAGCCTCTTCATTAGTGGCGGCAGCACCCATGACTCGGAGGCCGCTGCCTACCTCTACTGCCCACCTGGGATCCTGTGCAATAATCCGTTCTACTATGCAACGCCGCAGAAACAGGCAGAGCTCATCTATCCACCCAACACGGCCGCGAACTCCACCGGTACGGCCATTCTGAGGCCCGCCGCCACCGCAGCCCTGAATCGGCTGTATCATTCCACAACGATACTGCTCCCCGACGGACGTGTCCTCAGTATTGGAGGCTCGGATAAGCAAGGATCGGAGTCCCCCGTGCTCCCTGGCACGGAGAGCGATCCCTGGCCCGGCAATAGCGTGGAGATCTATTCACCTCCGTATAAGTTCTCAGGCATCGGGGGGAGGATCCTGGCCTGTCCGACATCGGCTGAGTACGGGTCCACCTTCCATGTCGATGTGCTGGTGAACGGAACGCCGGAGAATCTCGTTAACGCGAATACTCGCGTCGTTCTGATGCGCTGCGGAACGGTGACCCACCACCACGATTCCGATGGCCGCCTCGTCGAGCTTGAGGTGCATCCGACGCAGTCCTCCTCGTTGGGGACGAATCAGTGGAGGCTTTCTGTAAGCGCTCCTTCCAGTCAGAACCTCGGCGCTTGCCCCAAGGGCTGGTACATGCTCTTCGTGCTCACTCCGGATTCACATATCCCAATCGGAAGCCGATTTATCAAAATCCGCTAGCGAATGCGAGAGATGGCCATGATTCGATTCTCAATGATACTGGCGGCCACACTGGGGCTGCTGGGCGAGCGCAGTGCCTCCACGGCGCTCGCCCAGCAGCAGAGCGCTCCAACCTATCGCCGACGGATAAGCGAGTTCTCCGCCTTCGAGAAAGAGGCTCCAATTCGTCCGACCAGTCATGACGACGGCTGGATCGTTCGTGTCGAGGGAGCGCAGTGCCGAGTCTCTCCCTCAGGGATCGCCCTAGCGCGCCTCGGTCGCATTGCTGCTGGCGCACCCGAAGAGTTGGAGTGCATCCAGCTACAGTTTGAGGGAGCAAGCCCCGAAGCCTGTGTGATTCCCCTCGAGCCACAGATCGGCGAGAGCCACCACCTGGCAGGATGCAGCTCGAAGAGTTGGGCTCCCGCGATCGCTCGATATGGCAAGCTCCGAATTGAGGCTGCGTATCCGCAGGTTGCCATCGAAGTGTATCTTCGTTCGGGTGCTCTTGAGTACGATGTCCTCGCAGAGAACAGTGACGCTCTGCGACAGGTACGGATCCGTGTTCAGGGAAGCCGTGCAATCCGTCTTACGGAAGATGGTGCCCTCATCGTCGATGCTCCGCTTGGCCCCTTGGTCCAGCGGGCGCCGAAGGCCATGTGGGCCTCAACCCCCGAAGCCGAAGCCGCTTGTAATATTCAGCTCGTCGGAGCCGACGTATTCGGCTTTCAGATGTCGGAGTCGCTTGGAGCGGTGCGAATCGATCCGCAGCTTGAATTCGGCACTTATCTGGGTGGGCTCGCCCACGAGGAGTCCCACGCCATCGCAGTTGACGCCTTGGGGGCCAGCTTCGTCACAGGATTCTCCGGATTCACCGATTTTCCAACGACCCCAGGAAGCTATAAACCGTCAGTAACGATCAACGGAGCCGCATTTGTCACGAAATTGACGCCTGATGGCTCTCAGCTCGCCTTCTCGACCTACCTAGGCTATGGCGACATGCGAGCGATCTGTGTGGCACCCAACGGATTTGTGGTCGCGGGAGGCCGCGGCCTTTACACTGGAGTCTCAGCCGAGAGTTTCCCGACGACTCCGAACGCCATCTACCCAACAGTCTTCCTGAATGGGAACGTTCCAGCGTTCTGTGCGCTTAACTCCTCCGGCAGCGCACTTGCTTACGGCACCTATCTCGGAGGGATTCTCACATACGTCGAAGAAATCTGGGTCGACTCCTCGAACGTCCTCGCCGCAGGCGGCACTACCGGACCAGCGCCATCGCACCCATTCCCACTTACTCCTGGACCTCTAGGAATTCTCAAGGGAGGGACGGACGTATTTGCCTTTCGTTTCTCATTACTATCATTGCAGATTCAGAGTTCATCAGTCGTTGGCGGAACAAGCAACGACTCCGGATACGGCTTCGCCCTGCGCCCGGACGGTGCCTTCGGAGTCGTCGGGCGTACCATATCAACGGACTACCCAATTTCTCCGGGGGCTCCTCAATCCATAAATAATAGCACTCTGAAGACCAAGCTTATTGTGGGAGTAATTAATTCTACAGCGACGGCGTTGGAATGGAGCAGCTACTGGGGAGGCACACAGCCGGGTAACTCATTTGCATCGGACGCTCTCGCCTGCGGCTTTGACGCATCCGGCGCCCTCACGTTCGCAGGCACTACAAACACCAAAGATTTCCCCACGACTTCGGGCGCTTGGAAGCCGATCCCTCCGGGCAGTCCCGTGGTGGCTTCCGAAACCTTCGTCAGCCGATTCGCTCCGAACGGAACCTCGGTGCAGTTCTCCACCGTGCTCGTGAATGGTGATGTGAACTATTTTCGCCATGCCATCGTCGCACCCGACGGCACAACCATCGGTACGGGATTTACCAACCGCCCCGACTACCCCGTAACACCTGGCGCATTCAAGACAACTCAATCCGGGGGTGCTGTCGACCCGGTTGTGGCACAAATCAGCGCCGACGGAAGCGCTGTCCTCTACGGAACATACCTTGGCGGTGGATTCGAAACGGCTGAAGAGGCTCTGGCCATAGCGCGGGACACGCAAGGATCACTTTATGTAACCGGCTACACAAATTCTCCCAACTTCCCCGTGACGCCATCGTCATTCGATCCAACCTACAATGCTGGGTTCAACATGCTCGATGCGTGGATCGTCAAGCTTACACCCCCTGTCAATAATCTTCCCGGCCTCGCAGCCTACGGCGCCGGCACCCCCGGGTGCGACGGCCCCCATCTCCTCGCCGCCCATTCCACCCCAAAGCTCAACAATCCATACTTCGCGCTCACCTGCACCGGTGCGCCGCGCGGCGCCAACGGAATCCTGATCTACTCCTCGGCGCCAGAGCCCGTCGGCGTCGATTCCCTCGGCATTGGCGCCCTCTCCCACATCCAGTTCCTCGGCGCCTCGCTGGGATGGCTCGATCTCAGCGCGCCTCCGCAGGGCACCTCCACGACCAAGCTCCCGATTCCCAACTCTCCCCATTTTCTTGGCCTCAAGGTCTACGCCCAAGCCTTCTGGCTCTGGCCCGCGTCGCAGCCTTGCCCACAGCTCCCATTCGGCCTCAGCTCCTCCAACGGACTCGAGATTGTGATTCAGAATTGAGGGGTCCGTGGCTCGGGAAGACCGCGAGGTGTAGAGTCCTCGGCGTGCAGCGCGCCCCCACGAAGCGTCGCCGCTCTCGAGCATGCCGAAGCCACAAAACCAGAGCCCACTCATAGTTCAAAGGCATATTCATTGGACGGGACGCAGGCCGCTCGAACTGGTGGCTCCCGCTGTCATGGCGATCGTCAACACGACGCCCGACTCCTTCTCGGATGGAGGGGATTTCGCCGACGCTGCATCGGCGGTGCGAGCCGCGAGCGACGCGCTCGATGCCGGAGCGCAAATTGTGGACATCGGCGGCGAGAGCACGCGCCCGGGTGCGCGCCCCGTCGAGGCGTCCGAGGAGCTGGCGCGCGTCCTTCCAGTGATCCGCGCCGTGCGCGAAGCGCGTCCTCACGCCATCCTCTCGATTGACACGCTGAAGTCGGCCGTCGCGCGTGCCGCCGTCGACGCGGGCGCCGCGATGGTCAATGACGTCTCGGGACTCGACGGCGACGCCGCCATGGCCGAGACCGTCGCCGAGCTCAACGTGCCGATTGTGATCGGCCACCGGCGCGGCGACGCGGCGACCATGCAATCGCTTGCCAGCTACCGCGACGTCGCCTGCGAGGTGCGCGACGAGCTGGCGGCGCGCTGCGAGCGCGCGCTGGCCGCCGGCATCCCGCGGGATCGGATCCTCATCGATCCCGGCCTCGGGTTCGCCAAGCGCGCCGACCACAATTGGGAACTCTTGGCGCGCCTGCCGGAGCTCATCGCCCTCGGCTATCCCATCGTCATCGGCGCGTCGCGCAAGTCGTTCCTGGGCGAGCTCCTCGGGGGCCGGCCGCCCAAGGAGCGCGACGACGCATCGCTCGCCTGCGCCGTGCTCGCAGCGACAGCCGGCGCCTCCATCCTCCGCGTCCACCGCGCGGCTCCCGCGGTCGACGCCCTCGCCGTGGTGGAACGCCTGCGTCGCACGCCACAGAATCCGCACCCATGACCGGAACGCTGTTCGGCACCGATGGCATTCGCGCGGTGGCCGGCGAAGAACCCCTCACTCCCGGAACCGTCGCGCGCCTCGCCTTCTCCTTCGGCGAGCTGCTGCGCGCCAAGCACACGAGCTCCGGCGCCGACAGGCGCCCTTTCGCCTTGGTCGGCCATGACGGGCGTGCTTCGGCCGATTTCCTGGTCGCGGCCGTCGAAGCAGGGCTCGCAGCCGCGGGTGTTGATTTTCAAGAAACGGGATTAGTGACAACGCCCGGTCTCTCGACGCTCGTCCGCGAGATGGAAGCGGCGGGCGGCGCCATGCTCTCGGCTTCTCACAATCCGGCCCACGACAACGGCATCAAGCTCTTCGGGCGCGGCGGCGAGAAGCTCGGCGATGCGGACGAGGCGGAGATCGAGCGTCGGGTGGCTGCAACGCCACAAAAGTCCGGCCACGGGCACCGCGAATTCGGACAGCACCGCCTCGGCTCGCTCATTCGCCCGGAAATCTACCTCGGCGGGCTCATCGAGCGCGCGGGAATCGCCGAAGGCGCACTGCGCGGAAGAAAAGTTGCTTTCGACGGCGCCCACGGCGGCGGCTCCGAGCTGGGCCCAGAATTATTGAGGTCGCTCGGCGCCGAAGTGGTCGAGATCGGGACGGCGCCGAATGGCAAAAATATCAATGATGGCGTCGGCGCGCTTCACCCGGAGACGCTGGCGAAAGCCGTGCTGGAGCATGGCTGCTGCTTCGGCGTCGCGCTCGACGGCGACGGCGACCGCTCCATGTGTGTCGACGAGCAGGGGCACATCCTCGACGGCGACGGCGTGATCGCCGCCTGCGCGCCCGATCTGAAGCATCGTGGACGACTTCCCGGACAGACCGTGGTCGTGAGCGTGATGAGTAATCTCGGCCTCGCCGCGCGGCTCCGGGAGCAGGGAATCGCAACCGATGTGGTTCCCGTCGGCGACCGCCACCTCGTCGCGCGGCTCAAGGAGAAAGGCTATGCGCTTGGCGCGGAGCCTTCGGGACATGTGATCTTTGGAAGTGAGAATCACTATATCGGCGACGGCCTCTTCACGGCGCTTCGGATTCTTGAGCTTCTCCAGAGAACCGGAAAGCCCTTCTCGGAGCTCGCCGCCTTCCCCCGCTTCGAGCAGGTCCTCCTGAACGTGCGCGTCGTCCGACGCGATCCGCTGGAGACCGTTGCACCGATCGAGGAAGCGCGACGCAGCGCTGCCCAGGCGCTGGGTGACCGGGGCCGCATCGTGTTGCGCTACTCGGGGACCGAGCCGCTCTGCCGCGTCATGGTGGAAGCAGCCGACAAACCGACGGCGCAGCGACATGCCGATGCGATCGCCGACGCCGTCCGCCGCACGCTCGCGTAGATCCGCCGACAGTTCACGCCGTTTCGAGAGGCGGAGTGCCTCAGCGCCATGACATCGGTGGACAACGGGCGATTCGTCTGCCGGGCCAAGTAGCTGTGGGCGCGTGTCGCGCGCCCCTGAGCGACGTCAAAGGAGCCGCTCGATCTGCCGCTCCAGCTCGGCCTGGGGGATGCGCGTGGGGGAGTACATCTGTACGATTCCCTTTCGGTCGACGAGCACGAACGTCGGAGTCGCAGAGGCGCCGTAGCGCACCATCGTTTCCGTGTCGATGGGCACCGGCACACCGCCCATTCCAGGGAACTGCTCCGCCCACGTCCTCTCGATCTGTTGTTTCTCGTCAGCGGGAGGCACGGGCGGCTGAGCCGCGCCGCCGTAATTCCGCGTCGGCGCGATGAGCACGAGCCCCCGCGATGCATACTTTTCGTAGACCGCGCCGAGCACGCGCGACTGCGCGCGGCAGTCGCCGCACCCGGCGTCCCAGAAGTACAACAAAACAACTGAGCCCTTCAGCGCGTCCCACATCGGAGCCTGGGCGTGCACAAATTCGGCGTTCCCGATCTGCGGCGCCGCGTGCCCCACGAGCGACAGAAGATTGAAATTCTTCCAAATACGTGAACGGAGCGCTGTGTCGCGGGCTGCCGATGCCTCTTGGCCGAGGTACTCCAGCGCGGCGAACTCGCCCTTCTGTGCCGCGAGAATCTTTGACTCCACCTCGATCGCCGCCCCGAAGGGCACGATCGAGCCCTCACGTTCGGTCGGAATCTCCTGGAAGAGCTCCCCTACATAGCGCTCCGCTAGCTCCGGCCGCCCCAGCATCCACGCGCCGCGCGCAAGCCAACCGACGGCATCGAGATACCTGGCGTCGCGTCCGACAGTCGCGCCGTAGTCCTCCACGGCAGCGATCGCGCTCGAGAGATCACCCGCCGAGAGCTTGACGCGAACGGTGCGGGAGGGATCGGGAGCGGGGGCCGGCGGCGCGGCGGCGCACCCTACGGCCCCGAACGCGAGGAGAGCCGGGAGCCAGCGAGCCGAGCGAGTTGTGGACCTCGAAGGAACGGCCGCGATGATCATGGCCCCACCTTCGGCGGCGAGAGCGCGCGCTGCAAGCAAACCCACAGAAAACCGTGACTCGCTGGACTCTCGCCCTCAGCACCGGCGGCGCCCCCTGCTCGGTCGCCCTTGCCGCCGACGGCGACGAGCCGCGGGAGATCGTGCTCGAGGGCTCTCGCCCCGACCTCGCCCGCCTGCTGCTTCCCGCCATCGACCAGCTCGTTCGCGACGTCGACGCGCCACGCAGCTCGATTCAACAAATGGTAGTCGCCGTCGGACCGGGCTCCTATACGGGGCTTCGCGTCGCCGTCGCCACCGCACGCACCCTGGCCGCTTTCTCGGGTGCGACGCTCACCGCCTACTCCTCATCCCACGCGATGGCGGCTGCAGCGCGCACGTCGGTGGCGACCGCCGTAGTGCTCGATGCGTTACGCGGAGATTTCGCCGTCGCCCATTACGGGCCGAGCGCGACGGCTCCTCGCGAGTGGAAGCCGCCACGCCTCGTCCCAAGCTCACAACTCCGAGACGAACTCTCGCGCGCTCAGGCTGTCATCACCGATGCGCCGGGCGCCATCGCCCAATACCTCGCCGCCAGCACGCGATGCCTCGCGCCCACCGCGAGCGCCGCCGCGCTGATCGCACTCCTTCGCTCCGGCGTACCCGCATTGCCTTCGACCGACCCGATCTACCTGCGCGCCAGTGCCGCCGAGGAGAATGCGGCCCGGCCCGTGCCGTAAGCGCGGCGCGCTCCCTCGCGCGCAAGCGTGCCGGTGAACTCTCGAATTGCAATTTTTTGGCCGCTATGTTTCGGCCCACTTCGATGATCTCCGAACGCGCGTGGGCTGACATCGACCTGGCTGCACTTCGCCAGAATCTCGCCGTGCTGCGTGAGCTCGCAGCTCCCGACCGCGACGTGATGCTTGTCGTGAAGGCCGATGCCTACGGCCATGGCATGCAGCTCGTTGCAACAATTGCGCAGAGATGTGGGATTCGCTCGTTCGGTGTTCGAGACTCGTCGGAAGCCCTCGAACTCCGATCTGTGGGAATTAGCGGGCAGATTCTCGTCCTCGGCACTGCGATCGAATCCGAATTGCAGCATTGCCTCGAGATGGGGATCGAACTGGCGATTCACTCCACCGACCGCGTGAAGTCGCTGCGCCAGCTCGTGCGCCGCATGAATGGGCGCCTGCGGAGCAAGCCGCGAGTTCACTTAAATGTCGATACCGGCATGGGGCGCCTCGGCCTGCCCGCCGACCGCGCTCCGCAGGTGCTCGACGCGATTCTCCACGCCCCCGAGCTTCAGCTCGTCGGCATCATGACGCACCTCGCCCGCCCTGAGGGCGGCTTCCATCCCTTCACGCTCGAGCAATCCGAGCGGTTCCAACGGGTGCTGAAGGTGGCCGAGTCGCGCAGTCTGAAGCTCGGCAGCGACGGCGTCCGCGTCCACATCGGCAACAGCGCCGCACTCTTCACCGGAATGTCGCTGAAGGGCGACCTCGTTCGCCCTGGCATCGCAGCCTATGGCTTCATGCCCAAACGCATCTTGGGGGGCATGATCCCCGGCTCTGAGCGGCTCGCTCCCGTGATGTCGCTGCGCGGACAGATCGCTTTCATGAAGGACGTGCCGAAAGGCACGTCGATCTCCTACGCGCAGGAGTGGACGGCTCCCAACAAAACGCGCATTGCTACAGTTCCGATCGGCTACTACGACGGAATCCCCTGGCGCCTCAAAGGGAAGGGATTCGCCCTCGTGCGCGGCCAGCGCGCCCCCATCGTGGGCCGCGTAACCATGGATTATGTGATGTTGGATATTGGGAGCATCCCCGGCGCCAAAGTTGGCGATGTGGTCACCCTCTTCGGCCGCGACGGCGACGCCGAGATTCCGGTATCCGAGATCGCCGAGGCCGTCGACACGATCCCCTACGAGATCACCTGCATGGTGGGCACACGCGTGAAGCGCGTGCCGATCGACCGCGACGTGGAGCGAGACCACCAGATTCTGCCACGGATCGCGGTGGGCGATTCGCCGCTTGTGCTCGGCTCGGAAAGTGAGTCGGGGCTTCTCAGCTCCGCCGACGAGCGCGAGGGAGATGGGAACGCTCTCGCGCAGGCCACCGGCGCAGCGTCGGCGAGCCAGTAACAACGCTACGTTCTGCGGCGCGTACACTCCCGCGCCATGGCGGCCTCGGCACGTCGGTTCCGTCGCAATCGGCTGTGGCTCATCGCCGCAGTCGTTCTCTTCGTCCTCTCCTTTCTCCTGACGCTGCGCGTCTCCGTGACGCCGTCGCGGGAGATCGCGCACTGGGTCGAAGGACAGCTCCGCGCCTACGGTCTGGGGCCAAAAGTGGAGATTCGCGAAGCTTGGATTGAACCCCAGGCTCTTGCCGTCGTCTTGGGCGGCGTTCGCATCGGAGACGATCCGAAGAAGCCTGACGTGGAACTCGCCTACGTCCGCGTTGAGTTCTCATTCGATTGGGAAGACAAAGTGCGCGTGGAGCGTGTGATTGTCGATCGGCCGGTGATTCGCGCGCTGTCCCTCGAGAAGCTCATTCCGAAGACGCTTCCCCAGAATTCGGCGGGGCCCATCACACTTCCGACCCTTCTGATTCAGCACGCCATCGTGCGTGTTGAGTCGCCCGAGGTCGGAACGCTCGACTTCACCGATCTGCACGCGGTCGCAACGCCAGCGGGCGAAGACGACGTCCGCGTACACGGCTCGGTTCTCACGCCCCTTCGGGGCTCGATGCGCGTGGCGGGATCTGTCAACTTGACCACGGGGCGGTTCGAACTCCGCGGCGCAACGGGGGCCGACGTCGATCTCGACACGACGACAGGCGCGACCTGGAGCCCGACGCTGGAGGAGTGGCGAGCCAAGCTGCGCCCGACGGGGCGCATCGCGACGCAGGTTTCACTCTTGCGCGGCTCGGCTTCGGAGAAGCTACAGTTCCATGTCAATATCGATGCCAACGGGCTTGCGGCAACGATTCCACAAATCGATGTCCGTCCCACGGAGGTGAAGCTGCGGGTCACCTTCGACGACTCCTTCGAAGCACGCCTCACCGCCGAGGGGCGCCTGCTCGGGGCGACCCTGGAGGCCCGCGGCTCGGTGCGCTTTGAACCGGGGACTCTCACTTTTGTTCGCGCCGACGCCGGAGCGCGCGTGCGCGATCTGGTTCTCGGTCCCGAGATCCACCGCGTGATGAAGCTGCTCGACAAGGGAGCGGCGGAGGTCTACGCGGGGCTCGACCCCGAAGGGCCGGTCGACGTCGGGGTGAGCCTCTCGAAGACCGCGGGTGTCGAGAAGCTCGATGTCGCGGCGGACCTCGACCTCCGCGGCGGCGCCATCACATTCCGGGGATTCCCGGGGCCCGATGATGAGATCGATGCGTCTTTCCCCTACCGCTGCACCGATCTGGAAGGGCGCGTCTCCTACAGAAACGAGCGCATCTGGATTGCCGGTGCGCGCGGCCAGATGGGGGCTGGCGCATTCTCGGCGGCCGGAGAAGTGTGGGGTGTCGGACGAGTGGGCATCGATCTCGGCGTGCAAGCGGCTGGGGTCGACCTCGATGAGCGGGTGGCGGAGGCGGTTCCATATCTGCCCGGCGGCGCCGATGCGTGGAAGCTCTTCGATCTCGCTGGAAAAGTGGGCTTTGACGTATCTGTCACGAGGCCCTACGGGCAGACGCGAGCCCACGTGATCGTGCGGGTCTCCTCCGATGGCCAGGTCTCCGGCACCTATAACGATTTCCCGCTGCTCGTGGAGGAGCTCGTCGGCGCCGTCACATTCGACCGTGGAGTCGCCACATTTGGCTTCGACGGGATCTGCAGCAGCGGAACTGCCCACTTCGAGGGACTCGTCGATGGCGCCGACGACGCCGCGGGGAAGGAGCCGGATCGGAACGGCATCCGGCTTCGCATCACGGCTCGCGATTTCAAGCTCGACCGCTCAATTGGAAATTACTTTGCCGACCAGGCGCCGGGGTTGAAGAAGTTCCTCGACGATCTGGAGCCGAAGTCGCGGGTAGCGTTCGAGTACCGCGGTGAGCGCCCGAGAAACGCCCCCGTCTCGGAACTGGAGGCCGTCGTGGCGCTCCAGAGCCATGGTGGCGTCGTCCGCCGCGTGCCCCGCGTCGATGTCCAGCTCGAGGACGTGTCGGCGTCGCTTCGCGTGTTCTCGAAGCCGCGCATCGGCGGCGATCCCTCGTTGCGCGTTTTGTTGGATTCCATCCGCGGCGTCTATCGCGGGCAGACGGTCCGGGCCGTAGGAACCTATGGCTCACACGACGCTCGACCAGCGGGAGCGGCCGAGCCGGTCCCCGTGGACTCTTTGGAGATCACGGCGGCTGGCATCGACTTGCCGTTCAACAAGGAACTCATCCTGTCGATGGCGAAGGCGGGCTCGTCCACTGCCGCCGATGTCGTCGAACGTTACGAATTCGGAGGGCGTTTCGACCTCTTCCTCGAGCGCAGAAAGACCCCACTGATCGATGCAACGGATGTGCAGCTTGAGCTGCGTCAGGCCGCCGTGATTGGGCCGGGGATTCCCGGGACGTTTCGCGAGTGCGACGGAAGCTTGAAGGTCGACGGCGCCGGCCGCCTTACGTCGGAAGTGCTTCTCGGAAAGCTCGACGGCACGCCGGTCGCGCTGGAGAAGTTACTTTTGGCTCCGCCTTCTAATCCCGGTGACCCGGTGCACATCGAGGGAGTGCTTACGAGCACCGAATCGATGGATTTAGTGGAAACCATCTCCAAGACCCATCCGGCGGTTCGCGAATGGCTCCAGGGAGTGGAGTTCAACGCACAAGTCATCCCGCAGGCCTTCGCATGGGAACTCGACATCCCAGAAGTGGGATCGCCCGTCTTCCGCTCGCGGTCAGGGGCTTTCCTATTCTCCGACGGGTTTGCCCTTCCCGATGCGCTCGTGTCCAAGCTCCAGGGACGTGCCGATCTCCAGGAGCTGATCTACGACGGGGATGGATTCCGCACGGTTCTTACAGTTCGTGATGGTTCTTACACCGCATTCGGAGTCCCCGTCGAGCAATTTTCCGGACGCGTCCGCGTGACACCGAGCTCGCTGGTGATCGACGAAGTGGCGGGCGCACTCGGCGAAGGACGGCTCCGATCGCGCGTCCCCGCCGAGCCGTTCCTGACGGTCGACATGGATCGCTCACCGCGAGCTTGGAGCCTTTCTGTGGATCTCGCGGGCGGGCGCCTCGAGAAAATTGCCGCAGGACTCGGACGCGGAAATAGTGATCTCCGCGGCCCGCTCGCCGCAAATCTATTCCTTCGGGGCGAGGGCGCGACGCTGCGCCGGCTGACCGGACGCGGGGCGATGGAGACGCACGGAGCGCGGCTCGCCGACGTGCCCGGGACGAAACCGATTTTCAACAAGCTCGAGTTCGAGAAGGCGCCGGTATTCACGGATCTGGAGACTCAGTTTTCAATCGACCGCGGGAATATCACTTTTGACCGACTCTTCATGGACAGCGATCCGATCGCACTCGATGGCGGCGGGCGGGCGAAGCTCGACGGCACGGTGCAGCTGGCGTTTCGCCCGCGGCCCCACTCCGGTCTCAACCCCGGCGAGTGGTTCGGCGTCGGCTGGCTTCTGCGCCCCGCGGTGAATCTGCTGCTCGATCTGCTTGCCGAGGTCCGGTACGAAGGAAATATTGAGCGCCCGAAAGTGACGGTTGTTCGCGCAACGACACGCCGCTCGGAGCTGAAGCAGAAGCAAGTGCTGGCCCCCGAACCGCCGCTCGATCTGGGGCCGCGATTCTAGCCGCGCTGGATCGGAGCTGTGTAGACGGGCCGCAGGAGCGCGCGGGCCTCGGAGGTCCATTCGATAAGTGGGGTCGGCGCGTGGAGGACGCTTCAGAAGTCATCCGTGCGCCGACCGGCGAAAGCGCGCTTGCGCGCGTGGCTGGCGGATTGTGACTCTGCAAGAATGGGGCGTGGTCGGTCTTGGCGCGGCAGCGAATCGTCCTCGACGCGCCAGGGCCGACCGACGCCTCATTCGAAGCCATCCCCTATTTGTAAAGACGTGGACCTGCTCGAAGCCTCAACGAATGCCGTCGGGCGCGGGCACGGCCCGCCCCGATTCGCGCGCACCTGCGCGCGCGGATGAAGCAGGGCCTGAGGGCACGCTCCAACGAAGCGGCAAGGTCGGCCGCCGGAATTTTTATAATGTCGTGTGCCACGTCGGCCTCACGCAGGCGTAGCCAATGAGTTTCGTCGAGAACGAGGCGACGCAGCGATGGGCGACGAGCCCCGCGCGCAGCTCGGAAGACTTTTGAAACGTCGTACTTGCCCGCCTCCTCGGTACGCCGCGTGTTTGATGCCGCGTCTCGGAGGAACCTCTCGAACCGCGGGTCGGCGCGCAGCGCCACTCAATCCGCATCGGCCTTCGCATGCTCCGCCATGGTCGGCTGCCCCTGCCGCGGCAGATCGCTTCCGAATCCAGCAGCGCCAGCGCGCGGGCAACGTCGTGGACCGCGATCGCCCGCAGCGGTGCGCCTCGAGGGAGCCCTTGGTACGCCTCCTTGATCAGAGGCAGCGTCCCCTTGGCGTCGCGCGCGACGAGGAGCTTCTCGCCTCGAGCGAAGAGCGCTTTCGGGTCCTCACCGAACATTCCGGCGGCGAGGCGAAGTGAGGCAACGGCGGTCGGCTTCATGGCGAGGGTTTACGGTGCCTGCGGCCTTTCCTCCCGTACGATGCGCCCGATGATCCATGCCGTCGTCATGGCGGGCGGTTCCGGGACGCGGTTCTGGCCCGTGAGCCGAAAGCTCCGCCCCAAGCAGCTCCTCCCGATCACGGGAGGCCTTCCCATGGTTGCTGAAACGGTCGAGCGCGTTCGGAGCGCCATCCCGCCGGGACGCACTTGGGTGGTGACGCATCGAGATCAAGCGGCAGGAGTGCGCAGCGCGTTGCCGGATGTGCCCGCCGATCATGTGATCGCCGAGCCGTGTGCTCGCAATACCTGTGCCTGCGCGGCGCTCGCGGCAGAAGTAATCTCGCGGCGCGATCCGCAGGCCGTTTTGGTCACGATGCCGGCCGACCACGACATTCGCCCAGCCGACCGATTTGTAGATACACTTCTCGCGGGGTGCGAGAGCGTCGAGCAGCATGGCGGATTGATGGTATTTGGGATTCAACCCACTTATCCGGCGACCGGATATGGTTACATCCAACGCGGGGAGAGCGCGCACCGCTCCCGCGGGCTCGAGGTGCGGCGCGTGCGGCGCTTCCGTGAGAAGCCGGACGCGAAGACGGCCGCCGAGTTCTTGGCCACCGGCGAGTATCTGTGGAACAGCGGAATCTTTGTGTGGCGCGCGTCGACGATCCTGGAGGAGGTCGGGCGGTTCGAGCCGAAGCTCGCATCGGAGCTGGCACAATTCGGACGGGCCGTCGGCACGGCAGGAGAATCCGATGCGCTGGCGTCCGCCTATGCCGCGATCCCCTCCGTTTCTGTGGATGTCGCAATTCTCGAGCGCGCCGCCAACGTCCGCGTCATCGCCATTGATTACAGCTGGAGCGATGTGGGATCCTGGGACGCCCTCGACGAAATCTTGGAAACCGATGCTGAGGGACACCGAACAGTGCTGCCGTCGGGCTCAGAGTTCGTCTCGATCGACGCAAAGAATTGCCTGGTGCAGTCGTCGGCGTCGCACGCCGTGGCGCTCGTGGGAGTAGAAGGGCTGATCGTCGTGCACACGCCCGATGCAACGCTCGTCTGCCGCCGCGGAAGCGCGGAGAATGTGAAGAAAGTGGTCGAGGAGCTGGCGCGGCGCAAGCGCGAGGAACTTCTCTGAGCGAGCCTGAACAATCTCCGCCGCGGCGCAAGCGCGGAGCGATCGTCGCCGTGGACTACGGCGAGAAGCGCACGGGGCTGGCGTCGGCCGACGCTCTTTGGATCGCCGCAGTGCCGATCGGGACGATCGAGACGAGCGACCGGGAGGAATTGTTAGAAGCGATCGTCGACGCGGTCGACGATCGCAATGCAACGACTGTTGTCGTCGGGCTTCCATTACATATCGCCGGGCACGACAGCGCGCGCTCGCGATCGGTCCGCGAATTGTGCGCTGCGCTGCGAAAGCGCCTCCCCTACGTCGATGTCGTCGAATTCGACGAGCGGGGCACGACAAAGGAAGCGAACGCTCTGATGGCGGCGAGCGGCGTCCACTGGAAGAAGCGCAAAGGCAAACTCGACGCGGTGGCGGCGGTCTTGATCCTGCGCAGCTACATGCAGAAGGAGTCGGAGCGCGGGGAGCAATTCCGCTGAAACAGCTCGCCTTGGCAGGCGTCTAGCTTCCCATGCACAGGAGCATCCAGACGCTTCTCGGGCCGGTCCTTCTGATTGCGGGTGGCGCCGCCCTCGGAGCCATTGCGACTCTCTCGTTCTTCCCAGGGAGCGCCTTGGAGCGGGAATGGGGCGCCGAGTCGGTCCTTGCTCCGGCGCCACTTCCGATCGATTCCGACCTCGCGACCGCAGCGTTGGACGCACGATCCGAGGGCCGCGTCGCGCCTGGCTCGGCGATCGAACCACTGTCGAATTGCGGTATCCGGGTTCCGAGCGGCCCATGGCCTCGGAGCGAACACCGGACACAGAGACGCGACGCCCCTCCCATCGAGCCGATCTGTGGACGCGTGCTCGGACCGAAGGGGGAGCCGATGGCGGGAGTCGTAGTCTGGGCATCGCCGCCTCCGCGCACGATCCCACCTCGGCCTTCGACGGGACGCGCAATCGCCGCGAGACAGGCAGCACTCGAGTCGGAGCTCGATGCCACCCATTTTCAGGCGCAGCGTCGCCTCGAAGTACGGTCGAAGGACGACGGCACCTTCACAATTCCCCTTCTAGAGGACGCGCCGCATACCCTGGAAGCGCACGCGCGCGGCTATACGGCCAGCGCTCTCCTTGCGCCGTACGAGGGCGTCCTCCCTGGGGATTCCGTCGATTTCATCCTGTGGCCGCTCGTCGCGGTGCCCGTGGATGTGCATTTGGGCTCGGGCGCCCAGGTGCCCTTCGCGATGATCCAGTGCCACCGCTTCGCGGCTCCGAATATGAGTGAACTCTACTTCGAGGAGCCTTGGCGCGCAGAGGATCCCGTTCTGTACCTCGGTGCAGGACGTTGGGAGATCCGAGCGAAGTACGACGGCCTGGACGACGACGGAGGGCTCCAGGTGAGCGAACAATCAACAATGACCCTTGAAGATGGAGTCTCGCACGAGCCAGTTCGCCTGAAGCTTCGGCCCATCATTGGGATTCGTGGCGCTGTCCGAGCTGCAGGAGAGAACACGCTTCCAGCGCTTCACATCGTACTTGCCGCTGACGAAGACATGGGTTCTCACACACCCAAGCCCGACTCAAGAAGGCCACACTATGATGTCCAGGGTCAGACGCGGTCGGCGTCGTTTGAATTTGTTGACCTTCGGCCGGGGCGCTACTCCGTTCACGCATTCTACGGCGGCTCAAACACGCTCGCCGCATCTCAGAGTATCACAGTAAGAGACCGGCTTGAGCCGGTGAGCTTCATCATTGATCCTCCGCCATTCGCAACAAGCCGCAGAATCCGGGTGTTCGGGCCGGACGGACTGCCTATGGATGGCTGCACATTCATGACTCATTATCTTTCGGAAGGCACCGAGCGATTCGAAGACGCGCAGGCGAGCAATCGCCGCCACGGCGACTACATCGTTACTACAAACCTCTGCACTGGCGAAAAGCTCCTGGGTTTCGTGATTCGATCGCAGGACACCGGCGCGATCCAGGTGGCTGCTCCGGAAGGCGAAGGGATCTTGGAAGCTCGGTTCGCCTCACCAGCGCTCGTGCGGCTGCGTATTCCGAGAACCTCAGGGGGCTATCTCAAAGCACACTATCGCATCATCGTCGAGGATGAGCGCTTGCGACGGCTTGCTCAAGAGTTTGATCTGTTCGGTGACGGCTCATCGGACACTCTAGAAGCCAGAATAGGCCCGGTCCAGCCTGGAGCATACACATTCAATCTGTGCGGTGCAGTTCAGCTCGAGTCATCGACAGGAAACGAAGAGCTACGGCCGCTCCAGCGGATCGCTGTCCAAGTTGTATCCGGTGAAAACACCTTCGTTCTCTCTCCGGGGCAGCTCTATCGGTTCCAGATTCGAGTGGAAGCCGACGCGAACGTCGGCCCTGTTCAGGTGGGTGAGCTCCGTCGAAGCCCGGAAGACGGTCGATCCTTGGAGATTGACCCGGAACAAATCTCCGAGGGAATCTATGAGTACGAACGTGTGCCTCCCGGGAGATATCACTACATAGTGCAGTCCAGATACGGCCTGCTGAAACGTACTGTTCAGATCCCTGGCGACGGAGAGCAGATCGTGCGACTGGAGCCACCCAACTCATTATTGGTCTGCTCCATTACGAAAGGCTCGCCTGTCGAGGGGTGCCTGCAAGAGGGCGATCTGGTCCGCGCCATCGATGGCATCTCGATCACCTCGATGGAACGCAAGGAGGCGTGCCTGACGCTGGCGTATGACCGGCCCGAGAGCACCTGGCGGATCGAAAGGAACGGGGAGACTCTCGACGTCACGCTGCGGCTGCGCGGCCTCGATGTTGGCGGAACACATCGGCTCTGGAGCATGCTGGAGCTCGTGCGCCGCTAGCCTCCTGCTTCGTTCGGAGGCGCTTCCCATCGGCTTTGACACGGAGATCTCCGCGGTCGCAGTCGGACGGTGTTCGGTTTCGGATCTGGGAGCTGATCGAGAGATCATGCTGACTCTTCGACGCCCCCGCACTCTGGCTCTGATTCCACTCATCCTCTCTGCCACCGCATGGGCCTATCCGCAGAGCGCGTCGAGACCTGCGTCGGGGCCAACCACGAATGGGCCGGCATCGACCAGACCCGCGGACCTGGCCGCCGACCCCGAACTCGAAGCAACATTTGCATGCCTTCATGCCCGCGACTGGGAAGGTGCAACAAAACGACTGACGGACTACCTGAAGCGGGTCCCCAAGAAGAAGCAACAGCCGGAGCCCGAGATCAAGAAGCTCCGGGCGGAGATCGACGCGGGCTGGAAGGCGTATGGCGATTCCATCCGAGCCGTCGCCAACCAGATGCACAAAAACGCGCGGAAGATTCTTGAGCAGCAGCTGCCCTTCGTGCGCAGCTTGACTGTGATGGATGCCGCAATTTGGGCCGACTATGACCTTCACGCGCTCGTCACGGCGCGCGCAGTTGAGAACCTCAAGCACGACGTCGGATTCTTGACCTCTTGCACTTCATCGCTTCCCGCGAGGATGCTTGCATCAGATTCGGATGCCTCGCTGGAAGTCACCGAGCCTCTGATCTCGAATCTGTGGTATCTGCACGCCTCGCTTCCGCGCCACGAGCAGGTCGATGCGGAATGGACCGGCTACGGAGACGGCACCTTCATTCTGCATCGCTCGCTCGCGCCACAGTGGCAGCGCGTCGCATCCCCCGCGGCCGCCGACAAAGGAAACCGCTCGACCGAGAAGCCGATCACCGATCCTCGTTTCCGGGGCTGTTATGAGCATCCGAGCGCTGGCGATGTGTGGTGGCGCTCCGGCTCGACCCGGGACGCCGACCGAGTTGCATTCTTGCTCTCCGTCTACGCCGAGTCGCCGCGATCCAAGTTCCAAATTGTGGGGACCGAGTTGAGGGGCTGCGCGGGGTGCGGCGGCAAAGGCACTCGCCGCATTCTCGAGGGCAACGGCAGGAGCTACGACCTCGAGTGCCCGCAGTGCCATGGCGCCTGCAAGGTACGCCGCCTCCACTTTCGTTGACCTGCTGGCGGCTGGCCCGGATGGCGCGCCTGGCGAAGACGACGGCGGGTGCGCCACCGCGCTTTGTAACCACCAGCGGGCTCTGGCATCCAACCGGCGTCCCCCATTGGATGCGCCCACGATGAAAGCCATTGCAGTGCGACCGTCGAGTCGCGAGGTTGGTTCGATTGAGGTTCCCATGCCGCGCCGCCGAGGCGAGGGCGATGTCTTACTTCGCATGCTGGAAGTCGGCGTGTGCGGAACCGACCGGGAGATTTGTTCGTTCGAGTACGGCACACCTCCGCAGAATTGTGATCATCTGATCCTCGGCCACGAATCGGTGGCGGAGGTCGTCGAGGCGGGGCCGATGGCCTGCGGGTTCGAGCCGGGCGATCTCGTCGTCCCGAGCGTGCGGCGCACATGTCCCCACGCGAGCTGCCGGGCCTGCCGCGAGGGCCGGCAGGATTTCTGCTTCACCGGAGAGTTTACAGAGCGCGGAATCAAAAATGAGCACGGCTTCATGACCGAATATGTGGTGGAGCAGTGCGGAAACCTCCATCGCGTACCGGCGGAGCTGCGCGACGTGGCCGTGCTCGTCGAGCCGTTGACCATTGCACAGAAAGCCCTCTCCCAGCTGAAGCTTATTCAAACGCGGCTTCCCTGGCAGTGCCCCGCCGTCCCGGGCCACCTCGCCGACGGCTCCTGCCGCCGAGCGCTCGTCCTTGGTGCGGGGCCCGTGGGATTGCTCGGTGCCATGACCCTGGCCCACGCCGGATTCGAGACCTGGGTCTACTCGCGCGAGCGCACCCCCAATCCGCGCGCAGCGCTGGTGGATTCCATCGGCGCTCGCTATCTCTCCGCGGAGGAGGTCCCCGTCGATCAGCTCCCCGATCGACTCGGCTCCATCGACGTGGTGTATGAAGCGATCGGGGCTTCGGAACTCGCCTTTCGGGCGGCCGGTGTCCTCGGCACCAACGGCGTGTTCATTCTTACGGGTGTGCCCGGACGCCGCGGCCCGGCTTCGATCGATACAGATCGGCTGATGCGCAATATGGTGCTCAAAAATCAAGTCGTGCTCGGAACTGTGAATGCCGCGTTTCAAACCTTCGAGGACGCCATCGCCGATCTCACCGCCTTCCGCCGACGCTGGCCGCAGGCGGTGCAGGGTCTCATCACCGGCCGCTTCCCGATGGAGGCCCACCGCGACCTCCTCCTCGGACGCACGGGCGGGATCAAGAACGTCCTCTCGATCGCCGCTTGACGTACGATTCGCGCACCATGCGCGAAGAGCTCCCGTACAACATGTCGGCGATGGCCATAGATCGCGAGTGGCTTGAGCCGGACGGCCTCGGCGGATTCGCATCGGGAACGCAAGCGCTCGTTCGGACTCGGCGCTACCACGCGCTTTTGTGTGTTGCCGCCAAGCCGCCGGCAGAGCGCATGGTTCTCGTGAACGGCCTCGAGGCATGGGTGACGACGCCCGCAGGCCGCTTCGCGCTGAGCTCCCAAAGGTACGCGCCGGATGTTACCTATCCGGACGGCCATCGCCGGATCGAATCGTTCCGCCATGAGCCGTGGCCACAGTGGCGCTTTGTATTGCATGACGGAATAGCGATCGATTTCGAAATCGTGGCCCTCCATGGTTCGCCCGCGACGGCCCTTCGGTGGCGGCTTCTCGAAGAACGGGCCGGCGTGTCTCTCGAGGTGCGCCCCCTTCTCTCCGGCCGCGGGTTCCATTCTCTTCACCGGGAGAATTCACACTTTCGATTCGCTGCAGAGTCGAGCCCTGGCCGCGTGCGCTGGAGTCCCTACGATGGCGTTCCCGCCGTCGTCGCGCTTCACAACGGAAGTTATGTGCACTCGCCCGATTGGTATCGGCGATTTCAGTATGACCTCGAGCGCGAGCGCGGGCTCGACTTCGAGGAGGACCTCGCCTCGCCAGGAGCTATTACATTTTCCCTCGACACGAAGGATGCAACCTTGGTGCTCGCAGCGGACCTTCCAGTGGACGGCCGCTGGACGACCGCGCCCGCGCTGTCGGCGCTCGAGTCCGCCATCTCGAAGGAAGAGCGCCGCCGCGTCCGCTTGGGTGGCCCGCTCGAGCGCGCGGCCGATGCCTACGTCGTACGCCGTGGCGCGGGCTTCACCATGATCGCCGGCTATCCCTGGTTCGGTGACTGGGGTCGCGACACATTTATCGCACTGCGCGGGCTCTGCCTCGCGACGGGGCGCTTCTCCGATGCCGAGCAGATTCTATGGGAATGGGCAAAAACCGCGTCGCACGGCATGCTCCCGAACCGGTTCCCCGATCAAGGCGACGAGCCCGAATACAACTCTGTCGACGCAGCGCTTTGGTTTGTGCTCGTCGCGCGGGAGCTGCGCGATGCGGCGGCGGCAGCCGGCCGCCCGCTTTCGAAGTCGACGCAACGGGCACTCGATGCGGCCGTCGAGCAGATTCTTGATGGTCATCTATCCGGGTCGCGCCATGGCATCCGAGTCGACTCCGACGGCCTCCTCGCCTGCGGCGAAGCGGGAGTGCAGCTGACCTGGATGGACGCAAAAGTGGAGGGCCGCGTCGTCACTCCGCGGGTCGGCAAGCCTGTCGAAGTACAGGCGCTCTGGATCCACGCGCTCGAGCTGGGCGGCACGAAGCCGGCCCACGGGGAAGTCCTCGCGCGCGCCCGCCGATCGTTCCCGGCAAGATTCTGGAGCGAGGAGCGGCGCATGCTGGCCGACGTGGTGGACGTCTGGCATCAGCCGGGGACTGCAGACTTCACACTTCGGCCAAACTCACTTTTCGCTGTGGGAGGACTGCCGCTCGTGCTCCTCGACGAGCGGCGCGCGCGGGCCGTGGTCGACGCCGCTGAGCAACAATTATGGACTCCCATGGGTCTACGCTCGCTCGGTCCGCGCGAGCGCGGATACGCCGGCAGGTACGAGGGCGGAGTCGCCGAGCGCGACGGCGCATACCACCAAGGCACCGTCTGGCCCTGGCTTCTTGGACCCTTCGTGGAGGCGTGGGTGCGCGCGCGCGGAGCCACCCCCGAAGTCTGCCGCGAGGCTCACGCGCGATTTGTAAGGCCGCTGCTCCTTCACCTCGGCGAGGCCGGGCTCGGCCATGTGAGCGAGATCGCCGATGGCGATGCGCCCCATGAGCCGCGCGGCTGCCCCTTCCAGGCGTGGTCGCTGGGCGAGCTGCTGCGACTCGAACGCGTCGTGCTGGCGCGACGCTAGAAGATTACAGACGGTGCTCTTTATTGACACCGCGGGGGAAGCGATTCTCGAGCCACGCGAAAACGGGGCCGATCGCCTTCTCCGATTCCGCGTCGTCGATGATTGCGTGGCCGAGGTCGGTCTCTAGGAGTTCAACCTGCGCGCCGGCGCGCTTACAGAAATCGCGCGTGGCCGCGGGATCGGCGATTCGATCCCCCTTCGAGATTACCACCAATCCGGGACGCTTCAGATTGCCGGCGCCATCGCGCACAAGCTTGCGAAGCTCGTCGACGGCGGCAGCGGTCCTGCCGTCTCGCTTCATAGTGAGCTTCTTGTCGTTGGCGAACGCCGCAGCCTTCGCCGTGTCGCGGAAGCGCTCCGCTGGGTCGAGCTGGAGGGTGCCGCCGCCGAATAGCCCCGACAGCAAGCCCCCCTTTTTGAAGGCAGGGCCGGGAGCGATATCGGGGTTCAATGCGACAAATCCGGCACACCGGTCGGGGTGCTGAAGCGCGTATCCGATCGCGGCGAGTGCGCCGAGGCCGGTGCCGAGCACCACCCGCGGCGCCTCCGGCAGCAGAAAGGCCACATGCTGAAGGGCGAGGTCGACGTCGTCGACGAGATCGGCCGCCGAATGGAAGCGACCGTCGCGCTCACCGTCGGAATCGCCATGCCCGCGGAAATCAAAGACGGTGACGGCCCACCCGCCCTCTGCAAACCGCCCGCCGAACTTGCTGTATCGCCCGCCATGCTCGGCGTGGTCGTGGGTGATGGCGATCGTGCCGCGCGCATCGCCGACACAGGAGTATTCGCGCGCCCAGAGCCGCGGGCGGAGATGCTGCGCCTTCCCAAGGGCCGCGGTTTGGGCCTCCTGGTCGCCTTGCTCAAGATAAGTGACAACCGGTTCAACCATGCGAGTGCTGGGGTTCGACGACGGCGCAGCCTACCAGACGGCCGTCTTGAGTCTCGTGGCTGACGTTCGCCCAAGCACACACCATTCGCAGCGCCCTCGAAGACCCGACCAGGAGACCGAGCCGCGCACGGGCCCCGTCGCCCATCGCTGTGCCGCCTCATCCTCGACGGAGCTCCTTGGCGACGGCTTCGGCGAGGTTCCTGGCGCTGGGCAACGCTCCCTCGCACTCGCTCGAAGGAGCACTCTTACCAAGGGCAGGGAGGCTCCGGCGGCGTCGCTCCGCAGCTCCGATCTTCGGACTCGCGAGTCCCGTCTCCGAATGCGCCGCAGCGGCGATGCCGTAGACAGCCCGTGCGACATTCGAACTACGGATTGCTGAACTCGCCGTGATTCTGCGACGCGAGCTTGCGCAAGAACTGCAGATCGGCTTCGCCGAGCGCGATCACATGGATTGCTACTTTTCCAAGCTTGTTCCAATCGCGAACGGCCGAAAGGATCCGCTCCGTATCGCTAACCTCACTGTCCTGGGAAGGCTTCCCGTCCGTCAGAAAGTAAATCACGTCGACGACCGGGCGATAGAACTTATCTTGAGTCCCTCGGCCGGCCATGTCGAATGCCTCCTTCAGCGCGCCATAAATATTGGTGCTTCCCTCAGGCTCAATATTCGCCGCGAAATCGAGCGCCTTCTTGCGGAGGTCGGGCGTCATCTTCTCGAGCTTGGGCGTCCAGCGCGTCACGAAGCTCGAGAACGTTACGATTCCGAACGTGCCCCCTTCGGGGAACCGCTCCAGCGCCGCCTTGAGCTCCCGCTTCAGCACGGCGAGGCGCGAAGTCTGGCCCGCGCCGGCTTCCTGCTCCGCGTCGAGAGAAAACCGCATCGAACCGCTCACGTCGACGACAAAGAGCACATTTCGACTCGAAGTCGGAATGCCAGCGAACGAGACGCGAGTTCCGCCGTCGTCTTCCGCGCGCTTCACTTTTGTAGCTTCTGACTCAGGCACCGGCTGAAAGCCCTCATTTTTCGCCTTCTCCCACCACGCCTTCCACGAGGAGATCGTGCCGGGATCCTTGCCGGTCAGATTTCGAAGTGTTGCCAGCGCGTCGTCGCGCAGCCGTCCCACCTCGTTCTCGGCCGCCGCCAGCAGCGCCGGCACCGCCTTCGCCGATCGGATCGATCGAAGCGCTGCGATGGCCGACGCACGCACCGACCACTCGGGGTCCTTGAGGCATTTGTCCAGAATGGCGTCGAGGGAAGCCTCGTCTTTCAGGCTTGCGAGAGCATCGATACATGCCACCCGCGTGCCCGCCTCCGTCCCCGGAGCCAGCACGGTCTGCCGCAGGAAGCTGAGCACTGCCGGCTCGTTCACAAATCCGAGCGCCTGGATCGCCGATGTCCGAATCGACACGTCGGCACTCTTCGCGAGAGCCAACACATCCGCGACGGCCTTCTGCTTCTGCTCTGGGGAAAGGCTGTTCAGGGCCGTAGGGAGCAGCCGGAACGCGGCGTCCTCGAGCTCCGTCACGGCGCCGAGCGATTTCTGGAACTCATCCATCTCCGCCTGCGCCTTCTTCATCTGCGCTTCGGTAGCAATAGTGATCTTATTGCCGCCGAGCTGCTTGCGCTCGCGGTGGAATACCTCTTTCACTTTTTCGTAGTCCGCCTCGCGCTTTGGCAGCTCCTCCGACATCCGCTTGCGCTCCTTTTGTGCCTCTCTGCCGACGCGAAGCAGCGTCGTCACCGAGTCCTTGTCGCCGAACCGCGCGTAGCACTCCATAGCCGCCTCGCGCTGCGCTGGCGTCGACTTCGCATCATTGACGAGCTTGGCGAGCCGCTGGACCTCGGCGAGGCGCTTCTCCGCGGAGAGGCCCGTGACCAATTCGGCAGCCGTCTTTCCGAGGAACTCGCGACGCCCGCGGACGTTCTCTGTATCTTTCTTTGCGGGCTCGTAGTCGCGCTCGAGCCATTTTTGAAAATCGGCTTCGGCCGTCGTCGCCGCCGCCTTCTCTGCGTCATCTTTTGCGTTCTTCTTGCGCCGCTCGATCTGTAAGGATCTCCGCTCGCGCTCGCTCTCGAGTGACTCGAGCCGCCTCTCCTTGTCCTTCAGCGCGGGAATCGTATCAATCAAGTATCCATGCAGCACGCCGAGCGTCCGCGGATCATTGAGGGCCAACAATTTCTCCAGAGCCGGAGCACGCTTGCCTGAATCCTTGGCCCAAAGCGCTTCCTTCAGCGCGGAACAGGCATCCTCGAATGCGTCGGCATTCGGAAGAGCCAAGAGGATCAGCGGAAGCACCAGAGCGAAGGTCGAGCGTGCGTTCATGCGATTGCGGCCAGGCTTCGAGAGTCCGCGATGGTAGTGGGCGCCCCCCGCGGAATCATCGCGTTGGCACCTCTTTGATTCGCACCGGCGGACATGGCCGTGAGCGGCTACTCTCTTCGCGCCTCTCGTCGGGAGAGGCGCAGGCGACCGCTGGAGCGGCGCCGGGTTCGCCCGGGGCCGCTCGAGAGGAAAGTCCGAACTCCGCAGGGCAGGGTGGTGGGTAACGCCCACCGTCCGCAAGGGCCGGGACAGTGCCACAGAAAACAAACCGCCGGAGCTTCAGTGAGCGCGCAAGTGCTTGCGGTGGAACCGGTAAGGGTGAAACGGCGAGGTAAGAGCTCACCGCGGAAGTGGCAACACTTCCGGCACGGCAAACCCCACCCGGAGAAAGACCAAATAGGAGAGGAGGCGCGGCCCGCGCCTATGAACTCTCGGGTAGGTCGTTCGAGCTCCACCGCGAGGTGGCGCCTAGATGAATGGTCGCCACGCGCTTCCGAGCGCGACAGAATTCGGCTTACAGCGCCTCTCCCGACGAGTTTTCCACACCTCATCCACGCACGCTCCACGGCCTTTGTCGCCCCGGGAAAAGGGTCCAGTTCCCCCGGATTTCCACATCTTGTGGTCCTCGGAGATTTCCTGACTAGACAACCCCCAAGATCTCGCTATCGTTCGCCGCCATACCGCAAGAACTGGGTTCTGCCGACCTCAGACTGCGAGTGACTCCATGGAGTTCGTGTACGTCGTTCGAAGATCGGACCTATTCGAACGGGACTGCCCGCAGGGATTTCTGCGGCTCTCGACGGCCGACTTCGCGTCGCGTTATGGCAAGTCGATTCACGACTTAGGGTTCTTCGTCGAGAGGCGCCACGCGGAGCGGGACTCCAGCTTGAAGCAGGTGATCCCCTATTGCGTGACGATCTCTGTGCCGGCGAATGAGTCGCAGCGAAACGACGAGACCACAAGTGCTCTTGGGGATGCCCCGACCATCGAACCCAGGATCTTGTGTCTACGCCGCCTTCCCAAGCAGGGAGAAACGCGTCTTCACGGCAAGCGATCCATCGGCATCGGCGGCCACATCAATCCCGTTGATCGAGCAGCGGCCCCCGGCGCTCCTGAGGTGCCTTCGAATGGGCACGCTCCATCGGGCCATCCAAACGTGCCCAGCTCGGCCGGCAGCGTCCCTCCGATTGTTCAGGATGGCGCGTTGCGTGAACTCTTCGAGGAGCTCGATTGCGACCGCGCCCAGCTCGTGCCCGTCGGGATTCTCAATGACGACTCGACGCCGGTTGGCTCGGTCCACGTCGGCGTCGTCTTTTTTGCACTTGTTCAGGGAGAGACCACAATTCGAGAGCAGGAGGCCATGGAGGGCGAGTGGAGCACTTGGAAAGCGCTTCAGCGGCAGGCCGACGCCCCGGGGGCGACTTTCGAATCTTGGTCTTCTCTTTTGTTGCGAGCATTCACAGCCGAGGACGTGCGGAACCTTGCGCGCGAATCCGCCGCTCCGCCCCCCTCACGGCGTCACCCCGCCGTATCGGGTTCCTCAGCCCCCTCTCCTCGGACGGTTGCCGCCCCCTGACGGGCGACCCTCCCCCCACGAACTCACAAAACCCCCCAAGAGCTGCGCCGGAATTCACGGCGTCTTCCTCATCCGACCCCCAAGTCTCCGTACATCCCCACGGAACGATCCATGCGGACAGACATCAGCATCAGCTCGAAAACTGAGCCGGCCCTTCCGAGCCTCCTGACCGGGAGTTCGCACGGTGCAGGACTCCCCCCTCAAAGCGCACGAATCTCGGCCGTCAAGGTGAAGCCGGAGGAGCGCCCGTCGCAGACGATTGAGCAGCTCAAGGCACGACGGCTTCGCAACCTGAGCCCCGAGCGCGCGCACGAGGAATTGTGCGCCGCGCGCACAGCCGACCTCGTCTATCTGTTCCTTCGCGACGGCCGCGTCTACGACGGCGCGATTCTCTTCAACGAGTTCAAGAGCACAGGGCGCCTCATCAATATTGACCGGGAGATCTCGGTCGACTTCCGCGCCGAAGACGTTCGCGACATTCGCTATTAGTCGCGGGTGCTGCTCACCGCGGAAGCTTCGGACCGCGGGCACTCGTAACCTCTACGAGCGCCGCCCCCCTTCTCCAACGGCCCGCCCCGCGTGGGCCGTTGTCGTTTCAGCGCTGGATTCGTCTTCTTGCGAACTCCTCTGCTCCTCGGGTGAACCTTGGCCTCGTCTGCCGCATCCTCGCTTCGCCCCCTTGCCGTTGTTGCATTGTTGCTCGTCGCCGGTGCTGGCGGAGCCTACTGGCTCTCACAAATCCCGACGAACGACACGGCGCCGCCGAGACCCATGGTCCCCGGGGCGGCGACCCCTCAGGATGCTCAGCGGCTCGCGCGCCTGCGAGTTCTCGCGTCGGTGCACTTCACCAATAGCAAGCTCGAGGATCCAAGAGCGCGAGCGGAGATCGAACGAGCTGTCGACGAAGCCGAAGAAGCCGCGAAACTCGCGCCCGACTCCGCCCTCGATCAGCTCAATTATGCCATCGCCCTGCTCCGGTACTTCGACGAGCGAAAATTGCGCGTCGATCCCAATCAGGCTGGCGACTGGACGGAGAAGGCGAAGCCGATCCTGCAGCGCGCCATCGATCTCATCGCCGCCGTTCGCAGCACGCGCACTGGGCTTGCGCCCGCCCAGTTCCACGCCGCCATGGCACAAATCCGGCGCGGGAAGCTCGAGGCCGCCGATCCGCAGTCCGACTGGGAGGCGAAAGCCCGCGAGGCCGCGGAGGCCTACTGGAAAATTGAGGATCGGTCAGCCGCGCTTCGCTATCACGTCGGGGCGCTCGACCTGAAGGCAGAGAGTTACCAAAAGGCGGAAGCTCACTTGAGGCGCGCGATCGAGCTCGATCCCGACCACCCGAATGCTTACTACGCGCTGGCGCAAGCGCTCATTCGGCAAGGCAGGCCGAAAGCGGACTACGAGCCGCTCATGTCCCGCCACAAGATGTTGCAGGAGGAGATCGGGAAAGCCCGAGCCCAGTGGGATCCCGATGCCGTCTTCGAATTCAACTATCCGGAACTTCTTCCCATCGAATCGCCCGCCCTCGCAGTTGCAGTGCCTGAGGCCGTGCACTTCGAGGAGCTGAGCGGCCCCCCGGCGTCCGTGGTCGTCCCGCTCCTACGCGGCGACGCAGCGAACGCGCCCGGCGCCCTCGCGGCGGGAGCGGCCGCCGGCACGGAGGCGCGCGCCGCCCTCTGGGCGGCCGGCGAGGGCGCACCGGGCAGCACATTCGTGAAGATCACACCAAAGGGCGTCGAATCCGGCGAAGCGCCGCCCAACGCAGCGAGCGGCACCGCCGCGCCGCTTGCGGCGACGGCGGCGGACTTCGATGGAGATCACATTTCGGATCTGCTTGTCGGAACGGCCGGTGCGGGCATCCGATGGCTTCGCGGATTGGGTCTCACTGCCGCCGATGGATATGAGGAGTCGACGGTGCCAGGGCTTCCGCAGCAGGGCCGATTCCGGGGCCTCGCCGCAGCCGACCTCGATGCCGATGGCGATCTCGATTTATTAGCTCTCAGCGACAAGCTCTCGGTCTATCGAGCGGATCCGACGCCGCTGGCCGCGCCGGAGGACACGCCGCCCGAGAACACGGCCTTCTCCCCGAGATTTGTTGACATCACAGATGCTAGCGGAATCGACACAAAGGCGCTCGAGCCGCAGGCTCTCGCTTTCCTCGATTACGACGGCCGAAACGACACAGACATAGTGGTCGTCGGGAATAAGGGAAGTGCACTTTTTGCCAATCGCCGGATGTTCCGATTCGAACGCATCGCCGAGCTTCCGCCGGCAGCGGCGGTGGCGGGCGCCGACCTCGATTCCGACGGACGCACCGACGTGCTGTTCGCGAATCGGGACGGCCTCTGGCTCGCGGCGAGCAACGGTGCAGGGCTCGAGCCGCCGCGGCGCATTGCGGCCGGGCCGCTCGCCTCTCCTCGGATTCTTGCGGTCGACCTCGAGAATCGCGGCGCGCTTGATGTGTTGCTTTTCGATACTCATCGAGTCTCCGTGCTTCGCACGGCGGATGGAAAATCGTTCGTCGACGTCGCGTCGCGGCTCATCCCAGGCGGCTTCCGCGGCATTCCCCTGGCGGCGGCCGCTCAAGATCTCGACGGCGACTACGACCTTGACGTCGTAGTGGCTCGCACGGGCGACGACGGTAAGGCGATGCCTGCCGCGGTCTTCGCGAATCGCGGCGCAGAGAAGTACCCGGCCGCAGCTCTTACATTTCGAGGCACAAAAACGAACCGTAGCGGCCTCGGTACGCGCGTGGAGGTGCGCACTGCCGGCACGCGGCGCATGCTGGAAGCCTGGCAGTTGCCTGTGTACATCGGAGGCGGTCCGCGGCGGAAACTCGACGGCGTCTTCCTCAAGTGGACCAACGGCATCGATGAGGCCCAAGGCGACGTCGCAACGGGGAGGTTTCACTATTCCATCGAGCGGCGCGGGCGCGAGGGCTCGTGCCCGTTCCTCTACTCCTGGAACGGCAAGCGGTTTGAATTTGTGACAGATGCCATCGGCGCGACGCCGCTCGGTCTCCTCGCGATGCCCGGGCTCTATGTGCCGCCCCAAGAGCAGGAGTGGCTGCGCATCCGCGGCGATCAGCTGGTTCCGAAGGACGGGCGCTATGAGCTTCGCTTCACCGAGGAGATGCGGGAAACCACCTATCTCGACCGCGTAGCGCTGTTGTGTGTGGATCATCCCGCGGGAACGAGCGTATATCCCGACGAGCGCTTCTGCTTCCCGCCTTTCCCGGAGAAGCGGCTTCTCGCGGTTCGGCGGGAGGTTCCCATTCGGGCCGCTTGGGATGCCGCCGGCCGCGACGTGACGGCGGCGCTCGCGAGCGAGGACCGGCGCTACGCCTCGCCCGCAGAGCGGATTGCCTATCAGGGAATGTCCACACTTCACGCGCTCACCCTCGACCTCGGCGACCTCGCCGGCGCGCGAAAAGTGCAACTTTTCCTCACGGGCTGGTTCGCGTGGACCAACTCCTCGATCAACCAGGCAATATTCCACGCCGGCATCCGCTTCACGCCGCCGCGCGTCGACGTGCTCGCAGCCGAAAGCCAATTCCCGTCGGAGTCGGCGAAGAGCCTCGACGGCACGGCCCCCTGGCGAACCGTCGTGCCCGACGCCGGGTTCCCTGCGGGCATGCAGAAGACGATGTGTATCGACCTGACCGGGAAGCTGAAGCCGGGCGAGCACATCGTGCGTCTTGTTACGAATCTCCAGCTCCATTGGGATCGCGTGTTTATTGCATTGGATGACGCTCCGACCGAGCTGCGCACGACGGAGCTCTCTCCGGCCATCGCCGAGCTGCGCACGCGCGGCGTGAGCCGCTGGCGCGCGCCGTTGGAGGGCGCTCCGTCGGAACCCGTCTACGAGGAGGCGACGACGGAGCTCGTGTACGACCTCCACGTCGGAGAGTACACGCGCCTCGGCGATGTGCGCGAGCTGCTCACACAAGCCGATGATCGTTTTGTGATTTTTCCGCATGGGGATGAAGTGGCGCTCTCTTTTGATGCCTCGGCTGCGCCGCCGCTCCCCGACGGCTGGACGCGCACCTTCATTCTCGATTCCCATGGCTGGGCTAAGGACGCCGACCCGACCACATTTGCGCCGACAACCGTCGAGCCGCTCCCCTTCCGCGGCATGTCCGGCTACCCCTACCGCGCCGACGAGCACTACCCGGACACGCCGGAGACTCGCCGCTACCGCTCCGAATGGAACACCCGCAAGGTTACTTCTCCGCGCCCCATCCCGATTGCGTCGGGGATCGAAGCGATCCATGAAAAATAACGAGCTGCGCTACTGTCGGACTCGCTCCCCCCCGCAGTACACATTAAACCCGCCGTCCCGAAGGAAGCCGACGAGCGTCATGGCGCCCGATTGTGCGCATTCGATTGCGAGCGACGAAGGGGCGCCGACCGAAGCGACGACCGGGATCCCCGCAACGCGCGCTTTCTGAAGAATCTCGAAGCCGGCACGGCCGCTCACAAAAAGCACGTCCTGATCGAGAGGCCAGGCGCCGCGCCGCACTCGAGCGCCGATCACCTTGTCGACAGCATTGTGGCGTCCCACGTCCTCGCGCAGCTCCCGGCGCTCACCGGCCGCTGAGAAAAGTGCTGCCGCGTGGAGCCCGCCCGTGGTCTCGAAAACCGACTGAGCCTCGCGCGCCCCGGCCGGCATGCGCAGCAACACGTCGGCAGAAATCTGAAGATCACTTTTCACCGCGGGCGCCGCCACCTCGATTGCGTCGAGCGTCGCTTTGCCGCAGACTCCGCACGAAGACGAAGCATACAAATTCCGCCGAAACCGCTCGACATCGAGCGACGCGCCCTCGACGAGCGCCGCGTTCACCACGTTCTCGACGGCGCGCCCATCCGCGCCGACGCACGGCGCGACGACCGAGAGATCGTCGGGACTCACAATTCCCTCGGTCACCACAAATCCGGCGGCCAGGTCGAGGTCATCGCCCGGCGTGCGCATCACGACCGCAATCGGCTTCCCCAGAACCCGAATCTCGAGCGGCTCCTCCACCGACACCGCGTCGCGCCTGGTCGACGATCGCCCCGCGCGCACGCGCCGCACTTCGAAGGCGCGCCATCGAGGATCGTCGCTCGGCTCATCGCCCGCGCTGCGGATGTTCGCCATGGAAGGTTCCGGGCGAGCATACCCGGGGACCCCAGAGCCATTCGTGCGAGCGCGTGATCCCGCTCACGGGTCGCCCATCAAAGTCCTTCACCCACCGAGGCCCGAAGGCGTATCCTCTAGCCACTGTTCGGAGGCAATCCATGACCACTCGCTCCCTCACGTTCCTCGCGGCGAGCTCGATCCTCGCCCTCGTCGGCTTCGTCTCCTGCGCCCAAAGCACGTCCGCCCCGGAGGGCACGTCGAATGCCTCGGTCGCAGCTCCTGCCCCGAAGAAGGGTTCTTGCTGCGCCTCGGAGGCGGCCGTGAATGCCGCAGTCAGCGAGAAGGCGGGCACCGAGAAGGCCGGCAAGGAGTGCTGCGCCGACAAGGGCGCCATGGAGTGCTCCGCCGAAGCGACGAAGTCCGCCGCCAAGGGCGAGTGTCCCATGTCGGGCTCCTCCTGCACCGAGAAGGGCGAAAAGGGCTCCAACTAGGCAGTTCGCGCCTTCCGTCCGAGGTCGGCCCAGAGCGAATCTGCGCCGCCCCCGGCTCGAGCGAGCCGTCTTCGAGACGGCTCGCGTCGTTTCCGGGCTCGACCCGCTACCTTGCGCCGGCCGCGCCCCACGCGGTGCCGCGGAGGACCGTCGACCGATCCTCCACGAGTTCGCCCCCCGACCGAACCCATGCCGAAAGTTACTTTTCAAAAAGAGCAGAAGACCATCGAAGTCCCGAAGGGGACGGACCTCCGGACAGCCGCCCAGAGGGCTGAGGTCTCGATTTATCGCGGCCCTGCCCGGCTGCTGAACTGCCGAGGCGACGGGAAGTGCAAGACCTGCCGAGTCAAAGTCACACCCGACGGGCAGCTTTCGCCTCGCACCGCCCTCGAGCTGCCGCGAGACCCGCGCGCGATTTTCCAAATCATCGACCATCGCGAACTGATCGGCTGGCGCCTCGCTTGCCAGGCCAAGGTCCATGGCGACATCGTCGTCACGACGCAGGACTAGCGGCCCGATGGGGCTCCCCCGAGCGACGGTGATCGCCACCCCTCCAGCGAAAAGCCAGCTTTCGCCGATGGGTGAGCGGTTTACGGCAATCGGGGGAAACGGGCACGAAGCTCAGAAACACCTTCCTGCTCCGTCATCCTCCAGCTCGCCGCGTCGCTCTTCGGAGCGCGCGGCGGGCCCTTTGTGAACCTGCTCCACGCCGGCGTGACCGCGCCCGCCCAACCTGCGGCCTTCGCTCTCGAGTGTGCCGGTGCACTCGGAGCGATCTGGTGGGCCGTTCGCGTCCCGCGCGCATTCCGCAGGGGAAACGCGCAGAGCCAGTGCGCGCGATTTGTAAGGACCTCGCGAGCCTGGACCTCGGCGCTCGGCATCGCCTCGGCTGTGGCCGCCGTGCTGCACGTCACGGGCAGAGGGGCCGGAGCTGTGTTGTATGCACATTTCGGCGCGCTCGGCCTGCTCTGCGTCGCCGTATTTCTGCTGATCCTCTGGGACGTCCATGCCCAGCGCGCGCTGCGGCTACCGGAGGCGGGCGCGCGCGTCGACGGCGCGGCGCTCCTGGCGAGCCACCGCCTGTTGACCGCGCTCCGGTGGACGGTCGCCGCCACAGCGCTTCCGCTGACGGTTGCCGCCGCGGCGAACTGCGGTGTGAAACTATTGGCGGATTCGTAACCAAAAGCCGCGGAAGCTCCCGCCCGACGCGGGATCGAGCACGAAGCGCTGCTCCAGCTCCGCGAGCACCGCGGCCATCTCCGGGAACGGCGCCAGCGCCACCCGAACCCGCTCGTCGAGGAGAATCTGCTCCCCTTCTGTGAGTTTCGACCGGAGGAGCCCCTCGAGCCCGTCCACGGAACCTCCGGCCGCCTCGAAGATTTGTGGAATCGTATAAACGACTCCTGGGCCGCAAACCCAGTCGGCATACTGGTACTCGTCGAAGCCGTCGGTCAAAAGATAACACTTCTTCGGCCCCTCCATCAGCCCCTTGGCTCCCGAGGCCCAGCTCTCGACAGGACGATCGCGCCCGTATTCCCGCAGCGACAGCGCCGTGCCGATGCATTGCAACGGGAGTAATGCCCACAATCCCCAAATCCAGAGACCACGGAGCCCTGCAACGGCCGCACCGGTCGCCACACCGACCACAAAACAGAAGCCGGCGGCCCCGACGAGGATGGGCGGCGGCACCTCGCGCAGCACCCGATCGTAGCCCATGGCGGCGGCCACCGCAGAAAGCGCGATCGCAACGCCCGTCCCGAAGAACCCGACGATCATCTTCATTGGCGTTGCCGACCGAGGCAGGCTCCAAAGTTCGGCGATCGCCGCGAGCAGCACCGGCAGCGTCGGCAACAAATAGGCGCCGCGCTGCTCGAAATGAAAGAAGGAGAAGAGCACGACGTGCGGCGCAATGAGCAGGAGCCCGATCGATCCGAGCCGCCAGTGCTCCCGGACCACCGCGCCGAGCGCGAGGCATCCGCACATCACAATTCCCGCGGCAGGAGCGATCCAGTCGGTCGCTACATATCCAAGCAGAAACTCCGCGGGGAGGCCGGCACGCATTTGTGAGAGAAGAACGTCGCGCGTCGAGCCGAAGTAGGAGCGCCAGGCGAAGGGCGAGCCGTAAACGGCCGCCGCGTGGGCGCACACGGCGACAGCAGCCGCCGCCAACGGAGCTAGGAGCGCTCCGAGGTCCGCCACCGTCATGCGCCAAGGGGCGCCCCGGGCAAGCCAGAGCGCCAACAGATAGAGCCCCGGCAAGAGCTGAAGGCCGCTCTGGTGGGTACCTGCGATGAGCACCGCCGCGCTGGAGACAAGCGCCAGCGACGCGGGGCGGACGCCCTGCCGCAGGCGCGCGACGGCGAATCCGCCGAAGGTGACGGCCGCCATGTGGAGCGCGTGCACTTCGGCCTGGCTCGCGAAGAACGCATAGGAAGGTGTGGTCGCGAGTAGCCCCGCCCACAGGAGTGCCGTGCGACGGCGAGCGCCGAGGCTCAGCGCCGCCAGGAAGAAGAACGCCGCGCCCGCGCCGCCGGCCACGGCCGACAACACGCGCAAGCTCGTGTAGGGATCACGGACACCGAGGAACGCCGTCAGGGCGCGAATCAACCGCGCGGAGGGCAAGTAGAGCGGGTGCGTCGTGAAGGTCCCGCCGCGCTCCACGAGCTTCACAAAGAAGGTGTCATCTCCGAAGAGGCGGCCCGTGGCCGCCGCGAGGTAGAGCGCTGCCAGGCCGAGGGCGAGCGCAAGGGCCATCGCACTGTTGGAGCGCAGCCACGCGCGGGGTTCGGAGAGCATCCGACCGAAGTCTGCCCTGGCTGCGACGCAGCGCGCACGAGTTTCCAACCCCCGCCGGAGCGCCTGCCCATCCGCCTCCCGGGAGGACGCGGCGTCGCGTCAGGCCCCTTGAGGGTTTCCCCTCCCCCGACGATCCTCTCCGCCCCCGATTTCTGAAACGACGCGAGAACCCTTGACTGCCCAACTCAAAGTCGGCGACCGCGCCCCCGCGTTTACGCTGAAGTGCAACGATGGCCGGCTCATCAGCCTCGCCGATTTCGCAGGCCAGAAGCAGGTCGTCCTCTTCTTCTATTCGAAGGACAGCTCCCCTTCCGATGCGGCCGAGGCGCGCCAGTTCCGCGATGCGCTCGACCGCTTCAAGGCGATGAACACCGAGCTGATCGGAATCAGCGTCGACGACATCCTGTCCCATCGCGTGTTCGAGAAGGAGAACAACCTCAATTTTCTCCTTCTCTCGGATACAACAAAAATTGTGACCCAACAGTACGCGCTTCTGAGACGCGAGGGATACGGCAGCCGCGGCACGTTCGTGGTCGACAAGCAGGGGCTGCTGAAGGCGATCTTCTATCAAATCAAGCCGGAGACCCATCTGGAGGAAGTGATCAAGTCGCTGAAAGGTGGCGGCGCCATCTCCAATCTTCCGAAGCTCAACTAGCAAATACGCCCGTGAACGAAGAAGCCAAGAAAACGCTGCTCCGGATGATTCCCCACGGACTCTACGTGGTGACGTCGGGAAAGGCCGCTGGCGACGGGCCCGTCCACGGCTTCACCGCCACGTGGCTCACCCAAGCGTCGTTCAAGCCGCCGCTCGTGATGATGGGCGTTCGCAAAGACTCCCAAAGCTACGCGTCGGTCACAGGCAATGGCGCTTTTGTGGTGAATTTCATTCCCAAGAGCGACCGCGCCATGGCGGAGCGGTTCTTCCAAGCGCCTCCCGCCTCGGGCTCGCGCTTCGGCGATCAGCCCTTCCGCCCCGCTCCTGCCACCGGAGCGCCGGTCCTCGAGGCGGCGCTTGGATTTGTGGAATGTAAAGTCGTCCATGTGTTTGATCACGGCGACCACTCGGTCGTTGTCGGAGAAGTGATCGAAGCACAAATCCTTCAAGCGGGCGAACCGCTCCTGCTCTCCGACACTCCGTGGAAGTACGGCGGGTAGCCTCGCGGGCACCCTCCGACGGCGATGCACCTTCCCGATGGGGTTCTGAGCCCGGCGGTCTGGATCGCGGCGGCCGGTGCGTCGGGAGCCTCACTGGCTCTCGCACTCCGCGAAACGCGCAGCGCCACGCGGGGCATCGCCCGCTCGCCCGGAGAGACGGGCAGCCCGGCCGGAATCGGCACGACGGCCACGCTCGCCGCATTTGTATTCGCCGCGCAAAGCTTTCAAATCCCGATCCCCGGAGGGGCCAGCGCTCATCTGTTGGGCGGATCGCTTCTCACGGCCGCGCTCGGACCGGCGCGCGCGGTGTGCGCCATGGCGTCGGTCTTCGCGGTTCAGGCTCTCGCGTTCCACGACGGCGGGATTGCAGCCCTCGGAGCCAACCTCTGGAACGGAGGAATTGTGCCTTCGGCCGTCACCAGCGCGATGATCGCCTTCATGCCACCGCGCTCCACGTCGCGAATGCGCGCGCTGATGGCGGGCGGGGGCGCCGTCCTGGGGGTCTTCCTGGGCTCTCTTTTTTGTGCGTTCGAGATCGGACTCTCCGGCGCCGCCGCGCTGCCGGTCGCCCTGGCGGCCATCGCGGGAATCCATCTGTGGGTTGCGCTGGTCGAAGGAGTGCTCACGGCGGCCCTCGTCGGCGCGCTCTTTGGAGCCCGCCAATTCACTGCCGATCCGGGCGCCGGGCGCGGATCGGCGCGCCTCTCTCTCCCCATCCTGGTGGCCTCAGCCGCCCTCGCGACGGCCATCGCCGCCTCTCAGTTCTCCGCGGGATCGCCTGACGGGCTCGAGCGGGCGAGTGCACAACTAGGCATCTCGGCGACGGCACCCGAGCCCGAGCGGGAGGAACTCGGAGGCGCCGTACCGACGCTCGCCGGCGCAAGCCTCGCAGCCGTCGCCCTCGCCATCGGGATCGCATGGAGGCGCCCCGCCTCCTCAGCCCCGTGAGCGCCCCCATCGATCCGCGTGTGCGCGTCACGCTCGCCGCCTGCGCCGTCGCCGCGGCTGCGCTCGCCGGCCGGACCGATCCGTCGCGCCACGCCATTATGCTTTCCTTGGAAGCCACAATTGCCGTGGTGCTCGCCGTCTGTGAACGCCTCGATGGCCGGCGCTTGGCCCGCGCGCTCGCGTTCGGTGCACCGCCGATTGTTGCATTCGCAGCGCTGGCACTGACCCGTCCCGGGACGCCGATATTGGAGCTTCCCGGCGGAGTCACCGTCACGCGCGAGGGGCTCGCGGCGGCCGCGGGCTCGGCCATCGCCGCCTCAAGCGCGCTCCTGGCCATCGCCCTCGTGGCGGCGACCACCGCGGCGCGCGACGTGGAGCGCGCACTGCTCGCACTTGCGGTCCCCGCCCGGGCGGTCGCAGCCGGCTCACTCCTCTTGCAACAATTATCCCTCCTCGGCGACGAGGCGCGGCGCACGCATCGCGCCGCTGCGGTCCGCGGCGCGCCGACGAAGGGCCCCATGGCGTTCCTCGTGTCGCGCGGCCGGCTTTTGTCACTTTTTGAGAGTTCACTTCTTCGCGGCGTCGCGCTCGATCGCGCTCTCGCGGCGCGGGGATTTTCCGGCCGGCTGCCGCGCGCACCGCTGCCGCCGCTGGCGATGCGCGACCGCGTGCTCGCCGCCGCGGGCGTGCTCGCAGCCGCGGCGCTGACGTTCGCCCCCACGCGATGAGCGCACCGAGTTCGAACCCTCTGCTGCGCTTCGAGAACGTCGAGGCAACCCACGCCGACGGCACGGCGGCGCTCCGCGGTGTTTCCTTCGAGCTCGCCGCGGGAGAGCGCGTGGCGCTCCTCGGGGGCAACGGCGCCGGAAAGTCTTCTGTATTCTTAGCGCTCGGCGGATTTTTGCCTTTTCGCGGATCGATTTGCGCGTTCGGACGCGAACTCACGGATCAAAGCTCCGCCGAGATTCGCCGCCGCATCGGATTCGTCTTCGAGTCCTCCGATGATCAATTATTACTCGATACATTGGAGGAAGATGTTGCATTTGCTCCGCGCTGCGCGGGCATCGGCGAGGCGGAGGTCGCCGAGCGCACGGCGCGCGCGCTCGACGCCGTCGGGCTGCGCGGGTACGAGCGGCGCAATCCTCGGCGGCTCTCCTTCGGCGAACGGCGGCTCGCCGCGCTCGCAGGCGCCTTTGCGCAGCGCCCCGAGCTGCTGGTGCTTGACGAACCCACGGCCAATCTCGATGCCCGCGCCCGGCGCCGAGTTGTCGATGCGCTGCTTCAATTCCGCGGTGCGCTGCTCCTCCTGACGCACGACCTCGCTGCAGCCTCGGCGCTCACGGAGCGCGCCCTCGTCCTCTCGGAGGGGCGACTCGTGCTCTCGGGACCGACCGACTCGGTGCTTTGGGACACGCGTGCGCATTCCGCGCTTGGGCTCGAAACAGACGACCTGCTTGCGCTTCGAAGGCCGGCGTCGCGCCGCTCGCCATGAGCGATGCGCTCGCCATGGAAGGGGCAACAGCTGAGCGGGTCGCCGCCGGTGCCGCGCTCCCACGGGCGCTTCCCAGCGTCGCGCGGCGAAGACTGGGTTATCGAGTCGAGAGCGGCTCAGGATCGGCTGCCAGCAACCACGACTCGGCAAGGCCAAAGCATCCGGGCAGCGAGGCGACCGTGCCGACGCTCCGGCTAGGAGCCGTGGCATCGCGGTGCGCAGAAATCGAATCTCTTTGGGGTGCAGACGGAAGCGGCGCTGCGGACGTCGGTCGGTGCTGGTTACGGCTTCCACTTTGCCGCGACCACCACAATTCGCTCGACACCTGCGCGCCCAGTCCCGTCCGCCGCGATCGGCGGTTCATGTTTCGATGCACTAGGGCCATGGAAAGCCACATTTCGAAAGCCGAGCCGGCCTCGCGAATCGCACCCCGTGATCCGCTGTGCCGGTGCTCAAGCTAGAGCGCACGACCCATTGCTCCGGACGCAGGAAAATCTGTGCGGCCTACGACCGACGCCTCGAGCCATGCGACGAGCAGTGCCCACGACCTGGGCCGGTCGCAGTCGGCTGCCCGCGTCGCCATGGTACTGCAAACCCTCTTCTCCGGGGGAACCTACCTCTTCGTGAAATCGGCCGTCGGCGACCGCGCGGCCGCGGGGCCTCTCACCCCGCGCCAGCTCATGACGCTGCGCTTCGCCGCCACCCTCGCGCTGCTCCTCGGATTCGTGGTGATTCGCCCCCACAGCATCCGCGTGCCGTGGGCGCGCCTTGCCAAACTGGCGTTCCTCGGCGTGCTCGCCGTCCCTGTCAACGTCGGCCTTTTCTTCGAAGGGGCGCAGCGCGCCCCGACGGCCCACCCAGCCCTCTTCTACGCCCTCACGCCCGTCTTCGTATTTGTGATCGAGTGGGCGGGAGGCCGCACCGCCGCTTCCGCGCGCCGCGTGCTTGGTCTCATGCTGGCGCTTCTCGGCGCAGCGGTCGTGCTTTCGCGGGGCACTTGGGCGACGTTCCTTCCAGGCGGCACCGACGGCGAGGAGATCTTCGGCGACTTTCTGTTACTTTCCGCGGCGGTGAGCTGGGCCTTCTACACAACGCTGTCGCGGCCTCTCGTTGCGGAACTCGGCGCGGTGCAAGTCATGGTGACGACGCTGTCGCTCGGCTCACTGATCTGGCTCCCCATCGGCATTCCGCTCTCGGCGCCGCTCGACCTCGGCTCGCTGCCGGCCAGCGCATGGATCTCCGTTGCCTATCTCGCGGTGCTCACGTCGGTCCTTAATTATTCGCTTTGGCTCTTCGCGCTGAAGCGGCTTGAGCCGACGCAGGTGGCTGTCTTCTCCAATCTCCAGCCCGCCATCACCGTGTTGTTTGTTTGGATGGTGCGCGGCGAAACGCCGACGCTCTCGTTTCTCGTCGGCACCGCTGCCGTTCTGGCCGGCGTGACCTTCGTGCAGCGCGCCAAGACGTGAAGCTGTCGCCGCGATTCACGCTGCTCGTCTACGTCCTCGCCGTCGGCTGGGCCTCGCCTCTCTTTCGGTTGGCGAACGCGCCGCCGCTGCTGGCGGGCGGAGCGCGCATCGCGATCGCAACGCTGTTGCTGGCTCCCTTCTCGATGGGCGCATTGCGCCCCGCGTTCGCCGACCGCCGGTTGCTTGGAAAAGTACTCTTCGCGGGGCTGCTGTTGGCGGCGCACTTCGCGCTCTGGATTCCTGCTTTGTCGTTGACCTCGATCGCGGCCTCGACGGTGCTGGTCTCGATGCAACCGCTCTTTTCGGCGGTGCTGGAGCGCCTCGCCTTTGGAGCGCGCGTGGCGCCCCGGGTGGCGCTCGGCGCCGGGGCTGCGCTGGCGGGCACAGGAGTGATCGCCGCTGGCGACCTCGGTCAGGGCGATTGGCTCTCGAGCCGGGCGCTCCTCGGCGACCTGCTCTCGCTGGCGGGCGCCGCGACGGCGGCGGCCTACTTCGTGCTCGGCCGCGGCGCCCGCAAGCAGATGCCGATCGGTGGCTATTTATTGCTTGTGAATGCGACGGCGGCGGCCGCGCTCCTGGCGGCGAGCGCGGTGCGCGGCGAGCCCTGGTTCGCCGCGGGCCCGGGCCCCGCACCGGACGGTTGGCAGGGGATCGACGGCTCCGCCTTTTGTTGGTTCCTGCTGCTGGCGGTGGTGCCTCAGCTTCTTGGCCATGGCATGGCGAACCTTACCGTGCGGCATTACCCGGTTGTGGTCGTGAACGTGGCGGGCCTTGCCGAGCCGATACTTTCGTCGGCGCTCGTCTGGTGGATCTTTGGGGATTCGGTGCCGGCATCGGTTTGGATGGGCGCGCCGCTGGTGCTGGCCGGAATGGCGGCGGCACTCACGGCTCCGCAGCCCGCCGGCGACGCGGCGGGTGCCGAATAGTGGTCGGCCCGTTACAGATCCACCACAGATAGGAAAAATTGACTTCGGCGGCGCGCGCGAGAATGTGCGCGCGTCTTCTTCCCCGCGCTCGCGATGCCGAGCGGAGGAATCGCCTTGAGTCCGTCGCCGAATTCTCGTCCCTGGAGCATTCTCCAGGCGACGATCACTGCTGCGCTGCTTGCGCTCGTCGTTGTTCAAATCGCCCAACTCGGGAGCTCTCCGTCCGCCTCCGAGCGGCGGCTTTCGCCGCGTGTGACCGTCCTCGATCCCGCGTCGTTGGCGGGCGCGCCGGCCCACGGGAGCTATGCCGTTGAACTGCCCGACTCGGCGCCTGCGCGCGCCCAGCAGCCACAGTGGCGGCTCGCGCCGCCGCTTGCCGCGCACACGCGTTGGGATGGCGAGCGCCGGCTCTTGGTGGATCTGTTGGAAGCGCCGCGCGATGCAACGGCCTATGAGCTGGTGGCGAAGCTGCCTGGACAGGCCGCGAACGCAGGCGCCGGCATCCGCATCCCGCTGTTTACAAAACCGCTGCGGGTGCGCGAAGTGCTCTTCGATCAATCCTCGCCCGTGGGAAGTCCGGTGCTGCTGCTGGCGTTCGGCGCGCCGGTGCATCGCGATGCGCTCGCCGCCGCGCTCCGCATTCACGCCGAGGATGGAGCCGCGATTCCCTATCAGGTGCGCGAGGCGGGCGGCATCGACGACGAGCCGGCATTCCGAGTGCAACTTTCGGTGGCGCCGGGCGCCGCCGAGCCGCGCGCCGTTGAACTCTCGGTCCTTGGATCGCTTCGGAGCGCCGACGGCGTGGGCGCGCTGGCCGGGCCCGTGCGCCAGCGCGTGGAGCTTGGGCAGCCGCTGCGCTTGACCGGGGTGGAGGCGCGCCCCGGCCGCATCGAAATCACGTTCAATCAAGCCACGGCGCTGCCACCGCGCGAACTCATCGAAGTCGAGCCGCCAGCGGCGGTGCAAATTGTGCGGAGCCGGCGGGGCATTCGGCTCCTCGGCGACCTTCCGGCGGGACGCACATTCCGAGTGACGCTGAAGCGCGGCTTTCCGGGCTCGGGACGCGCGCAGCTTCCCGCGGAGGACTCGCGCACGGTGCGGATTCCCGATGCAAAGCCCTCATTACAATTTACCCAAGAAGGGCAAGTCCTCTCGGCGAAGGCAATGCTCGACATCGAGCTTGGAATGGTGAACATTACTCGTTACGAGATCTCGGCTCGCAAGATCTATGAGAACAACGTGCTGGCGTTTCTCCGCGACGACGCGCGGGGGCGGCTCGAACTCGACGAGGTGGCGGCGCCGGCCGTGAAGCGGGTGCGTACCGTGGCGGCGCCGAGGAACGAGCGGGCAATCGAGCGCGTCGATCTCCGCGAGCTTCTCGGGCCGGAACCGCGCGGGGTGTTCCATCTCGCGGCGGCGGCGGTGCAGGGCGAGGCGCAGGACGAGCGAATTCTGCAGATCACAGATCTAGGCGTGACGGTTCGTGAGGGCGACGGCAAGGCGTGCGTGCGCGTCGAGAGCTTGGCGCTTGGAACGCCTGTGGCGGCGGCATCGGTCCGCGTCGTGTCGAGAACCTCACAGATTCTCGGCGAGGGAGCGACCGACAGCCGGGGGATCGCGCAAATTGCGTGGAACGGCTCGGGAGGCGATCGCAGCGCCGCGCTCGTAGAGGTGCGAACGCTCGATGACGCGGCGTGGGTCGATCTCTCGCGATTCGCGATGGAACAGATCGATGATGCCGTCGCGGGTATTCCCTATGCGCGCGAGCGGGCCGAGGTTTTTTTAGCTTTCGACCGCGGGCTTGTTCGCCCTGGGGAGAGCCTGCGGGCCACCGTCGTCGCGCGCGATGGGCGCGGGCGCGCCCCGGGAGCCATCGATCTCGAGGCGACATGGCGCGGTGCAAAGGAAAAGTTACTTCGCAAAACGGCGCTCACTCTGGATGCCTACGGAGTCGCCGTGTGTGAGCTTTCCCTCGAGGCGGACGCGCCGGAGGGATATGTGCAGCTGGAGATCGCTCGGCGCGGCGCACCGGAGGTGCTCGGCCGCGCGACGGCGCGGGTGGAATCGTTCGTGCCGTCCCGCATGGAGGCCTGGGTGAGCCCCGTCGAGTCGAGCGGTGGAGACGATGTGGCCGTTCGCGTGCGCGCGCGGTGGCTCGACGGCGCGCCGGCTGCGGGGTGCAGCGTGCGCGCGTTCGCGACGCTTTTGTGGGATACCACGCCCCCGAAGGGATTTGATGCTTTCCGGTTCGTGCCGATCTCCTTGCCTCCCCCTCCGGGCGCGCAGCCATCGATCGCGTCGGCGCTCGACGCGCGCGGTGAGGCGGTGCTGCGCCTACCGGCGCTTTGGGGCTCCCGCAGGCTGCCGATGATTGCACAGATCACGGCGGAAGTGAGCGAGCCGGGCGGCCGGGCCATCACGGCGAGAGCCACTATTCCGTGGGCACCGCCGCTGCGGATCGGAATACGGGCGACGGCGCAGGGGGCGGAAATTGTCGCCATCGACCGCGCTGGAGCGCTGGCAGACGGTCCGCTTCGGGCTCAAGTTCGGCTCCTCGCCCATCGCGTGGTATGGAATCTCCTCCCGTCGAGAAATGGCCGTTTGCGCCATCAGCGGGAAGAGCAGATGGATGCTCTGGACGCGGCTGAGGCCAATCTCGCTGGAGGAAGAGCGTCTGTAAGCTTTCCTTCGTTCGCGATTCGCGATGGACAGGACAGCTATGTTCTGTCTGCACAGATCGGCGAGACCTGCGCACAGGCAGAGTTCGCGGTCCGTGAAGCTGCGTCGCCGCGAGCGCACCTGCGTGGCCCCGCACGGCCGATTCGCCCGGGGGGCACTGCGATCTGTGAACTGATGGCACCTCGGGACGGATCAGCCCTGATGACGCTCGAAGGATCGACGCTCCATGCGGCATGGACTGTTGCGGTGAGGGCCGGCCGCAACGAGATCCCGGTGCCGATCCCCGAGGATGCCACAGATCCAAATTTGTATGCGGTGGCAAGCTGTTCAGCCCCCCAGGCCTCCGCGCCGAAGGAGCCCGCGCGCCAGCTCGCGATTGCGTCGATTCCCCTCGACCATTCGCAGCGCAGGCTGACGCCGAAGATCACAGTTCCTGGGCGTCTGGAACCGGGTGGCACCGTTCGGATCTCGCTCGATGCGCCGGGCGCCCGACGGGCGGTCGTGACGCTCGTCGATGAGGCGGTCGCGCGCCGCGCGGGCGACCGAATCCCCGACCCGGCGCGACGCTTCGCGGCCCATCGGCGTCTCGAGACCCGAGGGGCAGACACCGGTGTCGCACTGCTGAGCGGAGTGCGCTTCGACCCGAGCGTGCGCGTCGGCGGCGACGGCGGTGACGAGGAGGACGAGGACGGAGAGCGAGACACTTCGGCGGCCGAAGAGGGCACGACGTCCTTGGCGATCCGTCCCCTCGCTCTCGTCTTAAGTGAGATCTCGCTCGATGCCGATGGCCGTGGCGAGGCTGTTGCAACACTTCCCGAGGAGTTCGAAGGGCAAGCGCGCATTTGCTGCATCGCCGCCGGTCTCGAGGGCGTCGGATCGGCAAGCGCTTCGATCGCCGTGGCGGGGCGGCTCCAGGTCCGCGCGGCGCTGCCCCGATTCCTCGCTCCAGGAGATGTCGTAGAAAGCGATCTGTGGATCCGCAACTCCACAGAAGAGCCGCGCGTTCTTCAGGTTCAGCTCGCCTCCGAAGGACTCGATCTGTTGGAACCCCGCGGAGCGTCGTTCTCCCTGGCGCTCGCACCGGGCGCTCACCATGTGGGGAAGATCCGGCTGCGGGCCCGCGCCGCCTCGGCAGGCGGCTCCCATGAAACGGTGCGTATCGAAGGGCGCGCGGTGGCGCCATTTCGTTGGGCGCGATTGGGAGCGTCGTTCGCGGCGCACGGACGTCCCTGGCCGGAGCGCTCCGAACTCGTGACCGAGCGCCGGCTCGAGATCGCCACCGTCGTGCGGGATCTGACTCTTCCTGCCCGCGTCGAAATCGGTGCAATCATCGAGAACAGATCCCAGCTGGAGCTTCCGGACGATCTCCTTTCTTCGGGCGGAAAGATCACTCTTCGGGTCGTCGATGGACCCGATGCTGCGCTTGCGCCGCTGGCCCGCTCGCTCGTGGAGTATCCCCATGGATGCGTCGAGCAGACCGCGTCGCGGGGATTTGCGATGCTTGCAGCGGGAGCGCTGCTCCAACGCTTGTCGGACGAATCTGCGACTCTCGACCTCGAGGGCGCGGTGCGCGCCGCCGTCGCACGCCTCCTCAGCATGCAGACGGCGGAGGGAAGCCTCGCCGCGTGGCCCGATCTCAACACATCGGATTTATTCGGTTCGATCTATGGACTTGACTTTTTATTGTATGCGCGCTCCCGGGGACTGGAGGTGCCAGATCGGTCGCTTGCGCGCCTCGCGAGCGCCGTGGAGCGCGTCTTGGCGGCAGGCAATCCGCAGAGCACGGCGGCCGCGCGCTGTTACGCGGTGGAAGTCCTCGCCGCCACTCCTTTGGCGGTCGGCAGCTGGATCGAGGAACTCTCGGCACTGGGCCTTGGCCGCGAGGAGCGGCTTCGCCTCACGCTGGCGTGCGCCCGCGTGGGCAACCTGGCGCATGCGCGCGTCGAGTTGGCGCGCGCGCTGGCGACTCCGGAGGAGAGTCGGCATGGAACGGCTTGGCTCCGATCTCCCGTTCGAACGTTGGCTCTGGAGCTCCGCGCGCGCCTGGCCGTGAACCCCGGCGACGCCGTGGCCGTGACGCTCCTGGAGAACCTCACAAAAATGGCTCTGCGTCCCGATCGATGGAGCACGCAGGAGCAAGCCAGCGCGCTGCGGGCGCTCTCCGATGGATTCTCCACCCGAGCGAGCAGCAACACCGGCGGAAATGTGGAAGTTCGGCTGGGAGATGAAAAAGTGACTATTTCACCCTCCCATCCCGCGACATTGCCGATCGAGGGCGCGCGGAGGATCGAGTTCACGACCGATCGCCCGAGCGTCGTGCTGGCCTCCGTGCGCGGACGGCGAAAGCCGATTGCCGGCGCCGCCCTCACCGAAGCCAACCCAATGCGGATCACGAGGCGCGTCGTCGATGTCGCCACCGCGCAGCCCCCCATGCGGCTCCAGCGGGGGTGCGTCTATGAAGTCGCCCTCGAGGTCGCCCCGGCGCCGGAGCAGCTGCTGGTCAGCGACCTTCTGCCCGCAGGTCTCGAGCTCGAGGTCGAACCGGAGTCGGCCGTGGCGCTGAGCGGAGCCCCACCATCGTCCGAGGGCGTCCTGAGGGTGGACCGGCGCGACGACCGTATCCTGATCTTCGGCGCCGCAAGCTCGGCGCCGAAACTCTCGATTCGTTACCGCGTGCGCGCCGTCTTTTCCGGCGAGTTCGCCGCTGGCGCGACCCACGCCCAGGCACTCTATGATTCCCGCGTGGAGTCGCTCAGGGTGGAGGAGCCGCGCACAACGATTCTCCGGTAATGCCGCCTTGCGCTTGGCCCGACGGAAACTCAGAAAAACTGCTGCTTCAGGACGATGGCCGCGACGCCTCGCGCGCGTCGCGGCCGCTCTTTGTGCAGCGATTCTTTCTCTCTGGGGGATCGAGCGGCTTTATGGCTGGGTTGCACCCTTTCCCGTCGCGCAGCTCGACCACGCTCCCGCTTCCGTCGTCGTGACTGCCGATGACGGCACGTGGCTTCGCGTCACGGCCACGCCCGAGGGCGATCGCCGATTGCCCATCGCGCTCGCCGACGTGGCGAAGCCGATGATCGATGCGCTGCTCGCGTCCGAGGACCGGCGTTTTTATGAACATTCCGGAGTGGATTGGCGTGCCGTTGGGCGCGCCACGATCGGAAATGTGGCACGCGGCAAAGTAACCTCCGGGGCGTCCACGATCTCGATGCAGCTCGCCCGGCTCGTCGAGCCGAGGGCGCGCACGCTCTTCGCGAAATCGCACGAGATGGTGCGCGCCCGGCAGGTGGAGCGCATTAAGCCGAAAAGTGAAGTTCTCGAGGGCTATCTGAACCTCGTGCCGTTCAGCGGCAATGTGCGCGGCGTGGAGGCGGCATCCCAATTGTGGTTTGGCAAGCGTGCGCGCGCCCTAGACCTCGCGGAGGCGGCGACGCTCGTCGCCATGCTGCCCTCCCCGACGCGGCGCAGCCCGACGAGGGCGCCGGACGCGCTGCTGGCGGCTCGGAATCGGGTGCTGGAGAAGATGCGCGCGGAAAGAGTGATCACTGACGCCGAGGCCGCGCGCGCGGGAGCCGCGCCGCTCACGGCGGAGAAACATACCTTTCCATATCTGGCCCAAGACGCGTGCGAGCTCGCGTTGGCCGGGGCGCCGGGAGCAATCATCGGCAACGATTTCGGACCGCCGCCGCAGTCGGCCCGAAGCGCGCGGATCGTCTCGACCGCGGTCGATTTGCAGCTTCAACAGCGGCTCGAGGACCGCGTCCTGCGCGAGAATGCTACAGGAGTCGACGGCGTCGCCTTCGTGGTCCTCGATCGAAGCTCCGGCCTGCTGCGGGCGGCCGTGGGTTCCCATCACCCGACGTCGCCCTCCCTCAACGCGGCGATTTGTGCGCGCCCCGCCGGCAGCACGCTGAAGCCGTTTCTATATGCGCTCGCGCAGGAGACGGGCGCCGCATCCCTCGACGATCTGCTCCAAGACGCGCCGGGCGACTGGTCGGGCTACGCCCCGCTCAATTTTGAGAAGACCTTCGCAGGAAATGTACGGTCGCTCGACGCGCTGCGCGATTCCAAGAATCTTCCGGCCGTGCGGCTTCTGCAATCGTTGGGCGTCGACCGCTTCCGCGATTTGTTAGAAAGCCTCGGACTCTCGACGCGGGAGGTGCCGCTCGGGCTCGACCTCGCGCTCGGAACGCTGCCGGTCACGCCCCTTGCGCTCGCGCGCGCCTACGCCAAGGCCTTTGGCCCCCAGGAGCTCCCGGGGCTGCGCCGCTCCACGCGCGACGCCATTCTCCAGGCCCTCACCCGTCCGCTGCCGGCGGGAGCCGCCTCGGGCGCTCGCCCGACCCTCGCCTGGAAATCGGGCACCTCCTCCAACCGCCGCGACGCCTGGTGCGTCGGCATCACCGATCGCCACATTTTGTGCGTTTGGCTCGGCAACCTCGACGGCCGCGGCGACCCCAACCTCGTCGGCGGCCGCACCGCCGCCGGCTGGCTCGCCGAGCTCGTCTTCGCCGCCCGCGACTGCCCGCGGTTCCCGGGCTGAGGCGACTCCACAATTCGCCGGGCTACGGCGCGGTGTCTTGTGTGTACTCCGCCACTTTTCCGCGTTTCTTGGGGGAGGTTGCCCGCTTCCTGTCGGGGGGCGGCGGCGCTTCGGGGGCGCGGTTGCGGGCGATGCGCAGGAGCTCGAATTGGCTTCGGAAGCCGTCGGTGCCGAGCGGCGGACGCAGGCGCACCCACGAGCCGTCGGGCTGGAGGATGCGCGCACGCACGTCGTCGCGCAGGTAGGTACCGAGCACTTCTTCAATAATGCGCGTGCGCAACGCGACATCGAGGACCGGGAAGACAGCTTCGACGCGGCCGAAGAAGTTTCGCGGCATCCAGTCGGCGCTGCCGAGCCACACCTCGCGTTCGCCGCCGTTCTCGAACACAAAAATACGGCTGTGCTCGAGGAATCGGTCGACGATGGATCGAACGGTAATGTTCTCGCTCAACCCGGGGAGCCCGGGGCGTAAGCAACAAATGCCGCGCACCACGAGATCCACCTTGACGCCGGCGCAGCTCGCTTCGTACAGCGCATCGATCACCTGCCGGTCGACGAGCGCATTCATCTTCGCCAGCACGCGAGCCGGCTTTCCTGCGCGGGCGTTCGCGGCCTCGCGCTTGATCTTTGCGACGATCGACTGGTGCAGCTCGTAGGGAGCGACAAGGAGCTTGCGCCAGTGGGTCGGCTGCGCGTAGCCGGTGAGCAGATTAAACAGATCCGACACGTCGCGCCCGATCTCCTCATTCGCCGTGAGGAGCCCCACATCGGTATACACGCGCGCCGTCGTGGGATTGTAATTTCCAGTTCCGAGATGGCAGTAGCGCCGCACGCCCTGCTCCTCGCGCCGCACGACGAGCGCAACCTTACAGTGCGTTTTCAGTCCGACGAGCCCGTACACCACATGGACGCCGACCTCCTCGAGTGCGCGCGCCCATCGAATATTGTTCTCTTCATCGAACCGCGCCTTCAGCTCGACGAGCGCCGTCACCTGCTTGCCCGCCTCCGCCGCGGCCATCAACGAGCGCACGACGGGCGAGTCGCCCGAGGTGCGGTAGAGCGTCATCTTGATGGCGAGCACGCTCGGGTCTTCCGCTGCGGCCTCGAGGAACTCCACCACCGGCTCGAACGAATCGTACGGATGATGCAACAGAACGTCGCCGCGGCGAATCCGCGCGAACGGATCCTCGCTATCCCGAAACGACACCGGCTCGGCCGGCAGCAGCGGAGGCCACTTCAAATCCGGCCGCTCCACGTCGCTCACAAGCTCCATCATGCGGCCGAGATTCATCGGGCCGTCGGCTTCATAGAGCGACTCGCGCCCAAGCTCAAATTTCGTCAGAAGCCGATCGACCACGTCGGGCGGCATCTTGGATGTGACTTCGAGACGCACCGCCTCGGCACGCCGACGCCGGCGAAGCTTCGCCTCCACCGCTTCTAACAAATCGGCCGCCTCGTCTTCCGCCACCTCCACGTCGCCGTTGCGCGTCACGCGGAAGGGCCAGCCGTCGATCACCGTATGCCCCGGGAAGAGCCGATCCAAATGTGCACGAATCAGCTCGCTCTGCAGAATGCACTCAAAGTTGCCGCCCTCATCGGGCAATCGCACGAGCCGCGGCAGCACGCGCGGCACCTGCACCACCGCGAACCGGCTCGCCCCCGCGCCGCGCTTGCCCGTCGCACGCATCGCCACGGCGAGGTTGAGCGACTTCGAAAGTAATTGTGGGAACGGGTGCGCGGGGTCGATCGCGAGCGGCGTCAGCACCGCGCTCACCACGTCGTCGAAATAGCGCGACGCCCAAGCCTTCTGCGCAGCCGACAGCTCGTGCACTTCGCGGATGCGCACTCCGGCCGTTGCCAGCGCCGGCAGCAGCTTCTCGCGCCACGCGGCGTAGCTCTCCGCCACGAGCGAATGGCACGCCACGGAGATCTCCTCGAGGGCGCGGCGCGGCGTGAGCCCATCGGGCGACGCGTCCTCCACGCCGCTCTCGACCTGACGCCGAAGCCCCGCGACCCGCACTTCGAAGAACTCATCGAGGTTCGATGCGACGATTGCCAGGAACTTCACGCGCTCCAGCAGCGGATTCGACTCGTCCAGCGCCTCCTCGAGGACACGCCGATTGAAGGCGATCCAGGCGAGTTCGCGATTCAAGTAAACGGCCGGCCCCGAGACGGCGGGGCCGCCCGACGACGCGCCCGCCGACACCGTCGGCGCCGACGCGACAACGGCGGACGCCGGGACGGGCGCAACGGGCGGTGCGGCCGCTGGGGGCGTCGCTCCGGGAGGAGCGGGAATGGCAGACGGGTGCGACATCTCGGTCCCTCTATCTCGTCCGACGCCCGCGATCCGCGCAAGCGGCTGCGGGCGATGCCTTGGTTGTTCCCTCTTCGAGGAGCTTGACCTCGAGTCCAAAGACCTCTCGGAAGAGCGACGCCTTCGCAGGCAGCGCCCAGCGCTCGAGGGCCAGATCCCCCGCGGCTTCCGGGCGGATCTCGACCACCCCACGGCGCGCCGAGAGCCGGACGCGCCGCACCTTCTGCCGGTGCTCGCGGTCGAGGCTGTCGGCCACGCGAAGGATGGCCGAGATCCGCGAAACGCGCCGCCGCTCGTCGCGCGACAGCCCGGCGTACTCCTCGTGGCGGTCGGAGGGATGGGCGCGGCGGTGGTATCGCGTGGCGACGGCCACAAGCCGCAGCTCCTCCGAGGTGAGGCCGCCAAGCTCCGAATTGAGAATCAAATAGTGAGAATGTTTGTGGTGATGCGCGTAGCCGACGAACTCACCAATATCGTGGAGCGTCGCCGCAACGCCGAGGAGCATCCGATCGCGATCGGAGAGCCGATGCTCGCCGCGCAGCGCATCGAAGAGCGTGAGCGCGAGCTCGCGGACCTGAGCCGCGTGCTTCGCGTCGTAATGGTAATGTTCACCTAAGCGCTCCGCCTCCTCGAGAACGCCGCGTGCAGCCGCCTGAGGGTCATATCGCCCCACGACGCGGTCCGCGAGCTCCGCGAGCATGCCGTCGCGGATGCCCGCCATCGGCGCCTCGAGCCGGGGAAACTCAAGCCGCCGCACCACAAAAGCCAACAAGACCGACGCTGGCACGATGGTGTCGACGCGGTCGGGGCGAAGATCAAATTTCCGAGCCCGCTCCTCCGGCTCCATCTCGCAGAGCTTGTCGGTGAGCTGCGCGAGGTCGCGGGCCGGAACAGAGAGCGGCGTTCGGGCGTCGGCCTCCGCGTTCACGATTCTGGCGATCGTCTCGGCGTTGCCGCCGACCGCCATGAGAACCTCGGGCCGCAGCTTGCGGAGCTCGCGAACTGTATCCTGTAACATCCGCTCCAGGTACTCCTCCAGCAGCGCACGCTTCTCGTCGGCGGCGCGCTTTCCCTCCAGAAAGAGCTCGGAGAGGCGGACTGCACCGAGTCGCTGGCTCTGGGAGAAAAGCATCTTCCCCTGGTGCGCCACGGCGAACTCCACGCTTCCCCCGCCGATATCCACAAAAAGTGCACGGCGCTTTGAAACATCGGCCCGCCGCTGCACGCCGAGTGCGAGCAGCCGAGACTCTTCGGCGCCGGAGATCGCCTCGAGATCAACGCCGGCAGCATTCGAGACGCGCTCCAGGAAAAGATCACGATTCTGCGCCTCGCGGACCGCGCTCGTGGCGACGGCTCGGTAGATGTTCACGCCATGGCGGTCCATCACGGCCCGAAACGCCGCGAGCGCCGCCACCGCCTTTTCCATCTCCTTCTCCTCGAGGATCCCCGTCAGGAAAACGCGGTGGCCGAGCCGCACCGGCTCTCGGATCGACTCGCGCTCCACGAGGTCGCCCGTGCGTCGAACTGTTGCAATCTCGAGGCGAATGGCGTTGCTCCCGACGTCAATGGCGGCGAGCGTCGTGCCCACCGGCTCGCCGGGGCCACGCTTGGGTGCAGCAGACATGCGAAGCCTTGCATGCTCTGCGGCGGACAGGGCGCCGCTGCTCTGTGAATTCGCCATGAGGGCGCGAACGGGAGCTTTCTTATTCATCGCCCGACGGCTCCCTGGGCGGGCGCAGCGGAGTTCGAAGGCCGCAAGTCGAGAGGCAGCGGCGCTCGCAGCGCGGCTTGGGCGAGTGCCAGGTCGGCAAGCCGGCCGAGGAGCTCTCCCTTGGGTCCTTGGCGCGAGAACGCGGCGGCAAGCACCGGGCCGCGCCGTCGGACCTCGCGCTCGACCCCGAAGGGGCGCGGCAGCGCCTCATCCATCTCGAGCGCGTCCTTCTCCGAGTCCCACACGGAGACCCATACGCAGAAGAGCGCTCCCTTCTCGGATTGATACACTTCGTATCGGTCGCCGTCCCAGCCCTCGGCGGCCTGGGTGCTGCGCACTCCGAGCATCCACTGGGGCACCAGATCCTCGTCCTCGGCCTCCTCGGGATCTGTGGTCATGACGGCGGCCCCCATCTCGCCAAGCTCGCCCGACCCGAGCCGACGCCATCCGTCGCCAAGGATCGGGGAGAGATCGGGCAGCACGACGGTCTGCGGATCGTCTCGCTGCGCAGGATCCCAATATTTCTCCGGATGGAAGATCTGCTCGGAGCTGAGGGGCGGCGCGCTGTAGCTCACCAAGAGATCGCTTTTCTTCACGGGAGCGAGCATCCCACCGCCGCGCGCAAGAAATGTGCGCCCCGCGAAGTACGGCTCGACAAGCATTCGCATGAGGATCGGGGGCGTCTGGGTGAGCAGCGCTTCCGCAGTTCCGCCGGCATCCACCTCCATCGGCTCCTCGGCGAGCGGCTGCGCCTCCGGCGCGCCGTCATCAATGCCTACGCTCAGTGCCTCCGCCTCCGCCGAGAAGAGGAACTGCTCCTCGAGCGCTTGAGCCGATCCCTCCGCCACACAGGTGAACGCGAAGGCGCGATCCGTCGCGTTTGGCTCGAGCGCTTCCAGTGCATCCTGGATTCCCTGAAGATTGAAATGTTGATCTTCCAGTGCGTGGAGGAGCTCGTGGGCGAGGGTGGAGCGGGCCTCCTCGGAATCCAACAGATCCTCCAGAACGAACAGTTCCTTGCGCTCCGTGTCGTAGAAGCCGGCGATGGACGCTTGCATCAAATTGCGGATCTCCCGGTCGAAGTCATACTCGGGCGGCAGAAGCCCGAGCAGCTTGCCCATGCCAGCGAAAGTGGCGCGATCCTCCGGCGGGAACTCTTCGTCGAAATCCCGCTCGATCAGCGTGAGAAGCTCCTCGCGCGTGCACACGCGCTGCGCGACAGGACGAAGAAATGCGAGGCCGCGCAGTCTCTCCACGACCGGTGTGATTTGTGCCGTCATGGCGGCGAGCCGCGGATCGGTGTGGGGCCTGCTCGCCGAATCGATGGGACTGGATGCTGGCGCGGAAGGCCGCTCGCCGATCCGCAGATCCGCCGACGCCCCACACGACCACGCAAGCGCGGCGGCAAGTGCCGCGGCCGCCGCGCGTCCCGCGCCGTCACACTTCACTTCTCGCCGCCGGCCTCGGCGCCGCCGCTTCCCTTCTCGGCCTCCGCTTTCTTGGGCTTTTTCTCAAGCTTCATGCCCTCGGAGCCCTCGGGGAGCTTCACTTCGAGCTTCGCGTATGTCTGGGGCTTCGCTTGCGCCGCCAGCTCCGCCAGCTTCTCGGCGACGGCCGCACCCGCAGCGCCGTTGGCCCAGCCGGCATAGACGCTGGCGCCTTTTTGTGTGAACTTGAGGACAATGCCGTCTCTCTTGCGATCTGCGGCGAGCATCTCGAGCGCCTCGGCCATCTCGCGCGCGTCTTTTTCGCTGTCCCATACCGAAGCCCACGCGAGCCCGAGCGCATTCTGGGGACCCTCATAAATCGCATAGCGGTCGCCGTCCCAACCCGAGGCTTCGTCGTTGGTCGACGGCTTCATCATCTCCGCCTGCATCTTCTCCATGTCGGGCTTCTCGCCCTTCTTCGGCGGGCTCCAGGGAGTTGTAAGAATCGCGACGCCGAGCTCTCCAAGCACATTCGTGCCGATGCGCTTCCAACCGGCGCCGAGCGCGGCCGACGCGTCGGGCAGCTCAAGCGCCTGCGGCTCATCGGCTTGGGTCTCATCCCAATACTTCTCCGGATGCAACACTTGCTCCGAGGAGAGCGGCATGCTCAGAAATCCTTTGTTCTGATCTCGCTTCTTCGCCGACCCGGGCATGAACCCGCCGCGGGCAAGGAACTTCGCGCCGCCGAGGTACGCCTCCATGAGCGGTTTCACCATGATGGGCGGCGCCGACATCGCCTTCTCTCCCGAGAAGGCCGGATTGCTCATCATCTCGGGGCTCTGCAGCTCCTCGAGGCTCACCTCCCCCGACTGCATTTTCTTGACCATAAACTTAAACATCAGATCGGTGGCGGATCCCTCGACCACGGCGCGCGCCGCGAAACTCCGGTCGTCGTCCTCCTTCGCGATCTTCGAGAGAGAGTCGAACGTGTGCTGGAGATCGAAATGTTGATCTTCGAGGGCGTGGCACAATTCGTGCGCCATCAGCATTTCGCCGATTGCGCCGCCGAAGCCCTTCATCACCTTGAGTTCCTTCGTCTCCGGGTCATAGAAGCCGCCGATCTGCTCCAGCAGGATCTCCGTCGTCTCCTGGAGCATGTCATAGGTCTCTGGAATCAGACCGAGGAGCCGGTAGGCTTTTTGTTGCCACGCGAAGGTCGCTGCGGCGCCCTCCTTCTCCATCTGTTGCTGTAGGAACTTCGCAAGCCGCTCCTTGTCATAGATGCCCTTTGCGACCGGTTTCAGAAACTTGAGGCCGCGGATCGTCTCCACTTGACCCTGGATGCGGTCGGCCAGCTGGATCGCGTCGGCATCGGAGCCATCTTTCTCGGCGGGCTTCGAGGCCGCGCTCTGCGCGACCGCTTGCGGCGTCAGAAGAAAGAAACCAAGGAGCAGGAGCTGGGAGAGGCGTCGATTCATGGCGTGGGTTTGGGGTTCGGCCACAGTGGGGCTTTCGCGAGCGGAACGGCGGCCCCATGGTAGTCGGCGTGGGCTCCCGACTCCCGTTCACCGCACCGTGGCTCCTCGCGCCCATGGAGGGTGTCACCGAGCCGTGCTTTCGCGAGCTGGTGCTTGAGCGAAACCCGCCGCTGACACTCGGGGGCGCGTTCACCGAGTTCGCCCGCGTCTTCTCCCACGTGCTGAGCCGGCCGGTGCTCCGCGACCATCTCGGAGAGCGGCGGTTTCCACAGCCGGTCGGGCTTCAACTCATGGGGAGCGACGTCGAGCTGCTGGCGCAGACCGCCGAGCGCGCCCTCGAATGCGGCGCGCCGCTCGTGGATTTGAACTTCGGATGTCCTGCGCCCGGCGCGCTGCGCACCTGCGCCGGGTCGGCGATGTTGAGAGACCCGGCCGCACTCGAGGCGCTGATCGCCGCCGTAGTGCGCGCCTCCTCCCCGGCGCCGGTGACGGCAAAGATCCGTGCCGGATACGACGACGACCGCGACCTCGAGCAGCTCGCTCGCGCGGTCGAGCAGGGGGGCGCGGCCATGCTCACGGTGCACTGTCGGACGCGCGCCGAAGGATACAGCGAGACGGTTCACTGGGAGCGGATCGCGAGGGCGGTCGCGTCCGTGAAGATTCCGATCTGTGGCAATGGGGGCGTGCGAACCCATGGCGACTTGGAACGCATGCGGCGCGAGACCGGCTGCCGATTTGTGATGGTGGGGCGCGCCGCCCTCGGCGATCCGTGGATTTTCTCGGGCCACCGGGCGACGGCTGCGGAATCTGCACAATTTCTCCTGCAGTATGCCGGCTTGCTTGAGGAGCGCGGGTTCCCGCGCGCCGGGGCGCTGGCCCGCGTGAAACAACTTGTGCATTTCTGGTCGGCGGGCGATCTCGTGGGAGAGAAGCGCGGGCAATGGCTGCGCGACGCGCAGCTGCTCGACCGCATCGCAAGCGCCGTGGCCTAGCAGGTCGTTGAAAAGCTCATTCCGGCGCTACTTGCCGCCTTTTTCGCGATCTCCTCGTCGGACCGCCTCGCCGTAGTTTCTTGCTACGTCTCCGGCGGTCCTGCTCGATCGCGCGAAAGGTCCAGACGCTCGCAGCGCGCAACCCCTGTGCTAGCACCTGGAGCACTGTTGACACGGGCTGCCAAGCTGTTGAGAGCAACATATCGGCGCTCCGCAGAAAGCACACATTCGACCGGCTCGCCGTTCGACTGCGCCCCGGCGGTGCCGCGCGAGGTGTACACTGTCCACGGGAGGCGACTCTCGAGGGACCAATCAAGCGCGGCGCTCCATATCCGCTGAGCCGTGAACATCGCCCTGGATCGCATCGTTGGACTTCTGCGTGAGAGGTAGGCCGGGCCCCTAAGCGACAGGAGACCCTCCGAGCCCCCGCCGTCTCTGCCGAGGCTCGCAGCTCGATTCAGGGGCGCGGCGAGGCTCGCTGCGTACCCTGTCCGGCCCATGCAACGAACACGTGTGGTCATCCTCGGCGCCGGAGTGGCCGGAGCTGCGGCCGCCTATGGCCTTGCACGCCGCGGCATCCACGATGTGTGCATTCTCGAGCGCGACCCGTTCCCTGGCCAACACGCGTCGGGTCGCAATGCCTCCTTGATTCGGCGCAATCTCAAGACCGAGACCGATTGCCGGCTCGCGCTTGAGGCTGCCGATTGGTTTCGCCGCCCTCCGAGAGATTTTCCCGCTGAGGTCGGCTGGAGAACGACCGGCTCGCTTTTTACTTATCGAATGCCCGAGCTTCCGCAGGTGGAGCAGGACTTGGAGAGGCAGAGACGAGCCGGGCTTCCCTTCGAGCGCATCGCCCCCCGCGAGGCGGTGCGTCTGCAGCCGCTGCTCTCGCCGGAGGCCTTCGATGAAGCTCAGTGGACTCCCGACGACGGCTGCATCGAGATCGTTGAGCTTCTTCGGGGATTCTTGACCTTCGCGGTGGAGCGCGGTGCACAATTGCGTTGCGGCACTGCGGCACAGAGGCTCCTCGTGGAGGGAGATCGATGCGTCGGCGTACAGACAGAGGCGGGACCGATCCGGGCCGAATGGGTGATGAACGCCGCAGGCGCGTGGGCGAACGGTCTCGTGGCCGGAGCCGCTGAGAGCCTCCCGATGACGCCGTGCCGCAGGACGATGCTCGTGACGGAGGATGTTCGGGCGGACTCCACAAAACCGTTCACCTGGGATGACGGCCTCGGGTTTTACTTTCGTCCCGACCATGGAGCGCTTCTGTGGTCTCCGTGCGACGAGGTCCCGAGCGAATCGTGTGATGAATCGGTCGACCCTGCCTGGGTCGAACGTGCGCGGGCCCGAGCGCGACGGCTCATCCCTTCCGCCGCGGGATTGCGGCTGGAGTATCAGTGGGGTTGCCTTCGGACTCTTTCCATAGATCGCGAGATGTTCGTCGGCCCCGACCCGACCCTTCCCGGCCTCTTTTGGGTAGCCGGGCTCGGAGGGCACGGCGTTACCCATTCGCCCCGCATCGCCGACCTCGTCGGCGATCTGTTCCTCGAAGGGACAAGCCGCGTGGTCGAGCCGAGGTTGGTTGCGCCGCGCAGGAGTGCCGCGCCGTGAATCGGTGGGCGCCACTCTGCGCAGGATTCGCCTGGGCCGCGATCCTCGCCTGCACATCGCATCGGGAGCCAGCGCCGATTCCCGCGGACCGGGAGCCGACGGCCGACGCCCTCGTGCCCTCCCGAGAAGAGCAGCTCTCCGTCGCGCTGACGCGCGCGAGCCTGCGGCTCGAAAGTGCACAGAAATCGGGCGATCCTCAGACAATTTCCGCAGCCCATCTCGAGTTCGAGAGGGCGGAAGCCGAACTCGAGCGCGAGCGACTGAGGCAGCGCAGGCTCGCCGAACTTCGGGCGCGCACGCCTCAGCGCGAAGTGCCGATGGACGGCGGGCCGCCCGCCGTCGTGGCGGGCGCCGGACGAACTGCGCCGCCGTCGGTGGCGTCTGCTCCGGCCGGAGTCGCTCTGGCGGCGCCGGCCTCGGCCCCCGCTTCGGCCCCGGCCACCGACGCAGAGTTCGAAGCGCTCTCCAAGCGAATTAGTTGGCTTGCACAATTACGTGCTTCGACGGGCGATCACGCCGGCGCGACGCGTGTGCGGCACCAGCTCACCCTGTTGCGTCTCGACTACCGCGAGGGCCGCCGCGACAAAGCACTCAAGGATCTGCGGAGGCTCGAGCAGGAGGCCGACCGGTGACCGCGCCCCCGGCTGCCCCCCGGTCCGCCTCGCTCTCGATCCTCGAAACCCTCCGCCGAAACCCCGACGTTCGCCGCATCTGGCTGGCGCAGGTTGTGAGCGAGAGCGGGGATTGGCTCACGCGCGTCGCGGTCACCGCACATATCGCCGGAAACGACGCGAGGTCGGCCTTTGCCATCGCGGTGATCCAGGCGCTGATGGTGCTCCCATTTGTGGTACTGAGTCCGTGGGCCGGATCGGTCGCCGACCGCTACCCGAGGCGCACGGTGCTGCTCGGAGTGGAGATTCTCGCGGCCATCATCGTCCTGGCTTACATGCCGCTGCTCGCGCAGCCGGCGACGCCCTGGAATCTCACGCTCGTGGGCTTGGTTGTGTTTGCACATATCGGCCTCGCGGCTTTCTTCGAAGCATCGCGAACGGCGCTTCTGAGCTCCGTCGCGCGCCCCGAGGAGCTCGCCCCAGCGATGGCCCTTTCGCAGGTGACGTGGTCGGTCTGTCTCGCGCTCGGCTCTGCCGCTGGCGGATTCTTGACGATTCGATTCGGCGCCTCGGCAGCCGTCGTTCTCGATTCCTTCACGTTTCTGTGTGGTGCCGTCCTTCTGTGGGGCGTTCGAGGCGGGCGGACGTCCGCGACGTCCGCGGGAGAACCCACGGAATTCCGGGAGGGCATCCGATATCTCCTCGCCCATCCGACGGCTGGAGTTCTCGTGCTGCCGAAGTTCATGCTGGCGTTCGTCGGCATCAGTGATCTCACATTTGCGCTGCTCGGCCCTCGGGAGTACGGAGTGACAGCCGAGACCTCGATGTCCATTTATTTTGCAGCCATCGGCGTGGGCACTTTTCTCGGCCCTCCGATCGTCCTCAAGCTCACTCAAAATCGCCCCGCGGCGATGCGGCTTGCGATCGGAATTGCCTTTCTGCTGGAGTCGGTGATCTTCAGCGGCACGCTCGCCGCCAATTCGCTCTGGGGCGCCACGGCCTTCGCAGGAGGCGCAACGGCTTGCGGCGCCATCATCTGGAGCACGTCCATGACGCTCCTGCAGCGGGCAACGCCGGATCGGATCACCGGCCGCGCCGTTGCCCTCGATTTCGCGCTGGCGACGCTGGCGATGGCGCTCGCGCTGGTGAGCGCCGGGCTCCTCGTCGACTTCGCCGGATTCGCGCCGCGTCATCTGTTGATGATCACAACAGCTATTTATGCATTGGCCGGCGTGATCTGGCTCGCAATCCTCTGGGCCTTCCGGCATCGCAACTTCGAAGGGGATGCGGGGAGACCGCAGTGACGACGCCGAGCATCGGGGTAGTGCAGCTGCTGCGCGTGAACCGGATCTACCGGAGGTTCTGGCTCGCGGAGCTGGTCTCGTTCATGGGCGACTGGTTCACGTTCCTCGCGATCGCTCGGCTGGTCCACGACGCCACGGGCTCAAGCCTGGCGGTCGGCGGAGTGATTGTCGCACAAATGGCGCCGAGCATGCTGTTCAGCGCGCCGGCCGGTTCGCTGGCGGACCGCCTGCCGCGGCGTACTGTGATGATCACTTGTGATGTGCTCCGTATGGTCGGCGCCCTCGGCTTCCTCGTGCCGCGGGCGCTCGGAATGGAGGGCGCCGGCTTCACGACGGCGGTGCTCGCCCTCGTCGGATTTCAGCATGCGCTCACGGCATTCTTTCGCCCCGCTGCGTCGGCGAGCGTGCCTGCACTCGTGCCGCCGCAAGCGCTGGCGGCCGCGGGCACGCTGGACGGGCTCTCCTGGTCCCTCGGATTAGTTGTCGGCTCGGCGCTCGGCGGACTGGCGGCAGATCACCTCGATCTGTGGATCTGCTTCACGATCGACGCGGCGACATTCTTGATTTCCGCATGGCTGCTGGCGGGCCTCCCGCTGCCCCGAGAGGCGGCGGCGGCCCGCAGTTCGCACGATGGGCGAACCTGGTGGGCCGAAGCGGTCTCGACGTTTGATTTTCGTGAACTCTTCGAGGAGATGCGACGCAGCCCGCTGCTGACGGTGAGCCTCCTCGCGAAGACGGCCTGGGGCGTCGGAGCTGCGCAGCTGCTGCTTCTCAATGAGTTCGGGGAATCGATCCTCGGTGCCGCGGCAGCATCGACCGGCTTCGGCCTTCTGTATGCAGCGCGCGGATTGGGCACGGCCTTCGGCCCGATGACGGCGCACCGATTCCTTGGCCAGGGGTCTTCAGGGCTTCTTCGAAGCATCGCGGCCGGATTCGCCTGCGCCGGCGCGTTCTATGGGATCTTTGCCACAGATCCCGGATGGTGGGTGTCGCTCTTCTGCGTCGCGGCGGCCCATGGCGGCGGCTCGGCGATCTGGATCAGTGCAACGGTATTAGTACAACGGCTCGCACCGGACCGCGTCCGCGGCCGCGCTTTCGCGCTAGAGATGTCACTGCACACGCTCGTCGGAAGCGCAAGTGCACTCACTGCCGGAGCTCTGGTGGACGCCGGCTGGAGACCAAACTCGGCAGTGGCCCTGTTTGCCGTGTTGACGGGCGTGCTGGGGAGCGCTTGGTGCTTGCTGGCCTGGCGCGCGGGCACCGCCCCGACACATTGATTTGCTGGGCTCGGGAGCGGGGCATCGCCATTTTCTGTGATCTTCCGCCAGTGGGCGTGGTCGCTCTCGCCGCCGCCGCATCGCCGCAGGCGACGCCCGCGGCGATGCGCGTCCGCAGCGACGGCTACGGAACGATCGGGATCGTGATTCCCGCCGAGCTCACGAGGTAGAAGCCGGCGGGATTGCAACCAAAGCCCGATTTGGAGTCTTCGAGAAGCACCGCCTGGCCGTAGTAGACGGAGCCTGCCAAGGCGGGAACATTGGGAAGCGTCACCGGCACATGGAGGTCGCCCTCGAGGCGCGTCGCCGTATCGAGGGTATAGAACTCGGTTGCAGTGAAGATCCCCACATGAAGAAGCAGCGCGATCCCCGGAATTGTGAATCCGGAGATGTCCTGCGCATTGGAAACCCAGATGCCACAGGTCTGCGCCTTCGGCGCGTTGGTGACCGCGAAGCCGAACGTGGTGCTTCCCACTGCCGGCGTATCGAGCGCCCGAAGAGCAACGCTGCCTCCGCAGCCGAAGGTTCCCGCTCCGAATGAAGCCGGGCCGGCAGCCGAAGGGAGACGGTTCAAAATTACGGAAGCAACACCTCCGGCTGAAAGATAGAGATCCTGGAATCCATCGAGATCGAAATCCTGAGTCAGGATGGCTTGGGCGGAGCCGGTGGCGAAGCCATAGATCGTGGATCCGATGAATCCGGAGGCGCCGTTACCCCGGATGTGTAAGAGTCCCGCCGAGGCGGCGACAGCGAGATCCGTGCGTCCGTCGGAATCGAAATCCCCGGCGGCAGCGCGTGTCATTCCGGCTCCCGCAAACGAGATCGCAGGCGGAATGAATGCGCCGCCGGGGCTTCCGAGCGCCAGACTCACCTGCCCATCGAGGGCGACTAGGTCGGGCCAGGGATCGCTGCCAATATTTGTAAGAATCATCTGCGGCTGAGGCATCCCCATGGCAACTGGCGCGGGAAAGCCGAACGCCCCCGTGGACGAGGCGATCAGAATCGCCGCCGAATTCTGCACTCGGTCGGCGAGAAGAAGGTCTGCTCGCCCGTCGCCGCTGAAGTCTCTCACAAAAACCCGCGAGGGATGGGGCGTGCCGATGAGCGTAGTCGGCAGAGCGAAGGCGCCACCGCCTTGGTTGAGGGACACCGAAACGATCCCGCCGGAAGCCTCGGACGCCGCCACGAAATCGGGCCTGCCATCGCCGTTGACATCCCCGATGGCGGAAGAGTGAATGTTCGCGGTGGCCGGCACGAGGATCTGTGAGGACGCCCCGCCAGTGCCGTCTCCGGAAAGCGCGAGAGCAAAGTTGGTGGTATCCCGCGTGATCAGGTAGTCGAGCTTGCCATCCTGGTTGAGATCGCCCGTCGCCAGCGTGCGTGCTCCAGACGGCAGGTTGAGCGGGATTGCCGGAAGCGGAGTGAATCCGCCCCCTGGCTGGCCTACGGCAACGGTAAGCGCCGGTCCAGCCGTGATGGCGGCGAGGTCGGGCAGGCCATCGCGATTGAAGTCGCCCGCAACCGCCGACTCATTTCCTGCGAGCGCCGGAACTGCAGGGGGTGCTGTAGGCACAAACGTCCCCGTGCCGGTGCTGAGTTCCACCTGGATGCTGGAGGGTGAAACGCAAATCAAGTCAAGGTCGGCATCGCCGTCAAGGTCGCCGAATGCAACAGAAACGGCCGGAAGCGTCGATGGCACGTTGGCCGCTGAGGAGGAAGCGAGCTGCGTGAACACGGCTCCGGGCCGCGCCACATCGGTGCGGCCGTCCTGATTGAAGTCCCCGAGTCCGAATCCGATGGGGTAGGGCGCCGTGCTCGGCAACAGAAACGCTCCCGAGAACGCGCCAGAAGCGTTTCCAAAGGCCGCCTGAAAGCGGGGCGTGTTTCCGGATGCGCCGACGAGGAAGCCTGCGCTGACGAGGTCGAGGTGTCCATCGCCATTCACCTCTGCGAGCTTCAGATAAGTGGACGCATTTGCATTGAGGAACTGCGTCTGCACCGATCCGAAGCCGCCTCCCGACTGGCCAAAGAAGCGGTGCACATCCTGGATATATGCAGTCCCCGCGACAAGGTCTTGTCGGCCGTCCGAATTAATATCTCCCACAGCGACGCTGGAAGTGTGAGGCCCGGTTGTGTAGTAACTCGCAGCGCCGAAGCCGCCAACGCCGTTTCCAAGGAACACAACGACGGAGCCGGAGCTCGGCTGGAATGCTGTCGTGGCAATATCGGCCTTGCCGTCGGAGTTGACATCTGCAGACTCCACAAGAAATGGCGAGCCGCCGACGATCGTGCGCACGTCGAGCGGCCCGAACGTCCCGTTCCCGGCGCCGAGGGCAATAAAAAGCTGGCTGCCCTCCGACTCCGAGGTGAGCAGGTCGAGCTTGCCATCATTATTAAAGTCCGCCAGCTTCGCGCTCCTTGGGAACGCGCCGACGGTCACGGAAACGGACGATCCGAAGCCGCCGATTCCATTGCTGAGGACGGCGAGAACGGCACCTCCCGCCCCCGATTGAGTCGTCACGATGGTGTCGGCCAATCCGTCTCCGTTGAGGTCCCCTGACGTTACGAATAGCGGCGTTGTGTACAGCGGCCAGACCGGGTTGGCGAAGACCTGAGGGTCCTGGGCGGCCGCGACGGGAGCGGCGGCGGCGAGAACTCCCCACGTCATCCATGCAGACACAGATCGAATCTTGAAAGAATGAAGCCAGTGCATCGAGCACCCCTTTTCAGGTATGCGGTGATGGGTTAAGCGCACCCTCGCAGCTCGGAGACTCCTCGAGCTTCCCGCGGGGGCGCCGGGCGCGGAAGATACCGAGGCGCGCCGGGGAGTCGAGGATCTGTCGTCCTCATCAACGCTTGATGGAGGCTCGGACCGTTTCAGCTCCATCGCTCGAGGGACTCGAACCACCGATCTGTGGGAACAGCCCCTCGCACCGTGCTCGTCGCCGCGCGGTGGAGCGATCTTCGAACTTCACTCCCTCTTGAGTAAGGACTCAGCTCCCTACGGCGCGCTCGACTCCGCCGCGGCCACGACATGGCGCAGGAGGAGCGCGGATGTGAGCGGGCCGACGCCGCCGGGCACGGGAGTGAATCGGCCGGCAACGCGCTCGACAGCCGGATGGCAGTCGCCGACGAGGGCCGAGCCCTTCGCTTCGATCGCCGCGAGGCGCGCCGCGTCGAAATCATACAATTCCTTCGCACGTGCCGCGTCGGAGATTCGGTGCATTCCGACGTCGATCACGAGAGCGCCGGGATGCACCCACGCCTCCTGCACAAAAGCGGGCTTTCCGATGGCGACCACGAGAATCTCAGCCTCCCGCACGCGATCGGCGAGCTCGCGGGTTCTCGAGTGCGCCACGGTGACCGTGGCGTCCATGCTCAATAATCCAAACGCCGCCGGCCGCCCCACGACGGCGCTGCGTCCCAGCACGAGCGCTCGGGCGCCCGCAACCGAGACGCCGCTCGCTTTCACGAGTTCCAGCACAGAAGCGGCAGTCGCCGGGAAGTAACCGCCGGCGCGGCCGAGCGCTGCAAATCCCGCGCTCGCGGTCGACGCCCCGTCCACGTCCTTCGAGGCCGGAATCGCCTCGGCAACTTTGGCTGCGTCGACGCCCGCAGGCAGCGGCGTCTGTAACAAAATGCCATGAATCTCGCTGCGCCGCGCGAGGGCGCTCACAAGCGCCACCGCGTGCGCCGTGGTGGCCGTCGAAGCGAGCGTCGAGAGGGCGACCTCGATTCCGAGGGCTGCCGCGTCTTTTTGAATCTTCTTGGCATAAATCTGCGCCGATTCGTCGGCCGACGCGACGAGCCCTAACGTGGGCGCAATCCCGCGCTTGCCGCGGAGCGCCGCCGCCCGCGCGGCCACGGCCTCTTTCACGGCCGCAGCGATCGGCTCGCCCAGCAGCTTCACGGCGCTCATTTCGTGGGAGCCGCCAAGACCGCCGAGGCCGGCGGAGGCGTCATGCCGCCCAGGCTGCGCAGCCTTTCCAGAATCGACATCTCGACCACGTCGGGATTCTCAATTTTCACGCTGCGCCCGCGATCGCCCGCCCGAATCTTGAGAATCAACACATCGGGGAACTTGGCCGACCGCGAGCTGCGGTCGGACCAATCGAAGGGCTTCTGCGCCAGCGCAAAAGACACAAATGCCGCATACTCCTCGGGGCTCACCGGCTTGGCCCACATGCCGTCGGCCCCGCTCGTTCCCTGCAGCGAGGAGAAAATCGTGCCGTGGGTGCCGTCGAACTCGAGCCGGCGGATCTCCCGCCCGCCGCCGAAGCCGCCGCCGCGCAGCTCGGCATACCACCGCCCTTCGACGCGCCCAGCCCCCTGCGGGTCCTTCACGGGGTCGACCCCGGACGCCGTGCGGCAGGCGGGGAAAGCGGCCAACAGAAGGATCCATGCGGACCATCGCGGAGCGGATGCCCCGCGCGACGCTCGTGCCATACCGGGTTCCTTGGACGGGATGAGGGGGGCGTCTATCATCCTTCTCCCCGCGGGCGTCGCCAATGTTGGGATCGCGCTGCGGCGGATCGAGTCCCCTTCTTTTCCTTCAACTTCGACAGATAGATGCTCCCGTGTGCGGGAGCCGATGACCGTTCCTATGGGTTCCACTGACTTCGGAGCCGGCCTTTTCGACAACGACAATCAGGGCGAAAACGAGCCCGCCCCTGCCGCTCCCCCTACGCGATCTCGCACCTCTCCGGCGCCTACGGGAGATGCTCCAGCGCCTGCGGGCGGCTTTGAGCCGGAGCGCGAGACGACGAGCTCGCAGTCCCTTCCTTATGATTCCGACTCTCCGTCGATGGGCGGCTCCGAAGAGCCCGATTTCGGCGGTGAAGTCGTCCCGATCGACGATGCCGTCGAGGCGAAGTCGGCCGCGCTGCGCCGAAGTCGAGAGGAGTCCCATGAGGCCCGCGGCGTAGAGCCGATCGACGATCGCGTCCAGGGTGCTGAGATTCCTGTCCACGATGACAGCCGTGGGCGCCGTGGGCGTCGCGGTCGTGGAGATCGCCCGGAGCGCGGCGGCCGCGGTGGACGCGGCGGTCGCGACCGTGGAGATGGCCGCGGCCGCGGTAGTGAGGGACGCGAGCGCGGCGGCCGTGGCGAGCGCGGAGATCGAGGTGATCGCGGCGGCGACCGCAGCGAAGTGGCAGACCGCGGACCGCGCGGTGGCGAGGGCGGCAGCTTTGCTCTCGACGTGTTCGATCCGCGCCGAACCGGCGATGCGCCGCCGTCGCGATTCGACTTCGGGCAGGAAGCGCCCCCGAGCCGCCAAGAGGCGCCTCCGGGACGCATGGGCCGCACACCGGCGCGCCCGCTCCCTGGGCCGTCCTATGAGCGCGGCGGGATCCCTGAAATGGTGGAGCCGTCGGAGGCAAGCCCGGCTCCGGCTTATGCGCCGCCGCCTTCGCGCGGCGGATACGAGTCGGAGCGTTCGCGCGACACGGATCGACCGCGAGGTCGCGGCGGCATGGGCGGCGACTCGGAAGTGAGCAGCCTGCGCCGCGAGATCGAGGAGCTGAAAGCTCAGCTGCGCTCGAACGCGGGCGGCAGCGAGACTCCCTCCGCCTATGGCGAGCGTCCGGCTCCGGCCCCCGTGGCGCCGCCGATGTCGAGCGCGACCCCCGGCGTCTCTTTCGCCTCGCAGCGCGTGGCCGTGCTGGCCGACGTGCCGAGCCTCCAGCGCACGGCCAAGAAGACCTACGGTCGCGTCGTCTCCTACTCGAAGCTGCTCCATGCCTCGATTCGCGGACGCCAGGCGATTCGCGCCATTGCCTTCGTGGCCGAGCGCGACGCCAGCGACCCGGCGTTCATGCAACATTTGCGCACGACCGGCTATGAGATCCGACGCGTCGACCTCGGGGAGCGCGGTGAGCGTCCCTCGCGGATCGAAGCGGCGGGCTCGCTGGCTCTCGACGCTGCGCGCCTCGCATCGCGCGTCGATGTGCTAGTGATCGCCGGCAGCGACCCCGAGCTCCTCGCGGTGGTTCCCGCGGCGCGCGCGCAGGGTTGCCGTGTGGAGCTGGCGGCGTTCCCGGAGGCGACGCCGGAGGCGCTCCGCGAGAGCGTCGACGCGTTCCTGCCGATTGGCCGCGACGAGCTGATCGGCTAAGAGCCGGTGGCAAAAGTCATCCGAGCTGAGCGCGGGACTTTCTCGCGCTCACTTTGCGGAGCACTTCTGCCTCGGTCTCCTAACGCCGCAGACCGATTCTTTCTGGGCCGTGCTCACCGACGAACCTCGGTGGGCGCGGCTACAGCGCCCTTCGCCGCGGAGACGATGCGGCGAACCTCGATATGAATCCTCGCTCGGCACGCGTTGCCCCGCTCTCCTTCCTCCTCCTTGCGCTCACGTCGGGAGGAGGTCTCGCGTTCGTCCAGGGGACCGGCTCGACGAAGCTGCCCGATGGCCCGAAGCCTTCGCCCCGCGTGCCCCAGCCCTACTCCAAAGAGCGGATCGAAGCGGAGTTCCGTCGCGTCGATCGGTCCGGCAAAGGTTGGGTTTCGTACCGCGACCTCATGACGTTGCTCGGGGTCGACCGGCGCGAATTCCAAGTGATCGATAAAAGTAAGGATGGGCGCGTGTCCTTCGAGGAGTTTGACGGATATGTCCATCAGCTCCTCGACAACGGAGGCGTGCTCGAGATGCTTCGCCGGCCGACCGACGCGCCGCCTGCCTCGAAGCCGGCTTCGGCCCCCTCATCGCGCCCGGCCGATGCGCCGACGCCCGCCCCTTCCGGAGTGCCGAAATTTGGCGCCGCTGCGGACGAAGGGGCGAAGAGCACACCCGCGCGAAAGTAACGTCTCGGCAGGGGCGCGGATTCGGCGCCGTCGCTCGTAGGATGCCCGCCGACGCGCGTGCGCGTCGTCCCGGCAACCGGAGAATCCGAGTGATCCTCGCGTCCCTTCTCGTCACGCTTCTTCTTCCGAGTCCTGCCTTCGCGACCATCGTCGAAGCCCCGGCGCGGGCGCCCCGCGGCGCACCGCCTCGGGCCCGCGACGCCGAGGAGCGCGAGCGCGAAGTGCTTCGTACAGAAGCCCGCGGAAGCGACGGGCAGGCGCTCAAGCTCGCCGCAGAGCACCTCGCCCAATGCTGCGCTGAAGTGCGCAGCGGCGGTGGCGAGCGGGCTGCGGCCTTGGCGGAGTTCGCAGCGCTGCTTCTGCGGCGAATCGCCGAGAAGTCGACTCGCTACGCCGACGCCGCTGCGGCCCTCGACGGAATTGCTCGCAACGGGCTGCCGCCGTTGCTATCCGGCGCGCTCGACCACGCACGCGCGTCGATCGCGCTTCACCTCGGCGACCGAGCGGCTGCCGATCGCATTACAAAAGATCTCGGATACCTTTCCGATTGGATGGTGCTCGGCTCGCTCGACAACGAGCGCGGGGCCGGATTCGGAAAAGTGGAAGACCCCGAGAACGGATTCGATCCGCAGCAGCGAGTTGCGGGAAAGGAGCGCGAGGCCCGCTGGAGGCGATCGCCGATCACAAATCCCCCGCTCGGGATCGTTGCCCTGAATAGTTTGCTTCGCCCCAACGAGCAGGCCGCCGCATATCTGCGCACGACGTTCCGCGCCCGCGAGAAAGGCACCATTGCGCTGCGGCTTGGAAGCGCTGAAGCAGTGAAATTGTGGCTCGACGGAAAGCCCATTTTCGCGAAGAACGTCCGCAGGCCCCACCGTCCGGAGCAGGACGCGGTGCTCGCGACGATTGAGGCGGGCGTCCACGAACTACTGGCGAAAGTTTGCACTCAAGAAAAGGACTGGGCCTTCTCCTGCCGCGTGACGCTGCCCGACGGCACGCCACTCACCGATCTCGCCTGCGACGCAGCTGCTCCAACGCCCGAGCCGGCGCCAACGCCGTCGCCCGAGCCGGGAATGGCTCCCGCCGTCACGGCGCTCGAAGTGTGGTCGCGGGAGGCTGGAATCGCCCTGCCGGGAGCGCCCGCAGAGAGCGCCGGTTCGGGCGCCGCCGACCCGAAGGCGCGCGCACGGGCCGCCTATCGGATGGCCACGATGCTCCGCGATCGGCATGCCGAGGACGAGACCGACCACTCCGACCGCGCCCCTGCCAAGCTCGCGGCCGAGCTCGACCCCAATGATTCCATCGCGCGATATTTGTATGCACTCACTCTGCAACAAAACACGCAGGTGGATGCCGAGAAGGAGGCCAATCCATCACGCCGAGAGATGGAGAAGGCCTACGAGGCGAGCCCCGAGAACGTGGAGGTCTGCGTCGCGCTCGCCGAACATTACACCCGCGTACTCCCGATCCCGAGCACCGCGAAATTGTGGCTTGGCCGCGCACTCGAGGTGGCGCCCGAGCAGCCGCGGGCGCTGCTCCTTCGAGCAGAGCATCTCGCCGGCTCTCGGCTTGAGAATGAGGCGGGGCTCGTGCGGCGGCGCGCCGGGGCGAGTGCGGACGGCTCGTGCTACGCCCCGGCCTTGGCCGCCCTCGCGACTGACGCCTTCGATCGCCTCCAAGCGGCGGAAGCCGAGAAGCTCGCGCGCGCTGCGGTCGCTGCAGATCGCTTGGACGAAAGCGGCGCCCGGACGCTGCTGCAAATCCTGCTTTCGCAGGGCCGCGTCGACGAGGCGATCGCGCTGCAATCGGAGCGCGCGTCGCTGCTGCCTTTCCGCACGGAACCGTGGATCCAGAGCGCACAGTGCCTTCGGATGCGCGGAAAGCTCGCGGAAGCGAGCGAGGCCATCGTTCGCGCGATCGAGATCTGCCCCGAGGATGCGGCGCTTCATGCGCGGCTTGCGCATGCGCGCATCGATGCCGGCGATCAGGAGGGTGCCATCCGCTCGTTGGAGCGCTGCGTCGAGCTCAATCCCAAAGATCGCGTGAGCGCAAGATATCTCGAGTGGCTTCGTTCGAGCGTGAAGCCGTTCGAGGAGTCGTTCCGAATCGATGGCGCTGAAATCGTGAAGGACGGCTCGCCCTGGATGGCGACCCCGAGCCCCGCAGACGCCGATGAGCCGCTCGAGGTGATCTACTCACAAATTGCCTACAAGCTCAACCCCGACGGCACATCTCAGCGATACGAGCACATCGTCGCACGAGTGATGAACGAGGAGGGCTCCCGCCGCCTCGACTCTTACTATTTCTACCATGACCCGGGTGAGGAGCGCGTTCGGATCCGGCGCGCGCGCGTCTTCCGGGCCGACGGCAAGGTGGACGACGCGCCGGCTCCGCCTGGTGCCGGATATGTGAATTTTCCGCCGCTCGCACCGGGTGATGTGATCGACGTCGAAGCGCGCATCGATGCGGTGCGCCTCGGTTTCTTTGGGAATTACTTCGGTGTCCGGCTCCCTTTCCATGCGCTCGGGGCCGCGTCGACGCGCTTTGCGGAGGTCCTCTTCGTAACGCCGCCGAACCGCAAGCTCCAATTTCATGTGCGCAACGGCAATCCGGAGCGCAGCGAGCAGGCCGATGCGGAGGGCGGGATGACGACGCAGCGATTCCGCATGACGTCGCTGAAGAGGCCCAAGCCCGAATCGGCGATGCCTGACTGGATCGAGTTCGTGCCGTCGGTTTCGGCTTCGACCTACTCGACCTGGAACGATTTCGCGGGCTGGTGGTGGAATCTTACGAAAAAGGAATGCCAGAGCAGCCCGGCGATTCGCGAAAAGGTCGCGGAGCTCACCCGCGGAAAAGAGACGGAGATCGAGAAGATCCGCGCCGTCTATGATTTTGTTGTAACAGATATCCGCTACAACGCATGGGAGTTCGGCGTCCACGGCTACAAACCCTACAATGCGGCGACGATCTTCGAGCGCCGGCACGGCGACTGCAAAGACAAGGCCATCCTCATCAAGACGATGCTGGCGGAGGCCGGGATCGAGAGCCACCCGGTGATCATCTATGCGAACGATCGCCGGCCCATCGAGGATCTTACTCTTCCGATGGTAAGCCTGTTTAATCACTGCATTGCCTTCGTCCCCGAGAAAGGCGAGCGCCCGGCCATGTTCCTCGATGGGACAGCTCGCAATCACCCATTGGCAGTGCTCCCCGACATGGACCGCGGCGCGACCGTTGTGGTGGTGGAGGAAGGCGAAGCGAAGATTCGCACCGTCCCCTTCCCGAAGGCCGAAGAGAACATCGATCGGATGGAACTCGCCGTCGAGCTGGCGCCCGACGGCTCCGCGAAAGGAACAGCTCTGTTCCGGCCGGTGGGCCGCTACGACGTCCAGTTCCGCGAGTTCTTCGGAAGCGAGAAGGGCGCACAAAAAGAGAATCTTGAGCGCATGCTGGCACAGAGCCTCGGAAAAGTGACTGTCACCGAACTCACTACGAGCGATCTCCAGGATCTTGCGGTGCCCGTAGAGCTTCGGGCGAAGATCGAGATCGAGCGGCTCGCGAAATCCAAGGGCACCGATCTCGCGCTGCCCGTCCACGTCAGCCCGAAGCGCCTGCTCGGCGTCGCCTCCGAGTCGGCGCGCAGCTACGACCTCGTGCTGGGAGTTCCGGAGTCGGAAGATCTCACTCTTCGATACAAGCTTCCGGACGGGCTCTCCATCGGGACCATTCCCGCCGATGACCAACAATCGACGGAGTTCGGAACCTATGAGATCCGGGCGGAGAGGCTCGACCGCGAAGTGGTCATTCGCTCGAAGTCCTCCGTTGCCAAACATCGCATTACTCCCGCGGAGTATGGACCTTTCCGCAAGTTCGCCCGCGACCTCGATGAGGCGCAGGCCCGTGAGATCACGCTGAAGAACGACCGATGAGCGCGCGCCTTTTCATTCTTGGTATTTTTCTGTGCCTTCTTCCGGGCGCCGTGCCCGGGTGCGCGAGCACGGATTCCGAGCCTTCGATCGCCCCGCATCGGGGCCATGCGCCGGCTGAGGACGCGGCACAGGCCCTGAGCCTCGGAGAGGAGCTCTCTCACGCCATCGCCATCGCGCGCGTGGCGCTCGACCCGCCGGGGCTTACGGAGGGAGACTACGACCGCGCCGCACAAGCGCTGCTCGAGACGATCGCGAAGCATCCTTCGCATCCGCTTGCCGCTTCGCTCTTCACGCGGACCTTCGCGTGGCGCGATCGCATGGCGAATCGCCGCGCGTATTTGGAGGCGGTCGACGGTCTCCTGACCTCCCAGGGCAAGGAGCTCTCACCCACCGCATGGATTACTGCACAATTCGTGAGGAGGGAATTGTGGCTACAGAAGGGCGATGAGTCGCAACTGCTTCGCGCCGGAGACCATCTGCCTGGCTATGTCGCACGTTGGGCCGCCATCGGCCCCTTCGGCGACGCCTTCCCGGACACCCTCTCCGTGTCGTTCCCTCCGGAGCGCGGACTCTCGTTCGACGACTCGACGGCAGGGCTTGGGGGCCGAACTCTCCGCTGGCGGCCAACGGTGCGCCGCCCCTTCGAATCTCACCTGGACCTCTCCGGGCTGAGCGACCTTCGGGAGGGCTCGGTGTACGCGAGGTCACAAATTCGAGCCGATCAAGGGACTCCCGCTTATCTCGAAGTCGCGGCATCGGGCTCCTACGCCATCTGGTGGAATGGCGAAGAAGTGACTCGTCACAATTTGGCCTTCGAGCCGAGCCGCGCCGCGGAACCCATTCCGGTCTCGATTCGCGCTGGCTGGAATCAGCTGCTTGTGAAGCTCGAGTCCCGAGGCGCGCGCTGGGTGAGTGCGCGCCTTTTTGGACCTACCGGTGCCATGATCTCGGGCCTCGAAGAGGAGGCCGGCGCGGTCGATCGCGGAATCGCCCCCGCGGCGGGCACCGCCTCGCGCCCGGAGCCCTGGCTCACGACGACGGCGCGCATCGCGCGCTACGTCGACATGCTCGCTGGCGCCGACGGCACGGCGGAATTATTGGCTTTCCGCGGTGTGCTGCGCGCCTCGAGCGAGCGCGAGTCGGAGGCGATCGCCGACCTCCGGGCGGCCGTCGCGTTGCGACCCGACGACCCGAGCCTGCACCTCGCGCTCGGCGAATCGATTCTCGGGGCACGCTACCTCCCGGAGACCGAGGCGAAAAACCGAGGCCGCGAATCGATGGAGAAGGTGCTGGCGCTGCGCGCCGGCTGCGTGCCCGCGCTGCTTGCCAAGTCCGACCTGCTCTCTCGCGACGATCGCATGGAGGAGGCGCTCGCAACGCTCGCAGAGGCGGCGAAGCATCAGCCGCAGAGCTTTCTCCCGGCGCGGGCGAAGTTACAGATCTTCCGAAGGCTCGGCTGGGCGGGCGAGCGGCGCAAGGCGCTCGCCGAGATGCTGGAGAAGGCCCCGTTGAAACCGGAACTGCACTTTGATGCGGCACAGTCGGCGAGGCAGGAAGGAGACCACGTTCGTGAGCTCAGGGAGCTCGACGCCGTGGCCGCCCTCGACGCAAGCCACCGCGGAGCCGCCGAGCGGCGCATCGAATTGTGGCTTCTCGCTGGCGAAGGCGCCCGTGCTCTCGGCGAGCGTGAGCGATGGATGCGGCTCTACAACGAGCCGAGCGAGCGGCTGCGACTTGCCGCTACGCTGGAATCGCTCGGCCGCAGCCGCGATGCGCTCGCCGCGCTCGAGGCCGCCGTCGAGCGCCGGCCGTTTGACCCGCAAGCACAAGTCGCGCTTGCCGAACTCCGGCGGCGGCTCGGTGAGGACGCACTGCCTCAGTACGCCCGGCTTCTCGAGGCCGCTCCCGGCGAGGAGCAGACGCGCAATTGGTACCGCGAGACGGGCGGCGGTCTCTCCAGCGATTCCATTTTTGAGAAGTACCGAATCGACTGGCGCAAGGCCATCGCCGAGTATCAGCCCAAGAAAAGTGATGAGCGCGCGCCGGATACGCAGATCGTCGATCAACAAATCGAGCGGCTGCTGCGGGACGGGAGCGCTGAGAAGGAGACGATCGCCGTCTATCGCGTGAATGACCAGCGCGGAGTTGAGCAGCACGGAAGTGCACAGTTCCAAGGCGAGCTGCTGGAACTCAAGGTCGTGCACCCCGACGGCTCCTTCGACGAGCCGACGCCGGCCGGAGGCGACTACGCGCTCTCGAAGCTCCAGCCGGGAGACTTTATCGTCATCCGATACCGGACCCACGACGAGGCGTCTGCGGGCGCGGAGCCGCTGCTCGGGCGCTGGATGTTCCAAAGCCAGGATCGTGCATTTGTGGTTTCACAATACGTGTTGGCGCTGCCGAAGGGCGACCGCGTGCGAATCGCCGAGAAGAACTTCGACGGAGAGCACACGATCGAGGAGGCCGACGCGGAAACCGTGCACGTCTACACGCGCCGCCGCTCGGAGCGGCTGTTGCGGGAGGGATTCCAGCCCGATCCTTACAAGTTCCTCCCCTGGATCCAGGCCGGCACGTCGCGAACTCCTCAGCAGCTCTTCCGGCTCTATCGCGCGCAGGCCCACTCCGGCGCCGACGATTCCGTGGAGATTCGTGAGGCTACAAAAACCGTCCTCGCGAAGCTTCCGGAGAGCGCTACAGATCGCGACCGAGTCGCGGCGATATTTGCGTTCGTCAATGAAACGCTGATCGACCGGGCGGGCAACTCAGCGACGCGCTCGCTGCTCGAGAAGCGCGGTTCCCCCTTTGCGCTTCTCTTGGCGATGGTTCGTGCGAGCGGAGTCCCCTACGAGCCGGCGATGGTCCGCGCGGTTTCGGCGGGCGCCGACGAGGAGCCGAAGCCGGAGTTCCTCGATCCCTCGCGCTACGGCTACCCGATGCTGCGGATTCGTCCGCGCGACGGCGAGTCGTTCTGGGTGGATATCTCGCAGAGGCAGCAGCCGTTCGGGCAGCTCCCAACGATGCTCTCGGGCGCCGAAGTCATGGTCCTCGCTGCGGGCGGCCCTTCGATCGAACGCCTTCCTGCGCTGCCCGACGAGGAGTGGGCGCAGGGCGAACTCGATTCCATTGTGCGCCTGAGCGGCGGACAGGGGGCTTCCGTGGAAATGACGATCACTCTTCGCAACGCGTTCGCCTGGAGCTTGCGTGAGCGCATCCGTAATCTCTCGGATGTCGACCGGCGGAATATGGGGACGCAGATCGCCAACAGCGTCGTTCGAGGCATCGAGCTCGAGAAAATTGAGTTCCCCGGGCTCGACGACCGCTCGGCGCCGCTCCGATTCTTCCTCGCCGGACAGCTGCCCAATTATTTGCGGCAAGGTGCTCAGGGACTGGAGGCGCCGATGCTGATGCAGCCCGTCCCTCTCGGACGCCAATTTTCCGACAAGGGCAAGCGCAAGCTGCCTCTGCGAGTGCAAACCCCAATGTTCTTCCGCGAGCGGCTGCGCATCCTCTCGGGTGGAGGGCTCGTGCTTCCAGAGCCGCCGGCACCGATCGTTAAGAAAGAGGGATCCGTGAGCTACTCTCTGCGCGCGATCCGGGTGGAGAACGGGGTCGAAGTGGAGCGCGTGCTCACGATTCAGCCTTCGGAGCTGCCTGCCGAGGATTTCCCCCCGTTCCTGGCGTTGTGCCGAACGATCGAGGAGGCCGAGGAATCGAAGCTTGCCGTCGGATCAGAAAAGTAACTAGCAGGCTGTTGAAGAACTGCTTTCGAGCGATTCGAAGTTCACTTTTCGCGAGATCGAGGAGAGACGCGTGAGGCGTAGCCAGGAGTTACGCCGATCGCGGCTCGACGAAGAGGTCGCAAAAAGGAGACGAGAAGCGCCGGAATGAGTTTTTTAACAACCTGCTAGAGGTGATTTCATAAGTGCTCCGCAGCGCGAGCGCGAAGAATCGCCGTCCAGCGCAAGAAGCCTCGCCGCAGGCGTAACAGTGCGTTACGTCGAGGACGAAGCGACGCAGCGATGGGCGACGACGCCCGCGCGCAGCTCGGATGACGGATGAAACCACCTCAATGCAAGCTCTTACTTCTCTTCGATCTGTTGCAGCTTGCGGTGCAGCGTCGCTCGGTGAATACCGAGCCGCCGTGCCGCAAGGCTAATGTTGTTTCCGGTCTCGCGCATGGCGGCGAGCACCAGGTCGCGCTCGACCTCCGCGAGAGGCCGCACGGCGAGGCTCGGCGCTGCGTCGCTCGAGGTCGCCGGCCCAAGCGCGAGATCGCTGGCGAGGATCTCTGCGCCCCTCGACACGATGACGGCGCGTTCGACCGCGTTGCGAAGCTCGCGCACATTTCCCGGCCACCGATGGGAGCGCAGGGCCGCGACCGCTTCCGCGGAGAACGTCCGGCCGGCGGCGCCGGGCAGCGCCTTGAGGAAGTGGTGCGCGAGTTCCAACACATCGCCATCGCGTTCGCGCAGCGGCGGCACCGAAATGGTGACAACCGCCAGGCGAAAGTAGAGGTCGCTCCGGAAACGCTGCTCCTCGATGGCCTTCCGCAGATCGCGGTTCGAGGCCGAGACCACGCGGAGATCGACGGCGCGGTCGCTGCGCCCGCCGAGGCGGCGAATGCGTCTCTCCTCGAGCGCGCGCAAGAGCTTCGCTTGGAGTGAGATTTCCATCTCGCCGACCTCGTCGAGGAAGAGGGTGCCGCCGTGGGCCTGCTCGAAGAGCCCTTCGCGACCCGCAGGATCCGCGCCTGTGAAGGCGCCGCGCTCGTAGCCGAAGAGCTCCGCCTCCAGGAGCGGCGCAGCCAGCGCCGCACAATTGACCGCAACCCACGGCCCCTGCGACCGCTCGCTCTCGCGATGAATCGCGCGCGCCACAAGCTCCTTCCCCGTTCCGCTCTCTCCCACGATCAACGCCGAAGCCTGGCTCGCGGCCACGCGCCGAACCTCCTCCCGGAGACTCACCATGACGGCGCTCGAGCCGAGCAGGCCGTCGGCCGATCCGCGTGCCGTTGCGGAGCGCAGGCGAGCCAGCTCCTTGCGAAGCCTCCGGTGCTCGAGGGTTCGCGACAGGAGCGGCAGCAGGATGTCGCGACGAACCGGCTTCTCGAGGAAATCGTAGGCGCCGGCCCGCATCGCCTCGACCGCATGATGGATTGTGCCAAAGCCGGTCACGATCACGATCGGCAGCGCGGGATCGGTCGCCAGCATCTCGGGCAGCGCCGAGAGGGTCTCGCGCCCGGGCATGCGCAAATCGAGGAAGACGAGGTCGGGGCGCTCGTCGCCCAGGCGCAGAAGCGCTTCCTCAATGCTCGTCGCCCGAACCACTTCGTGCCCTTCCGCTTCGAGCACCATCGCGAGCCCCTCGAGAACGTCGGGCTCGTCGTCAGCCACCAAAATGCGCGCGCGCAGCGGTTCCAAGCGGTCGTGATGTTCCCTCGCCGCGCCGAGGGTTCCAAGGGCGATGTCCGTGGGGCACATTGGGAGTTCGATGATCCCCATGGATCGACGCGTCTCAAACCCGCGGGAAGCCCACCGTGGGACCTAAGCTCGCTCGGGCTCTGCTCCTCGTCGGAACGGTATCCTTCGCGGGACTCATCGCGTGGATCGCCCCCTATTGGTGGGAGCCGGTTCCCCTTCAAGGAGAGATCATCGACTGCTTCGCCAAGCACGACTACGCAGACGCCCGCCGGCTCATCGATTCCTTTTTGTTTACTCGTAAGGGCGAGCCGATCACCCGGCTTTTCTGTAAGATCGACGGAAGCCACGCAACGATGACAGCTCCGGCGGCGGTGCCCGTCGTGCTCTCACCGCGCGACCGCTGCCTCGGAGCCAAAGGCTGGATCCGATGGTTCGACCCCAGCCCTGACGCCGTGCGCAAGGAATACTACGCTCGGCTTGAGGTGGAGGGACGGGAGCCGCGGAGATACGGCCCGACCGGCGCCGGCGCCACGGCCATCGACCTCGGGGGCGACGCTCTGGGCCCGCCGGGCGCGGCTGGCAGGATCGTGCTTCTCGACCGGGTCGGCGAGATTGCACGAGCCAGTTTTGTGATTCTTTCACAACAGGCAAAGCAAGAGCTCACGCTCCGACTCGCCGTCGTGGATCGTATGGCGCCTGCGGTGCCTGAGGCCGGCGCTTACGTGAGAGCGATGACCTTCACAAATGAGCAGTGCTACTCGGATGCGCTGCGAGAGCTGGCGTGGCTTCTGAGTATCACAAAAAATGATCCGACACTGCTCATGTTTCAGAAGGATTTATGGCATCGTCTCGGCATGACGGGCGCCCCGCAGAACTAGCCCTTCCTGCCACAGATCATCCGCGCGCGCCCGCGCCGATCCCACTTCTTCGTTGAGGTACGACTCGCACGCTGCCTGCCAACCTCCCGGTGCAAGCTCGGAATTTCTTTCCGTGGGATTTGCGCTTTTCTCGTGGGAGCGCTCAAGCGCGCAGAACTCCGTCCGAGAATCTTCGTGAGCTCGGGAACCCCGGGAGCGCCGCGGCGTTCGCGGCGAACTCGGGAGAAAGAGCCAAACCTCTCTGTCAGGAAGGAGATCCCCATGGGACTTCGCGTCAATACCAACATTTCGTCGATCGTCGCCCAGCGCAACCTCCAGGAGGTGACGCTGCGTCTCCAGAAGAACTTCAGCCACCTCGCTTCGGGCCTGCGCATCTCGCAAGCGGCGGACGACGCGGCCGGCCTCGCCATCAGCGAACGCCTGCGCGCCAAGATCCGCTCCCTTCAGCAGTCGATCCGAAATGCGAACGATGGCATTTCGCTCGTGCAGACCGCCGAAGGCGCGCTTTCTGAGAATTCCAATATTCTCGCACGCATGAAGGAGCTGGCCGTTCAGGCCCGCAACGGCACCACCAGCTCCTCCGACCGCGCGACGCTGGATGACGAATTCCAGTCGCTCATCAATGCGCTCTCGCGCAATGCCACTGCCACCTCCTACGGCGGCGTGAGTCTGCTGGACGGCAACCAGAGCGAGATCACCTTCCAGGTGGGCGACGGCGTCACCTCCGGCGTCGACACTTTCACGGCGTCGCTCGCGGACGTGACGACCGGCACCCTCGGCGTCAGCTCGCTGTCGCTGAACACGTCGAGCGTCGGCTCCATCGACTCGATCATCGTGGCACTCGGCTCCGCCATTGACACCGTGAACACTGCCCGCGGCAAGTTCGGAGCGGCCCAGAACCGCCTCGCATCCACGATTGCGAGCCTCACGATCTCGGTCGAGAACCTTACAGCAGCCGAGTCGCGCATCCGCGACGTGGATGTGGCCTACGAGTCGGGCGACCTCACGAGGAACAATATCCTCCAGCAGGCGGCGACCTCGATCCTCGGCCAGGCCAATCTCCAGCCGCAGGCTGCGCTCAGCTTGCTGCGAGGCTAGTCGAATACCGCTGGCCCGCGGAGACAGAGGCCGCGGGCCGCTCCGGCTGATTCGGAAAAGGCTCTCCTCGCCGGCGCGCTCCTTATTGGGGGCGCGCCGGTTGGAAAGCATTTCCGAGGACACCGCCGGTGCAGGCGCAACTTGGATCGCCAGCTCGAGTTAGGGCGTATCCAGCGCCGCGTCTTGGCTCGAATCCCACGAAGAGACTTCAATCTCGCAACCTCATCGGCCGATAGCGAGCGCCGGAAAGGGAGGCTCCTCCAGGAGCTGAACACTGAAGAGGGAAACGAGAGCACCCGCAAGGGGCGGAGTTCGAAATGGGTCTTCGAGTCAACACAAACGTCTCCTCGATCGTTGCACAGCGCAACCTCAGTGAGGTTACACTTCGGCTGCAACGCAACTATTCGAGGCTTGCTTCGGGCTTGCGAATCGCCACCGCCGCCGACGACGCGGCAGGCCTCGCGATCAGCGAACGTCTCCGAGCCAAGATTCGTTCGCTCGGCCAGGCGGTGAGAAATGCCAACGATGGCATCTCACTTGTACAAACCGCAGAAGGCGCGCTTTCTGAGAATTCCAATATTCTCACGCGCATGAAGGAGCTCGCGGTGCAAGCCCGAAACGGCACCACCAGCTCCTCGGACCGCGCCACGCTCGACGAAGAGTTTCAATCGCTGATCGGCGCTCTGTCGCGCAACTCGACCGCGACGACCTACGGCGGTGCCAATCTGCTGAACAGCACCTCCGATGTCACTTTTCAGATCGGCGACGGCACGACGGCCGGCGTCGACACTTTCTCGGCGTCGCTTGCCGATGTGTCGACCTCGACGCTCGGCGTCTCCTCGCTCTCGATCAACACATCGAGCGCGGGGCAGATTGACAGCGTCCTCACGGCGCTCGGATCCGCGATCGACACCGTGAACCAGGCGCGCGGCCGATTCGGCGCGGCACAAAACCGGCTCTCGTCGACGATCAACAGCTTGAACATCAGCATCGAGAATCTGACGGCGGCCGAGTCGCGCATTCGTGACGTCGATGTGGCGTTCGAGTCGGGCGACCTCACGCGGAACTCGATTCTGCAGCAGGCTGCAACGGCCATCCTGGGCCAGACGAATCTGCAGCCGCAGGCTGCGCTTTCGCTCCTGCGGAACTAGCAGCAGCACGACTTCTTCGCCCTCGCGGCGCGTGCTTCCTTCGGGGAGCGCGCGCCGCGCGCGCTTTCATGGCCATCTCTCCCGACGCAAGACCCCTGCCAATCGGCCTCGCATCGCTCGAGGTAGGCCAAACTTTCCGGTCCGCGGTCCTTCAGCGCCGGCGCAGACCTCCGAGAATGAATCCGTTGCCGGATCGGACTCCGGCTATGGGGAAGAAGTAGAAACTTCAGGGGCACCAATCGGTGCGAGAGTCATCATGGGTCTTCGCGTCAATACCAACGTTACGTCGATCGTGGCGCAGCGGAATCTGCAGGAAGTCACGATTCGCCTGCAGAAGAACTTCAGCCACCTCGCTTCGGGCCTCCGCATTGCGACGGCGGCGGACGACGCGGCGGGTCTCGCCATCAGCGAGCGCCTTCGCGCCAAGATCCGCTCCCTCCAGCAGGCTGTGCGAAATGCCAACGATGGCATTTCGCTCGTGCAGACTGCTGAAGGCGCGCTCTCGGAGAACTCGAACATTCTTACGCGCATGAAGGAGCTTGCGGTTCAGGCCCGCAACGGCACCACGAGCTCCTCGGACCGCGCAACGCTGGACGACGAGTTCCAGTCGCTGATCAGCGCGCTCTCGCGAAATGCGACGGCGACGACTTACGGCGGAGTGAATCTGCTGAACAGCTCCTCGGACGTCACCTTCCAGGTCGGCGATGGCGTCTCCGCCGGCGTCGACACCTTCACCGCCTCGCTTGCCGACGTCACCACGTCGACGCTCGGCGTCTCTTCGCTGTCCCTCAATACCTCGAGCGTCGGCTCGATCGACTCGGTCATCACCGCCCTCGGGTCGGCCATCGACACGGTCAACACGGCGCGCGGCAAGTTCGGCGCCGCCCAGAACCGCCTCGCTTCCACCATTGCGAGCTTGAACATCTCGGTGGAGAACCTAACGGCGGCTGAGTCGCGCATCCGCGACGTCGACGTGGCCTTCGAGTCGGGCGACCTGACGAGGAACTCGATCCTCCAGCAGGCAGCGACCTCGATCCTCGGTCAGGCAAACCTCCAGCCGCAGGCTGCGCTGGCCCTGCTGCGAGGCTAAGCGAACCCTCCGGCGGCGCACCGCGGTCGGTGCGCCGCTCGAGAGAGCGGACGCCGGGGCAACTTCCCTGGCGCCGGACGGGCCGACCGACGCACTCGCAACAAATGCGCGGCGTCGGCCGACCCGGAGAGGTCCCGAAGAGTCACCTCCGTTTCGGTGGGCGCACCCGCGCCCGCCGAAATTCTTGCTTTAGTCGCCCCAGACCTGGCTGCCGAACAGGGGGCCGCTCGGGCTCGACTTCCCGGATCCCCACTGCCGTCGAAGCCGAACTCGCGCATTCACCTCCCCCTCTGTTTGCTGCGAGTAGGTCATGGGACTTCGCGTCAACACCAATATCTCGTCGATCGTTGCGCAGCGGAACCTGCAAGAAGTGACGCTGCGCCTACAGCGGAACTTCGCGCACCTCGCTTCAGGTTTGCGTGTCGCCAGCGCGGCCGATGATGCCGCCGGCCTCGCAATCTCGGAGCGCTTGCGCGCAAAAGTTCGATCGCTTCACCAGGCGATCCGCAATGCCAACGACGGTATCTCGTTGGTGCAGACCGCTGAAGGCGCGTTGTCGGAGGATTCGAACATCCTGTCGCGCATGAAGGAGCTGGCCGTCCAGGCTCGCAACGGTACGACAAGCTCTTCGGACCGGGCGACACTGGACGACGAGTTCCGTTCGCTCATCAATGCGCTTCAGCGCAACGCCAGCGCTACAACGTACGGCGGCGTGAACCTCCTCGACGGTTCGGCGCTCGACATCACTTTCCAGGTCGGCGATTCCACGGTCGCCGGCGTGGATACGTTCACCACGTCGCTCACCGACGTGACAACGACCGCGCTCGGCATCAATAACCTGCGCCTGAACACGGACTCGATGGGTGAGATCGACAATGTGATCCTCACTCTCAGCACCGCGATCGATTCGGTGAATACGGCTCGCGGCCGATTCGGTGCTGCTCAGAACCGGCTCGCGTCGACGATCTCGAGCTTGAATATCAGTATCGAGAACCTGACAGCCGCTGAGTCGCGAATCCGCGACGTGGATGTGGCTTTCGAGTCGGGCGACTTGACACGGAATAATATTCTCCAGCAAGCCGCGACCGCGATCCTCGGACAGGCCAATCTTCAGCCTCAAGCGGCCCTCTCTCTGCTCCGACAATAAAGCCGGAACTTCGTTTCGGCGGATAGCTCGGGTGAGGTTCGGACGCCTCGCGCCCATCGCGCGAGGCGTCCTCTCGAGTTCGGCGTCGCAAACGAAAGAAGGACACCATGGCGGATGGCATCGGCTCTGTGGGCGGCGGGAACGCCGCGGGAATCAACTTCTCGGGAGTCGCTTCGGGCATCGATACCGAAGCGATCATTGCTGCCCTCACGAAACTCGAGCGGCGGCCGGTGGATCTCGCCATCGCCAAAAAAGAGAAGGCACAGAAGACGAGCAATCTCATCGGGCAGCTCATCAGCAAAGTCAAGAGCTTGCGCGAGCAGGTGGCGGCCCTCGGCTCGATCCAGAGTTCGAAGGCATTCGCGACATCGTCGTCGGATACTACAAAAATCACCGCCTCCGCGAGCTCATCGGCTGTGGCCGGAGCGCACACGCTCGAGGTGACACAGCTCGCCACCTCCCACTCCATCCGCGCCGGGGGAACCGCCACGATCACCGACGCAACGGCTGCGTTTGCCACAGGTGCCGGCACCATTCAGGTGACCTACGATGGAACAAGCGGGTCGGCCATCACGCTCGACGGGAAGTCGCTCAATGATGTGGTCGTGGAGATCAACTCCCAGGACCTCGGAGTCACGGCCAGCGCCGTGAACGTGGGCACAACCGCTGCGCCCGATTATCAGCTCGTCCTGACTGGCAATAAAACAGGCGCGTCCAAGACGATAAGTACCACAGTTACGGGGACCGGCCTCGCCGCCTTCACTACGGTCTCCGCCGCGAAGAATTCCATTTTCAAGGTCGACGGCCTCGATCTCAGCCGCGAATCGAACACGATCAATGACGCGATTACGGGATTGACATTCAATCTTCTCGCTCCAACCGCGGGCGGTTCCCCCGTCTCTGTCACGGTCTCCGCCGACACCCTCGGGGTCAAGAAGAAGCTCACGGCCATCGTCGATGCATACAACGACGTCATTCGGCTGATCAATCAGAACAACACCTATGACTCCACGTCGAAGGTCGCCGGGGCCTTCTTCGGCGAATCGTCCGTGAACTCGCTCCTCGGCCAGCTCCGAAATGCCGTGGTCTCGAACGGATCGTCCTTCGTTTCCGACGAAGCATACAGCTCACTCGGCGTCCTCGGAATTCGCATGCAGGACGACGGGACGCTCAAGGTGGATGAGTCGAAGCTCAATACAAAGCTCTCCACCGATATGACGAAGGTGCTCGACTTCTTCATCGACACCGATACCTCTGGATCCGACAAGGGATTCGCCGCGGTGATCCGAGATCTTGCGGACAAGGCGACGCTGCTGAATTCGGATACAGATGGCGGCAAACCGTACGAAGGATACCTGCGCGCAAAGCAGACGTCGCTCACCGATCAGATCGAAGACTTGCAAAAAGTGATCGACCGCGGCGAGGAGAACGTTGACGCCTTCGCGAAGCAGCTGAAGCTCAAGTATGCGGCCTTCGAGCAGAGCATCGGCAAGCTGAAGGCACAGCAGCAGGCGCTGCTCGCCAAGTTCGGATGATTCCTTCGGGCGCATCGAACACATCCCACCTCACCGCACTCGTCCAAAGCCAAGGCTCAAGATTCCATGCAATCGAAGATCGCCTCCGTCTACCTCGCTTCCGAAGCGGCGTCGATCCCGCCTTTGAAGCTGGTGCGCATGGTCAATTCCGGCGCTTCCAGCTCCTTGGCACTCGCGCTTGAGCATCTGCGGAGCGGAGAGCGCGCGAAGTTTGTGAAGCAAGTCAATAAATCCCAGAACCTGATTGCCGAGCTTCACATGGCGCTCAACTTTGAGGAAGGCAAACAGATCGCTCGGCAACTCGACCGGCTGTATGAATGGGCACAGCGCACGCTGACCGATTCCTGCCTCAAAGCAGACCCCAAAGGAGTCGAGGCCGTGATTCACGTTCTCAATACTCTCCAGGAAGGCTGGGATGGGATTCGCGACGAGCGCGAGCAGTTCGCCTGCGCTTGAGGTCGGTCGAGTGAGCGCCACGAACCGAATGTACCGAAGTGATGCGGAGGCGATGGCGGTCGCCTTGCACGAGATGCGCGAGGCCACCGAGCAGGCGCTCATTGCGCTTCAGCAGCGCAATCCCGAGGCCGCCGTCGCAGCCCTCGACCGCGGAGAGCAGGCGTCCCGCGCGCTCGCGAATATTCAACTTCGGTGGGAGACCGTACCGCCCACCGTCGCCGAGGAGGCCCGTGCCGTGCAGGCCCTCCAGGCGATTGCCCTTCAGCAGGCCGAGGCGGGCGCCGCGCAATGCCGCATCGATCTCGCGCGGCTCACCGAAGGCGGAAAGAGCCTTCGAACCTATCGTCCCGCAGCATTCGCCGCAGGCCCGATTCTTGACTGTCACAGCTAGCGAGGCGGCTCGCCTGCTACGTGCGCACGGCCGCGATCGCGCGCTCGAGTTCCGCTCGGCGATGAGCTGATTTCACTTTTTCCGCCGCACTCAGGGCGCCTACGAAATTCCCCTGGGCCGCCTGCGCCATCGAGAGTTCCTCGTGGGCCCAATCGGGCGCGTCCGGGGCGCAGAGCGCGATCGAGAGCCGCTGCACGGCCTCCCGCGAGGCGCCCCTTTGCAATGCCAATTTTCCGGCAATGGCCCAGGCCTCTCCGTCGTTGGAGTGCCGTTTCAGCCAGCCCACGAGGATTCGCTCCCCTTCCAGACCGCGGCCAAGGCGGCCGAGGACGCGTGCGAGCAGGCGGGTCGAATGCACATGCTCGGGGTCGAGCTCGATCGCCTGCCGCAGCCATCGCTCCGCCTCTTCGAGGCGGCCGAGCTGCTCACAGCAGGAGCCGGCGCCGGCACAGGCGATCGAGGTCGTGATTCGCGGCTGCATCGGCGTCTCGAATTGCTCGCCTTCCAGGCTGCGCAGCGTCACAAAACAAGCGAGCGCCTCCTCGAAACGCCTTGCCTCCGAGAGGGCGATCGCTCGAACGTATACAAAATTGGGAGATACTCCGGCGACCCGCTCCCCCTCCTCGAGGATCTGGAGAGCTCGGCCGAAATCGCGCTTCTTCAGCTGTAAGAATGCGCGAAGAGTAACAATCTCGGGGCCATAGACGTGGTCGGATCGCCGCTGCGGATCCATGGCCGCATAAAGCGACCATGCACGGTCGAGCGCCTCCTCGGACCGGCGCGCATCGACGGCGCGCAGCTCGTCGCCGTACCGATACCACGCGTATGCGTCGTTTGGACGGTCCTCGACTGTCTTTTGGTGGAGCCGCAGGTTGCGCTCGCGCTTTCCGAGAGATTGAAAGCGCGTCGGCTCATAGCCCGAGTGGTAGGCGGGCCCACAAATACGCTCGGTGCCTAGGCCATGCTTGCGTGCATACTCGACGACGGCCTCGCCGACACTCTCGTGGATCCGGCGAACGTAACGAATCTCCGGTACCCGGCGGAACAGCCGCACGATCGGAGTACATTGTTGTACTCCCCCGCCGACATCGCTCACGACATCGAGGCGAAAGGCCACGGCCCTGCGGTCGGCAACCGCTTCCCGGATGTGCCTCGCCGCCTCGGGGCTGAGCCGTTCGTCGCAGTCGAGGATCAGCGCCCAATCGCCGGTGGCAGCATCGAGCGACGCATTGCGGGCAGCAGCGAAATCGTCGCACCAGGGGAAGTGAATAATCTTCGCTCCGAGCGCTGCGGCGATCTCCCGCGTTCTGTCCGTCGATCCGGTATCCGCCACGACCACTTCATCGCACGCCGGAAGCGCCGATCGGATGCAGTCTCCGATGTCGCGCTCCTCATTGCGCGCGATGAGGCAAAGCGAGACGCGAGGTTGGCTCACGTCGGCTTCTCGTCGCTCCGAGCCCTCTCCATTCGGTTGCGCCCCGTCTGCTTCGCTCGATAGAGCGCCGCATCCGCCCGGCCAAGGAGCGCCTCGTAGCTCTCTTTGCCCACGCGAAGCTCACCCACGCCGCCGGAAACTGTGATTGCGCGGCCGTGGTAGATCGCAGCATGAGAGCGGCCGTAATCTTCGATGGCGATGCGCGCCCGCTCCGCGACGACGAGGGCATCGTCGAGCGATGTATCGGGCAGCACAATGCAGAATTCTTCGCCGCCATATCGGCCGACGAGGTCTTCGGCGCGGCAGCTGTCCGCCAGCTTTTGTGCCGTGATCCGGAGCACCTGGTCGCCTACCTGGTGGCCGCACTCATCGTTGAACTTCTTAAAGTGGTCGATGTCAATCATCACGACGGAGAACGACCGGCCGGTGCGCGTCGCGAGTTCCGAGAGCTGATGCAGCGACTCCATCACCGCGCGGCGATTCGACACGCCCGTCAGCGGATCGGTTACCGCGAGATCCCTCGCCTGCTTGTACAGACGGTAATTCTCGAGAAGCAACGAAACGCTGTGGGAGAGCGTTTGGTGCACCATCTTGTCGCTGGTGGCGTCGGGGTTGACGCGGCCGCGTGAGCTGCGGTCGGTTCCGAGCAGGTAGCGCACCACGCCGTTCTCGAGAATCGGAGTGACGACGGCAGCGCGCGTGCCGAGCACGCCCAGCATGCGGTCGGCGCGGGCGTCCTCGCCGGCGACGAGCACGAGCGGCCCTTCGCGAGGCACGACCGAGGCGTCCTCAATCTGAAAGCTCTTTCCTTGACGCTCGAGACCGCGTCCGTCGGCGCTCACGATTCTTTGGAACGTGAGCTGCGTCATATCATCCGAGAGCAGCAACAGATAGGCACGATCGTACCCAAGCCTGCCGACGATCGACGAGAGCACCGATTCGACGGGGTCTTTGACGCCGAGGAGCCGCTGCGTGTTGAGGATCAGCTCAGTAATCGATTGTAAGGTTCGATAGGCATCGCTCTGAGCTGACAGAAGTGAGCCGAGCTCGGCATTGGCCTTATACATTTGGCGCTGCCAGACCTCAACCGTCGTGTCGTCGTACCGAAACACTTCGGCACACTTGCGAACTTCCTCGCGCACGGCTTGCATCGCCTGGTCCAGATTCACGCGCGTGAGCAGCTGCTGCGACATCGAGTCGGGCGTGGGCTGACGCTGCGTCTCCACGGAAGGGTAGCCGCACATCCACGCGAGCGTGTCGGCAGCTGCCACGACGGCGAGCACGCGGCGAATCGGCGTCGGCTCGCTCGCAGCCCCAGCGGGATCATGGTGGAATTGTATTGATGCGCGGATCCCTGACGGGAGCCCCCATCGATCCGCCAGCAGCACTCCCACCTGGGCATGATCGGCCCCGCAGAATCGCGCCTCGCAGCTGCGATCTTCATCGCCCGAGAGCGTTGCGAGCGCGTCGAGCGCCAGTTGATACTCATTGGGCCGGACGAGATCGAGGACGACCTTTCCGATGTCGTGCGTGAGCCCTGAGATATACGCCTCTTCAGGATTCACTTTTCCGACCGCCTGAGCGATCAGCTGTGCCGCCGCCGCCGTGGCGACCGAGTGCTTCCAGAGCGTCTCTCGCGCGGCGCTGCGAGGCCGCTCTTTATCATTGACAGTTTCAAAAATAGAAATTCCAAGCACCAGCGACCGAAGGGCCTGGCGCCCGAGAATCGTGATCGCGTGGCTAACGCTTGTTACCTCGTTGCGCAGCCCGTACGACGACGAGTTCACGACTTTCAGCAGGCGAGCCGTGAGCGCAGGATCTTTGGAGATCAAATCTCCGATATCCGTCGCCGACGACTTCTCGTTGAGCGCCATCTCGATGAGACGGCCTGCCACCGTAGGCAGCGTCGGAACGGAGTCGAGGTTCTTGGCCCAGGCTGGAGAGCTTGCAGCGTTGGAGGAGCTTCCGAGGGTGGTCGTCATGGGGCGTGCAGCAACGGCCCGCCGCAGCAAAAAGGGACGATGAGCGCTGCGGAGACCGGTGCTCAGCTATCGACCCGTCGCAAGCTCGCTCTTGAGATCGGGCGGCGCCGCTAACGCGTCGCGATGCGTGCCTCGCGCACAACTTTCGTCGCGAGGTCGCGCGCCGTAACCCAGGCGTATGCGCACGTGGATGTGGCAACGCCATCCTTCGCCGCATCGGGGTCGAGCCCCTTCACGCGCTCGCGGAAGCGCGCCACGACGCCCGGCAGATCCGTGGCCGCGCAGCCATCGAGACAGAGCACGACAACGTCGGGCCCGAGCACGCACCCAAAGTCGGAGCCTCGCGCCATGCCCACCAATAGCCTCAGTAATTCCTGCGCTGACCTCCGCGGAGAGGCCTTCGAGGGCATCGGCGATCGTGCAATGGCATAGGCGACGAGATGCATTTCCGACGGCTTTGTGCCCTGCCGCTTTCGCACCGCCTCAATCTGTGCGAAGAACGTCTCAGGTGTATGCGGGCGCTCAGCGCCGATGGCACTTGCCCGGGATGCGGCCGGCGGAAGTGTAAACATCGTGAGCCGCTCGCTCAGCACGGTCGTCGCCGCGAACAGGAGCGCAATGGCGGCCTCCTCGTGGGGATCCTGGGACGGAATCGCCATGGCGAATGCTCCCCAGAGCGTTTCGCCGAGGAGCAGGGGCGTCACGACGACCGAGTCCGTAGGACCGAAGAATGCACAGAACGCGCCCACGACGGGGTGCTGTTTGTCGCGGAATCGAAGCACCGATTCCCGAAGCGCATCTCCGCGCGGAAATGCAATCCGCGGCACGTGAACGCTCAGCCCGGCCTCGCAGAAGATGCCGCACATCCGGAACGGCTTCAATGAGCCGTCCGGCGCGGGAGTGAAGCAGATCATCTCCCGGCCGCGGATCGGCATGCCGGTGGACGTCCCTTCCGGAGCGTCGCTGCCTGCGGAGAGCTTCTCGAGCATGCGGAGCATCCAATCGAAGACCGTGGCGACCGCGTTCGCCGACGAGAGCGCCGGAGCGAGCCGGCGGCGGAGTTGCTCCGTGTCGTCGGCAAGCAGCAGCATGGCGTGTCTTCCGGAATCGGCGGGCATAGACGTGGGATCGCGAGGGCCACTCGGCTTTTCGGCCCGCCCGGATAGCCTCCTTGACTCCCCGAAAGTCCCCAACCCCGTCGGGCGCCACAGCTCGACGGCTACTTGGCCGCCCGGAGCTCCTCGAGAAGCGACTTCGCCGCATCCGGACCAAAGGCCGCCAGGAAGACTTCGCGAAGCTTCGCATCGGGAAGCGGGGCGGTCGGCGTAGCCGCCTGGGCTTCGAAGGCCTCGCGGTGGCCCTTCGCGCAGGCCAGCAGTTCCGACTTGTGCTGAGCCAGGAGGTGGTCGGTCAGCACCTGGGCCCCTGCGGTCAGCTCCTTCGACGCTTCGGTGCCCGGATTCAGCGCCAGGATCTTCTCCAGCGGCAGCGTCGATCCGGCCGTGAGCCAGGTGCGGCCGATCTTTGGCCAGCCGCCGTGGTCCTTCGATTTCACAAATCCGCTCCGCCCACAAAACGCATAGATGGCTCCCTCGCGCCGCTGCTCAAGCACCCAAGCGAGCGACTCCGAGAGCCAGAACGGTTGGCGCCCGAGCGTCGCATTCGTGAGGAGATGCGCGTATCGGTGAATCAGATCATTCACAATTCGGGCTTCCGACTTCTCCCGCGGCTCGCGCCGATAGGCCGTCGCCAGCGGACGCAGCAGCGTGAAACCGACGCCGTCTTTCTGTGAGGGCGCCCACTCTTTCAAGTAGCTCTCACGCTCCACGAGCAAATCAACATATCCGACGAGCGATTCCTTCTTGTCGAGATAGACGACCTCCATGGACGTGCCTTCGGGCACCGGGCCCAGGAGCTTCTCAAAATCCTCCCGAGTAGCCTTGAGCTTTGTGAGGATTCCCGGAGCTGCGGAGAACGATGCCGGCGCCGCAAAGATCAGCGGGTCACCGCTCCCAATCGTGATCTTGAGACCGTGCTTCCCCGCCCAGGGAGCGAGCTTCTCGACAGCCGCGCGTACCGACGCGGGAACGGATGCGGGGAGCGGCGCGCCGGGGGCAAGCGCGGTGCCATTGCAAACGATCGTCTGCGCTAAAACGCCCTGCCCCGCGCCAAGCGCAAGAATCGTGAAGATCAACCATCGAGAAACGCGCAGCATCGTGGGCTACTGAAACGCAACAGGTCGGCCGAGGTTCCGGCTGAGGAACTCCGCCACCGAAGCCATAAGCTCTTCGCCTCCCCCCGCGCGCCAGCGCTGCGTGCCGACGATGTAGCGAAAGCGCAGCTCGCCCCCCGACCAGGTGCACCAGATCTCCTTGGCGGCCGCCTGGACACTCAGGCCGATCTTCGCCTTGCGCGCTTCGAGCACGACGACGTCGGGAGAGGTCTGCTGGGTAACTCCCTCAAGCTCGGCGGCATGCTGTGCGATCGAGGCGAGCGCAGCGCGAGCCGTCCCACGGAAGCCCGCTTCGTCCATCCCTGCACGAGAGCGCTTGCCGGGACCGAGTTCGCCGAGCCGCGCTTCGAATTGTGGCAATAAATCCGCACGCCCCGCGCGCCGCGCGAGCGCTTGACCGCCCTCGAGCGTCGCGATGGCGCCGATATGGTCGCTCTCGGCGGCGAGGGCCTGCCCCAGTAGAAGATACACTTCCAACCTTGCCGGCTCCAAAGCGAGCGCGCGCCGCAGATGCTCCAAAGCATCTTCGGCGCGCCCATGGCGAAGCAGCGCGTCGCCGAGCTGGGCTCGCAGCTCGGCAGATTGGGGATCGCTCGCGACGGCGGACTGGAGCTCTTCGAGGTTCACTTTGGCATCGTAGCGTGCCGCTCTCCGAGTTACGGCAGCCGGATGAATCCCGGCTTCACCCATGCGCTCGATCCCGTCGTGTGGACGCCCGACCCATCCGCCAACGAGAGGATTGGCGCGACAAAGGGCCCTTCGACGGCGGAGGGGAGATCCACCTTTCGAACTTCGAACTCAAGGGCGCGCTTCTTCGGCATCGCCACAAGGCGGATCGCCGGGGGCACGCCGCTCGGAGTCCGCCAGGTCTGCGTGCCGCTGGCGGCGATTTTCCAACCGGAATCGCCCGCAGGAATCGAGATCTCGAGCGGGTCGGCCGGGTCGCCGACGAGAATAGTGGCATCCTCGACGAGAGGGTGGAAGGCGCCATTGTCGGAGTGGCTGTTGAAATTGTATCTTCCCGAGAGGCGCACCCAGTCCTTACTATTCGAATCGCACCGATCCTCGAAGAGCCGGCCTTTCCGAATGCCGATTCCAGTGCCGGTCGGAATGAGCGGCGCATCCTCATGGTCGATCACCGGAGCCGGGCAAAAGAAGAAATCGACGATCCCATTCGCGTCTCCCGCGACGAGCTCGGATACCTCGGTCAAGAAAAACACAAAGTCCATCGACCCACCGAGGACGGCGGAAGCGAGAGCGTCCGAGCCCTGGGCCCCGAACCGCTCGCCCCGATGCCCGCGTCGCAGGCATCCGGAACACTCACCATCGAGATCGCGCCGGTCCGCCGCTCTTACAGAAGCACGTCAATCTCATGGTTGGTATCCGCGCCGACCCGATTCGACGCGAAGCTCGCGGACGCCAGGTAGCAGCAGTCCCATGAAAAAACGGGCTCGGGCGGCGTACCGTTCGACTGACTCCCGAAGAACTCCTCGCGAGGCCCCTTCGTGTCGCCCTCGACCCGATCGTTCGCCAGCGATGCGAAGACCACAAATCGGCCGTCAGCCGAGACATCGGCATGGTCGGTCGAGCTGTTCGCCGCGTCGCCATGGGAGTTCACATTCACGAACGCCGTGGTCTGAGCCCATGTCGGCACGACGCCGCAGACAAGCGCCGCAAGAGCGCAGCACATTCCCAAGGTTCCCATCTCTTCTCCTCGTTGGATCGCCGGGGGTCCGGCTACGAGCTTGCTTTTTCCTCCGGGTGCCCGAGGCAGCTGAAGCAGCTACGTCGCGCGTCAGCCGACCCATCGAGCGAGAGGAAGTGGATAGCGCGGCATTCTCGAACGGTGTCTGCGCTTTCCCTCCTCAGCTCTGGATCACGAGCTGAAGGCCATTGGAGGAGCTGATTCCATTCGGGAGCTGGGGGCAGGCGTGGGCGCCCGACCAGAGCCAGAAGGCCTGAGCAAAGACGGTGGTTCCGGCCAGAGCCGAAGCACCTGGAATGGGTAGCTTCACG
>JAEUHX010000059.1 GCA_016792805.1 Planctomycetota bacterium
GGCCAGGGGCTTACAGTTTTCGCCCTTCCCGCGGAGCACCGCCGGCGCCTACGAACCACAAACGCCAATGAGCGCGTGAATCTTGAGATTCGTCGACGAACCCGAGTCGCAACACTTTTCCCCAACGAGGCGTCTCTCCTCCGGCTCGTCACTGCCCTCCTCAGCGAGATCAGCGACGACTGGGAGTCCGGACGCGTCTACCTGACCATGGAGGCCCGCTGACTCCCGCTTCCCAGTCGCTTTTACAGAAAAGGTGTTGCACGGTCACTGTGGCCGGACGCAAAGCTCTTTCACTACCGAACCCGCGCTGGCGCCGAGGTCGATTTTGTGCTCGAAGTCGGGCGCGACTTGTGGGGGATCGAGGTCAAGGCATCACGACAGGTTGCCAAACAGGACGGATCCGGACTGGCTTCACTTGCTGGCCGGGCGAGCAGACTCACGCGCCAAATCATCGTTTTTCTCGGCTCACGAGCACAGCAAGTTGGAAAGCTGGAAGTCATTCCGCTGTCGGAATTTCTTGTCAGCCTCCCGGCATAGTTGGCAATCTCTATATGCAATACGTGTCTATCTTATTATGGAGTCGCTGTTCTCGCGCTTCGACCACGCTGAAATCGGCCAGCACTCGTTCGGCTAAGATCGTGGCATCAACCAATGGTCCGAAGACCCGTCACGTTAGGCGCCCGCCTGATCGGCCTCCGTCCTTGATGGGCTCGCTCCGGGTTCAGCAGCAAGTTGGTCCCTCTGGACTGTCCCGACCATTGGCGGAATTAGCCCCCTCGTCCGAAACTGCGACTCCACATAATCGTAGAACGCTGGGTCAGCAGCCGAGCGGCATATTGGTGCCAGTTCCATCCCGACCTTCGTCAGCTGGACCTTGCCGATTTCAACCTTATTGTCTTTCTCACTGGAACATTGCAATTCAAGGGGTCTCCCGAAGTAATAGATGCGAACCGTCTTCGGCAGGCGGATCCGGGAAAGCCCGATGAGTGTGAACTGAATCAAGCCGATGCTCTGTACGCGTTGCGCCATCCCCGCATTTCCTCTAGAAATGCGGGGATGGCGCAACGCGTACGAAGCATCGATTCCTCACTTAGACGCTTGGGACGTCGTTGGTTTAGGCGGAGATTGGAAGTACTGCAGTACTGCGTTGGCGAGGTCACTCCGAGCCCCTTCATAGGCGCGCTTTGCTTCAGAGAGTCCGGGGGCGAGGTCTGGCGTAATGAGCACTCGAGTAACTGTACCGTTCTCGCCGCCGGTAGTGCGCATAGAGATCACTGTATCGGGATGCAGTCCCGGCGGAAGGGGCGGCGGCGGAAGAGGTGGGTTTCGCAAAGGCCAAGACGTGTCAATCACACCAGCTCCCCAAAGTTGATCTCTTGCCATGTGGACTACATCTTTGACCTGCGAGTAGTGGCAACTGCGCCGAGCAGCGCCACAGCGTAGACCGCCCTTTGAACCGCAGAATTCCGCACCTACTGTGCTTCGATGGGCGCCAACCTGTTGTCAAGGCATGGCTGCGATTTTGGGCTGGCAGGCGTCGCCAGCGGCAGCATCGGTCCGCGGCTCGTGCCGGAGACTGTGATCCTGCCCTGGCGCTGCTCGCAGGTACTGTCGCGCCATATTCACCCTTAGCCCGAACCGGTCGCGCAGTTGCCTCGTCTTCGACGCGTTCCTACCCAAGGTGCGCGGCGAGTCTGCCTTCGCGCGCATCGCGGTGCACAATTGGGTCATCCTCCACCCCCGCACCCTAGTTTTTACTGAGTGTAGCTTTCGCGGCCTCAGGGAGGTCGGTCCAGAGCGTGCCTGGGCCAGCGTAGCGAAGCTGGATTTGTAGCGAGTCCGGGAGCCCCGAGGCGAAGCGCCAGAGAGCATACACTTCCGAGCTGCCAAAGGGCTCCACCATGCGTCGCAGCCCGTCCGACTCTGCCTCCGCCATCATCGTCGCGACGTCAATCTCCGCGCGCCCAAGCACCTTCTTCGACTCTGCTCGCAATTGAGACGCCTCCAGCTGGCGCTGCGCGATCTGTGACTTCGTCTCCGCGTGGAGCTTTGCGACCTCTGCATCGCCTCGCGCCATCTCTTCCTGTACGAGCTTCTCCGTCTCGAAGCGCACCTTCGCGGACTCCAGCTCGACGGAGCTGCGAATCCGGCTCAGCTCGTTGAAGATCTTCGCGGTCTCCGTTTTCACCTGATTCGTCTGGCTCTCCTCCACGGCGACCTTCGAGGCCTGCAGCGGCTTCCTCACCGACTCCGGAACTTCCACGTCGCGGACCAACGCTCGCGTGATGCGCAGATGCTGCGCTTCGACGCTTTCGAGGAGCCTGCGCGCGAGCTCATCCTGAAACCGTTCGCGCGACTCGCCCTCGACGAACTGGCGCGACGTGAAGCTGCTGCCGACGACGCGAGCCTTCGATTCCACCTGCGGCCGGATGGCATTATCCACAATAGCGTCCTCTGAGCCGAATTGCTTTGCCACATAAGGTGCATCGGCCGGGGTCAATCCCCACACGACAGTCGCCGCAATCTTGATGGTGTTTCCATCGGCGGCGGGGAATGCAATCGCCCGTTCTCCCGCAAAGCTCAACTCTCGGTAGCCGACCTTGATCGCGCGGACTTGATACTCATAGGGGTTCAGGTTGTAGATCCCCGGGGGAAGCGGCTCCCGCAGCACGCCGCGCTGGTGCGGTTCCGCGAACTCCTCCTGCGCCGGCTCGCCGGCGAGGTGGGTTACGACTCCAACAAATCCAGTCTCAATGATCGTCGCCGGATGCAGCTCGACCTTCGCTTCGAACGGATTGATGCGGTAAACACCCGGCGTCAGCACTTTTCGTTGGATCCCCTTCTGCCCGGGGTTGGCAAGAAACTCCCCGGGAGGCAGCGGCGTTCCTGCGAGAGACGCAACGACGCCGACCTCGGGTGCCTTCATCGGAATCTTGGTACCGTTCTCCTCTCGGGCGTCGGTGCCCGCCGTCACTTTCACCAATGGGAATTTCTGTACGGTCTCGTTGAACGGATCGATGAAGTGGACTCCCGTGCCGAGCACTTCGCGCTGCACTCCGCGCTGGCCTTTCTCGGCGAGAGTTTGTCCGGCAGGCAGATCGGCGCCGACGCGCGAGACCACGACCCCAAGTTCATCGGGGCCGATCCAGACGTAACAGAACATGCGTCGATACACGCCTTCGTACAGCGCCGCGGTGACGAGGCAGAGCGCGGCCAGCGCCACGCCCCAACGCATAGGAGAGCTCACTTCTCCACCTCCGCGCGCGCCACCGTTCCTGCCGGCCGCGAAGTTGGAACTCCCGCTGTGAACTTCCCGAAGATCGAAGCGATCGGACCGTCGGTGTTCGTCCAGATGCTGGTGATCTTCGGAGCCAGCTTCTCGAGAAGAGCTGCGTGCGCGAGCGCTTCTCCGCCGCCGTGGGCCGCGACGCGGCGACGAAGCGATTCGCCTGCACTCGCGGCGCGTAATTGTGCAAGGTGGGCCGTTGCGGCGCCCTCGGCGAGAATCGACTCCGCCTGCCGCTGCGCCGAGTCTCTCTCGAGGCGCGCCACTTCGACGGCGCTCGACGCTTGGATGAGTTCGACCTCCAACGCGCGACGCGCTTGTGTGGTAATGTCCAAGGTCCGCGCTTGAGCTTTCGCCAGTGCGGCCGGCCGCTTGCCGAGCTCGGTCTCCGTCGTTAGTTGAGACTTCGTCCTCTCGGTTTCCATCTGCTGCTGGTACTCCTCACGCTGGAGCATGGCGATCTCGCGGTCCCGGATCGGCTTCGCGATCTCGTCGGCGGGAACAATTCCATTGACGAGTACCGAGTGAAGTTTCATGCCCTCCGGCTCGACCACGGCGCGAAGCTCGCGTGCGAACTCCTCCTGAAAGGTCTGGCGCGTCGAACCGGAGATGAACTCGCGCGCAGGCTTGCGCGAACCCTGCAGGCCTGATTTCGTGCGCGCCGCCGGGAGCAGCAGCCGCTGCTCGACAGCCATCGCGTCGCCATATTTACAATAGACGAGCGGCATCTGTGCGGGATCGAGGCTCCACTCAACCGTTCCGCTGACGGTGATCTCGAATCCGTCGCTCGAGTGAAATTTCACTCTTCCTGCGGAGCCGAGGTCGAGTCTGCGCGACCGAATCCAAACCGCGCGCACCTCCTCCGCGAGAGGATTCACATAATAGGTGCCCGGCGGGAGGAAGCGCGCCTGCACGCCGCGCTCGCCGTCGCGAGAGAGGAACGCCGTACGATCTGTGGGAATCCTGCCGTAGCGACGGCAGACAACACCGACTTGGCCGGGCTCGATCGTTCGCACGGGAAAGATACGCACGTCATAGGCGCGGAGGTTGATGGGGTGGATTCCCGGCTCGATGGTCTTGAGCAGGGGGCCGCGTCTTACAGTTCCGGAGGCGATGTCGGCGGGATTCTCGTCGGCGAAAAGTTGACCATCGGGGAGGTCCTCCCCGAAAAGCCGCACCAGCACGCCGACGTGGCCCGGCGGAATGACCGTCTGCGGGAGGATCTCCCAATCCCAGTCGAGGGCGCTGTAGGCGAATGGATACCAGCCGGGAAGTAACACATCCTCGCGGATGCCTTGGAATGGGATCTCACCGGGGGCAACTTTGGGGGCGATGCTCGCGCCAGGCGGCAGCGACCTTCCGTGGCGGCGAATGAGGACGCCGACCCAGCCCGGCGGCACACGCGGAAAGAGGTCGGATGTGGCGGCCCCATAGCCCGCGCCAGCGACGAGGAGCAGGAGGAGGATCGTTGCGGCAGCGATGCGCCGAAGGCGGCGCGCGCGGCGCATCCGCCGCTGGAGGTCGTCGGTCGTGTTGGCCATGGAGGTGGGCGTCTTACGCCGTGCCCCCGCGAGATGTTTCGAAGCACCCACCGATGGGTGCCCGTCGATCGAATCCAATTGCGTGCGGGACTTTGTACGCTGTGAACAATGGCTCGGCGACCCGACCTCCGTGGGATTCCACTCATCCATTGGCCGGCCTTCTTGCTGGTGACGGGATTCGGCTCGGGGCTGCTCCCGAAGGCTCCGGGAACGTGGGGATCGCTGCTGGCGGTGCTCGTCGCTTGGGCGCTGCCTGCGGACCGTTACACCGAGATTCTTGTATTTCTAACAGTGGGCGCTTCTGTTGGATGTGTGGTCTTAGGCTCCGTTGGGGAGAGACTTCTCGGCCGCAAGGACCCGGAATCGTTTGTGCTGGACGAGCTTGCGGGACAGTGGCTCGCACTGCTCGGGACCGCCCGGCAGGATCCTTTCTGGGCTGCAGCAGCCTTTATACTTTTTCGTTTTTTTGATATTCGGAAGCCGCTTGGAATCGCGCGCCTTCAGAGGCTGCCAGGAGGAGTGGGGATTCTGGCGGATGATCTCGCCGCGGGAGCGGTGGCCGCACTGCTCTGCGCCGCCGCGCAGCTCGGATGACTTTTGATACGTCTCCGCGGATCGCACCGGAGTATTGGGGACCGCACCAGGGGCGCAGTGGGGCGGGCCGTGGCGTCTTGCGGGAACCGGGAGCTGCGAGACTGCGCCGTGGCCAAGCTACTCGCGCGCGTGACTCAAGCGTTTCGGGACCCCATCGCCTGATGGACGTTGCCTGTGGGCTGCGCTGTCGAAGTGCCTTGGTCCATTCCACCCCCATCCCGGCGCTTGCTCCGGTCGCCCCGTTCCGGCGACCCTGGCAGCCGTCGCGCCTCTACGCTCGGATGGCCCAGCCCAAGTCTGCCACCTACCTCGTCCAACGCCTCACGACGGGCGATCCCGCCGCGGCGCAGGAGCTCTTCACGCTTGTCTATGGCGAGCTGAAGCAGACGGCGCAGCAACTCCTCGCCGGGGAGCGGCGCGGCCATACGCTCCAGGCGACGGCGCTGGTTCACGAGGCTTTTCTGCGTCTGTGCGACGCCGACGTGGTCGGGTATCAAGGGCGAGATCACTTCTTGCGCACCGCCGTCACGGCCATGCGCCATGTGCTGACCGACCACGCTCGAGCGCGCCGCGCCGAGAAACGCGCCGGTGGACGTGAGCGCGTCCCGCTCGACGATGTCGTCGAGGAGTTTGAGCGGCGCGCACTCGATCTGTTGTCTCTCGACGAGGCGCTCAAGGAGCTCTCACAGATCGACGAGGAGCTCGGACGCATCGTAGAACTGCGGTATTTCGGCGGATTCACAATCGACGACACGGCGCGTATTCTTGAGATCTCAACGCCCACCGTGGAGCGGAGATGGCGTCTCGCCCGCTCGTGGCTCCACGACCGGTTGAAAGGTAAGTAATTGTGGACCGCGCGCGCTGGTCGCGGGTTCGCGAAGCGTTCGAGCGCGCGGTCGCGCTCGAACCCGACCGTCGGCGCGCCTACCTCGACGAGAGCTGCGGCGACGACGCCGAGTTGCGCACTCTGGTGGAGCGCTTGCTCGAGGAGGATTCGAGCCTCGATCGCGTCGGCGCGGAGTTTCTCAAGTCGCCGCTCCACGAGCGGGACACGGGCTCCTATCCCGTTTGGAGCGGCGAGCTGGCGCCGCACTCCCGCGTCGGGAATTATTGCATCGAGCGCGTGCTGGCTTGGGGAGGCATGGGAACGGTCTACGTCGCGGAGCAGGAAGCGCCCAGGAGAAAAGTGGCATTGAAGGTGATGCGTACGGGGACGCACTCGGCGACAGCGTTGCGGCGGTTTCAGTATGAAGCGGAATGCCTGGGGCGCCTGCGGCATCCCGGGATCGCACAAATCCTCGAGGCTGGCGTGTTCGAGGTGCGCTCAGGAGAGCTCGACCTCGAGCTGCCCTATTTCGCCATGGAACTCGTCGACGGCGCGCAGACGATCAGCGAGTTCGGCCGGGAGCGCAGCGTCGAGGAACGCGTGCGGCTGCTGGCGGCCGCATGCGATGCGGTGCACTACGGGCATCAGCGGGGATTATTGCATCGTGATCTCAAGCCCGCCAACCTGCTGGTCGACGCCGCGGGAACTCTGAAGATCATCGATTTCGGCGTCGCGAGGCCGCTCGACCTCGACGAGGAGCCGCTCGCGCCCAGTACCACGCCGGGTCAGATCCTCGGCACGCTGCAGTACATGAGCCCCGAGCAGCTCGCCGCGGACGCCGATCTCGACACACGAACCGATGTGTATTCTCTGGGAGTTGTGCTCTTCGAGCTGCTGACGGGGAGGCTGCCTTTCGACATCGACGGCAAGGCGCTCCCGGAGATCGTACGCACGCTCGGCGCCGCGGAACCGCGCAAGCTGCGCGACTTCGACCCCGCGCTGCCCGACGAGCTCCAGTGGATCGTCGATCGCGCGATTCGTCGCGACCGGGAGGAACGGTATCCTTCGGCCTCGGAGCTGCGCGCGGACCTGCTGCGATTTGTGCATGGGGAGCCGCTTGCCGCGGGGCCGCCGACGGCGGCCTATCGATTCCGCGTCCTTGTACGCCAGCATCGAAAAGCGGTGGTGGCGGCGGGGGCCGTGGCGCTCGCCCTGCTCCTTGGGATCGTGGGCCTTGGCTACGGTTGGGTGCAGTCGACGCGCGCCGAGGCGCGCTCCGCCCGCCGCGCCGAGCAGCAAAGATTACTGTTTGAATTCATGCGCGAATTGTTGGCTCCGATGGACGCCGACGACGAGAACGACGCCGACACGCCCGTGGCGGCTCTGACGCGCAGGCTCTCGGAGGCGGCTGCGAAGCTCGACCGCGCTTACTCCGATGACCCCGAGCTTGCCGCCGAGCTTCGGCACGCCGTCGGCGGCGCCTACGCGAGCCTCGGACTCACGAGCCAGGCCGAGGCCCAGCTGCGCCTCGCGCTCGTGCAGCTCGGGAAGACCCGAGGCGAAGACGATCCGGAGACGCTGCTCACCGGCGTTCGCCTCGGCCGCACGCTCTTGGCCCGCGGACGCGCGAGCGAGGCAATCGATGCGCTCGTCGCCCCGCTTCGGGCGATCCGGGCCGGCAAGATCACAGATCCTCCGATCGTGGCCGGAGTACTGAGCTCGCAGGCCGATGCGCTTGAATCCTGCGGGCGCTGGCCGGAGTCTCGAGAATTGAGGCGGGAGCATGCACACTATTATCGGCAGCATCTTTCAAAGGACCGCGAAGGCAACGCAATTCGCCTCGAGACCGAAATGGTATGGACACTTCTGACTCACGGTCTCTACGACGAGGCGATGTCGTCTGCGAATGAGTTCCTCCAGCGAGAGGACGTCCGAAAGAACGACCGCCGCCGGCTCGCAATTCTGCGCTTCCAGAGCGCTGCGCTGGCGAGATCGGGGCGCACCGAAGAAGCATACAATTTGATCCGCGCCGCCTATGATGAGCACTTGAAGGTCTTCGGCGAGCGCGACATTCGCGGGCTGCTCTTTCTTTCTGTGATGGCGGAGTGTCTCGCCGGATTGGGGCGCGGCGAAGAGGCCTGGGCGATGGTGCAGCGATTCGAATCGCGCCGTCGCCGCGACACTGTGGGAATCCGCTCGTCCTCCTTGCAGATTACTTATGCCTACGGGGTCGCCGCGCGTGCCCTCGGCCGCCACGCCGAGGCGCACACCGCTCTCGCCGACGGAGCGCAGCGGGCCAAGTCGTTCACTGGCGACCTTCACCCGATCGTGCTCGCCTTCGAGTTTCAAGCTGCGCTCGCGCAACGCGACGGGGGCGACCTCGAAGGCGGGCGCGCCGCGCTGCGCAAGCTCCGAGAGGCGCTGGAGCGCTGCACGGGCGCCCAAAGTTCGCTCGTGCGTACGGTCGACGCGGAGCTCTCGAAGTAGGGCGGCCCGCATCGATGGCTCGGTGTTCCGAGCCGAGCCGTTGCGCGAATGAGGGCTCGCGTCGGCCGGGGCGATCGGCAGAATGCACCCCATGCCCGCCACGAAAAGTGCCCACCGCGACGAGGACGAGCGCAGCTCGTCGGGAGTCCGCCGCACCGCAGCCGGACCGAGCGCGAGCCAGGAGATCTCGTCGTCGACCGGCGGGATGTCGATCACGACATCGTTTCTACTGAGCGTCGGTCTCGCGGTGCTCGTCGCGTCGATCGCTTCGGCACTCTTGAACTTCAATCTGGCTTCGGCGGCGGCCGAGAAAGCGCTCGATCTCAAAGGCGCTTCGGCGGCACGCAATCTGGCCCAGCAATCGGGGCTCACCTGGGAGCCCCAGGGACCGTCCTACAGCCTCGCGGGAGTCGACGTGCAGCCCGCCCGCATCACGCGGCGCGGCGAGGTGGTCGAGGGCGTGGTCTACCGCGGCTACTCGACGGAGTCCTCGGGTGTTACAAAGCAAATCGACGTGGTGACCGACTCGGCCGCGGGCGATTTTCGCTCGCGCCTTTTGGTGTCTTTGGTCGGCACCTCAGCCATCATCGTTCTCGTGGGCGTTGGAGTCGCTTATTTGTTGTCTCGGAGAATTGTGGGGCCGCTCACGGGTCTGATCGAAGATGTGCGGATTCTGAGCCACGGCAACCTCGACCATCGCGTGCGCGTGCAGGCGAGCGGCGAAGTCGGGCTCCTTGCCAAGTCGGTGGATCGCATGATTCGCGGGCTGCGCGATGCGCAGGAGGCTCAGCGCGAGCGGGAGAAAGCGCAGCACGACTTGCAGATCGCCGCCGAGATTCGCTCCTCGCTGCTGCCCGAGAAGACGCCGGATTTGCAAGGATTCGAAGTCTCCGCGCTCTCCGCGGCGGCCGATTCCGTCGGCGGCGATTTATACGATTTCGTCGACGCTGCGGGGGGAATGAACGCGCTCTCCGTAGTCGTCGCGGGGATCTCTACACAGGGGGTGCCCGGCGCCATGCTGATGACCATGGCGCGCGCGAACCTGCATGCGGCGCTGGAGCGTGAGGCCGCGCCAGCGGCGGCGCTGAAAGCTGCAAATCGGCCCATTACGCGCGATATGCGCCGCGGCCTTTTTGTGACGGCGATGGCGGCCACCGTCGAGCCGACGGGACGCGTGCGCATCGCGAGCGCAGGCCACAAGGCTCCCGCGTTTTTGTGGCGAGCTGCGACGAAGGCCATCGAAAGCGTTCACCCCGAAGGGATTGCCTTGGGCTTTGATCCCGGGCCCGTGTTCGACCGCACCATGCGCGAGATAGAGCTCACACTTGCGCCGGGCGATCGCCTCGTGCTGCTGACGGCCGGCGCCTTCTCGGTTCACAACGAGGACGACCAGGAGCTCGGCGAAGCGGCCGTGCAGGAACTCGTGAAGAAGCACGGCGGCAAAGCCTCCGACGCATTTACGCAACTGATCGGCTCGGAGATCGACCGGTTCCGTGGGGATGCGCCGCTCAGCGAGGATTTGATGATCGTTACCATTCGCCGCAAGCCTGCACCCGGCCCGAAAGCGCCGTCCGGAGGCGAAGCGTGAGAATTTCCGAGTTCCAGAAGCTGATCGAAGAAGTGTATGGATCGCGCGATCGCGCGCGCGGCCTCGCCGGAACCCACATGTGGTTTAGTGAGGAATGCGGCGAGCTGACGCGCGCGCTGCGGCGCAACAAAGGGACGGATCGCGACCGGGCTGAGCTGGAGGGGGAGTTCGCCGACGTGCTCGCGTGGCTCACCACCATGGCGTCGATCGCCGGCATCGATCTCGAGCAGGCTGCGAGAAACAAATACGGCGACGGCTGCCCTCGGTGCAGCGCGACGCCGTGCACCTGCTGACGCGCGGCGGCGCGCCGCCGAGTACCTGCCCATGGCTAAAGTCATCCGAGCTGCGCGCGGGACTTTTTCGCGAACTCGTCGTCGGACCGCCTCGCCGTAGCTTCTTGCTACGGCTACAGCGGTCCTTCTCGACCTCACGAAAAATCCTCGCGCTCGCTCTGCGGAGCACTTTTGCCACGGGCAGGTAGGCTGCGCGTTCCATGGCACGCCGACCGGACCGCTCCCCGGGGCTCTTCGATGCGCTCGAGCCGAGCCGCCCCGTGCCGCAGCCCGACCGCGCGCTCTACGCGCAGGTCGCCGTCGATCTGCCGGTCGAAACGGAGTTCACCTATCGGGTTCCGGAGGGCGCGCGTGTCGCACCGGGGGCGCGGGTATTTGTAGGTTTCGGCGCGCGGGGCCTCATGGGGGTGGTGACGGAGCTGACGCAGTCGCCGACCTGCGATCCCCGCCGCATCAAGCCGATCCAGCGCGTCTTCGATGAGGAGCCGGCCGTCGAGGGCGATCTGCTGGCTTTGTCCGAGCGCATCGCCTCGCAGTACGCCTGCGGACGCGGGCAGGCGCTCGCCGCCATGCTCCCCGCTCCGCTGCGCACGCTCACCGAGCGCCGCCGCGATCTCTATGCGGTAGCGCTTGCGATCGACCTCGAAGCGCTCGCCGCCATGGAGGCCAAGGAGCCCGAGCGCTACCGGCTTCTGCGGACGCTCCGCGAGGCGGGGGGCGAGCTGCGGCTCGCCGAGCTGCTGAGCGCCGTGGGCGTGTCGTCGTCGCCCGCCAAGACGCTCGCCAAGCGCGGGCTCCTTCGCCTCGAGTGGCGCGAGCCGGCACCCGATCCGCTGCTCGAGGCGCGCGCGACGGCGCCGTCGAAGCCCCACGAGCTGAGCGACGAGCAGCGCGCCGCGGTCGACGCGATTGCCACAAAAGCTGTTGCGCGCGAGTTTGCGTCTTTTGTGCTCTTCGGCGTGACGGGAAGTGGCAAGACCGAAGTGTATCTTCAGGCGCTCGCGCAGACGCTCGCCGCGGGCCGAAGCGGCCTCGTGCTGGTGCCCGAGATCTCTCTCACGCCGCAGACGGTGGAGCGCTTCCGCGCGCGCTTCGGCGAGGTGGCGGTGCTCCACAGCCATCTCACCGATCGCAGCCGCGCCCAGCAATGGCAACAGATCCGAAGCGGGCGCGCGCGCGTCGTCGTCGGTGCGCGCTCGGCGATTTTTGCACCACTGCGCGACCTCGGCCTCGTGATCGTCGACGAGGAGCACGAGCCGTCGTTCAAGCAGGGCTCAACGCCGCGCTACCACGCGCGCGACGTGGCGCTCTGGCGCGGTGAGCTGGCGCGCGCGGCGGTGGTGCTCGGCAGCGCAACGCCGAGCCTCGAGTCGTGGAAAAGTGCGCTCGATGGCAAACACACTTTGGTGAGATTGACGCGTCGCGTCGCCGGGGGCGAGCTTCCGCCCGTGCGAATTTGTGACCTTCGGCGCGAGCGCGCGAAAGAGATGCATCTCGGCGCCGACGTGCCGATGACGCGCCCGCTGAAGATCGCCGTCGAGCGCGCGCTGGAGCGCAAGGAAAGGGTGATCCTTTTCTTGAACCGCCGCGGCTTCGCGCCGGTTTTATGGTGTTCTGCGTGCGGAAAAACGGTGCGCTGCGGGCGCTGCGCCGTGTCGCTCACATATCACCGGCGCGTCGACCGGCTCGTCTGCCATTTGTGCCATCACGAGATGCTGCCGGTCACGTCGTGTCCCGAGTGCAAGGCGCCCTCGATGAAGCGTATTGGCGCCGGCACGGAGCGGATCGAGCAGCTCGTGCTGCGCGCGTTTCCGCAAGCGCACGTCGCGCGCATGGATTCCGACACGACGCTCGCGCGCGGCAGCCACGAAGCGATTCTCGGGCGGTTTCGGCGCGGCGAGGTCGACGTGCTCGTTGGAACGCAAATGATCGCGAAGGGGCTCGACGTGCCGGAGGTGACGGTGGTAGGCGTGATGAACGCCGACGCAACGTTACACATTCCGGAATACCACTCTTCGGAGCGGACGTTCCAGCTCGTGGCGCAGGTGGCCGGCCGCGCCGGACGCAGCGTCCACAAAGGAGAGGTCATCGTTCAGACTTCGCTCCCGGGGCATCCCGCGATCGAGCTTGCGGCGAAGCACGACTTCGAGTCGTTCGCGGCGCAGGAACTGGCGCAACGCAAGCTCTACCGCTACCCGCCCTACGCGCGGCTGGCGCGGGTATTGGTGGAGGCCGACGACGAGGAGCAGGCGAAGGCCGCCATCGAGTCGGCCTCGCAGGCGGTGCTGCCGGAGCCGGTGGAAGGCGTCGAGCGGCTTGGGCCGGTTGCGGCGCCGATTGCGCTCGTGAAGGGGCGCGCGCGCTGGCATTTCCTCCTGCGCTGCTCGCCGCCGGAGCGCCTCGAGCCGCTCCTTCCGCGCTTGCGCGCCGTGGCGAGCCATCCTCTGCCGGGTGGTATTCGCCCCGTGGTCGACGTCGACCCTCTCTCGACGCTCTGACGGAAAGGCGCGCGAGCAGCCCGTTCGCCGGGGGCTTCTTGCTCGTCGGGGGGTGCGCCGTTACGGTCCCGCCCTTCTCCGCGGCACCCCACCTTGAGTTCGGCCAAGATCACACTTCTCGCCTCCGCGGCAGCTTCGTGGGAGGAGCCGGCAGCCTCGGGGTCGCTCGACCCGATCAAGCTCACACTTCTCGCGCTCTTCGGCCTCGCCGGGGTCGGCTTCGCCATCTATTGGATCGTGAATCTCGCGGCCGGCTGGAGCTCCGGAGAGCCCGACGGCGCCCTCGCCCTCGACGAGCGGCTGCCTGGCGCCGACACGGGGCCGCCGACGCCGCTGCAGCTCGGAATCGGCGTGCTGACCGACTTCCTCGATACGCTCGGCATTGGGTCGTTCGCGACGACGACGGCGCTATTCCGGTTTCTGAAGCAGGTGCCCGACCGCCTGATTCCGGGATCGCTCAACGTCGGGCACACGCTGCCGACAGTTGTGCAGGCGATCATTTACACACAGATCGTCAAGGTTGATCCGATCACGCTCGTATCGATGATCGCGGCCGCGGTAGCGGGCGCGTGGCTCGGCGCCGGATTTGTATCCTCTTGGCCGAAGCGTCGCATTCAGCTTGGCATGGGGTGCGCTTTGCTCGGCATCGCGGCTGTGATCGTGGTTCGCCAGCAGTTCCACCTGGAAAAGGAGAATGCGCCAACGCACCTCGAAGGCTCGCTGTTGGCAATCGGCGTCGCGGCGAATTTTGTGCTGGGCGCTCTCATGACGATCGGCATCGGACTCTACGCCCCCTGCCTCGTGCTCGTGAGCCTCCTAGGCATGGATGCAACAGCGGCCTTCCCCATCATGATGGGGTCCTGCGCGCTTCTGATGCCGGTGGCGAGTCTACAATTCGTCCGCAAGCGTAGCTACGCGCCGCGGGCGAGCCTCGGTCTCACGCTGGGTGGTATCCCCGCGGTGCTGATTGCAGCGCTCGTTGTGAAAGAGCTGCCGCTGAATTGGCTCAAATGGCTCGTCGTGGTGGTGGTGACCTACACTTCCCTCACGATGCTGCGTGACGCGACTCGAGAACCACAAAAAGCGAACTGATCCTCCGATCCCGACCCCTGGACTAGGTAACTCCTCGATGGGCAACCAGCTCTTCGCAACGAAGTCGGTCGACAAGCTGATGTCCGACAGCGGACACGGCTCCGGCCTGAAACGGTCGCTCGGACCGGCCGACCTCATCATGCTCGGCATCGGCGCCATCATTGGTGCCGGTCTTTTTGTGCGGACTGCTGCGGCGGCTGCGCAGAACGCCGGCCCGTCGGTAACGCTCGGATTCGTGGTGGCGGCCATCGGCTGCGCCTTCGCGGGTCTGTGCTACGCCGAGTTCGCCTCCATGATCCCAATCGCCGGAAGCGCATACACCTATGCGTACGCGACGATGGGGGAGCTGGTGGCATGGATCATCGGCTGGGATCTGGTGCTGGAGTATGCCGTCGGCGCGGCCACGGTGGGAATCGCATGGAGCGAGTACCTCAATAAGCTGCTCGAGTATTTGGGCTGGCACATTCCGTATCAGTGGTGTCACTCACCATTCGAGTCACATAAGTTAGCCGACGGCACCGTGGCGCATGGGCTCATGAACGTGCCGGCGCTCTTTATTATCATCGCGCTGACGCTGCTGCTCATTCGCGGCACGAAGGAGTCGGCGCTCGTGAACGGTCTCATCGTGATTACCAAAGTCTCGATCGTGGTGCTGTTCATCATCCTCGGCTGGGGATTCATCAATCCGGCGAACCACGCGGTCTACATTCCCGCCGATTCGACGTTCACGGATTCCCAGGGCGTCGCCCACCATTACGGCGGATTCGTGGGAATTCTCGGCGCGGCAGGCACCGTGTTCTTCGCGTTCATCGGGTTCGATGCCGTTTCGACAGCGGCTCAGGAGTCGAAGAATCCCAAGCGCGACATGCCCATCGGCATTCTCGGCTCGCTCGTGATCTGCACAGTTCTGTACATTCTGTTCGCCCACGTGCTCACGGGCGTTGCGTCGGTGGAGGATTTCCGGACGCAGGGACGCGAGGCGTCAGTCGCCTACGCGATCCAGACCTACATGAAAGGCTACGATTGGCTCGCGAAGTTTGTGACAGTGGCGATCCTGGCCGGGTTCTCGTCGGTGATCCTCGTCATGCTCATGGGGCAGTCGCGCGTGTTCTATTCGATGAGCGTCGATGGGCTCGTCCCGAAGCTCTTCTCGGAGGTTCATCCGAAGTACCAGACGCCTTACAAATCCAACCTAGTCTTCCTCGTATTCGTCGGCGCCTTCGCGGCCTTCGCCCCGGCCGACATCGTCGGCGACATGACCAGCATCGGAACGCTCTTCGCGTTCATTGTGGTTTGCGCCGGCATCTGGGTGCTGCGCGTGCGAGCGCCCCATCTCAAGCGAGAGTTCAAAGCTCCGCTGGTGCCCTTCGTGCCGATCGCCGGGATCATCGTCTGCGCGGCCATGATCTATGGACTCGAGTGGCTCAACTGGCTTCGTCTCGCCGGCTGGCTCTTGATTGGATTGTTGATCTACTTCGGGTACGGAATCCGCAACTCGAAGCTGGCGAAGGCGGGCTAGCGATTCCGTCGGGTAGATATCGGGATGCGCGCCGGTGCTCGACAACGGGCACCGGGCGCGAGCCGGTGGTTGGCTTTCTTCGGACGGGGTAGCCTAGAGGGCATGTTCGCCCATGCCCTCCAGACCGCCGCGCGCGCCGCGCGGCATCACCTGCTCGCCGCTGGCCTCGCGGCCTCGCTCCTCGCGGCGCCGGCCTTCGCCACCTGGTCGATCATCCTCGTCGATCTCAATACCGGCGAGGTGGCGATCGGCAACGCCACCTGCATCACCAATTTTGACCTCGAGAAAGCCTGCCCGGTGGTGGTGGTCGGCAAGGGGGGCGCATGCGCTCAATCGCTCGTGGATAACGGAGCCACAGCGCGCGTTCGCATTTGGAACGGCTTCCGCAATGAGAAGCCACTCCCCGCGATTCTTGCGGACATCCAGGGGATCGTTTCCGCCTTTCAGTTTCGGCAGTACGGAATGGTCTGCCTCTACGGCGGCGGAGATCAATTAACGTTTACGGGCACTGCCTGCGGGCAGTGGGCCGGCGGCGCCGTTGGGCAGATCGGCTCGATTCGCTACGCGATCCAGGGAAATGTGCTGACGGGGGCGCCCGTGGTGCAGGTCGCCGAGCAGGCAGTTCTCAATACTCCCGGGAGCCTCGCCGACAAGGTGATGGCGGCCATGCAGGCGGCGAAGTCGATGGGGGGCGACGGCCGCTGTTCCTGCTCGACGTCGGCGCCCACGTCGTGCGGCGCGCCGCCGCCGTCGTTCACAAAATCGGCCCACGTCGGCTACATGATCGTGGCGCGCATCGGCGACGTCGACGGCAGCGTTTGTAACGGCACGCTCGGCTGCGCCACGGGGCAATACTACATGAATCTGAATGTGATCGGCGGCGCGGCGTCTCCCGACCCCGTCGATACACTGACGACCCAGTACGCGGCGTTCAAAGCCGGCTGGATCGGCCACGGAGATCACATTTTGACCGAGAAGAGCTTCGACAAGGTGGGGCTGCCGGCCGACGGCGCTTCCATCGCAACGCTCACTCTCACGCTCAAAGATATCGCCGGCACGGCGCTCGCAACCGGCGGCGCGACCGTCACGGTCGCGCACGCGCCGGGCAGCGCGGGAAGCTCCACGTTCGGTGCGCCCATCGACCTCGGCAATGGACAATACAAAATTCCGGTGACGGCCGGACTCACACCGGGGATGGATAAGCTTCGCGTCGTCATCAACGACGGGAAGGGAAATGTGACTTTGTATCCTTACCCGGCGCTTCCGATCGGTGCGGCGTGCAGCCCTTTTGGCGTTGGCACGCCCGGCACGGCGAGCCTCGTCCCGCGCCTCGATTGCTCGGCGGCGCCGCTCGTCGGGAGCGCGGAGTTCGGGTTCACCGTGGCCGATTTCGCGCCGACTACGACGGTCGCCCTCTTCGCCTCCGCCGCGCAGGCGGCGATCCCGTTCGGCACGACGGGGCTGCTTCTTGCCGATCCGAATCTGCCGTTTTGGGTGAGCAACACCTTTGCGACCGACGCCGCCGGCGCCGGCCAGCTTCCGGTGCCGCTACCGAGCGACCCGACGCTCAGCGGACTGAAATGTTACGTCCAGGGCTTCGGCCTCGACGCCGGCGCTGAGCTTGGCGCCAGCGCGACGCAGGGAGTCGTCGTCGAGTTCTTGTAACGGGGCCGCTGGCCTATTGGGCCTCGCTGCGCGCACCGAGCCCGGCCACTTCTGGCGAGCGGTCGGCGGCGTCGTACATGCGCACAAATGTCTTCGCTTCGTCGGTCTGCGACCGGCGGAGCGCCTCGACCCAGGCGGGCGGCACCGACTGATAGCGCACCCACGCGACCACCTGAACGCGCGGCGCGTCGGCGCCGACCGGCACGCGGAAGTGCACAACGTCTCCGCCTTCTGTGAAGTCGGCGTCGCCGGCCACACCGATCGGTTTTGTGTCTTCCGCGTGCGGGCCATCGACGCGCCACCCCTTCGGAAGCAGCCGCGTGTCCTTGCCGCGCGACGCCATTTTCGTAAGGAAGGTCGTCGGGGCGCCTTGGGCGTCGTGCCCGACGAGCTCATACACGACCACCTCCTCGGGCTTCTCGATCACATTTCGATGCGGCACCGCCAGCTCGTCGACTACGCCCACGAGCTTGCCGGTCGCATCCGAAGCGCCGCTTCGGAAGATTACTTTTCCGCCCGCGCGCACCTCGACGTGCAGCCACGCGCGCCGCGACGGATAGCCTGTCGGGAATTTGTGACCTGTGAGGTTCTCCACCTTCACGTCGAACTCGAGCTTCCCTTCGGCTCGGCGGATCTCTCCGACCGTCACGCGCGTGGTGAGGTCGGCGAGCTGCCGGCGCGTGATCTGGATATTGCGCTCGAGCGCCGCATCGGGCGCCTCGACTCCAAGCTCCTTCGCGTTCGCCCGCAGCAGTTCCAGCATAAAGACGTTGCCGCCGGCGAACACATGGGCGGCGAAATCGGGCCGCGGCGTAATATTGAAGTCCCGGCCCGCCGGATTGCGCGCGATCCGAAGTGTGCCTTGCCGCGGCATGTGGCAATCCTGGCAGCTCTGCGACAGATCCTTCCGTCCGGTCTCGTCCTCATACATCGAGTTGCGCCACTCGAGGTAGGGCGTCTGCTCGGGGAAGCGCGCTCCGCCATGTTCGGTGTGCAGCGTGTGGCACGAACCGCACAGCGCAGACTTCGAAATGTGCGTTCCGTGGGTCGCCGTGTAGCTCGAGTGCATCTTCATGGGCGTCGCCGACGGCTCGGGATACGGCCCAAAGATCGAGCGCTCGCGACCGATGTGCACTTTTCCGGCGAACGTCTCCTCGGCGCCGAGCCCCTGCGGCTGGATTTGGTGACAGACCGTACAATTCACGCCGTCGCGCGCGAGCGCGCTCTTGGCCGCGTCGGCAATGGGGGGCGACAGCAGGCCGCCCAACGCTGCCCCGTGGTGCGCCGCCGGCGCGTGGCAGCGCAGGCAGAGCGCCTCCACCTCGGCTTTCTGCGCGGGAGCGGCCTCGCACTCCTTCGCCACCTGCGCGCGCCAGTAGGGGTCGCGGAACGCATTGGCCATGAGCGTCGCGCGCCACAGCCCGTGGGGCGATACGTCGTCGCCCGTCGGGGAGCGCAGCGCCACGGCGTTCGGCGACGCCGAGTGGCACATGGAGCAGCCGTCGGCCGTCGCGAAGACCTCGTTCGACTCGGCCGGCGAGATGGGGCCGCGCCACTGGGGGCCGGGCCCGAGCCCCTTGCCGTCCTGGAGGAGCGCCGCAGTGACCGGGGCCGAGAGCGCGAGCGCGAGGAGCGCGGAGGAGAGGATCAGCAGGCGGGGCCTTCGCATCGGCCCAGGGTAGTCGGGAAAAGCGGGACGGTCTCGGGGCCGCCGCTGGCATGTCTGCGGGTCGTCAAGGAGACTTCCCCGCCCCCAATCCGCCACCCCATGCCCGACTGGTTGCTCAGCGTCGTTTCGCTCTTTCAGGCCGCCGCGTCCTCGACCCCGGCGAGCGCGCCCTCGCCTCAAGGCTGGCGCTGGCTGCTCGACCTGTTTTCGGCCGAGGGCATCCAGAACGCGATCCGCATCGGCGGGCCGCCGCTGCTTTGCGGGATCGTCTTTGTGGAGACGGGGCTGTTGGTCGGCTTCTTTCTGCCGGGCGATTCGCTGCTCGTGACGGCCGGCCTCTTCGCCGCCGACCCGGCAAACGGGATCAATATCCTTTGGCTATTTGTGGCGATCTCGGTGTCGGCGATCGTCGGCGACGCTCTCGGATTCTGGATCGGCTCGAAGGCAGGCCCCGCGCTCTTCAAGCGCGATGACTCGCTTCTGTTTAAGCGCAAGCATCTGTTGCGCGCGCACGAGTTCTATGAGCGGCACGGCGGGAAGACGATCATTCTGGCGCGATTTGTGCCTATCGTTCGGACCTTCGCCCCGACGGTCGCGGGCGCGGCAGGGATGAACTATACACGATTCGCAATGTTTAACGTCGTGGGCGGCATCGCCTGGGTCGGCTCGATGCTCTTCGCCGGCTGGGGTATTCGGCGTATTTTTGAGAATACGATCGGCGCCGATCAGGTCGGGAAGTATCTTCACTTGATTATTGGGATCGTGATCGTGCTGTCGATTCTGCCGGGAGTTTTCGAGGTTTGGCGCGAGCGCCGCCGGTCGCAAAGGCAGTAGAGCGCCGAAGCGTCTGTAACGATCTCGGCGGAACATGTGCCGCCGGATGACGCTCCGGCCTTCGCTCAGTTCCCACTCAGCCGTACCCGGATCGACTCCACCGGATCGGCGGCGACTCGGAATGGGATGATTTGGATCGCGAACCGATGGGTCAGAGGGCATCGCCGCGGAGTTCGAGAGGTATGGAGCAAGGAGGGCGGGGCCGATGGGCGGCATCGCCGGACGGGGATCGCAGAGTTCTCCTCTCACAGAAGGGCTCGGCAGAGACGCGGGTCGGAAATGGAGACGCGAAAAGGTGTGACCTCTGAGGATACTTTCGCGTAGAGCGAGCGCAGCTGGAATGAACAGTCGTCAGAATCGGCAAGCCCCGGAGCCGCGAGCCCTTGGCTCCCCGACTCGTGTTTGGATTGTCCCATTCGTTGTGATCACTGCGCTCGCCGCCGTTTATTTTGCAGTCTCCCAAGGATCCTCCTCCGGGGAATTCATCCCCAGCGAGAGCTCGACGCGTCGGCTCGACGCCACAGATACTTCCAGCAGCTTGCCAGCGGAAGAGGGCGTGACCGGCGTTTCTACTGTTGCCGAGAGTTCCGTTCGGTCAAAGCACGAAGCTGAGCGTCCCACGACAGCTCCAGCGGTCTTGGATGAGCGCGCTCGGGGGGAGGCACTGCTGCGCGAATATGCACAGCTCGTGGGCAGCTCATCCACGATCAAGCAACGCGACCAGATCCTGGAGGAGTTCGCAACATTCGCCGACAAGGAACTCGCGCGCCGGATGATTTATGACGCGATGAATTTCGAAGGGAAGGCCAACGACAGCCTCGTCATGGGCCACCATGCGGGCATGGTGTTGAGCCGCCTCCATGCCGGGAATCTCAGTGCCGCCCTCTCTCGGCGTGGCGATTTGTTTGCTCCCATCGGTCCGAGAGCGAAGCACGCGGTCATGGCAGAGATTCTCACATCACTCGGACCTCATCCTCAGAGGGAGCTTGCTCGGTCCTTCGGCGACGATCTTGCGAACGCATTCCGCTTCGCAGAGGAACCCGAACTCCGATGGAACATCGTGAACAACATCGCTCGCCTCGCAGACCCGGAAGTCTGCGTATCCGTGTTTGAGGAGAGCCTTGCGCGTCCGATCGCCACCGATCGGATGGAGATTCTGAACACGATCGGGGCTATGGCTCAGGCGGCCGCTCTCCATGTTGAAAGTCGAGGCCGATACGCAGGGCTACTCATGGCGACAGTGGAGCGTGGGGATCTTGATGTGCTGGTAGCGAAGGAAGCCGTAAGACTCCTTCGCGAGATCGCGCCGGATCAGCTTTCTGCGCTCGCGACGCGCGCGACGGCTTCGGATCCTGACGTCTTGGCTGTCCTTCGTGCGGCCTCCGGCAGCGAGAAGTAGCGCGCCTGCACGTCCGTCGAGCGGAGATTACTTCGCCTTGAGTCGCACCCGGATCGGCTCCACCGGATCGGCGCCGACTCGGAATGGGATGATTTGCATCGGAAGTCCAGGGGCTGTCGCCTCGAGGGTGTATTCGCCGGAGCGCAAGTGCGAAACAAACTCGCGATAGGTGGTGTTGGGTTCCCAGTCGCTCCGTCCAATGGGCATCTCGCGTTCGTCCGCGTCGTAGACGCGCAGGCGCAGGCGCCCAAGCACCTCGGGCTCGGCGCCGTCCGCCTCGACGCGCACGACGACGCGCGGCAGCAAGGCAATCTGTAGCGTCTGCTGCGCGTCCTTACGAATCACCGCATGCAGCGGCTCCGACTTCCGAGCGGCACGCGACGATCCCGGCTCGAGCAGCTCCACGGCTTCCACGAGCACCGGGCCGTCGATCAACGAATGAAATGTTGCCGCACCTCGCTCTCGCGTCGTGGCTCCCTGCGGCGTGCCGTCACCCGGCTTCGGCCGCAACGTGACATGTGCATTCGCAATCGGAGCGCCGGTGGCATCGACCACCTTGACGACGAGGGATGCACCGGGTCGCACAGCCCAGCGGACGCGCTCGATCCCATCCCCGCGAACGGTGACCGGCATGCGCTGTCCAGGCTCCGCCCGGTCGCCGTGCTTGCCGCGCTCCACGACCAATTCATAGGGCCCGGGAGCAACGCGCTGAAGGACAAATGTGCCCTCGGCATCCGACTCTACTGTTGCAATGCTAAACGGTGCGCCCGAGCGCACAAGCTCTCCATCGGGTTCGAGCCGCAGCACCGCACGCAGGGGCAGATTTGTCTCGGTGGAGACCATTTTCCCAACGATGGCGGCGTCCGAAAGTTGAAAGTCACACCAGCCGCGCGTCGCCGTGTGAACGAGCGGGCGCCCGACGGTGGCGGCCGACACACACCCTCGAGACGACTCTCCTTGCCCGTAACAAATCGCAGCTTCGTCGCCAGCCGGCTCGGGAACTCCAAGATCCGTCCAGACCGAGGTTCCCACGCGCCGACGGCTCTGCCCTTGGCGATACTTACTCTGCCTCGGCAGCGTCCAGCCACGACACGCTCGCGTCCTCGACTCGATCACAAACAGACTGTCGCAAAGGGGAACCCCTTTGGCGATGGCGCGCAGAACCAATGGCGCATCGGGCCCCATCCGATCCGGCCGAGATGCGGCGTCGCTCCCATGGAAGAATGCCACTTCCAAGTTCAGTTGTTGCTTCTTTCCAGGTTGGGGATCCAGAGCCACTGGCGCCGACCAATGGACCGGTGCTGATCGCGAGATGCCTCGCGGGCTCGCTTGCACCGTCCAGCCCTTTCCAGAGATGCTGCCCAGATCGAAGCGCCCCAGCTCGTCGGCAAATGCCACATAATGTGAGCTTGGGACGCGGGGTGATTGCCAGAGATCGATCTGAGCGAACGGAAGCGCTTCTCCATGGTCAGTCATGACAACTCCGTGGACAGCTCCCGTTCCCCACTGCAGTGTCGGGGGCCACTCCTGAGGGTCGAGCCAAGGACTCTTGTCCTGGTCGGGTTCCGCGCTCGAAGGGGAGGACTCCAACGGAGAAGGTTGTGCGGAGTACCACAGATCGGGAACCTGAGCGGAGCTCTCCGATGCAACCGTAACAAGATGAGCAGACTGAACGGGATAGACTTCAGCGGCGTGAATTCGAATGACGTAGCGACTCGGCGCGAGACGGTGGAATCGATAGTTGCCTGCCCCATCGGCCAGGACTTCTGCCGCAACCTCCTCGCCATCGGACAAGGGCGGATCGAGCGGGAGTGCCTGAACCCTCAATCCACTGATCGGCTGTCCCCCGATCACGCGAAGCCGCCCGGCGGCTTGTCCAGTTTTCGGCAGTGCAATCTCCTTCGTGACCTTCTCACGTTTTTTTGTTGCAACCCGATGGAACGCAAGCAGAACCCTGTCGGGATCGTATACATGGACTCCGTGCAGCTCTTCGATCATGTCATTCAGAATGAGTTCTCCATCGCCGTTCGCTCGCCCTCGAATTCGACGGATGGGCGCATTGCTTGCAACTTTCACATCGACGTAGGGGATCCCCAGCCGATCTAAACCCGGAAACTTCAACTCTAGAGTAGAGAAGGATTTCACGAGAAATGTGGGAAAGCTTCGGCTGACCAGCGGCTCCGAGATGCCCGAGAAATCCAGCGTGTGGCCATCAGTGGCCTGAAGCCAGTAGCGACCCCTCGGCCTCGGGAGTCTGAACTTTCCTGATGCGTCCGATTTTGTGGTGCCGAGCACCAAGCCGTCGCTCACAAGTGAGACCTGCAGACCCGCGGCAGGCGTTCGATCCTCTCCATACAAAAGCGTGCCCTCCCAGTATTCCTGCCGGATCGGCTCTTCCGCGCGGCCCGGCCCCGAAACGGCCGCCGGCCGCGTTGCCGTGCCGTCCTCATTTTGCGCAACGACGTGCCCGCTCGCCGCGAGTGCGAACACAGCCCAAAACACGCCGAAGCTTCCTCGAGCCATTCGTCGACCTCGTCTCTCGAAGGGGCTGAGAGAGGCCATGGTACGGCTTCCGAAGAAGCCGCGCGGGGGCGTCGGTGCGCGCTGAATCCTCGCCGTGGGACACGCGGCGCCCTTCTCGCGAAGCGCGCACCCCGCCTTGCCCTCGCCATGGGTGATGGCGCGATGCGCTCCCAATCCCGATCGTGCGGACCCCCGAGATCCCGGGGGAACTGCCGACGCCCAATATGCTCCGCGCCGCCGCCCTCCTTGCTCTCCTTGCGGGCGCGCTCCTCGTGGCCGCAGCGCAGGCGGGGCCCGACTACGAGCGCTACCTCGACTGGGCGCGCGTTGCGCTGAGCGGCGATCTGTTTGAGATCCGCTCCGACGTGCGGTCGCCGATGGGGGTGCCGTTTCACCAGTGGTCCCACGGCCCCGGCTTCTTCCTCGCGATCCCGTCGGCCGCAACGGGAGGGCTCCTCCCTGTCCCTTGGGGCGCCCGGCTCGCGGGCGCCGTCGCCGCCCTTGCGCTCTTTCTAGCATGGGCGCGCGCGCTGATGCTCGCCGCCCGCGGCTCGCGCGCGCTGGTGGTTCTCGGTCTGGGCCTCGCATTCCTCGCAACCCACGCCGGCTTCTACGCGACCGCCTACGGCACGGCGACGCTCTCGCTCGCCGCCGGAGCCATCGTCGCGGCACGCTTGCTCGACCCGCGGCCATGGACCGCCGCCGCGAGCCTCACCGTGGGCGTCGGCTGCGCCGTCGCGCTCCTGGCTCGCGTGCCGCTCGGCGCCCTCGTGGTGACCGCCGTCCTGTGGGCTCTCGTGCGCGCATGGCGCGACCGTCCGAGGACTTTCTGGATCGGGTCGCTTTGGCTTGACGCCGTGGCTCTCGGAGCGCCGCTCGTCGCAGCCCTCGTACAAATCGGATTTGTGTACCGCTGGATGACGGGGAGCCCGCTGCGCTCTCCGTACAATTTCGGCGACGGGCAATTTGCGAGCGTCGACTTGGCGCGCGCGGAGTTCGGCACAGTTCTGTGGCATTCCTATCACGGGCTCCTTGCCTACCATCCGCTCTATGCACTCGGCGCCGCAGCCATGGTCGCGGCACTCGTGCGGAGGCTCCGGGAGCGGCGCTGGCTTGGGGCGGCGGCCGTCATGGGGCTTGCCGCCGGGCTCGCCGCGCAGCTCGTGATTGTCGCGAGCTGGTATTGTTGGTGGATGGGAGAGGGAAGCTTCGGACAGCGCGGGCTCGCAGCGGGCACGCTGGTCTTGCTGCCTCTGCTGCTGGAGGAAATCGAGCTTTCGAAGGGGCGGCGCCGGACGGCTTGGCTCGCGGCGGCCTCGCTCTGTGGTCTCTGGTCGGCAGCGCTTTTGTGGCGTGGTGAGTCGGCGTTCCCGAACTGGGCAGACCTCGCCGACGCGCAGCTCGCCATGGCGACCCACGCGGCGTTTCTTGTGGCGATCGTCGCGAGCGCGGCCGTCGGCGCGGCCACCCATGCGCGGCTGCGCTGCGGCACGCCAGCGGCGTTGGGTATCGCCGCGGCCGGACTTTCCATCGCCACGCTGCTCCGCCGCGCGCTGCTAGCGGCGGGGGCTGTCGAGCGCGGCTCAGGGCTACTCATTCTCGGGACGGTGCTTGGCGCCGTCGGCGGAGCCTGGCTCGCGGCCCGCGCACTCGACCCCACGCGCTGGGAGACGCCTGCGCGCGCACCGTCGCGCTGGGACCGCCGCCCGTGGTGGGGGCGCATCGGCGTGGCATTGTTGACTGTAGCGTTCCTCGCGGAGTGCGGACTTTTTCTGAGAATCGCCGTTCGCACAGAAAACGCGCTCTCCGCGCGTGACACCTCATCGCGGCCGTTGAAGCTTGAGGAGCGGATGCAGGGTCCGGTGCCGCTCTCGAGCGTCGAGGATGCGATTCGCGAGCTTGAGCGCCTGCCGGAGTTCAGAGACCAGCGAGAGGAGTTGCTACAGTTTCACGAGAGAGTGCTGCCTGCCCGGTAGCATTCGATCTGTATTTATGGAGCGCGCTGGTCTCGGGAGATCAGTCGGCACTGTCTTCGGCGCGTTGTCCGCATATCCCACAGCCGGCTTTCCGGCGGACTTGACCGTGACAAACGTCCTCTGAGCTGTTTGGAGCCTCAACTCCCGAATGCGAAATCCGTCAAGGGGCCTGTGGCCATGGGCGGGAGGTCCGGGATCCCCAAGCCTAATTGCGCAATCTTCCTTCCTGATGTAGCTCTTTTGACCGGATCGGAGCAGTCGTTCCGCACCCCCGCGTCGAGCGCCCGCACCGACTTTTCGCAGAGGTCCACGTTTGGTTCGCGCCTGGAGGCGTCAACGCGCATGTATGCGTATGCCGGGTTCCTGGGATTCGTTCTTAGCTCTGCAGCATGGGCATCGGCCGCACTTGCACAGGGGGCGCCGCCGCCGCGGATTCACCTGCAGGCTCGACTCGCCGACGCCGGCGGGACGCCGCTCCAGGGGGCAACTATCGTAGAGGTCAGGATTTATGACGTTCCGAATGGAGGAAGTCCGCTCTGGTCGGAGAGCCAATCGATCACGGCGCTCAATGGCGTTGTCAATCTTCTCCTCGGAGAGTTCAGTTCCATCCCTGGCGGCCTCTTCGACGGCGGGGCACGCTACATTGCGTTCCGCGTCGGTTCCGACCCGGAAATGACACCTCGCCGAGTTGTCGCATCCGTTCCTTTTGCGCTTCGAGCAGCCAAGGTCACCGCGCTCGATGTAAGTACTACAATCCCCACCGGGCTGATCACCTCCGATCACATTCTCGATGGCGCGGTCGCGGAGGCGGACTTGGCCGATGGATCGGTGACGTCCACAAAGCTCGGTCCGGCGGCCGTTGGAAGCAGCGCGCTGGCACCGGGCGCGGTTACCGGTCCGGCGCTGGCCCCCGGAGCTGTAACGAGCGCGGCATTGAGTTCGGGTGCCGTGACGGCGACGGCGCTCGCGTTCGGCAGCGTCGGCACCGCAGCGATCGCCCTGGATGCAGTCGACGGAGCGAGGCTCGCTGACGGTGCGGTCGCCGAGGTGGACCTCGCAACGGGGGCTGTAACGGCTTCGAAGCTGGCTCCCGGCGCCGTCGGAGCGGCAGCCCTCGCGCCGGGTGCCGTCACGCTCGCCGGCTTGGCGGCCGACTCCGTGGACGCGAGCAAGATTCTCGATGGATCTGTGGCGCTCTCGGACCTGAGCTCAAACTCGGTCGACGGCGCGCGAATTGTGAACGGATCGATTGCGTTGGCGGATCTCGGCGCCGATTCTGTGGACGCCACACGAATCGTCGACGGCGCCGTCGGCTCGGCAGAGATCGAGTCCTCGGCCGTCACCGCCTCCCATCTCGCTATCGGATCTGTGACGGCGTCCGCAATGGCGCCCGGCGCCGTGACCACGGTGGCGCTCGCCAATGCGGCGGTGACCGGACCGATCCTCGCGGCCGATTCGGTGGACTCGTCCAAGATCGTCGACGGGTCGATCCTGGCCGCTGACCTGGCGGCGGGATCGGTGATTTCCTCGAAGCTGGCCGCCGGATCGGTGACTTCCATCGCCATCGCCCCAGGGGCCGTCGGCACCTCTGCAGTTGCCAATGGCTCCATTACACTTGGATTATTGGCACCCGACTCCGTGGACAGCGGAAAGATTGTCGATCTCTCGATCGGAGCTGCCGATCTCGCGGACGGAAGTGTAACTTCGTCAAAGATCTCGGTGGGCGCCGTCGTGGCGGGATCGCTGGCGGCAGGCGCGGTCGGTCCCGCGGCCCTCGCTCCCGACTCCGTGGATACAATAAAAATCGCTCCGGGCGCCGTCGGAGCGGCTGACCTTGCGAGCCCCATCACCGGCTCGGGAGCGCCGAGCGCCGTCGTAGACGTGGCGGCCTCAAGCGCGACGGGGACGGCGTTCAGCGGACGCGCCCTGAGCGCGACCGGTTCGGCCGTCGGCGTGCTCGGAACCAGCTCAGCCGCGAGCGGCGCCGGCGTCCAGGGAAGCTCCCCGTTGTACGGAGTGCGCGGCACCGCCACGGCGCCGACCGGCACCAATTATGGTCTTCACGGTGCCACCAGCTCGATTGGCGGGTTTGCAGTCTTTGCCGCGGGCAACTTCGGCGGAACGGGATTCAAGTACTTCGTGCAGCCGCACCCGATCGACGCCTCGAAGGAGATTCGTTTCGTCTGCCTCGAAGGCAATGAATCCGGAACGTACTTCCGCGGATCATCACAGATCGTCGGCGGAGTCGCTACGATCGTCGTGCCGGAGGAATTCCGGCTTGCGTCGGAGGCTTCCGGTCTCACGGTGCAGCTCACTCCCGTGGGCGCCCGCGCCGATCTGTGGATCGAGTCAAAGGGGCTCGACAAGATCGTCGTGCGCGCAACTGTGGACACAGCGTTCGACTACTTCGTGAACGGCGTGCGCCGCGGATTCGCCGACCACCAATCGATCCGGCCGAACCAGGCATTCGTCCCGGAGACCCGCGGCGTTCCGTACGGAACGCAGTACCCGCCGGCCATTCGCGAAATGTTGATCTCGAACGGAACCTTGAAGGCGGATCTCACTCCCAATGAAGCGACCGCGGCCAAGCTCGGCTGGAAGCTGAGCGAGGAGAATGCCGGGAGTGCGGCGGGAGGCGGCCGATGATTCGCACGGTCCTCGCCGTCGGCGCAATGATCCTCGCACCGGCGGCGCTCGCATCGCCGGGCGGCGCGCAAGTCGCCCAGAGCGGGAGCTACCAATTATTGGACTGGGGGTTCGACGGCGGCGGCGGCGGCGCCTGCTCCACGGGGTTCGCCGCGCATCTCGCCGTCGCAGCTCCGTCCGGAGCCGTCCAGTCTTCTGCCAACTTTTCCATCGCGATCGGCCCGCTCCAGACCGCTGATCCGAAGCCTACAAATGCTCCGGTGGTCTTCGGAGTCTCTCCTGACTGCGGTCCGTCCTTGGGCGGTACGCAGATTCAGATCTCGGGATTGAACTTCGACAAGTTCGGTGCGGCCCCGTCCGTCACGGTGACCGTCGGAGGAGCCGCGGCGGGCGGAGTGAATGTCCAGTCGGACACAGTCCTCCTATGCACAACGCCACCGGGAGCCGCGGGGCGGCAGCCGATCGCAGTCTCGAGCACGTTCGGTTCGGGATCCCTCGTCGGCGCATTTCAATACACCAATGATCTTGTGCCCTACGGAGTCGGGTCACCGGGCTGTTCCGGGCCGCACCTGATGGGTGGGAATCTCTGCCCGAGGATCAACACGCCGGGCTTCGAGGTCACTTGCACGCAGGCGCCTCCGAATGCTCTCGGCCTAGGAATCATCAGCAACTCCCCGGATTTGTCGGGTTCGGACTCGCTCGGGGTTGGCGTCCTCTTTCACGTCGATTTCTTTACATCCACTGAGCTGTACGGAACCAATTTCGTGAGCGACGGGATGGGGCTCGGACGAACTCCCGTGCCGGTTCCGAACGTCCCTTCGCTGGTCGGCGCTGTTTATTATATTCAAGCCTATTGGGCCTGGACGGGTATCTGTGCACTGCCGCCGCTCGATCTGAGCAGCTCCCAAGGGCTTCAATTCACCATTGCACCATGAGGGAGTCCATGAACGCTCGAGCTCATGCTGCCGCCGGCGCCGCTCTCGGGGCTCTCTGTTCTGTTGCGGTGGCCCAGCGCTATCCGCATCCGCATCTTGCGGTCGGCTCGCTTCCGTCCTCGGTCACCGTAGGTGAATTCAACGGCGATGGCTTTCGAGACATCGCTGCGTCGAACCAAGGGTCGTCCTCGGTCTCGGTGCTGCTCGGGGGTCCGAGTGGGTATCAGCCGGCAGTCTCCTATCCGGTCGGATTTGCTCCGCTCGCGATCGGAGCCGCGGACATCAATGGGGACGGGAACACGGATCTCGTAACGGCCGGGTTCAACTCCAACTCCGTATCGCTCCTGCTTGGAGACGGCCTCGGCGGTTTCGCCGCCGCGATCTCGTACTCCGTGGGGGAGGGACCGCAGTCGCTCGCACTGCGAGACCTGAGCGGTGACGGCCGGGTCGATGCGGCCGTGGCGTTGTGGAACGCCTCGGCGATTGCCATCCTGAATGGAAGTAATGTCGGATTTGTTGCCTCTGCAGGGGTCCCTGTCACGTCGGCTCCGGCGTCGATCGATTGTGGTGATCTCGATGGCGACGGCCGCTTCGATCTCACGGCGGCCTGCTTCCTGACGGGGGAGATCGCAAGCGCGCTGAACTCGGGGGCAGGATTCTTCTCTCCGAATGCAGCAATCTTGACGGCACCCGGAGCGCAGGCCGTGGCGGTTGGGAATCTGAACGGCGACCTTCTGGACGACGTTGCCGTTGCGAACTGGCTCACCGGAACTGTGAATGTGCTTTTGGGAAGCGGCGGAGGTGGCCTCTCTACGGGCGGCTCCTACGCCGTTGGCACAAATCCGCGGCATGTGGCAATCGGCCAGCTGAACCAGGATGCTCTCGCCGATCTCGTCGTCGCGGAGTATGGCACTGCAAAGGCATCGGTGCTTCTCGGTACGGGCGGCGGCGCGTTCGGCTCGGCGGTGCCGGTACCGTGCGGCTACCTGCCCTACTTTGTGACGATTGACGACCAGTCTAGGGACGGGAACGCTGACCTTGTGGTGGCGAACCGAGGCTCGAACACCGTTTCGGTGCTGCACGGCGACGGCGCCGGGGCTTTCCCGGGTTCTCCGACCTACGCTGGCGGCCCCGGAGCGCTCTTTACAGATTCGGGCGATCTGAACGGCGACGGCCGCGCCGATTTGGTTGCTGCCAACTTCAGCAGCAGCACGACCACCGTGCTTCTCGGCACGCCTGCGGGATTTGTTGCCTCGGGAACGCTTCCCGTCGGTTTGAAACCTCTCGCTGTATTGCTGATGGATCTCAATCAGGACGGTGAGCTCGATCTCATCTCCGCGAATTCCAACGCGAGCACGCTGACGCTGCGCGCGGGCACGGGTGCGGGGTCCTTCGGCGCAGCGGCGGGTGTCGCCGTCGGTTCGGGACCGCGTGCGCTGGCTGCGGCCGACTGGAATGGTGACGGCCGAGCCGACGTGGCAGTTGCCAATCAAATTTCTGGAACGGTTCAGGTCCTGACCGGGAACGGCGCGGGCGGATTCTCGTCATCGCTCACGATTCCCGTCGGCACGTCTCCTTTTTGTGTGATTCTTCGCGATGTGACCGGCGACGGATTTGTGGACGTTCTCTCAGCCGACTCCGATTCCGACAGCATCTCTCTTCGCACGGGCGATGGCGCAGGCACGGTTGCCGCATCGTCGACGATTCCGGCGGGCAGCGATCCCTATTGTCTCGCTGTCGCCGACCTAACCGGTGACGGGAAGCTCGACATCGGAACAGTGAACTACAGCTTTGGGACCGTCTCCGTGCTGTCCGGCAACGGGCTCGGCGCCTTCAGCCTCACGTCGACGCTCCCCGTGGGCTCGTTCCCGAGGAGCATCGCCGTGGGAGACATCACGGGAGACGGGCGCGGGGATATCGCAGTGGCGAACCAGGGAATCGCTCCCGACTATCTCGGCACGATCTCACTTCTGCCCGGCACGCCGCTCGGCGGATTTGTGGTGGGGACGAGCTACGCGACTGGTTCATACTCTTACGCAGTACGGATCGCAGACCTCAACTCGGACGGCCGCCAGGATCTCATCTCCTCAAACTACTTTTCGGAAACGATCACGACGCTGATGGCCGCGAATGCGAACCTCCCGGGCGTGAGCGCGTTCGGGACAGGCACCGCAGGATGCGGCGGCGTTCTCGGCATGGGGGCTTCCGGCACACCGGCGATCGGGAATGGCAGCTTCGCCTTCACCTGCACGAATGCGCCAAGCGCCACTTTGGGAGTTTGTATCATCGCGAACGTAGCCGACGCGGGATCGGATCCCTTCGGGATCGGATTGCTGTTGCATGTGAGCCTGGTGCTGTCGACGGAGGTCTACACAACGGACTTCTTCAGCGACGGCGCCGGCTGTGCGATTGCGCCGACGCCGCTCCCCAATGCGCCTGCGCTGATCGGTCTCACATACACGGCCCAGTCGGTTTGGGCCGAGAAGATCACCGATGGTCTCGCCTGCAGCGCCTCGCCGTTCCGAGTGGTGAGCTCCAACGGCCTGACGACCACGATTCAGGCTCCCTGAACCGGCACGCCACGGGCGATCCATGCCCGTTTCTGTTACCTCAATTCCACCACATTCGAGCAGAGCACGCAGGCGGCGCCGAACTCGCCCCCCCGTTCCACCACCGCAATTGCGCGCACTCCGGTCGGTAGCGACCTGAGCATCGCCTCGGGAATGGTGAAGCTTATGAATCCGTCATTGTCGGGCTTCGCGCCGGCTGCGATCAGGGGCGAGCTGCCGGTCGACTCCCGCAGCGCCTTCCAATTGAGCGGCACCGACATCTCCTTCACGATCGATTCGCCGGGCGTTCCCAGCGCGAGAACGGCGCGATCGCCCATCAGCGTGCGCAGGCGGAATTGTGAGGGCTCTCCGGGGATCCGCTCCAGTGCGGGCGCCTTCGGCGGATCGGTCCGCATCGGCTCCAACGGATCTTTGGGCTTCCACCCGTCGAGGACGCCTGCGCGCGACAGCGCGTCGCTCACCACAATTGCCTCAATCGAATAGCCGCGTCCCGTCGGGTGGCGATCGCGAGTCAGGATCGACGCGCGCCGAGCGATGCGCTCTTCGTAGCTTGCCGGCGCGGGCTGCGAGCCGCCGCCCTCGATCGCCTGCTGCGCCGTCGCCGCGCAATCGGCGATCTCAAGGCTGAGCTCGGCTGCGAGCGACTTCATGGTGCGGCGCGTGTGGGAGAAGGCCGTCTCGAAGCCGGCCGAATAAGTTGCCAGCACGAGCTTCGCACCGACGCCCTGTGCGAGTCGGTGCATCGCGCGCACGTCGCGATCGAGCTGTGCCATCGCTGTCTCGAATGGAATAGATACGGCGGGCCGGTCCACTTCGAGCCGGTGCGACTCGCCGAGCCGATTGGGGCGCGCGATTGCGAATTGCGCAGATCCCTCCCGCGGCACGCCGCCCGTCTCCGGCGACGGCTCTGCCAAGCTTTTGTTGAAAAAGCGAATTCGCGCCCAGCGCACGATCTTCAGGCTCTCAAGGACTCCGAGCCCTTCCTCGGGCGGAACTTGCCACTGATTATTGATCCCGCAACGCACCACGACAGCGACGGGCTTCAGCTCGACGGCGCGCTGAACCTGCTCCAGCACGCGCCACGACGGGCTCGCGGGAACACCAAGATTGAGCGTTGCGAGCCCCTTGCCGTTGGCGCGCAGGGCGAGGCGCTCCACCTGCCTCGGCAGCGTCATCGCCGGCTGGTCGATGTACGCCCCGTACATGTTGGAATCGCCGGCGAAGGCCACCAACGGGAGCTTCGGGTCGTAGGCAGCCTGCGCTCGCTTGCGCGCCTCGTGGCGCGCGAAGACGCCTGCGATCTGTAACCCCGCCTCGAGGACGACGATCGGGACCAGCGCCGCAGCGACGGCGAGAACGACTCGGGCGCGCAGCGAGGCCACGGATCTGTTGTTACCAGCCGCCGCCGAGCGATTTGTACAACGCAACAGCGCCAAGCGAGACGCTGGTGTCGCTGCGCGCGAGGTCGGCTTGGGCAGCGAGCAGCGAGCGCTGCGCCTCCAGCACGGCGAGGTAGTCGGTGAGCCCTTGGGTGTAGAGCTGATTGGCGAGCTCCACGGCCCGCGAATTCGCCGAGACCGCCTCCTCCAGCGACTGCCGCCGCGTCTGTTCGCGGCCGTAGATCACCACATTATCTTCCGTCTCGACCAGCGCGTTCAGGAACGCCTGCCGCAGGCGGATCAGCGCCTGCTCTTCGCGCGCCGATTGAACTTCAATATTCGCTTCGATGCGGCCGCCGTCGAAGAGCGGCCACGTCACGCTTGGCCCGATCGACCAGCCGAGGCTGTTGTTCTCGAAGAGATTGTTGGTTTCAGTGCTGCCGAAGCGCAGATTGCCGAGGATCGAGAAGCGCGGGTATCGGTCGGCGATGGCGGCTCCGATGCGTGCGTTCGCGGCACACAATTCACGCTCCGCGCGACGAAGGTCTGGGCGGCGACGCAACAGATCTCCGGGGAGACCCGTCGCGATTTCCGCGGGCGCCACCGGAATCGGTGCGGGCTGCGACAGCTCCTGCATGAGCGCGCCCGGCGCCTGTCCGAGGAGGACGCCGAGGCGATGGATTGAATTGTGCTCCTGCGTTTCGATCGACGGGAGCTGCGCGCGCGTCGATGCCACGAGCGCCAGCGCGCGCGCCACGTCGATCTCGGAGACAAGCCCGGCGCGGTGCTTCGCGCGCACGAGTTCGAGCGTCTGCTCCTGCGTGCGGAGATTCTCCTGGGTGATTCCGCGCTGCCGCTGGGCGCCACGCAGTTCAACATAATTTCGCGCGACCTCGCCGACGAGTGCCACGACCGCCTCACGCTTCGCCTCGGAGAAGGCTTCGATGTCGGCTTCGGCGGCCTCCACTTGGCGGCGGACGCGACCCCACAAATCGAGCTCCCAGGAGGCATCAAAGCCGACTTGATATAGATCCACTTGCGTGCTCGGGATCTGAAAGCTGCCGCTGCCGAAGTTGCCTCCGATCGTATTGCTGGCAATGCGCCGACGCGCGTACGAGCCGGCGGCGTCGATCTTCGGCTCGAGCTCCGAGGCCGTGCCGCGGCGCGCGGCGCGCGCTTCCCGCAGCCGCGCCTCGGCCAGCGCCACATCGAGATTGTTCTGTGCGGCGCGCTCGACCAGCGAGGAGAGGACCGGATCCTTGAAATGTTGCCACCAGGCGCCCTCCTCGGCGGGCCGCGAGCTCACGCCGCCGCCCGATTCGGTGAACGCCTGCGGCGTGTCGATCTGTGGCGATTTGTAATCGGGGCCGACAGTGCAGGCGGCCGGCCACAAAAGAAGCAGGGCGAGAAGGGCGCGGTCGCGCGCCGAGCGGTTCGCAAGGCGGTTCACGGTGAAGAGGCTCGCAGAGAGTGGGGTCGGGAGCACGTTCTCATACCTGGACCGGGCCCGCGAGGCGAGGCGCCGCGCGCGGAAGGAGGATCGCCGCAGGCATGTTCACAGCGACATTCCGAGGCGGCTCGACGACGCGGGCGCGGATGCGTCGCGAAGCGGGCGACGGGAGGGTATGAGGTCGTGCTCCAAGAGCAACGCGGGGGGCTACTTGGCGGCGGGTGCGGGGGACTCGACCGCGGGCGGCGCGCCGGGCTCGGCTCCCTCGAGGAAGACGTCGAGCTGCTGGCCGACAAGGACCGGCAGGGCCTTGCGGTCGAAGCGGTAGAGGAGCTGCATCACGCGCGTGTCGACGCGCTCGGTCGTGTCGCCCGTGAGGGATCGCTTGGGGACGACCCACGGCTCCACGCGCACGAATTCGATCGCCGTCTTGAGCTGCGGGTTCCCGCGCACGGCGGCGACGCCGCGCGCCCCGGCGCGATAGCGCCAGATGTCCGCTTCGTCGACGTCGATGCGGACGTGCAGCTCGTCGAGGTTGCCGAGCAGGATGAGTGGATTCGATGTGGCGCCCGCGACGGCGAGCTCGCCTGCGCGAAGATTGATCTTCAAGATTTCGCCATCGATCGGCGCGCGGACGAGGAGCCGCTCGAGCTCGAGATCGACGGCGGCGATCTCCGCCTCGGCGACGGCCACGTCGGCTTTGGCTGCCGCAAGGTCGGGTTTCCAGGCGCCGGCTTTTGTGAGCTCCAGCGTCGCGGTCGCCTCGGCGACGCGCCGACGCGCCTCAGCCTCGCGCGCCTGCGCTTCGCGAAGCCCGAGGCGGCGGCGCTCCAGCTCCTCTCGGGTCATCGCGCGGGGATCCTGAACGCTCTCCGCGCGTTGCAATAGATCCGAGGCCAGGTTCACCGCGGCTTGCGCTGTGGCGACGCCCGCCTGCGCGATCTCGATGCGCGAGGCGAGGGGCGGCAGCTCTTCGGCGCGCGGCATCGCTTCGAGCCGCATGAGGCGGGCTCGTGCCGCTTCGAGCGCGGCGGTGCGGCGCAGTCGCTCGGCGCGCAGCGTGCGGTCGTCGATCGAGAAGAGCGGATCGCCCGTCTGGATGCGTTGGCCGACGGTGACGTGAACTTTTTGTACGATCCCGGTCGCCGTGGCGCCGATGGAGACGTTCTCCGTGCGCGCTTCGACGATCCCCGCGCCCGCTACCGTATGTGTGAATGGCGTGCGCGACGGCTCGCTCACGGGGCGGGCGATCGGCACGGGCGCATTGGTGGTGCGCGACATGTATACTCCGAAGCCGGCGCCGGCAATGGCGACTGCGGGAAGGAAGAGTCCTCGAATCATGATGAATCTCGCATTATTGTGATTTCTCGCTGGGGCGTTGGACGGAGACGACGCGGCCGTCGTCCATTTGTGCGATCCGGTCAGCGTAGGGGAAGATGCGGTGGTCGTGGGTCACGATGACGAGCGTGCGCCCATCGCGCAGCGCGTTCTCGCGAAGTAGCTTCAGAACGCGCTCTCCGGTTTGGTGATCGAGGGCGCTCGTCGGCTCATCGCAGACGACGAGGCGCGGCTCGTGCACGATGGCGCGCGCGATGGCGACGCGCTGCTGCTGGCCGCCGGAGAGCTGGGAGGGGAGCTTGCCCGCCTTGTCGCCGATGCCTACGCGCTCAAGCATCTCCGTGGCGCGGCGCACGGCGGCGCGGCGCGGCATGTCTTGGATGAGTAACGGGACGGCGACGTTCTCCGCGGCGGTCAATGTGGGAATCAAATTAAACGCCTGGAACACAAATCCAATCGAGCGCGCGCGGAAGGCGGTCTTCTCGGCGGCCGAGAGCGAGCGGAGGTCGCGCTCAAGGACGCGGCACTCGCCGCCGTCGGCGTCGAGGAGCGACGACAGGACCGAGATGAGTGTTGTTTTTCCGCAGCCCGATGGGCCGACGAGCATGAGAAGCTCGCCGGCGAAGGCTTCGAGCTCGATGCCTCGCAGCGCCTGCACGGCCGATTCACCTTGGCCGTAGGTTTTTGTGAGCTTCGAGCAGCGGATGATGGGGTCGAGGGAAACCATCGAGGGTCAAGCTTTGAAGACGACGGCGGGCTCGAGGCGCACAACCTTGAGGAGGCTGAGCGCCGCGGAGAGAGCACAAATGACCATGACGGCGCCGGCGCTCCCGAGGAGCAGCTGCCACGGGAGGCGGAATGCGAGCTCCGTGTCTCGGAAGGAGTAGCCGAAGAGCGACGCGAGGCCGACGCCGATCCCGTAGCCGGTGGCGCCGACGAGGAGCGCTTGCAACAGAATCATGCGCAGGAGGCGGAAGTTGCTCGCGCCCATGGCTTTGAGCGTGGCGAAGTAGCGCAGGTTCTCGAGCGTGAAGGAATAGAAAAGCTGCGCCACGATGGCGACGCCCACTACAAATCCGAGCGCCACGGCTGTGCCGAAGTTGATGGGGATGCCGGTGTACTTCATGAAGTACCCCATGGTCTTCTCGATGAAGGTCTCTTTCTCGTAGGCTTCGAGGCCGGTGCGCTCGCGGATGCGGGCGCACAAATCGGCCTCCGCGATGCCCGGTTTGGCCTTCACGAGGATGAAGGAGAGCATCTTGCGCTCGTGGGGCGCGAAGGTGGTGGCGCGCGAGTAGGTCGTATACAGAACCGGCTGCGACTGGAACGTGCGCGACACCTTACAGATGCCGACGACGACGGCGCGGCGATCGTTGAGTTCGAGCGAGTCGCCCACGTGGAGCGGCGTCGGCTTGCCGCCGGGCTTCGACGGAGGCTTGGCGAGCTTCCCCTGCGCGCCGACGCTGTCGACGATGACGGCGTCGCTCATGCGGAGATCCTCGACGCGTCCCTCGAGCATCGTGTGGGGGCCGCCGGCGAGCGTGGCGTCGTCGAGGCCGAAGACGTTCACGCTCTGGAAGTTGCCGTTTTCGAGGCGCGCCTTGAGGAGGCTTTTGTAGAGAGGCACCGCCCAGTCGACGCCCTCGATGCCGCGCACGCGCAGCAGCGCCGTGTCGGACATGGGCTTGATGTCGTCGATATATTGAACTTTCGGATCCATCACCCAGATGTCGGCGACGCCGGTATCGGTGATGGCGCCGAAGGTGCGCGTCATGAGGCCGAGGAAGACGGCCGACTGTTGCGTGAGGACGAGCGAAGCGAAGGTCAGCCCGAAGATGAGGCCGAAATACTTGGCGCGGTCGCCGAGGAGCATTCGAAGGGCGACGTACATCATGGGCGCTTGCTCCGCGATTTGTGGGCTGGGGAGGCGCCGAGCGAGCGGCGCGAGCGGATGGCCGCGAGTGAAAACTGAGTGATGTGCTCGGCGATCGGCTCGAGGTTGTCTTTCTCGAGGACGCGATCGGGCGAGACGCGCAGCAGAAGCGGCCGGCTATGCTTATAGAAGACGACTTGGCCGATGATGCTGAATGTGTGAAGGTCAATTTCAGCGCCGGTGAGGGTGCGGCCGGGGTGAGCCTCCTCGAGGAGCGAGCGAACGATGGCGCGCAGCGCGTCCATCATCGGGCGAACAACGGTGCGCGCCATCTCGTCAAGGACGTGCGTCGGCTCGACGAACTCGCGCAGCAGGATGGCGCCTCCGCAGCCGTGGACGCCGTCGTCGAGCATCCGGTAGAGGAGCGCGAGGACGAAGGATCGGAGGCGCGCGGGCGCCGGGTCGGTTGGGGCGGCGGCGAGTGTGATCGGGTAGCGCGTCTGCGCGCGGGAGGCGAACTCACGGAAGACCGCGACGTAGAGGCCGTCCTTATCCCCGAAGTGGTAATGGATTGCGGCGACGTTGGCTTGCGCGCGCTTGCAGATCTCGCGCACCGTGGCAGCGCGAAAGCCGCCCTCGGCGAAGACCTGGGCGGCTGCTTCGAGGAGCCGCTGGCGCGTCTGCGCACTCGGATCGCCGATGGCTTCGTCGGCGGCTTGGGTTTGGTTTCGGACGGCACTCATGATTTGAAACGCGTGTTTGAAACGAGTGTATGAAGCAGGCGTTTGAGAACGCAAGTGGCGCCGAGGGGGTGTGGGTGCGCGGCGTGTGCGCCCTCTGCTTCAAGCGAGCCGAGGGGCCGGCGCGCGCGCCCAATGCCTAAACCGAAAAGTGGGGCCGGCGCGCGCGCATTGCTACTTAGATGATAAGTGGGGTCGGCGCGTGCGCCGACCGGTTCTCGCGCACGTGCGCGCGAGGCTATCGAATTGTGACTCGGGAAGAATGGGGCGTGGTCAGTCTTGGCGCGGCAGCGAACAGTCCTCGATGCTCGGCGGCTCATGAGCTGCGCAGAATCGGACCGGCGCTTCGCGCCAGTCCGATTCTGCGCGCGCCACGGCCTCGCATCTGCGGAACTCGCCGCGCCAAGACCGACCCACGCCCCATTCCAAGCCGTCTCCTATTTGTGAGGGCGCGCGCGTGTTCGAACCCTTAAATGAAGCCGTGGGGCGCGGGCGTTGCCCGCGCCGGTCTCGCGCGCGCGTGCGCGCGCGGATGACGAAGCCCGCAAACGATGCGTCATCGCGCGGGGCAAGCCCCGCGCAATGGTTCGGCGCGAGCGCCGACCCTACGGATCGAAATCTGTGCACGTCAAGGCCGACCCACGCCCCATTGCTGCGTCGCGCATCTGTGAAGGCGAAAGTGTAAGTTTCGCCGTAGGGCGCGGGCATCGCCCGCGACGATTCGGCGGCGCTTGCGCCGCCGAATGAAGAACCGCGCTGCCTATTCGGCACCGCGCGGGGCGCGCCCCGCGGAGACCGGTCGGCGCACGCGCCGACCCCACTAAAGTGATGGGAGGCGCCGACCCCACTAATGTGAAAGGAAACGCCGACCCTACAAATCGATTGGGAAGATGCGCGCGCGGGCGATAAAGCCCTCCAGCGATTCTTCATCGCGCGGGGCAAGCCCCGCGCAATTGTTCGGCGCGTGCGCCGACCCCAC
>JAEUHX010000063.1 GCA_016792805.1 Planctomycetota bacterium
GGGAAGAATGGGGCGTGGTCAGTCTTGGCGCGGCAGCGAACAGTCCTCGATGCTCGGCGGACCAATGGCTGCGCAGAATCGGACCGGCGCTTCGCGCCAGTCCGATTCTGCGCGCGCCATGGCCTCGCATCTGCGGAACTCGCCGCGCCAAGACCGACCCACGCCCCATTCCAAGCCGTCACTCATGTCTGACGTTGAAGGGGTGAGCAGCGTGGTGTAACAACATTGCTAGAGATTACGTAACCGTCGCCGTAGGGCGTGGGCATCGCCCGCGACGATTCGGCGGCGCTTGCGCCGCCGGATGGTGGATCGCGATGCCTATTCGTCATCGCGCGGGGCAAGCCCCGCGCAATGGTTCGGCGCGTGCGCCGACCCTACGAGTCGATTTCTGTGAATGCAGGACCAGATCACACTCATTCATAGCCGTCGCACATCTGCGAAGTGGAAGGAGGATGGAACCTGGTGTGACAACTTCGCCCCAGATTATTGAACAGCCGCCGTAGGGCGTGGGCATCGCCCGCGACGATTCGGCGGCGCTTGCGCCGCCGGATGGTGGATCGCGATGCCTATTCGTCATCGCGCGGGGTAAGCCCCGCGCAATGGGTTGGCGCGTGCGCCGAACCTACGGATCAACATCAGTGCACATCAAGATTGACTCACGCCCTTTTCCACGCCATCCCGCATCTGTGTAGGCATAGGTTCTGCCGTAGGGCTCGGGCTTGCCCGAGACGATCTCGCGCGCGCATGCGCGCGCGGATGAAGAAAAGCCTGTAGGAGATCATGCTCAGAAGTGGATCCTTCATCGCTACCCAGAGCATCGGCACGGAATTGCCCTGGAGGGCCCGTACACAGTCCGGATGACTTCTGAAATGTCCTCCGTGCGCCAACCGGTCTCCGCGGGGCGCGCCCCGAGCCGTCAGGGATCGGTGGCGGGCTTCGTCATCCGCGCGCGCACGCGCGCGCGAGTCGGCGCGGGCAACGCCCGCGCCCCACGGCATCACCGATGACTTCGAGCACGCTGGCGCCCGGCGGCACTGTTTACAACTTCGAGTACTCCGGCGCCCCGATGCATGATTCACGGCTTCCAGGACGCCTACACCCTTCCGATTAAGAGACGGCGTGGAATGGGGCGTGGGTCGGTCTTGGCGCGGCGAGTTCCGCAGATGCGGAGGCGTGGCGCGCGCCGCAGGCGTAGCGAGAAGCTACGCCGAGGACGCGCAACGCCGCGCTAGGCGCCGAAGCCCGCGCGCAGCTCGGAGGAATCCTGGAATGGCCTCTTGGACTGTTCGCTGCCAAGCCAAGACTGACCACGTCCCATTCTTCCCGAGGCACAAATCGACAGCCTCGCGCGCACGCGCGCGAGAGCCGGTCGGCGCACGCGCCGACCCCACTACATCATTTAGGAATCGCGCACGCGCCGACCCCACTACTCGATTATGTAGCAGCGCGCGCGCCGACACACACAACTCTCAACTGCGCGCTCCCGCGCCCAATCCGCATAGCCTACAAAATGCGCTTTCCGAAGGCGCTTGCGATCAGCTCCACCACCAGCTCCGCCGTTTTATTCTTTGTATCGAGAATCGGGTTCAGCTCCGTTGCTTCCATCGAAACCATCCGTCCGCTGTCCGCCACCATCTCCATCAGCAGGTGAGCCTCGCGGAACCCGATGCCGCCGCGGACCGGCGTTCCCACACCGGGAGCAATTTCGGGATCCAGGCCATCGAGGTCGAAAGACAAATGAAACCCGACCGTGCCGTCCGTCGCCACCGCGATCGCCTCGCGCATCACGCGCGACATCCCGAGCTCGTCGATGTCCCGCATCGTGAACGTGCGAATTCCTGATCTTCGCACGATTTCGCGCTCTTGATCGTCGAGGTCGCGAATGCCAATCAGCGCCGCGTTGGCCGCATTCACCTTCGGCGCGAAGCCGCCTAGGTTCACCAATTCCGGTGCCCCGATCCCAAGCACCGAGGAGAGCGGCATCCCGTGGATGTTTCCGCTCGGCGAGGACTGCGGGGTATTCATGTCGGCGTGGGCATCGACCCAAATGAGCCCGACGCCGCGGCTGTCAAGTTTTCTGTAATGTGCGGCTACGCCGGTAATTGTGCCGATGGCGATCGAGTGATCTCCGCCGACGACGAGCGGCATCGCCTGTTCGTCCAGTATGCGCTCAACGCGAAACGCGAGGCGCTGGCAGGCGCGATGGATCTCACGAAGATATTTGGGGCCTGAGCCCGGCACGCGAACTTCAGGGATCGGAACCGGCACGTCCCCCGCGTCGCTGAAGGCGTGGCCGAGGGCGCGCAAGCGCGCGCTCAATCCGGCGTAGCGAACGGCCGACGGCCCCATATCGACGCCTCGACGGTCGGCTCCGAGATCCATGGGGACGCCGATGAATCGAACGTCGCGTGCGCTTGCGGTCACCATTGTCTTTCTCTGAGTTCCGTTTTGTGCAGTTCGCGGCGGGTTCGAATTTCGAGGAGTGGACGCGAGGGAATCGCGCGTTACGCGCTCCGGCGCTGCACGCGCACCTCAGCGCCGATCTGGAGTTCCAGCTCCTTCGCGGCACTCCCGTCGCGGATCGCAATCTCAAGATGGCCGAGTGAGTTCACCAATGCGATGGGCTGCCCTTGAACGCCTTCTGCATAATGTTGCTTCAGACTGCCAACACTCTTCTTTGCAACAGTTACCGCGAGATTCGACAAGTGCGCTCCAGCGAAAGCACGCAGATCCTCCCGCGTGATCGTACTTGTAAGGTTCCCAAACCGATCGATGGTGAGCACCTCACCGAGCAGCGAGCCATCCCGATCGAGCCGGGGCCGAGGCATCGTCAGCCGCACGATGGAGGAGCCGCGCTCGCCGGCATGCTCCGGCGGATATCCCTGGGCGAGGCGCGCTGCGGCCGGTGCAAAGATGTCGCGGCCGTGGAACGTCGACGAGCGCTGGGGAAGCGAGAATCGGTCGACGTCGAGGCGCCAGACCGGGTCCTCGGCGCGCAGCACATAGGAGAGAATTCCGTTGTCGGGTCCGAGAAAGAGGCGCCCGTCGCGGAGCCCATAGACCACCGATCGCCCCGTACCGACGCCCGGATCAACGATCGACACAAAGACGCTGCCCTCGGGGAAATAGCGCCAAGCGCCTTCGAGCGCGAAAGCGCCGGCGCGAACATCCTGGGGCTCCACCTCGTGGGTGAGGTCGATGAGTCGAGCGTGCGGGAAGATCCCGAGGATCACTCCCTTCATCACGCCGACGAAGGGATCCCGAACACCGAAGTCGGTGAGCAACGCAACGATGCCGTTGGGGCGGAACTCAGCAGGGGTCATGTCCGATACTGTGCGCCAGGTTCTCGCAGGATTCGATGCCCAGACCGGCGCAGACCGCTCGCGAGCTGGCGTGGAAGGGTGACTCTGTTCCTAGCATCCTCGCCACTTTCGGATCGAGCAATCGATCGCAACGCTAGGCGAGAGAACAAGTTCGGTCAGTTCATCCGGGAGGTCACTCACACGAGGAGCCCAATCCAGGCCTGTGGAGGACCTGTGGAATCGCGCGGATCGTGCTGGTGAAAACGTCCGTGGAGCGCTGTGGAAAAGGGTGGAAAAAAACTTCCGGTGACCCCGTGCGATCACCGAGCCGCGCTCCCGCGCCGCTCAATGAACGGGCTTTCCGAGGAGCCCCACCAGCAGCGCGCGCTTCTCATCGCGCAGCGCAGCATCGCTCGCTTCGAGGTTGAGCCGAAGCAATGGCTCCGTATTCGACGGCCGGACGTTGAACCACCACCAGGGCTTCTTCCCAACCGAGCCCATCTCAATCGTGATTCCGTCGAGCTCATCCATCCGCGTCGCTTCGCGGCCGAAGCGCGCCTTCAGGTCGGCCATCGCGGCTGCCTTGTCGGCCACCTCAAAATTGATCTCGCCGGTGGCGTGATACTTCCGGAGGTCGCGCACGCGCTCGCTGAGCAGCACATCGCTCGTCGAGAGATGAGAAACGACGTGCAAGAAAGCCACCAGCGCGCTGTCGCTGTAGAAGTGGTCTTTCCAGTAGTAATGTCCGGAGAGCTCGCCTCCGAAGATCGCCTGCTCGCGGCGCATCGTCTCCTTGATGTAAGAATGTCCGACGCGCTCGCGCAGCGGCCGGCCGCCGCACGCGGCGATCGTCTCCGGGACGACCCACGAGGAGCGCAAGTCGTAGACGATCGCAGCGCCCGGGTGCGACTTCAGCAGCTCGCGCGCCAGCAACGCCGTAAGCAGATCATTGGGAATCGCGGTGCCGGCCTCGTCCACAAATGCACAGCGATCGCCATCGCCGTCGAAAGAGGCGCCCGCGTGGAACTTCCCCTGGCTGCGCTTCACTGCCGCCCCCACGACCGCCATCACCTCGGGCTTCAGCGGATTGGCCTCGTGATTGGGGAAGCTCCCGTCCAACTCCCAATACATCGGCGCCAGCTCGACGCCCATCACGGAAAGCCGCTGCCCGAGGCGCGGCAGCACGAGCCCGGCCATGCCGTTGGCCGCATCGACAACGATGGCGCGGCGGTTCTGTATCTTTGCAAAAGGCAACAGATGCTCCACGTACCGCTCAAGCATCTGTTCATTCTTGAGGCCGCCGCGGCGCGGCGCGGGCGTCATCGACTCCTGCGACGCAACCCGCTTCTCGATGGCGCCGATTCCCGTGTCGTAGGAGACCGGCCGAGCACCGGCACGGCAGAGCTTGAAGCCGTTGTACTTGGGACCGTTGTGCGACGCGGTGACGTTCAGCCCGCCGTCGCACGCAAGCGTGCCGATGGCGAAATAGGCCATCGGCGTGGAGGCGAGCCCGATGTCGGTCACGTCGCACCCGGCGTCGCGAATGCCATCCATCACGGCCGTCTGAATCGCAGGGGAATGGGAGCGCATGTCGCGGCCGACAACCAGATGCTTCGCCTTCAGCTCTTGGGCAAAGGCGTAGCCGATGCGCCGGGCGATGCCTTCATTGAGCTCGGTCGGGACGATGCCACGAATGTCATACGCTTTGAAAATGCCCATGCGATCGGCTCGGGGTACGGAGAAACGGGCGGGGATTCTATCGGAGCGCAATCCCCTGCGCGCTTGCGCGCTTGCGGCCGCCGGCCCATCCTCGCGCGCTTTCCCCCGCCGCTCATGAAAGACCTCGCAACCCTCCGCTCCGAGATCCGCCACTTCGAAGCCGTCCGCGACCTCGTCGATTCCTGCATCGACATCACGCTGAACCATCGACAGAGCGGCCATCCCGGCGGCTCCCGCTCGAAGGTGCCGGCGATGGTGGCGACCACGCTGTCGGGGGCGATGCGGTTCGATCACCGGGAGCCCACCAAGCGATTCGGCGACCGATTCGTGCTCGTGGCAGGGCACTGCACTCCGCTTCTTTACTCGACGCTCGCGGTCTACTCCGAAGCTCTCGCGGAAAAGTACCGTCGCACGAAGGACAGCCGCTACCTCGTCCGAGGCGGCGATGCGCGATGTGTGCGCTTCTCCGATTTATTGGCTTTTCGGCGGCGCCACGGACTTCCCGGTCACGCCGAGTTCGAGGGAAAGACGATGTTTGTGAAGGCGAACACGGGGCCGTCGGGCCATGGATCGCCGAACGCGGCCGGCCAGGCCCTCGCGCTCAAGATTGCCGGCACGCCCGATGTGAAGGTTTTCGCCATGGAAGGCGAGGGTGGCCTCACCACCGGAGCCACCCACGAGACCAAGAATTCGGCTTGGGGGCTCGGCCTCGGCAACCTCGTCTATCTGATCGATTGGAACGATTATGGAATCGACGATCCTGCCAACTCGAGCGTCGTTGCAGGGAATCCCGATTCGTGGTTCCGCTCCTACGGCTGGCGCGTGGCCGGCGCCGCGCAGGGAGACGATTTCGCACAAATCTTCGAAGCTCTCACGGCGATTTGCGGAGATTCGAAGGCGGTTACGCCCGGCTGCGTTTGGTTCAAGACCCGCAAAGGGCGCGGCTACGGAAAATTTGATAATCACAGCCACGGCGCTCCCCACAAGACCCACAGCAAGGAGTTCTGGGCGACTCGCGCCGAGTTTCAAGAAAAGTATGGAGTGAAGTTTGAGGCCTTCGGCGAGGCGGCGCCTGCCGACGCGGAGACGCTGCGAAAGCAGACGGTCTCGCACTTCGAGACGATTCGGCAGGTTCTCTGCAACACTCCGGGTCTCGTTGACTTCGTCGCCGATCGGCTCGTGGAACTCGGCAACTCCGTTCCCGACAAGCCGGCGTCGTGCGTCGTCGAGACTTCGCGCCCGATTCAGCTCGCCATGCCGGAGATCTTTGCGCCCGAAAAGCTCCCCGCCTCGCTCTTCGAGAAGCCGGGCGCGAAAGTCCCGAACCGCTCGGGGCTCGCCAAGTTCGGCGCCTGGATCAATACACTTGCCAAGGAGCGGCTCCATCGGCCGCTCGTGATTGCCCTGAGCGCCGACCTCGCGGAGTCGACCTCGATCCACGGGTTCTCGAAAGGCACCGGAGATTTCGCGGGCTTCGGCCGCTACGAGAGATCCGAGAATCTCGGCGGGGCGCTGCTGCCTCAGCAGATCACGGAGTTTGCCAACGCGGGCATCTGCTGTGGAATTTCTTCTGTGAACCTCTCCGACGAGCCGGAAAAGTTCTTCGCCGGGTACTGGTCGGCCTGCTCGACTTACGGATCTTTTAGTTACCTCAAATACGGCCTCTTCCGGCTCTTTTCGCAGCTCGCGCAGGATTGCCCGATCCAGATGGGAAAGGTGATCTGGATCGCGGGACACTCCGGCCCCGAGACTGCCGAGGATTCACGGACCCATTTCGGAATCTTCGCGCCCACGGTGACCCAGCTCTTTCCGAATGGTCACGTGATCAATCTGCATCCGTGGGAGCACAACGAGGTCGCTCCAGCTCTCGCGGCGGCCTTCCAAGCGGGGCCGCCGATTATTGCGCTTCACTTGACGCGCCCCGCCGTCACGGTTCCCGACCGCGACGCGCTCGGATGCGATCCCTATCTGTATGCCGCCAAGGGCGCCTACATTGCAAAGGACTTCGATCCTTCGCGTCCGAAGGAGGGCACGGTGATCGTCCAGGGGACGAGCCCGTGCCAATCGATCTTCTCGATGCTCCCCGAGCTCAAGAAGAACGGTCCCAACGTGAAAATTGTGATTGCAGTTTCCCCGGAGCTCTTCCGGCTTCAACCGCAGAGCTACCGCGACCGCGTGCTGCCCTGGAGCGATTGGCTCGATTCGACGGTGATCTCGTCCATGAGCAAGCGCTCGATGCACGACTGGATCGCGTCGCGCGTCTCCGAGGAGTACGCCATGACGTCGGACTTCGACGATCGATGGCGCACCGGCGGAACCGTCGACGAAGTGATCGATGAAGCTCACCTTTCCCCGAAGTGGCTCCTCGAGGGAATCCAGCGCTTCGCGCGCGAGCGAAAGCAGCGCCTCGCGAAGTTCGCCGCCGCGCAATAGTCCTTACTTATTCGGCCGGGCGATGCGCACGCGGTCGCCCGGCTGCAGCGTGAGCCGCGCACGTTCCCCTTCGAGCGCAATGCGCGGCGCGCCCGCGGCGGCGGTGGCCGTCATGCCGGCGGGCAGGGCCACAAAAGCGGCAGCTGGTCGCCGCGCCGAGACGATCGCCTCCACCAGCGCCCCGCCTCCCCAGGCGAGTTCCACCTCGCTCCCGCCTCGGGCAACGAGGCCGCGCACGCGTCCCGCCCGCCACTCCGGGGGCAGCGCCGGAAGAAACCGCATCTCGTGCTGCTCGCCGTGACTCTGGAGAAGCATCTCGACGATGCCAGCCGCAGCTCCGAAGTTGCCATCGATCTGGAATGGCGGGTGAAGATCAAACAAATTGGGAGCCGTACTCTCCGCGAGCAAGTGCAGCAGATGCTCATGGGCCTTGGCGCCGTCCCGCAGCCGCGCCCAGAAATTCACAATCCAGGCGCGGCTCCAACCGGTGTGGCCGCCGCCCGCCGCCAGCCGAAGTTCCAGGGATCTCCGCGCGGCGCCCCAAAGCGTCGCATCGGTGGCGCGGAGGCTCGTACCCGGGTGGAGACCGAACAGATGGCTCATGTGGCGGTGTCCGGGTTCCACTTCCTCGAAATCCTCCGACCACTCTTGAAGCTGCCCACGGCTCCCCATCTCATACGGAGCGAGCCGCGGCAGCGTCTGCTCGATCCGCCGCTGAAGCTCGGGCTCAACGCCGAGCACGGCGGCCGCAGCGGCGGCGCTCTGAAGCAGCTCGCGCACGATCGCCAGATCCATCGTTGGCGCCACCGACAGGGAATGCACTTTTCCGTCGGGTCGGCGAAATGCGTTCTCCGGTGAATTGCTCGGAACGGTCACAAGCCGCCCGGTCCCGGGCTCCTCCACGAGAAAAGACAAACAAAACTCCGCCGCCCCCCGGAGCACCGGCCACCGCCGCTTGAGATCGGAGCGGTCACCCGAGAATTCGTAATGATCCCACACATGAAGCGCGAGCCAGGGACCAGCCATCGGAAAGAGACCCCAGCTCGTCTCCTCTCCGGGAGACGTGAACCCCCACGGATTCGACACGGTGTGCACCGTCCATCCGCGCGCTCCATAGTAAGAAGCGGCCGTCTTCGCACCGGGCCCCTGAAGGCTATCTATCCAATCGAGCAGCGGCTGGTGACACTCCGAGAGGTTGGTGGACTCCGCCGGCCAGTAGTTCATCTGAACATTGATATTCGCGTGATAGTCACAATTCCACGGCGTCTGGATACCGTCGGCCCAGATCCCCTGCAGGTTGGCCGGCAGCGTGCCGGGACGGGAGGACGCGATGAGCAAATATCGCCCGTATTGATAATAAAGAGCTGAGAGCGGCGCGTCCGACGCTCCCGTGCGAAGCCGCTTCAGCCGCTCGGAGGTCGGAATCTCCGGCTGCGCCCCAAGCTCTAGATCGCTGCGCCCGAAGAGGCTTCGGTGGTCGCCGACGTGCTCCGCCAAAAGCTCCCCGTAGGTCATGCGCTGCGCCGGCCAGAGGCGCTGCTCCACCGCGCTATCGACGCCCTCGGTGCCCCCGAGGCCGGGAAAGTCGGTGCCCGCGCTCACAAAAAGCGTGGCTGCATCGGCGTCCTCGACCCGAACCTCCTCGGCCGTGGTTCGCACGCGCCCCCCGTCGGCTTTCGCAGCGAGCCGCGCAGAAAAGCGCACACCACGCGGCTCGTCGTCGGTGCGACCCCACAAAAGCCCGAGGTGGGGCGGCTTCGTTTCGAACCGCGCGCGTTCGCTGCGTTCGAGGCGTGCGCCGAAGCTCACTTTTCCGGGCTGATCGGCGGTGATTCGGAGGATCAGCAGCCGCCGCGGGTGGCTGGCGAAGACCTCGCGCGTGAAAAGGACGCCGCCGACGCGATATCGAACGCGCGCAACCGCTTCGTCGAGGTCGAGGCTCCTCTCGTATTCTGTAATGTCTCCGAGGTGACCGAACCGAATCTTCAAATCACCTAGGGTTTGGTAGCAGCCGAAATCCGCTCGTGCTCCTGCGCCATGCCCGCTTCCGGCGCCCTGGCAGACGAGCGCTTCGCGCGCGAGTTTCTCTCCCTCCTCGAATCGTCCCGCAAAGAAGTGACTTCGAATCGCGGCGAGGAGTTCCGGCGGGACGACTCGATCGGCTTCCTGCGGCCTGCCCGACCAGAGCGTCTTCTCATTGAGCTGGATTCGCTCTTCGTGCACGCGCCCGAACACCATGGCTCCGAGGTGGCCGTTCCCAACGGGCAGCGCCGACAGCCACGCTGGAGAATTGTGCCAAGTCTCCGCCGGGGTTTCCTTGGGATCGACAGGAGCCGGCTCGCGATACCAGAGCCGCAGGTGCGGCCGCTTCGACTCTTCGGGCGCCGAGGCCGGTTTGGAACTCTGCTGCGCAGCGCATGCAGCGAGAAGCACCCATGCGCCAGCCGCGGGGGCAGCACGCATTATGCGACTGCGGCGCGCCCGCGCCCTCCCTGGAGCAATCCCCACACATTCCAGAGCGCAATGAGGGCGAGGAAGAGTGCAATTCCATGGGCCATGCCCGGCGGGAAGCCGACCCAGACGTCCCATAGCGACTTGCTCCATTTCGCTGCGTCCTCCCCGGCAGGCACTGCGGCGGCGCCGGATAGCCAGCGGTCGCCCCTCCACAGAAAGAGGGCGAGGCCCAACATCAACAGGGCGAAGAAGGCGTTCGCCTTCCGCCGAATCGACGCTGCAAGATCGGGATTCGTAGCGTTTCGCGGATAGCCGTAGGCGAAATACGCATTGAGCCCAACCGCGAGCCAGAGCGCAAGGCGCGACCAATTCTCCGGCCCGAGCGTCGTCATCAAATATCCGCACGAAAGGACGCCTGCCGGTCCGACAATCCACAATCCCGGCACGCGGAACGGCCGCTCGATGTTTGGCTCCTTGACGCGAAGCGCCATGGTGCCGATGCACACGATCACAAATGCCATGAGCGTGCCGATATTGACGAGATTCACGATCTCCACGATGTTCGCGAGTGCCGAGATCACAGCGACCACGACGCCCGTGAGAATCGTGGAGAAGACGGGCGTGCTGTAGCGCGGGTGAACTTCGGCGAACTTCGGAGGCAGCAGCCCATCGCGCGACATCGAGAGCAGAATGCGCGGCTGCCCCATCTGGAACACGAGGAGCACGGCCGTCATCGAGAGCGTGGCGCCGACGGAGACCACGAGCTTCGCCCAATCCTTACCCGTCGCTTCGATCGCCACATTCAGCGGGTCGGCCTGGGCGGCGAGCTTCTCATACGGCACGAGCGCCGTGGCCACGAAGCCGATGGCGATATAGAGAACAGTACAGATTCCGAGCGAACCGAGGATTCCGATCGGCAGGTCGCGGGATGGGCGCTTCGTCTCCTCGGCAGCCGTCGACACGGCATCGAATCCGATATAGCTGAAGAAGAGCAGTCCTGCCGCCTTGAACACTCCGGTCCAGCCGTTGGGCATGAACTGCGTGGAATTGTAAGGCGAGAGCCCCCACCGGCTCGTGTCCCAGTACATCATTCCGACGCCGATCACAAAAAGCAGCACGGCGAGCTTCAGCAGCACGATTGCATTATTGACCCAGGCGCTCTCCTTAACCCCCTTCACGAGCAGCACCGTGATGGCGAACGTGACGAGCATCGACAGCAGATTGAAGCAGATCGGATGCCCAGCGATCGTCGGCGCCGTCCGCCGGATCAGGTCGACGATCTGTGGATTCGCCGCCGGATCGCTCAGATAGCGCGGATCCTTCGCGAGCCAAATCGGAAAGGGAATGTGGCATTGCTCGAGCAGCGCATAGGCGTAGTCGGCCCATGAGATGGCGACGCCCACATTTCCGATCGCATACTCAAGAATCAGGTCCCAGCCGATGATCCAGGCCACGAGCTGGCCCAAGGTCGCATAGGCGTACGTGTATGCCGACCCGGCGATCGGAACGACCGAAGTCAGCTCTGCGTAGCAGAGCCCGGCCAGACCGCACGCCACCGCGGTGACCACAAAAGAGAGCACGACGGCGGGACCCGCTTGGCCCGCGGCGACCCCCACCGTCCCGAAGATCCCGGCGCCGATCACGGCCCCGACGCCGAGCAGCGTGAGGTCGAGCGGGCCGAGGGCGCGTTTCAGGCCGCTCTTCTCGCCCTCCGCATGGAGCTCCGAGACGGTTCGGCGACGAAAGAGCCAAGAAGAGTTGCTCATGGAGTCATCAAAAAAAGAATACTCATGCGGAAAGGATGGAGGCCGCCGCGCTCACCGCAAGCTCGACCTGCGTCTGCCCCACATGCCGGTGGGTCACAAATCGAAGAGTCGTGGGCCCCATCGCAAGCGCGCCGACGCCTCGCGCAGCCAAGGCCGCCGAGAGATCGGCGGCGGAGCATCCCCGAGTTTCCACAAAAACGATGTTCGTCTCGACGCCGTTCGGATCGACGAGCAGCTTCCCAATCGCGGCAAGGCGCTTGGCGAGGTTGCGTGCTGTGGCGTGGTCCTCGGCGAGCCGATCGATCATGGAGTCGAGAGCTACAAGGCCGCAGGCCGCGAGATAGCCGCTCTGCCGCATCGCACCGCCCATCCACTTGCGGACGTGGCGGCAGCGATCGATGAACGCCCGCTCCCCGACGATCAGAGAGCCGACAGGACAGGAGAGCCCTTTTGAAAGACAAAATGTGACAGAGTCACAATATTTTGCGTACTCGATCGCGGCGATGCCGCTCGCGACGCATGCATTGAAAAGCCGCGCTCCGTCGCAATGAACCCGCACGCCGCGGCGGCTCGCCACCGCGCGAATCTCCTCAAAAACCGCGAGAGGCACCACGCGGCCGCCCGAGCCGAGGTGCGTCTGCTCGAGGCAGATGAGTGAGGTTCGCGGAACATGCACGTTGGCCGGCCGAATCGCCGCTTCCACCTCCGCCGGGTCAAGCGCTCCGTCGCGCCCCACGAGGCACCTCGGCTGCACTCCGGGCACGCGCGCGAGCCCGCCCGATTCCCATAAAAACACGTGGGCATCTCGTTCGATAATGATCTCGTCGCCCGGCTGAGTCTGCGCAGCGATCGAACATTGATTTCCCATCGTGCCGGAAGGTACAAATAGTCCAGCCTCCTTCCCAAGCAGCTTTGCTGCACGCTCCTCCAAGCGGCGCACCGTCGGATCATCTCCGAGCACATCGTCGCCGACGTCGGCGGAGGCCATGGCTTGCAGCATGGCCTCCGTCGGCTTCGTCACCGTATCCGATCGAAAATCGGCGACGAGTGCAGTCATGACAAAGGGCGCGCCGCCGGCTCCGCGGCCGCGCGCGGGCGCGCGGGGCAGCGAAGCGGACAGGACGATGCCAATCTACGCCGCGCCGAGGACCTTGCGCATGCGCTCGATGGCACTGTGAATATTCTCCAACGAGTTCGCATAGCTGAATCTCAAGAACCCTTCGCCGTTCGCACCGAACGACGTGCCCGAGAGGCAGGCCACGCCCGCCTCATTGAGAAGGAGCCCTTCGAGCTCCTTCGACTTCTTGCCGGTCCCCTGAATATTGGGAAACACGTAGAACGCTCCCTTGGGGCTCCGGCACCGGAAGCCCTTCACCGAGTTCAGCCCCGCGACGATCGCATCGCGGCGCCGGCGAAACTCCGCCACCATTCCGTGGACGGAGGACTGATCGCCCTCCAGAGCTTCGATGCCGGCCATCTGTGTGAACGTCGCCACGCAAGAATTGGAGTTGGTCTGCAGCCGTGCGATGTGCGGGACGAGTTCCTTCGGCATCACACCGTAGCCGAGGCGCCAGCCGGTCATCGCGTAGGCCTTGCTGTAACCATCGAGAATGACGGTGCGCTCGCGCATACCGGGTTCGGCGACGATCGAAGGATGCTCGCCCGGAACATACAGAATCCTGCGGTAGATCTCGTCGCTCATCACCCAGGCATTCGGGAACTCGCGCAGCGCCGCCGCGATGCGCTGGAGGTCCTGCTTCTCCACCACGCCGCCCGTTGGGTTCTGTGGGGAATTGATAATAACGAGCTTGGTCTTCGGCGTCAGCGCCGAGATCAGTCCGTCGACATCGAGTCGGAAATCCTTCTCCTCGGGGAGGCGAACCGGCACCGGCTTGCCCCCGACAAAGCGAATCATCGACTCATAAATCGGGAATCCGGGGTTCGGATAAATAACCTCGTCGCCCTCGTCCACGAGCGCCAAGATCAAGAAAAACATGATCGGCTTCGCGCCGGGGCACGCCACGACCTCGTCGGCGGAAAACTCGACGCCGCGGGTGCGCGAAACCTCCTTAGCAATCGCCTGTCGGATTTGTGGAATCCCCGGGCTCGGCGTGTAGTGCGTCGCGCCGCTCAGGATCGCTCTCGCGCCCGCCGCCACGATGTTGACAGGTGTGTCAAAATCGGGCTCACCGATCTCCAGATGGATGATGTGCTTGCCTTGCGCTTCCAGCGCCTTGGCCCGGGCCAAGACCTCAAAGGCGGTCTCGGTTCCGAGATTCGACATCCGCTTCGCGAGATTCATTACGGGGCGGGGCGCAGAAGCGCCCGGGAGGACGGGGAATGTGAGGGTGAGGAACGGCCAGAGTACCGCGCCGCCCGGCTTCCGTCGAAGGGCCGCACGCGGTGCCGCGCGAAGCGCGCCTACCTCTCCGCGGCGCTGTTCTGGAGGACGTTCCAAAAGTCCTCGGAGCTCCGCGCGGACCGCCTCGCGCGTGCTCTGCGGAGCACTTTTGAAAGGTCCTCTATGCCGTCGTCACCGGCACGCCGTCGACCGTGTCGTACACGAGCGTGCGGCGCCCGCAACGGCTGTGAACGAGGTCGAACGAAACGCACGAGTCGATCGGCTTCGAATAGATGTGAAGGCTCGCCGACGGTTCGCCCACCGACTCCGGGCACGAGATCTGATGAATCGATTGCTGCTTGGTCACTGTCCCGACGACTCCGCCGGGATTTGCCCGGATCGCAATGCCGGGCTCCAAGTCCACTTTTGTTGCGCCGGCCAGACAATCGATCCCTACGACGTTCTGATTCTCCGGTTTGTTACATCCCTTCCAGGTGTAGTCGAGGATCTCGAGACCGCCTCGCACGACCGTCGCCCAGCCGAGCTGCCCATTATGTGTATGCACCGGGGTTCGCTGCCCGGGCATCCAGCAGAGAAGCAACACCTCAAAAATATCGTCGCGGTGGATCAGATGCCGCGTGTAGCGGTCGTCGCGCCAACGCGCGTAGCGATCGATCGAACCCGCATCGATGCGAAGGTCCGCAAGGAAATCCGCCACTTTCGACGTGGTGATGGGGCCGGATTCGAAGGACCGAAGCCCTTCCACAATGGTGGAGATCGGAACGACGCGCGTCATGGTCAGTGCCTGCCGATCGATCCTCGGTCGTGCGGCCAGGAAGAGCAAGGAGCCGCTGGTCGCGGTCCAGATCCGGGATGGGGCGCGCCGCGCAGCTCGATTCAGCGGCTTGTGCCCGAGGCGCCCACGGGGGCCGCCTTCGGTGCGGGCGCGGCGCGCTCGTAGCCGAAGCTCGCTCCGCTCATCTCCGCGCTCACCCCCGATGGCAGCATGGCCGCCGCGCGCAGCGATTGCTGATATCGGATGGGCCTCGTCAGCCGCAGGCAGAGGCCATGGAAGCTCGACTCCTCGACCTCCGTGAGCCCGACCCCGATCGTGAGATAGGGGTTCTTCCCAAAGGTCTCACCGCCGTCGAAAGCCGAGGCCATCGAGATGGATCGATACGCGACCGCGCCGTCGGCCTCGACGACCAGGTGCCCCGACGCGATGGCACTCGCGCCCGTGTTGCTGCGGCATGTGAATCCAAGCCAGTGGCCGCCGCCACGCACCTGCGCCAGCGGAATCGCAGACCCCGAAGATTTCCACTCTCGGATCGAGAGCCGAAGACTCTGGGGAGTGAGGGATCCTCGGCTCACATCGGCGGTCGCGCGCAGTTTCACCGTGCGCGCTCCATCGTTGCGGAGTTCGACCCGGCAGCCGCGGGCGAACGGCATGGGGAGGCGAAGCTGCAGCTCGGCCTCTGCGACGCGGACCGCCAGCCCCTCGAGCGGCACCGACAGCTTGGTGCGCGCGAAGAGATGTTCGAGCGAAGCGTCGATTTGTGGAGACGCAGCGCCATCAAAAGTAATGCGGAGGCGCGAGGTCGCGAGATCCCCATCTGTAAACACCTCGGGGATGAGCGTGAGCAGTTCAACGGTGCCCTCGCCGTCGGCTTCGCCGAGCGGGCGGGCCTCCCCCGGAGGAATCTCAACGGAAGGCAGGTCGAAGCTCGCCGATTGCGCGAGCGGAGGAAGACTCGCCTGCTCCGTCGGCTCGTCCTCCACGAGCTCGATCTCATACGCTGTCACCGCCGATGAAATGGTAACGTTTGCTTCGGAACGATACGAAAGCGGTGGGTACGAAACGCGAGCGCCAGCGGCGCGATCGGGCCCGAACGTCCAGAAGCTCAAGAGCGGCGGGCGCCCATCCTCGAACCCGATCGCGAGCCTCTCCGCAAACGCCGGCACGATGCTCCCATCGAAGTAGGCGCGCAGCTTGGCACGGGGGTGGCCGCCGACGAGCCATAGGCGCGCAAGGCGACCTCGGTGACCCACCGACCGCGTCAGGGCCAGGGTCCCCTCCTTCTCCGCGAAGGTGCGATCGGCCTCGGGCGATTGCGACGTGATCACCCGCACGCGTCCGACGCGTTCGAGAGGAAGGCGCGCGAAGTCGACAACGCTCTCCGCTTGGCAGAATCCAGCGACGGCGAGGAGCGACGAGAGCGCGAAAGAGACCGCGGGCATGGTGCGAAGGCTACGCGGAGCGAACCCTTCCCCAAAGGAATCGGGCGAGCGCCTCTGCGTCCTCAAGCCCGAATCGCGGGAGCCCTTCTGGCGCGCCATGCGGTTCGAAGTCGGCGACGATCGCCCACAAGAGTGGATCGTCGACAAAACGCAGTCCCCGCCGAGGAAGCGCCGCGCGGAGCACCTCGATGCTCGGCAGCCCCGCCGTTCGATACGACTCCACCAGCACCAGGTCGGCAGGTCCAGCCAACGCGAGCCTTGAGCTCCAGGACGGCTCGGCGCCGGGGTGGTCTTCGAACCGGATCGTCCGATCGGGCGAGGCCAGTACCACACAGGCAGCCCCCGCCTTCCGCAGGCGTGCCGAGTCCTTCTGCGGCGGATCGGGATCGGTGAACTCCTTGGAGTGCTTCACCACAGCGACGCGCACCCCTAGGGAACGAAGCTCCTCCACGAGCCTCACCAGCAGCGTCGTTTTCCCGACGCCGGAGTCCCCAACGAAGCTGATGGCGGGCGGCAGCGACACGCGGGCAGCGTATCGGCACCGCTCGCCCTCTTGAACCCCGCCCCACGGGACGGAGACTCCGGCGGTGCCTTCGCGCTGGATTCTCGCCGGACGCCTCCTCTCCGCAGCCCTGCTGGCCGCAAGCGCAGCCCTCGGTTGGACACGTTACTTTTCCGAAGCGGGAGCGCTGACACACGTTCGAACCTGGGACCATGCGGCCCGCGCGCGTTTCTTCGAGCGCTGCCGGCCAGTCGTGCCGCGCGGCGCGGCTATGCTCGCGCTCACCGAGTGCGTACCCGCACCGGATTTCGATTATTGGTTTGGGATCCCGCGTCCGGTGAAGGTGCTCGCGCGGGTGACGGCCGCGACGCTCGCCGACCTGGCGCGCGAAGGAACGACTGTCACCAAAGAGGAGCTGACGCAAGCGCTCGCGACGCGCGGAGCGCTCCTCACCGATACAACGCTCGAGGACGGTCTCCAATTCGCGGAATTTGTGATCATTGCAGATCTCGCCGAATCGGCTCCCGCACTCTCGGGGTTTGAGCAGATCCTTACAGAAGAATCGCGCGCTCTCTGGCGCCGAAAACCGAGATGACCGCCGTCGCACTTGCGGCGGCGCTCCTGCTCTTGCTGGCGGGAGGAGCAGGGCTGAGGTCGATCCTTCGTGCCCCGGCCGCCCACGCCCTCGATGGGTTCCCCGCGTGGCTTGTGCTCGGGATTGCCGTCGCCGGCAGCGTCGGTGCCCTGGCGACGCTGGCGGGGGTTTCTGCGCCGACTGGAGCCGCGGCCGCACTCGCCCTCTGCGCCGCCGCGGGAATTGTCCTTCGCGTGCGGCGAACGGCGCCAACCGATCCCGTCCCCTGGTCGCCGGCAGATTTGTGGATTTTCGGCGGCACCATGCTCGCATTTGTGATTATCATGGATCGGGCGATGTCCTTGCCCATGTCCCATGGCGACGAGGTGACGGTCTGGGGCTACAAGGCGCGGGCCGCGGCGGATCTCGGCCGCGTTTCTCCCCGCGATTGGTCGCTCTCCGACACGCGCGGCCCCGCCTACCCTCCGGCGCTCCCCATGGCGGCCGCGATCGCAGCAGTCTTTCTCGCGGGTGCGGAAGCCGAAATGGCCCGGCTCCTAGGTGCGCTGGGATTTGTGGCATTCGCCTGGTCCTGCGCGGCGCAGCTCCGCGCGCTCTCCTCCGCATGGGCGCGAGTCATGGCGGCTCTTGGAATCGCGAGCCTTCCGATCGTTCTCACCGAGGCTCCCGCATTCATGGCCGACCTGACGTTCGCGGCGGCGCTCTCGGTCGCGCTCCGCTCGGTGACCGAACGGCCCGGCACCGCGGAATCGGCGGCGCTCGCCTCAGCGCTCGCGTGCATCAAGATCGAAGGTACTCCGATGGGCGGGCTGCTCGTGGTCGCCAGCGCCGCGATGGCAGATCCGGGCGCTCGCCTGCGCGCCTTCGTCCGGAGCTCCGCCCTCACGGCTGCCCTAGTGATCCCTTGGGCGGTCGTGGCCGCTCGCGACGGAGCGCTTGGCGCCACCGCAGGAGGGCTCGAGTCGCCGAGCCTCGTCCTGGTCGGCGAGCGCCTCGGCACCACCGCCGCGGCAGTCGCCGCTCGCGGCGCGCAGCTCGAACTCTTTGGCCTGCTTCTCCCTGCGCTCGTGCTCCTCGCTCTCTCGGGCTCGGCTGGCCGCCCCATTCACCCCGGACGCGCGCTCCTCCTCGCCGGGCTCGCCGTCTTTGGTCAACTTCTACCCCTGGCCATCGCGCCGCAGTTCGACTGGCAGCTCCGAGCTGCGGCTCCCCGAGCCGCCCTTCACCTCGTACCAGCCCTCCTGACCGCCGCCGGCGCTGTGTGGGCCCTCCGCGCCCGCAAGTCTCCTGCTCTGCTTGACCCCGCCCGCGGTGCTCCCTAACGTCTTCGCCCCCATTCGCATGCGGCATCGATCCTCCACACGGTGCGTGCCGGCTCTCGGAGCCCACGCGCCGCTGATTGCCTTGGATCCGATCGAGACTCCGCAGTGGGCAGCTTCCGTCACCTCCTTCTCCGCCTTCGGAGAGACGCTCGATGTCCGAGTCCGCCTCCTCTGCCGTGACTGAACCCTTCGTCTTCAGCTTCGATCTCACCTCGGAGCCCCTGGTTCTCGAAGGTCTCCAGCGTCTGCGCGCAGAAGTGCAGAGCGGTTCCCGTGCGCGCGACCAGTTCCGAAATGTGGTGGAGTCGATTCCGGATGAAGCGGGCGAGCGGGCCATTCGCCGCGGCATCGGCTATTGGCTCCTCGGCCGCAACGCCGATGCCCTCGAGACTCTAAAGGGCTCGAAGTCAACGATGTCGGAATATGTTCGGGCGCGCGCGCTCCTCGGCATGGGCAGCTATGACGCCGCCCGCGAGATTTTTGAACAGCTCACCCATGAGGACGGCGTCGGACCCGCCTCACGATTCGGCCTTCTGGAATGCCACATGAACGCCGGCAACTTCGACGCCTTCGCGAAGGCGCTGAAGTCGCTGCCGAAGTCGCTCCAGGAGACGGCCGATGCTCACTATTATCATGGCCGCCTCGCGGAAGAGGGCGGCGACCACGAGGGTGCGATTGAGCGCTACCGCCGTGCGCTTGAGATCCATCCCGAGCATCGCCACACACTCTTCCGACTCGCCTACGTGCTCGACCTCCGCGGCATGGACGATGAGGCCGTTCGCACCTATGAGCAGCTGACGAAGCTGCCCCCTGTCGACGTGGCGACAGTGATGAACCTCGGTCTTCTGTATGAGGACCGCGGCGAGTATCAGCGGGCGATCGCGTGCTACGACGCGGTGTTGAAGAGCGATCCCACCAATTCGCGCGCGCGCCTCTACCGCGCCGACGCCGATGCGTCGCTGCGGATGTACTACGACGAGACGCAGGAGCGCCGCGACGACAAGCTCCAGCAGACGCTGCGCATTCCGATTACTGATTTTGAACTTTCGGTTCGGGCGCGCAATTGCCTGACGAAGATGAACATCAAGTCACTCGGCGACTTGGTGCGCAAGACGGAAGCCGAGCTGCTTTCTTACAAAAACTTCGGCGAGACGTCGCTCAACGAGATCAAGGCGATTCTCGGATCGAAGAATCTCCGCCTCGGAATGCTCCCGCCGGAACGCCAGGCGCCCGCGCCCGAGACGACGGAGCTGGTCGGGAGCGAGATCCTCTCGAAGCCGATCCACGAACTCGATCTTTCTGTAAGAAGCCGCCGCACGGTCGACGCCCTCAATATTCGCTCGGTGGGCGATTTGCTTCAGCACACAGCGGAGGAGCTTCTGGCGATGCCGAATTTCGGCCAGACCTCGCTCAACGAGATCCGCATGAAGCTGCGTACGCTCGGAGTCGACCTGCGCGATTCCAAGGGCGGCGGCATCCCCGGGCTCGACATCGGGCTTGGCCCCGACCTGAAGCCTGTGGGCGATGACGGCCTGCTCGGCGCCGACGACCTCGACGAGGACGACCTCGACGAGGATGGCCTCGAGGATGAAGAGCTCAACGATGCCGAGGAAGAAGTGACTGATTCGGCCGAGGGCGGAGCGGGCGCCCCGGGCGAGGACTCTCCCGACTCCGACGACCAAGAAGAGTAACGGCGGTTCCGGCGGACTAGTTGCCCTCGGATGTATGACTTTCTCGAGGGAATTGTCGCGGAGGTTCAACCCGGCCGTGTCACCCTGAACGTTCAGGGCGTCGGGTATTTGATCCTGGTTTCGGGTTCGACGGCGGCACGATTTGCGCCCGGCGCGTCGAAGGCCCGCATCTGGACCCACCTCGTCGTCTCCGACGACGATTTGAGGCTTTTCGGTTTCGCCGACCGCACCGAGCGCGAACTCTTCCGGCTCTTGATCAGTGTGAACGGCGTCGGGCCATCGACTGGGCTGGCCCTTCTGACGGGGATGGCTCCCGCCGAAGTTGCGCGCGCGCTCGCTTCGGGCGATGAGGCGACGCTGCGGAGCGTGAAGGGCATCGGCGCCAAGACTGCGACGCGCCTCGTCCTCGAGCTCAAGGAGTCGGCGGCTAAGCTGGGCATCACCGATCGAGTCACGCCGGCGGCACGCGACGCCGTCGACGCGCTCGTCGGACTTGGATTCGCGCGGCTTGAGGCCGACCGGGCGGTGGCCGCCGCTCGAGGCAAGCTCGGCGAAACCGCCGACACCGAGGCGCTTGTGCGCGCAGCCCTCGCGAGCGACCGCCGCCGCTAGCGGCACCGGCTCTCAAGCTCTGCCCCGGCGCCGGCCGAATCGGCGCCCATGCGGGAGTATTTTCTTCGGCGCTACGCCGAGCTGCAGCGGATCTACGCCTCGAATCGGTAGGACTCCGGGCGGGAGTTTCGAGGCCGATAGTCGATTCCTGGAGCCGATTGCGGCGCGCAACAGGCGCCGCAGGGGCTGCTATTCTCCCGCGATGGATCCGATCCTCCTTCGTGCGTTCGCAGGGGCGCTGGCGGCTCTCGCAATCGGGCCCCTCTCGCCGGCCCAGGCCGCCGACCAGGGGCCAGCCGCTCAACCGGCGCCAGCCGCACCGACGCCTCAGGAGGCCTCCCTCGAATCGTTGCTCGCGCTGGCGCGGGAGCGCGCGGCCAAATCGCGCGTGGAGGCGGCGGCGCGGCTGCGCATTCTCATCGCGGCGCTCGGGCTTCCGTTCGAGGAGAACTCCAATCAAATCCGCAAGACGATCCAGGAGATCCTCGAGTCGGGCGACCTCTCCACGGCGCCGCTTATCGAAGCGCTTCACGAGCCGGAGGGGTCGCCGAAGGGCTCCAACGCCGCGCGCGCGCTCGCGGACTCGAAGGCCGGAAATGTGGTGGAGGAGCTCGAAGCCACTTTACAAAAACAGCCAATGCCGTGGTTTCGTGCGCGCGCGGCGTGGATCCTCGGACGGCAGCCGGGCGGGAGAAGCACGCGGCTCGCAATCAAGCTGCTCGACGACTCGGAAGCCAATGTCGCCCAGCAGGCCGCCCTGTCGCTCGGGAAGCTCAAGGCCCACGAGGCCGTGCAGCCGCTGCTCTCCAAGCTTCCGTCTGCGCCGCCCACGGTCGGCCGAGCGCTTCTCACGGCGTTAGCACAAATCGGAGAACTGAAGGATCCGAAGGTTACTTCCGCAGCCATCGCGTTCCTCGAGACGCCGGCCTCCAGCGAGGCCCTCGGCGCCGCTGCGGAGGTCTTGGAGGCGCTGCGAAAAACGGAGCCGGCCCGGGCCAAGGAGCTGCTGGTTCCAGGCTTGAAGGCGATTCAACGTCCCGGAGCACCGGCGGAGGCCGCAGAGGCATTTCTGAGGGCGTCCCGGCAGGTCCTCAATTCTGCAGACCGCGAAGCCATCGCGATCCTCAAGAAAATCCTCGCCGACTCCCCAGACTTCCCGGTGAAGTCGGCGGCGGCGTTCGCCCTCGACACGGGCAAGGACCCGAGCGGCGCGGCCTTCCTGCTGAAGCCCGTGAACGAGGCCATCAAGGAGAATCCAGAGAACACCGTGCTGCTCCGCCAGCGCGGGCAGATTCACCTCGAGCTGCATCGGTATCGTGACGGGCTTCGCGACTATGACGAGGTAAAGCGAATCTCCGCTGCGCGAAAGCTGACCCTCAATGATCCCGAATATTGGGTCGAGTATGCGCGCTGTCAGGCGGCCTTGAAGACCCTTCAGGCCGCCGCCGACGCATTGCGCCAGGCCGTGAACCTCGGAGCGAAAGCTAAAGATTTCCGAGACTTTGAAGAGTTCACCGACCTGCGCAAGCAGCCGAAGTTCATTTCACTTTTCGAGACGGACTCCGCCGAAAAGTAAGCGGCCTACACATCTCCAAGCAGCGTGTGTCCGAGGGCCATGCGCCCCCTCACGTATCCGCGGCGCTCGAAGACCCCCATCACGGCATCGTCGCCGTAGACGACATCGGCGCGGATCGCGGTGACTCCGCGCGCCCGCAGCACCTCCTCGGCCCGCGCCAGCATGGCCGACGCCAGACCACGAGACCGATAGGGAGCTCGAGTATACAAAAGCCGAAGCCACGAAACCTCGCCGCCGAGAATCGGATCGCTGTGCTCAATTGCAAGCAGAACGGCCGCATCCACATATCCTGCGGGGGCCGTCGCCGTCGCTGGCGCTGCGGGATCCACCAATTCGGAAACCAATAAAAGCGACCCCTTGCCGCGCATCGAGCGCGAGAGCAGCTCCGCGAGGCGCGATTCCAGCCCCGCGTCGGGATCCATCTCGGAGTACACCTCGGCGAAGCAGGCGGCGAGCCAGCCGGCATAGAGCGGAACCCGCTCGGGAGAGATGGCAACGATGCGCGCTTTCACCGACGAAGCGTCGGTGCGAATGCCGCGTTCCGCAACGGCGGCCATCGCTCCCCGCACGTCGCCCCCTCGGCTCCCGCCGAGGATGCGGCGGAGCTCACCCGCGCCATCCCCCTTTCTTGACCGCTTCGCACCGCGCAGGAAGAATCCGCGGTTCTCGCTTCCCCCTGCCGCGCTTGAGGCAGGGCCCGTGCCATCCTCCTTGGAACCCATGCAGATCACTGTCGAAACGATCGCCCCCTGCCGAAAGCGCGTCCGCCTCGTCATTCCGCCGCAGAAGATCCACGAGCAAGTGGAAGGGATGATCCGATCGGCGAGCGCGAACCTCCAGCTCCCGGGCTTCCGCAAGGGGAAGGTGCCCCGATCGCTCGTCGAGAAGCGCTATGGCACAGCGATTCGACGCGACGTGAAGGAGTCGATGCTCAACGAAGGGTTTCAGCAGGCCCTGAAAGACAACAATATCACTCCGATCACGACGCCCCAGATCGATCTCGAGCAGATCCCGCTCGACGCTCCTGAAGGAATCAAAATCGACTTTGAGTTCGACGCCCGCCCGGAGATCGACCCCAAAGGCTACAAGGGGGTCGCGGCGACTGTCGCACCCGTGACGGTTGAACCGAGCGAAATCGACGCTCAGGTCGCCGAGCTGCGCAAGGGCCGGCGTCGACCGGTGAAGGACGAGGCCGGCATTTCGGTTCCGAAGGAGGGTTTCGCCATTGCGAAAATCCAATTTCTCGAAGGGAGCAACGTGATCCTCGAGCGCGAGTCACTCCGCGTGATGGCGGGGATGACGTTGGCGGGCGCCGGCGCCGAGGAGTTCGAGGCGAAGCTCCTTGCCTCGAAGCGCGGCGACACCTTCGACATGCCGCTCACTTATCCCGCCGATTTCGAGGTGGCGTCGGTGGTCGGCAAGCCCGGAACAGCGCGCGTCACAATCCGCGAGGTCTACTCGCTCGTGAACCCGGAAGATGCCGAGGTTCTGAAGGACCTCGACATCGCCGACATGGAGACTCTCCGCAGCCGCATTGCCGAACACATCAAGGAGGCCAAGGAGCAGCAGGAGCGGCGCAAGGCGGAGGAAGAAATCCTCACCAAAGTAATGGAGTCGAACCATTTCGAACTCCCCGAGCGCATTATTGATGAGCAGCTCGACCAAAGATTGACTCAATACAAAATGCACCTTTCTCAACAGGGGACGGTACCGGCCGAAGAAGTTGACAAGCGCGTCGCCGAGGAGCGGGCCAAGAATCGGACCGACTTTGAAGAGGGAATGCGCCGCCTATTCGTCCTCGAGGCGATCGCGAAGAAGGAAAAGATCTTCGTGACCGAGGAAGACATGGGGCGCGAGATCATGTCGATCTCCCAGCGCAACAATGCGAAGCCGGAGGACGTGGTGGACTACTACCGCAATAACGGGCTCCTGCCGGCGCTTCGCATCGATATTCTCGAAGCCAAGGTCCGCAACTTCCTGTTCGAGAACGCGCAGAAGAGCTAACGGCCCGCGGCAGAAGTGCTCCAGGTGCCTGCCCACGCGGCACGCACTGCGAGCGAGAGGATCTTTCGCAAGATCCCGAAGGACCGCAGTAGGCGTAGCAAGGAGTTACGCCGAGGCGGTTCGACCATGGGAGATCGCGAAAGCGCCCCGCGGGTAGCTCGGAGGACTCTTCCGACGGGTAGTTGACAACGCCGTCCCCCAAGGATGTTCTTCCGAGCCGCTCGCCTGCCCTGCGCGCGGTCCGGGAGGGCGCCGACGACCCCTCGCTTCGGACGGGGTCCTCGAAAGGCCGAAACAGAAGTCGTAATTCCGCGGTCGAGCCCGTGGCGTGAGCCACACCAGCTGTCCGCGGGCCAGTCGCCAATCCAAACCATTGGGCACACCCGTTGAGGTCCTCGATGAGCCTGATCCAGCCGGTCCAGAACTACGTCATCCCCTTCGTGATCGAGAAGACCGGTCGCGGAGAGCGCCAGTACGACATCTACTCGCGTCTTCTGGAGGACCGGATCATCTTCCTTGGAAGTGCAATTAACGACGAGGTCGCCAACGTCGTCATCGCTCAACTGCTCTTCCTCCAGAAGGACAACCGCAATCAGGACATTGACATCTATATCAATTCTCCGGGCGGATCGGTCACGGCAGGGCTCGCGATCTACGACACGATGCAGTTCCTCCAGTGCGATGTCCGCACTTGGTGCATTGGGCAAGCCGCCTCGATGGGCGCCGTCCTCCTTGCCGCTGGAACGAAGGGCAAGCGCCACGCGCTCGCGCACTCACGCGTGATGATCCACCAGCCCTGGGGCGGCATGCAGGGCACGGCCTCGGACATCGCCATCCAGGCCGAGGAGATCCTGAAGCTCAAGAAGACCCTCAACGGAATCCTGGCCCGCCACTGCGGCCGGTCCGAGAAGCAGCTCGAGGTCGATACCGACCGCGACAAGTTCCTCTCCGGCTTCGAGGCCAAGGAGTACGGGCTCGTCGACGAGGTCGTCGAGGCTCCGATCAAGGCGCCGGCGGCGGCGGCGGCAGGCGCCTAAGAGGGCTCCACCCCGACAACGCCCGACGTTTTCACCCACTGGGGGCGGATCGCCTGTCGAGGCGAGCCGCCCCTTGCGTTTACAGTAGAAGCAATGACGAAAAGCTCCGGACGCGGCAGTCGCGCCAACGTGGAACGCTGCACCTTCTGCGAGAAGAGCCGCCACCATGTGCAGAGCCTGATCGCGGGCCCGCCCGGCGTTTACATTTGTAATGAGTGCATTGAGATCTGCAATACGATCCTGACGGAAGAGTTTCGAAAGCACCCGGCCGGTTCACCGGCCGCCGGAGCGAGCGGCCCCGCCGCGTCGGGAATGCCTGCGGCGGGCCCGAGCGCGAGTTCAGCGGCCGGCACGAAGGAATCGGCGCGTCCGAGCCGCCCCGGAGCCCGGGCTGCCGGAGCTGGCTCCGGTGGACACCTCTCGACGGGCTCAGCCCCCGGAGGCCCGCGCCGCCTCCCGACGCCCAAGGAGATCAAGGCGCGTCTCGATGAATATGTGATCTCGCAGGACGGCCCGAAGAGAATCCTCTCGGTCGCCGTCTATAATCACTATAAGCGCCTCCTGGCGAAGCGGGAGCAGCCCGACTTGGAGCTTGAGAAGAGCAATATTCTTCTCGTCGGGCCGACCGGCTCGGGCAAGACGCTGTTGGCGCGCACGCTCGCTCGGATCCTCGATGTCCCCTTCGCGATCGCCGACGCGACGACGCTGACGGAGGCCGGCTACGTCGGCGAGGATGTCGAGAACATCCTCCTCAAGCTGTTGCAGAATGCCAATTTTGACGTCGCACGCGCCGAGTGCGGCATTGTGTACATCGACGAGATTGACAAGATCCATCGAACCACACAGAACGTCTCGATCACTCGAGACGTGAGCGGCGAAGGCGTCCAGCAGGCGCTCCTCAAAATCCTCGAAGGGACGACGGCCAACGTTCCTCCCCAGGGCGGCCGCAAGCACCCCGAGCAGCAGTACATTCAGGTCAATACCGAACATATCCTGTTCATTTGCGGCGGCACCTTCACCGGCATCGAGCAAATCATTGCGCGCCGCATCGGTAAGACGCTCATCGGCTTCGGCAGCAGCTCCGGAAAGGACGGCGGAGTCCTCGATCCGCAGTCGAAGGATCCGCAGGTGAAGGCGGAGCTCCTGCGCCACGTCGATGCCAAGGACTTGATCGAGTTCGGCATGATTCCTGAGTTCGTGGGGCGCCTCCCCGTGCTCGCGACGCTCAACCCGCTGACGCGCGACGACCTGGTTCGAATTCTCACAGAACCGCGCAATGCGATCGTGCGGCAGTTCCAGCATTTCTTCGAGATGGAGGATGCGGCGCTCGAGTTCGAACGCGGAGCGCTCGACGCCGTCGCCGACATCGCCCTCCAGCGCGACACCGGCGTGCGCGCCCTTCGCTCGATCCTCGAGAGCATCCTGCGCGACTCGCAGTATGAGCTGCCGACGATCGGAAGCGGCAAGCGCTACGTCGTGACCGCCGAGCATGTGCGGCGGGTGCAGAAGGAAGGGCGCGTTGAACTCACTCCGGAGCCAAGTCCCGAGGGCTCGATCCGCCGCAGACGCGATGAGAACGCTCCGGAGCCGGTGGCCGAGGACGACGTGCGGCCCGAGCGAGAGTCGGCGTAGCCGCCAGCCGCAGCTCCCCCTACAGCAACGCGATCTCCCGGCCCGAAACCCTCCTCGATGAGCCAAGAGACTCTCGTCGACCTCCTGCGTCGCCGCGCCTCCGAGTTTCCCGATCGACTGAACGCCCGCTACGTCTTCCAGGACAAGGCCGACGTGACCCACACGTTCGCACAGCTGGAACGGCGGACGCGCATTTGGGCCGGGCTGTATCGGCGCCACGGCGTGCGCAAGGGCGACGTGGTGGCGATCCTGCTGGAGCACACCGACGACCTGATGCCCTCGTTCCACGGGGCGCAGTGGATCGGCGCCATTCCGGCGTTCTTACAATACCCGACGGCGCGCCTGAATCTGGATCGTTACATCCACGATCTGACGCTGCTTCTTGAGAGAAGCAAGCCGAAGGCAATTGTGCTTTTCCCCAACCTTCGCGACGCGCTCGCCGGCAAGCTCCCGGAGGGCGCCGTGCTTCTCACGCCGGACGACATTCGCGCGACCGGCCCCGACGCCGATTTAGCGGGCGAGCCGCCGCCGATCGACATGGAGGATGTCTGTTGCATTCAGTATTCGTCGGGATCGACGGGTCTCCAAAAGGGCGCCGCACTCTCTCACCGCGCTGTTCTCAATGAAATTCGCGCGGTGAGCGAGTATTTGCACTTCGACGAGAAGACGCGATTTGTTACTTGGCTCCCGCTCTATCACGACTGGGGGCTGTTCCTGGTGGCACTCGCAAGTATCGAACTCGGCTGCGAATACACACTGCAGTCGCCGGCCCATTGGATCGGCAATCCGGGATCGATCCTGCACCTGATCACGAAGCACAAGGCGACCTGCTACTGGCTCCCCAATTTTGCCTTCAATTACATGGCGAACCGTGTTCGGGAGGAGGAGCTCGTCGGCGTCGATCTCTCGTCGCTGACCGTCACTTCCAACGGCGCCGAGCCCTGCTTTCACGAAAGCCATGAGATGTTCTATGCGCGATTTGCGAAATGTGGACTTCGCCGCGAGTCGCTGGCGATCGTCTACGGCATGGCCGAAGTCGTGAATACGGTGCTTGCGATCGGCGGCGTCGGCAATGAGCCGATCCAGGTCGACTGCATCGACCGCCGCGCGTTCCAGGAGGAGCTGCGGGCGGTCCCCGTGCCGGAGGACCACCCGAATGCACAGAAAATGCTGAGCACCGGGCGCGCCCTGCGCGGCACCGAGTATCGGCTCGTCGACGACGTCGGCCGCGACGTGCCGGAGCGCGTCGTCGGCGAGGTCTGGTTCCGATCCAACGCCGTCATGCATGGCTACTATGGAAACCCCGAGGCGACGGCTGCATCGCTGCGCGACGGCTGGTACGTCACCGGAGACATGGGCTACCGCGTCGGCGATTTGCTGTATGTCACTGGACGCAAGAAAGACCTCATTATCCTCGGCGGAAACAACATCTACCCGCAGGACGTCGAGGAGCTCGTCGGAGCTCACCCCGATGCCGTCGCCGGACGCGTCGCGGCGCTCGGCATCGTCGATCCGCAGCTCGGCACACAGAAGCTGATTGTCATCTGTGAAGCGCGCACCGACGACCCCGAACGGCGGCGCGAGCTGGTGAAGTTCATCCGCCGCGAGGTCCAATCAAAGCTCGACGCCCATGTGGACCGCGTCTACCTGGCGCCGCAAAAGTGGCTTATCAAGACTTCGAGCGGCAAGATTGCCCGGCAGCCGAACTTGCGCCGGCTGCCCGAACTCGAGAAAGCGCCCATTTGATCGTCGGCGTTGCAGGCGACCCGCGAAGCCCGTCCTAAGCCCCACCCCTTCGACACACGAACTCGATGGCTGACCTCGAACCGATTCGCCAGTATTTCTTACAGAAAATCGGCGGCGACCGCTCGCTCCTGCCCAAGGACAACGTTTCGCTCATCGACGAGGGAATCCTCGATTCGTTCGGCCTCGCGGAACTCGTGGCCGTGATCGAGAAGACCTATGGCTTGCGCATTCCGGAGAAGGATGTGAAGCTCGCCAACTTCGATAGTCTTGAGCGTATCGGACGCTACGTCGATTCGGCGAAAAAGTAAGAGTTCACCCGGAAACACGACGAGCCCGCCGACATGGACGTCCTGAGCGGAGCTGCGGCAGGGTTCCTGGCGGCGGTGGCATTGGCGCTCGCGCTGCCTCTGCCGCGCACCGCCAAGCTCGCGCTCCTTGTTGTTGCAAACCTCGCTTTTCTCGCGCTCCATGATCGCATGGCGCCCGGGGTCTTCCTCGCCGTCTCGCTGGCCGCCTTTGGCCTTGCACGCCTCGGAGCCCGCGGGATTTCGGGCGGGCTCTTCGCCCTCCTCGCAGCCCCGATTGCGGCCCTGCTGTTCCTTCCGAAGACCGGGCTCTTCGGCACCAACCCCGCAGCGCTCGCGCTAACAGGGTTTGCACGCGAGTTTGCGAAGGCCCCGGCAGCATTTGTTGCCTCTTCGTACTTCACGATGCGCGCGCTCCACTTCGCGCTCGACGCGCGCCGCGAAGGAAAGGTGCCGGGAACGCTCCTTGAGATGCTCGCCTGGAACGGCTTCTTCCCGACCCTGATTGCCGGACCCATCGAACGATTTGGGAACTTCTCGCAGAGCCTCGACCGCCTGGGGCGCCCCGACTTCGGCGATTTCACACATGGCGCCTGGCGGATTTTTGTGGGAGTGCTCAAGAAAGTCGTCCTCTCGGAGCTCTTCTTCGAGCTGTCGCGACCGCTCCTCGACTTCGGCTCGCCGGCGGGCGCAGCCCTCGGCACCGGTGATGCCTGGCTCGCGCTCTATGCGTTCGGTCTCTACTTCTATTTTGATTTCTCGGGATACAGCGACCTCGCAATCGGCGCCGGCCGCATCTGTGGCATTCGGCTTGCCGAGAACTTCGACAATCCTTACCTCCGTCCGAACATCTCCGAGTTCTGGCGGACTTGGCACATTTCGCTCTCCACGTGGATTCGCGATTATGTGTTCCTGCCGCTCTGCGGCCGCTCCACCGGAGCGTGGCGCCCGCGTGCCGCGTCGGTCGCCTCTATGGTGCTCTGCGGCCTGTGGCACGGTCCGACGCTCGGCTGGGCCGTCTGGGGCGTGTTTCACGGAGCGGCGCTCGCCCTTCACCAATCGTGGACCGCGTGGCTCCGCAAGCGCTTCCAATGGAAGCAGAGACTCGCGAAGTCGCGGGTCGCTTTCGTCGCCTCAACCCTCGTGACCTTCCACTTCCTCGCGATCGCATGGATCTGGACCGCCTACGCGGGCGCCGGCCTCGGCACCTCGCTTCGCTACCTGGCGCGGCTCTTCGCGATCGCGTGAGTGTCCACGCATCGGCGACAGCCCGACCGCTCAGAACACTCCGTATAAAAAGGGCTGCAGCGCCGGCCCTTCGATCAGCGCCGCCGCGATCGCGAAACCACCCAGCACGACCGTCAGCGGCACGAGCACGAAGTCCACAAAAAAGCGTCGGCGAGCGGTAGCGGGCATCTCAGAACTCCGAGAAAAGATCTCCATCAAAGACATTCGCCACGATCTGCGCCGGCGTCTCGAGCGCATGCGCGGCGCCGGGGGCTGCGCCGCCCGGAAGCACCGAGGAGCGCAGCGCCTCGTAGGTCTTCCGCGCGTCGTCGAGCCGGCCGAGCTTGGTCTGGGCCCAGCCGAGATACATCAACTCAACATAAGTGAGCTTCTCGAGCGGCGTATCTTTGGCGAGCTTGACCGCCTCCTCAAACTCGCCCGCATAGACGGCGATTTGCACGCGTCGCCTTTTATTGACTTCGATTCCCTTCGACCACTCCTTCATCCGATCGCGCAGCCCATCGAGCTGCGCCTTGCGAATCTCCACCGCAGGGATCATTCGGTGCTCGCCGATCCCCCGCAGAATCTCCTCCGCCAGCACGCGGTTCGCAGCCACATGGGGGTGGAACGAATCGGTGAACATCGTTGCGTCGGGGATGCCATTTCGCGCCGCGCGCACAAGCGCCGGGTAGGGCTCGATGAGCGGCGCACCCGAGCGCTGAGCCGCGTCGCGCAGCCGCTCCCGGAAGGGGCGCGCGAGGTAATGCCGCTCATATTCCCGGCGCGCTTGCTCGTACCGTCCCAACGATTCGTAACATTGCCCCATGTAGAGAGCCAGGATCTCGTCGCGATCGACGCGATAGCATGATCGCGCTTTTGTAAATTCATCGATCGCCTCTTCGAACCGCCCCGATCGGCGTGCCTCGAGCCCCCGCTCGTAGGCCGTCTTCCATCGCTGGAGCGTTCCGGGCGCCTGCACGAACTCGTCGGTCTCGATGTGAAACCGCCGATAGAAATCGGCCGTCAGGTTGCGCACCGAGTCCACCAGAAGAACCGGGACGCCGGCCGTTCTCGCTCTTTCCACAATCGCCGAGATGTTCTCCGCGAACCGCTGGTGCGCTAAAGTTATTTTTTCCGGTGGCACCTTCGCGTTCAGAATCGGCGGAACTGCGTCTTTCTTGAACTCAAGAATCCGAGTGAAGCTCGTCGGCGAGAACGGCCTGCTCGCGATGTCGACGGCGGCCAGCGCGAACGCTTGGCTCGGCCCGGATCCGCCGCCTTGGGACCGCACCGATTGCAACAATTCACGCATCACGGTGTAAAGCCGCGTCGGCGCGAGCTGCCGCCGCAAATCGGCGCGCCAAGGGGCGGTGGAATCGCGCTCCGCCAGCTCTCCTTCGGGCGGTGTCAAAAATCGGCGCTCGCCTGCCTCCGGGTAGACCACAATCAGATCGGGCTCGTAGGCGAGCACCTCCCGCGCCACCTCGGCATATTGATAGCTTCCGGTGCCGCCGCCTCCCGCATTCACCACTTCTACGCTTCGGCTCCCCTCGAGCATGCTCGCCAGCGCACGCTGGAGAAACCACGGAAACGTGCCTTTCTCGTCGAACGCATCGCTGCGCACCGACGATCCTCCAAGGCAAAAAATCCGCACTCCACCGGCAGGCTTCTTCGCGAGGAAGGTCTCCGTGCGATAGGAGGCCTGCTTATTCGGAGAGGTCGTGTACACTTCGCGCCCCGATTTCTCCAACGTGCGCCGATAGAGCGGGCTCGTCCCCGCAAATCCGAGATACGGATCGGGGCGAAGCGTGGGGTCGAGGGTCGGTCCCAGCAGCCTCACCCACGCTGGCTTCGTGAGCGGCTTCTCCGGCTTCGAGTTCGCCGAGGACTGCTGCGCCAAAAAGAAGCTCTCTTCGCCCCACCGCGCGATCTCCCCCACTCCTCGAAGCCCCAGCTCCAATCCACCCCACAGAACGCCGGCGGCCAACGTCTGCAAGCCGAGACGTGCCAGCCGTCGAGAAGTGCTCGGAGGTTGCGGCGCGTCGTTCAAGATGCTTCGGGGGAAGAAGATAGCGAGGATTCTGTTCGACTTGGCATTCCCGGCAGATTGATCTACAGCCACCTTCCATGTTGACCATCTGGTACCACCGTGATTTCGACGGGATCGCCTCGGCGGCCATCCTGGCGGACGTCTTGCGCGACCGCCTTGGCCGAACCGATGTGCGGTGGTCCGGGGTCAACCACGACCGGCGGAACGACTGGTTCGGCTGGGGCGCCGAGGGCGGTGAATTCGCGGTGGTCGACTTCTTCTTCCACCCGAAGGCGGCCTACTGGTTCGATCATCACCCCACCACCTTCGTGAATGAGGAATACCGCCGGCTCTACGAGCCGAGCGACCGGTGGCGATTCGACCCGACCTCGCCGTCATGCCCCCCGCTCATCCTTCGGCACGCCGAGGAGACCTGGGGTTACAAAACTCCCCAGCGCTTCAAGGAGCTCGCGGAGTGGTCCAACGTGATCGACGCCGCGCGATTCGAATCGGCCGAGGAGGCTCTCTTTGGCGATGCGCCGGCGCTGCGCATTATGCGCGCCCTCACGGTGGCGCCTCACGTCGATTGGAGCGACGACATTGTCGGCCACTTTTATCGAAGCGACCTTGAAACTACGGCGCGAAATAGTGAGATTGAGAAGCGCTACCAGCGGGCGTGCAAGAATCGAGACACGGCCTTGCAACAGTTCGACGGCACGGTGCTCGAAAGCCGATCCGGCGTGCTTCTGTATGATGCTTCGTCCGACCGAGTTCGCCGCGAGCGATTTGCTGCATTTTACTTCTACCCCGAGATCTCCTACGCGGTGGGGCTCCTCCCGACGCGCGCCGGCCTCCATGTGACGGCCGCGGAGAATCCTTGGAATTCGCCGCGCGGCGTGGTCGACGTCGGCGCGCTCTGCGAAAAGTATGGTGGCGGCGGCCACCGCGCCGTCGGCGGCGCCAATCCCTCCACCTATTCGGAAGGCCGCCGCGTCGCCCAGGAAATCGCCGACGAGCTGCGGCGTGTTCTCGCGTCGACCCACCGGTCGTGACTGAGCGGCGCGGAATCCTCGCGCTCGCAGACGAACCGCTCGTGGCGCGCGTCGTGGCAGCGGGCGGAAAGCCCTTTCATGCGCGCTCCCTGTCGCGGTGGGTACTCCAGCGCGGAATCGACCGCTTCGAGCGCGCCACTGACCTGCCGAAGCCGCTCATAGCCTCGCTCGATACGGAGTTTGTGCCGCTCGAGTCGACGCTCGCGGAGGAGAAGCGCGCTCCCGACGGAACGCACAAATTGCTGCTGAAGCTGCGCGATGGGGAGACGGTCGAGACGGTCTGGATGCCCCAGCGCGAGGGCGCCGCCACCGTGTGCATTTCGACGCAGGTGGGCTGTCCCATGGCGTGCCGCTTTTGTGCCAGCGGCCTCGCGGGCGTCGTCCGAAATCTCGAGGCCCACGAGATCGTCGAGCAGCTCGTCCACGCGCGGCGCGTCGGCCCCGTCGGAAGAATTGTGGTCATGGGGATCGGCGAGCCGACGCTCAACCTCGAAGCGACTCTCGCGGCGCTTTCGCGCGCGACGAGCCCAGAGGGGCTCGGGATCTCGGCGAGAAAGATCACAATTTCCACGGTCGGGATCCCTGATCGCATTCGTGAGCTTGCGAAATGTGATCGCCCCTACACTCTCGCGCTGTCGCTGCATGCCCCCGACGACGCGCTGCGCCACGACCTGATCCCCACGGCGCGCAAATGGACGATCGCCGATCTGATGGAAGCCACGCGCGAGTACTTCAACGCGTCGGGGCGAGAAGTCACTTATGAGTACGCGCTCCTCGGCGGAGTGAACGACCGGGAGTCGCATGCGCTCGCGCTCGTACGGCTGCTCCAGGGCGAGCGCGGATGCGTGAATCTCATTCCTTATAATTCGGTGCGCGACACGGAGTTCCGCCGGCCTACCGAGGCCGACGTGTACGCGTTCCGCGACACGCTGCGCCGACACGGCGTGCCGGCCACGGTTCGCTGGTCGAAGGGGCTCGCGGCCGACGCGGCCTGCGGCCAGTTGCGCATCCGGCATCAGGCAAGCTGAGGGAGCTCGGGGGAGCTCGATTCCCGCATTCGCCAAGTGGCGAGAAACAGGCGGTTACCCCAATTGCTGGCGGAGCTTCTTAAGGCACGCTGCGCTCCCCGGTCGAGTTGGGCTCCGCCGACGACGTTAAGTCGGGGTTTGCCCTCCGTCGAAAGCGTGGCGAAGGTTGGCCATGACAGTCGCAACGCTCCCTCAAGAGACCAAGAGCCGGACGCTACCCCCGCCCGCCGCTGGTGCTCTCCATGCTCCCACCACGATCGGAAATGGCGCGCGCCTGACGCCGCCTCCGACGCTGCCGCTCACCGCCGAATCAGCCTCGCCCGAAGGCGCCGAGCCGATGCGCCGCGCAGCCCTCTGGCTCTGCGTCGTCGTCGTCGTGACCGCGGCCTACACGTTCTTCACGACGGGAACGCTCTAGGAGGACGTTCCAAGAGTGCTCCCGGTGCTTGCACTGGTGCTACGCACGGCGAGCGCGAGGACGAGGAATCGTCGTCCAGCGCAAGGAGCCTCGCCGCAGGCGTAGCCAAGGAGCTACGACGAGGCCCGCGCGCAGCTCGGCTGGCTTCTGAAACGTCCTGCTGGCGCCGCATCCTCCGAACTCTCGCCCTGCCAAGACGAGTTCGAGTGGCCCCAAGCCCCTCGAGCCGTCCCCGGCGAAGTGCCGCGGCTCGCATTCGCGAGCCGCGGTTCGTTTTTAGGGCTTGCGAGCCGCGGTCGCGCTCGAAACCCTGCCCCCATGAAGGCGCTCCTCCTCGTCGCGATTCCCGCGTGCTTGCTTTCCGGATGTGTGATCTCGGCCTCGAAGAATCAGGCCTCGACGCGCGACGTGGAGCGACCCGACACGGGCCCAAGCATTCCGGAGAGCAAATATGCGACGGTGGAGCTCGAAGCGGGCGGGCTGACGGGGCCGATCTATGAGGCTCCGCCCGACCGCGCATTTGTGATCCAGGAGATTCGGAGCACGATGGCGGCGGATCTGGTGGCGGAGGTCGCCGGCGCGACGGTGGTGCTGCTTCCGGTCGAGCTGCTCGTCTCTTCGGGGAGCGAAGGCCTGCTCATTTCGGCGTTCAGCTCGGGGGTGAAGCTCCCTCCCGGCGCGAAGCTGCGGCTTCGGCGCCCGAAGGCGCAACCCTCGGAGATCGGGCAGCCGGTGCGCGTTTTCGTCTCCGGCTCGCTCATTCGCGTGTAGGACGCGGGCGCGATCGAGGCTGCAATCGATAACGTGGGGCGCGGGCGTGCGCGCGCGGATGTGGTTGCGCGCTGCCCATTCCTCATCGCGCGGGGCAAGCCCCGCGCCATGGGTCGGCGCGTGCGCCGACCCTACAAATCGACCTGGGGCATGGCTCATCCCGCCAGTCGGATTCACTCCAGCGGACACGCCGCCGTCGCCGGGCGCTATCGCGCGACGGGAACAGTTGCGCCGCCGGCAACTCCCATCTCGTGAAGGGCCTTCGTCAGGCGCGACATGGCCTCGTCGGCCTCTGCTTCGGTGAGATTCAGCGGCGGGCGGAAGCGAATCGACTGCACTCCGCACGCGAGCGCCAGCATCCGGTTTCGATACAGATGCTTTCGGAGCTCGTCGCGGCCCTCGGCCGTCGGGCAGTCGAATGCTACTAAAGTGCCTCGGGCGCGCACATTCGTAACCCACCCGCCCGTGAGCCTCGAGCCGAGTTCGCGGAGCCGTGCGGCGAGCTGCTCGCCGCGGGCCGCCGCGTTCTCCGTCATGCGATCCTTCAAAATCGCGCGCTGAATCCACTTCGCCCGCACCATATCTGTGAGATTAGCGCCCCATGTCGAATTAATGCGGCTCTTCTCGACGAAGACGTTGCGGTCGACCTTCTCGATGCGCGGCCCCGACATGAATCCGCACACTTGTGTCTTCTTTCCGAAGGCTACCATATCGGGCTCGACTCCGAGCCACTGATAGCACCAAGTCTTGCCGCTCCCGTAGAAGCCGGTCTGCACCTCGTCGAAGATCAGCATGGCGTCTTCGCAGTCCGCGATCTCGCGCAGCCTGCGCAGGAACTCGGGCCGGAAGTGATTGTCTCCGCCCTCGCACTGGATCGGCTCAATCAAGATGGCGGCGATGTCATGCTTGTGTTTTGTGAACGCCGCCTCGATCTCCTTCAGCGCGATCTCCTCATCTGCGAGCGTCGCTGAAAGGTTCGCCCCTTCCATGGGGAACCGCATCTTGGGATTGCTCACGCGCGGCCAGGGGAACTTCGGGAACAGCGCATGCTTGCGCGGATCCGCAGTATTGGTCATCGACAGCGTGTAGCCGCTGCGACCATGGAATGCCTCCTTGAAGTGCAGGACCATGTGCCCCACTTCCTCGCGCACAGATCCATCGGCTTCGCGAACTGTGATGCCACGAGACCGGTTCAGTTGAACTTTCCAGTCAAACGCCGCCTTGAGCGCGTTCTCGACGCCGAGCGTTCCGCCCGAGATAAAAAACACATGCCGGAACGGAGCCGGCATCGCGTGCTCGCCGAATTCCTTCACGAACTCCGCCATCGGCACGGTATACAAATCCGCGTTGGCCGGATTGTGCATTGCCGCATCGAGGATCTCCTCGCGAAACTCCGCCGTGTGCTGGACCGGATGGTTGTAACCAATCGGCCAGCTTGCGAAGCAGGTGAAGAAGTCGAGGAATTCGTCGCCAGTCACACCGTCGCGCAACCACGAGCCGTGCGATCCCTTCAGATCGAGCACGAGCTCGTAGCCGTCCGCCAGCATGAATCGGCGGAGCTGCATGTGGACTTCTTTCGCGGGGAGGTGGCCGGTCATAGGAGGATTCAATTCTTGAGGGTGCGATTCGTCGTGTTCGATTCGAGGTTGCCGCGAGAGATCGGCGGAAGCTGCACTGCGGATGGGCCGCCGCGAACTAGCCGCGCGCGTCGTGGGTGTCGATTTGTGCCTTCTGCAGGCGTCCGCTGTAATCGACATAGATCGACTTCCACTCCGTGTACGTGTCGAGCACGGTGTGGGACGCCTCGCGGTGCCCGTTCCCCGTCTCCTTCACGCCGCCGAAGGGAAGCTGCACTTCCGCGCCGATCGTCGGACCGTTCACATAGGTGATTCCGGCCTCGATGTCGCGGATCGCGCGGAACGCGGCATTCACATCTCGCGTGTAGATCGACGAGGACAATCCATAGTTCGTGTCATTGAGCACATCGACCGCTTCCTCGAGGGAGCCGATGCGCAGAATTGCCACCACGGGCCCGAAGATCTCCTCCCGCGCAATGCGCATGGAGCGGGTCACATTCGTAAACACGGTCGGCTTGTAGAACCAGCCGTGGTCGAGCGAACCTCCCGAAGCAGGCTCGCCTCCGCAGAGGAGCGTCGCCCCCTCCTCGACGCCGATGCGCACGTATTGGTGCACTTCTCGGCGGCGCTGCTCGTTCACAAGCGGGCCGACTTGGCTGTTCGAATCGAGCCCATTGCCGAGCCGCAGCGCCTGCACGCGCGGCAACAGCATTTCTGTAAACTTCGCGAGCACACGCTCGTGCACAATCAGCCGGCTCGTCGCCGTGCATCGCTGCCCCGTGGTGCCGAAAGCCCCCCAAAGCGCGCCCTCCACAGCCAGATCGAGGTCGGCGTCGTCCATCACGATCTGTGCATTCTTGCCGCCGAGTTCCAGCGAGAGGCGCTTCAGCGACTTCCCGCAGCTCGAGGCGATCTGCTTGCCAACGGCCGTCGATCCGGTGAACGAGATCACGCGGACGTCGGGGTGCTCGACGAGCGCGGCCCCGACCTCGGTGCCGCCGCCATGCACTAAGTTTACAACTCCAGGCGGCGCCCCTGCATCCTCGAGAGCCTTCACAAAATTCACCGCCGAGAGCGGCGTATCGCCGGCCGGCTTCAGCACCACCGTGTTTCCGCAGACGAGCGCCGGGAAGCTCTTCCACGACGGAATCGCCATCGGAAAGTTCCACGGCGTGATCAGCCCCGCCACGCCGATCGGGCAGCGCACCGACATGCCGAATTTGTTCGGCAGCTCCACGGGGCAGGTGTCGCCAAACAGCCGCCGCCCTTCGCCACCCGCGTAGTAAGCCGTGTCGATCGCCTCCTGCACGTCGCCGCGCGTCTCGTTCAGCACCTTCCCCATCTCCCGCGTCATGTCGCGCGAGAGCGCCTCCTTGCGCTCCTCCAGGATCCGCCCTGCCTTGTAGAGCAGCTCCGCGCGCTTGGGAGCCGGCACGAGGCGCCACGCCTTCTGGGCCTCCTTCGCAGCCGCCACGGCCTCGTGGACGTCGCGGGCGTCCGACTTCGGGAAGAGGCCGACCAGGTCGTTCTTGTCGGCCGGGTTGCGATTCTCGAACCACTGACCGGTCTTCGATTCAACCCAGCGACCTGCGATGAAATTGTGGAACTTCTCAGCCATAGAAGGGGCGTGGCGGGCGCCGCGATCGGGGCGCAGCGCTTCAAGGGGACTTCCCGGAGTCTACGTCCGGAATCGAACCGAATGAGCGCAGCCGAGGGCTGCCCGGTCGCGCGGCGGTCCCCCGGATGTCGCGAGACACTCGCCCTTCCCGTCCGAGCTATTCTCTGCGCGTGACCCGTCCCCTCGCGCTTCCGGCGCAAGCGCGCCTGCGATCCAAGTCGGCCGTTGACGCGGCCTTCAAAGCCGGCGTCCGCGTCCACGGAGGGCTCGTGACGCTCGTCGGGAGGCGCGCGGGCGAAGCGACGCGCCTCGCCGTCGCCTGCGGGAAGCGATTCAGCAAGCTCGCCGTCGAGCGCAACCGCTTCCGCAGGCTCACCCGGGAGGCGTACCGGCTCACCCGATCGCAGCTCCCTGCGGGGCTCGATCTCGTGGTGCTTCCGAAATGCAAGCCGGGCGACGCAACGCTCGATGTGCTGCGCGCCGAGCTGCCGTCGTTGGCTCGACGGCTCGTGAAAAAACTCGAGGCCGCCGCGGCGAGCCCCGCGCCCGCCGCCCGCAAACCATGAGAGCGCTGCTGGTTGCTCCGATTCGCCTCTATCAAAAGTGGATCTCGCCGATCCTGGGGCCAAAGTGCCGCTTCTCGCCGACGTGCTCACAATACGCCGTGGAAGCCATTACACTTCACGGCGTGCTGAAAGGCGTGGCTCTCAGCACATGGCGCATTTGCCGCTGCCAGCCGTTTTGTGAGGGCGGCCACGATCCGGTCCCGGAGCCGGGTCGGTGGCGCCCGACCGCGCCGCATGCCCATGAGTAACGTTCAGAGATTCCCTTCGCGCCGAGCAGAGTCGGAGCTCGCGCCGATTCCTCCCGGGGAAACCGGACCGATCGGCCGGTGCCCGCGTTGCGAGCAGCCGACGCTGGCGCCGATCGCCGTCGGCGGCGCCCCCGCGGGCCGCTGCATGCGCTGCTCCGGCCATTGGGTCCCCAGGGCCAGCGCCGGCGCCCTTCGCGCCGCATTCCCTAACGTCGGCGAGCTCGACCGAGTTCGGCTTGCCGAAATCCGCCGGGCCGCCGCCGAGAGGAATCTCCACGACGGAGTGCGCTATCTGCGCTGTCCGATCTGTGACATTCGGATGGACCGCCGTCAGTTCGCCGCTGGAAGCGGAATTGTGATCGACCGCTGCCTCGGCCACGGCGTCTGGTTCGACGGCGGCGAGCTCGAGCTTGCTGCCGAATATTTCCGGGTCGGCGGCCCCGACGATGCGGCACGTCGTGAGCCGACCGACAAGCGACCGGCCATGCCCGCCGCGACGGCGGCGAAGCTCGATACACAAGACGCCGAGTGGATCACGCAGCTGTTTATTTGGCTTTCGACGTAGTCGCCGAGCCGCCGCCTTCCCGCTTTTCGAGAATCCCTGCGAGCCGCGCTAGCGCGCGCGACAGAAGCGTGCGCACCGCGGTGTCGCTCCGCCCCATCTCAGTAGCGATCTCGGCGTGGGAAAGCCCCACGAACTTGGAGAGAAGAATCACTTCTCGATAGTCCTCCGGAAGCTCCTCGAAGGCCGACTCGATTCTTGCAAGCTCCTCGCGCGCTTCGAACGCCCGGCTCGGCGTCACGACGGATCCATAACATTCAAGAATCTGCTCTGGCGCAACGGATCCCGCAGACCCCGCGCTCCTCAAGCTGCCGACCTCCCGCGCTGCATCGCGCTTCTCGGCTCTGTAGTACTCCGCCCGATTGGCAATTTTCCGGAGCGCCGTTACATAAAGCCAGTGCTTGAACTGAATCTCGCCGCGGTATTGAAACCGGTCGATGTGCTCAAGGACCTCGCGGCAGACCGATTGCACTAAATCGGCAGCCGATTCCTTGGCGCGCAACATTTTCCCCTGCCGCAGCCGAATGAAGGCTTCGAGGCCAGGGAGATAGCGCTCGAGCAGTTGATCGACGGCAATCCCGTCGCCGCGGGAGGCGCTTTGGATCAAGTCTTCGGTCGGAAGCTTCATGCGACGCGAGCGACCTCCAGCTTGCGCACCCGCCGGTGCGCAGAAGTGAGCCTACCGCAGCAGCTCAAGCGCAGCGAAGGGCTGCGTTTCGAAGAGTAGCCTTCCTGTCCGCGTGAAGAGAGCCGCTCGCTTCAGGCCGCCCGCGGCCAGTACGGCCTTCGTGCGCCCTGCTGAATCGATGGCCAGCGCTTCCACACGAGCTCCGCCAGGAATCGTCGCTCGGGCGATCGCACCACTCTCGAGCTGGATGATCCAGAGCATCGAAACTCCAGCCGATCGGAAGGAGACCGCCGCGAAGCGCCCGAGCGCGCAGACGACGGCCCGCTCCACGTCGGCCCCTGCCGGCATCGCCGCGACGGGTACGAGGCTCACGGAAGCCGCCTCCGGCGTCGCCGAGAAGCTCTGGGGCTGGGTTCGAAGTAACGTCGGCACTCCGCCGATCGCGGCTACGAGAACGACGTCGTTCCGCGACGCTCCCGCCACGACAAGCGGTGCCGGCGATGCCACGGCGCTCTTCGGCTGCGCAGGATTGGCCACGCGAAGCCCCGGAGCGCTCCCCAGATCGAGCACGAGGGACGCTGCGGTGCCCGGAACGCGCGTGACCCACGACGGAACGATCGTCGCAATGTCCTGGTAGGGCGCGCCGGCCGACCCTGTGAGCGTCGTATTCGCGACGGCCGTGGGTTGTGGCGGGCCGCCGGAAGCCGGCGTCGCCGCATGGAACATATCGAAAGTGCCGTGAACTCCGCCGAATCCAAAGGTCAATAAAGTCCCGTTGAATCCGACGGTGATGCCGGTGCCGATCGACTCCTGGAATACCGAATGATTCGTGAGCTGGCTGCCGAATCCCGCCTGAGCCTGCCCGGTCTGTGCAACAAAAAGCTCTTTCTCATCGAGCTTTCGCATGTAGGCCACGAGTCCGCCGTCCTTCGAAAGGGCGACATTGGGTCCGAGCGGCTCAAGCGGCCCGAATCCGGGCAGCTCATGGCGCGCCGGAGACTTCGTGCGATTCCAGACCGTTCCGTCCGACTTTCCCACATAAAGATCATTGATCTTCTTCTCGAGCCCGGCGAAGAACGCGATCGTCGACCCGTCGCCGCTCACGACGATCTCGGCATCGATCCAAGCAGGCGCGAAGCCGCCGGAGGGAGCAAGCGCGATCGGAGCGGCGGAGGGCGCCGCCAGAGGCACTCGCCACAGTTGATTAGGCTCCGCCGTGGCGAAAAGTGCACTCTCGGCGAAGGCGAAGGATGTGGCCTGCCACTGAATCGGCGCGAGCGCGGCCGTCGCCATCGCGGAGCCTGCCCCCGAGGTCGACACAAGCATCAAATCTCCGCCAGCCGCGAACGTCGTCGCGACGGCCATCAGCGTGCCGTCGTTGGAGACGCCGACCGTCGGCAGGAAAGGCGAGCCGCCTCCCGCAGCGGGCTGCGTGAGGAGCGTGGCGGCTTTCCCAGAGGAGCTCAATGCAAAGAATCCGAACTCATTCGTCGCCGTCCGGCGAAATGCAAAAATCTTTGCGCCGTTCGGTAATGTAATGAAAGCCGGCGAAAGCCGCTCGGCGCTGAGCTGGGGACGCCTCCCATTCCAGCGGTCGAAATTCGTTCGACCGGCGAGCTCGATCGGAAGCAGCTCGATCCCCGAGAGCCCCGCGGCGGCGAGCACCGCTCCATGCCCGGCGGGCGACGCTGTGGAAACGGTCAGGTGCTGCGCGTCGGGGCCTGCCGCAATCGTGAGCGACTGGGCCGCGGCCGACGGAGCGAGGAGCGCCACAAGAGCACCCAACGCAGCACCTGCGCTGCGCATCGCGCGAGCGCCCGGGCTTCGAGGAGGCAGAGAGAGCATGACGCTCGTCAATTGGTATTCCATGGAGTGAGTGCGTGGCGAGAGGAGAGCAAACCACAGCGGACGTACGGGCGCCACCCCGCGGATGCCGTGAAGCGCGCTCAATCCTTCACCCCCGCGCCTTCGGATTTCGCGTCTCGCTTGCCAAGCCCATATTGTCGAATTTTTTCATAAATCGTTGTGCGCGAGATCCCAAGCGCCTTGGCCGCCTGTTCGCGATTGCCTCCGAAGTGATGGAGCGCGTGCAGAATTGCATCACGCTCGAGGTTCTCCATCGACCGCACGGGACCCGAGCCCGAGATCCCCTCGGCGCGCAGGCTGTCGAGAGACCGCTCCGCAAGAAGCGCCTCGGAGTCGAGATCGCCCGAGCTCAAGTAGTACAGGCGCGCGATCTCATGCTCGAGCTCACGAATATTGCCCTGCCACTCGAGACGCTCGAGTGCCCGCGCCAGCTTGATCGAGAGCTTCTTGGCCGTTCCGTGCTGACTGTTCAGCCGCTCGAGGAATGCGGTCGCCAGCGGAACAATGTCTTCCCTCCGCTCCCGCAGGGGAGGAAGAGTGATGGTCACTCCTCTCAATCGATACAGAAGGTCCTCACGGAAGAGGCCCGATTTCACGGCCGTCTCGAGCCGCCGATTTGTCGCCGACAGGATCCTCACGTCGGCTCGGCGCGTCTCGCGCGCCCCGACCGGACGAAACTCCCCGTCCTGCAGGAACCGGAGGAACTTGGCCTGGAGCCCGAGAGGAAGCTCCGCCACCTCATCGAGGAAGAGCGTGCCTCGGTGGGCCAGTTCCACTAATCCCACGCGGTCGCGGTCGGCCCCCGTGAAGGCGCCGCGAACGTGTCCGAAGAACTCGCTCTCAAGAAGCGCCTCCGGGATTGCGGCACAATTATGGCTCACTAATCGAGACGCGGTGCGCCCGCTTCGCCGGTGAATCTCCTGGGCGATCACGTCCTTTCCGGTTCCGCTCTCTCCGTACAGAAGGATCGGGACGTCGGTCGGCGCCACGCGGTCGACGAGCGCCATCACCTCGCGCATCGCTCCGCTCACCGCGACGAACCGCGTGGGCTCGAATCGGCGCCGAGTCGTCTCGATCTCGCGCTCGGCGGCGGCCAGGGCGCGCTCCTTTTCCTTCAGCCGGTCCGAAAGTTGATCATTGAGGCGCTCGATCTCGGCGCGTCGAAGCCAATTCGTGAGCGCAATCGCCGACTGGTCTGCGAGCGCATCGACCAGATCGACCGTTCTATCTGTGAACGCTCCCTCCCGCAGCGGATTGTCGAGATAAAGCGCGCCGAAGACGCCCTCCTCCGTGCGGAACGGCACGCAGACGATCGACCGGAGGTCGAGCACGGCCACGCTCTGCTGCGCGGCGAAGCGCTCGTCCGTGCGCGCGTTACTTGTAAGAATCGGCCGCCCCGTCCGCACGGCTTCGCGGACGATCGACTTGGAGAGCTCCCGCGCCGGAGTCGGCATCGTGGCGCGGTCGACGGAGGAAGCCACCTCCACTTCGATCGCTTCGCCGCGGAAAAGCGCCAAGAAACCTCGGCGCGCACCCGAGAGGCTGATGGCGCTGTCGAGGATGAACCGCAGAAGCTGCTCGCGATCGACGGCGGAATTGAGCCGCTTATTGATCGCCAAAAATGTACGAAGCAACTCATCGGGCAGCGACGCGCGCTGGGGCATCGCGCCCGCGGCCGGGCCCGCCGCTGCAGCGGCGCCCGCCGCCATCCGGCTCACGGGGCCGCCCGCCGTCCACCGATCCGACGGAGAGGGCTGCGAGCTGTGGGAATCAGGCATCAAGAATCGAGCGTCCGCGACAGAAGGCGCCTGCTGCAGGCCCGCCGCGAGCTCGGGTGCCAAGCTTCGCAGACGCAAACCAAGGACATCCTCCCATTGCCGGTCGGTTCCCTCGGCGAGGGCAATCTGCCGGAGCTCGAGGGTGCCCTCGTCCGCAGCCGCACAGGCGCCGCGCCGATCCCCACCCCGCAGCGCCGCCAGCGCTGCACCGAAGAGCGCGCGCACCGCCAGGTGGCGAGCACGCCGCGCTGCCGCCTTGCGCGCTGCCGCCTCGAAAGCGTCCCGCGCTTCGCCCCAGCGGGCGGCCTCGCGCTGGGCAAGGATCGCCTCACCGAGAGCCAGCTCGACGCCGCCGTCACGCGCCCAAGAAGTCGTGGGATAGCGCACGAGGTAGAGCCGCGCTGACGTTTCCGCTTCGGCGAAGCGATCGCGCGCCATGAGCAGGTCGAACTCCGCCTGGTGGCGCGCCGCCGGGTCGGCAATCTCGGCCACCTCATGTTCGGCGCGCTGGAGCCAGCCGGCAGCGATGCGCAACCGCACTGCGAGCGCCCGAGACTCCCGCAGCTCTCCTTCCAGCCCTAGCTCTTGCTGCGCCGTGATCGCCGATTCGATCTCCGGCAGCGCAAGGTCCACGCGGCCACTCTCAAGCAGCGCGTGGGCGAGCCTCACGCGGGCCAAGGCCTCCTCTCGGCGCGCGCCGAGCGACTCAAAGGCGCCCACGACCTCCGACAGCTCCGCGCAGCCGCGACGGAGTTCTCCCCGCTCGGTGAAAAGCACCCCGAGCGTTCCGCGCGTCGCCGCGACGCCCTGGACATCACCGATGCGCTGCCGAATGGCCAGGGCCTCGCGGAGCGCCACCTCGGCCTCCTCGCGCTCGCCCGCGCGCCGCAGCGCGATCCCGAGGTGGTGGGACGCGAACGCCTCCCCGACCGACCGGCGAAGCCGCCGGAAAAGCTCGCGCGCCTCCCGGAGCGCCGCGACGGCGCCATCGAGCTCGCCACTTTGCTCGCGCGCGAAGCCGAGATTCACTAATGCTGCTGCTGCGCCAGCGAGGTCGTCCGCCTCCCGCGCCGATTCGAGGGCTTTTTGTGCAAAGAGCGCCCCCGCCGAGGAGTCGCCGGCTCGGAGCGCCGCAACCGAGCGCGGAAGCTCCAGGCGGGCCGCTTCGGCGTGGGACCATCCGCCGCGGGCGAGCGCGCGGTCGAGCACCTCCGCAGCACGGCCATGCTCGCCGAGCGCCAGAAGCGCGCCCGCGTGGGATTGCGCGATCAGCGCGGCCAGCTCGCGGGGAGCCTCAGGTGGAATGGTGATCTTCTCGAGCCGCTGGACCGCATCGGCCGCCTTGCCGGAACGCAGCGACGCGTCGGCCAAGCGGGCCGCGCCCCAGAGCGCTCGAAGCGGATCGCGGGAGGAGAGTTCCAGCAACTTGCTGGCGTCGGCCTCCGAACCGGCGAAATCGCCGACGGCGCAGCGCAGCTCGGCGCGCCGGTCGAGGAGTTCGCCCGCAGCGGAGCCCGCCGACGGAACCAGAGGCAACAAATCGTCCAGAAGCGAGAGGGCCGCATCGACGGCACCGGCGCGCCGCAGCTCCGGGAGAGCCTCGAGTCCGGCAGCGGTCGCCGAGAGCGAATCGCCTGCAACAATTGCGGCTCGAGCCCGTCGCAAGGGCTCCGCACCGGCAGCCACGAGCGCGCCGAGCACCCGCGCACCGAGCGCGCGGCGCGCCTGCGCCTCCATCGCCGCCGGAAGTGTCGTCGCCGCCCCCTCAAATGCGAGCCGCGCCTCGGCGCCTGCGCGCCCCTGGGTCACGATCGCCCACCGCCCTTCGGCCAGTTCCGTCAACGCGGCGCCGATTTGAAGCTCCGCGAGCCCACAAAGGGGCGCCATCGCACTGCGCGGCACCGGCCGATCCCACATCGCGAGCGCGGCACCGAGCTGGAGCGCCTCCGGCGTGAGTGCGCGCGCGGAGTCGACCGTTCCGGGGCGCGGCAGTGAGCCGGTCAACCGAAGCCCGCCCTCCCCCATCTGGAGCGCACCGTCGCGGGCCGCGGCGGAGAGCGCCGATTCCAGGAGGCATGCATCGGCGCCCGCAAGCTCGAGCAGGCGCTCCGAAAGGGCTCGCCGCGTGCCTTCGTCTCCCACAAAACCGAGCTGCCCCAGGGCTTGCAACAAATCACCCGCAGTCGGCCCCGGAATTCTGAAATCGACCGGTGTCTCCGAATCGCCAAGTCCGAGCGAGAGCAGCACGATGGGATGCCCCGCTGCGGGCAGCCGGCGAAGCTCCCGCTGAAGCTCGGCGAGGAGCGCTCGCCCGCCGGTATCCCCGGGGCGCGTCGACGCAAGAATACAAATCGCCTGGTCATCGGCGGCATCGGCGATCACAGAGCCGGACCATCGCGCGAGCACGCCGTGGATCTCCGCGGCCGGGAGGTCGCCGATCTCGGGAGGACGACGAGCCGCGAGCCCCACCTCTTCGGCCAAGGCCCGCGCCCGATCGAGAGACGAGCCCGTGGCGGGCAGCTCGCCGACAACAGCCCCGGCGATGCGGGCCTGCAGCCGCAGATCGCTCGCCACCTCCGCGACCGCACTCGCCTCCTCGACGCGAGCGGTCAGGACGCGGCAAGCGGGCGGCCCGTTCAGAATGTGTGACAACGCGCGCGTGAGGGAGGCCATCGAATCGCCGCGCCAGAGCCGGCGATCGAGCGTGAACATCGTCGGCGTCACGCTCAGATCCGTAGCGCGCGCCCGGACGGCGCCGAAGGTGCGCGCCAACGCCTCGCGCAGCATGCGGGCCGATGGCAGGCGCGATCCCGCTTCGCGCGCGAGCAACGCATCGAGAATCGGGCGCCAGCGGGAGGGAATCTTCGCGGCATCCATTCCTGCCGCGCTGAGGAACGGCTCGCGAGGAAAGCGCGCGTAGAACGCTTCTGGGGGCTCCGGGAACGATCCCACGAGGAGGCGCGCAGCAAGCGCCCCCAAAGCAAACAAATCGGCACGGCAGTCGGCGGGCAATCCGAGGAGAACCTCGGGTGCAACAAAATACGCAGTGCCGCGCGCGTGCTCCTGCGCCGCGCCGGCGCGCTGGGCGAGGCCGAAATCGAGCAGGCAGGCGCCGTCGCGGGTGCGCAGGACGTTCCCCAAGGAGACATCCATATGCACAAATCCGGCGCCGTGCACGGCCTCAAGCGCCCTTGCGACGGAATCGATAATCAGCGCCGTCTCCTCCTCGCCAAGGGCGCCGATTTTTGTGAGATCGTCTCCCGCGACCCACTCGCGCACGACGACGAGCGCATCGCCTTCCCGTCGCGCGTCGAGCATCCTCGGAAGTCCGGGGGCCGTGATGGCGCGAAGCGCTTGGATCTCATCGAGCGCTTGGGCTGCGGCTTCGCCGCGCACGACGCGCTGAACAGCGGGAGAGCCTTCCCAGCTCCCAGCCCACACTTCCACCCCAGGGCGTTGCACGAGGGCGCGCTCGCGCCGGAAGGTCGCGCGGGTCGTTTGGGTGTGGTTCTTGCGAGTCGAAGGCACGGAGGCGGTGCGGGGAAGTCGGGATCCCGGACGGCGCTCTTCAAGGTCCGTACCGCCACCGGAATCCCACGGGGAATCTCGTAAGTGCCGATCTGCCAAGCGTTCGAGTCGACCGGCTGACGCCCTGACTTTCTGCCCTAGGGAAGAATATCCGGAATCCGTACAGCCGCCTCCGAAAATCGCATGGAGCGAAGAAGGAACTGGGCGCGACGGGAGGACGTTGCAGAAGTGCTCCGCAAAGCGAGCTCGAGGATTCGTCGCACAGCGCAAGGAGCCTCGCCGCCGACGTTGCCAAGGGCTTACGTCGAGGACGAGGCGACGCAGCGATGGGCGACGAGGCCTGCTCGCAGTACGGATGACCTTTGAAACGTCCTCAAGGCTCTCGACGTCGCGGCCCGCTGCCTCACCTCCCGATCAGTCGGCGACGACGAAGCGGAGTGCGTCGGTGTGAGCGAAGAACTTCGACGCTCCCGGATCGAGCACGAGCCACTGCGCGTAGTAGTCCTGGTCCATCAGCGCAGGCACGTTGGGGATTGGAAGTGTGACTGCCACATTTCCCTGGGCGTCAGCGGTGAAAGTCCCGGAGAGGACCACGACGAACATATCGACGTGGAAGGTCACATCGAAGTCGGGGAAGGGCAAGAATCCCGGTCCTTCCGAAATCACCAATCCAGCGGCGCCACCTGCCACCGCGGAGCGCAGCCCGATGCCATAGTAGCCGTGTCCAATGGCGGCCGTTCCGTAATCCTCAACAATCGGTGCGATGCCTCCAGTGCCCGGATGGCCCGCCCCGGAGTGCGTCGAGGGGGCAGCCGGCGCGAGCGGCATCACCACATCAACGGTCGTCGAACCCGCGATCTGGATGGGGGCGAGGGTCTGCGCACCGAATCCGGGAGCCCCCACCGGCGTGAACGCGAGCTGCGCCGATCCCGCGGGAAGGATCACTTGATACTGACCGCTCCCATTGGTGTCATCATTCGCGGTGAGCACGAAGCTCTGGGAGGGCCAACGGTATGCATCCAGATCGACGCCCGCGATGGGAGTGCCCGCCGTGCTCCGCACTGTGCCCTGCACAGCCACGCCCGGCTCCAGAGAGACGGTGCCAAAGCTCGTCGGTCCGGCAACGGCCGCGGGCACGCGCTGCGCGACGAGGGACGTGACAAAATCAGGTGTAATGTCGACTAGATAGTTTCCGGTTGGAACCACCACATCGACAAATCCGAGCGCATTGGTGTTGTCGTCTGGCGTGAAGAGCTTTGCGAGTGTGACGGCATCCCGGACGTCAATATCACAATTCACCACCGGTGTGCCGCCCACCTGCCGCACAACGGTTCCGGAGAGGAGAAACCCGGGCGGCCGGCTCAGCGTGCCGAGGTCGGTGAAGACGCCGACCGGGAAGGTCTGTCCGAGAATCTGACCGGGAGCGCCGAGCGTCCCGTCGCCGGATGTGTCCATGAAAAGGTCGTAGGTGCCGGGAGCCACCACGATCTCGAACAAACCTGTGAGCGGGTCGATGCCGCCGCCGAGGGTGGGCATCGGGACACCGCTGCCGGGCACCTCGAGGGTGATCTTACTATTCGCAAGCGGGAGGCCCGAAGTGGTCTTCAAGAATCCGCGGATGCCCGCACCCGCGACCAGCGAATTCGTCCCAATGTGGATCACCGTCGAAACGGTGAACGGGCCGACGATCTTCGGCTGGTGCAGCATCGACGGTGATGGATTGAGCTTGACGTTGTACGTTCCGGGCGGGATGAGCGTCGTGAAGACACCCGATGCATTTGTGTAGTCTCCCGAGACGTTGTTCTGTTCGTTGCCGTTCAGAAAGTAGAAATCGATATCGCAGCCCACAAGCGGCTGCCCGTTGGAACTCAGCACAGTTCCGCTGATGATGGCTTGCGCGCCCGCAGTCGAGGTTGCACAGGCGAGCGCTGCGAGCAGAGTGAGAAAACGGGAACAACGGGGCATGGAGAAGCTCCTGGGGAGAAGTGAGGTCAGAATTTGAATCGAACTTGGAACTTGGCGGTGAGAGCGGATTGATTGGTATCGAAGGCGCGTCCGGGCTCGAACCAGCCGAAAACGACCTCGAAGTCGGCCTGCTCCAGCTCACGCATGCCGAACACGAGGTCTGCACCCCAGCCGAGTTCGCGGAAGCGCCCATTGGGGGTCGCGCGAAGATTGGCGTTCCGCAGCGAAGCGACCGCCTCGTCCTGGGCGTAGGAATGCCACAGAAGGTCGATCGAGGTGCGGTTCGCCAGCCGGGCACCGGCGCCGACTGTAAGAATGTGCAGATTGGAGAGCTCGGGGTCGAACAGCTCGCCGTAGTAGCGCAACGAAGTGACACCCGAGAGCTTGCCGGCATTGCGCTGCAGGCCCGTCTGACGGAACGTGCGATCGACGCCGTCATTGGGGTGCGAGTCGCCCGATGCAAAGGCGTAGCCGAGCGTCAAGCTCGGCTTGAGCGGCAGCGGCGCCGTGTAGGTGGCGCCCACGTCGGCGGCGTATCCGCGAATCCGGTTCCTTCCATCGGTGCCGCTCGCCCCCGCGAGTTCGAGCCAGTGGCTGAGCCCCTTGAGCGGCTTCCCCGACGATCGAAGGCCATACAGAAACGGACTCTGATCACCGCGGCGATCGTCCCGGCGATCAATCACATAACCGGTGATCGTCGACTTCGCGCCGACGTCCAGCGTGGCGATGCCCATCAGGTTCAATGTGTGATGATCGTTGAGGTTTCCGGTGCTCCACGCTTTTGTGATGGATCCCTCGAGGCTGAGCGCCCCTTGGTCGTAGAAGAGGCGCGCGCCGTCGAGGTTGCGGTTGAAGAGCCACTCGCGGTCGTCCTCAAACCTCGATCGCCCGACGAGCAGGCTTAGCCCGTCGGCAAGAAGGTTGCTCCCCTGAATGAACGTCTCGTCGGGGCGTGCAATAAATGCATGAAGATCGTCGCGCTCATGCACCTCCCGGTCCTCCTGCTCGCCGCGAAGGCCGGCGACGATCAACAGGTCGTCAGTCGGACGCGCTGTGAGCTCGACGCGGAACCGGAGGCGAGAACGCCACTCATCGCGGTCCCGGTTCTCATCAAGAGTGTGATTCTCTCGGCTCTCGTAACGCCACTCCGTCGTGCCTCCGATGGTCCCCCAGTCGCCGAGCTTCACGATGGCGCGCGTCACGTCCTCATCTTTCCGGATTCCTTGGCGCTTGGCAGGTGTTCCTGCCGGTCGAGACGGCACTGCGCCCTGGGCGCCCGAGAGCTCAAGCCCATCGGGACGCGAGACCTTGAGGCGAGTAGCAACAAAAACTTCGCGGCCGAGGACTGTCAGCGCCCGATCGCCTGCGGCCGTATCTCTCACTTTTTCGATCGCAGCTGTGAGCGTCCACCGGCGCGCTCCCTCGAGCAGCCGGACGCGCTTCGCGCGGATCTCTCCGCGCTGGAAATCAATTTTCACGAGCGAGCCAGCCATCACCACTTTTCTGTCGATGGCTTCGTTCGCTTCGTTGAGCCAGCTCGTCTCGCCGTCCAGCGCCACAGGAACGCCGAGCGCCACGACCTCGTCCTCGTGGATCTCCTCCACCGGCCCGAGGAGCGAATCGCGATCGCCCGACGGCGCGAGCTCGGCATCGGTGACCTTCAAGATTCCCCCTTCTCCCTGCTCGAGCTTCAGCTCGACGCGCGTGCTGGCCGTCAGATCCGATGCGCGAAGCTTCGCGGGCGCCGACGCCGCATGCGGATCATCCTGGCCAGGAGAGCGGGAACAGACGCCGGCGAGAGCGAAGACGACCATGAGGCTAGCCGCGCGCACCGACAGGGCTCCCGAGAAGATGCGCCTTCGCGCGCGCGGTCAGCGCCGTCGCCAGCCGGGCCGGCGAACCCGAGGCAGGTGTCCGCAAACTGTGGACAAATGCCAACCGCAAGAGCGTGGCCGCGGCCGCCCAGCGGATCGCGCGCTCCTCGGCGCGCGGCAAGGCCCAAAGCGCCTGGCGAAGAACAGCCTCGCCCACGCCCTCCGCGTGTTCCATGGCACGAAGGTCGAGGTGCGCCAGGAAGTTGCCTGCATCGAGCGCTGCATCGCCGAGCGCCGCCGTGTCGAGGTCGAGCAGAGTGGCCTTGCCTCTCGGCCCTACGAGAATCTGGCGCTCATACAGATCCCGATGCAATAGAACGTCAGCGCCCGATCCGAAGTCGCCCACCCGCTCCTCCAGAAGCTGGCGCGCAGCCTCAAAGCCCTCGGGTTCGGGAATGCCACAGTTCGCGCTTCGCCGACGAACGCGATCGAGCGTCGCGAGCTCCTCGCTCGCACCATGGCGCTCCGCGTTGGGCGGCGCCTCCAAGGAATGGAAACGATCGATTGCCGATACAATTGCCGCGGGATTCATGGGGCTCCCGGCATCGAGCAAGTGAGCCAAATCCGTGCCGTCCACAAAGGGATACACCGCCACATGGGCGTCGCCGTCGACCACGAGCGGCGCTGCGAACGGAAGCTCCATCGCTGCAGTCGCAGCGAGCCGCTGCGCCCACTCGGCGCGCGCCATGGAGCGCGCCGTGGGGGTCCATCGCAACACAAGCCGCGGGCGCTCGCCTCCGCTCAGCGTGGCGTCAAGCCGAAGCGTCGCGCGCCGCCCCGCTCTCGCGGCGAGGAGTACGGATTCGACTGCTGTGACGCGCGGGCGTGGAACCCGCAGCGCGCGCGCCACAAGCGAGCGCAGAAGATCCGAAGAGAAGATTGCGCCCAATTCGCTTTGTGTGATCTGTGCGCCTTGCTGCTTCGCGAACACCGTGCGAGAGAGGCCGCTCTCCGCCAGCACGCGAAGCTCGAGCTCGAGCGAGCCCGATTCACGAGCGGAACCGCGAACGACGCTCACTTCTCGAAGGCGCCCAAGGGAGGGCAGCGCGCGGTGCAGCGCTTCGACGCGCTCTGTTGCATCTCGCCAGGGGAGCGGCACGAGGCTGCGCTCCGAAGCCGGGCGCTTCGAGCACAGAGCGAGCCGTCCGTGGGCCTGCTCCACCAACTCGCGCGCCATCTCGACGCCCGAGGCTTCGAGACGGCGCAATGGCGAGAGGGCGTGTTCGAGGAGCGCCAGAGACTCCTCGAAGGCGAGTCGATTGGGGTCGAATGCGCCAAAACCATGCCGAAACGCTTCTGTTGCACTCACAAAAGTGCGCTCGGAGATGAGCCCTGCCGTGCGCCGAGCTGCGAGCGCGGCTAGGTAGTGTCCCGCGTCGCGCTCGGGCACATCGACCCCGATCGAATCGAGGTCGAGCAGCGCCACCTCTTCACCCTGCAGCACGCACTGCCCCGGGTGAAAGTCGCCGTGCACGACGACCGGCGCCTCCGCCGTAGACGGCAGAATAGTGGAGAGCTTGGAGACGAGCGCACGCACGCGCTCCGACCAGCGCGAATCCACAGCTTCGGCGAGGCCGATGGCCTCCTCCGAGGTCTCGGCGAGGCGCGCCGCACCCGAGAATCGCGGGAGCGACTCGGTAAGGTCCGCACGGTGAAGTCCGGAGACTGCGGTGCCGGCCTTTCTATGAACTTCCGCGTCGGCCCCGAGCTCATCTGCCGTTCGCCCCGAGACGGCCTCCTGGAGAATTGTGCTTGTCTCCTCGTGGAATCCGAGCAACGCCACACATCGTGCCTGTGCGGTGCTCAACGATCGAAGCGCGGCTGAGAGCATCCGGGCCGTCTCCCTGGGAAGGACGCGAGCGAAGATTACCTCTCGGCGGCGCCCCCCTGTACGATCGTCGGCAAGCCCAGCGTCGATCCGAAGCACCGCGCGCCGTTCCGGTTTGTAACGAATGACGTCGATTCGCGTGGCCCGACCGCGCACTCGAATCTGCCCCTCCGCCAGATGGGCGACACCCTCCGCGAGCGCGTGCTTGGCGCGCGAAGGATCGGTCCACCGCGGCAACGCAAATAATTCACGATCATTGGGGAACGCCAGCCAAAGCGACCGCCCGGAAGCGACGCGCGCCATGGCGCGCAGAGGTTTCGCGTCGACCAGCGACCGCGTCCTCGATTTGTGCTCCGCCACCTCGGCGCGCTCCAAGGTCGGAAAGACCTTCTCCGTCGCGCGCAGCACCGCGCCGTCCTGGAGGATCGCAAGCCACACGACGACCAGCCCGGCCGAGGGCTTCCACCTCACATATTCCGGATGGAGCGCGGCGACCACACAGTTGCTGCCGGCCAAAAGCCCTTCGCGCAGCCGCCCGTGGGCGGCGGCGGGCTCGAGCCACTCGTCCATCGATCCGAGCTGTGCGTCACGCATGCCGCGCGCGAGCCCCGGGAGAGACTTCCTCACAGCGCCTCCACCTCGAGCGGGTTCACATCATGCCGAGACTCCACGCCCTGCGCCGCCAACATGGCGCGCAATAGAGCGCATGTGCGCGAAACTTCCTGCGGCGGGCCATCCCCCACAATACGGCCCTCGGACACGACAAGGACGCGGTCGTACTGCGACAGCCGCTCCAGGCGATGAGTAACAACCAGCGCCGTGCGCCCCTCGAGCAGCGGAGCCAGCGCCTCTTCGAGGGCCGCTTGACGCTGCGGATCGAGCGCGCTGAACGGCTCATCCAACAGAACGATGGGCGCATTTCGGAGAGCAACTCGGGCCAGCGCCACGCGCTGCCTTTCGCCCCCCGACAGCGACGCGCCGCGCTCCGAGACGGGTGCATCGAGCCCTTCGGGGCGCGTGCGCGCAATCAGATCAACTCCGGCACGTCGCGCCGCCATGGCCACTTCGTCGCCGGACGCGCCGAGCCGCCCGAATGCCACATTTTCGCGAAGCGTCTCGCCGAGGAGCCCCGGCTCCTGCATCGCGAATGCGACCTGCTCGCGCAGATCCCGGAGGCGCAGCGAGCGCACATCGAGGCCGTCCACCCGAACGACTCCGGAGGTCGGATCCATGAGCCGCGGAACAAGCGTAAGAAATGTTGACTTTCCCGCGCCCGACGGCCCCACGATTGCCACGCGCTCTCCCGCTCGAATCTCGACGGAGACTCCGTCGAGCGCCCGTTGACCGCGGCCGTGGGAGACTACCACATTTTCGAACGAGATGTTGCCATGCAGGGAGTTCACGGGACGCGCGTCGGCGGCATCGCGGATCGGCGACTCGAGGGAGAGCACTTCCAGTACGCGCTCACCGCAGGTCGCCGCCTTGGCCGTCCGAGCCGAAACCTTGCCCAACGTACGCAGCGGCTTGTAGACCTGGCGCAGATACGTCATGATCACTAAAAGATCGCCAGCGCTGAGTCGCAGTGCCCGAACCTCAAACGCGCCCCAGATCAGCACGCCGCATGTGCCGACTCCCGTGAGAATGTCGACGGCGCGGCCGATGCGCGCCTCGACGCGCGTCGCTTCGACTCCGGCTTTGAGGCTCTTGCGGTTACTGGAGGAGAACTGCTCGGCCACGTCCTCCTCCCGATTGAAGACTTGAACAATTCCAATGGCGTGGAACGCCTCGGCGGCCCACGCGGCGAGCTTCCCCTCCCGCTTGCGCTGCTCGCGCGATACCTCGCTCAGCTTCTTACTGCCTCGAACAAAGGCGAGCGTCAGTAGCGGAATCACGCCGACTGCCACGAGCGCGAGCTTCGGCGCAATGCAAAGAATCACCAGGATCATGCCGACGAGCACGGCCGCCTGTTGCGCGGCCTCAAGCACCGAGGGCACGAGCAGATCGCGGAGCATCGCAATGTCGCCCGTGAGCCGAAGCAACAAATCTCCGCCCCGCTGGGCCTGAAAGAACCCGACCGGCTGACGCAGCAGGTTCTCGAAGGTCGCCCGGCGAATTTTGTACACAATACGCTGCGCGGCCGTTGCGGCGAGCACCGCCCGCAGGTAGTCGAAGAGTGCATCGAGCGCGAGGATTCCGAGGTACGCGGCGCAGAGCATCGCGAGCGCCGTCGGAGTCCCCTGCACATGGTCGATCTCCTTCACGACCTCGGACAATCCGGTGGCGCGCTTTCGAAACAGGACTCCGTCGAATACGAGCGCGATCGGCAGCGGCGTCGCCAGCGTGGTCGCAGTCCCGAAGACCATACAGATCGTCGCGAGCGTGAGGCGCCGCTTCTCCTCCTTCACAAATGGGAGGAAGCGCTTGAACACGCGCAGCATCGGCAGCCACGAGGCGAGCACTTTCTTGAACTCGAGCTTCACGCCGGCACCTGTGCATTCGAGAGCCCCGCGAGCGCGAGGGTGCGGCGCGCAATGGCGTCCCACGTGAGGCGGCTGCGGGCGTCCTCCGCGGCGCGCGCGCCGATGGCCGCCCGGAGTGGCGCATCGGAAGCCAATAATTCCAGCGCACTCGCGAACGCGGCGTCATCGCCAGGCTCGACGAGCCAGCCCGTCTCGCCATGGCGCAAAAGCGGTCCGATCCCCTCAATCCGCGACGCAATCATCGGACGGCCGACGAGCATCGCCTCGGCGATCTTGAGCGGAGAAAAGTAAGGAGCCGCATCGGCGGCATAGGTTGCGGTAAGCAGATCGCAGGCTGCGAGGAGAGCCGGCACTTCGCGGTGGGCGACTGCAGGCCTCCAGACGACGACACCGCCCGACTTCTCCGCGCGCTCCTGCGCCATCGGCGAGAGCGGGCCGTCTCCAACCAACAAAAGCCGAAGGCTGCTGTTGGATCTCCGCGCGCGGTCGAATCCGGCGAAGAGATGCTCGATGCCATGCCAAGGGCGAAGCCCGCCGATGAATCCGACGACGACGTCGGTATCACAAAAACCGAGGCTCGCGCGCACATGCGATCCGTCGACGCCGCGATGGAACCACTGCGCTTCGGCTCCGTTCGGCTGCACCTGAACTCGCTCGGAAGCCGCGCCGAGCGCGACAGCGTGCCGCGCCAGCGCAGGAGAAACCGCGAGCACTTGCTGTGCCCCAGAGAGGAGCTGCCTCTCGATGGCGCGCGCGAGATCCTCGTGGGCGAGGCCGCGAAAGCGCTTCTGCTCATCCACGAGCGGCGCATTCACTTCCAGGAAGTGGGGCACTTGGTACTTCGCACAAAAGCGGCTTCCCGCGGTGCCGAACAGTGACAATCGCTCATAAACAAGATCGAAGGGCTGGAGCGCGTGCCGCTCGGTCAGGTGCGCCAGCACCGGAATATTGGCCCCGATCGCGGCCAGCTCGGCGGCTTCGAGCACTGCGCGCGACGGCTCGCTCTCCTTGAGCCAGCGCACGATGGAGGCCATCGGCTCAGGGCAAGAGGCAACAAATGCCGGGCTGGATCCCCGCTCGGCTCGAAGAGTGGTCACATGAACATCACAGCCGCACCGCTCGAGGGCGCGCACCATGCCGGAGAGGTGCAGCGCGGCTCCCTTCGCACCGCCATAGGCGATGCCGGGGTCACCGTTTACCACAGCGATCCGAAGAGGCGTCATCGCGCCGCCTCAGCCAGCACGCGGTCCGCGCCGGCTCCCTCGGACGAAGCAACAAAAAGACCGCGCAAGCGACGGGAGTTTCTGTGCAGATCGAAAAGGTCCTCCGCCCGGCGACGCGCCGATGCGCCCATGGCCCGTGCTCGTCGGGGTGCCTCGAGCAGGGACTGGAGAGCCTGAGCGAGCGAGCTGGCGTCGCCGGGCGGGACGAGGAGCCCGGTCTCGCCGTCCACGACGATCTCAGGCACCCCGCCGACCGGAGTCGAGACCACGGGAAGGCCGCAGCCCATCGACTCGAGAAGTGATGTGGGAAGAGCGTCGCGGTTGCCGTCGGAATCGACGACGCACGGCAGCGTGCCGATGGCCGCGCCTTGTAGATGCTCCACGACCTGGTTCTGTGGCAAAGCGCCGAGCAGCTTCACGCGCTCACCGATGCCAAGCTCGGCGATGCGCGCGCGAAGCGATGGCATGAGCTCGCCGTCTCCCAGGATCTCCATCTCGAAGGCGCTGCCTCGGGAGGCGAGCTCCGCCGCGGCATCGACGAGAACCTCAAATCCCTTCTTGGGAACCAGCCGCCCGATCGCAACGATCTTGCGCGGGTTCTGCAGACTCTCCGCGCCGGGCGCGAAGAGCTGCAGATCGACGCCGTTGTAGAGCCGCAGAATGGGCGTCGCAGACCCGGGCGCGAGGTGCGTCGCGATGTGCTTTACGTTCGCATCGCAGACAGTGACCACAAATCGCGCGGCATCGACCTTGGCGCGGAAGAGCGAGAGCTCAATCCCCTCTCGATACAGATCCTTAGCGTGGGCCGTGAAGGAGTAAGGAATCCCGCTCAAGAGGTTCGCCAAGTAGGCGACTGTCGTCGCATCGGTGGCGAAGTGGGCGTGCAGATGCGCGAGCCGCTCCCGCCGCGCGATGGCGACGAGCGTGATCGCCTCGGCGATCAGTCCGAGGGGTGTGAGCAGCCGGTGGGATCTCACAAATCGGAGCGCGTCGGGAATCCGGTCGAAGCAGTCCTCGACTTCGGCTCCGCAGTTGCGCAGCGCCTGGTCGAGCGCATCGGAGCGCCCCTCGGAAAGGTAACGAACGGCATTGCGCAGCCGTGACACCGAAGGATGAAACCGGCCGTCATCGGGCAGCCGGCGCGACGTCACGATGACCTCCGTTCCAAGCTCCTCCTGAGCCAGCACCTCGTTCACGATGAATGTTTCCGAGAACCGCGGAAACTTCTTTGTCACATATCCAACTCGAAGTGCAGAGTTCATCGCGGTGCTCCAGCAGCTGCCATCGGAGCCGACGGAAAGGGTTGAGGAGAGAGAAGTGCCTTTTCGACCTCGGCAGCCATGCGCTCGGCTCCGTCGAGGTGCTCGGAAAGGAGGCCCGGCCGAGCTGCAGCCGATGCCAGCGCGCGCTCGATCCGCGCTCGGAGCTCCTCCGGTTCCGGCGCATCGTCGGGCAGGGACTCGATCCACCCGAGCTCTGCAAGGCGATTCGCGCGCACGCTCTGCTCGAGGCGCGGAAAGGTGCGCGGAGCCACGAGGCCTCGCCGCGCAAAAGCCAATATTTCGACGACCGAATTGTAGCCGCCCATGGAGACGACGAGGTCGGCGGCAGCGAAGAGCGCCGGCACGTCCTCGTGGAAGGCGAGCGTCTGAACTCCCTTTGTGCGATGCAGGCGCGCTTCGAGGCGGCCTCGCTTGCTTTCGCTCAGCAGCGGGCCCGTGAGCACCACGCAATCGAATTGCGGCCGCGGATCGCGTCGAAGGGCTTGCGCCAGCGAACGGAGCAGCCGGTCGCCATCGCCACCCCCGCCGACAGTCACCGCCACAAGAGGGCGCCTCTTCAGCCCAAGCTGCCGGCGAACTTCCCGCGGCGTGGAGCGCGGGCCGCCGTCGTGCACAAATCCGGTGAACGTGAGTCGGGATCTCAGCGAGGCCGGCCACCCGTACTCCCGCGGCAGGTCATACACTTTCTCCACGCCGTACACAAAAATGCGATGATACACTTCGGAAACGAGCGGGAAGAGGCGCCCGCGTGTCCACTCATCGCGCACGCGGCTCGGCTCGTCGATGACATCCCGCAGCCCAAGCCAGAGCGCCGCAGCCGGCAGATCGCGCCGCACGGCCTCGAGCATCGGGCGCAGCTCACCTGCCATGCCGGCGGGGCTATGGTCCACAAGGACGAGGTCGGGTCGGTAGGCCCGCGCGGTTTCCAACAGAAGCCGGCTTCGCATCTCCACCAGGCGGTCGAAGGAGATGTCGAGCGAGCGCGCCGTGTACTCCCCCTGCTCGTCTTTTGTGGACGACGGCAGCTTCACAACATCAAAATTCGACGGCATCGGGAACGAATGGCTCCGCGGCGATCCCGTGGCGCAGAGCATCGAGACCGACGGGCATCGCCGTGCGATGGCGTCGGCGATGGCGAGGGTGCGCCGGAAATGGCCGAGGCCGTAGGTGTCGTGGCTGTAGAAGAGCAGCCGAGGACCGAGGCCGTGGAGAGTTCGTTTCATGGAGCGAACGCCCCGTTCTCAAGGGCCGTACCGCGGCGTGAATTCCCTGAGAAGTGGTGGTAGCTCGTTGAGAATTCAGGGTTTACGCGCGCTGAGCCGCACCATGGCACGGAGCAGATCCACTGGAATCCGCACCCCGAACAACGCGACTCCGGATTCCGGACCAATCCCCAGCACACGGCCCCGTCAAACGGCTACGCGCTGAATTACCAAGGGTTTACGTCAGTCGCTCGGGCTCCTTTCGACGGCACGCGGTTCGGATGACGGCGGGAGTGCGACGTTCGCTCCCTTCGATGGCCCTCTTCGTCCTCTGCTCCGCGGGCTGCAGCCGATTCACGCCTATGGGCTCGAGCATCTCCTCCAACGCCGGCGGCGGTTCGGGGATCTCGAAGCTCCTCGACGGATTCCCCGGCATCACCTCGGCGCTCGGCACGGCGAGCGGCGTGCGCGTTTCCTGGGAACGCGTGCTGCTCGACGGCGCGCCCGACCCGACCGTGCGCTACCGCGTCTACCTGGAGCCCGGATTCACCGATCCGTTCGATACAAAACCAGCGCTGGAGCTCGACGCATTCGCGACGACGGCAACTCTCGACGGCATTGCGCCCGGCGCCCCCTACTCCTGCGGCGTCCGCGCCGTGGACGCCCAGGGGCTCGAGGACGGCAACCGCGCCTTCACGCTCGCGATCCCCGGCGCCGTCCGATATGTGCGCGCCGGCTCGGGCGCTGGCGGCGACGGGCTGAGCCCGAATAGTGCTTTCTCACAGATCGCCGACGGCATTGCGTCGGCCGCAGCCTCCGGCGGCGGATCCGTCTGGGTTGCCGAAGGCAATTATCCAGCGGCTCTGACACTTCAAGGAAATGTTGCCGTCTACGGCGGATTCGAGCCGACGTTCGATCCGGCGCTCCGGGATCCCGGGAAGCTCACGACGGTCATCGACGGCTCCGCCGTCTCAGGCGCCCTCGTGCGCGCCGCTTCCGGCGCGTCGATCGTACAGCTCGACGGGGTCACGGTCGACGGCGTGGAGCAGGCCTCCTTCGGAGTCGACCTCTCGGGAACCGATGCCTGCCTCGCAAACCTCACGATTCGGCGATGCGTGGCCCAGGGCGTGCGAGTGAACGCGCTGGGCTCCGTGGGCGCCGACCGGATCATCGTGCACCGCTGCTCGGTCCGCGAGCACTTCGGCGAGGGGCTGCAACTCACCGGCCCCGTCGATGCGCTCCTCACAGAAAGTGAGTTCGCCCGAAACTTCAATGAAGGGCTCGAAGCCATCGACCTGAGCGCCCCCGCCGGAGCGTCCGCGCGCATTACGGCGCGCCGCTGCGTCTTTCGCCGAAATGCCAATGAAGGTGCCGACCTCAAGCTCGCGCCGATCGATCTCGCCACGCCGGGCTCCTCCGTCGGCGCGCGTCTCGAGGTGCTCCTCGATCGCTGTCTTTTTGTAGATAATCGCCTCGGCGGGCTGAAGCTCGACATCGACTTCACCGACGCCGATGGGATCGAGGCCGTCGCGCTCCTCGACCGATGCGAGGCCCGCGGCAACGCCCTCGAAGGGATCCGGCTCGACCTCGATGCGCGCGCCGCGACAACCGTGCGCGATCTGCGCAGCGCAGCCAACCTCGGCGCCGGGCTGCTGCTGACAGGCGCCGCATCGGGCACCGTCGCCCAAATTTGTGGTCTCCTCGCATTCAGCAACGGCGGCGCGGGCGTCGAGATTCGCGAAGGCGCTGTCGCGGCATCGTTTGTGCAGTGCACTCTTGTCAATAATCTTGGGGGCGCAGCCTTCGGTGAGGCGAGCGGCGGCACGATCGCCAACTCGCTGCTTGAAGGAAATGTGACTTCCATGCCTCTGGTGGCGACCATGAATCTCATCGATCCGGCGGCGGTGCTGACTCGGATCCCGATCTTGCCGGCGCGCGCGTCCGTCGTGATCGGCGGATCGGTCAGCTTCGGAGGCGCCCATCCCTATGGGCTCGGAGATGTGGTCGAGATCAGCGATGACGGCATCGCCCGGTCGGTAATCGCCGTCGATGCCACCAGTATCACCGTCGACCCGCCCGCGGCGGAATTTCCGCTCACGCTCGCCGCGATAGTGCACCGCGCGCCCGACGAAATCGTCGTGGAAGATGCAACACCACTTCCGCGCGCCGGCGCCGTGGATGCGGGAATTGTTGGAACTACCGATGGCAGCGGCGGCCCCGCCGACCTCGGGTCAACCGGCGGAGGCTCCTCCAGCCTGCGATTCGAGCGCCCCGCCATTCGCCAGCTCCTCCCCGTGCCTCCGGCAACGGCTGGAGCCATCACGGCCACCTTCTCGACGGAGCTCGACGCCGCGTCGGTGACCGCTTCGAGCGTCCTCCTGCTCGACGCTGCGGGAGTTTCGCTCGCCGCCGACCGCGCCGTCGCGGGCGCGGCACTGATTGTTACACCTTCGGCGCCGTTCGCCGGTCCGACCGCTCTTGTGATCTCCTCCGTCCTTCGCACGAGCTCCGGCGATGCCGCCGCGGGCCCGTGGGTTTTTGTGTTCATTCCTTGAGGTTCTCACCGATGTACCCTTTGCACACTTTCTGGCTCCGCGCGCCCTTGGCTGCCGCCGCCGCCTGCCTCGCCGGAGTTCCGGCCTTCGCCGGAACGATCTCCGGCGTCGTCAAAGACTCCAATGGAAGCGGGATCGTCGGCGTCGATCTCGATGTGTTCGATGCCGTCACCGGCGTCAAGCTTGTGACGCCCAATGACAAGTCCCAAACGGGGGGCGACTTCCAGGTCACCGTTCCCAATGGGGTCTACCGCGTGGCCTTCGATACGGCGGGAATTGTGAGTCCCATTCTGGCTCCCAAAGAGGTGCTGAACGTGGTCGTGTCCGGCACCAAGAATATGGGCACCATCGTTCTGGCGGCCGGAATCGTGGTGACCGGAAAAGTGACGAGCGCCGGTGGCGCTGCCGTCGTCGGCGCCGACATCGACCTCCTCGACGCGGTGACCGGCGCCAAGGCATACACGCCGTCGGACAATACCAATGGCACTGGCGAGTTCCGGTTCTATGCGGCGAAAGGCAGCTATCGGGTGAAGGCTGAGCCGCCCATCGCCACGAAGCTCGTGGCCACGATTGCGGGCCCATTCGCGATGCAGTCGTCCACAAACGTCGGCACCATCTCCGTTTCGAGCGGCTCCTTCCTGTCTGGAAAAGTAACCACTTCGAGCGGCGCGCCCCTAGCCGGAATCGATCTCGACGTACGGCTCGCGGGCACGACCACCTCGATTCCGATGGCCAATGATACCACCGACGCCGCGGGCAATTATCAGGTCGTCGTACCGGCCGCTTTGATTGATGTAACTTTCAATCCTCCCATCGGCTCCGCGCTCGCCACGGCCCTCGTCACGTCGGTCAACGCGGCGTCCGATGCCGTCGTACACGCTGCGCTCTCGGCCGGCGGCATCGACCCCAACCCCACGGAGCTCATTCTTGGCCAAACCTTCGCGGGCGCTTTCGCGACCAGCGCCGAGGTCGACGAGGTCACCTTTGAAGCGGCAGCTGGGCTGCGGCTTACTGTCGATGCCAAGCGCAAGGCGGGCACAGCGCTGCCGACGTTTGAGCTCTTCGGCCCCTCTGGCAATCCGGTCTCCACCTCTGGATTTGTGAAGTCATCGGCCCTCGGCACGAAGCTTACATCGTTGCCTCTCGTCGAGAGCGGGTCCTACAAGATCCGCTTCTTCCCTGCCGCGGGCGGCACCGGCACTTACACGGCGCGCATCACGGTGGTCGCTCCCCCCACGTGGAAGCTGATCAAAGCTGCGGTCAACGTCGCGGCGGCCGACGCCGTCGTGGAAGTGCCGATCGAGTCGGTCGCAGGCTCGAAGCTCACTGGAAAAGTAACAGCTCCGGCCTCCTCGGGACTCGTTCCGGCCGTCGTGGAGTTCCGCGCGCCCGATGGAAGCTCCGTCGACCTTACAGCTCAGCTCACCACAAAAGGGAAGTCCGTCTCGGTCGTGCCAGCCGGCATCCTGCTCGCACAGAGCGGCACCTACTTGGCCCGCATCTCCGGCGCCAATGCCACCACCGGCAACGGCTCCGCGTCATTCAAGCTCACGCTCGCGAAGCCTCCCGCCCCAATCGTGACGGAGTAGCGTATCGCACCTTTCCTCGAAGGGCGGGCGAGCGCATGCTGATCGCATGAGCTCGCCCACCCGCCCACTTGCCGCCGTTGCGCTCGCGATCGGCCTCGCCGCCGCGGGCGGCTGCCGCACGCAGGTGGTCATCGATAGCGTGCCGCGCGGCGCGATCGTGGAGATCGAGGGACAGCGCGGCGTAACACCGTTCACAGCGGCGCTCCCGGTGACGACGTTCTCCCACTACCGCGCCCGCATCGAGAAGGCCGGCTTCCGTGCGGTGGAACTTGACCTCGAGCGCGATATGAACACGACAGGCGCCGCGCTCGGCATCCTTTGCCCGCCCATCTGGCTCGGCGCACTCTATCGGGCCACGGCGCTCACCACGGTGACGCTGGAGGCCGACCCCGATTTCCCCGAGGCGCTCGCCCACGAGCGGCCCTGGCAGCCGGACTTGCCGCCGCTGTCGCCGGCGATGTCCGGGCCGGTGAAGACCATTCGAAAGTAGTTCTTTGCGGCATTCGGGCGGGAGTGGGCATCGCAGTGCGAGTGGCTGCGACCTCCTCTTCCCCGCCCGCCAAGAGTCTCGGGAAAAGCTGAGAGGAGTCGGCGTTCATCTCGTTACGCCCCGCAGCGCGAAGAGCTAATTCTAGCGATCGCCTATGAGCTGAGCGCAAGGCGACACACCGCATCTGCCCGCCGCGCCCGGCCTTCACACACGAGGTATGCCATGCGCCTCCAGCAGAGTCTACTTCTCCCTCTCTTCGGAGCAGCTTTCGCGTCGGAGTGCTTCTCCCAGCAACAGATATTTCAAGTCACCGATGGTGGTGCTCAAACCGCAGGCCGCACAGGACGCTTTGTAAGAAACGTCGGCGACATCAATGGCGATGGTGTTGAGGATTTCGCTTCGGCCGGATTCCCAACAGTATTGGCCTCTCAAACGACGTCGACGGTGGTGAATATCCACAGCGGCGCCTCCGGTCAGCTGCTCGGGAAGGGAATCTCCGGCGCGTTCTTACCGAGTTCGGGCACTTTCGACGATCTCCTCGGTTTCGCGGCTGGGCCTGCAGGAGACATGAACCTGGATGGTTTTCTCGATCTCGCGATCGGAGCCCCAGATGGGCCCAATCCTTGGGGGTTCTTCCCGCCCCAGCTCAGCACAGGCTCCGTGAGAGTTTATCGATACAACCCCAATCCCATTCCCTGGGATCCCAATCAAATCTGGCAGGTGCTGCGAGGCTGGTCCGGAGATCCCTCTTTCACAGATTTCGGATCCTCCATCCTTGCAGTTGGAGATGTCACGGGAGACGGGAATCCGGACTTGGCGGTTGGAGATCCCAATGGCTTCGTAGCGGGGCAGCCCACAGGATTTGTAAAGATCCTGACGCTATACACTCCGACCGGAATCGAGCAGACGATCTCGGGGAGCGCCGCCGGCGATAAGTTCGGAACGGCGCTCGCCTCCGCAGGAGACTTCAATGGCGACGGCCGCCTCGATTATTTCGCGAGCGCGCCCTGCGGCGGGCTTGCCCAAGAAGGTGCAGTCCGAATTGTGTCGGGATCAACAGGCGCAACGATCCATACAGTGGCGAGCCAAGTTCCCCAGCGCCGGATGGGCACAACGCTCGCAAACGCAGGCGACCTGGACGGCGATGGATTTGAGGACTTCTTTACGACGATTCAGTCCACAAATGGTGGTTCCGTAGCCGCATACTCCTCGCTGGCAGGCGGCGCCTTCGGCGGCGGCATCTGGGCCTATCCGGCTGATGGAGCTCCGTCCTTTGCGGAGGAAACTGCCTCCTTCCCAGACCTCGACGGAGACGGGTATCGCGATCTCCTCGCTGCGGATCGTGCGGGAGCGGTGATTGCAAATGGCTTGGGGATCTCGCTCTCCGGCAAGTTTCCGAGCCCGCTCCCGCAGGTCCAACCCATACAAAATTCACTCGGGGGCCAAGCCGTCACTCGAAGCGTCGCCGTGATCGAATCGACGAGCGGAGAGAAGCCGCGCGCCCTCCTTGGCGATCCCACTTATGTCGAGCCGAGCCCGATTCCTAGCATTGGAGGACGCGTTGCCGCCTGCGACTATGCGGCCTCCGGCCTCGAGCGGTTTGGGTCGGGGACCCCGGGATGCACCGGGCCCCACGAGCTCACGGCGTTCCCGCGCGCGGCCCTCGGCACCGCGAATTTTCGGATCCGCTGCAGCCAAGCGCCGCCCTCGTCTCTCGGATTGCTGCTCATGACCGATCTCAAGCAGCTTCCCCCTACGGATCTGTTCGGTGTGGGAATCGAATCCTGCGTCACACCGATCGGCGCGACCCAAGTGTTTACTTTGGATCTGCTGAGCGACGTCTCCGGCAACTCCTCGGTGCTGGCGCCGATTCCCCATCAAGCGACGCTTGCGGGGAAGCAGTTTAACGCTCAAGCCATCTGGGCATGGCAGCCCTCTGCCTGCACGCCCTCGACCTATGGGCTGAGCTCCTCGCTCGGCCTCGAGATCACCATTCAGAAGCCGTAGAGCGCGGAGCGAGGCGAAGAAGCGCCGAAACTTGCGGCGATCCGCGCGGTTGGAGCCGAAGTCCTGGAGGACCTCCGTGAACCCACTTCGCCCTCGCCCCCTCGCCCTGCTCGTTTCCACGTTGCTCTTGGGAGCCCTGGCCGCGAGCGCTGCGGCGCTTGGCGGCCCCAACTGCTCCCAGACCTCCGTGGGGCTCACGCCGCTCTCGGACCTCACGGGGAGCTACTTCGGAAAACTCGGGGGGCTCTACCCCGGCGGCACGAATGCGATGCCGCCGGCTCACTTTTCAGCAGGGCTCGCACTGGCGGCCCAAATCGTGCCGCGCGACGCCGCCGGGAATCCATCTCCCGTCGGAAAAGTGGTGTTGCTCTCGATCGGGATGTCCAACACCACACAAGAATTCTCCACCTTCATTCCGCTTGCGAACACTTCGCCGCTCAAAGCGGCGAGCGTTCTCGTCGTCGATGGCGCCCAGGGAGGACAAGACGCGCCGACGATCGCCAATCCGGCGGCCCCCTTCTGGACGGTCGTGGCGCAGCGGCTGTCCAACGCCGGAGCGACGGCGGCGCAGGTTCAAGCCGTTTGGCTCAAGGAGGCCATTGCCGGCGTTTCGGCGCCGTTTCCACAGGATGCCGATCTGCTACGCGGGTATCTCAAGACGATCGTCGGAATCTTGAAAGTCAACTATCCCAATCTGCGCGCCTGCTACCTCTCAAGCCGGATCTATGCGGGCTACGCCACCACGGCGCTCAACCCGGAGCCCCACGCCTATCAGTCGGCCTTCGCGGTGCGCGAGCTGATTGAGGACCAGATCGCGGGAGACCCCGCCCTCCGCTACGACGCCAACCAGGGACCGGTGACGGCTCCGTGGCTCGCGTGGGGTCCCTACTTGTGGGCCGACGGCACGACGCCGCGCAGCGACGGACTCGTGTGGCTTTGCAGCGATTTCAGTCCCGACGGCGTCCATCCCGCGCAACCGGGCCGCGACAAGGTTGCACAGATGCTTCTGTCGCATTTCACCACGGATGCGATTGCCTCGCTTTGGTTCACCGGACCCGCAGGCTGCTCCCCGGCGAGCGTCTCACAATTCGGCAGCGGGCTCGCCGGATCGTTCGGCGTGCCGAGCTGGCTCTTCCCGGGCGCTCCCAAACTCGGAACACCCTTCTTCCAGGTGCGCGCCGAGAACCTCGTGCCCTCCGGCGCCGCCTACTTCGTTTTCGGATTCACGGCCTTCCCCGATGGCGCCATGCCGTTCGCGGGCGGTTGGCAGCACGTGACGGACGACCTCATCGTCCCGCTCCTCGCCGATGCGCAGGGCCGGGCGGCGCTGCCGTTCGGCTCGATCCCCAACGTCCCGGAACTCTGCGGCGTCGTCATCCATGCCCAGGTGGCGACGGAGGACGCGGGCGCCCCACAGGGATTCGGCCTATCCCGAGGCATGACGCTGCGCTTCGGCCTCTAGCGCGAAGGCCGCGCTCCCCGCGGGGGCTCAGCTCCGGCGGAACGGCTGCCGAGCCGCCGCCCCGCGGCTACACTTTTCGCCCCGATTCGGGCGCGGCGGCCCCGGCGAGATGCAGGTGCCGCGCGCGCCCGCAGCCCCTGCACTCTCCCTATGCCCAACTATTCGATCGGTATTATTGGTGGCGACGGCATCGGCCCTGAGGTCGTGCGCGAAGGAATGCGCGTGCTCGATGCGGCCGAGGCGATCTATGGCTTCAAGACCCATCGCACGATCTACCCGTTCGGCGCGGATCATTTCCTCAAGACCGGCGAGACGATGCCGCAGAGCGCGATCGCAGAAATCGGCAAGATGCATGCGGCCGTCCTCGGCGCGATCGGCGATCCGCGCGTCGAGACTGGGAAGCTCGAGTTTGCAATTATCGCGGGGCTGCGATTTCAGCTTGAGCTTTATGTAAACTTGCGCCCGATCAAGCTGTACGATTCGCGCTTCTGCCCGCTCAAGGAGAAGGGCCCCGAGCACATCGACTACGTCGTCGTGCGCGAGAACACCGAAGACGCCTACTGCGCGAGCCCCTTCTTCTTCAAGAAGGGCACGCCCGATGAGGTGGCGCAGCAGTCGATGATCTACACGCGCAAGGGCACAGAACGGGTGATCCGTTACGCCTACGAGCTGGCGCGCAAGCGCGGCAAGAAGCGAAAGCTCACTCTTTGCGACAAGGCGAATGCCGTGCGCGCGCAGGATCTGTGGACGCGCACCTTCGCGGAGGTCGGCAAGGAGTATCCCGACATCGCGCAGGATCACGGTTACGTCGACGCCATGACGATGTGGCTCATCAAGAATCCCGAGTTCTACGACGTGATCGTGGCGCCGAATCTCTTTGGCGACATTATCACAGATCTCTCGGCCATGCTGCAGGGCGGCATGGGCATCGCGGCGGGCGGCAACATTCACCCGGGCGGCCCCGGTGTGTTCGAGCCGATCCACGGCTCGGCGCCGAAGTATGCGGGCCAGAACAAGGCGAATCCGCTCGCGACGGTGCTCGCCATCTCGATGCTGCTCGACCACGTCGGCCAAGGCGAGGCGTCGAAGGCTGTCGAGGAGGCCGTCGCCCGCTGCTTGCGCTCCGGAAAAGTAACGTCCCTCCAGGCGGGAGTTCACAAAACCGACGAGCTCGGCAAGCTTGTCGTCGACGAACTCAAGACCATCGGCCGTTAGGCGGCGGCTCGTTTCTGCGAGAGGAGCCTCGTGCGGCCCGTGCGCCGGACGAGGCTCTTCGCGTTCCTAGCGAAGCGGCAGCCAGGTCGGCGCCACGAGGGCTGCGATGGCGGGAGCAGCTTGGGGTTGCGCATCGCCAACCGGCATCGTGGAGCAGATGGCGAGGAACTCACTGGCCGCGGAAGCCTGCGCCGGCACTGGCGCCACGCACCACACGCCTTGTCGCGCGAACGAGGCCTCCCCGCAGATGCACTCCGCCGAAGCGGCCGGCGCCTCCACCGAAGGAAGCGCCAGGCGGCGAGCCTTCGCCGCAGGAGCGGTTCCGAGGAGAGCCAGAGCGAGGAGGGCGAGCAGGGAGGTCATAAGTCTTGGAGCCGTGCCCGAGCGCGCACGTTACAGGGGAGGGCGCGGAGGCGGGGCGTTGGAAGGTGCATAGGTCCGAGCGGTGCCCGTCTGCGCCACGAACGAACCTTCTGGCGGTCTCCGCCGCATTCTCCCCCACTGTCGGAAATCGTTTTCCAATAGGGTCTTAGAGCGATCGTCCTGGCCTACGCCCCGGGAGTTCGCGTGGGGCGCACGGTCGGGGGCAGCGAGCTCGCGCGGTTCGCTGGACGGCAGCCATTTCCCGAGATAGCGGCGCTCCGAGGGCACGGCCAGGCAGGACTCCCGTTCTGTTGCTATTCGCACCGGACCCGTTCCATGCACATCTGCGCGAGACGCAACGCCACGCGTCCTCCAGACACCGGCTCGTTCCCTCGCCTCTCGAGCGCCTGCGGAGCAAGCCGTCCCACCTCACAAATCGAGACGCGGCTTCGAAGGGGGCGCGGGTCGACCTTGGCGTGCACAGATTTCGCCCTCTGGGGTCGGCGCACGCGCCGAACGATTGCGCGGGGCTTGCCCCGCGCGATGAGCCATGGGTAGCGCGGATCCTCATCCGCGCGCGCATGCGCGCGCGAGATCGTCGCGGGCGATGCCCGCGCCCTACGGCCGAAATTACACTTTCGCCGACTCTCGCGCCTTCACAGATGCGTGACAGCCTGGAATCGGGCGTGGGTCGGTC
>JAEUHX010000010.1 GCA_016792805.1 Planctomycetota bacterium
GCGCGAAGGTTGCGAAGCGCGGAAGCCAGCCTCGGCACGCGGCGGTTGTTCGCGAGGTATTCGCTCACGAGGAGCAGCGCCGGGATTCGAACGGCCTGCACATACGCCACGACGAGATTCACGAATCTCGACGAGGCGCTCTCCTCCGCGCGCAGCGCCAGCGCGTATGCACGTGCGATCGGAAAGGGGAACTGCTCGACGACGAAGCGGTCGAAGGCGTCGTTTGGGACCGGGACTTCCATGGACGGAGCCTCGAGATACGCGAAATCGGGCGGAATGGCAACGGCAGCCGAGCAACCACTTGCCGAGCCCATGTGAGCGTTTCTATCCGCCTACTCTGTAATGTCGAAATGTCCCATCCTGGAGCTCCCGCTTGACGCCGGACAGCACATCTCGGGATCCGCCATCGGGGGCGCCCTCAAGGCGAGCGCAGAGATTCTCAAAATAGACCTTTGTGTGCACATGGGAATGGCTTGTAGCCGCGTCGGACACCGGTCCCGGGGCATGGGGAAGCCAGATTCCGTTGGACTTATCATTGATGTTCACTCCATCGCGCTGAAGGATCTCCCGGCAGCGAGCAGCGTGGGGATTGCTATGATCGGAGGGTACTATGTGGTGAGCATCGTGGCCCTCCGGTCTTGGCTCACCGGCCGCTTCCAGACTAGCGCCCAGGACTTCGGAATGGGCGAGGCTCCGCGTCTCATCCTGATCGGAATGGGCAAGGCTCTCCGTCTCATCCTGTAAGGAGTCGGTGACATGCATTCCGAGATGAGAAGCATCGGGCTCCTCGGCGGAATCCATGTCTTTTGGAGTGTTACTTTGATCCTCGGAATCGAAGTCCGACTGTTGCCATGGATGAGCATTCTGGGCTTCTTCGAATTCCGCCTGAACCTCCGCTGATCGATCCTTACAAGTCTCGGGGTGGTCGCCCGGAGTGGGCTTGTCGCTGTCTTGGGAGCGGGGCGGCTTGGTGGCAGCGTCGGACGGGGCTTTCGAAGCGTCGGAAGGCGGTTCCGGAGGAGGTGGGGGCGGCGGCGGAGGCGGAGGCGGCGGCGGCGGCGGAGGCGGAGGCGGAGGCGGAGGCGGAGGCGGCGGGGGCGGAGCGTCGTTCATTGTGTACTCATGAATTAGGAAGAGTGAGGTCGTGTCCAAAATCCTTGCAGCGAGGCGCGAGTCTCGGCGCCCCAAGGCGCTCCTCGTGCAGCGCGGCCCGCGTGGCAGAGAGCGCACCAAGCGAAGTCGAGCGAAGTATCTCCGGCTGCCGAGGAGGCCTGTCGCAAACCGATGAGTATGCGATCCCAATATTTCGCAACGCCTGCCTGCGTGAGCTGCTTGCCCATCTCGTGGACGGCACTCTCAATCTCGATACGGGTCGGGCCAGCAGATGTCGCACGGCTGGCCGCTTCGCGCTTAGTGCAGCGGGCTTCGCATAGTGAACAATCGGATCCGAATGGCAGATCTGTGTAACGAGCAATCGGACCAAACTGCTCCATGTGCGAACGAACCTCCTCGTCCTTGGTGAGTCCAAACTCTGGGTACTGAACCTCAAAGCTCGGAACTCGGATGACCGCAGGCCTCGGAAGCCCGGAGAAGAAAACCAATGCTTGTCCCGGCGTGAGCTGAGTGAGAAAGCTGCGCTGTGAGTCCGACATGTTCATCGACTCCGCAACCGCGTCGCGGTCCTGCTCCTCCTCGAGGCAGTGGGCGATCTTTAGCCGGGAGTTCCGGAGAACGTCCTTGTGGATCTTCTTCGTCGACTGATCCAGCACCATGACGACCTCGCCCGATGCCCCCAGTTCACAGATCGCCGCGCAGATCTCCGACAGCGCGGCGCCCCGTACGTTCGATGCGATCTCCGATGGGCCATGGTCGACGCCGTCTTCGAGGACATTGTGGGCTTCCTCAATAACTGTAATGTGACCTCCTGATTCGATCGGATGCAGCTCGCGATGCTCTCGTAGGAACATGAGCAAGAGCAGTACAACGAGATTCTTGTCGGGGATCGGGAGGTCGTTCAGCTCCACGATGGTGGGGTGGCTCAGGAGCTCCTCAAGATTCATCCGCTCCTCTGTTCGAAACATCATTCCCAATGTGCCTGAGAACAGCGGCTTCAGCCGAGTCTCGGTCGCGGCCAAGAGGTCGGATTCCATCTTATCGCTGTACTTTCTCGCTCGGATAACGGTCTGCACCTTCTTCAGAAGCTTCTCGAAAGTTGGAATCCGGCGGGCGCCCATGTGCTCCGTCGGGAGCCCGACGTCCGTGAGCGCCCAGCCATGGTCGCGGTAGACCTCCTCGACAGACTCCTTCATGATCGACGTGAGCGCGCCGAACTGTGGCATCGTCGCCAGAAGGGCCTCGGAGAGCCGGCCGATGTGCACATGGACTCGCACCCCCGGCAGGATGTCGAAGGCATTGAGCCGAAGTGGGCTGGTGGCTTCATCGCCTGCGGAGTAAACGCGGAGATTGTTACGAAAGACTTCAAGCCGCAGCAGGCCACGCGCTTCTTTCTTGCTTGCCTCGAGGAATAAGAACGAACTTCTCCTCTGGGTCCAAAGATTCGTAAGGATCTGGTAAGCGGTCTTTGTCTTCCCGGATCGCGTCATGCCGGAGATGAATGTATGAGTGAGTTCCCGCCTTGAAACGTAAAGTGGTGTTCCGTTCTCGGCGTGGCCGAGCAAAAATCGGTCGGCGCCGGGCCGGGAGAGATCCGGTCCGGGCGAATGGCCCGGAGGCACAGCCTGGACACGAAGGGCCCGGAGACCGCCGTCATGGGGAATGGGGAAGCGCATCCATGCGGCAGTGCCCTCTGCGTCGTCGAGGCACCGCAATCCTGCACCGTCGGCATCTTCCCGAGAGGTTTGAATCTCTGTCCATAGGGCGCGAGCGCAGGCACGCCGCTCTGCTGCGCAACTCGACAGTAATGTGACGCGCAGATTCTCCTGGCTCGCCAGGTGAGGCGAGACCGCGGCCGCGAAGGCACTGGCAACGGTCAATCCCGACTCGCCGTCGGCGCCGACGACGACCAGCCTTGATCGAAACGGGCGATGCAGCCGGTCCGCCTTTTCATGAAACTCAATAATCGTACCTCGCCGGATTGGCTGGCCGCGGTAGAACTCCTGTTTCATCGCGTCCGACGGAGGCTTTTCCGTCTCCGAGAGAATTCCCTTCGCGCGAAAGGCCTGCCGCTGCATCTCGGCGAGAGCTGCCGGTTCGAGCTTCACCGCCTCGCATTGAAGGCTCACAAGAAGCGGGCGGTTCCACGAGCTCAGCGTTTCGATCGGTCGGGTGCCGTCGCCGTTTGAAGCCTGGAGACCTGGAACGACGCGCAGCTCTCCGCCGCCGGTGAGGGCGATCGGTTGGCGGTGACCGAGGACTTCAATTACGGCGGTTCCCCATTGTGGGAACATAGAGAATTTTTCGAATTCATGAGTATCACAGAAAGGCTGCGGAGCGAAACCAAGGTGCTCCAGGGAGGAGCTAACGCTGCGTGCGAAGTCGCCGACCATCGGCGAGTCGTTCCTGGTGCAATCAATGCGCGCGAGAAAAGCCGCTTCGATCTCCTGGGTCGATGGGTTCCAGAGGTAACGAATGGCGAAGCCTGCCGGCCACACCCAGAGCGCGGCGAGGGTCTCCATCTGTTGGCGGAGAATCCACTCAATGCGGTTGGCATCGTCCTCGCCGCGGGTGGAGTCTGCGCGCAGCACGTCGGGAATGTAAGGGAGTCGGAATCCAATGAGCGCGCGGGAACAGATACCCGCATGCTGGGTCGGCCCCTGATGCTGCGGCGCGTCGCAGGCTGTCTGGGAGAGAGTCGGTTGCGAGCTGGGCTCGAGCCACAAAAAGGACGCCTGCTGGGTCCTCCAAGGGATCTGAAGCAGAGTCTGCTTCACGGAAGCTGCCTCGGACTCAAAGGAGTGAAGGTAAAAAATGACAACGGGGAGAGAGCCGGAAGCGCTCGTGGGCTCGGGAGATCTCCGTCGGCCTGCATGCTGCGAGCTTCTTCCTGAAGCCCGCGCAGAATATCGCCTTCGCTGATACCGGCGTCGGCCTCGCTCTTGCGACGAACTTCACCAAAGAGTCGGAGCAGGGCCGACGCTCGATCGCCATCATTAGGGTGAGGCTCTTCCCGCAGAAACGCTCGCCATTCGCGGGCGAGGAGAAGTCCTGCCACGCCCCATGCGATTCCGCTCAACATGTAAACAATGATTGCGCCGGCGAGGCTAAGGCCCGCATAGGCCGCCAAGCCGCCCCACGGGCTTTTCGTCCGCTCTGCTGCGGCGCTCGAGAGATGACAGATGAGATCGCTGATGGCGTTCCCTTCGGGAGGCGACGGGAGCCCCCAGGCCGCGACTCCTGGATCGAGGCCGAGCCAGGGCCAGGGGAAGAGAATCACTGCCAGCGACGCAAGACGCGGAAAGGCGAGCCCCGCGGCGAGTGCCGCGACCAGCACGATCACGCTCGCTGCTCTCATCGGCTCTTCGAAGAGGGCTGTTCCCGAAATGATGAATCGAGCGATCAGTGCGCTGATTACATATCCGAAGCCGTCGAGCTTGTGCATCGAGAGCAGCGCCCGCCGATAGACCTCGACGCGGCAGCGGAGCTGCCTGCCGAGGGCGGCGTACTGCGCAAGAATTGTGATTCCCGTTTTTGAGTCATGGACGACGTAGTAGGGGGCTTCGCGTCCGTCGATCAGCGAGTTTCGAATCAGGGCGCGGCCGTGGACGACGCCAGGAACGCGTTCCGCATGGAGATTGTGGGAAAGGGCGCGCCACGCGCGATCTTCGTAGGCTCCAGCGAATGAAATGCTGCGCTCGCTCTCATCGCATAAAACGCCAAGTGCACTTTTTGAGGTCAGGCCGAGAAGGCGTTGATAGGGCAGCAGGAACAGGTTGGACATCGAGGATTGCCTGCGCAGGTTTGACGCTCCTTTCCAACGCGGGCCGATCGCTCCCGTCGGCGTCGTGTCCCTGCGGTGATGCCGGACCTAGAGGGGCCTCGCACTTGGAGAAGCCTCAGGCGAGTCCACCAATTTTCCCCGTGGGCATGGGGAGTCCACCCGAGCGGACGGTCGTCCGGCGGTGGAAGAACAATGCCCCACAACAATACGGCAGCGAGCGAGGTCCATCCCCTCATTCCGGTGAGCGAAGCTTACAGTATCTTCGGTTCGGACGTGCTCCGTCGATCGAGGCGAGCAGTAGGACGGGCGGACGCCGAAGATGTCGCCCAGGAGGCCTGGGTGAAGGTCCTAAGGCATTCCGGGTTCCATGGCGAGGTTCCGGCCGCCACTCGATGGCTTCGCCGAGTAACCGATTGCGCCGCAATTGACTGGTACCGTAGACACGCCGCGCGGTTGAAGCCGAGCGTGTTGGAGGAGCAAGACACGCCCTCCCGAGAGACCGGTCCGGAGCAGGATGCGATTGCGGGCGAAGCGACCTCGAAGATCTATCAAGCGATTGACGCCCTCTCTCCGAGCGACAGAGCGATGATCGTTCTCGCGGTGAATGGCCTCAGCCATTCGGAGATTGCGTTCGAGCTTGGAATTACCCCGGCGCGAGTTCGCGACCGCCTCTGGGCGGCTCGGCGGCGGCTCGCACAGCGGCTTGCCCTCGCTGGTATCCGAGTTCCGGCTTCGCCGGCTCTGCGGCGCGCGTCGTAGTTCGCTAGATTGGAGGCCGGGAGGTGGCTATCAGGCTTCCTCCCGGCCCCATGCCCTCGTCCCTCGATGACCAGGTTCGCACGCGATTTCCGAATCGCATCGCGTTCGCCTGGGAGCAGGTCGGGAAGGCCGTCGATCCGCGTGAACGGCACGACGCATTGCTGCTTCTCGGAAGGGAGATCATCGGAGTGCTGCGCGTCATCGCTGCTGCGCAGTTTCAGGCGGAGATTGCACGGGGCGCCGTCTCGCCCGACGGCGCGCTCGAGCAGGATCTCCGCGCGCGCGCGGCGGAGACTCGGGAGAGGCTTGGGGACGACGTCAAGTTGCTGGACCGATGCTTGACCTCTCTTGGCCGGGTTTCGCTGCTTCCCTTCGATCTTCGGCGTGTGCGCAGCACAGCGCGCAGCGGCAGATTTGTGGCGGAGTGGAAGGCCGTCACGAGCTTCTGGCGTGGACTCGCACTTGAGCACATTCCCGACGCTGCGCTCGAGAGTCGACTGTTACAGGAAGAGCGCAAGCCGGAGCGAGCAGACCATACGGTGCTCGCATTCTTTTCTGCATTTGTTGAATGCAGAAATGTGCGCGCTCATCCGTCCCGTTGGGATGACAGGAGAGAATCACATCAATCGCTCGAGCTTGGAGATCATTACTTTCAGCGTATGAATCCGCCACTAGAGGCTGGGCTCGAGGAGCTGCTGGGGGAACTCGCCCCTTTCTTCTCCGATCAGTGCTTCATTGAGATTCAGGAGCGTCGGGAATCGGCCCGAGGTCCTGCCACTCTGATCGTGCGCAGGGAGCGAGGCGCCAACTTCGACCGCCGCGAGCTTCCCGATCAACGCGGCGTCGCGCGGCCTGGCGAGCTCTGGCTCGCGACGGAGGCGGGAGAGTGGTTATTGTGCCTCAGTAGGCGCACCGAAGCCGACTCAAGCGCGGATATTTCTGTTCCCGAACACCAGCATTCAGCACGCGGCAGGCTTCTGTGGGCAATTTCGACGATCGTATTGATAGGCACCGCTTGGATCGGATTCGAGCTGCTTGGGGTCGGCAGCAAGGAGGTCGATTCCCCCGAGGGTCCATTGCAGGGAGCTGTGAATAGTGATGTTTCTTCGAGGTCGTCGGAAGTGCCTGAGCCCATCAATTCCAACGAGGCAACCGGGTTTGTCCCGTCGCTCTCCACACATGGAGCAGGAGACGAACAGACGCCTGTGATTCGTGACTTTCAGGTTCCGTTCTGGCGTCGGGAGGTGCCGGCCGACGAGGCCCATGGTGTGCTCGACGCAACTCATCGATCCCTAAGCCCCGGCGACGGCGTCCGAGTTGCTCTTGAATTCGATCGCGCAGCGAAGGTGCTCGTCTTGCTGTTTCAGCCCGATGGCCGCGTGGAACCCGGCTTCTTCGGCGAGACATCTCCGATGCGCGGCGGGCACCATGTGAGGTGGCCGTCGGGCGATGGCTTTCAGGACTTGGCTCGCCGCCGAGGCGCGGCGGCGATTGTCTGCGTTGCCCAGTCCTCTAGCGTGCCTTCATTCGGAGAGCTTGTTCGGCAGTTCGACGAGTTCCGCTGGTGGGAAGGGGCTCGTTGCGACACCGCCTATCGGTACTTCGGTGATCGCGACGGGTTTGACCCTATTCAGACCGCAAAGCGGGGCTCCCGCTCCGACCTGCCGATCCCCGATTCGTTTCGCGCATTCCTGCGCAGCGTTCGAGACGGCGGGCAGCGCGCGGTTGAAGCGATTCTGTTTCCCGTGAAAGATATGTAACTGGCTACGCCTGCTCCCATTCCGCGAAGAGGTTCTGTACGCAATGTTCCGTTCTCTCTCTGGAATACTTATAGTTACCGCCATCGTCGGCATAACGGCTTGCGGAGAGCCTCAATCGGGGCGCGGGACGACCGAAGCACAGAGTGCATCGGCGCCGAAATCCGGGGAAGCTGCCGAATCCCGCGCTTCGGAGCCGATCTCGTCGCCGAGTGGGCAAGCGCTCACCCTCGAGGAGTTTCAGGCGATCTGTGAATTGTCGAAGAAACTCGCCGCCTCGAGAAAAGCCGGGCGGTTTTTGGAGGCTGCTGCGGACGCTGAGAGGATTCTTGAGATCCGCAGGACCCGACAAGGCGATGCATGGTTCGAGACTCGGGATGCGCTCGAGGAGGTTCGCGAGCTGCAGGCTCTCAGCAAGCTTTCGGAATCAGATCGAGCCTCCGCACTCATTTCCGATCGGCTCCGGGAGGAGGGATTGGAGTACCTGATGTCCGTTGGTGGGGATGGCCGCAAGCGAAAGCAAATGCTTCAAGCGGCGAAGCGGATTGCTCAATGGAGACACGCTCACTTCGACGCGTCGAGCCGAATGGTTCGGGAAGGAGATCGGTGGGTTCTTTTGTGCCAATACCTCGCTTCGCCAGGTGGGCGCCAGCTCAGCGCTGAAGCGACACAACAGAAGCACCTCGGACTCGCGAAAGGTGACCTTCGCCGTGCAGCGGAACTCATAGCCGTCAGCGGTCGCGGCGATTTCGAAGAGATCTCAGCAGACCAGGATGAGACGACCGGCGGGGCGAAAGCAGATTCTGCCAATCCATTTGTGGTAGATCCGGAAGTCGTGCATAACCAGGAACAGTGCTACCACACCTGGATGCGATGTTGGCTTGCCGTAAAGCGCGCTCGCTTCGGCGAAGCGGCCCGGCATGTGGACGCGTTGATTCCAAAGCTGCAGGAGTTCCACAAGTCCCTAGGCGGTCGCAGTCTTCGACAATTCAGCGACGCTCAGATGGCGAAAGCTCACTCGATGGGTATGGGAGCATTCTCAGATTGGTATCAAAGCTCTGAAAGCGGACTTGAGCCGTGGGCGCTCTGCACGCTTGCCGAAGATATTCAATATGACGGCGCAGCGAGCCCTCGCACAGCTCTGAGCTGGCGTACCGCGGGCCTGTTGATGGTGCAGAAGGCGCGTGCCGAGGCGCCGCGTTATCTCGCTCAGGCGATTCGTGCACGGCGAGCGACTAGCTCCGATCTGGATCCTGACGTTCTCCAAGACCTGGTGGGGCTTGCTTTCTTGATGGGAGCCGACGACCCCGAGTCCGGGGTGGGTCTGCTTCGAGAGGCAGGTTCACTTTTCCTTCGGCTCGAAAAGGGAGAGGGCGGATCCGCTCTGGCCTCTCGTCTGCTCGCGGACGGGCTCTTCGATGTCGCTAGCGAAATGATGCGGCGCACTGCGTCACAGGCTCCGCCTAGTGCGAGCGCAGTCCTTGACGCCGTATTACAGAAGATCCCCGCCCCCGAGCTTGGGCCTCTCCCCGCGGGTAACGGGGAGTCGCCCGTTCCCACGGAACCGATTTCTGAGTTCAAACCGAATGGAGAGAGTGAAGCCGAGCAGGCGCGGAACTTTCTGCAAAAGTACTTTGAGAACCAGGCTCCGGAGAAACTCGAGGGCATGACCGCGATGATTGACCTGTCCGAGCTCAATCGAATCGACGATCGTTTCCCGGGTCTTAGTAAGGACGCATTCGCCGGAAAACTCAAGAATCGGGGTGATTACACAGCTACTACTGGACCACTGCTCACCGACGCGGAGTGGGAGCTGGCCCGCCGAGTCGAGGCTCGCCTTGCGAAAGCTTCGGAAAATCGAGCGGCGCGAGACATGAGTTATGAAGCATTCCGGCCACAGATTCTCCGTGGCGAGGAACTCCTGGCAGAAGGCTCCCAAGCATGGGCACGAGCCGAACTTGCTCAAGCGGAGAAGCTGCTTCGCGAGGCCCTGCAGATTGCGCTTTCAGCGCCAGAATTGGCCAACCAAGCCCGGGTTGCACGGCTACGTATTCGGGCTGAGCTGGAATTGGGGGGCCTATTGACGACCATGGGGCGCGACGAGGAGGCGCGCGATTCTTGTGATAAGTCCCTCAGGTCCTTGCGCGCTATTGGGACCTCCGGCTCCGACTCGCGGCGGGAGATGATGGTGGCGCTCACACGGGCTTCGACGGTCCACAGGCGCTTGGGAAATCTGGACGAAGCCGCACAGCTCGACGCCGAGGCTGTGGAACTGCTTCGAAAGGAAGTCGAGGCGCTTACAGTTCAGCGAGACCTGAGCCAGGGAATGCTTGGATTCCTTGCAAAAGACCCGGCCGCGCTCGACAAGAGTACAAATGAGTTCCAAGACAAGCTCACTCGTGATCTCGAAAAGGGCCTGGAGGGGAATCCAGAGAAGGAGAAACTGCTGAAGAATGCGGGAGAGAGCCTATCGAGGAGCGCCGAGTTCATGGCGAAGATGAATAAGAATCTAGTAGATCGAACTCGAGTCCCTCGGCTCCTCGAGGAGGCAAGAAATGAGCGCGCTCGCGGCAACTATTTTGGTGCCGAGTCGAAGCTCAAAGAGTGCGCCGCCGCGCTCGCGAATCCAAACGAGCGCGATGATGGTCAGCTGGCGGGAAGAGTTGCGATGGATCGTGCACAAATCGCCGAGGATCTCGGGCAGCTCGATGTCGCCGCCGCTCATTACAAAGAAGCGGTGGCCTCCATGGGGCGCGCGCGATCCAACGCACAGTTGTTGCAGCGGCTTGCCATGGCGTCGAGGGCGCGCGTGGAGCTCGTTCGGGGCGAATTGGAGTCAGGCCTTGCTTTACTCGAGCGCACTCGCGGGCCGCTAGCCCAGGCCGACGAGACCTCGGCGGGGGCGCTCGGTTTCGATGCCGCCTCCATCCTTCAGGATGCGTGGTTCGCCGGGGCCAGCGCCTACGCCCGGTCTGGCCAGCTCGATCGTGCCGAGGAGTTCCTCCGAGATTGTGTGAAGTATTCGGAGGAACTCTGGGCAGAGAATCCGACTCGCAAAGTGCGCGAGGAGGCCAAGAAAGTGATGGAGTCGGAATCGATCAAGAAGCGGATTGGCGACGTTCCCAAGAATCCGCTTATTGGTCAAGCGGAGCTCGGAGACTTCTTCGCGGACATGTTCCGAGCTTCGACGGAGATGCCGGGGATGGCAGGAGGCGGATCGGGACTGATTCTCGATCAGCGGCGCCTCGCGAGAGCCCGAGCACGCCTCGCGGAGCTTCTTCTTCGTAAGGGCACAGAAGGCTCTCGCTCGGAAGCCCAGAAGCTCTTTGCGTTGGCTCTCATCGACCAAAGAGCTACGGCAGATCCCTGGACGTACCAAACTGCAACACATTTTGCAGAGCTACTTCTCTCGATACCGACGCGCGCGGCTGACGCGCAATGCCTCCTTCGTGAAGCGATGGATGGTTTGGAGCGAGAGCGGCGGTGGATTCCAGGTGATGAATCTTCCCGAGCTGGACGCATGTCGGAGCTCGTCGATGCCGCCGATCCCTATGCATTGGCGTTGCGGGTCGTGCTGGCTCAAACCACCCCAGATGCTGCCTCCCTCGAGCGCGCGCTCGCAGATCTCGAACGCGGGCGAGGACGAGCCCTTTTGGATTTGTTGCGTGGCCGCCGAGATGGAGATATCAAGCAAAGGGCGCTCTCGCGCGTGGCAGCTTCTTCGGATCCAACGATGCGGGAGAGATTCGTTGCGATTTCGGCACGCGAAACGGCGGCGCGTGATCGCGCAGAAGAGATTCAAAAAAAGATCTCCAGTTCCACCGAAGCAGATGAATCTGAGAAGCGGCCGTTGATCCAAGAGTTAACGCGAGTGCAACAAAGCGAGCGAGCGGCTCGGCTCGAGTATCGCACGCTTGCTCAGGAAGGGAGCCATCCCACCCTAGAACAGCCATGGGAGGCGAATGCGATTCGCAAGGCGCTTCGGCCGGATGAATTATTGATCTATTATGATATCGGCGAACGTGATGGCTGGGTTCTCTCTCTCGGCAAGAGCGCGCCCACTTCGGTCCATCCGCTGCGATGGTCCGACGGTGCGCCCGTCGATCGTCAATCGCTGAAGACGGCAGTGGAGGCCGTTTGTGCAGCCTTTACGGGGTCCCAGCGCGTGAATGGCGGGGAACCCGCTGCGGCGCAACCAGATCGGGCGCGTGACCTCGCATTCGCGCTCGTACCGGGAGCATTGCGGACATCGGTTGCATCGAGCGCCCGCGTATTTGTAGTTACAGACAGTGCGCTTCATGCTCTGCCGTTCGAGGCTTTGCTTGTACCAGACTCGATGGGAAAGCCACGGATGCGCTGGATCGATGTGTGGCCCCCCGTCGTCTGCGGACCGTCGGCGACGACGCTGCTCGAGCATCGGGGCCTGCGCCAGGACGCCAGCGGGCGTCCCGCGGAATCGGCGATGCTTGTCGCGCTCGGGAATCCACAATTTAGCTTGAAGGAGGAAGCACAGAAGCGCGGCGGCGATACCCAACTGGGACAGCTCGCGGCGATGTTGGAGAAGCTCCCTGCGCTGCCGGGTACAGAAGCGGAAGTGCGGGCAATTTCAGCAGCGTTCCAAAGGGCTCGTGGAGCATCTGGGACTGCGGTGAGAACTTTTGTTGGCCCGGACGCAACACCGGAGAATCTCTATTCCGCGGCCGTTCGTCCTGAATATCTGCATCTCGGGACGCACGGCTTTGCCGCCTCGGGCAAGCTTGTATATGAATCGTGTCTGGCGCTCGCCGGCGACCGCGCCGCATCGAGGCTTCGCCTCTCCGACCTCTTGGATTCTTGGACCAATCGCCTCGAGGGGACAAAAGTTGTAACGCTCAGCGCTTGCCAGACGGCAACGGGCAGCTTGGAGTCTCGCGACGGAGTCGTAGCTCTTTTGTGGGGTTTTCTGTCGGCCGGGGCCGAGACAGTGGTCGCCACGCGATGGTCGATCGACGACCGCGCCTCTGCGCTCCTTATGGAGCGGCTCTATCAGAACTTCCTCGGAGACTTCGAGTCCCCGAGGAAGGTTGCCGCGCGAACATTTCCCGCGCGCGCTGCGATGCCTCGGCTCGAGGCCCTGCGCGAGGCGCAATTGTGGCTTCGCTCCCTGGACGCGTCCAGCGCAACGGCTGAGCTTGCCCGCCTGTTCGGACCGCAGGAAAACCCCAAGCGGCCGCTCTCGGGGATGCCATTCGCGGGACCGGAATATTGGGCTGCGTTCCAGCTCATGGGGTCTCCCGATGAATAAGCGTTTGAGCGGACTATTGTGAGCGTTCCTCAGCGTTTGCTTGCGAATGGACTCGCACACGAACCCACTCGATCTGAGCATCCAGATTCACGAGTCTGGCGCCTTTCTGCTTCAGGCTCAGAAGGATCTGAAGAGCGCTCTCGAGGTGTGACATGGATTCGTGAGGTCTTACCATGGCGATTCGAATCTTCGAGAGCGCAAGGTCTTGCTGGAAGTCGGCGCGGTCGGGCTCGGAGCGCGCGAGGCGCTCGGCAATTTGTAAGTCCTTCTCGAAGAACGCCTTGGCCTGATCACCCTGACCGAGTGCTCGCATCAGGTCGCCCATGCGATCATAGGAGACGGAGAGGTCTCGCTGGAAGTCGGCGCGGTCGGGCTCGGAGCGCGCGAGGCGCTCGCGGATCAGTAACGACTTCTCGAAGAACGCCTTGGCCGGATCACCCTGACCGAGTGCGAGCATCAGGTCGCCCATGCGCTCATAGGAGACGGAGAGGTCGCGCTGGAAGTCCACCCGGTGAGGAGCCGATATCACAAGTTGCTCCAGAAGCTCCCGCGCATCGAGCGTGAGCTCCAACGCTCGACCTGCCGAGCCCCGCTCGGCGAGATTGTCCGCTAGTTGCCCCAGTGCCACAGCCAGCGCTGCCTGCGCAATTTCTGTGGGAGGTTTCTTCACCTGCTCCCGAAGCTCTCGCACCCTCGTTTCGAGTTCCTGGGTCGGGGGCGCGAAGCCTGCAATCGATCGTTCCCGTTCCTGTTCCCGTTCGCGGCTCGGGGCGAGTGGCCTCAGCTCCGTGCTCAGATGGATTGCTGAGCTTCGAATGGACCAGAAATCGGATGCAACATGTGCGAACTCCACCTCGAGCGGCTCCGGGAGAATCATGATGAATGAGCTTCGAAGCGCGCGCACGAACTCATTGCGCAGCTCGTTCATTCGCCGGAAGAGGTCGCTCCAAGCGGCTCGCTCCTCCGTGCGCGCCCCCGTGGCATCGACGACAACGAGAGCACCCTGCAGCGTCGAATCTGGGTATTGGCCCAGCACCGGCTCAAGCACGAGCCTCACCAGATCCGGAAATGTTACAGGCGAGGAACCCGCTCGCGTTTCTATTCCGCGGACGAGCCAGCGAAGAGCCGGGCTCGAACCTTGCTCGTTCCGAACGCAAAGAACGATGGCATCGACGGCTGCCTCGGCCAAAGCGGTCGAGGATGTCACAATCAGGTGAAACCGAAAGCCCTTCGCCATCTGAACCGCGCACGAGACGGAAACAATATCCGGGTGGCTCAGGAGCCCCGCGGCGAGCGGCATCGGCGCTCCAGGCGAATCCATCTTATTCCAGCTTCGATTCCAACCGGAGAATCGCTTCTTTCGCTTCCGGAATCTCTCGCACTGCCGGATGCAGGTCGAACCAATCCTCATCATTCCGATAGGCGAGCACGGCATTCACCGAGAGCATGATGTCGGCGATCGTGCGATCTGCGGGAGAAGCCGTTTCTGTGGAAACGTATTTCTTGAGATGCACTTTCGCGAGCCATTCGAATGCGTCGGCCGGGACTACGCGCCGGTACTCGTTCAGAAAGCCCGTCTTCAGGCGTGTGAACTCAAACTCTCGCAGCGGGTGCTGCCGATTGGCGACCGCCTGCTGCAGAGCGCGCACGAGATCCCTCGGATAGCCGGCGGTCGACTCAATGAGTGCGTCCAAGCGTGCGCGCCACGTCTCCGCGCCGAGAACCTCTGCGAGGTCGGCTTCGGTGAGCCGCCTCATCGCGAGCTGCCGGCACGCATCAAACCCCGGCTCGAAGCGCGTGCCATCCCGATGAGTAAGCTTGATCATCGGCATGAAGCTCACATCTTTGACGCCTCGGGAGAAGAGGGCCGGAGGCACCGTGTAGATCGTGTGAATCGGCAGCTTCAGATACGGCGCTCCCGAGCTGAAGACGCGCTCCGCGCTCGTCAGCACTTCGGAATAATTAGTACTATTGCCTCGAAGCTTCTCGAGTGAATCGAAGATGACGACGATTCCCTTCCGGTCACTCTTCTCCGCGCGAGCTAGGATGTTTATCAATGCGTCGCGCACTTCATTTAGAAACGCAGAGAAGCTGCTGCTTAGGACCCTCCGCACACGCTGGCGAAGCCCCGGCTGCGTCTTGAGCTCCATCGTGAAGCTCACTCCGCCCGCGCCAAGCTGGAGATTCTCCGGCGAGATGGATTGGCTCTTCAGGAAGTTACGAATCCTGCCAAGGAACCCGTCATCTGGTAGGGGATCCCCGTGGTCATGTGCCACGACCGCGCGCTCCACCTCCGCCACCACCACCGTCAGAATATCTGTGATATCGATGGGAGATGTGAGATCGAGCACGTCCTGCGCATCGATGAGCACAGGCAGAAATCGGCCGCCTTCCGGGCTTTCCAGGATCCGCTTCACACGACGGAACTCCGTCGACTTCCCGCAGCCCGTGAGACCCGTGAAGAGCCTCAGCACCGGATCCTTCGAAAGTTGAATCGTGCGACAGAGCTCCTCGGCCCACCGCAGCCCGCGGACCGGCGACTCCTCGGGGCCGAGGGAATCGACATCGAGGTTGCGCCGGTCGTCCGGAGCGAGCCATTCCGTCGGATCGCACGCGTTGTAAAGGCGCTTCTGGTGGTCCAGATCCATGTCGTCGGGATGATAGTCCATCGAGGATCGACAGCACGCGACGGAGCCCTCCTGGCGCACCGCGCACCGCGCGGGCCCCGCCGCCTTCGACTCCCCGGGGGATGTCTACCCGCGCACCGCGCCCCGTAGCGCCCAGCGCAACCCGAGCAACAACGCCACGCCAGCTTCCATGACCAACAAATGCTTCGGCTCGCGCACGAGGCCGAGCGCCACCACGAGCGTCGTCGCGCCGGCGGGCGGGTGCGCGGCTTTCAACAATGCCATCGAGGTCGACGTGCCTGCCAGCGCCAGCGTGCAGCCGAGCACGCGCCGCTCGTCGAACCCGGCCGACACCGCCGACGCCACCTCTGCGTTTCCGGTAATAATCAACGATCCGTAACCAAACAATAACGCGACGGCCGTTCCGAGGAGGACGGCCCGCGGCTTCGATGCCGGCATCGTCGGCGCAAAAAAGAGTAAGAACGCCGTCGCGCCCATGGGCGGCAGCAGAAACGGCTCGTGCAGCGCCATCGACACGGCGCCGAGCAAGATCGCCGACAGCCCCGTGCCGACGGCGATTCGATGGGGGCTTTGCGGGGGCAGCGGTCCAGAGGAGGGTGCAGTCACAACGCCAGTCTGCCACGGCCTGCGCGCCCCGATGTTCGCTCCTGGCTGGCTCCCCGCTTTTGGCGGCGCAAAGCACGCGCAGCCCCAGGACGGATTTCATGACGGCTGAGTCGCGTGCCTCCGTTTGTCGCAAACCCGCGACAGATCGGTAGATACGAACTCTTTTCCGAGTGGAACGGTTGCCTGCCTGCCCACACCAGGTACGGTCTTTTCGCCACTCCTCCTCGGCGAGTCTCCCCACGAGATCGGCGGCCTCCCAATCCGCCGCGGCTCGGCTCGCCCGACTCCCTGCCTACTCCCATGCCTGCCACGACCTCGACGTGCCTTCGTGCCACTCTCGCTCTGTTTCCCGCCCTGCTGCTCGTCGGCTGCAGCGACGGCGGCGGGCGCCGGAAGCTCAACAAGATCAATGTGGTGCCTCCGGCGTTTACACAGATCACTCTCGAGGGGCGCACCGACATTGCCTCCGGCACAAGCGCCACCAATGCGGCCATCGCCGACGTCGACGGCGACGGGATCAACGATCTGATTGTTGCACGGTTCACAGATTCGCGCGTGACATGGTTCCGCGCCCTTGGGAACGGCAGCTTCGGCCCCGGTAACGATCTCCCCGTCGGGCCCCTCTTCCCCATCGGTCTCGCGGTCACCCCGGTCGACGGGGATTCGTTGCCCGACGTGGTCGTTACAGATTTCCATAACGATTCCGTCTTCCTGTATCGCAACCTCGGCGGCGGCGCATTCAGTGCGCCGGTGCAGCTTGCGACGGGAGATGCCCCGATCGCCGTCGTGGTGACCGACTTCGACGACGACGGCTTCCGCGATCTCGCCGTCGCGGCGATCGACAGCCTCGAAGTGCGAGTGCACATTGGAAATGCTGCCTTCACATTTACGGACGAGGTCTCCATCCCCGTCGGCGGGCGGCCCGTCGGCCTCGCCGCAGCCCAACTCTCCGGCAGCTCGCATCCCGATCTCATCGTGACCGATCTCCAGGAGAACCTCGTCCGCCTCTTCGAGTTCGAGCCGGGCACAGGCAATCAATCGGGCTTCCAGTTCACCGAGACGTTCACCGCGCAGCCCCAGGGGCAGCCCATCGGCGTCGCTCTCGCGAACCTCGACGGCTCCGGGCTTCCCGAGATCGTGCTCGGCGTCGTCGGGTCTGCATTTGTGGAGATCTGGAAAGACAACGGCTCGGGATACCAGCTTTTCTCAAGCGTCAATATGTTGTCTTCCTCGACCGGGGTTGCCGTGGCCGACATCAATGGCGACGGCAAGCTCGACCTCGTCGCCGGGCTTCCCGCCATCGATGCCGTCGGCATCGCTTTCGGCAATGGCGATGGCACCTTCGGCCCCGCCGAGTTCCGCACGACCGGCCGCTTCCCCGTCTTCGTCGCCGCGGGCGACGTCACCGGCGACCCCTTCGCCGAGGCCGTGGGCGCCTCCTCGGGCACGCCCGACCTCACGGTGCACGCCGGCAAGGCAAGCGGCATCGGCGGCCCCGGTGCGTTCTTCGCCGGCTTCAGCCCACAATTCATGAGCGCGGCCGATCTGAACGCCGATGCCCGCCCCGATCTGATCGCCGGCGATTCGCAGACCGGACAAGTGAACTTCCTGCGCAATGAGCCCGGGCTGAAGTTCTCGCTCGTGCCAGGCTCGACGCTGCAGACGCCTTCGTCGTCGGCCAAGTCGCAGATCACGATTGATATCGACCGCGACGGCGACGAGGACCTCGTCGCACTCCATACCGGCGGCCTCACCATCTATAAGAACGTCGGAAACTTGGTATTCCAGAACGACGGCTCCCTCAGCGTCAATGGTGATCTTCTCGACGGAGTCGCGGTCGACGTCAACCGCGACGGCCGCCTCGATATTGTGGCTTCGAATCCCCAGCAGGGGCAGCTCATGGTTTTCCGCAACACGGGCACGACGCTCGTGCTTTTCGAGACGATACCCGTGGGCGGCACGCCGTCGGGAATCGATGCGGCCGACCTCGACAATGACGGCGACCTCGATCTCGCCGCCGCCGACTCCACCGGCAACCGAGTCACCATTTGCCGCCGCAAGCCAGTCGGCACCTTCCTCGCGAATGCGGCGCAGCTCGAGACGCGCGGTGAGCCTGGATATGTGCACCTCTCCGACTTGGATGGAGACGGGCGCGCCGACCTCGTTGTGAGCCACACCCAAGGCGACGACCTCCTCGTATTCCACAACGACGGGAAGCTACAGTTCTCCGAGCAGACGCCCACGCCGACCGGAGGCCGCCCGCTCACGAGCCTGGTGGTTGACGTCGACGTGAATGGCCTCGAGGACGTGCTCTACGTCGAGAACACGACGGGCCGCGCGCGCATCCGACTCACGCAGCTCGACGGCACTTTCGGGCCTGTGATCGCGAGCTTCTCCGCGCAATACCTCACGACCAGCGCCGTTTTCCTCGACCTCGACGGCGACAACAAGCCGGAATTTGTGACCGCGAGCGCCGCGTCGACGCTCTTCGAAGTGCACAAGAACTCGTCGCAGTAAGAACGGCCGATCGGCCGCTACATGCGCTTCGCCGCGCGCCAGTAGCCGATCACGTCGTCGAATCGGGGGCGCGGGTGCGCCGGCTCGTAGCTGAGCAGCTTCCGCGCCTTCCCGATATCTGCAATCGAGTTGCGCAGCTCTCCCGGCACAGCCCCGGCTTTTTGTGCGATCATTCCCGGGGCGAGCCGCGCGATGAGCTCGGCGGCGATCTCGTTCACCGAGGTCGCGTGACCGGTTCCGGCATTCATGACCTCGCCGGAGACGTCGCTCTCGAGCGTGAGCTGCGTGGCGCGCGCAAGGTCGTCGACGTGCACGAAATCGCGCCGCTGCTCGCCGTCGCCGAAGATCACCGGCGTCTCACCGCGCAGGAGCTTATTCACAAAAATTGTCACGACGCCGACGTACGGCGTGAAGGTCTGCCCGGGGCCGTAGGCGTTGAAGTAGCGAAGCGCCGCCGCGGGAATGCCACAATCTCTCCCGACCAGCAAAGTGTATAATTCGCCCGCGAGCTTGCTCACGCCATAGGGGGAATCGGGGCGCGTCGGGTGCGTTTCCGGAATCGGCACCGGCCGCTCGCTGTCGGCGTAGACCGCCATCGACGACGCATACACAATTCGCTTCACGCGCGCCTGGCGCGCCGCGCGCAGCACCGAGAGCGTCCCCATCACGTTCGCCTCCGCGTCTGGAAGGAACTCCTCCACCGACTTTCGGACCGACACGGCCGCCGCGAGGTGCACTACCGCGTCGCAACCTTCGATCGCGCGCGCGCACGCGCCGGCGTCGCGCACGTCGCCCTCCACGAGGCGCGCGCCTGCCGGCACGCGATCGCGCGTTCCCGTCGACAAATTATCGAGAATCACCACTTCGTTGCCCGCGCGCAGAAGCTTCGGCACGAGGTGCGAGCCGATGAAGCCAGCGCCGCCCGTCACGAGGACGCGGGCGAATCGGGAGCGCTCGACCGTACGCACAGATGCGGGCTGGGCGCTCACATTACACATCCTGCAGATATCCGCCGCGATAGAGACGGATACGCTTGCGCAGGTAGAGCATAAAGACAAACATTCGCCACGATGTCCGCAGGAACCGCAGCTTGCTCTGCCCGGCCTCCCGCTCGCGGTGCGCCACCGGCTCCTCGACGATGCGATGTCCGCGGGCGGCGAAGCGCACACAGATCTCCGTCGGCAGCGGGTAGCCCGTCGCCTCAAGCTTCATGCCGCGGATGCGCTCGCCGACGGCCACCTTGAGCGCACAGTTCGCATCTTGGAACCGCGCGCCGCAAAGAAATGCCACAAGTCCGTTTTGTGCACGATTCGCGAAAACGCGCAGAAAGCTATCTTTCTTGGCGGTGCGGAACCCCGAGACGAGATCCGCGCCGTCTCTCGTCGCGCGCTCGAGCAGGCGCTTTGCGTCGGCGAGGTCGAACTGGCCGTCGCTGTCGATGGTTGCCACATATCGCCCCCGCGAGGCCGCAATGGCGGCGCCGAGCGCCCGTCCATAGCCGCCGTTCTTCGGGAGATGGACGACGCGAAGCAGCGGGATCTCCTTCGCGAGCCGGTCGAGAATCTCGCCCGTGCCGTCGGTCGAGCCGTCGTTCGTGACCACGAACTCCATCGAGTGGCCGAAGCTCGGCGCCATCGCCGCCCAGCTCCTCACGACCTTCTCGATGCCCTCGCACTCGTTGTAGGCGGGCGCGCAGACGGATAGCTCGGGCTGCTCGGTGGACACGCGAAGCGAAGGGGCGGGATCGAAGCGGGCGGGGGAGCCGAGGACGATACCAGCTCGACCGGGAAATGGACGCTACTTGCCGCGCACTAGGCCGGCGCGCCGGATCGCCTCGGCCATGGCGAGCGCAATGCGGCGCGCTCCGGCGTCGTTGTGGTGCACGAAGTCGTCGAACTCGGAGGCCACGACCGGCACCGAGCGCTCCAGGTCGGCGAGCACCACGTTTTTCTCGGCCGCGAGCCGCCGCGTCGCGTCGCCGAACTCCGCAAGCCCTTGCCGATAGAACGCGCCGCGTTCGCGGAGCTCGCGATCGAGGGCTTCGGGCTGGAAATGTTGGGTCGCGAGGAGCACCGCGGCGCCGGCGCCGCGCACCGCGTCGACGATCGTTCGCAGGTTGCGCGCGAACGCCGCAGACGTGGTCTTGGCGAAATCCTCCCGCTCCAACACCACGTTCTCGTGATAGTGGCGCGAGGTCAGGAGCCGCAGCGGTGTCGAAGGCGGCATCGGAGGTGCCGTGAGACGAGCCAGCAGGCGCCCGATGGCCGTGCTGCGGCGCCGGGGAATGGGGCGGCTCTCGCGCGACCACGTGGTTCGCATATGTGTGTAGTCCGAACGGAATTCGGGGAACCAGCGCGGAATCGTATCGTTGGCGGATCCGTAAAAGATCACAAGATCCGGCGAGAGCGCGAACACGCGAGAGCGAAGCAGCGCCAATGCGTCGCCGCTATTGTAAGCAGGCACTCCGGCATTGACGACCTCGACGGACGGGTTCTCCCTGCGGAGCTCCGCCTCCAGAACCCGCGGCCAGCACGCCGGCTCCTCCGCGTTGCGTGTCCCGTATGCGGTCGAGCCGCCGAGTACCACAATTCGATAGGTGCCTTTGGGCTTCTCTCGGGCGATCTCGGGCCCGCGGAATCCGAGCGTATTGTGGGGCCCGCGCTGAAAGGTCGCGGGCATGCTCGGGGTATTGGTGTAGCTTGTGTGGTGGTTCGGAACGTAGTAGAGGATCTCGGGAATCGCGTCGTGCCCGGGGCGCACCGCATCGAGGTAGGCCTCGTTCGCCCGCGCGAGCAGCTCTCCGAGAAGGATTGCAGCGACGGCTCCGCCCGCGAGCAGGATCACTTTTTTCATCGCGGCCCCTCCGCGATCTGTTGCACCTTCCCGGCCAGAAGCTTCGCCAGCGCGTCGGCCCGCGCTGCTGCCGACACACCGGCCCCCTGCGTCTCCATGTCGTCGACCGCCGCGATCCCTCGTCCCTTTGCAATCCGCTCCGCCGTACGGCGAAGCATCGTCGTCACGAGTTCCTCCTGCTCCCCGGTGTTGCGCGCCGGGTCAGGCAGCACCCAGACGCTGCGGATGCCGCGCCCCGCCGCGACATCGGCAAGAAAACAGAGATTGGATTCATAAGGTTTCGCCGACATCGTGTGGATTGCCTGCGCGCGCGTCTGGGCGGAATCCGCATTTCCCCAGGACACACGCCTTCGCAGCGAAGTCGCATCGGCCGGCTCGCCCGCCTGCTCGACCCAGATGCGCCACGCGTGGCTGTAATCATCACGAAAGCCGCCCTGAAGCGCCGGGTACACATCGCCGTCGAGGTCGCCGACGACGATCACGTCCGGCTCGAGGTCGAGCCAACGCGCTGCGAAGGTGGCCGCGACCTCGTGGCTCGTGTGTCCCGGGGTTGCAACATTTGCGACGTGGACCGGCCGCTGGGCCGCCGCCGCGCCGAGGTGAGCACGCAGTCGCTCGGGAACGGTCTGCGCGTCGGCGAGCTCGAGCCCAAACATCCGCGAGCCGCCAAGGCAGAGGATGCGAAGCTCGTTTGCGCTCTTCGCCGCGAGGGCCGCGCCCCGATAGCCGTGGGGGCCGATCGTGGTCGTGGCGTTCTCTCCCACCGCGAGCGTCGCACCCTCCCGCAGCTCGTAGACCGCGTAGGGATGCGGCCGGAATGCGGCGCTCGGCAGCGCGAGGAAGCCGCCGGGAGCCGCCAGCGCCTGCGGAGCGCTCTCCATCGGCTGCGGCTGCGACGCCTGCGTCGCGCCGCCGCGGCGCGGGTCCACGAGCGGAGAGAGCCCGACGAGTGCGAAGGCAATGCCGAGGGCGGCGGCGGCGATTCTCACGGCTTCCCAGTCTGCGCTTCCAAAGCACGGCCGGCCAACGGCCCTTCGCGCGCTGGTAGGCTCTCCACTGTGACTCCCCGGTCCCGGGCCGTCCTCTTTGTCGCCGCCTGCTGCGTCGCCACCTTCGCGCTCAAGCTCTGGGCCAACGCGGCGCGGACCACGGCGGGCCACGGCGATACGGCGTACTACTTCCACGTCGCGCAGAACCTCTTCGCCGGGCGCGGCTTCGTCTGCGATTACGTCTGGAGCTTCCTCGAAAACCCAACCGGCCAAGTGCCGGCGCCGAGCCACGCCTGGTGGATGCCGGGCCCTTCGATCGTCGCCTGGCTCGGCATGGCCGCCGCCGGGGAGGCGAGCTACGGCGCCGCGAAGGTCGCCATGGCGCTGCTCACGTCGCTCACGCCCGCCGTCGTTTGGTGGACGGCGCGCACCGTCGGCGGCGACCGCGCGCTCGCCGCCCGCGCCACGGCGTTTTCTGTGGCCTTCCATCCGCTGATCGATCAGCCCTCGGCCCCGCTCTCCCACGGGCCCTATGGCCTCATCGTCGGCGCCGCGCTCGCGCTCCTTGCGGCAGCACCGCTCACGCTCGCGCGCGGCGCCGTCCTCGGCGCGCTCATCGCCCTCGGCCACTATTTCCGCGGCGACGCGCTCACGGTCTTCGGCACCGCCGGAGTTGTTGCAATCACCGAACTGCGCCGCCGCGGGTTCCGCGCCGCGCTCGGTCCGATGGCCGCGGCCGCCGGAATCTATCTCATCGTCATGGCGCCCTGGTTCGCGCGGAATATTGAGGCCTTCGGGAAGCCGATGCCGCCGGGTCCGAGCAAGGCCGTCTATCTGCGCGATTATTACGATTGGTTTGCGCTGCCCGACCGGCTCACGAAGGAGGCGCTTCTCGCCCCCGGGCTCAGCTCGGTGCTCGGAGACAAAGTTCAACAAGTGGGGGAGGCCGTCCATAGCTGCTACGCCTCCTACTACGACCCCACGATTCCCGAGCTGCCGGAGTCACAATACGACCTCAGCATCGGCGCGTCGGTCGCCTCCCTGCTTCGATGGACTTTCGACGAGCGCGCCCCGGCGCCTCCGCGCGCGCCGCCGCCATGGTATGCGCTGAGAGCATTGAGCATTCTCATGGCGCCGCTCACATTTGTGGGTATCGCCAGGCTTGCCGCGCGCGCGTTCCGGCGCCGCAATGAGGCCGACGCGAAGCTGCGCTGGATTCCGATTTTTGGTCTTCACGGCGCCGCGGAGATCACTTTTTACGCGGTGCTCTTCACCGGCGTCGCCAATCAGTCGTACGTCTCAAGCCTCTACTCGCTGTATCCACTTTTCTGCGTTGGCATCGCTGCGTCCCTGGAGATTCCGGGCCCCTGGCGCGCGCGCGCGCCGCGCGCGAGCGAAGCGGCCGCATGGGCCGCCACGCTCTTCCTGCTGGTCGGCAATGGGCTCGGCGTCGGCGCCTACCTGCGTTGGTACAAGGGGCCGGAGTACTCGCGCCTCATGGAGCGCTTCCGGAGCCTCGGAGATCAGATCGTCGCCAAGGGATTCGACCCCAAGAAAGACCGGCTGATGATCGTGAACACGTGGAATCTCTTCGCGGCGAAGCCGCTGCCGATCGTGCGCATTCCCGACGAGCCGCTTGATCGGATCGTGCGACAGGCGATTCGCCTCGGCGTGACCTGGCTCGTGATCGGCGACAAGCCACAGGAACTCGGGCCGCAAGTGCGCCCGTACCGCCTCCAGATCTACGACGTGCTCGAGCATCGCGACCGCTTCCCGTTCATCTTCCGACACGCGGAGCTGCGCCTCAATGTGGTGAAGCTCTCGCCGCGCGTCGTGGATGATGTGCTGAAGGGAAAGCCGGCAATCGGCGAGCGCGCGCCCCGGAATCCCGCCACGAAACCCGGGGGCACGGGGTCGAAGCCCGGGTAAAACGGCGGCGATGAAAGCGAGCGACGCGCTTGGAGTCATTCTCGCGGCCGGCAAAGGCACGCGAATGGTTCCCTTTTCCGACCGCTACCCGAAGCCGATTCTGCCGATCGCCGGCAAGCCGCTGATGGCCTATCAGCTCGAGGCGCTCTACGCGGCTGGGATCCGAGATGTGGTGATTGTGATCGGGCACCTCGGATACGAGGTGGTGCGCGCGCTCGGCGACGGCGCCCAGTACGGGATGAAATTCAAATATGTCGAGCAGGGGGCGACGCTCGGCATCGCGCACGCCGTGTCGCGTCTTGAGAAGCATGTCGACCGGCCGTTCTTTTTGTTCCTCGGCGACATCTTCTTCGAGACGAAGCGGCTCGACGCGATGGCGAAGGCGCTGCTGCCGGGGAAGTGCGACGGCGTGCTCGCCGTGAAGACGGAGAAGGACCTCGAGGCGATCAAACGCAACTATGTGGTGCTGCTCGGCAAGAAGAAGGACGTGGTGCGCGTGATCGAGAAGCCGCGGCACCCTCGGACGAACTTGAAGGGCTGCGGCCTCTATCTGTTTGATGTGACGTTTTTCGACGCCGTGCGCCGCACACCCCGTACGGCGATGCGCGACGAATATGAAATTACGGATGCGATTCAGATCTTTATCGACGACGGCTATCGGGTGCGCGCGCTCGAGATCGTCCAGGAAGATCTGAATCTCACCTTTGCGCACGACCTGCTTTCATTGAATCTGCATGTCTTGCGCACGCACAGCGGGCTGCGCCTCTCCGAGGGGCGCAGCCTGATCGGCCGCGACGTGAAAATCCACAGGGGGGCTCGCGTCGAAGGTTCGATCGTGATGGACGGCGCCGAGATCGCGACGCCGATCTTGGTCCGCGACTCTCTCGTCTTCCCGCGGGAGGTCGTGCGACGCAATCGTGACATGGACCGCATCATTGTCTCCGACGGACAGGAGATCGACTGCCGCCACGTCGTCGCCTCGAGCGACGGCGCGGGCGGCCTGGAGGAACCGTAATGTTTCGAGCGAAGCTTTGGAGAAGCGGCTTTCTCGCCGCGTTTTGTGGCTTGTCTTTTGTGGGAGCGGCTTCGGCCGACGAGCTGATCCTGAGGGACGGAAAGGCGATCGTGGGACGCCTCGTCGACGACGCGCCCGACGCCATTGAGTTCGAGCCCGAGGGCGGCAAGGCGGCGAAGCACCCCAAGAGCAAGGTTGCCCGAGTCATCGTCTCCTATTCGAAGGGGAGGTCGGCGCCGGCGGCTGCCGACGCTTCGGTTGTCATGCCGGCCGCAGACGCGAAAGGAGTGATCTATGAAGATCGGTCGCTCGGCGCGGCCTTCGAGATGCCCAAAGAGTGGATTCGCTACGCGGAGAGCAAGCGCGGGCGGCTTGTGATGGGAGGCAAGAAGCGCGAGGAGGGCGAGCTGCTCGTGAAGGCGAGCTGGACGCTCGAGGAGCTCGATCCCTTCGTGGCTCGCGTGCGCAAGGAGGAGATCGGCAAGCTCGAGGGATCTGTGGTAAAGGAGGAGGCGGCGCCCGCGGCGGCGAAGCTGCCGCAGAAGCGGCTTCTCGTCGACTACAAGGAAGGCACCGCCAAGAAGCATCGAGATTACATCTTCGTGCGGCTCCCCGGACGAATATTGACCTTCATGATTGAGGCTCCGCCGGCCGGCGCCAAGTTCGTGAAGCAAAAGCTCGAGGGCGCCTTCGCGAGCGTCGCCGAGACGGAGCCCGAGTGGGCGCTCCGCTACGATCAGGACGGATTCGGGCTCGCGGCGCAGCCCGAGGGGAGCCTCCTCTTCAAGGGCTTCGAGATGCACAAAGGCGCCGGGGGAGTTGAGGGGCGGCGCTATGCGTGGTTCTCACAGAAAGACGTCTCCTTCGCGATCGATGTGTACACCTTCGAATCGGAGCCTGATGCGGAGGCGATGAAGGCGTGGTTTGCGAAGGAGTACGAGAACTTCACGAATGTGAAGGTCGTTTCGAAGGGACAGGCGACGTTGGGAGGGATGGAAGCGCAGACCGCCGTGACGGAGCGGGACGGCGAGAACGGCAAGAAACACCAGCAGCGGGTGACCGCGTTTGCGGACGGCAAGCGTGTGTTCGCTCTGGAGGCGTACTTCTTCGATACGCCGAAGCCGGCGGATGAGCGCGCCTACGACCAGCTTCTTGCGGTATTCCGAACGACGGGCATGGCGCGCGCGCGGAAATGAGGCAATCGGTCTTCTGTGCGTTCGCGATTGCGGCTCTGAGCGGCTGCTCGCTGAGGCTCGACGGAAACTCGGCGGCGACCGCTCCGGCGCCAGCCGACGTCGTGCTGCGGGGCGCGCGGCTGATCGATCCGGTGGAGGAGTTGAGCGGTTCTTCCATCGCGATTCGCGACGGCAGAATTATTGCGATCGGGAGCGACGAGCAGGTTCGCGCTTACTATGGCGCGCGAACGCGCGTGCTCGACGCCAAGGGGGGCGTGATCGTCCCTGGGCTGCAGGACGCGCACGGCCATTTGTTTGGTCTCGGCGCCGATCTCGAGCGGGCCGATCTCCGCGGCGCGAAAAGCGAGGCGGAGATGGCGGCGCGCGTCGGCGAGTTTGCGAGGACGCATCCCGACGGATGGATCCAAGGCCGCGGCTGGGATCAGAATTTGTGGCCCGCTGCACAATTTCCGACGAAGGCGTCGATCGACGCCGTGTCGGGAAGCCGGCCGGCGGTGCTCTCCAGGGTGGATGGTCATGCCGTGCTGGTGAATTCGGCCGCGTTGCGGCTTGCTGGCGTGACCTCGTCGACGAAGGATCCCGACGGCGGCCGAATTGTGCGCGACGCCCAAGGCGAGCCGACGGGAGTGCTCGTGGACAATGCCGAATTGCTGGTGACGCGCGTGATGCCGCCCGCCAGCGATGACGAGCTGGAGCGGCGCGCTCTCGCGGCGCAGAGCGCGTGTCTTGCGGCAGGGCTCACGGCGGTTCACGACGCGGGGGAGAGCGCGGCGGAGCGCGCCGTGCTCCGAAGGCTCGATGCGGGCGGACTCCTCAAGCTTCGGATTTATGGCATGGCCTCCGCGTCGGACATGCCGAAGGAGCCCGCGCGCCAAGATCGTTACACTTTGCGCGCGGTGAAGGCCTACGCCGACGGCGCGCTCGGCTCGCGTGGCGCGGCGCTTCTGGAGCCCTATGAGGACGAGCCCGGGCATCGCGGGTTACTTGTTACTTCGGAGGAAGGGCTGCGCGCCATTGCGAAGACGTGCCGCGACCGAGGGCTGCAGCTTTGTGTGCACGCCATCGGCGACCGCGGGAACCGCCTCGTGCTCGACATTTTCGAGCAGACGTTCGCCGACGCGCGCGAGCGGCTGCGCTCGGAGCGGTGGCGTATCGAGCATTGCCAAATTGTGAGTCCCGATGATTTTATGAGATTCAAAGATCTCGGGATCATTGCGTCGATGCAGCCGACGCACGCCACGAGCGACGGCCCATGGGCGCCGAGGCGCGTCGGCACGAAGCGCATGGAAGGCGCCTATGCGTGGAGGAAGTTCCAGGACCTCGGGGTGGTGTTGGCATTTGGAAGTGACTTTCCAGTGGAGTCCCACGACCCGCGGCTCGGGCTCTATGCGGCGAGGACGCGCCGGGCGCCCGGCGCCGACGAGGGCGGCCCCTTTGGGCCGTCGCCGCCCCTCGGCGCGCGCGAGACGCTCGCGGGATTTACCAAAAATGCGGCTTTCGCGAGCTTCCGGGAGGACGACCTCGGGCGCCTCGCGGTGGGCTACCGCGCGGATCTTACAGTATTTTCCGGCAATCCTCTGGCGGCGGATCGTACTGCGCTCGATGCACGCGTGATCTGGACATTTGTGGACGGCGAGCTCGTCTACCCGGCGCAGTCGGCGTCAGTTCCTCGGTGAACGCGGCTGCACGTTCTAGCGTCTGGAATCTCACTGAAGCCCAATCGACTCTCAAAGCTCCGAGTCCGCGGCTGAACTGGGGCCTTCACTTCAACGCCGGACCCGACGTCGTGGATTCGCTCTGCAGCTTCATCAACTTCACCGTTTCCATCGTTCGCTCGAACTCACGCCGAAGCTCCCAGTACTGGGGGTATTCGTTTTTTCCAATATAAAATGCTCGCACACGATGCACACCATCCGCGCTTCGCTCCGAGATCGTGGAGAATTGAACCTTCTCGACCCCATCCTCCACGAGTGATTTTGGAAGGTGCTGATCGGAGTGTCCTTCGCGATAGGAATACTCCCTGTATTGCCCGGCCTTTAACATTTCGTCGCGAATACGGTTGGCTTCCTGCGCCCAGATCTCACCAAGCCGAAACATCGCATCGTTTATGATGTCTTCGTAATTGTCATCGGGAGCCAATGCTCGCGTGGATATGGACTCCGTCGCTCGATCATCACGGTGACGGGCCCGAGTCGCGGGCGCCGATGCCTGTGCAACCTCCTTCTCTCGAGGAGGAACTGGTTGCACTCCCTCGGAGTCACGGAGAGCCGACGGCGGTGGAACATCCTGGTTTTTATTGCACCATGCCGAAAAGAGAATCCCAACGGAGGCGCAGGCCGCTAGGAATAGAAGGGAGCGCAAGGGCGAGCGTGCCAAGGAATGAGCCGGTCTTGGGGCTGCGCTACTGTGAGGAGATGTCCGTGACGTGGTATTGGGTGACTGTGCCGCTGATGTGGTTCATACACCAACAATAAGCGACCTGCCCATGAACTGCGGTGATGCTGTGGTCCCAGCCTGTCCCTTCGCCGATCTGCTGAATCACTCCCGGCGGCGGATTGGTGATGTCGTTCTTCGGTCCGGAACGGGTCACGTTCCCGTTGGGACCAACGCTCACGACCCAGTAGTTCTTCGTGTCGGCCATCCCCTGGTTATCAGGGGGCAACACATTAATCCGAACACCCTTACTTAAAGACGGGCTGCCTACCAGCGGCGCTGCCGCTCCGAGCACAGGGCCAGCTACGTTCGACGACAGGTTCGACATATCGCCAAGGTACGGCGTCAGGTCGGTGTACGGGAGGGTCGAGAGGTCGGTAAACGACCCGTTCGTGCCGTTGCCAACAGGGCCGTTATTCACCAACGCACCGTTGGTGAAGGTTAACTTATGCACAGACTGCTCTGTTATATTGCCAACTATGCTGCGCGCGCTAACTATAAACAGATGGTGCCCGTCGGTGGCGGCCCAGATCCTTTCATTATTGGTCTGCAAACCTCCAGGCGCTAACGGATCCGCTCCAAGAAAGCCACGGGCAGTCTGCGTAGAGGGATCGGTAGCAGTCCACGGTACCGTCACGTACTGTGGAATGGTAAATGGATTCGACGAAGCAGACTTCCACTTCTTCCCAGGGAAGTACACCACAGCCAGCTCGGTCTGGGTGGCGACCGCAGCTACGTAGCGACCGGTCCCTAGCCCAGCCGTATCGACCTTGCCAATTGTCCAGCGCTGCGCCGTAGGAATAGCCGGGTAAAGGGTCCGTTGAATTCTGGCTAGGTTTAGCTCGGCCTTGTCCGTCGACCCGCCACTCCTCTGCGAAAAATACACCACATTCAACGCCCCAGTCGCGTCAAAGAACATCTGGTGCGGGGTCTCTACTCCAAAGACCGTCGTGTATCCACCCGCCGTGTTCGTCGGCAGCGGCACGTTGTGCCAGGTCGTCCCGCCATCGGTGGTGTAGTTCACGGCGGTGGACAT
>JAEUHX010000041.1 GCA_016792805.1 Planctomycetota bacterium
CGGTCGCGAACTCTTTGGGCACAATCGCCAGTTCGCCGGCCGAAAACAAAAAGAGCGGACAAGCACTAAGTGCCTGTCCGCCCGTAGTTTATGATTGGTAGCGGGGGCAGGATTCGAACCTGCGACCTCCGGGTTATGAGCCCGACGAGCTGCCAGCTGCTCCACCCCGCGATCCACGCACCTGGAGGCGAAGCCGCCTCCGGGCGCGATTTGAGGCGAGGAGACTAGGGCCGCCGGCCGACCCCGTCAAGTCACAGGGCCGCCGCGCGACCACCTCCGCCTACGGAACAAAGGGCAGCTTCGCCTGCGCCACCTTGGTGCTTCGAATGGTCAGGCCGCCGCGGAACTCGTTGCCCCCGATTTGTCCATCAACCGTCTCGCCGCCCAGAGAATTCACGGTCGCGCCGGTGACTGCCCCTGCGCCGTTTTTCTTGAGCGTGATCAGGCAGGTCGCGTAGCCGCCGAAGTAATTCGACGAAAGATTGAACTCAAAGTACGCGTCCGTCGCGATCGCTTCATTGGCCCCTTCCGTCGAGAAGGAGTCGTCATAAGTGCTCTGCCAGTTCGGCGACGCCGCCGTGCCGACATTGGTGTAGATTTCAAAATCGTACTCGGAGTTCACACTATCCCACACGAAGTGCATGTAAGCCGTCGTCTTGATCGATGCCTTCTTGATGAACCCCGTGTTGGCATCGATCGTGTAGCCGCTCGACGACGCCGTAACTTTGAACCAGAAATCGTTGAGCGCCTGCGCCGAAGCGCTGGCTGCGTAGAGCGTGAAAGCCAACAGGAATGCGAGCATTAGCTTGAACGTTCGGAACATTTGTGCCTCTTTGAGTTCGACGAATGGAAGAAACCACGGTGTCGGCAAAGTGCAAAATCTGTGCGCAACGTGCCGACGGAGCCCAGCTCTCGGAACGCCCAAGGGCTGGATCGGTGGCCGCGCACGAAGCGGCGCCCGCGGGTCCGCCGTGTCTCGAATGGGCACAGCGGAGCAACGGGCACCTTCCTTCTGGGCCGCGCCCCGAGTGGCGCGTTACGGACGTTTCCGGAGCCCCGTCCCTGAGTCCGACCTACGGCGCCGCCGTCAGGCATGGGTCGCCGAAGAGTATGAACTTCATCCCCTGGAAGAAGATGCTCGGCGGATACCAGCCGTCGTCGGGGGCGAGCGCCGCAAGCTGCTCCGTCGCGAAGTAGTGCCGGATCGCGTCCCGCCACGCGTCGCCAAGCGTGGCGCCCTCGGTCGCCAGCCCGCGCACCATCCCATCGACGAGCGTCAGCCCGCACGGCTGGCTCCCCGTATTGCACCCGAAGTAGGCGACCGCTCCCCCATCGCCTTTCCGCAGCAGCTGCTCACCGAATCCGCTCGGGTTGAACTTCCCGCGCTGGTACGGCGCAGGCGGAGGCGGCGGCGCCGAGAACCGCTCACCGTGATTCGACCCGGGGTGCTCCGCGCCGAGCACATCGCGATAGCCCTCGTACGGCGGCAACGTCGCGAAGCGCGCCGTGGAGCAGCCGGCAGAAAGCACAATCGGCAACATTTCCGAATTTTGTAACTTCTCGATCGACGCCGTCGACAGCGAGTGCTCCCATCCGTGGTCATGGCCGTGGCCGGCATGGACGAGCAATCCTGCGCCGGAATTCAAGAATCCGACGAGCTCGCCCTCGCTCGGAGGCGCCGGGCGCTCCGCGCTTCCGTCGGCGTAGAAATACTGTTGCTTCGACCAACGCGCGTCGAGCGAAGCCGCCATGCGCTCGAATTGTGGCCTGCAGTCCACCCAGCCGCCGACGACGGCGAAGCCCGAGCGTCGATGCCAAGGGATCGCGCTTGCGGCGCTGCGCGCAGCGCGGCGGGCAGCTTCCTCTCGGTTCACGGTCTTTTTCGCCAGCAGCGCCACTTCGTCCGCACTGCTCACCGGCCAACGCCCGACCGCGAGCTCCGGCACATAGTCGATGCCGTCGAAGTTCACAGGATCCGATTTGTGCTTCTCGCCGCGCACTTCGCCGTAATAGTGCGCATGGAAGCCATCCTTTCGCGTGTTCCAATCCTCGAAGGATCCATCCGCTTTCGCCACGTCGCCGTAGTACAAATCGCTCGGATAGAACGCGTAGTCGAAGGCTTCCTTCGTGACGCGGTCCAGCACCATGTAGCGCACCGGCATCACGTCGGCATCGCCGACCAAGAGCACATATCCAGCCGAACGACTCCGCCACGCTTCATAGAGAAATAATTTTAACTTCTCCGGGTCATCGGCGCCGCGCCCCTGCGCGAGCACACTCTCCAGCTCGACGACCTCGACCGGCCGCTGCGCGCGGCGAAGCTCCACGAGCGGCGCCAGCGCCGCATGGAAGCCCCGCGGCGCCACGATCACCAAAGACCTGCTCAAGGCGGGAGAGGCAGGAGCGCTCGCAGCACCCTGCCCGAGAAGCGCGAGAAACGCGGCGAGGATCATCTCCCCATTCTGCGGCGGGCAACCCCCGGGAGCCGCTCCGCGATCCTCCGATGGCGCCGATCCGCCCACCCGACGGCACAATCGCGGCATGCCGAGATTCGAGCCCTGCCGCGTCGAGATGGTGCCCGTCGAGTCGCGCGCGTTGCGCCGCAATGCGCTGCGCGATCCGTGGCGCCGCGCGCTGCCGGTCGTGCTGCCGCCGGGGTACGACGCCGCACGCCACCGCCGCTACCCGGTGATCTGGGTGCTCGCCGGCTTCCTCGGTACGGGGCGCATGCTGCTCAACCGCAGCATGACGGTGCCAGCCCTCGACGAGCGCGTGGCGCGCCTCGTGGCGCGTGGCTCGATGCCTCCGGCGATCCTCGCGCTCCCCGACTGCATGACCGCACTCGGCGGCTCCCAGTACCTCGATTCGCCGGCCGTCGGCGCCTACGAAACCCACGTCTGCGATGAGCTCGTGCCGCTCGTCGACTCGCATTTCCGCACCATCCCGCGCCGCGAGGCGCGCGCCGTGGCGGGCAAGTCCTCCGGCGGCTACGGAGCGCTTCGACTCGCCATGCGCCGGCCCGATTTGTTCGCCGCTGCCGCATCGCACTCGGGAGATTGTTACTTTGAATATTGTCACGTTCGCGACTTCCCCATGGCGGTGAACGCCATCGTCGAGGCGGGCGGCGTCGCGAAATTATTAAAAAAAGTGCGGTCCACAGAAAAGCCCAAACATGAGGACCAGATCGCGATGATGACCGTCGCGAGCGCCCGCTGCTATTCCCCCAATCCGCGGTCGCGCGATGGGTACGACCTGCCGTTCGAGCTGCCGAGCGGACGCATCCGCGAGGACGTGGTCGCCCGCTGGCTCGAGCACGATCCGGTTCGAATGGTGGAGCGACGCCAGCATGCGCGCGCGCTCGCCAAGCTGAAGCTTCTTTTCCTCGATTGCGGCACGCGCGATCAGTGGGCTTTACACCTCGGGCTGCGCGTGCTCGCGGAGCGGCTCACGCGCCTTGGAATTCGCCACGAACACCACGAATTTCCCGACGACCACCTTTCGATCTCCTACCGCATGGACGTCTCGCTTCCCAAGCTCGGGAAGGCGCTCGCGCGGGAGGCGTCGTAGCTGCCGATGGACCGCCGGTTCCTCGTGATCTTGGGCCTGCTCGCCCTTCTGGCGGGCGCGGCCGGATTCTTGATCTTGCAAGGCGACGTTGAGAGTGCCGCTCCGCGCGAGCCCGAAGCAGCCTCTGGGCCGAGCGCTTCCGCGTCGGCCACGCCGGACGAGACGTCGCAGGCGACGGGTGTCGCCGGCGTCGGCGGGCGCACGATCTCTGGACGCGTGGTCGACAGCGGCGGAGCCCCCATTGCCGGCGCGAAGATCATTGTGGGCGATCGGACGATCGAGGCGGGCGACGATGGCCGCTTTTCACAGATCCCAGTTCCGGAGGTTCGCGGGCTCGAGAGCTTCGTCATCGCCGCGAGCGAGTGGCACACCACCGCCGTGTTTCTGCTTGAGGGCTCGGCGAAAGGATCGGCTCGAAAGCTCACACTTCGCGCCGGTGAGAATTCAATCGGAGACGTTGTGCTGCGGGCGTCGGGCGCTGTGGAGGGCACCGTCTTCGACGACCGCGATTTCCCCGTGGAGGGCGCTTTTGTAACTCTCGACGGCCTCGGCCGCGGCAAGCCCGCGGAGGGCTCCTACGTGCGCACCGATGACCGCGGCAAATACAAACTCTCGGGCGTGCCTCCTGGCGAGGCCAAACTTCGGGTTTGGCTGAATCGGCGTGAGTCGGTGAGCGATCCCATTCGCGTGAAAGCCATGGCGGTGGCGCAGGCGCCCCCCATCGCATTATTGCGGACCGCCGGCGAGCGCGTGATGCGCGGAAAAGTGATCTCAAGCGACAACGGCGAGCCCCTCGGCGGCATCCGCGTGCGGGTGGCGATCCAGGGAGGCGAGCAGCTCGCGGGCTACACCGGCCTGGATGGCACTTTTGCGATTATCAATCTTCCCGACATGAGCACGCCCGTGCCGCTCGAGGCAGAAGGACATGGATTCGGCAAGCGGCGCTTCGGGCCTTACGCGCCGAGCGACGACAGCATCGTGCTCACCCTCGAGGGCGGTGCGCCGATCGCGTTGCGCGTGCTCGACGCAGCGACGAGTGCTCCGATCGAGGAGTACGGCGCCTGGACCTGCTCTCCCGAAACGCGCGCCGAGACCGACGAACAGCCCCCCGTCGAGAAGCATCCGGGAGGCGACAGCGTCGTGCGCGCCTCCGCCCCGCGGCGCACGCGTCTCGTGGTGAATGCGCCGGGATATTTATTACTTGAGACACACATCGAGACGACGCAGCGAACCGTAGAGGTGAGACTACAAAAAGGGTCGCCCGTGACTGTAAAGGTCGTCCGGCGCAATCAGCCGCTCGCGGGAGCGCGCGTCTCGATCTGTTTCCCGAAGGCGCCCGACTCCGCGAGCGGCGGCGGGATCGGCCTCCAGGCGCTCCAGTCGTTCACACAAGATTTGAACGTGGCGGAGGGCGGGACGCAGTCGATCAAGGTGGGCGCCGACGGAGCCGACCTCGGAAGTGTGACGCCGCCAGTGCGCGCTCGATCCGCCGACCGCGAGCGCATCACGGGTCCGGATGGCATCGCGCGGTTCGAAGCGGTCCCGCCCGGCACCCTCGTCGCCATCGTCACAGATAAGCAGAATGCGCGGGCGCGCTCGTCGGCCTTCAAACTGCAAGCGGGCGAGCCGGGGCACGTCGTCGTGGCCTTCCAGGAGCCCGGCTCGGTGACGGGCACCGTTGCCGGAATTCTTGAGGGCGAAGCGCTCACCGTTTTATTGAAACGCAACGAAGAGGATGAGCCCAATTTTCGAAAGGTGGCAACGGTTCAGCCTGACGGCACCTTTCGAGCCGACGGCCTTCGCGCGGGGAAGTACCTCGCGGCCATCCAGTATCCCGATGACGCGAGCCCGCCCGACTTGAACGGGCCGGGTGTCGTCGCCCTCGAGGTGCCGAGTGGAGGCGTCGCTCCGATCGAGCTCGACACCGCCAAAGACGGCCGGGCAACCATCCAAGTGCAACTTTCTTGGATCGGTTCAGGACCGGGGAAGCTGCGGGCGCGCTGGCAGCGCTCATCGCCCAATCCGACGCGCATCGGGCGCGAGCAGCCGGTCGACGACGGCGGGCGCGTCTTGCTCCAGCGCGTGCTGCCAGGAACTGTGCATGTTGACTTGCTGAGCGCCGGGCAGCTCACGCTCGCGCGCCTCGGTCCAATCGAGGTCGCAGCAGGCGAGAATGCACAGATCTCGAAGTCGCTCAACCTTGGCACCGTCCGGATTCGCGTCGGCCCGAAACAACAAAAAGAGGGCGTTCACGTTTCGATCCAAATCCCTGCCCCCGGCGTGAGCGGGACGGCACCCACCAACGAGGAGGGCGAGCTCGTCATTGCGGCCCCCGAGGGCCAGGTCTCCGTCTCGGCCAACGTCGACGGGAAAGTGCGAACGGGCTCAATCCTCGTGCAGGTCGGCGTCGAATCGCTGCTGGAGCTGCGCCAGCTGCCGTGATGCTTCCGCGCGAGCGCGCCAAGCGGCATCCATCACAATTTCGCGCGCAGATGCCGATACCACTTATCGATTGAGGAGTTCGGCGCGCGCGCCAACCCAACTGATTCGTCGCGGAACACCCTTGAGGTAGGATCTCGTGCCTTCAGCGGGCCGACACCCTAAACGTATTTGTCTCCACGTACCACGTGCACGTCGTGCACGAATGCAATAATCGCGTAGTGCGGGAAGTAGCGTTCGGCCAAGCGCTCCAGAATTCGATCCGCGGCGTCCGGCCCGACCACCGCTTCGATCCGCACGTTCTTCCCGCCGAGTTCCGACGTGCGAAGCCCTCGGGAGCCTTCACCCGTCGCCTCCGAGACCGTAAACCCCTTCGCGCCGAGAGAGCGCATTTCCTCACAAATCCGGTCGCCGAGAACCGACTCGGCAACCACCGTCACAAGCTTCAGCGGTGTCGTCTTCATCGCGGGCCCTCCGCCATCCAAAGCGCGAGGCGATGGAAAAGTGGGATTCCGAGTGCGAGGTTGAATGGAAACGTCACTGCGATCGCGAGCGTCAACGGAACGCCCGGATTTGCCGCGGGAAGCCCGAGCCGCACGGCCGCCGGCGCGGCGATGTACGACGCGCTCGCCGCCAACACGCCGAGCGTCGTGCAGCCGCCGACCGACAAGCCGACCAGCCTCCCCGCTCCGACTCCGAGGAGCCCGTGAACCAGCGGAGCCGCCACGGCGAAAACCAATAATCCCACGCCGATTCTGCGTAGCTCCCGCGCGCGGCGACCGGCCGTGAGCCCCATCTCCAGCAGGAAGATCACGAGTGCGCCTCGGTAAAGATCCACAAAAAGCGGCGCAACCGGCGAAAAGCGCTCCTTGCCGGCGAGGGCCCCAATCACGAGGCCGCCCACCAGCAGCACGATGCTCCGCCCCGCCAGCACTTCACGAATCACGGCCCCCATCGGTTCTCCGCTGCCGTTCGAAGCCGATCGCCCGAGCACCAGCGCAATCAAGATCGCTGGCACCTCCAGCAGGGCGACGAGCGCCGGCAGAAACCCCTCTGCTGGCGTCGTCACCGCTTCGAGATATTGTGAGCACGCGATAAATGTTACTGCCGACACCGAGCCGTAATGAGCCGCGAGAGCAGCGGCGTCGACGGCCGAGACGCGAAGCGCGCGCCTCAGAAATCCAAAATCGAGAATGGCCGTTCCGAGCCCGAGCGCAACGGTCGCAATCGCAGGCCAAACGATCTGTGAAGGGGCGAAGCGCGAGATTTCGACGCCGCCCTTCATTCCAATTGCGAGGAGCAGATAGATCGAAAGGGCGCTGTAAAGATCGTCGGGAATCTTGAGGTCGCTGCGCACCCAGGCGGCGGCCACGCCGAGCGCAAACGAAAGGACGATCGGAGAGAGCAGGTTGGCGGCCAGCAGCTCGAGCGGTCCCACGTGTCGCAGTTTGGGATGATCCCTTGTCCGCCGCCATAGGGCTTCCGATGGCGCGTCCCTCTTCCTGCGGAACCCGATTAGACCGTTGCGAGCGTCCGCGCATCGGCGCCGAACACGCGCTGGAAAAGCTTCGTCTGAAGGAGCCCCTTCGGATCGCAGCGGCGCTTCATCGCGAGGAACCGATCGACGTTCGCGGCAGGCCACACATCGCGGTGAGCACCCGGCCGGCATGTGGCATCCTTCGAAAAGTAAAATCTCCCGCCGACTCCGAACACGACCGGGTCCATCCGCTCCGCGAGCTTCCAGAGTGCGGCGCGATTCGATTCAGTCACTTTATAGTCGAGGGCCAGCGAGTAGCCGTCGACCGCGTGTGTGAGAAGAAATGGATCGGGGCGATGCCGCTTCAGCACACCGAGGTACGGCGGCAGCCCGGCACTCTGCGACATCTCGATCAGCGACTCGAAGACACGCCGCGCGTCCTTCTCCGGAATGAAACTCTGGTACTGTATCAAGCCGCCGGGTCCGTAGGCGAACTTCCAATTCGGAACGTAATCTAATAAAAAGGAGAAGGCCGCGAGCGGCTGGCGATAAGTATATCCGTCGGCGTGTATCCTCGACGCCAGGTACTTCGCCATGTTGATGAGCCGCATGCCCTGATTATTCACAAATGGCCGAAGCGCCATCCAGGTCCACCCCTTCGGAATCACTCCCAAAATGTACGAAGGGAGCTCCTGGTTCACGGGCTGGAGCGACGCCTCCGGGTGAGGGTCCTCACCCTCATGCAGATAGCGCGCGGCGTGGATGATGCCGCGACCGATGGAGCTTCCGGTTCCGAAGCAGTCGACCCAGCCGACGAGGTAGTCCATCGAGCTGCGCCGCTCGTCAAACGCCCGAAAAGTCGTCTCGAAATCGGGCAGCACAACCGGCTCCACCTCGAGCAAACCCGAGTGAACCCGCTTGAGCTGGAGCGTGATCGACGTGAACGCCCCCAAGAGCCCAAGCCCACCGATTGCGGAATAGTAAAGCTCCGTATTCTCCCTCGGCGAGCAGGTCACCTCCTCGCCGGTCGGCAGCAGCATTGTGAACTCCACGATGTGCTCGCCGAACGTTCCGCGTTTGAAATTGTTTTTTCCGTGGGCGTTCACCGCGGCGAGCCCGCCCATCGATGCGAACATCGTCCCCGTGACCACCGGCGGCCACCACCCGAACGGGAGCGTCGTGCGCCAGATTTGTGCAATCGTGAGACCAGGCTCCGCCTTCAGGAGACCCGTATTCGGATCGAACGCAAGAATCCGGTTCATCCCCGAGGTATCCACCACGACGCCGCCTTCGTTCTGGAAGGTGTCGCTGTAAGAGCAGCCCGAGCCGCGCATGGCGATGGAACGCCCTTGGCGTGAAGCCTCCTCGAAGGCGCGCACCAGCGTCTCGCGTTGTGTAACAAAAACGACGCGGCCCTGCGAGCGCAGCGCGCGCCCCCAGCTCTGCACGAGCTCGAGCGGCTCCGCCAGATTCAAGTCCCATCGCGCTTCGCCGGCGCGCCCGCCGCGGCTGGGCTTCGCGACCGGTGCGTTCACGGAGGGCCCCACCGAGTGAATATAAATCGCGGAATATTGCGAATCACAAATCCTACGAGCCCCCATTTCGCCGGAACGTAACGCACGTGGGCGCGCGCGCGCGCCGCAGCTCGAATGCTCCGCGCGCACTCATCGACCGGGAGCGGCGCGATCGATCGGTTCATGTTCGGGCGCCCCACGAGCATGGGCGTATCGATGTAGCCCGGCTTGATCGTGAGCACCGAGACACCGTTCCGCACCAGCCGGTTGCGCAGCCCTTCCAGAAATGTATCCATCCAGGCCTTCGACGCGCAGTAGCCCGGATTGCCGCGCCGCCCGCGATCGGCCGCGACGGACGAGATCCCTACGATCTGCCCAGCGCGCCGCCTCTCGAAGTGCGCTGCTGCGAGGTTGAACCACGCGCTCGCCGCGACGCAGTTCACTTCAAGGATCTCCCGATCCTTCTCGAGGTCGTACTCATCCTCGCGCAGAATCGGCATGACACCGGCGCAGTAGTAGATCTCATCGAGGCCGCCGAGCTCAGCCACGGCGCGATCGAAAAGCGCGCGCGTCGCGCCGTGGTCGGTCACGTCGAACGCGTAGGTGCGGACCGTCGCCGGCGCACATTGCGACGCCAGCATGCGGAGTTCTCCTTCGCGGCGCGCGACGGCGCCGACGGCATAGCCCTCGCGCGCGAGTTCGCGAACCAGCGCGGCGCCGATGCCGGAAGAGGCGCCGACGACGAGCGCTCGTCCGGTGACGGGACCCGAAGATGGGGGTGCGGCCATGGCGGGAAGTATGTCCCACCCCTTCGGCCTTTTCGCAGGGGCGGCATTTCGCTACGAAGGCGGACATGCGCTTTCCGCCCCCCGCGACGATCCCGGTGGCGCTCGCCATGGCGGCCCTCGGAAGTTGCGGCAGAGAAAGGGCGCGATCGATCCAGCTCGAAGAGGTCGGCCTTTCCACGAACATCGATGTCCGCGTGAAAAGCGGCGATCCGCGCCGCTGGTACATCCCGGAAAGCAACGGCAGTGGTGCCGCCTGGCTCGATTACGACAGCGACGGCGATATGGACCTGCTGATCGGTAACGGCGCTTCCGTGAACTATGTGGAGGACGGCAAGCGCCTCGAGATCGTGAAGGACGGCGGCACTCGGCTCTACGCGAAGGATTGGAAGGAGGATCACCCTTTTCCCTTTTTCGACGCCACCGAAGCATCTGGACTCTCCTGTAAGGAGTGGGTCAACGGGATCGCGACCGGCGACATCGAGGGCGATGGAGACACCGACGTCTATTTCGCGAACTTCGGAATCGACGCTCTCTACAGAAACGACGGAGGGAAATTCCGCGACGCCACGGAGGAGTGTGGACTGCGCAACGAGAAGTGGGGGGCTTCGGCCGCATTCGCCGATGTCGACAACGACGGCGACCTCGATCTATATGTTGCAAACTACTGTGAGTTCGATCCGGAAAACCCGCCTGCCGGTGGGAAGCGAAATGTGATTCAAGGGGTTGAAGTCGCCTGGGGCCCCGAGAAAGAGAATCCCGGCATCAATCTCGGCGCACCGGACGTCTTCTTCCGCAACCAAGGAAAAGGAATATTCAAGAATGAAACGGTCGAAGCGGGGCTGGCGCTGCGAAAGCCGCTCTGCTCCTACGCAGTCGTCTTCAGCGACATCGACCTGGACGGCTGGCAGGATATTCTCGTTGCCAACGACGGGCAGCCGAGCAACCTCTTTCACAATAAGGGACTTGGCCGATTTGTCGAAGAGGGAGAGGCGCGCGGATTCGCATACAACTCGAAGGGACAGGCCACGGCGGCCATGGGACTCACGGTCGAGGACTTCGACGGTGACGGCGACATGGACGTCTTTCGCACAAATTTCGATCTGGAGGCCAATTCGCTTCTCGTGAACGACGGCAAGGGGAACTTTACGGATCGGGCGGAGGAGTTCGGCCTCGCGGCGCCGAGCCTCGACCGCCTCGGCTGGGCCTGCGCATTTTGGGACGGCGACAACGACGGCGATTACGACATCCTCGTGGCCAATGGCCATGTGTATCCTCAGGCCGAGAAAATCGGCATGCACGCATGGCTGCAGCGAAGCCAACTCTTCGAGTGCTACCGCGACGAAGCCGGAATGCTCAAGTACCGCGATCGGTCCAGCCGGATCACAGACCCGTTCAGCCTTCCGGCCGCAGCACGCGGAATCGCCATCGGTGATCCCAATAATGATGGGCGGGAGGATGTGGTGATCGTCGATATCGACGGGCCTCCTCGCTTGTTCCGTAATGTCACACGAAATCCCGGACACTTCATCACCGTGCGGCTCATCGGGGTGGTCAGCAATCGCGACGGGTATGGCGCCCGTGTGACCGTATTCACCGGCGGCCGATCATTCGTGAGAGAGATGCGGACCACGCAGGGACTTTACAGCTCCCATGACCCTCGGCTTCACTTCGGGCTCGGCAACGAACGGGACGTGCTCAAGGTCGTCGTCGAATGGCCCTCGGGAACAGTACAGATCGTCGAGAAGCCGCAGACCGATACATTTATTACAATCCGCGAGCCGTCGAACGCCCCCCGTTAGAGTTACATTCCCATGCGCGTTCTGCTGATCAATCCGCCGCAGGCACACTTCACCCAGCCGCTTCTGGCGCTTCCGTCGCTTGCCGCGTACCTCCGGAGCCATGGGTTCCCGGAGACTGCGATGATCGATGCGAGCATCGAGGCCTACGACGATTTCTTGACTTCCGCGCGGCTGCGCCGGTCGCTTGAGCGCGTCCGTGCACCGCAGCGGCTCAAGGAGCTTGACGCAAAGCCCGAGCTTCGGTTTCGGCAGATGGAAGAGTATCAGCAGCTCTCCGAGATCGCGCTGAGCGGCGAGGCGATCGTGGAGGGCATCGACGAGGCGAAGCGCGTGCTTCGATCGCCTCGGGAGTTTTACGACTACGAGCGTTATTTGTGGGCAGCGCGGACGGTGGAGCAGGGGCTGCGGCTCTTCTCGGCGGAGTATTCACCCACACGCCTCACGGCCCACGGATTCGTGATGCGGGCACAGATCGAGCGCTCGGAGGAAATCCTGGGCGCCATCGACAACGAGCGGGAGAATCCTTATGTGGAGTGGTTTCGGGAGCGCCTCATGCCCCGAATCCGAGCGCTCAACCCCGACATCGTCGGCATTTCCGTAACTTTCGGGAGCCAAGCGATTCCGGCCTTCACGCTCGCCAAGCAGCTCAAGGAATGGAAGCCCTCCATCCATATCACCATGGGCGGCGGGCTGCTCGCCTACGTCGCAAAGAAGCTGTCGAAGCGGCGTGAAGTCTGGAACGTCCTCGACACCTTCGTCATGCTGGAGGGCGAGCGGCCGCTCTTGGAATTGTGCAAAGCGGTGGACCGCGAGAAGCGCGGCGAGGCTCGCGATTGGTCGCGCATCGGCAACCTGCTCTATCGCGACGGAGAAACGGGAGAAGTGGTGGCGACGCCCGAGCTGGCGCCGCTCGAGATCCAATCGCTTCCGACGCCCGACTTCGACGGCCTACCGCTGCATCTCTACTTCTCTCCGGAGCTTGTGCTGCCGCTCGCCATCACGCGCGGCTGCTACTGGGGGAAATGTGTGTTCTGCACGCTCTACACGGTGATCGGCCCCGGATACCGCGGACGGTCCATCGAGCAGACGGTCGCCGACATCGCGGCGCTCAAAGCAAAGTACGGCACGAAGCACTTTTATCTCGTCATCGAGGACTTGCCGCCGAACATGGCAAAACGCCTTCCCGGGGCGATTCTCGAGGCGAAGCTGGACATCGATTGGTGGTGCGACGCTCGGCTCGAGCACGACGTGTTCGATCAGCAGACATGTCAGGAGCTTGCCGCCTCCGGATGCAAGCGCATCGCCTTCGGCTACGAGAGCGCCAGCCGCCGAGTCCTCGACCGCATGTGTAAGGGCATCGACCCCGACCGCAGCATTCAGCTCGTCCAGCGCTGCCACGATGCCGGGATCAGCGTCACGCTGTATGTGATGGTGGGCTTCCCGACGGAAACCCGCGAGGAGGCGGAACTCACGCTGAGAACGATTCTCGCCCACCGCGAGAAGATCCAGGAAGTGAGCGTCCGCGTCTTCTACCTCGATGAGACTTCGGAGGTTTTCCGCCGTCGGCAGGAGTTCGACATCGTGGAGGTCTACCCCGACCCGAAGGCCGACCTCCAGGTTTATTATGATTTCAAGGCGGGCAGCGGAATGAGCCGCCGCGAGGCGCGCCAAATGTATCTTGAGTTCACTCGAGCGCTACGCTCCCTCTTCCCGGTGTTCCAGAACACCAACATGCTCTATCACGAGCTCAAGTCTCACTATTTCCTCTACCTGGCGAAGCACGGCTCCTGGAGCGCGCTGACGGAGAACGTCCTCGAGCGCACGGCCTCGCAGAGTGATCTCGATGGGCGGCCGCGCGCCCGCGCTCGAGTGCGATCCCTTCCGCTCCGATTTGACCGCGGCGCCATCGACCAGCGCCTCACGGCCGTCGATTCCGCGACGATCCGACCCCGTTACCAAAGCGATTTGTTAGATGAGGAGGATCGGGAACGGTTCGACCGCGATCTCGCGCCACAGACACCGAGCGACTGCGTCCTCGTCTACGACCTCAACGCCGCAGAGGCCCAGGCCCTTTCCCCTGCTGCATTTGAGCTATTTCGCCGCTGCGACGGGCTCCGTTCGGAGGAAGAAATTGTTGAGATCATCCCGGCCCCCTACCGCGACGACGCGCGCCACGCCCTGCGGGCACTCGCCGCTGCGGGACTCCTCGAACGATCCTCGCCTGGTCTTCCCGCATCGGTACGTTCGTAGAATCTGTATGGTGATCCCATGAGCGACCCGCAGAATCCCAAGAAGGCCCATGCCCCGGCCGATTCCGGCTCGACGCTGCCTCCCGAAGCGGCTCCCCAGAGTGCCGCCCCGATCGAGGAGAGCAAGCCGGCGCCTCCGGCAAAGTTCGTCTTCAAAGTCGTCCGCGCCGATCCCAAGAATGCGTTCGACTTCGAGGACGTCGCAGATAAGTAACAAAGACGCAGCGAATGTTTTGTGATCTCGAGACGGCATCTCGCATCGAGGAGGCCGAGGCGCGCATGATGGCGGAGATCGCCCGTGTGGCCTGTGACGCAGGCGGCGCGCGCGGCTGCATGATCGAGCCGATCGAGGAGGGCGTGGCGCTTTTCCTGCGCCATGGTTCGCCGCTGAACAAAGCGATCGGATTCGGCCTTCGAGGGCCCATCCGCGAGGAACTCCTCGACGCCATCGAGGAGCGGTGGCGGAAGGCCAACGAAAACTTACAGATCGAGCTGGCGACTGTCGCGGCGACCGGAACGGTTCAACAATTCGTGGCACGCGGCTACAGGCTCGCGGCCTTCGAGAATGTGCTCGGGTGCCGGCCAAAGGACGCCGCCGACTCGATGGCCCATCGCTCTGCTCATCAGGTCGAGCGCGTCGATCCAGCGGAGCGCCGTCGCTGGGTGGAGCAGGTCGCCGATGCGTTCCTCGCTGGAGACGGCACGGGAGCGGGAAGCGCCGACGCCTTCTCGCGCGATGAAATTGTAAACACCATGCTGGAGACGCTCTCCGTCCCTTCGATGCGATCGTATGCCGTGCGGGTCGACGGCGCGTGGGCGGGCGGCGGCTGCATGCGCATCGATCCAGCCGGAGTCGCGCAGCTCTGCGGGTCGTCAACAGCGCCCAGCCTGAGGCGCCGAGGTGTGCAATCGGCCCTCTTGGCGGCGAGGCTCGCCGAGGCCGCGAGCTGTGGATGCAGCGTCGCCGTGCTGACAGCCCAACCCGGATCTCGATCGCAGCAGAACGCACAAAAGCAGGGGTTTGCTCTGCTTTACTCGCGCGCCCTACTCGTCAAGGATCTCTCCCTCCCGCGCACGCCTCACGCGTGATGGATCGCGGAGGCGGGCACCGCTTGCGGGGTGCCGCGCAAGGATTCGCGCGGCACCTCTTTTTCGGTGCTCGCCATGCTCCAGCCGATTGTTCAAGGCGCTCTTTGGAGCGCGCTGCTGTTCGCGTCTTCCATCGCGCAGACGCTTCCTGTTGCCACCCTGCTGCCCTCCGGCCCCAGTTCGAACGATCAATTCGGAAAGGCTGCAGCCATCCATGGCGGGCAGGCCGTCGTGGGATCGAGCCGCCCCAGCGGGGGCTTCGCAGGAGCGGCTTTCATCTTCGAGCGGCAGCCGGACGGATCGTTCTCACAAAAAGCGATGCTTGTTCCGCCTGTGGGAGTCACCTCCTCGAGCTTCGGAACCGCTGTGGCCATCACCACGGATCGTGTTGTGGTCGGATCCCAGCACGACAGCGATCTCGGCGCATCCTCGGGCGCCGCCTATGTATTCGAGCGCGACGCACTTGGAACCTGGTCACAGACCGCGAAGCTCCTTGCAAATGACGGAGCGACGAACGACCAGTTCGGCTGCTCGGTCGCGATTGATGGAACGCGAATTGTGGTAGGCGCGCTGGCCAAGAATGCAAGTTTTCCGTCGGCGGGCGCTGCGTACATTTTCGAGAAGCAGGCATCGGGGACGTGGCTCCAGGTGGCCAAGCTCGTCCAGGCCGACGCCATTCCAATGACACTCTTCGGCTGCCATGTGAGTCTCTCGGGCGACTGCGCCGCCATCGGCGCCAGAGGCGACGACGACAAAGGATTCAATTCCGGATCCGTTTCGATCTTCGAGCGTGATGGAGCGGGTCTGTGGACTCTCGCCAATAAAGTTACGGCTGCCGACGGATTCTCGAATGATGGATTCGGCTTCTCAGTCGCAGTCTCCGGCAGCCGGCTCCTCGTCGGTTCGCATCTCGACGACGACCTCGGCTTGGGCTGCGGCGCCGCCTATCTGTTTGAACGCCTCGGACCGAATGCCTGGACGCAAGCAAAGAAGATCGTTCCCGCGGACGGCGCAGCTTCGGATCGCTTCGGCAGCTCGGTTGCGCTCGACGGAGATCTCGCCATCATCGGAGCCGTGCAGGACTCCCTCGGGACGACGTCCTTCGCAGGCTCGGCCTATCTGTTTCAACGGGACCTCCTCGGCAATTGGAATCAGAGTGCCAAGCTGACCGCCGCTTTCCCGGTCGCGAGCGGGCAGTACGGAGGGTCCGTGGGAATTTCAGGTGAGCGCATTCTTGTGGGATCCCCCCAGGCCTCGAACGGAGCTTTCATAAAAGCTGGCCTCGTCGATTTGTGGCGAACTGACGGCTCGGGCTGGAGCGAAATCCTGGGAGCCGGCGTCGCCGGCTGCTCCGGCGCCCACACCGTGGCGCTCGCGAAACCGCCGGAGGTTGGAATCGCGGGTTTTGGCTTCTTGAGTTCGGCCGCCCCCGCTTCCAGCCTCGGCGTCGGCCTGCTGACGGACCAGTCTCTAGGGATTCCGGTCGATCTGCTCGGGATCGGGATTCCGCTCCATACGGATCTGTTTACATCGTCGGCCGTCCTCGGACTCGACGTGCCGAGCAACGCGGCGGGAGCCGGTTCCGTTCTGTTCAGCATGCCCAATGATCCGCTCCTCGTGGGCACTCACTTCACAGTACAGATTCTCTGGGCGTGGACGGCGTGCAGCCTCCCTCCCTACAACCTGAGCAGCACCCCTGGCCTCACGTTCCGCGTGCTCGCGCCGTAGGACGACGCGGGCGGCGCGGAGGATCGCCTCTCGCACTTTTCACGGACCGAGGAGACCATGGACCGATGGGCTCCTTGCTCCGAAGCCTTTTCCAGCCGACGGCGTCCGCTCGGGCGCGACTGAAGATCTGTTGTATCGCCGACGAGCGCGAGGCGCAGACGGCCATCCACGCGGGCGCCGACGTGCTCGGGCTCGTCTCCGCGATGCCGAGCGGTCCCGGCCCCATTCGCGAGGAACAGATCCGGGCGGTCGCCCGCGCCGTCGAGGGACGGGTCATTACCTTTCTTCTGACAGCGCTTCGCGATGCCGACGCGATCATCGAGCAGCATCGCCGCTGTGGGACTTCCGCGATTCAACTTGTCGACGAGGTCGCTGTCGGAGCCTACGAGCGTATTCGTGGCCGCCTTCCCGGAATTGGAATTGTGCAGGTCATTCATGTCGAGAACGAGTCGGCCGTCGCTTCGGCCGCACTCGTTGCGCCCCACGTCGACGCGCTCCTGCTCGACTCGGGGCGTCCGACGGCGCCGACTCCTGAACTCGGCGGCACCGGGAGAGTTCATAATTGGTCAATCTCCCGGGAGATCGTGAGCTCCGTCGCTCGCCCAGTATTCCTCGCCGGAGGGCTGCGCCCCGACAATCTCCGCCAAGCACGCGCACAAGTGTCCCCCTTCGGGTTCGATATCTGCTCGGGGGTGCGCACCGACGGCAGGCTCGATCCTGCGAAGCTGGAGGCGGTGATTCGCGCCCTCGGCGACTCGGAGGTATCTTCGACCCATGCGGATTCTTGACGATTCGACCCGGCCCCGGCGCGTCCTGCTCTACAGCGGGCACCGCATCGACGCCCCGAACCGGAAGTCTCCCCGATTCCCGGCCCAGCTTGAGCCGACCGTGCGCGCCATGCTCTCGCGGCACCTCGACCGTTGGAATATCGGGCCGGGAGATCTGGCGCTCGGCAGCGGGGCCAACGGCGGCGACATCCTGGTGCTGGAGCTCTGCCGCGAGCGCGGCGCCGACATCCAAGTGTTACTTCCCTTCTCGGAAGCCGAGTTTCTCCGGCGCTCGGTGTGCGTCGAGGGCACTGCATGGGAATCTCGCTTCAGCGAGCTTCGCAAGGAGGGACGCTGGCTCACGCTCGCGGAGCGATCGGGCCCGCCGCTGGAGGGCGAGCCCTTCGGACAGACAAATCTGTGGATTATTGAAACAGCCAGGGTGCTGGCTCCCGAGGGGCCTTTCTATGCACTTCTCGTATGGGACGAGAAAGGGCAAGGCGACGGGCCCGGAGGCACGGCCGATTTTGTTGCCCGCGCCAGCGAACTCGGCGCGGAGATTGCCATTGTGAATCCCACAAAATTGCTCCACCCGGGCGAGTAGAGCGCGTGCGCGCGCGGCGGGCGGGTTGTGACCCGGGATAAGTTGGGCGTGCCCGCGAGGTTCTCACAATAGGCGAGCGACGCGCCCGGCAGCGGTGCCATGTCGGTGCAGACGAGCTCACCATTCTGTCCGATCTCGAAGGAGCCGCGGTCGCTGGCGCGGATAAGCCCGCCGAGCGCTCCCGCGCCTGTGTTCCCGGCGTAGCCGTAGACGAGCGAGTTAGGCGAGAAGTTACCGTGAAGGAGTGGGCACCAGTTGGGCCTCATTGAAGCGAGCAGCGAACTGCGCTTGAGCAAATGCGGCTGACGAAGCGAGCACCAGAACTCCGGCACAAGTAGCAGTGAAACGAATCATGGAGTCACCGGACGGGAATTTGGGGATCGGCGAACGCGCCGGCCCTTCACGCACGCACGGCGCAACCCATCGCCGAACCCCATCGCGCGCTCGCCCTTCTCGCGTACCCCTCGAGTTGTTTGCAACGCAACCGGGCTTCGTTACTCCAGCATCCGGCGGCGGGAAGGCGCACGCCGCGAACCCAACTGCGCTATTCTGTAAGGAAGATCTTGAGCGCGTCGCTCGTGGCGACGCCGAGCGGCGAGGCACCCGGATCCAGCGTGAACCACTGCAGAAAGAATGTCTCGCCGATCAGGCTCGCAGTATTGGGAACGTCGAACGAGATCGAGGCGCGTCCCTCCGCGTTAGTTACAGTCGAATAGGCCGCCAGTGCGTTGCCCCATAGGTAGTGACCGACGAGCCCCGCAAAAGCCAATTCGAGCGGCGTCCCCGCCGTATCCTCACAATAGGCTAAGGACGCCGCCTGCAACGGCACGGCATCCGTGGCAATCACATCGACACGCTCCCCGAGCGCCGGCCTCCCAATTGAGCTGATCCGAACCAAGCGCCCAAGCGGCGGCGCCCCCGTAGGCGCGGAGAATCCATATCGAAGCGGATTCTGTACAGTGTTGCCGCTGGCCAGAGGCAGTAGCGGATTCGCGATGTAGGCACACAGCCGCAGCCTTCCCAGACGGAGATCATCCAGGAAGCCATTGGCGGGCAGTGAAGCCGACCAGGAAGTTCCCGGGGGGACCGGGATCTGGAATGCGCTTTGGAGCGGCTCGCCCGGGAAGCCCACTCCGAGCGCAAGAAATGCCAATCCACTATCCCACGAAGCCTCGACGGATAGGGTGTTCCCGCTGAGATTGTAAGTAATCACTCCAAGGCCTGAGAACGCCGGCGGCCCCGGCGGAACGCCGGCTCCTCCCTGCAGCCTCACAAAGTAGGTTTCCTCAAGGGGCTTGACCGCCCCACGAATCGCGCCGCTCGGAAATGCGACAGTGCGCACCTCAACATAGAGGTCTCCCAGCTCGAGAAGTGAAATCTCGGAATTGTTGAGCCGGCGCTTGTACGTCTTCGTCCAAGACCCGAGCGTGCCGGTGCCGAGGTCGATTAAAATCGGACCATTACTATTCGGCGTCCCTTGACGAAGCGACGCACCAAGCACGCTCGTGCTGAGCCCGGCCGTGGTGATATCCACTGTGAGCACTCTCTCAGGCATGCGCAGCTCGAGCCGCGCTGTGCCCGTTGCGGTGCTCGTCGACGGCGGCACGGCGGATGCGCCGTCGAGGGCCGCTTCGAATCGGCGCTCGTAGCTTCGGGAGATCTGCCCGCGAATGGCGCCATCGGGGTGCAGATGTGATTGAATTACCACATAAAATTCGCCGCGCCAAAGACTCAGCTGCTCAGCGTCGGAGAGCGGTGTGGTCTCGCCCGAGATTTCTCCGGGGCCCGCAATCGTGAGGACTCGAACCAAGCTGCCATTGGTTCCGGGAGCCCCTTGCCGCAGCTGCGCTCCGATCGGCGCCGAGACCTCGTGGTCGATGCGATAATAGAAGCGTCCCGAGGAGGTATCGAGAGAAAAGTAAGCTCTTCCTTCCTGGCCGGCACCGGTCGGTGGCACGACTTGATTGTTCTCAAGCCACGCCCCGAAGGGTGCTTGGCCGCGGGCCGCGGAAGGAACGGAAAGCAATGCGAGAAGGAACGCCAACGCGTGTCGGAGCATGGACGGGCCGGTCGGTAAGCGGAGAAGAATCAAGTCGGAACGTCCCCTTCAGCGCGGCCCCGTGCCGAAGCCCATCAACAGACTCACGAATCCCGTTCGAGTTAGGATACGGCCCTCGTTGGAGTCTCGACCTCGCCATGACCACACCTGTCCTACGCCGAACGCTCGCGGAGAAGCTTGCCCCCCACAGCGGACACAGACGCCTCCTCTCGCTGGATGGAGGCGGAATTCGAGGAGTGATCACTATTCAAGTGCTCAAGCGAATCGAGTCTCTCCTGCGTGCGGAGCTGTCCGCGGGGTCTGACTTTCGCCTTTGTCACTATTTCGATTACGTGGCGGGCACGAGCACGGGAGCAATCCTCGCAGCCTGCATTGCTTGGGGTATGAGCGCCGACGAGATGGACAGTTTCTACCGGACGAGCGGCGAGGAGATGTTCAAAAAGGCCGGCCTCCTGGACGCGATCATGAAACATGGGTACGACGCGTGGCCGCTGACTCAGCGGCTCCGGCAGGTGTTCGCATTCGACGGTGAACCGATCACTCTCGGCAGCGACCGCCTGCGCTCCCTCTTGCTGATGGTCATGCATAACGTGACCAGTGATTCTCCGTGGCCTGTGACCAACAATCCGAGCGCAAAGTACAATCAGCGCGGCGGCCCAGGCAGAACCTCGACGTCGTCGAATCTTGATCTTCCGCTCTGGCAGCTTGTGCGCGCCAGCACCGCCGCCCCCACGTACTTTCCGCCCGAGCGCATCACAATGGCCGGGCGAACGCACGTCTTCGCCGACGGCGGGATCACGCCGTTCAATAATCCTGCGTTTCAGCTCTTTCTCGAGGCGACGCTCGATCCCTACCGTCTTCTGTGGCCTTCCGGCAAGGACAAGCTGCTGATTGTTTCAGTGGGAACCGGGACTTTCCCCCACGTGATTCCAAAGATCGAGAAGAGCAACCCCAATAAGCTCGAGAGCGCCCTTGCCGCAATCGACTCGCTGATGAACTCCGCGGTGCACTTCCAGGATCTCCTCTGCCGAGCCTTCGGACACTGCCGCTTCGGCGACTGGATCGACCGCGAAGTGGGGACACTGGCGGAGAACGCCTTCGGGAGCCTTCCCTTCGGCGTCCCGAAGGGGACGGGTGAACGTCTCTTTACTTATGTTCGCTACGACCTGGAACTCACTGCCGGCGGCCTCGAAGAGGTCGGTTGCAAGCATGTCGCGCCGAGCGACGTTCAGAAGCTCGACGCCACCGACCAGATCATTGCGCTCGGCGAAGTGGGCGAAGGGCTCGCCAAGAAAGTCGATCCATCCCATTTCCAAGGCTTTCTATCATGAGCCAGCAACACAAATTGCTCGAGAGCCTGCCCCTTTCCGACGGAAGAGTGCGGGGCGAAATCTCGGTCCCGGATGCCACGGTTCGCGGACTGCTCAAGATTTGTCAGGATCCTGCCGCCGATGTGCGCGACGTCGGCTGGCGAGCTCTCACCCGGCTGCCGCTCTCAAGGACGCAGTGGCTTGAAGTGATTCCAGCCGTCGTTCGCGCTCTCGAGGAGGTTTCACAAAAAAAGACGCCGCACGAGTCCACAGACCCCGAGTCGGGCCTCAGCTGGGACTCCCTTTCGTTGATCACAAGCGCGCCCTATGTGCCGGGCACGCAAGCGCGACAGGCGCTCCGGACGATGCTGCACCGGCCGGGTCATTCACAGCTGCCAGCCGGTCGTGTGCTCGCGGCCGCGGGCGACCTCGCCGGGGAGGAGTTCCTCCAGGCGAGGGGAGAGCCTCTGCGCCCCAGGCCGACTGTCAACAATTACTCCATCGACCGCGAGCCGCTGCCCGCCCTCGATCTCCGCGCACCGATCGCAAAGCTCGTCGAAGAATTTGTGTTGCATGCGCGCGCACGACACCTTCGGGCCGCTTTGGCTTGGGAGCTCTCGCGGCGGCGCGTCGAGGAGGTGCTGGCTGCTGCCACGCCGCTGCTCGATGACTCCGACCCGGAGACGCGATTTGCCGCTGCTGCGCTGATCGGCGACGTCGCGATCTTGTGTGTCTTGCAACAGAAGCCCGCCTACGGGGAACGCGGCTTCCCGAAAGTCGATCTCCCGATCCCGAGCGCGCCGCACACATCGTCAAAAGCGAAGCCGCCCCACGGCGGAGCAGGCCACCTGCGCCCTGACCGCGTCGAAGAGGTGCTCCCAGCTTCGGCTCCTTCACCAGCGCCTACCAAATCTGCAGACGCCGAGGACACGGCACTGCCGGCTTCCTCCGCTAAGCCCGCGCGCGAGGCAGTGCTGCTCGGCGCGAACTCGCCGCGCTCTGTAAGAATCGGCCAGCGTTTCACAGTGAACTTCATCGCGTCGATCGAAAGCCGCCGTGCCGAGGTGGAGAAGATTCTTCAAGAATCGAGCCCTCAATCCCACACCGTGCTCGGCGCCCAAAAGTGCATGTGGGCCACCGGCGTCACGGTCGAGGTGCGGCTTCGCGCGGAAGGGATCGAGGTCGAGGAGGAACGCCAACCCTTCGTCTGGAACGGCGAGCAACAGATTCTCCCCTTCGATTGCAAAGTATCGCCGGCAGCGGCGCTCGGCCCCGTTCCACTCCGGTTGGATGCCTTCATCGGCGGCGTCCGCGTGGCCGCCGTGCGGCTCGATATCGAGATCACACAAAGTGCCGCGTCCCCGGCGCAGGTCAGCGCCACCGCAGCTGCATATCAAAGCGCCTTCGCCTCCTACTCCTCGAAGGACCGCCAGCGCGTGTTCGACATGGTGAGCGCGCTGCGCAATGTGGCGGCCATCGATGTCTTCCTCGACGTCGACACACTTCGAACAGGCAAAAAGTGGAAAGAGCAGCTCGAAGCCGAGATTCTCGCACGCGAGGCGTTCATACTTTTCTGGTCCAAGAATGCGGCTGGCTCTCACTACGTGGATTGGGAATGGCGCACCGCCCTCGCGCGCAAGCCGGCAGAAGCCTTCGAAGTCCAGCCGCTAGAGCCGCCGCGCGACGCGCCTCCGCCGGAGGAACTCAAGGATCGCCACTTCGGCGATGCGCTCCAGTCGCTCCGCAAGCTCCAGGAGCTGCGGGACGCGGCGGCGGGCTCAGCGCCGTAAAGCTGGAATCGCCCCACGGCGCCGGATCAGGCAACAAATCCAGATGATCGGGACGTTCGATGGACGCCCGGTGCCGTCGTGATCTTCGAGAGCGAGGTGGGGAGCGTTGGCTCGTGGTCGGTGTGAAATCGAGCATCAGCCCGGCATCGGCGGTCACCTCGTGGGAGTCCTCAGCGAGCTGCCGATGCTTCGGCCCATCGGTCCGGAGAGAGGCCTCAGGCACAATTCCCGCGAGGCACTCGATTTGCAAACCGCCCGCCAGGAGCCTCTCCGCTGCGGGAGGGATTCGCCCCCGTGCGCCAAAGCAACCAGCACCTTTAGACGATTCTTAACAATTTCCGATGCCACATAAAGCATCGGTCACGAATCTTGAGGTGCTCTCGGGGCGTCGGCGCGATCGACGGGGACGTCTGTGGCAGCGACGCCACGCACCCGAGCCGTCCCTTCGCCCAGGCGTTCGATCGTTCGCGATCCCGACGGCGCCTCGATTTGTGGCTCTGCGAGCCGCGCCGAATTCGGCGGCGCCTCCAAGCCCGGAGTAGCCAAGGCCCCCGAGACCAAGCGTGGCCGTCTTCGAGTTCCCTCTGCGCGTGGGCCGTGCGGAGGCGGGGTGGGAAAGAGCCCTCGCTGCGCTGCGATCGGCCATGGCACCCCGGTTCGAAGGGGACACGCCCGGCGCGCGGAGACGTCCGTGCGCCTCCGAACAGGATCGCGCGCTTGCGAACGCCCCTCCGGGCCTGCCGCAGGCGGAGCCCGTCCGGAAGTTCGCCGTACCATCGGAGCTCGGGTTGCCGTCCAACTCCGGTTCACGCTCCGTAGCAGCCTCCCCACATATGCACTCTTCGATCTCGCAATGGCTCTCTTCGATTCTCTTGGGTCTGACGGCAGCCGGTGCGTCGGCCCAGTCCCCCGCCGTTCCGACGGCCCGCGTGCCGCTCCACTTCGTTGAGAACGGCGGCCAGCTCGACGGTGAGGCCGTTCTGTATGCACAACGCGGCGGCATCGCCATGGCCGTCGCGGCCGATGGGTTCGCCGTGCGCTATGCGATCTTGGAGGACTCGCCGCCCGCCGAGGCCACATTTTCGCGGGGGCTATCAGCGAACGCCCGCGTCCGCGGCGGCACGCTTCGTTTCCGGTTCGAAGGGGCGAGCCCCGATGCGACCGTCCTCGGTGTGCGTGAGCTTCCGGGGCGAACTCACTATCTCATCGGACCGCGCTCGCAGTGGCACACGGATCTCAAGTCGTACGGCGCGGCGAAGATCGTGGGTATTCGCCCCGGTGTCGACCTGGATCTGTACGAATCTTCCGGTCTGCTCAAGTATGATCTCACAGTTGCTCCGGGAGTGGATTGCGAGGCCGTCGTGATGCTGTGCGAAGGCGCCGAGGCCCTCTCCGTGGGCGCCGACGGGGCCCTCGTGGCGCGCACGCCGTTCGGTGAAGTGCGGCAGCCGAAGCCGGTCACCTTCGAGCGAGACAGCGCAGGCGAGACACGGCCGGTGGAGGCCTCGTTCCGGCTCCTCGGCGGGAATCGGTTCGCGATCGCGGCACCCGCGCGGGATGCGGCGCGCACACTTGTGATCGATCCCGGAATTGTGTACTCGACGCTCATCCCAGGCTCGGGCGTCGACACGGGATTCGACTGCGCCGCCGGCGCGGCCGGAAATTGTTATGTGACCGGATTCACCTTCTCGACGAATTTCGCGGTGAAGGCCGGTTCCTTCGACGTCTCGGCCAACGGCTTCGTCGACGCGTACTGCTTCAAGCTCAACGCGGCGGGCACGGGCTTTGAGTATGCCACCTATCTCGGCGGGCAGAGCACGGACCAAGGCATCGGCGTGGCGGTCGACTCGACCGGAGCCGCGTACGTGGCCGGCGCCACGCTGTCGACCAATTTTCCTGTGGTCCCTGGGTCCTACGACACGTCGTTCACAGGAGGTCAACAATACGGCGACGTGTTTGTTGTGAAACTCAATCCTGCGGGCAGCAATCTCGTCTATGGAACGCTGCTCGGAGGCCAGCTCGATGAAGTGGCGCTTCGCATCGCCGTCGACAACGCGGGCAAAGCGCACGTCACTGGCTGGACGCGCTCCGGGGAATTTCCGACGACGGCGAACGCCTTCGACCGCACCTATAACGGCACGATCTCGAATTCGCTCGGCGACGCATTTGTGACTCGCCTCAATGCCGCGGGGACCCAGCTCGACTACTCGACCTTCCTCGGAAGCTCGGAGCCCGACGCGGGCGCCGGCATCACAGTCGCGAATGACGAGACGATCTTTGTGACCGGCATCGCGGGAAGCGGCTTCCCGGTCTCCGCCAACGCGTTCGACAAGACGTACAACGGCTTCAGCGACGCATTTGTAGCACGCATCAATCCGCTGATGAGCGGCAACGCGTCGATCGTTTACTGCACCTATCTCGGCGGCGGCGGATTCGACACGGGCTACGGCATCACTCTCGACGGGGACAAGAATGCGTATGTCTGCGGCCAAACCTTCTCGGGCGGCTCCACATCGTTCCCCGTGACGATGGTCGCGCTCGACAAAGTGTACAATGGCAACGGAGATGCCTTCGTTACGAAGCTCAATTCCGCGGGCACTTCGCTCGTATATTCAACATTCCTCGGCAGCACGGGCACTGACGCCGCGAACTCGATCCGAGTGGATTCGGGCGGCGCCGCATTTCTCGCAGGCCGGACTTCCTCGGCGGCGTTCCCCAAGGTGGTCGGCGCGTTCGATTCGAGCTATGGCGGCGCTCAAGACGGCTTCGTCTCGAAGCTCAACGCAGGCGGATCCGTCCTTCTGTCGTCCTCTTTCGTGGGTGGCGCTGGAAAGGACGAGGCCTTCGGCCTCTCGCTCCTCACGACCGACGAAGTGTTCGTTTCGGGAACGACACAGTCGGCCGACTTCAAGACGACCGCAGGCGTCGTCGACACCGTCTTGAGCGGCCAGGATGCATTCGTAATGCGCGTCAACCTGGGGCCCGTGCCTGTGCTGGCGCTCGCGGAGCTCAAAAATACGGACAAGACCGATGACACCGTCGTGATCGAGTACGAGGTCGGCGAAGCGACTCCCGTCATCGTGAATCGAACCATACAGAATCTCGGGAGCCCGACATCGGTGCTTTCCTGGATCGTCGAGGAGCTCACGGACGCCCCGTGGCTCGCGCAGACCCCCGACCAGGGTCAGGTCGTCGCCGAGGAGGCCGGGCAGACGGTCGTGCTCGCCGCCGATCCCACGGGCCTTGCGGTGGGACCCTTCACCACGACGCTGCGATTTACCAATGAAGACGAGACTACACAGAAAATTGATGTGCCCGTCCTGCTGACGGTGCAGGAGGGAACGGTCGCCGATTTCGTGGTGGGCGATTCGCTCAACGGTTCCATCGCATTCAATGGTGAGTTTGACGCCGGACGGTTCGAGGGACTCTCTGGCGAGACGGTGACCGTTGCCGTGGCAAGCACAGTTCAGGCCGAGACGCTGAAGCCCGAGATCCGCTTCCAGGACTCCGTCGGCGGAACGACGCTCAAGACCTTCGTGCTGCCGCATTCCACAAAAGTAGCGAAGCGTAATTATAAGCTTACGAGCAGCGGAACCTTCCGCCTCCGTGTCACAGGCACGAGCCCGACGACCGGAGGATATTCGATCACAACCTCCTCGAAGCTCCCGGCGAACGCGAAGCCCTTCACAAAAAAGAACGCCGTGCCGAAGAGCAACGGCTTCCCGGTGGACGTCCTGGTGGGGTTGAAGGCCGGAGGGAAGCTCGATGCGACGGTCCTGCCGACGACGACCATCACGGGCCCGCTCGCCGTGGCGCTTCTGAGCCCCTCGGGAACATCGATCGACGTGACTGCGCAAACGCAGCCGTTCGGGGCCAATGGACTCCAGCTCGTGCAGGTTCCGATCACGCAGACGGGTAACCACACGCTGCGCGTGACGGGGATCGCGACGAAGAAGGAGAAGGTGACGATCGCTGTGACGCCTCAGCTTCCGGGAGTGAACGGCCCGGTCTCGTTGCCCTAGCAGGTCGCTGAAACACTCATTCCGGCGCTTCTCGTCCCCATTTCAAATCGCTCAAAAGCAGTTTTTCAACAATCTGCTATCGTCCCGTTTCATTGATTTCTTTGTGAGGTCACAGCGCTCCCCGACGATGGGAATCTGCAGGCTCGATCGAGTCCCGGGCGCCCAAGACGAGTTCATCCGACTTCTCAAATGGATCGACGGCGTGGAATGGGGCGTGCGGCTCCCCCATCGATCTGTAAGGTCGCGGGTATGGAGGACGACCTCCAAGAGTTCGGCTCGGCAGGTTCGGCAGACGCGAGGCCATGGCGCGCGCGGTTCGGATGCCGTCTTGAGCGTCCTCCCAACGCGCGCCCGCAGGCCGCGAGTCCTCGCGATACCGTTGCGCGCGGCGCCGGTTCACCGGCGATGCCCGAATGAAAACCACTCATTCGCGCGGGTACTCTGAGATCCGCCGCTCCCCATGAAACTGCTGCTCCTTCCCGCGCTCGCGCTCCTCTCGGTCCTCCAGGGACCTCCTGCCTCCCTTCCGGCCGCAGGGCCTGCTGCGCGGCTCTCTCGCACCAAGCTCCTCGACCACGTCGCGGTGCTGGCGGACGACGCCATGGAGGGGCGCAGGACCGGCACGCCGGGCGCCGAGAAGGCGCGCGCGTATCTCCTCAAGGAGATCACCGCGCTCGGCCTTCCTCCGATCGCGGAAAAGTATGAGATTCCGTTTCAGGCGAAGCGCGGGAATCGTGAAATCTCGGGCGTCAATCTCGCCGCGAAGATCGAGGGGAAGGAGCGCAAGGATCTGTGGATTGTGATCACCGCACACTATGACCACGAAGGAATGAGCAAGCCGCGCGCTGCGGCAACCAGTCCGGCGCCGCCTTCCGGCTCGGCAGGTTCGGCACGGAGCGAGGATTGGATTTTCAACGGCGCCGATGACAACGCATCGGGAACAGCCGCCATTCTCGAGATCGCACGCTACTTCAAGGCGCACCCGCCCCGCACTTCCCTGCTATTCGTTTGGTTCGACGCTGAGGAGAGGGGGCTCATCGGTTCACGGGAGTTCTGCAAGAATCTTCCCGTGCCCAAAGAGTCGATTCTCACTAATGTAAACTTGGACATGGTGAGCCGAAACGAGAAAGGTGAGCTCTGGGCTTGCGGAACCCGCTACTACCCCGACCTGAAACCTTTTGTGGAATCCGTCGCGTCGCGCGCTGCAGTGACATTGCGTATCGGCCACGACGGAGAAAACGGCCCCGGCCGCGATGATTGGATGCCGCTGTCGGACCACGGCTCCTTCCATGCTGTCGGCATCCGTGCGCTCTACTTCGGCGTCGAAGACCACGCCGATTACCACAAAGTGACCGACGAGTTCTCGCGCATTCAGCCCGACTTCTACCATCGCGCGACGGAGACCATCCTCGACGCCATCCTCGCGTTCGACGCGGGGCTGATGCCTGCGAAGTAAGTCGCCGGCTCGAGGATCGGCAGGTGTTCCTTTAGGGCGATGCGCTCGGCGCACCGTGCAGATTTGCAATTGCACTGCAAATCTGCATGATCAGGCGCGATGGCCAGATCCCACTTCCTCCAGCGCGCGATTGCTCCTGTGCTTCGCCGGGCGGCCCGAGAGTTCCCAGCTGTCATTCTGACCGGACCACGCCAGACCGGGAAGACGACGCTGCTCCGCGAGCTCTTCGGATCGACTCATCGTTACGCGTCACTCGATGATCCGGCCACGCGGCGCTTCGCGGCGGAGGAACCTTCACTTTTTCTCGAGAGATTCGCACCGCCGGTGATTGTGGACGAGGTTCAACACGTTCCCTCTCTCCTTACCACCATCAAGTTGGCGATTGACGCCAAGCGCAGCTTTCCCGGCCAATTTCTGATCACCGGCTCTCAGCAGCTTTCACTGATGGCGGGCGTTTCCGAAAGCCTTGCGGGACGCGCAGCAATCTTGAGTCTCCTCTCCCTATCGCTGGGAGAGCGGTTTCGATCTCCAAGCTCGAGCCCCTTCACCTCGGGCGCCGGCTCGAGCCGCGGAGTGAAAGCGCACTCTCGAGAGTCGCTCGCCAAACTATGGATTCGTGGCTCGTGGCCCGAACTCGTTTCTCAGCCTGAGCGCGATGCAGGCCTCTGGTATTCGAGCTATCTCCAGACCTATTTGGAACGAGATGTAAGATCGCTTCGAAATGTGGGCGATCTTCGGGAGTTCCAGTCGTTTCTTCTGGCGTGTGCGGCGCGATGCGCACAAATCTTGAGCCTCTCCGATCTCTCAAGAGATCTGGGAGTTGCTGTGAATACGGTAAAAGCCTGGATTAGCGTCCTGGAGGCGAGCCAGCAGGCCATTCTTCTAAGACCTTACTTTCGAAATGTCGGCAAGCGACTTGTGAAGTCGCCGAAGCTCTATTTTCTTGAGACTGGGTTTCTTTGCCACCTTCTTTCTCTAAGGGACGCCGACCATGCGATGTCCGGTCCCGCCGGTGGTGCCCTTCTGGAGACGGCGGTTCTTTGTGAAATCTTACGCGGCTTCATGAATCGCGGCGAAGTGCCGAGAGTATATTATTGGCGTACCGCCCAAGGCGACGAAGTCGATTTCTTAATTGAATGGGAGGGTCGGCTCCGGGCTATTGAAGTCAAGCTCACCAGCGATCCAAAGCCCGAGCATGCGGCCGGAATCGCGCGCCTTCGAGAGCTTCTTCCCGAGGTCGCATCGGGTGAGGTGGTGTGCCTCACTCGGGAGCGGCTGCCGCTGTCGCGAGGCGTCGATGCAGTGCCATTTATGGATTTCGCTCTCCACCGTACATACTAATGAAAATCCCGCGACGCGCCCGCGAGGCGCGCCAGCTCGGGAAGATCCCACAGGCGGCGCACCTTCACGTGCACCACCTCCCCCTGGCGCTCCAGCGTGCCGTCGGCCACGAGCCCGGTGGCATTGCGCGCCACGGCGCGATCGCGCTCGAAAACGCGCGCCGGAAGAATGAGATTCGACGCGCCCGTCTCGTCCTCCAAAGACACAAAAACCACCCCCGACGCCGTCTGCGGACGCTGCCTCGTCAGCACAATTCCTGCGACGCGAACTTCCGTGCCGTGGGGAAGCGCCTCGAGCTCGCTCGCCGCGCGTACCCCAGCGCGCTCGAGCGCTTCCCGCAAAAATGCCATCGGGTGCTGGCGCAGCGAGAGCCCCGTCGATTCGTAATCTCTGACCACTTGTTCCTGCTCCGGTGCGGGTGCGAGTTCGGGGGACACAAAGTCACTCTCCACCGACTCGAACAGCGGCGGCCGCTCCGCCACGCCGAGCGCCTCCCAGAGGGCCGTGCGCCGCTCGAGGCCGAGCGATGCGAACGCGTCGGCCGCCACCAGCGCCTCGAGCGCCCGCTTGCCGAGGGAAGCCCGCCGCGCGCACTCCTCGACCGAGCGGAAAGGACCGCCCTCCGCGCGCGCCGCGGCCACGCGCCGTCCTGCGTCCTGCGGCAGATCGCGCACCAGGCGCATCCCCAGCCGCAGCGCCGGCCCCGGCTCGCCCCAATGCTGCGGCAACGCGCCATCCTGGGCGGGGCGCCCGCGCCGCCAAGCCGACGAGCCCGTGGCAAGATTCGTAAGAAATGCACGCGCCTCAAGAGTGCAATCCCACTCGCTCACATTGACATCCACGGGGCGCACCTCGACCCCGTGCTCCCGCGCATCGCCCACGAGCTGCGCCGGCGCATAGAAGCCCATCGGCTGGCTATTGAGGAGCGCCGCGGTGAACGCGCATGGGTAGCGCCGCTTTAAGTAAGAAGTGGCGTAGGCAAGGAGCGCGAACGAGGCCGCGTGGCTCTCGGGAAACCCATACTCGCCGAATCCACGGATCTGCTCGAACACCCGCTCCGCGAACTCCAATGGATAGCCGCGCTCCCTCATGCCGCCGATGAACTTCTTATAAAAGCCTTCGAGGACGCCGCGTTTCTTCCACGCGCCCATGGCGCGCCGCAGGCGATCGGCCTCGCCGGGGCTGAAACCGGCGGCGATGACCGCGATGCGCATAACCTGCTCCTGAAAAAGCGGCACGCCATGGGTTCGTTCCAGCACCTCGCGCAGCGCCGGAAATTCATCGACGTCGTAGGACTCCTCGCCGGCGCGCCGCCTTAAATAAGGATGCACCATTCCGCCCTGGATCGGACCGGGGCGAACGATGGCGACCTCGACGACAAGATCATAAAACCGCCTCGGACGCAGCCGCGGCAGCATGGAGCGCTGCGCACGGCTCTCCACCTGAAACACCCCGACGGCGTCGGCATGGCAAAGCATCTCGTAGGTCTCCGGGTCCTCCGCCGGCAGCGTCGCTAAAGTAAGCTTCTCTGCAGCGCCGACGCCCGGAACCGCACCAGCGGCCTCACCTCCCGCCGAGCGATCGGCCGTCTCCGACGCGATCGCCGGGCGCCCATAGGGCTCCCCATGGAGGCCGTCGTCGAGCCGCGGAGACGTGTAATGTTCGGCGATGAGGTCGAAGCACTTCCGCGTGGCCGTCAAAATCCCCAGCGCCAAAATATCGACTTTCAATAATCCGAGCGCCTCCAGGTCGTCCTTGTCCCACTGCACCACAGTGCGCCCCTCCATGGCGGCGTTCTCAATCGGCACGAGTTCGCACAGAGGCCCTCGAGACATCACAAATCCCCCGACGTGCTGTGACAGATGCCTCGGGAAATCTTCGATCTCGCAGGCGAGCTCGGCCACCAGCGACACGGCGCGGTCCTGCGGGTCGAGCCCCGCCTCCCGCAGCGTCCGGGCGTCGAGCCCGCCCCCTTCGCGGTACGGCGCCCGCGGATCGCCCCCCGACGGCGCCTCCGGCGAGAGGCCGTGGTAGCGATCCACCGTCTTGGCGAGCCCATCGACCTGGTCGAGCGAGAGTCCAAGCGCCTTCCCCACCTCGCGCACGGCGCTCCGTCCGCGGTAACAAATCACTTCAGCCGCGATGCCGGCGCGATCTCTCCCGTATTTTTGATAGATATATTGAATTACTTCCTCCCGGCGCTCGTGCTCGAAGTCGACGTCGATATCCGGAGGCTCATTGCGCTCCTTCGAGACGAAGCGCTCGAACAGCAGCTCGCTGCGCGCCGGATCGACCGACGTGATCCCGATGCAATAGCAGACCGCGGAGTTGGCGGCCGAGCCGCGCCCCTGGCAGAGGATGCCGCGGGAGCGCGCGAAGGCCACGGCGTCGTAGACCGTCAGAAAGTAGGGCTCGTAGCGCAGATCGGCCAAGAGCGCCAGCTCGTGCTCGATCTGTAGCTTCACTTTCTTGGGCACTCCGCGTGGATAGCGCTCCCGCGCTCCGATTTCTGTAATCTTCCGCAGCCAGCTCGCCGGCGTCTCTCCCTCGGGCACGATCTCGTCGGGATATTCGTAACGAAGCTCGCCCAGCGAGAACGCGCAGCGCCCAGCCACCTCCACGGTGCGCTCCACGGCCTCCTCGCCGCGCACGCCCAGGATCCTCCGAAAGATCGCGCGCTGCTCGTTCGCGTCGCGCAGCGTGCGCTCGGCATTGGGGAAGCGGTGGCGTCCCGCCGCTGCCACGGTAGTGCGCTCGCGAATGGCCACCATCACATCTTGAAGCCGCTGGCGCGCCCGCACATGGGTATGCGCATCATTGGTAACAATCAACGGTACGCTCGCCGCCTGCGCCGCCTCCGCGATCGCCCGGCAACGCGACCCGTCGTCGTAGGCGCCGTGGGCCTCCATCGACGCGTAGAGCCGATCGCCGAATCCCTCCCGCAGCTTGCGGAGCACCGCCGGAAGCTCGGCGGCATCGCCGGAGCCGTCGGTCTTCGGCACTGCGACGGCGATCAGGCCCGGCGCGCTTCGCAATAAATCGTCAACAAAAAGAAGACACTCACCTTTCGGCGCGCGCCTCCGCCCCACCGTGAGCAGACGGCACAGATTCCCATACCCGCTGCGATGCTGCGCCAGCAGCACAACGGAGGCGGCGGCGACATCGCCGGGCTCCACCTCGGCGCCGATGAGGAGCGGCAGCCCCGCCTCCTTCGCCGCCCCGTGGGCGCGCACGACGCCGGCCATCGACGAGAGATCGGTGACCGCGAGCGCCGCAAGCTCGAGTTCGCGGGCGCGCTCCACCATCTCGTCGGGCTGCGACGCGCCGCGCAAGAACGTGAAGCAGGTCTTGGCGCGGAGTTCGGCGTAGGAGGACATCGACTGTTCCCATATACAGTATTCCTCCGGGAGCCCCTGGGAAGCCCCCTGTCGGAGAGCACGACCGGCTGGGGTCGTCCGATCGTCGCACCCCAAGCGATGGGCACCGGCGCCATCGGCCGCGTGCGGAGCACGCCGCGACGAGCGATTTCCTCCTCTCGGCACGAGTCGCTCGGGCGGATAGGCTCCGATCCCACATCTCCTCGGAGCCCAATCATGAGCCTTCGATCCATCGCGCGACTTTTTGTTACAGCACTCGCAGCCATGCTCTTGGCCATCCCCGCGCTGGCTCACGAGTTCTATCTCGTCGTAGGGAAAGACAAGATTCCGCTCCCCAAGCAACAGGTGCTCCTTTTCGATCCGCTCTCCGTGATCTACGTCCCCAAAGGCGGAACAGCGAAGCTCTTGGTCGAGGATCCGGGCACCTGCACCGCAAACCTCACCGCAACAATTCTCCAGGGTTCCGAATCGTTCACCGTCTCGGCCGACCGCCCGAATGCGGTGAAGTCCCATACCTATATTCTCACCGGCCAACAGTTCGACCTCGGCATCATCAATATTCAGATTCTCGGATCCGGGGGAGCCTGCAACGAAGACTCCAATAATCTGTTCTACGTCGCGGTCGTCGACCAGAAAACCGTCGACAAGGAGATCAAGAATCTCTTCAAGAGCGAAGTGGCCAGCTACAAGGCGGCCATGAAAGGGCTCGTCTCCAGCTTTGGGCAGACCACGGCGGGGATCCTCGGAGACGCTGCCAGCGGGAGAATCTCTGTGGATGAGGCGTACGAGGAAATTGCCGATGCCTTCGACTTCTTCCTCGATTTCGCCGACGACGCGGCCGCCGACCGCCTCGACGCGATCTATATGGCCGCACGCACGATCCTCCTCAGCAGCGGTTACGACGACCCGACGATCGCACCGCCCTCCATTGTGTCTTCGGGAGACTGCAGCCCCTATCGAATGGCTATCGCTTCCATGCACGCCGAGGCGCAGAAAAGTTACAACTCATCAAACAAGATTCTCAAGAAAGCGCTCGCGTCGCTGCTGAAGCTGTCGTCGAACCACGTCGCGATGTGCGTCTCCTCGACGCCTCTCGAGGTCACAAACGGTCCCGCCCTCGGCATTGGCCCGATGGCCCAGCAGCAGACGACGCCGCTCACGATCCGCAGCGTGAATTGTAAGTACATCGCCGAGATCAGCTCGCGCACCATCACCGTGAAAGGGCGCGCCGACTTGGCGCAGGGCAACGAAGTCACGGTGCAGATCACGGGCCCCGCCGACGCCAACGGAACCCCCGCCTACTCCACGTCGATCGTCGCCACCGTGGGAAGCGACGGGAAATGGGAGGTGGTCTACCAGGACGCGTCGATCATTGCAGGCACAGGAACCGTCACGGCCACGCACCCGACGGGAACGACTTCAAAAACTTACACCTGCGACTAACTGCCCGAGGGAGAAGTCATCCGAGGGCTGTCCCTCGAGTACCTGCTCAACGCAAGCCGCCGGTGGTATCGACGACGGAGCGCTAGCCGCGGGAATCGCCCACGCAGGGGGCCGCCGGCGATTCGAAGCGCCAACCCCCGTTGAGGTTCCCTTCAAACAGGTCTCCGCCGCTCCGCGGGGGCGTCGGGCGGTCTCTCGAGTTCTGGACTCTGTGCGCCGGGCGGACGAAATTCCGCCCGAAGCCTCCTCCTATGAACACTGACATCTGCCTCCGACCCGCCCTTTCTGTGCTGCTCTCGACGGGCGCGCTGCTCCTCCTCGCAGGCTGCATGGGGCCACAACCGAGGCGCGCCTCGTACGATCCGCAGGAGCACGTCCCCTTCGAACGCGCAGGCACTGCCTCGGTTTCCGGCCGCCTCTGGATGTATGTTCCGAACGGCGGCGGGAAGATCGATCCGTGTGCTGGGGTCGCGGTCTCTGCGGTGCCGGCCACCCGCTACTGGACCGAGACGGTGGAGCGCCAGTACCGCGACGGTGAGGAGCTCGACAACACCGACCCGCGTGCCTTCGCATCGCGCCGTGCCACCCACGCCGACTCCCAGGGGAACTTCCGCATCGATGGATTGCCTGGCGGCACCTACTTCATTGTGGCGCTCCTGGGGAGCACGGCACCGGTCGAGGAGGAATCGCTCCCGCAGCCGATGATGCAGTCGGTCTCGCGGTCGGCCTGGGTCATCCGCCGCGTCGACCTCCCGGAGGGTGGCACGCAAACCGTGGAACTGACCTTCTAAGGGCGCCTGCGGACTATCGATTCCGACCGTGCGCTGGACCTCCGCACTCAGCACCCAGCCCCGCCCCGCCGATGCGCTGCGGGAGGCTTGCACTGAAGCGGCTTCGCGCCTCGAAGGGGCGCCGGCCGACTTAGCCTTTCTCTTCGTCGGCGGCTATGCGCCCCGAGGCCTCGAATCGGCCGCTCGGCTCGTGCGCGAGCTCACCGGCGCGCGGCGACTTCTCGGTTGCACGGCCGGCGGGGTGATTGGCGGCGGCCGCGAGGTCGAGCAGCGCCCGGCCGTGAGCCTGACGCTCGCGTCCTTGCCGAATGTGGAGATCATCCCGTTCCATGTCTCGGCGGATGACTACCCCGACGGCGACGCGCCGCCCTCGGGGTGGCACCACATGATCGGCATCGAGCCTGACCGCAAGCCGGCATTTGTGCTCTTGCCCGATCCCTGGAGCTCCGATTCCGAGCGGCTGCTGGCTGGGCTCGATTACGCCTACCCGAATTGTATAAAAATCGGCGGGCTCGCGAGCGGGGCGCGCCATGCGGGCGGCAACCGCCTCTTCCTCGATGACATGGCCCGAGACGGCGGGACGGTGGGGATCGCGCTGGCGGGCAATCTGGTGGTGGAGACCGCCGTCGCCCAGGGGTGCCGTCCGGTCGGTGCCGTCGGACGCGCGTCGAAATCTCAAGGTCACTATTTGCTTGAGATCGATGGCCAGCGCGCCTTCGACTTCGTACAGAAGCAGTTCGATGAGATGTCGGACGAGGAGCGCGCTCTCGCGAACCGCACGCTCTTCCTCGGCATCGCGATGGATCCGTTCCGAGAGAAGCCGCCGGAAGCCGGCGATTTCTTGATTCGTAATTTCGTCGGCGTCGACCCGCAGCGCGGCGTCGTCGCGGTCAATGAGGAGGTGGGCGTCGGACGCGCGGTCCAGCTCCACGTCCGCGACGCCAAGACGAGCACCGACGATTTGGTGCATGTCCTGAAGCGAACCTTGCGCCGCGCGAAAGGGGCGCGCCCCGAAGGAGCGCTCCTCTTCTCGTGCCTCGGCCGCGGGCGCCATTTGTACGGAGAGGCCGATAAAGACACAAAGCTCTTCCAATCGGTCGCGGGCGAAGTCCCCCTGGGCGGATTTTTCTGTAATGGAGAGATCGGCCCCATCGGGAAAGAGACTTATCTGCACGGCTTCACGTCGAGCTTCGGACTCTTCCGGGCGCCGATGGCATCACTGCCCTAGCAGGCTGTTGGAAGATCGCTTTCGAACGACTCGAAGCTCACTTTTCGCGAGATCGAGGAGAGACGCGCGAGGTGTAGCCAAGGAGTTCCGTCAATCACAGCTCGACGCTGAGATCGCGAGAAGGAGACGAGAAGCGCCGGAATGAGTTCCTCAATGACCTGCCGGCTGCCCGTGGCGAGAGTCATTGGGGCTGCGAACGGGAATCAGCGCCCTGGAGGGATCGTCTACGCGAGCAGCGGATTGTGCCCACGATGACAAACTCTCGCTGGAGCCTGCTCGCCTCGGGGCTCGCATGCACCTTGGCCGGTGCAGCCTTCGTTGCTTCGCTTCGAGTCGGCAGCGCGTCTCGCGATTCCGCGGGCGCGATGGAACCGTCGGTCGGAGCGCACGAATCGGCACTGGACTCCCGGCTTCGCGCCTTGGAGCAGCGCGTGGCAACTGCACCGGGCGCTGCGAACGCGCGCTCCGAACGCGCCGAGAGCTCGGCGGGACCAGATTCGAACGCACTGGAGTCGCGCATGACAAATCTCGAGCAGCGGGTTTCCCGGATCGAGCGCGCACTGGCGCTTCCGGAGCACCCGCCAGCCGAAGCCAGCGCCGAACAATTTCACAAGGCGCTGCACGCTCTTGGCGTATCGCACCCGGGCGAAACCAATGCCGCGGCGGTCCGCCTTGAGCGCATAGCACTTCGGGAGCGATTTTTGGCAGCTTTCCCCCAGGACTCCAAATCAAAAGTAGAGTTTACTTATCTTATCTCCGATTACCTTTTCGCCGAGAGGCCGGAGGAGGCGCTCGCTGCCATCACACGGCATGCGAGAGCGCTGGGACTTGAAGATTGGCAAGCAGAGCTCGCACGCGCTGAGGTGGCGAGCTCCAAGCGGCAGCTCACCAATTATCGGGCGGCTCTGCAGCGAGCGACCGACGACGCACAGATCCCCATGGGAGAACGCGCACAAGCGGAGTTCTTCATTGCGCACAGCTTCTTGGAGGAAGGGCGCGCGGCTGACTCGAGGGCCGCCTTCGAGTCCTTCATCAGCCGCTACCAAGCCTCCGACAAACCGGAGGTGCTCCAGCTGATCGAAGGAGCTAAGCTGCAGATGAATAAGTTGAAGTCCACCGGAAAGTAGCGGGAGCGGATTCGCCTGCGGCCGGCGGCGCGAGAGCGCGAGGGTGAGGCCACCGCCCTTTCAACGGCGCCTTCTGTTGCGATCCGCCGAACACTACGGGGTGGGAGCGTAGAGCGCGATCTCCGCGAGAAGCGGTGCCTCGCGCGCGTCGAGAATGCGGACGCGGAAGCGCGAACCTTCGAGGACGCCCGGCTCAAGGATGCGGCGGCGTCCGATCGTCGTGCCTGATGCGACGGTCACCCAGGCGCCCTCTTTCCACAGATCGACCTCGAACCGCTTGACGCGCTGGCCAAGCTCAATCGGCTCGCGCAGCTCGATTCTGTGAATTCGACGGAGCGCCGGAAGTGTGACCTCGAGTTCGGCCGCGCGCGCGCCGCGCGGCGCCGCCCAGAATGTGTGCGCGTCGCCGTCGGTGGCAAGCGCCGCGTCGTAGCCCGGCCGCTCTGCCGTGGCGCGAATCGCCGCGCCGAGCGCCACGTTGGTCCGCAAGCACGCCTCGCGCGCAGCGCGGAACTCGAGGAGCCGCGCGACGTCGTTCTCGTGCACGAGGCCGCGGCGATCGACGGGAAGGTTCAGGAGAAGATTGGCATTGCGCCCTACGGAGGCGTGCCAGATCCGCATGAGATCTTCTGTTGACTTCACCTTTCCGTCCTCGGCCGGGTGGTAGAACCAGCCGGGGCGGATCGACACGTCGCACTCTGCAGGCACCCAGTGGGGCCCATCCTCGTGGCCGGTCGCAAGCTGCTTCTCGTCGGCGACGCCCGGAGCAAACCGCTCGCGATGGAGCATCGACCAATTGGTGGGGTCGCCGAGTCCCGACTCATTGCCGACCCAGCGCACATCGGGACCCGCATCGCTGAAGATCACCGCTTGCGGCTGGAGAGCGCGCACCGTCTGCACGAATCCCGGCCAATCATACACCTGCTTCTTGCCGTTCGGCCCCTCGGCGCAGGCGCCGTCGAACCAAACCTCAAAGATCGAACCGTAGCCGGTGAGGAGCTCGGTGAGCTGCTTCTTGTAATACTCGTTGTAAGCAGGCGAGTCGCCGTAGAGCTTACAATTTCGATCCCACGGCGAGAGGTAGACGCCGAACCGAAGACCAAACTCGGCGCAAGCCTGGGAGAGATCCCGCACGACGTCGCCCTTGCCGCCGCGCCATGGGCTCGAAGCAACGGAATGCTTTGTGTATGCGCTCGGCCAGAGGCAGAAGCCGTCGTGGTGCTTCGCCGTGAGGATCAGACCGCGCATCCCGGCCTCGCGGGCGACGCGCGCCCACTGTCGACAGTCGAGCGCCGTCGGCTGAAAGAGCTTCGGATCCTCCGAACCCTCACCCCATTCCCGATCGGTGAAGGTGTTCATTCCGAAGTGTATGAATCCATAATACTCAAGCTCGTGCCAAATGCGCTGCCCCGCCGAGGGCACCGGCGCGACCGCTTCCACCGTCTCGCGATTCCCATGAGCCTCGTTCTTGGGAGCAGGCGCGCACGCAGCCGAAAGGCCGAGAGCAGCGGTGATGAGTGCCACGCCGACGCGGCGTGGGCGGATGCGCTTGCAGTGCATGCGTCGGCCTCGAGGGTTCACTTTTGTGTGCGGACGTGCTCGTTCAGCCAGCGCACCGTCGCAACGGAGAGGCGCCGCGGAGCAAAACGCGTCGACTGGGCGAGAAGGGAATTCAAGAATCCGGGGATGATCACTCGCTTCCCGCGCTGAAGGCCGCGGAGACCCGCATGCGCCACGGCGCTCGCCGACATCTGCCAGCCGCTTTTCTTGAGCGCCGTCGTATCCATTCCGGCCACATCGGTGAATTCGGTCGCCGTCGGCCCGGGGCAGAGGGCACTCACCGTGATTCCCGTGCCGTCCAGCTCATTGGCGAGCGCTTCGCTCAGCGAGAGCACATAAGCTTTTGTGGCATAGTACACGGCCATCAGCGGCCCGGGCTGGAAGGCGGCTGTGGATGCCACCATCAGAATTCGCCCGCGGCCCCGAGCGCGCATCTCCGGAAGAAGGAGCCTCGTGAGCTCCGTCAGCGCCGTGATGTTCACCTGGATCATTGCCGCATTCCGGTCCGACGGCGTGTCGGCGAAGAACCCAAAAGCGCCGAGTCCCGCATTATTAATCAGCACTTCCACGACGCAGCCGCGCTCCCGCATCGCGGAGGCGAGCTGCCCCGGTCCCGCAGGATCGGAGAGATCACAGATACACCACTCGGCCTCGCCGCCGGCGGCGCGAATCTCCTCGGCGAGTGCACGGAGCTGAGGCTCGCGGCGCGCCGTCAGCACGACGCGATGCCCCGCGCGCGCCAGCTCAAGGGCAAGCTCGCGACCGATGCCGCTGCTCGCGCCCGTGACGAGCGCCACGGGAGTCCGCGAATCCGCCGAGTGAACCATGGCCGGGCATCGTAGGAAGCCCCCTCCACACCCGCGAGCATGCGGCAGCCGCCGCGGACGCGCCCCCACTCCCGTCCCCGCCGCCGCCCTACACCCGTGCGAACCGCGCTGCCTCAAGCGACCTTTCTCCGCTTTCCTGGGTCCTCCATGCTCGTCTATTCGCTCGCGCTCGCTGCCTTCGCCTTCTTGCCACGCAACTCCGTGCCCGCAGCACAGGGGGGCCCGGCGCCAGTTGTAATCTCCACCGTCGCGCGCGATCGAATCGCGCCGCAACGGACCTTCCCGGCTGCAACAGAAGCGCCAAGGCGCGCGCGCGTCGGCTCCGAGGTGGAGGGGAAGGTCCTCGAGGTGCTGGCGCGCCGCGGCGCGCGCGTCGAAGCCGGCGCCGTGCTCTGCCGCCTTCGATCCACACAAATCGATCTCGAGCTTGAGGCGGCACGGGCGGATCGAGAGCTGCGAGCGGCCGAGCTCGCGGAACTCAAGAATGGCCCGCGTCCCGCCGAGATCGGCGCTGCGCGCGCCAAGCTGCGTGCCGCAGAGGCGGACCTCACCTATCGAGAATGGTCGCTCGCACAGATCGCCAATCTTGAGGTTGGAAAGGTAGTTTCCGAGGAACTGCTGCAGCAGCGCCGACTCGACGTGCGCCGGGCAACGGCCGTGCGCGATGAGGCGTCCTCGGCGCTGCAGCTGCTGGAGGAAGGCACGCGTCCCGAGCGGATCGCCCAGGCGGCAGCGCGCCTCGCGGCCCAGGAGCAGGCCGTGCAGCGTCTCGCCGACCGAAAGGCGCAGCACGAGATTCGCGCGCCCTTCGCCGGGTGGATCGCGTCGGAGCTCACGGAGGCCGGCGCCTGGATCGTGCAGGGTGACCCCGTCGCGGAATTGTTGGATCTTGATCCGATCGAAATTGTGGTGCCCGTTCCCGAGGACTTCGCCGCCGCGCTCTCCGTGGGCGCGAAAGCAACAGTCACGCTCGATGCGCTTCCGGGGCAGACTCTCGAGGGCACCGTGCGGGCCGTCCCCCCGCTTGCCGACCCGCAGTCGCGCACGATCGCCGCGCGCATTTCTATTGCCAATCGCAACGTATCCGGTCAGCCATGGATCCGCGCCGGAATGTTTGCACAAGTACAGCTCACCGTGGGCGAGGCGGTCGATTCGCTCGTCGTTCCGAAGGACGCGCTCGTGCTCGGGGGCCCCGAGCTCGGCGTCTATGCTGTGGACGCCGGCCCGGGCGGCGCTGGCGAAATCGCGCGCTGGGTGGGCGTGAAGCTTCTCGGCAGCGCCGGCGATCGCGTGGCCATTCAGGGCGAGATCGCCGAAGGAGCGCGCGTGGTGATCCGCGGGAATGAACGTCTGCGTCCCGGACAGCCTGTGGCCGCATCGACGGCGAAGGGTGACGTGCAGAAGTGACTCTCGTTCGAACGTTTGTCGAGAACCCGGTCAAAGTCGCCGTCGCTGTCCTGATGGTGGCGCTGTTCGGCGTGATTTCACTTTTCCGACTCCCGATCCAGCTCACGCCGGAGGTGCAGGTGCCGATGCTCACTGTGGAGACGCGGTGGCCCGGCGCGAGCCCCGAGGAGATCGAACGCGAAATTGTGCAGGAGCAGGAGGAGCAGCTGAAGAGCGTGGAATCGCTCGTGAAGCTCAGCTCCGAATGCCAAGATTCGCTCGGGCGTGTGATTCTTGAGTTCTCGGTGGGGACGGACATGTCGGAGGCGCTCGTCAAAGTGAACGCGCGCCTCCAGCAGGTCCGCGAATATCCCGCCGATGCCGATGAGCCGGTCATCACGACATCGAACGCGTCGGACACTCCGATCGCCTGGTTTATCCTGCGCCCGCGCGTCTGCACGCGCGAGCAGGTCGCCGAGTTCCAAAAGGCGCACCCGGAGCTCGCCGCCGCGCTGGAGCCGGTCCGCAAAGCCCACAATAGCGGACTGCGGCTCGCGCGCTTGCGGAGGATCTGTGAGCAGATTCCGGCTGTGCGCTCGCTCTTGCCGCCGGACATCGACGTCACGGAGCTGCGCCGCTTCGCGGAAGACACCATTGAGTCGCGTTTCGAGCGCGTGGGAGGCGTCTCCAACTCGAACGTGCTTGGAGGACGCGAGGAGGAGCTGCAGGTGGTCGTCGATCCGCAACGACTTGCCGCGCGGCAGATCACGATTCAGGATTTGCGCAATGCGCTCGTCGCCCGCAACCGCGACACCTCGGGAGGCGACTTCTGGGACGGGAAACGCCGATTTGTGGTGAGAACCCTCGGCCGATTCCGTTCCCCCGAGGACGTCGAGTCGGCCATCGTCACGACGCGTGCGGGAAGCCCCGTCTATGTCCGCGACATCGCCGAGGTGCACCCGGGTCACAAGAAAGCCGACAGCGTCGTCCGCAACTTCGGCACGCTCTCGCTCGCGATCAATGCGCAGCGCACCCGCGGCGCCAACGTGCTCGAGGTGATGGCGGGGCTTCGCGTCGCCAATCGCGAACTCAATGAAGGCATCTTGAAAGACCGCGGCCTCCAGCTCGAGCAGGTGTACGACGAGACGGAGTACATCGATTCGGCCGTCGGCCTTGTGCAGGAGAACATCCTTTACGGCGGCATTCTCACGATTCTAATTTTGTTACTTTTTCTGCGCAGCGGCCGATCGACGCTTCTGCTGGCGCTCGCCATCCCGACGTCGATCGTGGGAACGTTCCTCGTGCTGGCGCTGCTCGGGCGCTCATTGAACGTCGTGAGCTTGGCCGGCCTCGCCTTCGCCGTCGGCATGCTCGTCGACAACGCGGTCGTCGTGCTTGAGAACGTCTATCGGCACCGGCAAGAGGGCAAGTCGCCTCTCGATGCGGCGATCATCGGCACGACGGAAGTGTGGGGTGCCGTCGTGGCCTCGACGCTCACGACCCTCGCCGTGTTCCTTCCCGTCCTTTTTGTGAAAGAGGATGCGGGACAGCTCTTCGCCGACATCGCGCTCGCCATCAGCGCGGCCGTCGGGCTCTCGATGGTTGTGGCCGGTATTGTGATTCCGGTTGCGGCTTCGCGCCTACTCCAGGCCAGCAGCGTCGAGACACTCGAAGGCCGGGCGTCGGGCTCCTTTGTACGAAAGCTGCTGTTGCCGCTCGATGCGTCGGCAGGCCGGTTTGTACGGGCGATCCTCGCGATCAACCGTTGGCTGCATCGCAGCGCGATTCGCTCAGTGGCCTGCGTGCTGGCGATGACCGCCGCCTCGGTCCTCGCCTCGTGGGCCATGATCCCGAAGGTGGAGTATCTTCCGGGCGGAAACCGCAACCTTATTTTTGCGATCGTCCTGCCGCCCCCGGGCTACAACCTCGACGAGCTGACCCGCCTCGGGGAAACGATCGAGCAGAGGCTACAAAAGTGGTGGGATGTGGATCTGGAGGGTCCAACCGACCCCGGGCCGCGCGATTTCCCAGCGGTGTCCGACTTCTTTTATGTTGCGTTCGGACGTCAGGTGTTCGCGGGATTGCGCGCCGCAGATCCGCTGCGCGCAGCGGAACTCGTCGGCGTCGTGCAAGGGGTCACCTCCGATCTGCCCGGCACCTTCGCCATCGCGCGCCAGAGCAGCCTGTTCGAGCAGGGTCTCACAGCCGGACGCACGATCGACGTGGAGATCTCCGGCCCGGATCTGCCGCGGCTCATCGACCTCGGCCGAGGAGCCTTCTTTGGCGCCATGATGGCGGTGCCAGGCGCTCAGGTGTTCCCAAAGCCGAGCCTCGATCTGTCGAACCCCGAAGTTCATATCTTGCCGCGCTGGGAGAAGGCACAGGATCTTCGTCTCAACGCGGCCGACCTCGGCTACAGCGTCGACGCCTTCGTCGACGGCGCCTACGCGGGAGATTATTTCATCGGCGGCGACAAAATTGATCTCTCAATCGTCGGCGCCAAGCGCTATGCGAAAAGTGCACTCGACCTCGAGCAGATCCCGATCGTGACCCCGGCGGGGCAAGTGGTTCCGCTCGCGGCGGCGGCGCGCGTCGAAGTCTCGAGCGGTGCCGAGCAGATCAATCATCGCGAGAGGCAGCGCACGATCACGGTGCAGGTGGCGCCGCCCGATTCGATGGCGCTCGAGGATGCGCTCGAAAAAGTGCAGGCCGCTGTCGTGGCGCCGCTCCGAGCGGATCCATCCCTCGGCTCCGAATATCGAGTACACCTTTCGGGAACTGCGGACAAGCTGCGCGCCACGTGGGAGTCGCTGCGCTTCAATGTTCTCCTGGCGCTGCTCATCACCTATCTGCTCATGGCCGCGCTCTTCGAGTCGTGGCTCGATCCCCTGGTCGTGATCTTCTCGGTGCCGCTTGGTGCTGTGGGCGGCCTCGCTGGATTGTATCTTCTGAACCGGTTCGTGGTGCAGCCGCTCGACGTGCTCACGATGCTCGGGTTCGTGATCCTCATCGGGACGGTCGTCAACAATCCGATCCTCATTGTTCACCAGTCCCTCGTGCTGATGCGGGAGCACAAGATGCCGCTCGATGACGCCGTCCTCGAAAGCGTCCGGACGCGCATCCGCCCAATCTTCATGACGACCGTCACGACAGTGATCGGCCTCGTGCCGCTCGTCGTCTCGCCGGGCGCCGGCAGCGAACTCTATCGCGGCCTAGGCGGCGTGCTCCTCGGCGGCCTCTCGGTCTCGACGCTCTTCACGCTGGTCCTCGTCCCAACGCTCTTCCACCTCGTCTACCGCATTCGGGGCGCCGCCCGTTCGCGGGCGTCTCTATGAAAAAACGCCGGCCAAAATCTCCTGCGTAAGCTCGCTGCAAATCCACAAGCGCCGCCCCGAGGCCAGCTCCACGACCCAATAATCGCGCCGCGATCTGTCGCCGACGGCGCGATCCGCAGAAGATCCCACAGAAGGCGCCCCCTTAGAAGACATCACCCCCATAGAAGACATTACCGAGGAACCTGACAAATCCCACCAGCCGGTTTCGATCCGCTCGGGTCCTTCCGCGCCGACGATCGGGTGCCGCTCGCCGCCGAGGGTGATCGCGGTGGGCTCACCGGCGGCGTCTCGCTCGAGAACCACCGGCACTGGAGTGCGCACCATGGCGAGCGGACGCGGGCGCAGATGCGGCAGCGCTCCGCCTTTTTCCTCGATCTGCCGCACCCCGATCCGCCACGCCCGCTCGGGCCGCGCCTCATCCAACAATTCCACGGCGCCGAAGACCCCAGCCCCGAGTCGCGCTTCGAAGCGATCCAATAATTCTCGCCACTCCTCCCGCGCATCGCCGTCTTCGGGGCCGTCATCCGAAAGCTCAAAAAAAGCCGGGGCGCCGTAGGCGAGCGGCTGCACCCGCGCTGCGCGCACCGCGAGCGCCTCGATCCCCTCCCCAAGGTCGACCCGCTCGAACCGCGCCTTCAGCACCGTGAGCAACCACGCAGCCGAACGCCGCGGCTCCGACAACTTCACAGAAATCTGCTCTCGCCGCCGCTCGCCGCCTACCACCGCCGAAGGCCGGTCCAACGTCACCGCAGGCCGCTCCACCACCACCGCCAGCTCGCTCACCCCGAGGCCGCGCGCCTCAAGCTGCGACGCCAATCCGTCGGCCATCCGCTTCAGCGCCCACTCCACCGCCGCGGGCCGATCGATCGGCTCAGGCCACTCGATTCGCTCCTCCGGGAGGAACTCCTCCGCAATGGCCGTGATCGCCTCGGGCGCGATCCCAAGGGCGCGGTCGAGAGATCGCCCCACTTCCGCTCCGAGGCGCGCCGCCAATGGGTCGCGCGGCAGATTCCACAATTCCTCGATCGTCATAATTCCAAGCGCCGCGATGCGCGCCGTCGCCTCCTCGGAAAGCCCCAAGGCCGCCGGCGAGAGGCGCGCCAGCGCCGCCGCCTCGCCGCCGGGCGCCACCACCAACGGCTCCCGCCCCACGGCGAACCGCGCCAAAGCGCGCGCCGCTGAGAGCGTCGACGCCACGGCACACCGCGAGGCATAGCCGCGACGCCCCACGATCTGTATGGCCCGGGCCGCCGCCACCCGGGGCGCGCCGCTCACGGCCTCGCACCCCGTCAAATCCAAAGCCAACACATCGGATCCCTCGATTCCCACAATCGGCGACAACACGCCGAGGGCCGCCGCCAGCGCCGTCAGCTCTCGCCGATCCTCGTCCGGCCGATGGGGCAAATCCCACAATGAGGGGAGCACGGCGCGCCCCTGCGACAGCGTCATGCCCACCCATACACCGCCGCGCTCCGCCGCAGCCGACACCGCGGCAATGCGCCGCGCGCCGCGCTCCTCGACGGTGAGCGCCAACGGCTCGTGCCGAAGCCGGCCCGCCGCCCCCTTCGCCGACGACGCGCCCCCCGCGGCGCTACCGGCGACGAGCCCGCGTACGGCGCGGTCGGTGGAGAGGCGCGGAAGCGCGATGCACAAAATCGTCTTCGCGGGCGCCATCCCCGCGGCGTTCAGCACCCGAGTTTTGTAACGATCCGGAATCGATCTTTTCGTGCTGGAATCGTTTCTCGACGGCTCGAAGTCCGGGGAGATTCGCACGGCGGGCATACCCATGGTCATCCACCTCCAATAAAACGCGCACCGATGCCACAGCACCGCGCGCGCGCATCACATCCACAAAAATTTGCCGCGGCGGCAGCCACGCCGTCGGAATCGGAGAATCGGCGAGCTCGCAAGTGTCCCGTCCCTGAAGTTCGCGAAACAAGTGCGAGGTCAGCGGCGCCGAGGTCAAGGCGGGCCGACGCAGCCATATCCAAGAGATATGTCGAGGAGGCCCAACGCAGAGATCGGCGTCGGGGGCCCGCAATTGTGAAGCGGTTTTCAGGGACGGGACACGAGTGTCCGGCTCCGCAACAGGAAAACCGCCTTGGCAAAACCCCACAGAAACAGCCGGCCCGACCCGAAGCCGCACCGCCGCCGCCGAAGGGCGCCCCGCCTCGCGGGCCGGACGCACCGCCAGAGCGAGCCCGCCTCCCAGCTCCGCCGCCAGCTGGAGCCTCCGCGTCAGCGCCGTATTGAGGCCTCGCAGAATACCACAAGTAGCCGCGACGGCCCGGCAGCGCACCGCCTGATCGAACGCCCAGAGCCCATCGGCCGCGCTCTTCGGACGCACCAATAGCAGTCGGCGGAGATCGAGGCCAAGCGCCGCCAACGCTGGCGGATGGACCCCCAAGGGCTCTCCGGGGGGCGGATCGATCCACACAATTCTTCCACCGCCCCGAAATCGATCCTTCTCCGGCGACAGCTTCTCAGGAGATAGCGAGCTGCCCCGCGGTGGCTCGCCATCGACCGACGGCCCTCGGCCGCCCGCCGCCGCCATGAGCGCCGCGAGAGACCAGGCGCCGCCGGGCTCCGCGTCGTCCATCAGCAACTCCGTCAGCGCCCCCGCGGGAAGCCCACCGCCGGGCAGCTCGCGATCGAGCGCCACCAACCCCGTCGGAATGTGCCGCCGCAAGCTCCCATCGCCGAAGCCGCCCTCTGCCTGCCGAATCTGGCGGCGGAGATCCTCGAGGAGAGGCGGCGTGACGGTCATGGCGCCAGCATAACCGATACTGGATCGATGTCTAGTATCCCTCCTCCTGTACACTCTCCGCTCGCGACACCGCCCCACCACGCCATGCCCACGCCACTCGCTCCGCTTGCGCTCTTCTTCGCCGCGCTCCCGCAGGCCCCCGCACCGACGGCGGCAGAGCTTATGAATCGACTCGACGCGAAGCGAACCGGCGCCGCGTCGGTGGCGCTGCCGCCCGCAGTCACCTTTCAGGGGACGATCGAGATTCGCCGCACGGGCCAGCCCGATGCGCCGCCGCTCAGCGGAACGTTCACTTTCTATTGTGACGGCGGCAAGACCTTACAATCCGTTCAGTACGCACAAATCGGCAAAGCTGAGCGCGGACACGACGGCACCGTGACGTGGGAAACGAACCCCGTCGGCCCGCCGCGCATCTTCCGCGGGGCACAAGCCGAGACGGTCCGCCGCAACCAAGCCTTCGGACCTTGGCCCGGCTGGCGCGCGCTCTACGCGAAGCTTGACGATCCTCAGAAGCGCGAGCTCGACGGGCGCCCCCACGATGTGATCCGCGCCGTGTCACCGCTCGGAAAAGTGGATTCCTACTGGCTCGATCCGGAGACCGGGCTCCCGACACAAATCGAGATCGAATCCGTCGGGCCCGACGGCCCCGTGCCGACGACGCTGCGCTACAGCCAATGGAAAGCCGTCGACGGTGTTCTGTATGCACACGCGGTAAAGACGCTCGCGCCGGGGATCGAGTCGACGGTGAAGCTCGAGAAAGTCGCCCACGGCGCGGTGCCCGCCGACAAGTTTACATCTCCTGCGGCCATTCAGGAGCTCGCGCGCGCGGCGCAGTCGCGGCCGGATTCGAGCCCGGCATCACAGCCGGCGGCAGCTCCCAAGATTGTTGAGCTCACGGCTCAGCCGTTCGCCTCGATCCGCATGAAAGCGAAGCCTGCCGAGATCGCACAAAAGCTTGCCGAGGCGCTCCCCGAGGTGGCGCGCTTCCTCGCAGCAAATGAGGCGGCCTACGGCAACCCCGGCTTTCCCTTCACGCGCTACCACCGCTACAGCGCCGAGGAGCTCGACATCGAAGCAGGGATCGCCGTGGAAAAGCCGATCGCGGCGACGGGGCGGATTCTCGCGGGCGAGCTTCCCGCGGGACGCGCCGCAGTCGCCATCCATCTCGGGAAATATGATGATTTGGCTTCGACCCATCTCGTGCTTTCCCGTTGGGTCGCCGAGCAAGGGCTCGAAGCGGACGGACCTGCATGGGAGGTCTACGTGACCGACCCGGGCCTAGAGCCCGACCCCGCCAAGTGGCGCACCGATGTGTATCTTCCGCTGAAGGCCGCTGGCAAAAAATAAGCACCCCACAGAAAGAGCTCGCCTCTCGCGCGCTACCCGCGCCCCTTCGCACCCATCTCCGTCCGCACGAGCCCGACGACGATCCCTTCGACCGTCAGCGACTCCACGCGGAGATCGATCTCCAACGGACGAAGCCGCGCATTCTCCGGCCGGAGCACGACGCGCGTGCCGCGCCGCTCAAATCGCTTGACCGTCACTTCTCCGGCGCCGGCCCCCACGCGCACGACAGCGATGGCCCCATTGCTGACATCCGGGGTGCGCTTCACGGCCACCAGATCGCCCGAGTGGATCCCGGCGTCGATCATCGAATCGCCCGCGACACGCAACAGATAATCGGCGCGCGGGCGAAAGGCGGCGGGATCGACCGCCACCTCCCCATCGAGATTCTCCTCCGCGAGGATCGGTGAACCGGCGGCGACGCGCCCGACCACGGGGAGACGGAGTAGCGCTCCCGCGGCCGACTCCGCTTGCGTTCGCGCGGCGCGGGCACTGGCCGCAGAGAGAGTGCGCGCGCGCCCGCGCGAGCGCCCACCGCGATCCGATCCCTCCGAAGCGGCTCCACCCGCAGGCAGATTCAACAAAAGGCGAATGCCGCGCGACTTTCCCGCCTCGATCTCGATCGCGCCTTTCTGCGACATCAGCCGCAGGTGCTGCGCAGCCGCATTGGGAGAACGCATTCCGAAATGCGCGGCGATCTCCGCAATCGTCGGCGGGAACCCCCGCTCGCGCACGCATCGAGCGAGATAATCATACACTTCGCGCTGTCGGGGAGTGAGCTGTTCGGCCATGGCTGGATGGAAGGACAGTACTCCGCCCGGAGAGCGAATCCACACTTCAATTTCGGCAGCTCCGCACTCCCCCCGCCACGAGCGACGCGAAGGCCGCGGGGCGCGCCGCCTGCGCCGGATCTCCCCTCAGAAGCTCAATCCGAAGGCGATCGAGAAATTGCTCCCCTCGTCGGAATAGCCGAGGTCGAGCCGGAAGATCGCCTCGCGGGCGAAGCCGATGCGGAGCCCCGCACCGTAGCTGTCATGAATCGTGGCGTGGCCGAGCTGCCCGAGATCGCTCGCCACGGTGCCGACATCATAAAAAAGTGCGAGCCCCACGCGCTCGATGCGCACCGAATCGGTGATCGCGAAACCGCGCGGGACTGGCCAGAACCGATACTCTGCCGACGCGTGCCAAGCGGCGCGGTCGGTGAACCGATTATTGACGAACCCACGGAGCGTGCTGGAGCCGCCGAGGCTCGGAAGATCATAAAAAGGAAGGTTGCCCGAGGTCTGCTGTAAGAACGCGCCGACCCCGAACGTATCGGTGGGCGGATTCTCCTCGAGCGAATCGCCGCCGTCGTGCAGCAGCGGAGGGAGCGGGACGGCGAAGCTGCCGTCGGCGGTCGCCACGCCTCCAGACCGACCGGCGGTCTGGAACGGCGCCGCGTCGTAGCGGAGCCCAACGGTCCAGCCGCGATAGGGATTTGCCTGGCTGTCGCGCGTGTCGTAGCGGATCGAAGGCGCAACAAAAAGTGCGTCGATATCATCGCTCTCGCGAAAGATCCGGCCATAGGCTTGATGTGTGCTCGGAATGCCAGTCACGCGGCCGCGCATCAAATTGTGGTGCTCCACGCCAATGCCGAACCCCACAACCCAGTCGGAGCCGGGATCGGGCAACGTCAGCCGCGCATCGACTCCGGCGAAGGCCTCCTCGTCGGTGTAGCTCGACTCGTCATCCTTGGTCGTGCCGCTGCCGAGTCCATAAAAACGGCGGGTCAGCGTACGCTCGAATCCGGCCCGCGCCGTGATCGTGCTCCGCTCCTCGCGGATAATCCCTCCGTCGGGCAGGTCGCGATGGTGAATCCAGTAGCGCCAGACACCACGGTAGCTCTCCTGCCCTTCCGTCGTCTGGCTCGCCACGACGTTGGCGAACTCACGCATGCGCGTGTCGCGAAAATTGATATCCGTCAGCGCAAACCCGCCGCCGGTGCCGACGTCCTTCTCCTTGAACACGATGGGCGTCACAAAACTCGATACCAAGAATCGCTCGAAGACATTGCCCGGTTTCAGGCGCCCTTCGGGGGTGTAGCGCCAGCGCTCCGGATTGGGAATATCGTCGGGGAGCTTTTTCTTGGGAATCCGCCCGCTCGCGTCCATGCCGCGCAGCGGATCGAACTGCTGCGGTGACGAGGCCGGCTGCGACGCATCGGCCCCTGCAGAATCCGCCTGCGCGCGGTCTGCTTGCGCGCAAGCCATGCGCGCGGCTCCGACGAAGCCGACGAGGAGTGCAAGAGCCGGGCGAATCGCCATCGGGCCGCGATCCTAGCAGCGCGCCGCGCGTGTCTTGCGGGAGACGCCATCGCCGCTCCTCCGCGGGGCGACCTCGCAAGTGGCCCAGGCCCTTGGCCCGGCGCCCCGCTGCCCTAAGGGACTCGAATCGCTCCGAGATCGAGGATCTCAGAGTCCGGAAGCACGATTTGCTGCGAACTCAAGATTCCCTCATTGCATCGAATCATAAGCTCGAGCGGTGTGCCGGTCGGGAGCCCTCGAAACTCCAGAGGTCCGATTGCAGGGCCCTTCAGAACTTTCCAACCGAAACTCGAAAAAATGGATCGGCCTTCGCTCGGCGCGGAGATCAGACAAATTACTCTTCTTCGATCTGAACCGATGCCGGCTGCGAGCCGAATGTCGAGTCGCAGAGCGCCCGAAGCCGGAATGACGTCAATGGCAAATTTCTGTGCACCTTTGCCCTCCGACGCCGGTCTCACATCGAGCGCTCCCTTCCCCTGAAAGAGCACGCCGTCCTCCCGGGCAATCACGACGTGGCACGAGGTGAGGCCGGGCGCCACATTCGACAGGAATGCGGGTTGCCCTACGCATCCCGAGAAAAGGCGGGTCTCCTCGTGAGTCTCAACACGTCCGTTCAGCTCAAGGCGTACCGTGTAGCGGCCATTCACTGGCTCATGGTTCGGTAGCAATCCGACGATCTCCACAGCGACGCGTCGCTCCGGGAATTGCTTGAGCACAATTCGTCGATGCGCGCGGTCGTGGCCGAGCTCCTCCACGGCGCTTTCATAGAGGTCACTGCGCTTTGGGTAAATCCGGATGCCTACAGCTCCGCTGAGGTCTCCTCGAAACTCCGCGATCCCCTTCTCGTCGGTGTCTTGGTCGATCAGGCTGTGGCCGTCTGGAATCGTGAGACTCACGATTGCGAAGACGGGCTCGCCGCTTGGATTCAACACTTGGCACGAAAATGACACAGGAGGATTGGGGAGCCTCACGTCTTGGCGCCAGCCCCCACCCGCGCCATCCATAGGAATCCGCGCGCGCAATCCCTCGACCGTTGCCATCAAAGTCCAGGGGCCTGCCGGAACATGTGCAAGGTCAAATTCTCCTTCACGATTATTCTCCCGGGCAGACCGCTTTTCGAACTCAGTCTCGACACACTTGAGCGAGGCACCAATGACGGGCTCGCCGTAGGAATCAACAAGGCGCCCCAAGAAGCGCTGCGTCGGCGGCAGTGAAACGGAGATCACAATGACCCGCCCGCGTTCGCGGCACTCGGCCGCCGATGGAACGATTCCAGTTTTTCGAGGAATCACAAATGCAGAGTCCCCTTCGATCGGCTCAAAGCTCCACCCGCACTCTTGCTCCGGAGCGTCGATCTCGATCTCGCCGACCACGCGCAGCCCATCTGAGAGATCGCGCTGCTCCGCGTGGGAAAGGCCTTCAGTCCACGTGCAATCGATGCAGCGGGCTTTTGTCGCTTCGGTCCACTGCGCTTCCGGCTCCCGAGGTGCCTCCCCGTCCCAGAGATCGAGATGGCCCCCAACATAAGTGGGAACCGGTGACACAAATCGAAAGATAACTTTTCCAGGAGCCGGCTCGGGCTCGGCGACTTCGGGAGCCGAGACCTCGCTGGTCAGCTTCGTCGGACGTGTGGCCTGTTCGACGGTCGCCACGGTTGCAGGCGCGGACGCGGGCGCCTGCGGCAAACTCGTGCCCTCCCCGGGCTGGGCCGCGGTCATCCACTGCGCGATGGACGCGGCGAGGATCCCCAGCAGGCAGCCGCCGAGAAGAAAAAGCAGCCGCCGACGCAGCGCGCTGGGGCGAATGCTGGGGGGGCGGCTCATCGTTTGGGGGCGAGGCACACCGGGGAGCCTCTCAATCTTCATACCATTGATCGCCGCTCGCCGCGAGACCAGTGCGCGGGCTCAACCGTTCCGGCGGCGAAACCCCGTGGACGCGCGCGGGGTCCTCGGCGCGTTGAGCGCGGCAGCCGTGCAGGGAGGCGTCTACACTTCGCGCACTGCGCGCAGGCGGCCGACAGGCCGAGTGCGCCACACCGAGACCCATGCAACGATTCCGCTCGCTCCTTCGTCCCCGTGCCGCGCTCGCGGCGGTTCTGTCACTTCTCGCCGCATGCTCCTCGCGTCCCGCGCTGAGCCTCGAACAACGCCGAGAGATTTTTGAAGATGCTTGGAAACGCATCGGCGAGAAGCATTACGACCCAACGATGGGAGGAGTCGATTGGAGCGCGGTGAAAGTCCGCTACGCGCCGAAGGTCGACGCCGCTGGCAGCGAGGGCGAACTCGTCACCGTTTTGAATGAGATGGTGGGCGAGCTCAAGCATTCGCACGTCGGCGTGATGCCGCCCGATCCTGGCCGCTCGAAGCGGCCGAATATTGCTACAAAGAACTTGGACGCGCCGGTCCAGAGTGAGGCGCCGGGCTCTGCCCAGCCGGGAGCGAGTGCTCCAGAGAAGTCGCCGCTCGCCGAGGAACGGAGGCCGGGCGTCTCCGGATTGCGCGCCGCCTACGTCGACGGTCTGGTTCTCGTCACGTCGGTGACCTCCGGCGGCCCGGCTGCGCGCGCGGGCGTGAGGCCAGGAGATGCTATCGAAGCAATCGACGGCGAGCCGGTGAGCGGACTGCTGGAGGAGATCCACAGGCGCTCCAACTCGCGAGTGGCTGGGATCATCCCATACGCCATCAATGAGCTGCTTGGCGGAAGAGCGGGATCCAAAGTCACGTTAAAGCTCCAGGGAGCGGATGGGGCCACCCGCGTCGCGACCCTTGAGCGCGCAGCGCCGGAGATTCCGCCCCTTGAGCTCGGAGCGCTCGGCTCGATGGACGCCGAGTTCGAGTCGAGGATCCTCGATGGCAATATTCTTTATGTGCGTTTCACGCCGTGTTTCGTGCCGCTGCAAGAAAAGCTCGAGCAGGCGCTTGAGAAAGCGGGCGATCCGGCCGGCGTGATTCTTGACGTTCGGGACAACCCGGGCGGGCTCGGCGCAGTGGCCATGGGCGTCGCTCGCCACTTCTTCTATGAGGAGCGCGAGCTTGGCTCGATGCGCATGCGCAACGCGCCGGAGCCCCTTCGGTTCAAGGTGAACCCCGATGAGTCGCCGTATCGCGGGCCGCTCGTGATTCTTGTGAACGAGTCCTCGGCCAGCACGTCGGAGATTCTTGGCGCCGGCATGCAGAAGCTCGGGCGCGCGCGCATCGTCGGGCAGACGAGTATGGGCGCGGCGCTGCCTTCGGTCGTCGAGCGCATCGCCCATGATTGGCGTGTGCAGGCGGTGGTGGCCGACTTCACACTTCCCGACGGCACGTCGGTGGAAGGGATCGGCGTGGTTCCCGATGTCGCGGTGAAGCCAACTCGCGCCGATTACGTCGCGGGACGAGACCCCGTTCTGGAGGCCGCCGTGCGGGAACTCGCCAACGCTCCGCGGCTTGCGCCGCCTCCGGCAAAGGCACAGCCGTCGGAGGAGGTCGCCGCGAGCCCCCGCAAGCCGTGCGAGATGTCGCCGGATATGGAGGCTTTGCTGCAGCAGATGGAGGCCGATCCTGCCGTACAGAAGCTACACAAAGCGAAGACCCTTCGCATATCGACGAGAATGTCCATCATGGACATGGAAGGAACGAGCGTCACCACGGTGCTCAGCCCCGACAAAATGCACACGTTGGGTTCGCTCCCGATGGCCGGCGAGACCTTACAGGTCTATGACGGCAAGCGCGGCTGGTCGCGCAGCGACATCGAAGGCATGCGCGAGCTGCAGGGTGAGGAACTCGGTGCATTCAAGCGGGGCGCTCGCATGGACGCGGGCGCATGGCGCGAGAATTTTGCCAAGTTGGAGATTCTGGAACGCAAAAAGGACGGTGAGCGCGACTGCATCGTGATTCAGCAGACGCCCCACGAGGGCGAAGGCGGGCCGATCACCATTCACCTGGATGCGAAGACGCTGCTCCCCTACCGCTCGGAGTCCACAATGAAGTCCCGCATGGGACCGATCCACGTGGCGACGGATATTCAAGAATATGGCGACTTTGACGGCGTGCGGATGCCCAAAGTGATGTTGGCGAAGGTGGGCGGTGTCGAGCTGAAGACGACGATCGAAAAAGTGGAACTCGACGTGCCGGTGGACGAGGCGATGTTTAAGAAACCGGCGAAGAAGAAAAAGAAGGCGTCGGAGAGCGAGAAGTAACCGGTGCGGACGGATCGCCGCGGGGGACGCCCCGCGGCATCCTTATCAATCAATCCGCCAAGAGCTTTGTGATGACGGCGCCGTAGCGCTCGACCACCGCCCTGCGCTTCACCTTCAACGTCGCAGTCAATAATCCGTTCTGCACATCCAGCGGCTTTCGCAGAATGGCGATCCGCACTGGGCGCTCATAGGGACGGTACCCCGCCGACGAAGAGACCAGGCGATCGATCTCGGCGCGCAGCGCCTTGCGCGCCGCCTCATCTTCGATCCAATCCCCCGCGCCGTCGGCAACCGCCTTCGAAGTTACTTCTGCGAGCCGCTCCAGATTCGGAACCAGGATCACCCCAAGCTGCTTCGCATCCTGCCCGACGACCACCGCCTGCGCGATGAGTGGACTTGCCTTCAGCGCCGTTTCCACGCGCTCGGGCTCAATCTTCTCGCCGCCGCGCAGCGCAATCGTGTCTTTGGCGCGGCCCACGATCCAAATCTCCCCGCGTTCGTCGATGCGCGCCAAATCGCCCGTGTCGAACCAGCCGTCCTCGGGGAACGCCTTCGCCGTCTGCTCCGCGTCCCGATAGTAACCTTTCGTGACTTGTGGACCGCGAACGCGCAGCACTCCCACCTCGCCCGGTTTCGCCGTCGCGCCCTCGAGCGTCACGAGCTTCACATCCGTTCCGGGGATCGGCGCGCCCACCGGCCCCGGCCGATTGGCCCAGTGCCTGCGCACGGCGATCACCGGCGACGTCTCCGTGAGCCCATAGCCATTCAGAATCGGAACGCCGAGCGCCTGCAGGAACTCATCGAGCGCGAAAGGCAGCGATCCGCCTCCGCTCACGGCCACCTTCAGCCGATCGAGCCCGGCCTTCTCGCGCAGCGGATCGAAAACCACTTTTCGCGCGAGCCACGCAAGCGGCGCCACAGCGAGCGCGGCAAGTGAGCTGCCGCGCGCCCGCGCGCGCACATGCGCCAGCGACAGCGCCTTCGCCGTCTCGAAGAGCCGCCGCCGCATCGGGGGCGCCTTGGCGACCTTATCGGTAATGCCTTCGTTGAGCCCTTCCCACACACGCGGCACCGTCCCGATCAACTGTGGCTTCTCGCTCTGGAAATCGCCCCGCAGCCGGCGCGGGTCGGTGTAGACAAGTGTTGCCCCTTTGTCTAACACCACATATTCGATCAGCCGCTCGAACATGTGCCACGTGGGCAGGATCGAAAGAGCCACTTCTCCCGGGGCGACCGGAATGAGATCGCGCACGCCAGTCACGTTGGATAGCACATTTCCGTGGGTGAGCTGCACGCCCTTCGGCACGCCAGTGGTCCCGGAAGTATACACAAGCGTCAGCAGCGCGTCCGACGGCACCGTCGGCCCAAGCCGCGCAAGGTCATCCTCGCCTCGCGCGAGCCTCGCCTTCCCACGATCTAACAATTCGTCGAAGGACAGCACGCGCAGATGCTCGAGCCGCCCAATCCGCTTCGGATCTCCCTCCAGCAGCACCAAGAAATCGAGCCCCGGCATCTGTGAGATCGCCTCCGCGAGCGCGCGAGCCCGCTCCACGCTCTCCACGACGGCGCCGCGCGAGCCCGAGTGCGAAAGAATGGTAATGATCTCCAGATTCGCGGTGTCGCCGCCGCGGGGCACGTCGACGGCCCCCATCGCGCCGAGCGCGAGGTCGACGACGAGCCACTCCCGCCGATTGTCGGAAATGAGTCCGACGCGGTCGCCCGAGCGCACCCCAAGGTCGGCGAACCCGGCGCCCGCTTGGCGCACGAACTCGTAGAGTTCGCGATAGCTGACCGGCGAGTGATCCTTGCTGGTGCGCCGACGCAAACATTCACGGTCGCCGTATTCGCGCGCGACGCGCTGGAGCCAGAGCCCCACATTGGGCTCGCGAAGCGTGATGCCTTCGGTCACCGCGGCAGTCTAGCTGCCTGTGGCAGAAGTGCTCCGCAGAGCGAGCGCGAGGATTTTTCGCGAGATCGGGGAGGGCCGCCGCAGACGTAGCCAAGGAGCTACGGCGAGGCGGCCCGACGATGGGATCGCGAAAGAGTCCCGCGCGCAGCTCGGATGACTTCTGTCGCGGGCAGCAAAGCAGCGGCCTAGGGCTTACGGCGCGTAACCTCTCGGGACCACCACACACGATGCGCACTCGAATCTTTGCACTCGTCGCGGCCATGGTGCTTGCGGCCGGCGCCTGCGCAACGCGGCGCCTTCCCGCGGTGCGGCGCGTTCCGACGACGGAAGCGGCTTTGCCGGTTGCGCTCGCGTACCCGGCGCGCGAGGACGCCGAGGTGACCCCCGCGCGCAATTGCGTGCGCTGGGAGTCGGTCTGGTCAACCGATCCGCTGGATGGCGCCACCCGCGGGCTCAAGACCTCCATCACGCGCTGGAGCCACCCGGAAAGAAAATCACAAATCACGCTGATCGCCGCGGTCCACGTCGGCGACCCCGGCTATTACGATTCCATCCGAACGCTGCTCCATCGCTATGACCGCGTCCTCGTGGAAGGGCTTCGTGAGTCGCCCGACGGCCCGGCGGTCGATCCCAAGGACAAAAAGGCGTTCCTCGAGACGATTGCCGTGGCGAAGCTCATCGCCGAAGGTCTCGACCTCGTGCTCCAGCGCGACCGCCTGGAGCACGGTGAGCTGTGGCGCCTCGCCGACGCCGACCTCGGCACCTTCTGCGCCGAGCTCCGCCGTCGCGGCGCCCAGTTCCCGTCCGAGTCGGCCGATTTCCAGAAGGGCGTGGAGCTACTCACCGAGCTTTTCGAGGACGCGCGCAGCGACGATCCATCCCTCGAGCGGCAGGAGATCTGGGCGAGGATTGGGCGCATCCTGGCGGCGCGCTCCGACGAGGACGCCTTCGACGAGGTGGCAATCACGTTCCGCAATCAGTTCGTTTGGAACGCGCTCGAGGAGGAGCTCGCTGCGGTGCCGCCGCCGAGATCCATCGGCCTCGTCTATGGCGGCGCCCACATGGAGGATCTCCACATGCGGCTCGTCGGTGCCGGTTGGCGCTGCCGCGATCTCCATTGGATCCCCGCTTGGGGGCTCGTGCGCCGCGATCCGTGACGCGGGGCGTCGCGCCGCGCCGCCGCCTTGCCGGACTCGACTTCAGTGCGCCCGAAATTCGAACCCCATCGGGCCGAGGCGCGGCTCGCGGTGGAATGGTCGAAGGTCCCGACTCTCACGCCCCAGCCATGTGGCTCCAAGGAGACTCCGAACTATTCGACCTGGCCACGGAGAGCGTGGGTCGGTCAGGCTGCCTTGACGCTCCTGAAACGCTGTGGGAGCCTCTGGTGAAGCGATTTGGTTGCCTAGGCGCCAACTCGAATCAAATTCCGAACGGAGCATCGTCATGATCACATTTCGATCGCAAATGTGGAACTCTGTCGCAACACTGGCGAGTGGAGTCGTAATTCTCTCTAGCGAGTGCGTAGGACAGGGGAGTCCAGTTCCCGCATCCGCCGTCCAGGACCGAGTGCTGATTGCATAAATCGGAGGCACGTCTCAGGCACAATCGCTTGCGAATTTCGGCTGGACGATGTCCGCGGGGAGGCTCGGGTTCCTTACGGACCAAGAAGAAGATCTGCTGGTTGCTGCAATCCATGAGGACCTTCCATCGGGACTAAATTGTGGTGCTGGCTACTTTTTCTCGGACATCTTGCTCTCTCCCTCATCCTCTAAGCGGCTCCCTTTTTCGGATACGCCAACTACCTGACGAATCCAACTCAAATGTGGATCGCCATCAAACCCGATCCGGCCGTCTCGGCCACCTTTGAGCAGTTCGGAGTTACTGTTGCTTCCGGAGACTTCGACGGAGATGGAAAAGCGGAGGTCGTCGCCTCGTATGTCTTCCAAAATATTACTTCCAGCTCGGCTACGAAGTTCGTAGACGACGCTCCCTTCGCAAGCGCAGGCTCCAGCGGATTCATCAAGCTAAAGAGCCCAATCTCCGGGAATGAGGCTCCTCGCGCCCGGTTTGGCCGCGGCTCCGCCGTGGTGAGCTGGAAGCACCAAGACAACGTCGTTCGCCCATGCCTCCTGGTGGGCGAGCCAGGCGCGTACACCCACGGAAGCTGCGAAGCTGGGAAGGCCCATCTGTACGCACTACCCATTCAGGCCCCGACGGACACGCCAGTCTGGACACTACAGAGCCCCACCCCGACACCCTGCGGCAACTTCGGCGCCGCCGTGGCCTCCCTTCGATACAACTCCACAGATCTAGGGCAGCAGTTCGCCATCTCCGCGCGCGGTGAGCCTGCGGGCGGCCTCTCGGGCGCCGGGATCGTCTTTACCTATCGACCCCAGTAGACCAGAGCAGAAACTTGTTCAAATCTCACGCTGCTTTGACCATGAAGGCGATTCGCCTGATGGGAGCCTCGTTACTTTTCCACCAGCAAGCAAGTGCACAGATCGCCGATCAGGCGTTGGTCTGGGTCAAAGACCCCGTAACACTTCAGCAGCGGGTCGCGCGCTATGATCGACAGCTCCATTGGCTTGGGAGCACCGACTTCCCGCTCTCGACAAGCTACACTTCAGGGAGCATTCGGGGATCGATGGATGGGAGCGGAACCTTCTGGGTCCCGCTCGACTCGATTCAGTATCCCCATGTAATGCGCATCGACCGAGCTGGAAACATACTTCCACTCATTACGCTCTCGCACTATTCGATGACGTCGGTAGCTGCGCCGAATGGTGATTTTTTCTTCACAACACGCATTCCGGTAAACACTACAGGTCCCCTCTACTGCTTGGCCTCGGACGGCTCGGTCAAGTGGGCGAGCATGAATCCGCTCACTACCTTCAACGCCGGCCTGGTTCCCCAGCGACTGGCGGTCTCTCCACTCGGCAAGCTCTATGTCGGCGGCGCCACCCAAGGGGCCTGTAGCTGCTTCATCGATCACGCTGCTGTGAACCGGATCGATCCCACGAATGGATCGATCCTCTCGACGATTACCTTTCCGGGGCTCGGGCCGGGCAGCAACAAAGTCTCCTACCTACTGGAAACGTTCGCTTCCCCCGACGATACCGTCTGGGCGTGGGTGCAAACGCCCCCGTCGGGCGCGTTCTACTTTCAGATCCGGAATAGTATCGTGGTGAAATCGTTCCCGAGCCTCGCAGGGGCGGGAGCCGGCACAGATGCGCCAAAGGTCGATGGAAAAGGGAATCTCATTTGTTCGAGCTTCCCCAACTTTCCAATCACTCAAGCCAAAGACCTTGTTCAGCTTTCCCCTATCGACGGCCACATCGAAAAGTGGATTCCTCTCCACGGTGCCATTTCGGGTCTCGCGCTCATCGGCGGAGGCGAAGAGGTCCTGGCATCGACGGCGAATTCAATCGAAGATCGCTACTTGGAACGAATCAACCTCGTAACAGGTGTGGTTTCGGCGCTTCGCATGGGGCCCGATCAACCCGGAAGTGTCCTCGCAGGCGGAGACGCGACGGGCTTCATCTATGCGAATATTGTGAATCGAGCTGGTGACTCCGATGGCGACGGCGCCGCCAATGGTCAAGAAACGGCCGCAGGATCGAATCCTTTCGATGCGACGAGCGTTCCGTGGGGCCCGAAGGTCTACCTCTCCTGGACAGCGAACCAAGCGATCGCGCTGCGTTATGTCGATCCTGACGGCATCGCGAGCCCGAGCGGCGGCCTCACGGCCATCGACCTCCAAGTGGAGGGCTACGGCGATTTGTTGCCTGCCATTCTCCCCTTTCTCACTTCTGCGACGCTATCAGCCGACGGAAAGGAGTTCTCTGTGGAGTTCGGAGCGCTCCCGATTCCGAGCAACCTCAAGCTCCGTTTCACGGCTCGCGCCATGGATGCGACCGGCGCGATCGGATCCGACTGGGCAGTGACCCCGCCTGGCGTTCTATGAACTCTGTGCCCCAGAGCTGATTGCCCGAGGCAAAGGGCTCCGCAGAGCGATCGCGGGACTTCTCGGAGAGATCGAGGAGGACCGCCGTAGACATAGCAAGGAGTTCTGACGAGGCGGTCCGACGATGAGCTCGCGAGTTAGTCCCGCGCGCAGCTCGGATGACTCTCGCCGCGGGCAGCAGGAGATCTGGGCGAAGATTGGGCGCGCCCAGGCGGCGCCCACATGGAGGATCTCCACATGCGGCTTGTCGGTGCCGGTTGGCGCTGCCGCGATCTCCATTGGATCCCCGCTTGGGGGCTCGTGCGCCGCGATCCGTGGAGCGGGGCGTCGCGCCGTGCCGCCGCCTTGCCGGATGCCAAGCCGCTCTCTACCCTCGTCGCCTCGAAACCTCGCACCCCTGCCGGAGTCCTCTCCGGTGCGCGCGAAATTCGGACCCGGTCGGGCCGTGGCGCAGCTTGGCTAGCGCGCTTCCTTGGGGTGGAAGAGGTCGGAGGTTCAAATCCTCTCGGCCCGACCATTTCTGGATTGTGGGGTGAGCCCGCACGTCGGGAGTAGCGTGGAGAGGCAGCCTCGGCGTTTGGATCGCCGGAGGCATGACGGCGTCTCCTGGTCGCGCATCGCCCTCGCAGCGATCAAAAAGCCACAATTGCCACGAATCCGTCGGCGTGAGGAGTTCAACAATCGAGTGCGCCGCACCGGCCACTCGCTGGAAGGCGCGGCTGGAATCGAGCCCGGCAAGAGCGCGCTCGTCCCGTTCCGAGCGTGAAGTCGAAGGGATCGTCGAGATGACCATCGAGGCGACACGCCGGTTCGACGATCCGCTTTCCAAGGAGCGGCTCGTGGGCTGGCACGCTGCACTTTTCCCAACCGGGCGAAGTGGAGGGGAGAAGATCCCTGTGGGCGAGTGGAGACAAGGCCCCATGACGGTCGTTTCCGGCGTCCTGGGCCGCGAAAAAGTTCATTTCGAAGCGCCGGCCGCAGATCGAGTGCCTCAGGAGATGAGCCGCTTTCTCGCATGGTTCAATGGACCGGCTTCGATCGATCCGGTTCTCAAAGCTGCCATCGCACATCTATGGTTTGTTACGATTCACCCGTTCGACGATGGCAATGGCAGAATTGCGCGCGCCATCACAGATGCGGCGCTTGCGCGCGCGGACGGCTCGCGAAACCGTTTCTACAGCATGTCCTCACAAATTGAGCTGGAGCGAAAGGTCTACTACCAGAAGCTCGAGGACGCGCAGCGAGGAACTCTCGATATCACCGGCTGGCTTGAGTGGTTCCTCGCATGCCTCGGCCGAGCGATCGACACCGCCGGAAGATCGCAGGCGCGGCTCGAGCGAAGAGCGGCGCTCATGCAACAAATCCAGACGAATCCAATGAACGATCGGCAGCGGAGCGTCCTCCAAAGGATGCTGGAGAACTTTGAAGGTTTCCTGACGACATCCAAGTACGCCAAGCTCGCTCGCTGCTCCGCCGATACAGCCCTTCGCGATATTCAAGATCTCGTGAGCCGGGGCGTGCTCGCTCAAAACGATGCACGAGGCAGGAGCACGAGCTACCGCCTCGTCGAATCCTAATTTAGCTCGCCCCTTCGCGTTTTGTAAGAGCGCGGAAAAGCTCCTTGAGCTTGTCCGGCGTCAGCGTGCGCCGCGACTTCTTCGGCTTCTTGCGCTTCAGCTCCGTGAGGAGCGCGAGCGGAACGATCGCCGCCTTCGGCTTTCCGTGGCGCATCAAAATAGTTACTTTCTGGCGCTCCTCGGCAAGGACAACGAGGGCAGAGAGTCGCGTGCGCGCGGCACTGATCGACAGGCGCTTCATGCGCCGCCTACCATCGCCGAAGTCGTCCCCAACGGGAAGAGCCTGGAGGACGTTTCAAAAGTGCTCCCTGTGCTTGCTCTGGTACTGCGCACTGCGAGCGCGAGGAATCGTCGTCCAGCGCAAGGAGCTTCGCCGCAGGCGTAGCCAAGGAGCTACGACGAGGACGAGGCGACGAAGCGATGGGCGACGAGGCCCGCGCGCAGCTCGGATGATTTTTGAGACGTCCTCCTTGGGCAACGAATCTATGGGGTGCGCTGAATCCTCGCGCGCCCGTGCGGCATGTCTTCGCCGCTTCCCATGACTCCGTCCAACTCCGCCGACTCGCTCCAAGAGCTACTCGCCCACGCGAGCTGGCTTCGGGAACTCGCGCGCCGGCTCACGGAGTGCACGGCATCGGCCGACGACCTCACTCAAGATGTGTGGACTCGCGCTCTCGAGAACCCGCCGCACACGGAGGCTCCGCTGCGCGGCTGGCTCGCCACCGTGCTCCGACATCTCGTGCTCGAGCGACGCCGCGCTGGCGTGCGCCGCGCTGCGCGCGAGCTGCGAGCGGCACGCCCGGAGGCGCTCGAATCGGCGGAGAGCTTCGTCGACCGCGCACAGCGCCATCGAGAGCTGGTCGAGCATGTGCTCGCGCTCGAGGAACCTTACCGATCGACGATCCTCGCGCGCTATTTCGAGGATCTGCCGCCGAGTGAGATCGCGGCGCGGCTGCGGGTGCCCGTGGCGACCGTGAAGACACGACTCGCACGGGGCCTCGTGCGGCTGCGCGCGCGAATCGACGCTCGGCACGGCGGCCTCGCTGGGGCGTGGCTCGCCGGTCTCGCCGCCGACGCGCCTGCCGCGGGAAGCATGACGCTCACAGTTCTCGGGGCCCTGCTTCTCGCCATGAAAGCCAATATTGCAGCCGTCTTCGCAGCTCTCACTCTCGCCGGCGCCGCCGCGTGGTACATCACGCGGCCGTCGCCCCCCGCACCCGTGGCCGATCCGGCCCGGGCATCTGCCGCGGCTCCCGCCGAGCAGGCGCCCGCGTCGGCAGTCGGCGAGGGCGAGGCGCGGCGATCGGTGCCTGCGGCGCCGAACACCGAAAGGACCACGGCACCCTCCGTGAAGGCGGCGGCCACGAAGCCACAAAAACCAGCCGTCGAGATTCGAGGGCGCGTGACGACGCTGGAAGGGATGGGGGTGGCCGGCGCGCGTGTGGAAAGTCCCGGCGTCGGCGCGGAGCCGACCGCGGAACCCACGATCTCCGACGGCGAGGGCCGATTTGTAATCGCAGCCTCGTCCTTCGGCGGTGAGCTGATCGCGTCGGCGCCGGGGCTCGCGACGCTCTATCCCGGAGCGCCAACCTCCTCCTCAGCGGGCCACGAGGTGCAAATTATCGTGGCTCCGCCGATCGAGCTTGCCGGACGCGTCGTCGACGATGCCGGCTCGGCCATCGAGGGTGCGCTGGTCTTGATCGCGATTCCCGATTCGTTGCGATCACAAATACCAGTTCGCTTGGATTTCAGCGGCGAAGCGCGGCTTGAGGCAAAGAGCGGCGCGGAGGGAAACTACCAATTCGATCGCGCGCTCGCGATTCGCGGCGCCGTGCTGCGTGTCTCCGCGAAAGGTTATGTTTTCCACGAGGAGCCGGCGCCGCTGACGTCGAGCGCGGAGAAGCTGCTCCGCCTGCGCAAGCTTGGTGAGCCGGCGGCCGTTCTTAGCGGCCGCGTCGTCGACGACCGCGGCGCGCCCGTGCCGGGCGCCGAGGTCTCGCTCGGAATCGACACGACGCGCACAGATGACGCGGGTGCATTTCTCTTCGATCTTCGGTCGGAGCAGACGTTCTCGGCGCTCTTTCAGAAGATGACAAAAAGCACGCTTCCGAGCGCCGCCACGCTTCTCGCGCTGAAGCCGGGTTTCGCGATGGCTCAGCTCGAAGTGCCGCGGGGAGAGGACGGAATCCCACAGTGGCCCGGGGAGGCGGTTCTCGTGCTGCGCGGGCAACCGCTCGAGATTCGCGGACGCGTGCTGGAGCCCGACGGAAAGCCGGTCGCGAGCGCGCTCGTTTGGGTCGCCAACCCTTCGCTTTTTGGTGCATTCGGAGACCCCGGCGCCCGGCGCGCACCCGAGCTGCGCCATGCGGAATCGATGCTCGCGGGCGATGAGCGCCCGTGGGCGAGCGTGCGTACGGATGAGCGGGGAGAGTTCACTCTTCGGGGCCTGCTCGACCGCGAGTACACCTTGGAAGCGATGGACGAGTCGACGCTCCTTCGCGCCGTCTCGTCGCCGATTCGCGCGGGCAACTCCGCCGTCGAGCTGGTGCTCCCGCGCAACGCGTCGTATCCGGTGCTTCGCGGAAAAGTGGTTTCCCGGGACGGCGCGCCGATCGCGGGCGTCCGCGTCTTCCCGATGTGTGATGCATTCCGGACTCGGTTCGCGGACCGAACTCTGTCGACTCACCATTCGGCGCTTGAGGGCGTGACCACTAAGGAGGACGGCGAATTCGAGTTCCGTCATGTTCCGAAGAACCTGGTCTATCTGCGGCTCGAAGGACCGACAGTGCTTCCGCTCGAGTGGGGCCGTCACGTCGAAGGCGGGATGGCGTCGCTGATCGGAAAGTCGGCAGAGACCATACAGATCCGTATGGGACGCCGCTGCGAGTTCCGCGTGGAGCTGACGCAGCCAAAGAGCGCCGATTCGCTACAAATCCTGAATGAGAAGGGTGAGCCGCTGGAAGTCAGCGAGCTGCGCGGCCGCTCTCGGCGGGAGGCGCAGACGCAACCGCTGGAGGACGGAAGGTCGCAGAAGCTCACAGTTTGCGACGACGCAACGACGCTGGTGCTACTGAAGGACGGGAAGGTCGCCCTTCGGCAGGCGATTCGGCTGGATCCGACCAAGGAAATCGTTCTTCGCCCGTAGGCGGGCCGCGCTTGGATGAGAACAGTCAGCGCATGCAGAGAAGTCGGGTCGGCGCGCGACAACTGCGACTCACTAGATAAGTGGGGTCGGCACGCAGCAGCTACTCATCACTGGATAAGTGGGGTCGGCGCGTGCGCCGACCGGTGAGCGCGCGCGTGCGCGCGCGGCTTTCGACTTGCGACTCGGGAAGAATGGGGCGTGGGTCGGTCATGGCGCGGCAGCGAACAGTCCAAGAGGCCATTCCAGGATTCCTCCGAGCTGCGCGCGGGCCGCGGCGCCCCGCGCGGCGGGGGGCCGGCCCCCCGGCGCGGCGCCGCAGGCCCCCCGCCCCCGCCCGGCGCCGGCCCCCCCCGGCGCCCCCCCCCCCCCCGGGGGCGCCCCCGCCCCCCCCCCCCACAGCATAACCCCGCTACGCCCCTCCCGCCACACACCCCCCCCCCCACCCCCCCCCCACGCCCCATTCTTCACAAGTCACAACTCGACAACCTCGCGCGCACGCC
>JAEUHX010000048.1 GCA_016792805.1 Planctomycetota bacterium
CGCCCCATCCCATGCCGTCCCGCATCTGTGAAGTGGATGGAGCGTGAAATCTGGCAAGGCAACATCGCAACAGATTCCTTCACGGCTACGTAGGGCGCGGGCATCGCCCGCGACGATCTCGCGCGCGCTTGCGCGCGCGGAGGACGAAGCCGGCTTGCGACATTACGTCATCGCGCGGGCCAAGCCCCGCGCAATAGTTTGGCTCGTGCGCCGACCCTACGAGTCGGTTTCTATGCGCTCCAAGACCGATCCAAGCCCCGTTCTTAGTTTTAGACCCCGCCGTTTTCTTACAGAAGCCACGATGGGCCAACTGGCGCAGCCGCGGCAAGCGATGAACAATTGCGCAATGCCATCCTCTCCCGGTGTACCCGGGGCGCTTTGCGTCACCGCGAAACGGAGACTTCACCCTCGAGGAGCTCTTCCTCGCGGGCAACGATTACTTTCAGGATGCGTTGCCGTGGATCGCTCGGCAGCCCTTCGATAAGCTTGGCGACGGAGGCCTTGGAATCGAGCGGCACGTCGGCGTCTTGAAGTTCAATACTCCATCCTCGGCGTACCCGCAACTTGGTCCAGTAGCCGAGGAGCACGTCACCGGGGGTGAGGCGCGTCATGTCGGCAGGGCCGCGTGGCTTCACGCGCGTGATGCGCAGCCACGCTGCATGCGTATCGGTCCGCGGCTCCCGCTCCGAGGCTCCCAGCGCGCTGCGGATGCGGCGGTCGAGGGACTCGTCGCCGCGGATCTCCTCGAGCGCGAGACCGAGGCGCTCCCAGAGCATCCGATCGTCGTAGGCGAGAAGCTTCAATTCGGCTTCGCGCTTCACCTCGGACGATTCCAACATGAGGCGGAGCCGGTCGCCGGGATTCGCATTCAGCACGGCCTTGGAGTAATCGAGCTGCTTCGCTACGGGCTTGCCGTTGACCGAAAGGATGCGCTCATCGCGCTGGATTCCCACCAATGCAGCGGGTCCTCCGGCGTCGACCGATTTGACAAATACTCCGTCCGGACGGTCTTCAACGCGCATGCCGATCCAAAATCGGCGCGTGCGGTCCACATTCAATAAACGCTCGTCGAGGGCGGCGCGCACCTGCGAGGCGGGGATGGCGAATCCGATCCCTTGGGCGTTGGCAATGGCATTATTGATCCCGATGAGTTCGCCATTGGTATTGAGGAGCGGTCCTCCGGAGTTGCCCGGGTTGATGGCGGCGTCTGTTTGAATGAGCCCTCGAAATGTGCGTCCCTCAATGGTGATCTCTCGGCCTACCGCCGAAAGAACGCCGGAGGTGACGGTATCGGCGAGCTTCCCTGTGGGATTGCCGATGGCGACCACGGTCTCGCCGATCATCAAGTCGTCGGGTAGACCGATTTCGACGGAAGGGAACGGCTCCTGCGTCTCCTCGGGGCGGCGGCGAATCCGGAGCAGGGCGAGATCGTGCTCGGGGTCGGCATTGATGAGCTCGCCGGGATAGGGGCGCTCATCCCCTTTGTCCGAGTTCATGAATACTTCAATTTTTCTCGCGCCTCGGATGACGTGCTCATTGGTGACCACATATCCTTCCGAGTCGACGACAACCCCGGAGCCCATGGACGTGGCGTTGTCCGGGAATCCGAAGCCGAGGATGTTCTGCCGCGTCACCGGTACCTCGGTGCGGATATGCACGACCGCGGGAGCGCACTTCTGGACGACGCGGACGACGGGCGTGATGCGCGACTCCCGGTCGAGCATGCGGCCCGAATCGCCTCGAGAAGCATCGGTTCCGCCGTTTTGTGCTCTTGCTGCCGGAGCAAGAATCAGAAGCCCAAGAGTCGCAGCTTGGAGAACCGGGCTCGAGCGGCGAGAGGGGACGCAGCGAATGGGGTGATCCATGCGGGCTTCCGTAGTCATGGCACCGCTCCATACGAAGTGCGGGGGCGCTTGTGGGAGGGCCGGTCGACGCGGAGGGGCGCTCATGGCGGAGGACATCGTGGCATGCCATTTCACCGCAGCGAGGAGAGGTACTCGACCAAGTCGCGCAGCTCCTCGCGCTTCAGGAGCTGGGCCAAATTCTCCGGCATGGCGGAGAGGGCCGCTTTGCGTTCCTCGACTTGCGCCGCGGAGACTTCGCGCACTTTTCCATCGGACGCCAGCAGCCGAATCATGCCGGAGTCCTCACCGACGATGCGGCCGTCGGCCGTCGTGCCGTCCTTCAGCGAGAACGTCGTGGATTGGTAGGCTGGCGAGACCTTCCGATTGGGATCCACAATCGACTCCAGGATTGCGAGACGGGAGAGACGTTTGCCGACGCCGGCCAGCGACGGGCCTACCTCGCCGACGTCGCCCTCTTCGATTTTGTGGCATCGCAAGCATGTTACAGCTGCGTTGGAGCGAAAGATACTCTTCCCCCGGCCGGAATCGCCGCCGTAGAGAAGGTCTACATAGGGTGCGAGTCTCTCATCGAGCTTGCGCGCCGCGGAGCGCGAAGGGAGTTCGATGTCCCCAGGGAGCCCGCGGCTTCCCGCTGCCGCTGTGAGATCGTGGGCTACCTCGGCGGGGACCAGGCGTGCGTCGAGCTTGGCGAGTTCTGCTGAGAGGAGCGTATCGGCTTCGGCGCTCTGGAGCTTCGCAAGCCCCGCGTAGGCAGCCCTGAGTTCCGCAATGGAGCCGTTGTCCATCGCGGTCTTGCACGCGCCGAGGGCCGATGCCGGAGCCGTCGCGAGGAGCACTTCGAGCGCTGCGACGCGCAAGTCGACCTCGGGGGCCACGAGCGCGCTCGCCACAGCCTCCTCGAAGCCGGTGGGGCGCAGCGCTTCGAGCGCCCGGACGGCCGCGCTTCGAACGCGGGCGGAGCGGGTGCTTTCTGTAACTAGGGTCAATAAATACTTCGAGCCGCTCCCAAGGTTGCGTTCGCGAATGCAATGAATCCATGCTTCTGTGACTGCGTCGGGCGCCTTCGCAAGCGACGCTTGGATCGGCTCGACCCAGGCCGGGAGAGACCGGCCGATTTCAGTGGCCTCTTCCGGCGTGCGCACGATGGGGCGCCACTCTCCCGTCACCAGGTCGCGGCTCGGAGGCTTCGCCCACTGCTCAAGGCAGCGAATCGCCTCTGCCCGATGGGCCTCCGGAGCGTCGGCGCGGGCGGCGAGCGCTGCGACGCGCTCGGCGTTCTCGGCGCCTCCGAGGCGCAGGGCTGCGCCGAGTGCGCGACGCACCATGGCGTTTCCGGTGAGGGATGGGTCGGCGAGGCGCGCGGCCAAGGCGGGAAAGCCGGGGAGGATCGGAACGTCATAGATGGCGCGCGCCGCCTCGAGAGCGACACGCCCGTCCGCATCGGCAAGGAACCGCGCAGCCTCCGGGCTCCCGCGCCGTCGAAGAGCGACAACGGCGGCGACGCGGACATCGGCCGAAGGGTCATTTATGAGTTCTGTCAGCTCTTCGATCGAGGCGCAGTGGGCGAGCGCCAGGCAAAGCCCATGTCGCAGAGCCGGGTCGCTCTCGCCCACCGCGCGGACGCGGGCGAGCAGAGGCGCGACGGCGGCGGGGTCGCCGAGCTTCGACAGCGCGATCGCGGCGTAGAGCGCGACGCGCGGGCTCGCATCCGCGACAAGCGCACAGATCTTTGCGCTGCAATCCCGGAGAAGTGATTCACCACAAATAGCCGCTGCGTGCGCGCGGACCTCCTCGTGGCGATCGCTTAGAAGAGCACTCATTTCGGCCGCGGGGAGCGGTGCGCCGTGCCGCCGCGCCGCGATGCCGAGCCCCCAGATTCCATGGACGCGCGCCAGGGCAGCTGCCGCGGCGTCCGTCGCCGTGCGAAGGAGCGCCTCAAAGCCGCCGGCTCCGCGGTCTGCCAGCTCAAAGTGGGCTTCCTGTCGCACTCGGCGGTCGGGCTCCGATAGAAGCGTGCGCAGCTCCTCGACGGGACGATGCGTCATTCCGTCGCGAAGCAGCTTGGCCGATCGCTGGGCGACGGGGTCGTCCGCGAGCCCGTCGGGCGCGATGCGATAAATCCTTCCCTTGCCGGTCTTCTCCCATCCGGCGACCCAATCACTCACAAAAAGCGAGCTGTCCGGAGCGAAGTCGACGTCGGTTGCAAGTGGGCCCCAGACGAACCGCTCCGGCGCCGTCGGCTCGAAGGTGGCGCCCTTTGGCTTTACGGTGAACGTGAAAATGCCGCTCCAGCCCGGGTCGCCCTCAAACTCACACAAGAAGAAATGCCGTCGATAGGCTTCGGGGAGCCCGACACCGGTGTCGTAGGTGAGCCCCGCGGGGCCCGCTCCTAAATTTGCCAACGGAGGCAATAGATAGGCCGCCTGTCCGTCGTGGTGCGGGTGCCAGAGCTTCTCATCGTTCCAGGGTCCGCGGACGATGGGGTCGGTGAGCCACTGGTAACCATAGCGCCACCCGCTGTCTCCGCGCTCGAGCAGGTGGACCCATCGGGCGCGATCGCCGCCATCGCTATTGTTGTCTCCCGTGAAGAGATTGCCCCATTCGTCGAAAGCGAGCTCCTGCGGATTGCGGAGCCCGGAGGCGAAAACCTCGAGTCCGCTGCCATCGAGCTCACAGCGGAGCACGCCGCCGGAGTGGGAATGATCGACCGGCCCATCTTTTGTAAGCACATGGAACGCCCGGTCGCCGCAGGAAAAGTAGAGTCTGCGATCGGGCCCGATGCGAAGCCCGTGGAGGTCGTGGCCGACCATTGCGAAATGCACTCCGTAGCCGCGGCTCAGCTCGTCGCGCCGTTCGGCGACGCCGTCGCCGTCGGAGTCGGTGAGCCGCCAGAGGCTCGGGATGCATGTGTAATAGACGGAGCCCTTGTAGGACAGCACCCCCGAGCCGATTCCGGCGGCCGGCTCCCGAAAATCGCCCGCGAAGACCGTAGCGAAGTCGAGCGTGCCGTCTCCGTTCGAGTCGCGCAGCTTGCGCACGCGATCCTCGGCCCGCGAATCGTCGGCGAACTTCTCCTTCTTGAATTTCTGTTGCATCGCCAGGCGGTCCTCGACGGTCCGCGAGGCGAGGTCGTCGTCGCACCAGTCCATGTGGCTTCGGATGTCCTCGACGCCCGCATGGATGCGGAATGTCTCCGCCGCATAGACGCTTCCATCGTAGTCAATCGCAAAGGACACCACGTTGGCAAGATTCGGCTCGGCAGCGAGAAGCGTCACCGTGAAGCCTTTCGGCTTTGTGAACTTTGCAATATTCCTCTCGCCTTCGTCGGAGGCGGGTTCGACTCGGCTCGCGAAGGGATCGGGCGCCGACTGAGCGCAGGCTCGTGCGGGGAGGAACCCGCCCGCGGCGGCTCCGAAAAAAAGAGCAGCCGAAATGAATCGATTCTTGGCGTTCGGGGCGGCGTGGGACATGCAGATGCGGGAAGGACGCGGAGCCGACGAAAGTTAGATCTGGCCTGGGCGAAGGCGTTCGAGGAGCGCTTTGGTGAGCTGAATTCCCTCGGACTCTGAATGGGCGTCTCCCTCATACTCGACGCCGATCCAGGCGCGATAGCCTGCGCCGAGGACGATTTGGATCATGCGCGCGTAGTCGATCGTCGTCTCGTCGCCGGAGGCATTGAAGGCATACGACTTCGCACTGACGGCTTTCGCAAAAGGCATCAATTCCGACACGCCGAGGTAGCGGTCGTAGGCGTGGCCCTCGGCAATCCTAAAATTTCCGAAATCGGGCAGTGTTCCAACGCGCGGGTGCCCCGCGCGCCGCATCACTCCCGCGAGCCACGCACCATTGGACGAGAGCCCGCCGTGATTCTCGACGAGAATATTGAGATCGTGTCCGTTCCAGTCGGCAAGTTTGGTGAGCGAATCGGCGGCCGCTGCCGCGTGATCCTCGGGAGGCCCCGATCCGTACGCATTCACGCGGATCGACTTGCAGCCGAGGAATTGCGCCGCCTCGATCCATTTTTTGTGATTCTCCACAGCGTTCGCCCGCTCCGCGGCGTTCGCGTCGCCGAGCGATCCCTCGCCATCACACATGATCAGAAGGCTTTCGACGCCGTGATCGGAGCAGCGCTTGCGGAGTTCCCGGAGATAGGAGTGATCTTTCGCGCGCCCGCCATAAAAGCTGTTCACATACTCGACCCCGCCGATGTCGAATTGACGCCTCGCCACAACGGGAAAATCGAGCGGATCGAGCGTCTTGGCGTGGAGCGAGCGATGGAGGGACCATTGGGCGAGGGAGATGCGAAACGCGGGAGCCGACGCCCGATCGGGCTCGAGGGAGCGTGAGGCGCAGGCGCCGAAGGCGGCAGCAGCGCCGGCCGCCATCGCGGAACGCAGGAGTTCACGGCGAGTGGATTCCATGGAAAGAGGATAGCGGGAGGCGCGGCCTTCTCCTCGCCCCGGCGCCGACGCCAGAATCGGCGCCATGTCCGACCCAAGCCTCGCGAAACCCCGATGGTCGCTGCGCAAGAAGCTCCTGCTGCAGCTGGCGCTGCTTCCGCTCGAGCTTGCGGCGGTGGAGCTTGGGTTTCGCGGGTATCTGCGCTGGAAGGGGGAGTTCTATAGCGCGTGGCGGACGGAGCTCGAGGTGCGGCGCATTCTCCAGGCGCTCACAAGCCGGCTACAGACGCAGGAAGCCCTCGGAGACAAAGGGCTCTCGGTGCGTAAGCCTGTCGAGCTCGTGCATCCCTACGCCGGGTTCGACATCGACCAGACCGCCGAGATTGTCACAGAAGAGACGACCTCGGTGAAGCGCGGCGACTCCAGCTATGATATATTACTTTTTGGAGGTTCTGTGGCAGGGCATTTCGAAGCGTTCGGTGGCACTACCTTCGCTCAGGTGCTCGAGGCAGACCCGCGATTTCAAGGCAAGCGCGTGAAGCTGTGGCTTCACGCCCGCGGAGGTTTCAAGCAGCCGCAGCATCTTACAATGATGGCCTATCTGCTGAGCGCGGGGATCGAGCCGGAGGCGGCCGTCCTGCTCGACGGGTTCAATGAGGTTGCCCTCTCCCTACAAAACACCGATTTCGGCGGGAACCCTCTCTTTCCGACGATGGCGCAATGGGCGCCGCTGCTCTCGTCGACGTACTCTGATGCCGGAGGGGTCGAGACGCTGGAAGGGATTCGCGAGCGGCAGCGGAACGCGAAGTCGACGAGCGAACTCGTGCTCGGCTGGGGATTGCACAATAGCGCCGTCATTGGGACGCTCGCTCGCGGAAGAATCGTGAGGATGTATAATGAAAATTATGATGCAACTCAGAAATACCTCGTCTCCCTGATGGGAAGCGGAAGCCACCCGGTGTTCTCCGGCCCCAAGCGGCCCGGGACTCGGGAGGGTGTGGTGCAGCAGGCGGCGCGTGCCTGGTTCGAATCGTCGCTGTCGATGCATGCAATCTGCGCCGCAAGGGGCATTACCTTTTTTCATACGCTCCAACCGACGCTGCACGACGAGGGATCCAAAGTCGTCTCGGAGGAGGAGACGCGGACGGGGTCAGCACCTGACTCGTTCCGCGACGGCGTTCGCCTCGGCTACCCGAGGCTTCGCGCGCTCGGCGAGAAGCTGCGCGTCCAGGGCGTATCGTTTTACGACGGTTCGCGAGTGTTCGCCGGACGCACGGAGACCTTCTACTACGATAATTGCCACTTTAATAAAGAGGCCACTGAGATCCTCGCCGAGGAGATGGCGAAGCAGTTCCTCGCCGCGCTGAAGTGATTCTCACATGAAGTTCCGCGTGTGGAGCCCGGCGAGCGCGTCGGCGCGTGTGGGATCAAATCCGAGCGTCTCAAGCCGCCGGCGGCGTCCCGCGTGCATCTGTTTCATAAGGTGCGCCACCGAATCGAATCCGCGCGCGATGTCGGCTGGGGCGAGTCCACCGCCTGCAAGCACGACCAGAGATTCGAAGACTTCCTCGTTGAGGCCGGCCGTATCGCGGAGTGCCGCGTGCCGGCGTTCCATGGCGAGCTCGAGGAGGGGCAGTCGGCTTGGATCGATGGCAAGCATTCGGGAGAGGTGCGCCATTCCGAATGCAACATGTCGAGACTCATCCTGCGCGGCGAGCCGCATGATCGTGGCCGTGCAGGTGTCGGGCGCGTGCTCCTGCAGAAATCGCAACAGATCGACAAAGGTGCCTTCCCCGAGAACGCTCAGCAGCAGCGACGACTCGGGGAAACGCGGCTCCTCGAGCAGCGTTCGCAGCGAAGCCTGCCCGCCGGCTGTCGAGCTGCCGAGGCGGCTGTGCCGCATCGTCGCGCGCTGAGTGAACACTTCGATGTGCCGCGCTTCCTCGGCGGACTGCAGCGCGAGAAGTTGCATCGCCTCGCGGAAATGGGGGTGCACTTGTGCCGCAAAGCGCGCCGAGATGAGAAGAGCAGCAGTCTCATTCTCAATCAGATACGTGAGAATCTGCACCAGCGCGGACTCCACCTCCTCGCTGCCGGAATGGGATTGATCCCAGGGGATCGCTTCCTGTGGATTCCACTGAGATGCGAGCGCGTGGCGCAGCAGCGCGGGGAGATCGTCGGCCCAGCATTCACACTTTTCCATGAGCGCAACGGTGTGCGGAGGCGCGCCCGCCTCCACTTCGGCACCGCGCGGTGCGATGCCCCACGCGGCCGCGGCGCGCTCAGCGACGGCACCGGGATGACGGGGATCGGGATATCCGGCCAGGGTGGATCCGGCGCGGCGCGCATCGGCGGCGTCGCCGCGCACAAATGCGAGGGCTGCCTGCGCTGTCATGGGAGGCTCCTCCCATCGATGGCCCTCCCGGCGCGCCCACGCCCGAAGGTGGACCGCGAGCGACGGATCGCTCCCGCGGACCTCGACGCGCTCTCCGGGCTGCGCAGCCGCCGCCGCGCGGCGCAGGAGAATTCCGCCGCCTCGATCGATCGGCAGCGCTCCGAGGTCGACCCATTGTCCTCCGAAAGTCACTTTTTTTCGCCCGCACGATCCAGGAAAGATCGCAGGGTGTCGAAGCGCTCGCAAGCCGTTGCGAGGAGCCGATAGCCCGACGTGCGCCCGGGCCGCCACGCCTTGAGCCCTTCGAGGTCCATGAGCGCGCGCACCGCCGGGTCTTCATATTTCATCGAGAACAGCAGCTCGCGAAAACTTGCAACCTTGGAGGCGTCGGCGTGGGATAAAACTGTAAAGTTACAATGATCGAAGAGCCCCGTGCGGTCGAGGACGCGGAATGCGCCGGGCGCAAATCGGCTATCGCGCCCAAGAGCCAGATAATTTGCATCCAGAAGGCACGCTGCGTCGACCTCTCCGCGCGCGAGGGCGAGAGCGGCTTCGAACTCGCCGCCGACATGGTCGCCGTGCTTTCCGGCGAGCTGGTCGAATCTGCGCACTCGGAAATCGCGGTCGGGGACGAGGCCGCGGGAGGCGAAATGCTCCAGCGGAATGAGCGTCGCCTGCGGCGAATCGCCCGCGCCGACTCCGACGACCCGTCCCTTCAGGTCGTGCAGCAACTGAATCTGGCTGTCGGCGCGAACGATGAGGACGGAGGAGAGATCGCAATCGGAATCGCGCATGGCAATCGCTTCTGCGCGCACGCCGCGCCGAGCCGCGAGCCCCTCGGCCTGGAGCCATGCGAGCGGAGAGTTCCAAGCCGCATCGAGTATCCCTGAAAAGTGGGCTTCGACCTGCCTCTCATAATTTGTGAAGAGCACATAATCGAAGGGGAATCCCTGCCGTTCGAACCACACTTGGAAGCCGTCCCAGATGGTCACAACTTTCGGGTCGTAGGCGACGGCTCCGAGCACAAATGCACCATTGCGCATGGCAATCTCTCCTTCTGTTAGAAAAGCGGCATCCCGCAGACGGCCTTGCCGAGGAAGTCGTGGAGCTGATCGCTCGTCGGCGCCATCACGGCTGCAGCGCGCGCATCTCGGAAACGACGCTCGAGACCCGCCTCCTTGCGGTAGGCGGCGCCGCCGCCGGCGCGCATGGCCGCGTCGACCACTTCGATCGCCGCATCGGCAGCCGCGGCTTTCACCTCGAGCACCCGCAGCATCGCATCGGGGCGCGCGCGCTCGATGGCATCGAGGGAATCGAGCCAGAGTGCGCGCGTCGCGTCGACTCGAATGCGCATGCGTGCGATCGTTTCACGAATAGTGGGAAGATCGGCCAGCGAAGTGGACAAATGCATGTGATGGGTTTCCGTGCAGTGCTTCACCGTGGCTGAGAGAGCCGCCTCCATGATTCCGATCGACCCCGCGGCGATGAGCACGCTGAAGGTCGGAAGCACGATCCTCATCATGGCGTCGAAGCCCGCGCCATCTTCGCCGAGCCGGCTCGCCATGGCGACTCTTACAGAACGTGCGCGGACCGCGCAGGAGTCGTTGCCGCGGAGCCCGAAACCGTCATAGGCGGCGCCCATTTCGAGCCCGGCCGCGTCGCGTGGCACGAGCCAAAGTGTACTCATCCCACTCGCCGAGCTTGGGCGGCTCGACCACACATAGGCGTCGGCATGATTCGCGGAAGTGATCCAGCTCTTGTCTGCCTGCAGCTCAACGGCGTCGCCCGCCAGCGTCGCCGTGCCCATGGGGGCCCAAAAGTGAGACCGGGAGCCCGACTCGCTGAAGGCGAGAGTTGATAAATGATCTCCTCGCGCGATCGCCCGCCGCACAGGCTCGCGCCCGAGCTTCTCGATCACGGTGGCTCCGCACCAATGCATGGTAAGCACCATGGCGGCCGATCCGCAGTCCTGTGCGATCGTCTCGACGGCCAAGGCCGCTTGGCGCAGCCCCAGGCCGGCGCCTCCCACCTCGACTGCCGAAACAAGACCGAGGAGGCCAGTGCGCCTCGCGGCATCGACGGCCTCCTTGGGGAAGCGGCCCTGCGCATCGACCTCGTGGGCCGCGGCGCGGGCCGCAGTGGTGACGGCTTCGAGAGCGGAGGAGAGCTGGAACGGCATGGGGTGAGCGAACTCCGGGGAGAGAGGAGATCCCTCTCTACTCACCCCGGCCCAGGCCCGTCGAGCAAAACTCCCCGGCCCGATTCGATCGCTAAAAGGCGCCCGCCCGCCCTGCACCGTTACGGCAGGACCGTGATGTGAAGACCGTTGGAGCCGCTCAACCGGAACGGCGAGGGCGAGCAGGGCCACGTCCAGATAAAGATCGCCTGTGCGAAGTAGTTCTTGCCGACGAGCGCCGGCGATGCCGGGATCGGGACATCGGTCAGCGCGTAGCCATAGGCGTCGCTCACCGCGTCGAGCGCATACAATTCCGTCGCCGTGAAGAAGTTCACATAGGTGGTGATTCCGACGCCGAGCGGGTCGGCTCCGGGATCTTGAGCGTCGCCGATCAGCATGAGTCCGAGCGAGACGGGGGGCGCTTGTGTGCAGGTCAGGGCGAACTGTGCATTCCCGAGGGTGGGCGAGGAATTGGCGCGCAGATCGTGGGGACCGGCGCAGCCGGGATTGCCCGAACCGTACTGAACCAGCCCCGCCGGAAGCGGCGGCTTCGAAACGGTGACGATCACTGTCCCGAGGTTCGACTGCGTGAAGCCGTCCCAGGCAGCAAAAGTGAAGGTTTCAACCCCGGCGAAGCCCTGCTCGGGGAAATAGGTCGCCTGGCTGCCCGACAGCGCCACGGTTCCGTGGGCGGGCTGCGAAATGACGCGATAGGAGAGCACATTCCCGTTGGGATCGGTGCCCGCGAGGGAAACTCCCACTGGGACATCGGTCGCCGTCGAGATGCTCTTATCCGCAACAGCCGGCGCACCGTTGGCCGGCGGGTCATCGGAGTTCGGACCGTTGTGGCAGGTGTAGCAGCTCACCTGGAAGCCGCGCCACAGAGTCTTCGACCCATATTTGGTCGAGAGCGTGCGATCCGCTTGGGAGCGCGAGAGTACGGTGCCGCGATAGTCGGTCCCGTGACACGCGCGGCACTGGGCGGAGCCGTTGATTTCGACCCAATCGCCGTGGCTATTGGTGAACGACTGCCCGACGGGATGCATGCCGTGGGGGCCGCCCGTCACGGTGTTCGGCACCGAGGCATGGCAGGCGGTGCACTCGACGAGCAGACCCTTGTGCCCTTGGACCTGTTGGCTTGCAACATTATCGTTGGCGTGGGTGCTCGGGAATTCTGCGTGGGTCGAGCCGTGGCACGCGCTGCACTGCAGCCCTCCGTGCCCCTTCGAGAATCGATACAGGGAGAGGCCGGCGGCCGGCGTGTCCGGATTTGTGGCAAAGGTGGCGTTCACGGCCACGCGCTCGGTGCCGTTCGGTTCGAACACCGTTGTGTAGCGAATCTGGCCGTTATTCTGCAGAGCTGTTCCCGTGTGGCAGCTCTGGCAATTCGGCTCCTGGAGCCAGCCGATGCGGTTGGGATCGCCGACTTTACTCATATTCCCGTGGCAGCTCTGGCACTGCATCGAGAGCGAGCCGTCGGATGCGACGGCTCCACCCATGGCGCCGCGCAAGCACTTGGTCGTCGAGCCGGGGTGGCAGCGATAGCAGGCTTCGCGGAGATTGCTATCGTTGAGCGTGAGCCCCGAGATGGGATCGGTGACCGCGCCGTGGTGCGCGTGGACCGCCTGCGTGAGCGCGGGCACTCCGGGGACTCCGGTGCCCGGCAGCGCCTCCGAGAGGTGGCACGAAGCGCACAGAATGGGTTTCCCATCGGTCACGACGTTGGCATAGAGGCCCGCCGCATTGAGGCCATTGGCCGCAAGCGCCATTGCGTAGAGCGGCTTGCCGGCCTGCTTGCCGTCGTGGAGCCTCAGAATATTGAGCCGATAATCGCGAACCGGATCGGGGTCGAAGACGAAGCCGCCGACTGGCATCGCCGCGGCCGAAGCGCCCGAGCTGTGGCAAGCGCTGCAGTGCATCTCGTCGGAGACGGGCAGCACGATATCTGTGGTTGCGATCACAGTTCCGTTCTGGCGCGCCACGAGACGCATCATCGGATAGTAATTCTTCTGACCCGCGTCGTCGTACGGTGTGATCGGGATGCCCTCGGCGTGGAATGTGTTGAACGCCGCGTTGAACGTCGTGGGCTGCGGGATATTGGCAGCGCCCGGCATCGACGTGCCGGCCAAGCCCGTGTCGGGCACGAGCGGAGCACCGAAGAGCGGCAGCACGTATTGCCAAAAATTGGTCTTTCCGACGGCCGTCGTGTTGATCGACCCGGTGATGTCGGGGACCGCCTCGTAGGTCACCGTAATCCCCGACGACGACTCGATCAACTGCCCGCCTACGATGAGTTGGGAGTCAATCGTATTGTAAGGAGGCAGGATGGAAAACACCGAGAAGTCGGCGTCCATGCAATGCATGCCGAGATTGTTCCACCCGACGAGGCGCGTGCCATTCGGCGGTGAGGCCGGTGGTGTCACCGCGAAGAGCCCCGGAGTTTCCGCGAGGAATCCAAGGCCGAGGGCGAACGCCGCTGCAGCCACGGCGGCGATGGGGAGACGAGCAAATGCAGGTCGGGGGGAGGCGGCCGTGTCGGGGTTTCGATCCATGGTGGTCGACGCTCGTGGGACTCGAGGCGCCACCCCGTGGACAAGCAAAGCGAGTGCCGGTTGCCACTCGGCACCCATCACTTGACTTTTGTTGTGATCTGAGTGCGCGTTCGTCGGAATCCGGATTCCGGCGAGCAACTTCTTCCATCAAGAAAGTAGAGCTTACAACGGCCGCACAGCGGCTGTATCGGCGCGCCACAGGGAAGATCACTTTTTCAGGGTGACGCGCAGGTCCGACGTCCCGGGCGTGATCGCGGCGATCGTGGCCGATTCGCCGGCCGGCCCGAGGAACTGAAGCGTCAACGGCTCTCCGGGAGGCACGGCAATGCGAAATCGTCCATCGGCATCCGCGACGGTCGGAGCGAGAAGCGGACGGTCGGAAATTGTGATGCCTGCGTTCGCCGCCGGAGCGCCGTCCGCAGAAACCACAGAACCGGAAATGAACTGAGCGCGCGGAACGCGAATGATGACCGTACGGTTTCCCGACTCGATGTCGTGGACCACCGTCTCCGGCGAGGCGCGCTCGAATTGGTTCCGGCTTCGGTCTTCGACCCAGGACAGGAAGGTCGATACGCGAAGCCGATACTTCCCGCGCCCAAGCCGCCCGATCTGGAAGTATCCATCGGCGCCCGTTGCGCTCAGCCCTCGTCGGCCCGGAGAAACCTCGGGATCTGCCTCGACCGTGGCGCCAGCCAGAGCGCGTCCATCCTCCCCGATCACTTTTCCGCAGATGACCTCGCCGAGCTCGATCGTGAGATCCAATCCGGCGCGCCGCTCTCCCTCGGCAAGCTCGACGGAGAGCCGCGCCACGGGACCAGGAGCCTCTGTGGACATATTTGTGGTGACTGCAGCCTCGATGACTCCAGGGGGAACCCCACGAATCGAGTACGCTCCCGCTGCCAACCCGCTCAGAAAGTAGCGTCCTCGAGCATCGCTGTAGACGGCGATCTCGCGGGGATCGAATCCGGGCAGGCTCAGGTCTCTCGGTTTCTCCTTCACGATGGGTAGCACAAAAATGGCCGCACCCGCGATCGGCTCTCCTTGGGACGTTCGTACAATTCCCTGCAGGCTCGCCGGTGCGGCCAACCGAATCTCGCCGAGGTCGAGGCGATCCGTCGAGAGCTCCGAATCCGGAAAGGGTCGGAGAATGCCCGCATGCCCCGCGGCATGCACCAGCAGCGTATGGCTCAGGTCTCGCCGAAGCTGATCGAAGACGAACTTCCCATCGGCGCCCGAGCGCGATGTGTGATTATCCACATCTCCCGAAATGGGCTTCTCCGAGACCGCCATGACGAGCGCGCCTTCGATGGGTGCTCCCGAGGCGTCGACCAGCTTCCCCGAGGCAATCCTCGGGGCCGGCAGCTGAATTTGTACGGTTGCTCCATCGGGCTTGAACGCGCCGAGATCGACCACCGCTCCGGCATGGCCGGCGGCGCGCACATGGAGCACGCGCGCCATTCTCTTGGAGAGATTCCTCATTTCGAACTCGCCCGCCGCGCCCGTTCGGACCGCAGAAGTGAACGTCCAAGACGTGCTGACTTCCGCTCCGACGATGGGCGCGCCCGTGGAAGCCGATGTCACCGTTCCGCGCAGGGCGCTCCCGGGCCGGAGCAGCATCTCCGCCGACTTCGATTCACCGGGGGCGAGATCTAACAAATTGCCGACAGTATGTTCATGGCGGTTCGATTCGACCCAAAAGTCGTAACGGCCAGGCGCCACATCTTCGAAGACGAGCCGGCCGCTCTCGTCGCTCACGCCGAGCATGCGGGAGCCGCGAATCACGCTCGTCGGCGCGCGTGAGATGAGGCGCACGGGCGCTCCGGCCACGGGCGCGCGTGTCGGCTCCTCGAGCAGCCTCACCTCGAGCCGTGCGGCTCGGACGAGCCGGAGCTCCACGTCGATTCCCACATATTGGCTGTAGACGCGGCTTGCAGCAAATCCCGGCGCGCGAGCCTCGAGGTCATGCGGCTCGCTCTCCGGAGCAGCGATCCTAAATGTGCCGTCGGCGCCCGCAGTCGTCTCCGCCGCGGCGCGATCCTCCACTCGAGAGATTCCGCGAAGCATGGAATAGCTGCCTTCGCTGTGCAGGAGCGCGACGCGCGCTCCGGGAATGCCGATGCCGAGCTCATCGACGACGCGACCGCGAAGCGCAGCACCGGCGTCTTGAGCATTCTGTGGACTCTGTCCACCCACACCCGACGTTCGAGCGGCAGTGCCCGGGCCTTGGACCGAGGCTGGTGCGCTCGCCGCCCCAGCTCCCGCGGAAGGCGGCGCACCCTCCAGGCTTTTGTTCGTTTCTGACGAGCCCGCACTCGCCCACCAGGCGATCGCAGCAAGAACGGCGGCGAGAAGTCCGGCACCTGCAACTTTTGTGGTAGCGCTCATCAAGATTCCTGGCGCAGCGAACTGTGTGGCGTTTTCGATCCAGGGAAGCAGCGCAGCAAGCCAGGCTCGCCGCGCGGGAAGGTCAACAATCTTTAGGCGAGCTCGAAGGAGATGAAGCCCGCGTTGGAGTCGCGTGGCAATGGTGCGCACGGGTACGCCCTGGCGCGCCGCGATCTCGCGCGGCGGAATCTCGTCGAGGTAGCGAAGGAGAATCGCCGTCCGGTAGGGATCGGGGAGCCCCAACACGGCTTCCATCAGGTCGCGATGGAGCGCGGCGCGCGCCAACAGCTCCTGATCGCTCGGCCGTTGCGCATCGGAGGACCACGCATCCTCGCGCTCATGCCGCCTCGCCTCATCGCGCCGACCACGAAGCCATACATGGCGAAGAGTGACAGTCAGCCATCCGCGCAACGAAATGTGAGTTCCCGGTCGGCGCTCCAGCGCCGCCAAAAGTGTTTTCTGCGCCAGATCCTCCGCCGAATGCACATCTCTCGCCAGCGCCTGCGCAAGACGCCGCACCCACGGGGCTTCCGCCTCGAGGGCCGCTTCAAACCGTGCGTCCTGGCTGCTCACACACACCATCTCACCGCACACCCCGTTTTGGATTCACAACCGACGTCGCCCACCCACCGCACCACCGAGCGCCGGGAGAAACCGCTCGGGCGCAGAAGGGATTCTTCTCGGCCCCCTGAGGGGGCAAGCGTCCCAAGAGCCGCAGCGCGGCTCTTGGGCGCTGGGGGGGAAATACGCGGCCGGCGTCGCATCCGCCGCATCGCGGCGCGATGGCGCTGGGGGGGAAATGTGATTTCTCTGCCCCCCTATGGGGGCCGGCGTCGCATGCGCCGCATCGCGGCGCATGCGCGCCGGGGGGAGAAAATATGGTGGGCGTTGTAGGACTTGAACCTACGACCCTCAGCTTGTCGAGCTGATGCTCTAGCCAACTGAGCTAAACGCCCGGGACCCGGCGGCTCGACTTGCCATGGGCAAGGACCCGCTTCGGGGGCGAAGAGAATGCGAAGTGGCGTGGGTCGTCGCAACAGCGAATTTCGCGGGCGGTCGGCGGGCGTTATCCTCCTCGCCCTTCTTCCCTGCACCACCCCAGCGCGCCACGCCCCGGCCCAGCCAATTCGGAGCACCTCCGCATGATCGTCGGCATTCCCAAGGAGATCAAAACCCACGAGAACCGCGTCGCCATGGTCCCTTCGGGGGTGCTCGAGCTGACGCAAGCTGGGCACAAGGTCCTGGTGGAGCAGACCGCCGGCGTGGGAAGCGGCATTGCCGACGAGGAGTTCCAGCGCGCCGGCGCTGAGATGGCCAAGACGCCCGACGAGATCTTCGCGAAGGCCGACATGATCGTGAAGGTGAAGGAGCCGCTGCCACCGGAGTACAGCAAGATCCGCAAGGGGCAGACGGTCTTCACCTATTTCCACTTCGCCGCGTCGCGCGAGCTGCTCGACGCGATGGTCGGCAGCGGCGCGACCTGCCTCGCCTACGAGACACTCGAGGTCGGCGGGAAGCTCCCGCTGCTGACGCCGATGTCGGAAGTGGCGGGCCGCATGGCGGTCCAGGAAGGGGCCAAGTACCTCGAGAAGCCGATGGGGGGCCGCGGCGTGCTGCTCGGCGGCATCCCGGGCGTCGAGCCGGCCATGGTGCTGATCCTCGGCGGCGGCGTCGTCGGAACGCAAGCGGCCGTGATCGCGGCCGGCATGGGCGCCGACGTCACGCTGATGGATGTGAACCTCGATCGGCTCCGAGAGCTGTCCAATTATCTGCCGAAGAATGTCACTCTTCTTTATTCGACGCCGTACTCGATCCGCGAGCGCCTCGCGAAGGCCGATCTCGTCGTCGGTGCGGTCCTCGTCCCCGGCGCCGCAGCGCCGCGCCTCGTGCGCCGCGAAGACCTCAAGATTATGAAGCCTGGTGCGGTGATCGTGGACGTCGCGATCGACCAGGGCGGTTGCGTGGAGACCGCCCGCCCGACGACCCACGCTGAGCCCACGTATGTGATTGATAATGTCATTCATTACGGAGTGGCCAATATGCCGGGCGCGGTTGCGCGCACGTCGACCTACGGGCTCACCAATGCCACAATTCCTTACGTGAAGCGTCTTGCGCGCGACGGCGCCAAGAAGGCCGTGATGGAGGATCGCGCGATCCGGACGGCGGCCAACGTGATCAACGGAAAAGTGACTTACGAAGCGGTCGCAACCTGCTTCGGCAAGCCCTACACGCCCGTCGAGCAGGCGTTCTAGCTGCCCGGGCCCGGAGCTCTCCGATCCTCGCGACAGTGAACGGCGCCGCGCGTGCGAAGCTCGGAGGCCGGCGCGATCGCCCCGACTCGCCGAGTGTTTTGTGATTCTCATCGATTCTGAGCCGGCGGCGCAGCCCCTCGGCTACGGCACGGCCGTGCTGCTGGGCGTCGTCCAAGGCATCACCGAGTTCCTGCCGATCTCGAGCACGGCGCACCTCAAGGTGGTGCCGGTGCTGCTCGGGCTCGGCGACCCGGGGGTTGCCGTCTCGGCCGTCATTCAGCTCGGCACGATGGTCGCCGTTCTGTTGTATTTCGCGCGCGACATCCTAGGACTCCTGCGTGGCGGCTTCGCGGGGCTTCGCGGAAGCGTGGCCCACCGGCGCGACCTGCGCCTTTGTGTGGGAATTGCCCTCGGCACGGTCCCCGTCGTCGCAGCAGGTCTGCTTGGAAAGAAGTGGATCTCTCACGAGCTCCGCTCGCTATGGGTCATCGCCGGCGCGCTCACGTTCTTTGGGCTTCTCCTCGCGCTGGCCGATCGCCGCGCGCGCACGGCGACGCGCACGAGCGACGACGTCGGTCTCGGCGACGCGATCCTCGTGGGCATCGCGCAAATGTTTGCATTGATCCCCGGTGCGTCGCGGTCGGGCGTCACCATGACCGGCGCGCTTTTCCTTGGGCTGGAGCGCTCCGCCGCAGCCCGCTTTTCGTTCTTGCTCTCGATCCCGGCCATCACGGGAGCCGGACTGTACGAGCTCATCAGAGAGCGCAGGGCGCTGCTGGACGCCGGGGTCGGCCCGTTGGTGGTTGCCACGGTGGTTTCGGGACTGGTCGGGTTTCTCAGCATTGGCGCGCTGCTTCGATTCCTGCGCACGCGCAGCTCGATGCCGTTCGTCGTCTACCGCATCGCTTTGGCCGCCTGGATCGCCTACCTGCTGATACAAGGGAAGCTCGCTTCCGGGTAAGGTTCGGAACCCGCACCCACTGTGTCCCGATGAAACGTGCTCTCATCACCGGCGTCACCGGCCAGGATGGCTCCTATCTCGCGGAGCTGCTGCTCGAGAAAGGCTATCGCGTCTACGGCATGGTCCGGCGGTCCAGCACCGTGCCGTTCGAGCGCATCGAGCACCTGCGCGATCGCGTCGAGCTCGTGCATGGAGACCTCCTCGATCCGTCGTCGCTTCACCGCGCGATTTCGACCGCCCAGCCCGACGAAGTCTACAATTTGGCGGCGCAATCCTTCGTGCCGACCTCCTGGACCGAGCCCGTGCTGACGGCGGAGTTCACGGCCGTCGGCGTAACGCGCGTGCTCGAGGCGATTCGCCAGGTGAATCCCAAGATTCGGTTCTACCAGGCGTCCTCGAGCGAGATGTTCGGCAAGGTGCGCGAGACGCCACAAAACGAGCAGACCCCTTTCTACCCGAGATCTCCCTACGGCGTGGCCAAAGTGTATGGCCATTGGATCACTGTGAATTACCGCGAAAGCTACGGTCTCCATGCGTCGTCCGGCATTCTCTTCAACCATGAGTGCGTGACGGGCGACACGCCGGTCATCGTTCGCAAGCATGGAATTGTGGACGTGCTTCCGATCGAGGACGTGGTGCCCCACCCGTCGAAGCCCACGGACCAATCGCGCGTGCAGCGCCCGCCGATCGATTCGTTTGAAGTGTGGGATCGCGAGCGCTTCACAAAAGTGACTTTGATGAGCGCGCGGTGGAATGAGCCCGGGGCGGGCGATTGCAAGACGGTCGTGACGGTGAGCGCTCCCAATGCGTTCTATCGTGCGACCTCCGAGCATGTGTCGTTCGTCGAGAGCGCGACGCTCGGTCCGGTGCAGCGGGCGACGGGCGACCTCCAGCCGGGGGATCCGCTGGCGCTCTCGAAGCCGATGCCCGCACCATCTTTTGTGACAATCACAGAAACAGAGGCCTGGTTCCTGGGCGTCCACGCACTTGCCGGCGAGGTCGACGACAAGGGGCATCTGAAATTTGGCAGCACGAATGCGGACTTCCTCGACGAGGTGGCCGCCTGCTGGAAGCGGATCGCCGCTGGCGTCACCAGCCGGCGGGAGGGGGCGCGCTCGACGCTATCCTTCGAAGGGGCGGCGCAGTTCGAGGAGACGCTCGCCGACGAGCTTCGCACGGCGCGCGGCGAGCGGCGCGTGCCCAAGCGCATCCTCAATGCGGAGCCGGCTGCGCGCGTGGCATTCCTGCGTGGCTGCCGCGACGCGATGGCCATCGAGGAAGGGTGGCCGCGTGACGCGTGGAAGGAGCTTTCTGTGGAGTCGCCCGTGCTGGCCGCCGGATTGTGGTGGCTTATTACAGTTTCCCTCGACGAGAAGCCGCGGCTTCGCCACAGCGCGGTTCGCGGCGGCCAGGATCAGTTCCGCATCACCTTCGGCGACGCATCGCCCTCGCCGAACGTCGTCACGCGGGTCGTTCTTTCCGAATACCGTGGGTGGCTTTTCGACCTCGAGACGGAGTCGGAGACGTTCCACGCCGGCGTCGGCGATTCGTGGATTCATAATTCTCCGCGCCGCGGTCTCGAATTTGTGACGCGAAAAGTGACCGATGGCGTGGCGCGTATTCACACGGGTGCGGCCAAGGAGCTGCGGCTTGGCAATCTCGAGGCGAAGCGCGACTGGGGCTTCGCTGGCGACTACGTCGACGCGATGTGGCGGATGCTCCAGCAGCCGGAGCCCGATGATTATGTGGTGGCGACCGGCGAGACCCACTCCGTGCAGGAACTCGTGGAGATTGCCTTCGCTCGCGTCGGTCTCGATTGGCGCAAATATGTGGTGGTCGATCCGGCGTTCTTCCGTCCTGCGGAAGTCGACCTGCTGATTGGCGACCCGGGCAAGGCGAAGTCACAGCTCGGCTGGACGCCGAAGACCACCTTCCGCCAGCTGATCGAGATGATGGTCGACGCCGACGTCGAGCGCGCGAAAAAGAAGGCAAAGTAAGGATCGCATTCGCCATGCGATGCCTCGTCACCGGCGCCGCGGGGTTCGCGGGGCAGTATCTCGTCCGCCATCTCGCCGACTCGGGCGACTCAGTCGTTGCGATGGCGCGCGGAGAGCTCCCCGCGTCCTGGCCCGCAGGCGTTTCTGTGATCGATGCGGACCTTCGCGCTCAGGCGGAGGTGGAGGCGGCCGTTCGCGAAGTGCGCCCCGAGGCGATTTTTCACCTGGGAGCGCTCACCCACGTTCCGAGCTGCGAATCGGATCGCGCAGAGGCGCTGCGCGTGAACGTGCTCGGAACGTTGCATTTGATCGAAGCGGCGAGCGCGATCGTCCGCGAGGCTCGCGTCCTTTTTGTATCGAGCGGCCAAGCCTACCGTCCGAGCCCAGAGCCCATTGAGGAGTCGGCGCCGCTTGCTCCCGAGTCGTTCTATGGACTCACAAAAAAGCACGCCGAGGAGGTCGCGAGCCTGCTGGCGGCGCGCGGCGCGCGCGTGCTCATCGCGCGGCCCTTCAATCACTCGGGGCCTGGGCAGCGTGCCGACTTCGCGCTCCCATCCTTTGCGCGGCAGATCGCCGAGGCGGAGGCGGGGCTTCGGGAGCCGGTGGTTCGAGTGGGAAACCTCTCGGCGATTCGTGACTTCTTACATGTCCGCGACGTGGTGCGAGCCTATCGCTGCCTCGTTGCGGAGGGGCGCGACGGCGGCATCTATAATGTTTGCTCGGGTGTCGGGCGTCCTATCGGCGCCGCGCTCGAGCAGCTCGCCGCCCGGTCGCGCGTGGCCGTGCGCATCGATGTCGACGCGTCGCGCCTGCGCGCCCAAGACACCCACGCCGTCGTAGGCGCCTCTTCGCGCATTCAGCAGGAGACCTCCTGGCGCCCGCAGATCCCGTTCGAGCGCCTGCTCGATGATCTCCTCCATGACGCGCGCCTCAGCCTGCGGAGCGGCTAGTGGCACATCTTCGAAGTGTGATTCAGAAATCGTGATGGACTGCAGCAATGGGGTTCGCTCTGTCTTGGGCCCATTGCGAAGTGTGGGAGACTCAATATTGGGAATGGATCGAAGTTCGTTTTGGCGCGGCAGCGGACTTCTCGGGCCTTCACTTGTCAAAGTGCGTGATGAATCGGGACCCCAGTGACTCGAGCGAGAACTCGCCCTTCGCCGAGGGGCGGAGGCTGGCACATGTCCATTGCTCAGAATCCACGTCCTGGTGACCCTTCCTTCAAATTGAGGCGCGAAAGGATGTGCGCCTCAAGGATCTGGACCGAAGACCTGTTCAAATTCGGAGAATGGGACTCATGAACCTGTTTGACCGACGTGGTTTCGTACAAATTGCAGCCGCCGCTTCGATGTGCGCCGCTTTGCTTGGCCTCGGCGCGCGACCACTGCAGGTCCACTTCGGAGATGTGAATCCGATCTCGAAGCCAACGGAGATCACGTTATCGACCTCTGCAGTAATGCCGTTCGGTTCCGGATCGATCACCGGCAAAGTTCAAAATATGCTGGGCGCAAGACCGATGGCAGACATCACTGTGGAGTTTCAGAGCCCGACGCCTGCCACGGGCAAGCTCCCGAAACTCAAGGGCGGAACTATTGGAGGCCAGCCGCTGCATCCAGTGCCAGGCAGCCCGAGCGGAGCGATGAACGCGAAATTCGACCCTCCGATTGGGAACACCGGGAGCGTCGATGTCTCGCTGGAGACGGAAGACCCCGGCGGCTCAGCAGCTTTCGCAACTTCATTCAAAATGCTACTCTCTCCATCGATCCAGGATCAGGCCGGAGGCCACTCCGATTTCGTCGGGGGCCTCGTTTTCCGCGCCGGTGAATTGAATCAATCCCTCGATGTCGATGGGCACGGGAACTCCGCCATTACAGCCGAATTTACGAATGCGGAGGAATCTGGATCGTCCAAGCGCCTTGTTTCCCTGCGCGGCTCCTACATCTTTGACATCGGCGACCCCAGCTCCATCGCCGGAGCATCCATCGCAAATCTCGATGGATCGGCCACCTCGGGCGCAGTCGTCACGATCGACTCTCCGAATTCGTTTCATGTGAGCGGGCTAAGTCTGGTTGCAGGAGCTTCCAAGCATGTTGTACTGCGATTTGTGAGTATTCCAAGAGGACGTGGCACACTCTTCATTCGAGCCACGCTGGCGGATCCGTGAAGCATCTCCAGCCTCCCATCCGCGAACTCAGAATTGACAGCATATTCCCAGGCGAATCACGCCCTGCACCCATCGGCGCCGCGCTCGAGCAGATCGCCGCTCGGTCGCGCGTGGCCGTGCGCATCGATGTCGACGCGTCGCGCCTGCGCGCCCAAGACACCCACGCCGTCGTGGGCGCCTCTTCGCGCATTCGGCAGGAGACCTTCTGGCGCCTGCAGATCCCGTTCGAGCGCCTGCTCGATGACCTGCTTTCCGATGCGAGGGCCAGCCTTCGGAGCGTGTGGTAGCGCTACGAGTGGCCAGGGGAAGTGTGGTACCACGTTGGAGTCCTGCCGGTGATGAGCGAAGCGACGCGAAACTATTACTCTTCGCAGGAATGAATCGATGAGTCGGCGAGCCCTCTCCCGAGCAATTGTTTTCCTGCTCTAATTCTCGTGGCGCTCGTTGCGACTCTGTTGGTGCCGACGGAGTGGAGCTCCTACGCAGGGGACGATCGGGCGCATCAAGCATTACCAATCTTGGAGGAGACACCTGCCACAAGCCCAGGCGGCCGTTCGGACATCCCCAGATCGTCCGCTTCGAGCTCGGCACCAGGGCCTAGCTGCCCGTCGCAAGAGTGCTCCGCAGAGCGAGCGCGAGGATTTTTCGCGAGATCGAGAAGGACCGCCGTAGACGTAGCAAGGAGTTACGGCGAGGCGGTCCGACGATGAGTTCGCGAAAAAGTCCCGCGCGCAGCTCGGATGACTCTTGCCACGGGCAGCTAGTCGGGAGCGGCGGGCCGATCGATGTATTGTGATCGATCAGGAAAGGCGTCCGATCTCGGGAGCGGAGCTTCCGCGGATTCCTGCGGATCAGAGATACTCGCCGGCGTCTTCCGTTGTCGTGCTCGGGAAAGCCGATTCCCTCGGTGTGCTCGAATTGCCTGAGCAATGGAGAGCGGAGCCGCTCGGGTTCCGGCACGTCATGAGGGCGAAGGGGTACCTTTCCCGCCAGGTTGCACAGATTCCAGGCGGAGACACCCCGAATGAGATTGTTCTGGACCGTGCTCGTACATTTGAGATCTCCTGTGTCGATTCCTCGGGCGCTCCTGTTACGGATGTTGGCGTGCTCGCTACGCGCACAACTGGAGATCTTGCAATGGCTCTAGACGCACATTCGGACGTTCGCTGGGTTCCGGGACCTTACCAATATTCGGCGGTGCATCTGGCCGCCACCGATGGGAGAGGAGTCGCGCGTCTCGACGACCTTGGCCCAGAGTCCTACGGATTGGCACTTCAGAGCAAGACCCATGTGGTGGACGCGCCCCCAGTCAGCATCGAGCCAGGGGCTCCGGAGAAACTTACTGTGGTCTTTTCGCCGCTTTGGGTCGCTTCAGTGGAGGTCGTAGGAGACGAAGTCGTTGGCGCCTCCCTGAGCGTCTCGACGTCTCCTGGGAACATTCATCCTCACATTGCTGCAACAATTCGGCAGGTCAGCGAGCAACTTCGGGAGAGGTTCCCGAACGCCCACTCCGAAGTCGGCGTGACTCGAAATGCCAAGCTGTCCTCAGTGGCCTTCTCTGCGTATCTCGCTCGGGCCGGAGTGCTCAATGCACGCGTCAAGCAGAGCCTTCTCCGAGAATTCACTCGGCCAGAGGTGATCCGTGCTAACGCCGCGATACAGCCGTCAGGAGCAATTCGGTCGTTTGATATTGAGCTGCTCGACCGAGATGGCCGGCACTTGAGCCCCGACTGCATCGGGCTCCCGATGCATACACCTCAGGGCGGCTCGGTACGCGTCGCCGTGAATCCGAGTGGGCCAACACGGCTACCGAATGGTTCCTTCTCGATCTTCACAACTCATCGGTTTCTCGGGGAAGCGCTAGGATCTCGCGAACTCAAGATTGACGAACAGACTCCGAACCGGATCACCATCCGAGCCGATCGTGCATTGCGCTTGTGTCAGATTGATCCGGTTACAAGCGAAGGCTGGGAGGTTTCAAACGGTCGAATCTCGCTCTCCTTCGGCGGCCGCTCGATCCTGTGTTTTGTACACGATCGTTCCGGCTTCTCGATGGTTCTCCCCGTCGGGAAGGGCTCGATCCAATTCAGCGCGCTCGGCCTTTCCTCGAGCAGAGTTCCAGTCATGATTGATGAAAGCCCTTCGGAGGGAACGCAAACCATCCCCATTGAGGTGAGGTCCAATCACTAAATCCTCGGTTGCCAGCGGGCAATCTGCCTGAGGAGTCTTAAGCAACCAAAGGACCCGGTGGTGGGACCGGGTGGCGGGACCGGGTGGTGTCGGCCTCTGACCTACCGTCGCAAGCCAGCCGCCGCAGGGCGGTTGGAATTGGGGCCGTGCTTGCGAATGTCGATCACGATCGGCGCCAGATTGCAGCCGGGGCAGGCCGTGCCGCCGAGATCGTACATATTGCGGATCTCGGCGTGGGTGAAGACGTTCTGCTGCGGAATCCGGTAGGAGCCCTGGAGCCAGGAGACGAGCTCCCGCAGCGCGCGTTCCTGCGGCGCCGTCGGCGTCTGCTTCTTCTCGTAGTCGCCGAGCAGCGAGATCCCAATATTGCCGGCGTTCGGGATTTGTCCCTTCTTGTTGATATTCCCGGCGTGGGCGCCCTGGAGCGAAATCGGCCGCCCCTCGAAGATGTTGCCGACGCGGTCGACGATATAGTGATATCCGATGTCGGCGTATCCGCGGTCGCGCTGGTGGAACCGCTGGATATCCCGCATCTTCTTCAGCCCTTCGGCTTTTGTGGTGCCGTAATATTCCGCGGCCTCGTGGTGGATTGTGATGCGGGAGATCGGACCCATCGGATCGACGTTCTTCCCGATGGGAGCGGGATTCCATTCTGCACGGGTGATGATCTTGGGCCCGGAGGACCCTTGCGTCGGAGACGCCACGGCGACGGGCGCGGGCCGCGGTGCCGGTGCCGCCGCCATGATGGCGTTCACGAGGTCCTGAAGCCGCGGATCAGTCGAGCTGCGCATGCGACTTCGCGCGGCGGCAGCCTCCGAGGCATTGCCGCCCCGTTCCGCCACGATCGCCTTGAGCCCGTAGGCCGTTGTGACATCGGAGTCGCTCTCCGCGAACGACACGGCGCGATCCACCTCGCTCCGCGCCGTGGCCGCATCACCGCGAATCAGCGAGACCGCTCCGAGCACGGCGTGGGCGCGTGAGGCGATTGACCCTTTCTCGCGTCCGAGCGCAAAAATGGCCTCCCGCGCGGAGACTCCCGCCTTGTCCGGCCGTTGAACTTCCACATAAAGCTCCGCCGCGCGGACCTTCAGCGTCGCGCGGTCGGCGTCGGCATTGGCCGGCAATCCATCGATTTGCCGCTCGATCCAGCTGAGCTGGTCCCAGCTCGAGAGGTTCCCGGGCGGATCGAGGCGGCGCGGCTCTGGCGCATTGGCTGTGCGCGGCGCCGACGAGCAGCCGCTCACGAGGAGTGCACTCAGCGTCGTTCCGCCGAGCACGATCGTTGAGATCGCAGAAGTCGGCAGCGCCGAAAGGCTGAACGTGGAGGCCACCAGCGAGCAGCCGGCGGCCAGGCCGAGGAATCGTGCGCGAGCGCCCATGGCACAGGACCGTTTTGTAGTCTTCCCCCGCGCGAAGGCTCGGGCGCGCGGGAGGCGGAGCAGCGGCAAAGTAAGAATGAGGTGCAGGGGAGCAGACGCCCGCCCGCAATCAGGGAGTGAGAATGCAGCTCCGCAAGGGCACCTTCAAGAATTGAGGGTTCGCAAACGCGGGGCGGGCTACGCGGGGGAGCACGGAGGAAGTTTCAAAAGTCATCCGAGCTGCGCGCGGGCCTCGTCGCCCATCGCTGCGTCACCTCGTCCTCGTCGTAACTCCTTGGCTACGCCTGCGGCGGGGCTGCTTGCGCTGGACGCCGAATCCTCGCGCTCGCTTTGTGGAGCACTTTTGAAACGTCCTCCACGCCCGCGCCGACGTCCCGAGGAGCTTCTGACCGAGGCCGCTCGCAGCGCTTCGCGCGGCGGGTACGCTTCGCGCCTCGTGAAGAGCCAGCTCACCGTCGGCCCGCCGCTGCGCACGCTCTGTGCGTTTGGACTGCCGCTCGTCCTCGGCTCCATCGCGCACGCGCTTTTCAACCTCGTCGACGTCTGGCTCGTGGGGCGCTACGCCCCGACCGGGCCCGGAACCATCGGGCGCGAAGCGGCGCTCGCCGCCATCCACGCCGCGAGCGTGCTCAATTTTCTTCCGATGCTGCTCGCCAACGGGATCTCCGTGGCCACGATCGCCACCGTGTCGCGCGCGATCGGCGCGGGCGATGGTGTTCGGGCAGGCACCGTGATGCACCGCTCGATGATGCTCACGCTCATGCTCGGGATGGCCATTGGCGTGCTCGCCGGTGTCACGGCGCCCTGGCAGATCCGCATGCTCGAGGTCTCCGCGGAGGCCGCTGGCGCAGCAACCGAGTGCTTGGAGGTGATGTCCTATGGGACCGTCACGATGTTCGCGTTGCTGCAAATCACGGCGGTCGAGCGGGCCGCCGGCCGCTCCACGCCTCCCGTCGTCCTGCTCGTCGGCGCGAACCTCCTCAACGCGGGGGCGAGCGTGTGGCTCATCCCGCGCTATGGCGCTCCCGGAACGGCGTGGGCGACCGTGCTCTCTCGCGGTCTCTTCTCGGTCCTCGGCCTCGCATGGCTTTATGGGAGGTCGTCCGACCTCCGCGCCGCTGCGCGCACGATGCGGGGATTGCTGCGGGAGTCGTACGTTTTTGTGAAGCTCGGAATTCCGGCGACGTTACAGCTCTTCGCGCGAGCGGTGGCGGTGCTCGTGGTGACTCGTTTGCTGGCGGAAGGGGCGAAGACCGACGCGGAGATTACAGAAATATCCGCCGCCTACGGCGTGGCCTTGCGCCTCGAGATGATCGCCATGTTCGCCTGCGCTGGCTGGGGCTCCGCCGTCGCCGCCGCCGTGGGGCAGTGCCTTGGCGCCGGGATGCTCGACCGGGCGATTCGCATGGCCTGGGTCGGCTCACTCGCAGCCGGCGCGGGAATGGTGCTCCTCGGGGCCGCCTTCTACTTTGGAGCCCCGCAGATCTTCCCGTGGTTCGTCGAGGACGAGCACGCGTCGCGGATCGAATCTCTCGTGCGCTACGGAACCGACTACTTCCGAACTGTAGCTTTCGCCTACGCGTTCGTCGGCATCGGGATCGTTCTGGCCGAATCGGTGAACGGCTCCGGCGCCACGCGGCAGTCGTTTTTCATTGATTTCACGCTTTACGTCGGCGGCGTCTGGGGGCTCTCCGCGCTCCTGCTTCCGCGCAACGGAATCGCCGGTCTATGGATCGCGCTGCTTGTTGTCCATACCGCGGCGGCGGTGGTCTACGCCGCCTGCTTTCGCTCGGTGCTTCGCGCGCGACTCCACCGGCATCCGTAGAGTAGGAGTCGCGGCATTCGCCGCCCGCACTCCTCGAGGACTCGCCTTGCGCTTCACGACGCTCTCTCCGCTGCTGGCATCCCTTCTCGTTGGGTTTTCCGCTGCTGCGGCCCATGGGCAGTCGGAAGACGAGGCGGTGCGGCAGGAGGAGCTCCTCGACGCGTCGTCCAAGTTGCGCCTCGGGGACTACGAGATTGCGCTCCGCAACCTTGGAGACTTGCTGGAGACCGACCCGAAGTTCCTGCCGGCACATCTGTTACGAATTCGCGGGCTCCTGGCGTATGCGCAGTGGGAGGCGGTCGAGCCGGCGGCGAAGGCGCTCCTCGCACTCGACGAGAGGCAGCCGCTCGCGCATTTGGCGTTGGCCGAACTCGCGGCGCGGCGCGGCGAGTATGCGGAGGCTGCGAGCTTCGCGCAGAGGGCCTACGGGTCGAACCTCGATCGGACCGCGCGCGTCGCGGTCGCGCAGTGGCTCGCCGATCAAGACCAGACGGATGCGGCGAAAGACGCTGCACAAAAAGTGGTGGAGGCCGGCTCGGGCGAGACGCTTTCGCGGCGCGAGACCATCTCTCTCGGCGTTGCGTACGACCTCCTGGGTTCGCTACGGGAGGCCTCCGAGTGCTTCGTGCGCGTCCTGCCGTCTCCCGATACGAAAAAGCTGCCGGCGCTCGCCGGTGAGGATCTCCTCGATCCGCTGCTCCCGTTCGATGCCTGCACAGCGCTCGGTGATCTGTATTTTAAAGTTTACAGAGAAACCGCAGGACAGCCGGGTGCTGAGAAAGAGTATCGTTTTGCGCTCGATAAGAACCCCTATCATTTGGGAGCGAATCTCGGCCGCCACCGCATCGGCAGATCTAATTTTCAGCTCAATGGGGAGGTTACAGAACGCTGCTTGAAGCGTGTCCTCGAGATCGATCCTGCCCATGCGACGGCGCTTTCGCTTCAGGCCGAGATGCTCATTCACGATCGGCGGTTCGCCGACGGCGAGGCGATCGTGCGCAAGATCCTGGCCCTCAATCCAAGGCACCTGCGGGCGCGGGCCGAGCTGGCATCGCTCGATTATTTGCAAAATCGCACAGAGAACTTTCAGGCGGCCTTCGAAGCAGACCGCAAGGCGAATCCCAAGTCTTCGCGTTTTCCAGCAACGCTCGGCGCCCACCTCAAAGCTCTCTACCGATTCGCCGACGCGATCCCGTTCTTGCAGGACGCGATCGCGCGGGATTCCAAAGATGCGCACGCTATGACGGCGCTCGGCGAGTGCCTCGCCCACACGGGGAAGGAGAAGGAGGCGCTCGAGATGCTCCGGCGCGCGGATGAGTCGGAAGCTGGATTGGCGCATCCGTGGCGAACCAACATGATCCAGGCGCTGGCGGTGCTCGAGGATCAATACGTGGAAACGTCGACCGAACATTTCCGCCTGAAGATGTCGCCCGACTTGGAGCCGGTGCTCAAGGAAACGTTGGCGCCGTTCTATGAAGCGACGCGCGCGAGCTACGCCGAGCGGTATGGATATGTGCCGAAGGGGCCGGTCCAGGTCAAAGTGTTCACTCTCTTCGACGATTTCTCGGCGCGCACCATCGGCTTCACCGGGTTCGGAGCCCTTGGCGTCTGCTTCGGCGAACTGATCACATCGGTCTCTCCAGTCACCGAGCCGTTTCGAGGGAACTTCTCCTACCTCGACACGGCGTGGCACGAATACGCCCACGTGGTGCACCTCGGGATTTCGAAGGGGCGCGTGCCGCGCTGGTTCACCGAAGGGCTCGCGACGCTGGAAGAGGTGAAGCGCAATCCAGGTTTCGATCGGCACATGGAGCTCGACTTGCTCGAGGCGCGGCACACGCAACAGATCTATCCGATCCTCGAGCTGAACTCGGCGTTCCGCGGCCCGCGCATCATCTTCGGCTACTACCAGGGCGGGCTGCTCTGTGAGATGTTAGAAAAGCGAACCTCCACGGCGAAGTTGGTCGAGGCGCTTGAGCATTTCGGCAAGGATCTTCCGCTCGACGAAGTGCTGAAGCGGGCGTTCGGAATGACGGGAGCGGAGATCGACAAGGAATTCTTGGCATTCGTCGACAAGAAGCTTGAGAAAGTGAGGGTTCGGCCACGGCTCGACGAGAAGACCATCGGAAGGCTGAAGACACAGATCACGAAGAACCCAATGGATCTTCCCGCGCTTCGTTCGCTCGGATGGGCCTTTGCGCGGCGAGGGAGCCTCATTGAAGCCGACGGAATCCTGGTCAAGCTGCGGGCGGCGGCGCCCGACGACGCCGATGGATGGCTCATTCGCGGCGAGGTGGCGCGCCAGCGCGATCGTCTGGATCTCGCCGAGGAGCACTACGCCAAGGGCTTCGCGGGAGGCGCGGAGGAGTTCTTCACCCGGTGCAACTACGCGGCAATTCTCGCCCAGAAGAAAGATTACAAGAATCTCAAGATTCAGCTCGAGGCGGCGATCGCCGCGTTCCCGACCTTTGCCGATGAGGGTCAAAGCCCTGCAGTCCGGCTCGCTGCAGTGCTGGAATCGGAGGGGGAGATCGAGAAGAGCACCAAGGTGCTCGAGGATTTCTGTAAGGTCTCCGGCGAAGCGCGGCTGGTTCGGCTCGTCCTCGCGGCGCGCTACGAGCAGGCGGGCGATCTCGTCTCGCTCGACCGGGTGCTGCACGAGCTTCTCGAGGTGGAGCCCTTTGATCGACGAGCGCTCCAGCGGCGCGCCAAGGTGCTGCTGGAACTCGGAAAGTTCGAGGAGGCGGCAGCCCACGGGCGTTGGAGTTCGGAAGTGAAGATCACTTTAGACCGAAGGCCGACCCTGCAGGAGCGAGACCCCGACCTCACGAGCCTGATCAAGCCGCCGAAGCGGGAACTCGACCCCGCGGGGAGGATGCGCAGACCCCCGGTCGCCGTCGCCGACTCCGACGAGGACCGCGCCGAGCGCGCGGAGGGGAAGGCGCTCGAGGCGCAAGCGCTCTGGAGTGCCGGAAAACGTGAGGAGGCAGCGAGCGCGCTCAAGCGAGCCCTTTCATTTCAGGAGGACAATCCGCGTGCTCTCGAGCTCAAGACCCGAATGGAGAGCGGCGCGGAGAAATGAAGCGTCTTCTTACACAAAAGCTCGCCTTACCCCGCGAGCGGCGCACTCCGCTGCTTGTGGATGAAGGCAATCGCGCCGCATTCGCGGCGATCCAGACCCTGGCTCGCGGCGAGCGCCTTCTGGCACAGCCGCTCGTTCTCGTCGGCCCGGCCGACTGCGGTAAGACGCGTCTCGTCGAGGATCTCGTTGCGCGGACGGCAGCTCGCGGCGGGCGCGTCGCCAAGGGCACGGCGCTTCAGTGGGGGCGCCGCGTCGGGCTTGCTTACAAAAAGGGTGCGCTCGAAGCGCTCATTGAGGAGATCCGCGGGGCGGATCTCCTCGTGGTCGATGAGGTCCACCGGATGCGTCCCGACTCGGTCACGGAGAGGATACTCTTCGCCCGGATCGCCGAACGGTCCCAATCGGGTCGCGCCACCGTTCTTGTCTCGCGCCACTCACCGCGTGAGATTCGGCGCCTTTCGGCCCGGTCGGTTTCGCTTCTTCAAAGCGGGCTCGTGCTTTTTGTTGCAAAGGCTGGGCCCGCCATGCGGAGGCGTTACCTTCGGCGCATCTCTCAGGGGCTGATCCAGGAAGAGCACGCAGACGCGCTGTGCGCCGGCACGCCGGGGGGACTCGGCGCGCTGCGGGAAGCCTGGGATCGATGGCGTCGCCGCGCACACGCGCTCCGCTCGGGCGGTGCACCCGGTTCGGCGGTCCCCACGCGGCCGAGCCTCGAGCGGATCGCTGCCGCCGTGGCGCGCGAGCTCGGGCTCGATGCCGCGGCCTTGCTCGGTCGGCGCCGCACCAAGGGTGTCCTGCTCGGCAGGGCGATGTTCGTCGCCCTCGCTCGCCGATTCGGCTGGAGCCCCGAGGATCTCTGCGAAGGGCTCGCGCAGCGCGGGCGCCTCGCGGTGGTGCGGCTGGAGGAGAGATCGCGTGCGGTGCTCCAGTCGGATCCGGCGCTCCAGCGTGGGACGGAACTCCTCTGGGAGCGTCTCGCGGGCGAGCGACTGTCGACCCGAGAATGCGGAGGGGATCTCCACCATAGGGAGCCGCCGAGAAAGGAGGAATTGTGAAAGGCCACTTCTTCGTGCTCGATGGCCCCGATGGCTGCGGCAAGTCCACACAAGCGAAGCTGCTCGCGGAAGCGCTGCGGCGAGCCGGCTGCGAGGTCGTGCATCTGCGCGAGCCGGGCAGCACCCCGTTCGGCGAGGCACTGCGCGCCGTGCTTCTCTCGAGCAGCCTCCCGCGCGGCGCGGCGGCGGAAGTGCTTACTTTTTTTGCGGCGCGGGCTCAGCTGATGGAGGAGTGTGTCCTTCCCGCCGTCGGCCGCGGCGGCGTGATCGTTTGCGAGCGTTTTGTGTCATCCACCTATGCCTATCAGGCGGCCGGTCTCGGCGGAGCCGTGGAACTCGTGAACGCGCTCGACCGGCTCCTCGTCACGCGACAGCCCGATCTGCTGGTTGTGCTCGATATCGATGAGCAGGTGGCGCTCGCGCGGCTTCAGCGGGAACGCGACGATATCGAGTCGCGCAGCGCCGAGTTTCATGCGCGGGTTCGGCGGGGCTTTCGGGAGTATGCCGCAGAGCACAAGTTCGCCCGCTGCGTCGATGCGAGCGGCTCTCGGGCGCAAGTGCACGGCCGCGTGATCGCGGAAGCCTCCCATGCCCTCGGGGCGCCGCTTGTTCCAGCGGTTGAAGAGTAGCTTTCTATCCAACATGGCCGCAGATCGCGCGTCTCGAGAACGCACTGGGCCGGAGAAGGCCCAAGTGGTGACCTTCGCCGACGTACTGGGGCACGACCGTTGGAAGCAATATTTTGAGGAGTCGATCGCGGCTCGAAAGCTCGCGCACGCCTACCTGCTCATGGGTGCGCCCGGCGTCGGAAAGTGGCATTTCGCGAGGGCGCTCGCGGCGAGGATCGCCTGCGGGGCGCCGACGGCCGATGGAGCGTGCGGGCGCTGCCCGGCCTGCCACCAAGTGGCCGCTGGCACGCACCCCGACATCACGTTCGTGGACGCTGTCGCCGAAGGGGAGCGCGGCGTCTCCGTCGAGACGGCGCGCGACCGCGTCCTCGCCGCGTTCCGCTTGAAACCCTCCCTCGCGCCGCTTCGAATTGTGGTGATCAATGATGCGGATCGCATGGAGGTGGGTGCACAAAACGCGCTGCTCAAGACGCTCGAGGAGCCGCCGCCCCGCTCGCTGCTGATCCTGATCGCGCGCGATGCGGCCTCGCTCCTCGACACCGTTCTGTCGCGCTGCTTCCTGCTTCGATTCGCGCCCGTGCCGACGGAGGCGCTCGCCGCCCTGCTCGTGCGGCGTGGGCTGCCGGCCCACGACGCGGCGCGGCTCGCGGCGCTCGCCGAGGGTGTGCCGGGGCGCGCGATGGAGTGGTCCGAGGATCGCGTGGGCGCCGTCGATGGGATGGCGCGGGGGCTTCTCTTGGGAGAGATGGCGCCCGCGCTCGCGTCCCAGCAGGTGGCCGCCTTGGCGGACGAGCAGTCCGAATCGAGTGCCTTCGAGCGACGACGCCAGGCCTCCTGGGCGCTCTTGGCCGCCATGGCAAAGGAGCTGCGCGAGCGCGCCGCCGCCTCCGACTCCATGGCCGACGCCCGGCGGCTCGAACGGGTCGTTCTGGCGGCGAGTGAGCTTGCGGCCAGCGCCACTCCCGAGCTGGTTGTCGACCGCCTCGCGTGGGCGGTGGCGCCGACCATTCCGGCCTCATCCATCAAGGGCGCGCGTCTACCCCATTGAAAGTTGGTGGCGTGCGGCCGAGAACATTCCAGGACATGACCGAGGAACGCGACCTCGATGGACAGATCCGCGCGCTTGCCGCGTCGGACGCCCGTTTTTCGGACGGCGCCTACCACTTCGTATTCGAGGCGCTCGACTTCACCATCCGCTGGCTTGGACGCGATCGCGCCGAAGGCACGGAGCGCCATGTCGGCGGCAAGGAGCTGCTCGAAGGCATCCGCCGCTACGCCATGCGGGAGTTCGGCCCGCTTTCGCGCGTGGTGTTCGAGTCGTGGGGCATTCACCGGACGCGCGACTTCGGTGAGATCGTGTTCCGCCTCGTCGATGCCGGCCTTCTGAGCCGCCAGGATTCCGACTCCATCGAGGATTTCGACGGAGGCTTCGACTTTGTTGCTGCGTTCGAGCGCGGCTACGCCATCGAGACAACCGATCTGCGGCTTTCGTGAAGGAGGCGCTCAAAGCGGCTCGAAGTGCTGCGGCTTGGGGCGCGTCGGCGCAGGGTGGGGGTCTACAGATCCCCGGCCTTGAATCGTGGGGGCGGCTGCGCCACGGGCTCTCGCTTCGCCCCTGGAATGTCTCTTACACCGCCGGCGAAGAGTATGGTTCGCCGGCCGACGGCCGAGCGCAATTATGTGAATCTGTCGGAGTCGATCCTGCGAAGACCGTCGTGGCCGGACAGGTGCACGGGCGTCGCGTCGCCTGGATCGGCCCTGAGCACGCCCATCGCCACGCGCTCCAGCGCGGTACCGCTCTCCCCGAGACGGACGGGCTCGCCACAGCGACTCCCGGCGTTGGTTGCCTCATCACGGCCGCCGACTGCCCGCCAGTCGTTTTGTGGGATTCAAAGACGCCTGCACTTGCCGTCCTTCACTGCGGCTGGCGCGGCACGGCGGCGGAAATTGTGCGCGAAGGGGTGCGTGCGCTCATTGCCCACGCGGGCACCCATCCGCGCGACCTCCACGCGGCCATCGGCCCCGGCATCGGACCCTGCTGCTATGAGGTGGGCCCCGAGGTCCTCGAGCGCGTGCCGCGGGACTGGCGGCGTTCCGTGATCGCGATGCCCGCGCGTGCATGCGAAGGCAAGCCCAAGCTCCACCTCGGCGCGTGGCTCACCCACCAGCTCGCCTCCGAGGGCATCTCCCCGGAGCGTATTGTGAATTCCCCCTGGTGCACCGGCTGTCGCACCGATCTGTTCTACAGCCACAGAATCGAGCGTGGCCGCTGCGGCCGATTTGGGCTGCTCGCCGCCATCGCGGAGTGACTCGGGAGCCCACTTTTCGACGGCGAAAGAGGGCGCACGCAGATTTCGATTTGTAGGGTCGGCGCACGCGCCGAACGATGGCGCGGGGCTTGCCCCGCGCGATGAGGAATGGGAAGCGCGATTCGTCATCCGGCGGCGCACGCGCCGCCGAATCGGAACGGGCGCGCCCGTTCCCCACGTCCAGACTTACACTTTCTCCTTCACAGATAAGGGACGGCTAGGAATGGGGCGTGGGTCGGTCTTGGCGCGGCGAGTTCCGCTGCCGCGCCAAGACTGACCACGCCCCATTCGTCCCGAGACACAATTCGACCGCCTCGCGCGCACGCGCCGACCCCACCGTCGATCCCTTCGGGCGCCATCGCCCGATCGAGCTACTTCGAGTCGCTCTTCGGGGCAGACGCTGTCTTCTTCGGTTTATTGAGGTTCGGGCCCAGGTCGATCCCGAGCGCCTTCTCTCGTTCCAGAAGCTTCGTGTACTCCGGAAGCGATGTGAACGTCGTGCCCATTCGCTTCAGCAATACTTCCATCGCGTCGCGGAGCTGAGGATCTTCCAACACATCGCCCAGCGGACCATTGCCCGGGAAGAGCTTGCCGCGCTCCTCTGCAACCTTGTCCCGAAGCTTCAGACGAAGCACTTTCCGCACTTCATTCTTCGGAAGGGGAGTCTTGAGGTCGACATAGAGCTGATCGAAGTCGGGATATTGGGCTTCGTCTTTCTCGTCGCTCACCGCGAGCTTCGTGAGGAGCTCGCGGTGCGACTCCCAGTGGCTCCGAATATAATTGGGAATCACCAGATTGCGCCCTTCCGCCTCGCCGTCGAGCTTCGCAACCTCTGCGGCGCGGCCGAGATCAAGCTCGGGCCACTCGCTCTCGATGTCGGGAGCGATCCCGCCCTGCTTCACCTCGCGCTTCTCGCGGTCGTACTCGGTATTGATGCCTCTGCCGCCCGGCAGGAACCAGCGTTCGACCGTGAGCTTCACGCGCGCGCCGCCGTCCCACTTGTTGTTCTTATTCAGATCGGTGAACGGCTCCCAGTCATCGTGGACGCCATTGTGATCTTTGTCCTCGAACGGCTCGTCCTGCAGAGACGGCAGATCAAAGAATCGCTGCACCGACCCTTTGCCGAAGCTGCGCTCTCCGATCACGATCGCGCGGCCGTGGTCCTGGAGCGCGCCCGCTGTGATCTCGGAGGCCGACGCGGAGAACTCGTTGATCAGAACGACGACCGGCATCTCCTTGGGGATCACCGGATCGCGCTCCGTGCGATGCTCCGTGCGCTTGGCGTTGCGTTCTTCCGTATAGGTTACAAGCGAGCCCTTCGGCAGGAAGAGCTGGCAGAGAGCTGTCGCCGACTGGAGGTATCCTCCCGGATTGTAACGAAGGTCGAGAATGAGACCCTTCACGCCGCCGTTTCGTTGCATCTGCCGAAGCTCCGTGTAGAGCTGGCGGGGCATCTCGGCGCCGAATTCTTGAATATCAAAATACGCAATGCCGCCCGGCAAGAGCTCCGACTCGAGAAGCGGAATTTTGATCTCCTCGCGGCGGATCTCGATCTCCTTCGGCGTCACCCACCCGCGGCGGGCCACCTTCAGGATCACCTTCGACCCAGGCTCGCCCTTCAGGCGCTTGATGATGTCGTCGTCGGCCTGCCCTTCGGTCGACCACTCGGCGCGCTCGCCCTTCTCATTTTCTGTGATAATGGCAGTGACCTGATCGCCCGAGCGGATACCCGAGCGGTAGGCTGGCCCTGAGAAGAAGGGGCGAACGATCGTGAAGTAGCGTCCGATCGTCTGCACGCGCGCACCGATGCCGGCGTACTGCTGATTGAGCCCCTGCAGCATGCGCGCGACCTCCTGCGGAGTCATGAAGGTCGAATAGCGGTCGAGCTCGTTCAGGAGCCCTCGCGCCGCGGCAGCCACCAGCTCCTCACGATTCCACTGCTCGCCCTGAATGTGACGTTCACGAATCAGGTCGAGAATGTCATCGAGGAGCCGTGGGTCGCCCGGTTCGACTTTTTGTGCACTCTGCTTCGAGCGCTCCTCGTGGATTTTCTGGAGCTTCTCAATCTTCGCGCGCCAGCGGTTCGCTTCGGCTTCCCGATCGAGATAGAGGCGGGCGAGGCGGCCGCGATCCGAGGGCTCCTCCTGAAGTTTGCGAAGGAGAGACTTCACTTCTTCGACGTCGTCGATTGCCGCCAGTGCGAAGGCGCCTTCGACCTTGAGCTCGGGATCCTCCGATCGGTAAAAGCCGACCATTTCCTTGCGGGCCGCCGTCTTGTCATCGGACGAGCCGTGCCGCCAGAGCGCCTGGGCAACGGCAAGCCGCGTCCTGGGCGCAAGCTCGCCTGCGCCGAGAAGATCCTTGAGCTTCTTCGCGACATTCTCGGGCTTCTTGAAGGAGAGCTCTGGGGAGGCCAGCAGCTCAGCGGCCGTCGAGGCCTCCTCGCCCTTGAGCTCGATTACTTGGAGGTACGCGGCGCCGATGTCGTCGGAGTAGCTGTTCTCCGAGTCGAGTTGAGCGAGTGCGGGACCCAAGACGAGCTTCCCCTTTTCCGGCGCCTTGGCGAGCGCCGCCTTGACCGCATCCCGGAGCGGCTTCTCGTCGTCTCCTCCGCGCAGCCTCAGGAGTTCCTGAGTGAGCGGCCAGAGATGGCGCACATCGGTAGCCGCGGCGCGATCGACGATCTGAGCGACGGCCGTCTGGGGATCCTGGCCGCCGTCGCCGTCCCGCAGAATCGCAGCTGCGGGCTCAAGCGCGCTCGAGGTCGCTCCAGCGCGCGCCCCCGAGGCAGCCACCGGCACGAGGAGGAGAGTGAGGGCGACCGCTGCCGTGCGAAGTTCAAGCATGGAGTTCGTTCAAGAGAGGCACTTCCACTTCGGAGAGCTCGGCATCCATCGGACGGCGGGCGCGGCGAGGTGGAGAGAAGGGCGGGACAGTATCCGGGACGGGCGAAGAGCTAAAAAAGTGCTTTCAGAAGAACGGCTTCGGAGAGATACGGAGGCCCGAGCTGTCGAACAGGGGGCCGAGTGACCCTTGTCCCGACGCCGCGGGGCGCTCGACGCTACGATGCCGCCATGGCCTCGGACTCTGCCCCGTTCACCCATCTCGACGCTTCCGGGAAAGCGCGCATGGTGGACGTGACCTCCAAGGACGTGACGGTGCGGCGCGCGGTGGCGCGGGCGCGCCTGGAGTTCCCTGGCGACACCCTCGAGGCGCTCAAGGAGCAGGGCGCGCCGAAGGGGAGCGTCACCGGCGTGGCGCGCGTTGCCGGAATTCAGGCGGCCAAGCGCACCTTCGAGCTGATTCCGCTTTGCCATGCGATCCCGCTTCATTCCGTGACGATCGACTTCGAGATTTGCGACCGCAATCTCCTCCAAGTAACGTGCGCGGCGGTCGCTGAGGCCAAGACCGGCGTCGAGATGGAAGCGCTCGTCGGGGCGTCCGTCGCCGCACTGACCGTCTACGACATGTGTAAGGCCATTACAAAAGGCATCAAAATCACCGAGGTCGCTCTGCTGGAAAAGCATGGCGGCCGCAGCGGCTCGTGGACTGCGTCCGAAGTGTCGGCGCGCGAACCGCAGTAAGCCTCGCCATGGGAGTTTCGATCGCAGTGGTGGGCGCCACCGGCGCCGTCGGCCAGGAAATTCTCCGTGTGCTCGAACAGCGGCGCACGCCTGTGGACCGCATCCGCCTGTTTGCCTCCGAGAAGTCGAGAGGAGGCGAAACCACATTCCGCGGTGAGCGCGTTCCGCTGGAGATGCTCGCTCCGGGCTCGTTCCGCGGCTTCGACGCCGTGCTGCTCTCCGCCGGCGCCACCGTGTCGCGCACGGCGGTGCCCCAGGCGATCTCGGAAGGGGCGCTCGCCATCGACAATTCATCGGCCTTCCGTGAGGACCCCGACGTGCCGCTCGTCGTGCCCGAGGTCAACGCCCATCGCCTGGGAGAGGCCCACGGAATTGTTGCGAATCCTAATTGCACGGCGGCCATCCTGCTCATGGCGCTCGCGCCCCTTCATCGAGCGTTCGGTGTGAAGCGGGTGATCGTGGCCTCCTATCAGGCCGTGAGCGGAAAGGGGGCTCGCGCCATGGCAGAGTGCGAGGCCCAAACGCGCGATGTACTCGCCGGTCGCCCTGCCGTGCCGTCGGTTTTCCCCAAGCCAATCGCCTTCAATGTGCTTCCACACGTCGACCTCTTCGAGTCGGACGGACGCACTCGCGAGGAGATCAAGGTCGAGCGGGAGACGCGCAAGATTCTCGAACATCCAACGCTCGCCCTCGATGCCACTTGCGTGCGCGTCCCCGTGCTCCGCTGCCATAGCGAGGCAGTCACGGTGGAACTCGAGCGCCCCTGTTCGCCCGAAGAGGCGCGGGATCTGTGGCGACGGTCGCCCGGAGTTACCGTCGTCGATGAGCCTGCGCGCAACGGGTATCCGACGCCGCTCGACGCGGAAGGGGGCGACGACGTGCTGGTCGGGCGCGTTCGCCGTGCCACGGTGTTCGAGCGAGGCCTGAGCTTTTGGTGCGTCGGCGATCAGCTGCGCAAGGGCGCCGCCCTGAATGCGGTGCAGATTCTTGAGCATGCGATTCCGAAGAGCGTTGCCGCCGCGAGCCCCGCGATCCGCTGAACTCAACTTTTCTTTTGTTGTCATCGATAACAATCTGCAACGCTCACGATGCCGCCTCGCTCCGCTCCCCGGAACGCCCCTGAGACACCCCGAACTATGACCCAAGAAGACGATTCGAAGCGAGCCCAAGCGGAACTCGCACGCCTTCAGAAGCTCGTCGAAATGATGAGCCAGCATGGGCTCGTGGAACTCGAGCTCAAGCCGGATGGAACTGTGAAGCTGCGCAAGCAGGAGGAGCGCCGCGATCCGGCGCCGGCTCCGATGTGGATGCCCGGCCCCTGGATGGCGCCTCCTGCCACGGCCGCTCCTGCGCCGAGCGCGGCACCTGCCGCTGCGCCGTCGCCGGCGCCCGCTGCGGAGTCGGCACCGGCGGCTCCCAAGAAGGAACTCGGACTCACGGAATTCAAGAGCCCCATCGTCGGCACGTTCTATCGGAAGCCGGCGCCGGATAAGGAGCCTTTTGTCGACCGCGGAGCGCGCGTTCGTCCCGACTCGGTGCTTTGTATTATCGAAGCGATGAAGGTGATGAATGAGATTCGCGCCGAGCTGTCGGGCGAAGTGGTGGACATTCTCGTGAAGGATGGCGAGGCCGTGGAGTATGGCCAGCCGCTCTTCCTTATCCGTCCTGCCTAAGGAGCCAAGGTGTTCCGCAGGATCCTGATCGCCAACCGTGGCGAGATTGCGGTGCGCGTGATGCGCGCGTGCCGTGAGCTCGGAGTGGAGACGGTGCTCGTCTATTCGGAGGCCGACCGCAATGCACAATACTTGCGGATGGCCGATGAGACGATCTGTATTGGCCCCGCGCCGTCCGCCAAGAGCTACCTCGATATTCCCAAGATTATTTCCGCAGCCGAGATCGCCGACGTCGAAGCGATCCACCCGGGGTACGGCTTCCTCTCGGAGAATGCACATTTCGCCGAAGTGTGCCACGCCTGTAATATTCGCTTCATCGGGCCGCCCCCCGAGGCGATCGCATCATTTGGCGACAAGCAGCGTGCCCGCGCCATCGCCAAGGTGGCGGGCGTGCCGACGGTTCCCGGCAGCACTGGGATCCTTGCGACCGAGGAGGAGGCGTTGAGAGTGGCACGCGAGATCGGCTTCCCGGTCATCCTGAAGGCCGTCGCCGGTGGCGGCGGCCGCGGAATGCGCGTCGCCCACAACGAAGTGTCGCTTGTGAACGGGCTCCACCAGGCGCGTGCGGAAGCGGAGGCCGCGTTCAAGAACTCCGGGGTCTACCTCGAGAAGTTCATCGAGCGGCCGCGGCACGTCGAGATTCAGGTCCTCGGAGACGGAGGTGGGAATTTATTGTATCTCGGCGAGCGCGATTGCTCGCTCCAGCGCCGTCATCAGAAGCTTGTCGAGGAAGCGCCTTCGCCGGTTCTGACGCCGGAGATTCGCCGACGCATGGGCGAGGCGGCCGTCGCGGTGTGCCGGCAGACGAATTATGAGAACGCGGGAACTGTGGAGTTCCTCGTCGATCGCAATGGCAACTTCTACTTCATTGAGGTCAACGCGCGCATCCAGGTGGAGCACCCGGTGACCGAAATGGTGACCGGAATCGACCTCGTGCAGGAGCAGATCCGCATCGCCGCCGGCGAGCGGCTGCGCTGGAAGCAGAGCGATATTCAGATGAAAGGGTGCGCCATCGAGTGCCGCATCAATGCCGAAGATCCCGACGCCAACTTCCGCCCGACGCCTGGCCGCGTGACGGCCTGGATGGCGCCCGGCGGACCAGGGGTTCGCCTCGACACCCATGTGGCCGCGGGCGCCGAGATCCCGCCGAATTACGACTCCCTGGTGGCGAAGCTGATCGTGCATCGACCGACGCGCCGGGAAGCCATCGCGACGATGCGCCGCTGCCTGAGCGAGTTCCACGTCGAGGGCATCTCCACGACCATTCCGTTCCACCGGAAGGTGTTCGAGCACGCCGATTTCCTGTCGGGCGAGGTCGATACGGGATTCGTCGAGCGCTATTTCGCGACCCGGTAGGGACGCGGGATGCTGGCGGGGCCGGTTCATGTCCTGTGGCTCCGTTTTCGATAGGGTGTCGGCCCGATGAGCCCGTTCCACCCCACACACTCGGCTGGAGCCCCCGGCCGCAGCTCATTTCCGCGCCCCCGACGGTTGGGGTGGCGCCGCGGGGTTTGGACGCTCCTTCTCGTCGGCGTTGGAACCGTCCCCGGCGGCTGTCTCACGAGCGAGCGCTGGGGCGAGGAGACCGAGTTCATCATCGGTCGCCAGGGCATTGTGAACGCCTACCGTGAGCCCGGACCTAGCCCGGTTCGGCTGAGCGGCGTTCGCACCGACGTCCCGAAGCTCGACGAAAGCAACGTCGTGGAAGTTGAGCGCGTGACAGGGCCCCTCCGGGTTCGATTGGCGGGCGAGCGTGGCGCGCGAACGCTCGAGTACTACCGCCCGCGGATCCAGACGAGCCCCTATGGCACCATTTTGGGAGGCGTCAACACGGTGGCGCGCCTCGCCTTCGCCGACGATGCAACCGCCGTCGTGCATCACACCTGCCTGCTCACGATCGGCAATGCTGCCGCCGGGGAGCCGCGACTTTGGTGCGATCGCCTCTCGATTCTTGAGTACACACAATCGGCCGAGCCGAAGCTCGGGCCGATCGAGCTGCCCGGCGGCGCGCGCATCGATGCCCCGCCGTTGGGACGTTACAAAATCGCCCTGGAGCGCGATCGCTACTATCGCCTCTCGAACGACGGAAAAGTGCCGATCGAGCTGACGATCGCCGGGAAGTCCACATGGATTCGCCCGTCGGAGACGATCGATCTGCCGGCGCTGCGCAACCCCGAGTCCGCAGGTGAAGCGGGGGCCACTCCCGCTTCTGCGACCGTCGTCGGCGGCGAGGGCGCGCCTGCGCGGATCGGCGAAGCCGATTTCGGCTCGGCCCGCGTCGAATTCGACCCGCTCCAGCCCAAGATCGGCCGGCGTGGGCCGCGCTCGGATTCGAGCGCCGCGCCTTCGCAGGCGCCGAAGACCCCAGGAGACAAATAATGGCACGTGCACTTGTGACCGGCGGAGCCGGTTTCCTCGGCTCGCATCTGTGCGAAGCCCTCCTGGCCCGCGGCTACGAGGTGATCGCGATGGACAGTCTCCTCACGGGAGATGTCCGGAATATCGAGCACCTGATCGGGCGCCCGGGGTTCCAATTCGTCAAGTACGATGTCACCAATCATGTGCACGTTCCGGGAAAGCTCGACGCGATCCTGCATTTCGCATCGCCGGCAAGTCCCGTCGACTACCTGGAGCTGCCGATCCAGACATTGAAAGTGGGCTCCCTCGGAACGCACAAGACGCTCGGCCTCGCCAAGGAGAAGAAGGCCCGCTATCTGCTCGCGTCCACTTCGGAGGTGTACGGCGATCCGCTCGTCCACCCGCAGACCGAGGATTATTGGGGAAATGTCAATCCGATCGGCCCGCGCGGAGTTTACGACGAGGCCAAGCGTTTTGCCGAAGCCATGACGATGGCGTACCACAGGACCCACGGCGTGGAGACGCGCATCGTTCGGATTTTCAATACCTACGGGCCGCGGATGCGGCTGCGCGACGGCCGCGCGCTGCCGATGTTCCTCACGCAGGCGCTGCGCGGCGAGGACGTCACGGTTTACGGCGACGGCACCCAGACGCGCTCTTTCTGTTATGTGAGCGATCTCATCGAGGGGATCATTCGGCTTCTCGAGTCGAATGAGACGCTGCCGGTGAATATTGGGAATCCCACCGAGATGACGATTGAGGAATTCGCGCGCGAGATCGTGAAGCGCACGGGCAGCCGCTCGAAGGTCGTGTACCGGCCGCTCCCGAAGGACGATCCCAAGCAGCGCCGCCCCGATATCACCAAAGCGCGGACACTGCTCGGCTGGGAGCCGAAGGTCGCTCTCGGCGACGGTCTCGAGAAGACCATTGAGTGGTTCCGGCCTCGCGTCGCGGAGCTGGCGTAGGCGGGCGAACGTATGTGTGGCATTTTCGGCGCTGTGACGCGCAAGGGCGACGTGACGCCGGCCATCCTGGCCGGCCTCGCTCTGCTGGAATACCGCGGCTATGACTCCGCGGGCGTCGCTGTGTTTACAGAACGCGGCGTCGAGAAGCGCCGACGCGTCGGCAAGCTCGAGGTTCTTCGCGAGGCGCTGCACCGCGAAGGATTCGGCGGGCCCGCGCTGATCGGCGTCGGCCACACGCGGTGGGCAACCCACGGCGGCGTGACCGAAGAGAATGCACATCCCCATTCGGACTCGAGCGGCGACCTCGTGCTCGTCCACAATGGGATTATTGAGAACTACCTCGATCTGAAGCGGGAACTCGCCGCAAAAGGCCACATATTTCGCAGCGCCACCGACAGCGAAGTGTTGGCGCACGCTATCGAGGAACAGCTGGCGCGCATGGAGGCGCCCGCCAAAGAGAGCGGCACCAAGACGGCGGGCGACGAAACGGCTCTCGAGCGCGCAGTGCGCGCCACGATGCGCGAGGCCCGCGGAACGTACGCGATCGTCGTGCTGCATCGCCGGTTCCCTGACCGCATTCTCGTGGCGCGCCAGGATTCTCCTGTGGTGATCGGGATCGGGCCCGATGTGCATGGAAACCCCGCAAGCTTCGTGGCCTCCGACGTGCCCGCGCTCCTGGCCCACACACGTAAAGTTTACTATTTGCGCGACGGCGAGGTGGCAACGCTGACAGCGGACCGGGTTACTGTCCGCCGGCTCGACGGTGAGCTCGTGCCGTTCGCTCCGCTCGAAATTCGCTGGGATGCAGCCGCCGCCGATCGCCGCGGCTATCCCCATTACATGTTGAAGGAGATCGAGGAGCAGCCCGATGCCGTCGCGCAGACCTCGTTCGACCGGCTCGATGACGATCGGGGAGATGTAAGATTTGAGGATTTTGCCCTCGGCGACGAGAGGCTTCGCGCGATCCGAAGAGTGCAGATCGTGGCATGCGGAACGAGCCTGCACGCGGGGCTCGTTGGGAAGTTCTATTTGGAGCATCTCGCCGGCCTGCCGACCGAGTGCGACTACGCGAGCGAATTCCGCTATCGCTCGCCGATCCCGAGCGGAGACGTCCTTGCCGTCGGCATCAGCCAGAGCGGCGAGACGATGGACACGCTGAAGGCTCTCGGTGAAGCGCGAACGCGAGGCGCATCGGTGCTCGGAATCTGCAATGTTCGCGGGTCGTCGATCCCGCGCATGAGCGATGCTGTTCTGTATACGCACGCGGGGCCCGAGATCGGTGTAGCGTCGACGAAGGCGTTCACCTGCCAGCTCGTGGCGCTCTACCTCCTCGCTGTGCGGCTCGGGCGCGCACGGGGCCATCTTTCGCAGGAGCAGGGGCGGGAGGCGATTCGTGCACTTCGCGTGCTGCGTCCCCGGCTCGATCCGCTCTTCTCCGACGACGCGCGTGAAAACGTGCACCGCATCGCCAAGCGCTTTGCGGGCGCGCGCGATTTCCTCTTCCTCGGCCGCGGCATCAATTATCCGATCGCGCTGGAAGGGGCCCTCAAGCTCAAGGAGATCTCTTACATCCACGCCGAGGGCTATCCCGCTGGCGAGATGAAGCACGGTCCGATCGCAATGATCGATGCAACGCTTCCCGTCGTGGTGATTGCAACTCAAGGCCGCGATCGCGAGAAGACCTTGAACCAGCTCGAGCAAGTGAAGGCTCGGGGCGGGCAAGTGATTCTCGTGGCGAATCCCGGCGATCCGGAAGCGGAGCGGCTCGCTGACGAGGTGATTGAGGTGCCTGCGACCACCGATGAGCTGGCACCCATCGTAAATGTGATCCCGCTGCAGAGGCTCGCCTACGAAATCGCCGTGATGCGCGGCCTCTCTCCCGACAGCCCCCGTAATCTTGCCAAGAGTGTGACCGTCGAATGACACCGTCGTCTGCACCGAAGTCGGCACGCAGGAATCAAGCCGCCCAATCACCCGCGAAGTCGCTGTCGCAGGATCTGCTCGCCAAGCTCCAGTCGCGCAAAGCGACCGTCGGAGTCGTGGGGCTCGGATATGTGGGACTTCCGCTGGCGACCGCCTTTGCGGAGGCAGGATTCTCGGTCGTCGGAATCGACGTCGATGCGCGGCGCGTCAAGCGCCTCGCAAAAGGTGAGTCGGACATCGACGATGTCTCCTCGGAGCGCGTCGCCGCCGCCGTGAAGGCAGGGCGCTTCCGTGCCACGGACAGCTATCGCGGCATCGCCGAATGCGACGCCGTCGTCGTCTGCGTTCCGACGCCGCTTCGAAAGAATCGTGACCCTGACATTTCGTACATCGTTTCGGCGACGGAGTCGCTCGTGCCGTTCGCTCATCCAGGAATGTTGGTGATTCTCGAGAGCACGACCTATCCGGGAACGACCCGAGAGGTCGTGCAGCCCCGCTTGGAGGCGCGCCAGCTTCGGATCGGGGAGAACGTTTTCTTAGCATTCTCCCCGGAGCGCATCGATCCCGCGAACAAGAAGTTCGGTGTCAAGAATACGCCCAAAGTCGTGGGCGGCTTGACGCCGGATTGCACGAAGCTCGCCGCCGCCCTCTACGGTGCAGCCGTCGACACTGTCGTCGAAGTGTCGAGTCCCGAGGCGGCCGAGATGGCAAAGCTGCTCGAGAACACGTTCCGAGCGGTCAATATTGGGCTCGTCAACGAGATTGCCCTTCTGTGCGAGCGACTGCACCTCGATGTGTGGGAAGTGGTTCGCGCCGCAGCGACGAAGCCGTTTGGGTTCATGCCGTTCACGCCGGGGCCCGGCATCGGCGGCCACTGCATTCCGGTCGATCCGCTCTATCTGTCGTGGCGCGTCCGTGGCATGGATGTGAAGACTCGGTTTATCGATATTGCCGACGAGGTGAATCGCGCCATGCCGGCTCACACGGCGAACGGCGTTGCGGAGCTTCTCAACGAGTGCGGAAAGCCGGTGAAGGGCTCGTCGGTGCTCCTTCTCGGCGTTGCCTACAAGAAGAATGTGAGCGACGTTCGGGAGTCGCCCGCCATCGACGTCGCGAAGCTCCTCCACGAGCGAGGCGCCGAGATTACCTATTTTGATCCGCACGTGGAGTCGTTCCAGGCGGAGGGCTTCCAGGTTCCCCGGACGCTGAAGATCGATCCGAAATCGCTCTCGTCGTTCGACGCAATTGTGATTCTCACAGATCACACCGGAGTCGACTACGCTGCCGTTCTGCAGCACGGCAAGGCGGTCTACGACGCGCGCAATGCGACGAGCGGCATGCCCTCCAAGGCGAAGCGCCGACGGCTCGGATCGGGAGTGTAGCGCGTGGAGATTCTCGTCACCGGCGGAGCCGGATTCATCGGTTCGCACCTGACGGAGCGACTCCTCGGGCGAGGCGACTCCGTCGTCGTTTTTGATAACTTCAATGATTTCTACGACCCGGCGCTGAAGGAGCACAACGTCGCATCGATCCAAGCTGCGGCGCAGCGTCCGGGCAGCGGGACATTCGCCCTGGTGCGTGGAGATCTTCGAGAGCGCGCCGCGCTCGAGTCCTGCGTGCGCAGCCGGCCTTTCGACGCCGTCGTGCATCTGGCCGCCATGGCTGGCGTCCGCCCGAGCGTCAAGGATCCTGTTCTGTATGATCAGGTGAATTGCATCGGTACGCTGCATCTGTTGGAAGCCATGCGTGCTCGTCCGGAGATAAGGCTCATTTTCGGGTCGTCCTCTTCGGTCTACGGTGCGAACACGAAGGTGCCCTTCGCCGAGACGGATCCGCTCGAACGGATGGTCTCGCCTTACGCGGTGAGCAAGCGCTCGGGGGAGCTGTATGCCGCCTGCTTCCATCAGCTCTACGGGATTCCGATCACCTGCTTGCGCTTCTTCACGGTGTACGGCCCGCGCCAACGCCCCGAGATGGCGATTGCAAAATTCGCGGCGCTGATCGAGCAGGGGAAGGATCTCCCCATCTATGGCGATGGATCAACGAGGCGCGATTACACCTACGTCGATGACATCCTCGACGGAATCGTGCGTGCGATCGACCGCTGCTCGGGCTTCGAGATCTATAACCTCGGAGAATCCTCCACGGTGGAACTCCGGCGCCTTGTCGACGTGCTCGCTCAGGCCATCGGCAAACCCGCCCATGTGAAGCATCTGCCTCCGGAGCCGGGAGACGTTCCGCTCACCTATGCGGACGTCTCGAAGGCTCGCACCCAGCTCGGCTACGAGCCGCGCACGACGATCGAGGACGGTGTCGCTCGATATGTGGAGTGGCGCCGAAGGTTGTCGAGCCGATAGCAATCCCACAACATGGATTTTCACCAAGGCACCGCAGCTCGAGCTGTAAGTACGACTCTACGATGACACGATATCTCATTACTGGCGGAGCGGGATTCATCGGATCCCACATCGCCGCTGCGCTTCGCGCGCGCGGCGACTTCGTTCGGATTCTTGACAATTTCGCGACGGGCAAGCGCGCAAACCTCGTCGCGGCCCTCGGCTCGGAGCAGGGCGGACCTCTGGCGGAGTTCCTCGAAGGCGACCTCCGCGACGACGCCGCCGTTCGCAGGGCGTGCCAGGGAATCGATGTGGTCTTCCACGAGGCGGCGCTCCCGTCTGTTGCGCGCTCAGTCGAGGATCCGCTCACGAGCGATGACAACAATATCCGTGGAACTGTGAACCTGCTCCTCGCAGCGCGCGACGCCAAGGTGCGCCGCGTTGTTTATGCGGGCTCCTCCTCCGCCTATGGCGATACGCCAACGCTTCCGAAGCACGAGGAGATGCCGGGCGACCCGATCTCGCCCTACGGCGTGACGAAGTTCACCGGCGAACTCTATTGCCGTTCCTTCGCGCGCGTGTACGGGATGTCGACCGTCATCCTTCGTTATTTTAATGTCTTCGGGCCGCGCCAGGATCCGAGCTCTCCCTACTCGGGCGTGATTGCACTGTTCTGCCGAGCCGCCGTGGAAGGGCGCTCTGCCACCATCCATGGCGACGGAGAGCAGTCGCGCGACTTCACCTATGTGGACAACGTCGTGGCGGGAAACCTGCTCGCGGCCGAGCGCGACGTGCCTCCGGGCACTGTGTTGAACGTTGCCACCGGGAGCGCCGTCACGCTGAATCAGCTCGTGTCGACTCTCGGCGAGATCACGGGCCGCAAGCTCGCCGTGACTCACGGCGCGCCGCGAACCGGGGATATCAAGCATTCGCTCGCCGACATCAGTCGTGCGCGCAAGCTTCTCGGCTACGAGCCCCACGTCACGTTCCGTGCCGGGCTCGAGCGGACGCTCGAGTGGTATCGGAGTTCGGCGCCATCGACTGCCGCGCCGAAGACTGTGCCGTCTGCTTGAACCGACGTTCACCGATCGCCAGCTAAGACAAACCATCCCTCCTTCGCATCATCCGCCGCGTCGGCCCTGCCTGTCGGCGCAACGAAATCCCTAAGAATCCATAATCCCATGAAAGGCGTGATCCTTGCCGGGGGCCTCGGCACCCGGCTCCATCCTCTCACGAAGGTTACGAATAAGCATCTCCTCCCGGTCTGCAACAAGCCCATGATTTACTATCCGATTGAGGCGCTCGTCTCGTCGGGAGTGGAGGAGATCCTGATCGTGACGGGCGGCAACAAGGCCGGCGATTTCCTGCAGCTGCTCGGGAATGGGTCCGAGTTCGGCCTCAAGCATTTGAATTACACCTATCAAAAAGGGGAGGGAGGCATCGCAGAGGCACTCTCGCTCGCGGAGCATTGGTGCGGGAACGACCGCCTCTGTGTGATTCTCGGCGACAATATTCTTGAGAACTCGATCGCGCCCTACGTCGACGAGTTCCGCAAGCAGGATCGCGGCGCCCGCATCCTCCTGAAGGAGGTCGAGGATCCCGAACGCTTTGGCGTCGCAGAGCTGAACGGCGACAAGGTGGTTCGCATCGAGGAGAAGCCCAAGAATCCGCGGTCCAATCTTGCGGTGATCGGTGTCTACTTCTTCGATTCGCATGTCTTCGACATCATCAAGACCCTCGAGCCCTCCGGGCGCGGTGAGCTTGAGATCACCGATGTCAACAATGCCTACATCCGCGAGGGCACGATGCGCGCGTCGCGGCTTACCGGCTGGTGGACCGACGCCGGCACGTTCTCCTCGCTTTTGCGCGCGAGCAACCTTGTGGCGCAGGGCGGTGCCAACAAGATGCAGAGCTCGACGAAGAAGTAATGTCGGGATCCAGTCGGCGCGTTGCGGTCGTTCTCGGCGCTCGCGGAATGCTCGGAAGTGAGCTTCTCCGCCGGGCGCCAAAGGGACTGGAAGTGTTCGGTGTAGCGCGTGAGGAGGCGGATGTCTCGCGCCTCGATTCGCTGCGCGATTACTTCAGAAGAGTGCAGCCCGCCATCGTGGTGAATGCCGCCGCCTACACGGCTGTCGACGCCGCTGAGCAAGACCGCGCTGCAGCATTCCGCGTGAATAGTGACGGCGCGCGAAATGGCGCGCTGGCGGCGCGCGAGGTGGGGGCGCGGTTTCTCCATGTCTCGACCGACTTCGTCTTCGACGGCAAAGCCACGCGCCCCTATGGGGAATTCGCTGCGCCGAATCCCCAGGGTGCCTACGCCGAGAGCAAGCATGCCGGCGAGCTCGCCGTGGCCGCAGCCGGCGGCGACTGGCAAATTGTAAGAACGCAGTGGGTCTTCGGCGCCCGCGGAAAGCACTTCGTCGGCGCCATCGCCCGGGCCGCCGCCGAACGCGATCGGCTGACGGTCGTGGCGGACCAGCGCGGCTGCCCGACCTGCACCCACGATCTCGCGCCAGAGATCTGGCGCATTGCCGAGGAGGCGCCCGCAGGCCTCTATCACGCAAGCTCGATGGGCGAGTGCACATGGCACGAGCTTGCGTGCGAAATTGTGAAGTTGCTCGGGCGCGCCACCAGAGTCGATCCGATCACCACGGAGGACTGGAATCGCATGAAACCAGGCTCCGCGCCGCGCCCTGCGTACTCCGTGCTTGAGAAGCTTCATCTCGAGCGCACCATCGGCTGCCACATGCCGCATTGGAAGGACGCTCTCGCGGGCTTCATTCGCCGCGGCGATCAATAAGTTTCACCCATCCAGACCCCATGAAAAAACTCGTGATTACCGGCGGAGCCGGATTCATCGGCAGCAACCTCGTGCGCTTGGCGCTCGAGCGGTTGCCGCAGATGGAAATTGTAAATTTCGACGCGCTCACGTATGCGGGAAACCTCGAGAATCTCGCCGGACTCGAGTCGCACCCGCGGTACCGCTTCGTGAAGGGGGACGTCGCGTCGCCCGAGGATGTTGCGAAGGCCTTCGAGGGAGACGTGGCGGGAGTGCTCCACCTCGCCGCCGAGAGCCACGTCGATCGGTCCATCCAGGATGCTTCGGCCTTCGTCCGCACGAATGTCGTCGGCACTCAGGTGCTCCTCGATGCTGCCCGGCGCAAGGGGGTCGCGAAGTTCGTTCATGTCTCCACAGATGAAGTGTATGGATCCCTCGGGGCCACGGGCAAGTTCATCGAAGAGACGCCGCTCGCAGCCAACTCGCCCTACAGCGCGAGCAAGGCGGGAAGTGATCTATTGGCACGCGCGGCTCACCACACCCACGGCATGCCGGTGTGCATCACCCGCTGTTCAAATAATTACGGCCCGTACCAATTCCCCGAGAAGCTCCTGCCGCTCGTCATCTCAAACGCCCTCGAGAACAAGCCGATCCCGGTCTACGGCGATGGAAGAAATGTCCGCGATTGGCTGTATGTGCAGGACCACTGCGAAGCGCTCCTTCGCGTCTATGAGGCGGGCAAGCCGGGTGAAGTTTACAATATCGGCGGGAACAATGAGCTTGAGAACCTCTACCTCGTGAAGCAGGTGCTCTCGCTGCTCGGGAAGCCGGAGTCGCTCATCACCTTCGTGAAGGACCGCCCCGGACACGACCGCCGCTACGCCATCGATGCCTCGAAGATCCGCCAGGATCTCGGCTGGGAGCCGGCGCACCGGTTCGAGCAGGCGCTCCCGAAGACCATCGAGTGGTACCGGAACCATGAGGCGTGGTGGCGCCACGTAAAGAGCGGCGAATACCGCGACTACTACGAGCGGCAATACGGAAAGCGGAGCTAGCAGCTCGCAATCGGGGATTCCGTACCCCAACCCCGCGCCCTAGGGCGACGGGATCTGGGGTTCACCCAGCCCCCCGAAAACGCCGATTTCGGGGGGGACTCTCGACCCTTCAATCGGCACTTTGTAGTGCGACTGACTCCGCACATGTACTCCCTGGTCTCGCTGGAAGCCGCACCCCCAGCGGGAACTGCTCCTATGGCACTGCCCTTGGAACCTGTCATGCCGCTCCGATCGCGCCGCTCGCTCGCGAAGAGCTCCCACGCTGCCCAGCCAGATACCGGCGCTCGGACGCGCGGCGAGGAGGCGGCACGCGGCACGGTCCGCCGAGTTCTCAGCGCCCTGGGCCCGAGGCTTGTGCTGCTATTTGTGCTTGCCCTCGGAGCCGGATCGCTGGCGAGCTGCCGCGCCACGGAAGAGAAGCGCATTTTTCAGTACTTGAATCAGGAAGGATTCGGGGTGAAGGCGCGCGGCGACGCCAACGTGGAGAATTACCTCGTCGTTGGCGATTCTGTAACAGTTCGAGATTCGCTGAACGCCGATCTGCAGCTCTCTCCGCAAGAGGTGGATTCGGACGGAACTATTAATCTTCCCGATATTGGGCAGGTTCATGTGCTCGGCCGGACTCGCCGGCAGCTCGAGGCGTATCTCACGGAGGCTTACCAGCCGCTCTATGAGCGCACCGACATCCACGTCCAGTTCCAGTCGGCTGCGGGGGCGAGCGGCCGTGGCAAGAAATACTTCGTCGTTGGCGAAGTGGAGAAGCAGTCTGCGGTTGCCTTCACGGGCGACAAGTCGGTCTTCGAGGCGGTGCTCGAGGCGGCTCCCAAAAACGAGACGGCCAACCTCGGGCGCGTCTTGCTCATTCGTGGTGACCCCGTCGATCCGCTGATCTTCACGATCAACTTTCACGATTTTATTGATTACGGCGACACGACCTACAACCTGATCGTTCGGGAGAACGACATTATTTACGTTCCTCCGACGTTCATCGGGACGATCGGCCACTTCGTGGAGCGAATCTTCTATCCGGTGAAAGTGATTATTCAGCCGATCCAAGCTTTGCTGCAGTTCTTGCTCATCCAGCGCGTCGCGACGCGAAACGGCGGCGGCGGCGGGATCTTCTAAGGGATCTCTCGTGGCAGAACTCGCACTTCCGACGAATCAGATCCACGAGTTCGTCTCGCTGCTCAAGCGGGAGAAGTGGTCCATCGTGCTGCCCGGCCTTGCCGGGCTCGCGATCGGTCTGTTCGTGCTTGGGTTCGTGCCGCGCCGCTACGAGGCATGGACTCGCGTGGAGCTGCGTGAAATCAAGTTCGACGACGACGCCACCGGCCGCCTTTCGCAGATTGCGCCTTACCAGAAGGACGTGCAGCAGGTGGGGGCGCAGGTGCTCGCCAATATTCGGCTCGACAAGGCGATCGGCGACAAGCTTCGCTGGCAGTCGTATTTGACGGTGCGCGGCACGCCCAAGTCGGTCGAGTATCTCGATAAAGTGCGAGAGCGCACGAAGGTGGAGCGCGCCAAGAAGGACCGCGATACCGGCGCCGATTATGTGACCATCACGTATCGCGATGAGGATCCCGTCCGGGCGGCCGACTTCGCAAATACGATTCGCGACGTTTGGGCCGAGGAGTCGATCGCCGCATACAAAGACCAGGTCAATCGCGAATACAACGATGAGCGGCGCAAGACCGAGCGAGCCAGCGATCGCCTGCTGACCGCGCGGCGCGCCGTCGATACGTGGCAGCGCCAGCATGAGATCTCTCCGACGCAGCCGATCGGGCGCGGTGCCACCATCGAGGAGGATTTCATCATTCAGCAATACCGGAAAGATGAGTCGGAGAAGGTGGCTCTCGAGACCGACGTGGCGACGCTCCAGCAACGCTACGAATCTGTCGTGGCCGCCTGGACGTCGGAGCCGCGCACATTTGAAGAAGAGATCGTGCCGGAGAAGCCATCGGGGCCGGCGCAGCCCGTCTCCACCGGAGATCCGGTGCGCGACGCCCTCACGAAGATACAAAACGAAATTGCTGCCAAGGAGCTCGAACTCAAGTCCAGCAATCTCAAAGCGGGCAACAAGCTTTACCAGCGCAAGCAGTCCGAGATCGACTTGCTGAAGAAGCAGGAGAAAGCGCTGGCCGCTAAGGTGACGACCCCCAAGGTCGATCCCACAACGGGGCTCCCGACTGCCGCGAACAGGCGCGTGGTGCTGAATCAGAAGAAAATAGACCTGCAGGCGGAGGTCGACCGCGCGGAGACGGAGCTCAACGCGGCAAAGGCGCGCCTGCTCGTCGTGACGCAGCGCCTCGCGAAGCGTCAGCCCGAGTTTGAGAAGCGCTCAGAAGTGTATGCAAAGTACAATGCACTCAAGACCGACGAGGAGGTCGCGGAGAAGCAGTACAAAGATGCGCAGGAGCGGCTGACGCTGAAGCAGAATCTGTTGCTTCGCATCTCCGACCCGGCGGGTAACCCGTTCCGAATCTTCGACGAGGCGCGACCTGCCGAGAAGCCGGTCGAGCCCAACGTGCCGCTCATGCTCATGATCGCCGCCGTCGCAGGATTCGGCCTTGGCCTCGCGATCGTCGTTGCTCGCGAGTTCCTCAAGGGCTCCTTCCGGAGCACAGACGATGCCGCCGGCTCGCTCTCGATCCCGGTGCTCGGAAGCGTCCACAAGATGGTGACGCGCCGCGAGCTGCTGCGAGCGAAGGCGAAGCGTGCCACGGGGCTCTCCGTCTCGCTCGCGGCGATCCTATTCATCGCGCTCGTGGGCGGACTCTATCTGTTCCAACCGAAGGTCCTTCCCAAAGGAATGCGTTCGACCTTCGATTCTGTGAAGGAGGCGTTCCGCTAAGCGGGGGCGGCGCTCGGCGGCGGCTGCCGCAGTGCCCCCCAAGACGCATCGCGGACCTCTCGAACTGGGCGGACGGCCGTGTCCTGGCGCGATTTGGTGGTGGCGGCAGTCGTCCTCGGGAGCCTGCCCTACTCCTTCCGGCAGCCCTTTGTTGGGCTCGTCGTCTTCTCGTGGCTCGCCTACATGCGTGTGCAAGACCTCTGCTGGGGTTTTGCGCGCACGATGCGGTTCTCATATTTCGTCGCGATTGCGATGTTCGTCGGCTTTTTCGTGTTCGAGCGAAAGCCGCTCTTCAAGCCGGACATTCGCAACTACTTAATGATTCTGCTGGCGGCGTTCGTCTCATTTTCGGTGTTTTTCACAAAGTATGAAGTCACCGATATCGTCATCAACTATTATCTTGAGTTCATCAAGATCATTGCCATTGCATTGATCACGACGGCGCTCGTGACGACGCCGGAGCGGCTGCGCATCCTGGTATGGACCATCGCGCTCTCGCTCGGGTTCTTCGGCGTGAAATCGGGGCTTTGGGGCATTCTGACCGGCGGGTCGAAGCAGATTCTCCGCGGGCCGGGCGGCCTCATGGCGGACAACAACGATTTCTCGCTCGCTTTGACGATGAATCTCCCGTTTTTGTTTTATCTCGGCTGGTCCGAGAGGAACATCTGGGTTCGGCGCGGGCTGCTTGGCGCGGTGGGGCTCACATGCCTCACGATTCTCCTCACGCACAGCCGCGGCGGATTCTTGGCCATGACGGCAACGCTCGGCCTCATGACCTGGCGCTCGCGCAATCGATTCATCGGATTTGCAATCGCCGTTGTCGCGGCGCTCGTGTTCCTCGTGGCAGCTCCTTCCGGCGTGAAGGAGCGCCTCAGCTCCATCAAGGATTACGAGCAGGACTCCTCGGCGCAGGCTCGTCTTCACACTTGGGGGGTCGCGCTCAAGATGATCGGCGCCAACCCGGTGTTCGGCGTCGGGTTCCGCAACTTCCAGTCGGCCTATCCCGAGTACGACCCGCAGCCGCTCAAGGGAAAGCAGGGGTCTGGCTCGCGGGCTTATTTCGTGGCTCATAATTCATATCTCCAGCTGAGCGCGGAATCGGGCATTCCCGCACTTCTTACTTATCTCGCGATCGTCGGCTCGTCGTTTCTTGTGCTCTTCCGGATACGCCGAATGGCGATGGAGCGCTACGAGACGAGCTGGATCTCAAATTATGTGCGCATGTTCGAGGCCTCTCTGGTCGGCTTCCTCGTCGGCGCCATGTTCTTGAACCGCGCGCACTTCGATTTCGCATATCACGTGATCGCAATCGTGAGCGCGTTCGGCTCGATTGCGTACCGCGAGATGACAAGCGAGGCGAAGTATCCGCTGCGTGCTCGCGCAGTCGGCCGCGTAGAAATGTTGCCTGGCTTCCGCAGGGCCGGGCTGCCGGAGCCGGAGCCTGCCATGGCGCTCAGCTCGCCGGCCTCGAGCGTGCACGGTTCGAAACCCGCCGCGACGGCCTCCCTGGCCGCCGAACGAGCGGGAACACCGAGCTTCTCCGATCGGGCTGCCACGGCGGTCCGCTGGGGAAGTCGATTGCGACAAATGGGTTTCGGTTTCAGCGCTCCGCGCCCCGACATCGGATTTCAACGAAAGAAGTAGCACCTATGTGTGGACTCACTGGCCTCTATCGATTCGGCGGCGCGGCGCCCGACCCGGCGACCGTCGAGCGGATGCGTGACGTCATGGTGCACCGTGGGCCGGACGATGCGGGCCTCTTCGAGTCTCCGGGAGTCTGCTTCGGATTTCGCCGCCTCTCGATTATTGATCTCTCGGGGGGGCACCAGCCGCTCTTCAACGAGGACGGTACGCTCGCCGTGATGCTGAACGGCGAGATTTACAACTATCAGGAACTTCGGGATCTCCTCCTCTCGCGCGGCCACAAGCTTGCGACGAAGTCCGACACGGAGACCATTGTGCACCTGTACGAAGACGAGGGGCTCGACTTCGTGCACCGGCTGCGGGGGATGTTTGCTATTGCACTTTTCGACGCCAAGCGGCGCCGACTCGTGCTCGTGCGCGACCGGCTTGGCATCAAGCCGATGTACTACGCGAAGCTCTCGGACGGCGTTGCCTTCGGCTCGCAGCTGAAGACGATCCTGCCCGCGCTGCGCGGTCCGAAGGTCGTCGATCCAACGGCCGTTCTCGACTTCCTCGTGCTGCGCGCGGTGCCTGCGCCGAAGACGATCCTTCAGGGGGTCGAGAAGCTTCGGCCGGGGACGATGCTCGTGGCCGAATCCGACGGGCGCGTGGAGGTCCAAGAATATTGGCGTCCCTCATTTGCGAATCCGCTGTCCGATCCTCCGGGAGCGATCGCGGAAGAGTTGCTTTCTCGCCTCGACGAGGCCGTGCGCCTGCGGATGATCGCCGATGTGCCGCTCGGCGCATTCTTGTCGGGAGGCGTCGACAGCTCCGCCGTCGTCTCCTCGATGGCGCGCCAGAGCTCGCTGCCCATCAAGACGTGTACTGTGGGATTCGAGGACCGAGAGCACGACGAACGCGCAACGGCGCGCGCCATTGCGGGGCTGCTGCGAACCGACCACGAGGAGCAGCTCGTGCCGGCCGATCCCGCGCTCGTGCTCGACGTGCTTCCCGAGTACTTCGATGAGCCGTTCTCGGATTCTTCGGCCGTCCCCACCTATCTCGTCTCGAAGGTGGCGCGCCAGCGCGTGACCGTGGCGCTCTCGGGCGACGGGGGCGACGAAAGCTTCGCCGGATACCGGCGTTACAAATTCGACGCGCTCGAGAATCGCGTCCGTGGGCTCGTGCCCGCCGGGGTGCTGGAGCCGGCCGCGCGATCGCTCGCTGCGCTCGCGCCGAGCGGCCCGAAGGTGCCGCGTTGGCTTCGCGGGAAGACATTACTCTCGAATCTCGCGCTCGATCCTGCGCGCGCTTACTTCCACTCGGTCTCGGCGACTGCGACCGAGACGGCTCGCGCGGCGCTGAGCGCCGGAGTGCGGCGCGCTTGCGCGGCCTACGATCCTTTTGACGCGTGGAAGCAAGTCTACGATTCCGCCGACACCGACGACCTCCTCGGAAAAGTGCTCTACACCGATGTTCGCACCTATCTGCAGGATGACATTCTCACGAAAGTCGATCGCGCATCCATGGCCGTATCGCTCGAGGCTCGAGTACCGATCATTGATCATAAGCTGATCGAATGGACCTGCAGGATTCCGACGCGCTACAAGCTCAAAGACGGGCAGGGGAAGTGGATCTTCAAGCGCGCGCTCGAGTCGCGGGTGCCGCGTGAAGTGTTGCATGGCAAGAAACACGGATTCTCCGTTCCGTTGCGGCGCTGGACGCGGCAGGACTTCGCGCAGCAGCTCGACGGAGTCGCGGCGGCACCCGCCGGCGGATTCCTCGACGGGGCCGTCCTGCGCCGGCTTCTGAGCGAGCACCGCGCCGCGGAAGCGGATCACAGCGAGATGCTCTATGCAGCGCTTGTGCTCGACCGCTGGGTTCGCCGCTGGCTGTGAACGTCCTTACGCTGACGAATCTTTACCCGAGCGCAGCGAGGCCGGGGCACGGCCTTTTTGTGGAGCAGCGCATGGTCCGTTGGGCGGCACGCACCGGTGGGATGCTGCGCGTCGTTGCCCCCGTTCCGTGGTTTCCGTTTCGGCGCGGATTTGGTTCCTACTCCGCCTTCGCGCGAACGCCGCCTCGCGAGGAGCGCAAGGGTGTTGTGGTATTCCATCCGCGCGTTCTTATTCTGCCCAAGATCGGAATGGGTCTCGCGCCCTCGGCCTGGGTGGCCGCCTGTGAGCCAGTGTTGGCGGATCTGCATCGCAGCCAGCCGATTCAGATTCTTGACTGTCACTACTTGTATCCCGACGCTGTGGCTGGAGCGGAGCTCGCTCGGAGGCTTCGGATCCCTTTTGTGATGAGTGCGCGCGGGAGCGATGTGAATGTGATCGGTTCGATCGAGGGGCCGCGTCGGCGGATCGTCGAGGCGGCATCGCGCGCCTCGGCGGTGATCGCCGTCTCAGGCGCCCTCGCGGAGAAGCTGCGCTCCATGGGAGTCGCCTCCGAGAAGATCCATGTGATTCAGAATGGCGTCGACGTCGATCGTTTCGCGCCGAGATCTCACACTTCCGCCGAGAAGCCCGCGGAGGGGCGCCTGTTGCTCGGAGTCGGGCGCCTGGTGCGCGGCAAAGGATTCCATGTGGCATTGGAGGCGATGGCGCGTCTGCTGCCCGAGTTCCCCGATCTCGTTCTCGTGCTCGCTGGGGAGGGACCGGAGCGGTCCGCGCTTGAAGCGGCAGCGCGCGCCCACGGGATCTCCGACCGGCTGCGACTCCTCGGAGAGGTGCCCCATGACCGAATCCCGAGCCTTCTGTGGCAGGCCCACCGATTTTTATTGCCTTCATTCCATGAGGGCTATCCGAATGTCGTGGTCGAGGCGATTGCTGCGGGATGCCCCGTCGTGGCGACTGCCGTCGGCGGCATTCCGGAAATTGTTGATCCCGAACTCGGCGATCTCGCGAGCCGGGCAAATGACGCGGGCGCTTTGGAGTCCGCCCTGCGCACATCGCTGAGGCGCAACTTCGATCCTGCAGCTTTCGCACGGAAGCGGGACGAGCTGCGCTGGGATCCGCTGATCGACAGGCTGCATTCCGTCTTCGAGCGAGCCGTCGCGGGCGCCGCATGAAGATTCTCTATCATCACAGAACGGCAGCCGACGACGGGCAAGCGGTGCACATTCGCGAGCTGCAGTCCGCGTTCCGCCGCCTTGGGCATGAAGTGCGAGAAGTTGCCTTGGTGACGCGATCCAAGCCGGGGCAGGCGCATCAGCGGTCGATGCTCGGCACTCTCGCCGACTGGGCTCCGCGGTTCGTGCGCGAGCTGGCCGAGCACGGCTACGACCTCGTCGGGGCACGCGCGCTGCGGTCGGCGATCGCGGAGCAGCGGCCGGACTTGCTCTACGAGCGCTATGCCCTCTCGACTGCGTGTGGCGCGACGGTCGCGCGAGAGCTCAAGATCCCCTATGTGTTGGAAGTGAATTCTCCGCTGGTCGACGAGGTCTCCCGCACGCGCGGGCTCTCCTTCGCCGGGATCGCGAGGAGGAAGGAGCTGAAGGTGCTGAGGACCGCGACGCTCGTGGCGGTGGTGAGCGGGGCGCTGCGTGACTGGGTGCTGAGCTGCGGCGTCGAGAGATCTCGAATCGTGCTCACTCCCAACGGAGTCGACCGGGAGCGGTTCGCGCCAAGACCCAAGAGTGCCGAGCTCCTGCAGCGCCTTGATCTCGCTGGAAAAGTGGTCATTGGATTCACCGGCTTCGTTCGGGATTGGCATCGCCTCGACCTGGCTCTCGACGCGATCGCAAAAGCGCGCCTCGCGACTCGCGGCGCCGTCCTCCTCGTCGTCGGAGAAGGCCCGGCTCTGGAAGGGCTGCGAAAGCATGCCGAGGCGCTTGGGCTCTCCGATGCCGTGCACTTCACCGGAAAAGTGGACCACAAGGACATGGCCGATTATGTGCGTTTGATCGACATTGCGCTCGTCACGGCCATCAATCCCTACGCCTCGCCACTCAAGCTATTCGAGTACTTGGCGGTCGGCGCGGCGAGCGTCGTCGTCGATCAGCCGAATCTGCGTGAGATTGTGGACGAGCAGGCGGCTCGCTTCTTCCCGCAAGGCGATGCGGAAGCGCTCGCCCGGTCCCTTGAGGAGCTTGTGTTGGACCCCGCCGTCCGCACCGCCATCGGCCAAAGCGGACGCGCGCTGCTTCTCGAGAGAGATTACACCTGGGACGGAAACGTCCGGCGGGTCATTTCGGCCCTCAAGAAAGCTACTTTTCCTTAGCTGCCGGCTTCGCGATCTCCTCGGCGAGCTTCTCGAAGCCCGGGTGTCCGTGAAGTGCTCGAAAATCCTGAAGACCCTTCAGTCCGTTGGGCGGTGGCGGCGCAGGCACGGGGAGATGAAAGGCAGCCGAGAGATGCTGGACCGCTCGGTCAGCATGGTGCGCCGCCTTTGGGGTGCGCTCGCGCTCTTCAATTCTCACATCTTTTAATATGAATCTGTGAATATTGGTCTGCAGCAGCGCGGCGCCGGTGTAGTTCGACCAGTGATCAGGCTCCAGCGTGGTCAGCATCTCCGCAGCCTCGGCAGCGGCATCGTACCGGCCCGCCTGGCATCGAAATGTGGACAGGCCGCGTATGGAGGCTGCAAGCCCGGATCGAATTTCAGAATTCCTCGGGGAGAGATCCAGCGCGCGCCGGAATGTCTCCACGGCGCTCAGCAGGAGGCGATCGGCTTCGTCGATCCGTCCGGGCGTCTTCCCGATGGGTGAGCTGAGATTCACCTGTGCTTGCGCAAACCGGCTAAGAAGCGTCGGGTCGGCCGGTGATTTCTGAGTGATCTCGCGGAGGAGGTCAACGGCGCGGCGATAGTAACTCTCGGCCTCCGGAGACGCTTTTCGATACTCTTCAATAATACCGGATTGATTGCAGACCGTCGCAAGTTCAAGCTTATAGGTTAGGTTCTCCGGATGCCTGCCGACGAGGCTCTCCAAAGTCGCGTGGGCCTTCTTGCACTCTTCGGAAGCCTCGTCGAAGCGCGACGCGCGCCGAAACGCTCCGGCGAGGTTGATTCGCCCGGTGGACAGCTCAAGAAGCATGCTTGCCTTATCCTCTGCCGCGGCCGCCAGAGACTCCTGAGCGGCGACCGCGCGACGCAGCATGCCCTCGGCCTGCTCGTTCCCAGCTCCATCTTTTGTATAATGTTTTAGCAAAAAGAGCCCGAACTCATTCCACGCCTGCGCACACCGTTCGACGTCTTCATGGGATCGTTTGGGATCCGCAGCAATGGCCTCGGCGTGACCGACTGCGATCTCAAATTGTTTCTTCGAGTCTTCGAGCTGTCCCAGGCCCGCGAGCGCGTGCGCCGTGGTCGTCTCGCACTCGAGCCGAATTCTGCGGATCCAGCCCGAATCGTCCTTCTCGTGCGCCTCGAGCTTCTCGATCGAGCGCAGCGTCTCCCTCAAGAGTGCCAGCGCCTCATCCACTTTTCCTGCCGCGGTCAGTGCCAGCGCCCGCTGCTTCCGCGCCTGGAAATGGCGTAGCGCAGCGTTCTCGGGCTCAACGCCTTGTGCCTGGAGGAGCGCATATTTCTTTTCGGCCTGCTCGTAGGCATTTGCAGCTTCCACTTTTCTGCCGAGCTCTTCGAGGAGGCGGCCGAGCCGGACGTGGGCACCTGCAGCGGCCGCCAGTGCGCGAGGATCGCTCTCGGATGAGGAGAGAAACTGCTCGAGGAGTGCGACGGCGTCCTCGAGGAGAGCCTTTCGAACCGGCTCCACCTGCGGCATGAACCGCAGATCGACGGAGCCGACGCGCGTCAGCATGCGATCCACAGCGTCGAGGGCATGAGTGAGGTTTCTTTCCGCGCGGTCGCGTTGCGACGCGATCTCCAGCGAAGAAAAGTGAGCTTGCACAGCGTACACGGCGGGCAGGCCGACGAGGAGGGCGGCTCCGAGGCCGATGGCGGCCGCCTGCTCGGGGCTGCGCTCGATCCAGCGCCGCACGCGGCGGATCAGCCCGACACGGCGCGCCTCGATCGGCCGGTGCGCGAGCACGTTATCGAGATCGCGCAGCAGGTCGGTGGCACTGCCGTAGCGCCGCGCTCTGTCGTGTTCCATGGCCGTGAGGCAGACCGTCTCGGTCTCCCAGGAGATGGAAGGGTTCTTCTCACGGATCCGCGGAGGGGCGCCGCGTTCGATGGCGCGCAGAATCTCCGGCTCCGTCCTGCCGCCGAAGGCCGTGCTGAGCGTCAGCATCTCATAGAGCGTGACGCCAAGACCATACACATCACTTTTCGGACCAATAGCAGCGGAATCGCCCCGGACCTGCTCCGGCGACATATAGGAAAGCGATCCCATCCTCGCGCCCGTACGAGTGAGCTTGCCGTCCGTGCCTGAGGCAGCGAGGCCGAAATCGAGGAGGACGACGCGGCTTGTACCGTCGGAAGTCAAAAATACATTCGAGGGCTTGATGTCGCGGTGAATTACATTGCGCTCGTGCGCGTGGCTCACCGCGTCGGAGACCTGCCGGAGCACGCGCAGGCAAGCCTCCTCCCAGGAGCCGGAATAGAGGTATCCCGGCGAGCGCGGGTCTGGAGCGAGGTCGCGCCCCGTGAGCGATGCGGGATCGCGTCCATGAAGCGTTCGAAGGCGCTCCTCGAGCGTGGCGCCTCGAAGCATCTCCATTGCGAAGTAGGGGATCCCGTTCTCCTCACCTACTGTGTAGATAGGCACAATTCCAGGATGCTGGAGCTTTGCAATAATCTCAACTTCCCGCCGAAAGCGAAGCCGCGCACCAGGAAAGTACACATGTTCCGGCCGGATCACCTTCAGCGCGACTTCGCGGCCAAGCTTCTCCTGCTCGGCGAGGTACACAATTCCCATCCCGCCAGCGCCGAGTGGGCGGATGAGCCGAAACTCCCCGAGCTTCTCCAGCTTCACCTCTCCAAGGGCGGCCTGATGGGTCAGCAGCCCGATCTCCCGCAGCCGCACGAGCCGCGCCTTCACGGCGGTTGCGTCGGCAGCGTGGGCGGCCAGAAAGGTGTCGACGGCTTCGTCGCCGCCACTCTCGAAGGCCTCGACGGCCAGAGCTACCAGTTCGTCGAGTTGGTCATCGTCTGCGGCGTCGGAGGGAGCCATGGGCGGGCAATTCTGACCGGTGCCTTCCAGCAGCCACAAGGCGGGCCGTTAGTCTTGGGCACCCGCATGCCTGGCCCTCCCAAGCCCCCGGTTCTCCACGCCGTGAGCTTCGACGTGGAGGAGCATTTCCAGGTCGCGAATTTCGCCCGGGCTATTCCACGCGACAGCTGGGATCGCCAGCCCTCGAGGGTTGAGCGCAATGTGGAGGTGATCCTCGCACTCCTCGCACGCACCGGTGTGCGTGCGACCTTCTTTACGCTCGGCTGGGTTGCCGAGCGCCATCGGGAAATGGTTCGCCGCATCGTCGAGGGCGGCCACGAACTCGCCTCCCACGGTTACGACCACCGATTCGTCGATGCGCTGGGCGAGCAGGGATTCCGCGAGGACATTCGCAAGACCAAACAGATTCTGGAGGCGATCTCCGGTGTGGCGGTCCTCGGCTTCCGTGCCTCGACCTTCACGATTACGAAGAGGACGCCGTGGGCGCTCTCCGTGCTGGCCGAGGAAGGTTACCGTTACGACGCGTCCATATTTCCCGTGCGGCATCCGACCTACGGGGTTCCCGACGCGCCGCGCCACGCCCGCTTGGAGCCGACCCGGGGGGGCCGCGCGATTGTTGAATTTCCGCCACTGACGGTGCGCCTGCTCGGCAGAAATGTGGCAGCCGGGGGCGGAGGTTACTTCCGGCTAATGCCTCTGCGGTTCACTTCATGGGCCTTCGACCGCGCTGAGGCGGAGGGGCTCAACGGATCGCTTTATTTACATCCCTGGGAGTTCGATCCGGAGCAGCCCCTCGTCGACGCGGGCCTGCTCGCCAACTTTCGCCACCGCGTGAATCTTCATAAAACGGAGCGGCGGCTCGAGAGGCTGCTGCGAAGCCGCCGATTTGGAACGATGCGCGGCGCCATCGAGGAGGCGCTCGGCGCCGACGTGCTTTCTACTTCGGTGCGGACGGCTTGACGCGTGGCTTGCGCGCGTCGCGCGCCAGGGCTCGCTCAAAATGAAGCATGAGCCCCGAGAGATGCACGAAACTGATGGGCGCCTCCAGCGTCTGCGGAGCCTCGACGCCGCTCAGCATCTGGCGCGCGCGGGCGAGCTCCTCCGGCGTGCCGCGCGAGAGCCGCGTGAGCACCAACTCGAGCAACTGCGTCGCCTCTTGCTGCGAGAGTAGGCGGGGAGCCGCGGGTGCCGTCGCCGGAGCGCTGGCGCTCGCTGGGGCCTGCTCGGGCGGGCTCAGTTTCTCGGCGAGCGCGAGCGCCTCCTCGGCGCGGCCGAGCCAGCGGAGCGTGCGCATCCTGGCCTTGAGGTTCTCCGGATTGCCGTCGTCAGGAGGCAAATATTCGAGCGCCTTGACTGGCGCACCTTTGGAATTGGAAAGCAGTCGGCCGAGCGCGGCTCGGGCCGCATCGCTCCCGTCGATCATCACATAGGCTTCGAGAAGCGGAGCAATCTCACCGAGCCTCCCGACCGATGCGAAACGGTCGCTCAGAATCGACCAGCGCTCCGCGTCGCTAGGGCGTGCCGCGAGCGCCAGCAGCGCCACCTGAGCACTTCCTTCGGGATGCACGGAAGCCAACAGATCGCTCATCGCGCGTATCTCTGCCGTCGGCAGGCTCTTGCATCGCTCGGGCACCGAGAGAAATGCCAATATTCCAGAAACGGCTTCTTCGGTGCGTCCCTCCGCGATGGCGGCGGCTGCCGACAGATGGACGGCATCGGAGGACGTCGGCAGAAGCTCCATGAGGGCACGCGCGATGAGCACGGCCTCTTTGACGGAAGAGGGGAGTGCCTGCTCGACGGCCTTACAAATCGACGGAATGGCGCGGACCGCTCGCGCAGGGGCTGCCGCCGTCAGCCGGAGCAGCTCGCGAGCGGCCTCCATGGCGGAGGTGGGCGGTGCGCCCGACGCGATACGGGCATCCACGAGCGCGAGGCACAATTCGAAGTCGTCTCGCTGGTTTGCGAATTTCTCAGCTAATAGGAGTGAGTGAACTGGAACGCGGGCACCCGCGGCGAGGTCGCGACGCACCTCGCGCAGCCATGCAGATTGTTGAGCTTGCGGCAAGTCGGGCCGCCTCTTGGCCCAGGCCGATGCGACGCGATCGGCACGATCCGAGTCGCCGATCTCGAGCGCGAGATCGAGCGCCGATTTCCAGGCGCTGTCGAGCGCGGGGAGCGCCTCAGCGCAGCGCTCAAAGGCGGCCGCGGCGTCGCCGCGCTTCGACGGAACGGTGCGCATCGCGAGCCCCGCGAAATACGCGAGGATCGGAGAGTCTTTCGCATTGCGCAGCTCGCGGATCTCTTCCATCGCCTCGCTCCAGCCGCCGATGCCGCCGAGCGCCACGGCGAGGCGCAACATCTGTTGCGCAGCTTGCGCACTGCCGGTCACGAGGTCGACGACCTCGCGAATCCAGGGTGATTGTGGCAGCGAGGCCGCCGGAGGAGGCGAGCCCGTGAGCGCGTAGGTCGCGGCCGCAAAGGTCGCGATGGAAAGCGGGTCGTCTGGGCGGGGCGCGAGGGCGGCGATCTCCGGGTCGGAGGGAACTCGGCCCGCGAGAGCGGAGAGGGCTCCGCGGCGTGGGTCGATCGGAGCGGCGCCCCAGTCGCGACGAACGATCTGGATCGCTTCGGCCACCCCCGCGATGTCCCCAAGTCGGTGGAGGGCCAGGCCGAGCCAAAGTCCGTTCTCCGCGCCAGCGTGGAGGCCGGCGAGGCGATCGAAGAGCTCGGCGGCGCCCTTGAGGTCTCCGGACTGAGAGAGCGTGTGCCCGAGGATGTGGTAAAGCTCGGTGCGGCCGGTGGATGTCCCCGTTTCGGAGAGCAATTGTGCCACCGGGAGCGCAGCATCGATGCGCCCCGCGACGCGCGCCTTCTCCAGCGCTTCATACAGACGCGGCAGGTCGAGTGCGCTGCGCGGAACTTTTGCCAGCCGCTCGGCGACGCGGGCCGCACTGGCCGCGTCTCGCCTTGCGAGAGCCGCCTCGAGGCGAATCTGATCGGCTGCGATTCCGCTCTGGGAATTCGGATCGATCCCGGCCAGCAGCGGCTCGAGATCGGCCTCCGGCGTCTCCGCGAGAAGCCGTGCCGCCAAGAGGCGCGCCAGCTCCGGCGCTCCGGGGTTCTGCATGAGCGGCAGCAGCACGCGGCCGGCTGCCGCGGGATCGCCCGCGTCGAGGTACGACTGGGCAATCGCAATGCGCCCTTCGACCTGCGGGCGTGCCTTCAAGAGTGAGAGGGCGATGTCGGTCGGGGCGGCGCCGCTCGCGGCAATTTCTCGGAGCTGGTCGGGGTCGCGGGGGAGGGACTCCGCAGCGCGAGCCAGCGCGTCGCGGGCCTGCGCGGTCTCCAGCAGCTTGGCGCGGGCGAGACCTGTTGTAACTAATGCCGGCGTGAAGACCAGGTCGCGCGCAAGCGCCTCGAGGCTGCAGGCAGCGGCCTCGCGATAGCGGCCGAGCGCATAATAATCCCTTGCGAAAATGTAATAGATAAGGCCGTCGCTGAATCCGGCAGGGAATCGCTTCTGCTGTGCAAGCGCCTCCGCCTCGACTCCCTCCAATGTCTGTCCGAACTTCTTCAGGAATTGTTGCACAGCCGTCCGCATGACGGGGTAGAGCTCCTCGACGCGCCCCGGGTCCGCCACGATCGCTGCACGCACGTCCTTGGCCGCCTGGAGCGGGTCAGTGCCGGCCGAGATTGTGAGCTCCGCGCGCTCCATCAGCAGCGCGCTCGAGCTCGGATCACAATTGAGCCCGATGTCGACGGCGCGCATCGCCTCGTCGGGCCGCCCGGCCTTTCGAAGCCGTTTGCTGAGCCGAAGCGCGGCGTCGGGAAGGAGAGCATTGGTTTCGGGCTCCGCTCGGAACACGAAGCTCCGCAGCTTTTCTGTGATCTCTGCCTCGTCGCCACCTCGCATCTCCAGAAGTCGAGCTTCATAATACTGAAACATCCGGGAGAGGAGCTGGCTCACGGGATCATTCCCGAACCGCTTTCGGACCCGATCGAGCACGCTCTTCAGCAGCTCCGGGTCCCCCGTTTCTGTTGCAACATCGAGCAGAAGAGTCCGAGTCTCGAACGTGGTCCCAATCCAGTGAATCTCCTCCGTGAAGTCCGAAAGCACCTCCGCAGCTTCGCGAGAGAGCCCGGCCGCGCGCAGGATGCGCGAGGCTTCTGTGGTGATTCCCGGATGATGGGAATAGGTCTCGACTCGGAGTGCGAGACGGGCGAGCGGAAGACCGACCTCGATTTGTTGTGTCCGCGCGAGAACCGCCAGAAGGTTCATCATCGCGAGCGAGTTCGGCGGCTCCATCGAGAGCCCCATCGAAAGCCGCGCTGCAGCGAGACGGAAATCGCGCCGCGAGTTGGCGAGCGTCTCGAAGCAGCGCTCGCGCGCGTCGAGGGTGCGCAGCTCAAGGAGCTTCTCGATCGCGCGCGTCATGGAGACGGCCCGAGGAGAGGATTCCGGCAGTCCCGCGGCCAGATCGAGGTTGGCGAGAATCGGCCCCACGCTGAGCTGCGCCGACTGCGACTCGAGGTCGCGGCGGAGCATGGCGAGCTCGTTGCGGCCCCGTTGATGGAGCGCCGCTCCCGAGGCAATCAGCGCCGCGGAATCTCGCGTGCGCGACAGCACGCGGTCCGCAGCCAGAATTGCAGCATCGTAGTCTCCCAGGCGAGGATCGCCCCGTTCCACCAGCGTGCTCGCGAGAGAGACCAGCGCGTAGGGGTTGTCGGGATCGATTTGATCGGCGACGAGGCGGAAATCCTCGACGGCCGCGGCCGTGAAGGCCGACGAACGGAACGTTTGGCCGCGTTCGAGGAGCGTTTCACGGCGCAGCGCGAGCGCTGTGGGGGATGTGTCCTCGGCAATGTCGGCCAGGATTTGATTGAGAATCTCCAACGCTTGGGAATTGTGATTCTCCGAGCGCGCCCTTCTCGCCTGCTCAAGCATGCTGGCGTGGTCGCGCTCACAGCCGGCGAGAGCGAGCGATGCGGTGCCGAGGAGCGCTGCGGTGCGCAGGCGAAGGAGTGCCGAGACCGAACGCATGGCGTAGGGGAGTCTGAGGACGGCCGAACGGATGCTCAAGGACGAGCGGTCGGGTCGAGTCCCACGCGGTGCATCCGCTGGTAGAGCGTTGCGCGATGGAGGCCGAGCAGCTTGGCGGCACGCGTGCGGCTTTGCCCCGAGTGCGCAAGGGCGCGCTCGAGGAAGCGCCGCTCACAGACGGCGAGCATCTGCTCGAGTTCGCCGAGAGGGATGCTGTCGAGCGTCGGTGCGCCGGAGGCGTTGGCGGTCGCCGGCTCGGCCGGCTTGGCACCTCTCAGCTCCGCAGGCAGATCCTCCGGCTCGATCGTCTCGCTACCACCGACGGCGACGGCGTGCTCCATGGCGTTCTCGAGCTCGCGGACGTTGCCCGGCCACCGGTGCCTCAGCAGGATCTCCAGCGCCCTGGGCGAGAGGTTCGTTACTTTTCGGCCGAGGGAATGGCTTGCGCGCGCGAGGAAGGTGCTGGCGAGTTCGGGGATGTCGGTCGGGCGCTCCCGCAACGGCGGAATCTCAACCGCCACCACGTGAATTCTGTAATAGAGGTCCTCGCGGAATCGGCCCGACTTGACCTCCGACTCCAGATTCACATTGGTGGCGAGGACCACTCGTACGTCGACGGCGCGAGAGCGCTGCTCGCCGACGCGCTCGACAAGCCGATCCTGGAGGACTCTCAATAATCGCACTTGTAAGCTTGGAGATGCCGTGCCGATTTCATCGAGGAAGATCGTGCCGCCGTGGGCCGCCTCAAATCGGCCCGGGCGGTCTCGCAGCGCCCCCGTGAACGCACCTTTGGCGTGCCCAAAGAGCTCGCTCTCCAGCAGCGTGTCCGGAAGTGCGCCACAATTGACTTCAACAAATGGGCCCTTCGCGCGGGGCGAGGCCCCGTGCACCGCTCGTGCGAGCACCGACTTTCCGGTCCCGCTTTCACCAAGGAGCAGCACCGTGGCACGGGTCTGCGACACCGTCTCTAAGAGTGAAAAGATCTCACGCATCCGAGGATCGCGCACGACGAGCGAGCCGAAGCTCGATCTCCGGTCGAGTTCGGCGCGCATGGCGCGGTTCTCGATGGCGAGAGCGCGCTCCCGGGCCGCCTTGCGCACCGCCAGCAGAATCTCCTCGGGCTCAATGGGCTTTGCCGCATAGTGGCTTGCGCCCCGCCGCATCGCCTCGACGGCCCCTTCGACTGTTCCAAACGCGGAGAGGAGGACGACGGCCGGGGGCTCCGGCAGGGGCGAGAGCTGCTCGAGAAGTGCACTTTTCTCGGCGAGCCCTTCGTCCACCACAATGACGTCGACACCACGCTGCAACAGCCGCTCGATCGAATGGGCCTGCTCGTCACCTCGGAACACGGCGAAGCCGCCGTCGGTGAGCGACTGCTCGACGATCGCCATCGAGCGGACGTCGGTATCGAGCAAGAGAACGGTCGGAATGCTGGCGGCGCGCGTGTCCTTCGCGTCGCGATCCAATGGCTTCGTAGGGGGCATAGTGAGCTGTCGCGCGCCCGCGACACCCACCGATCGGATGGCGCGCGCGGCCGACTTGATTCACTCCGGGAAGGGCTGCGGACCGAAAGGAGAAGCGCACGAGGTCGATGGAGGCGCAAACCCAAGCCCGATCCGCATGGGCGCCGCCTGCGGGGATGATTGCCATCCCAGCGGGACCGTTCCTTCGTGGTCCGCAAGCCCAGCGGCGCACTCTCGGCGAGTTTGCGATCGATGCGACGCCGGTCACAAATGCCGAGTACCTTTCGCTCGCCAAGAAGCACGGGCTGCGCATTCCGCAAGCACTTCGCAATGAGAGCTTTGCCCGGGAGAAGGCCGACCATCCCGTCGTTGGATTGACTTGGAAGGAGGCGCTGCGCGCCGCGCGCGTGGAAGGGCTCGACCTCCCGACCGAGGACGAGTGGGAGAAGGCGGCTCGCGGCGACGACGGCCGTCGCTATCCATGGGGCGACTCCTTCGATGGGGCCCGGGCGAATACGCGCGGCAGTGGGCGCTTCGATTCGACTCCGGTCCGTAGCTTCCCCCAGGGAGCGAGCCCCTACGGGGTTCTCGACCTCGTCGGCAATGTCTGGGAGTGGACCGCGACGCGAGCGGAAGGCGGTCTTGTGCGCATTCGCGGCGGCTCCTGGTTCGATCCGCCGGCGATGGCGCGCGCCGATCGCGGCATCACGGCGCGACCGGAGTTCTCAAGCGCCAGTATCGGATTCCGGCGCGTTTGGCGACCGGGCGCCGTTCCGGAGGTGCCACCCGAGGAGCTCGCCGAGGTGCCGCGCCACGATTGGATGGGCGTCTCGAACCTTCTGGAGGTGGCGACCGAAGACGCTCTCCACGTGGAGGAACTCCAGGCCTCAATGACTCAGCTCGTGAAGCAGGCCTCCGACGAGGCGCGCCGATGGGGTGAGGAGCTCGATCCCCAATCGATCGACGACGCCCTTGGGTCGGCCCTCCTGGAGGACTCGGACGACCTCCCGCGCCAGGCGTTTGCCGCGTTCGAAGACGCGATTGCGCGAGGCGATCTCACGCAGGCGCGCGCTGCGCTCGCGACGCTCGAGCGGGTAAGTCCACCGGGGACGAACCTCGAAGAGGCGGTCCGTCGGCTCTCGCATGCCGAGGAACTTCTCCGCGAAGCCCCTGCTCGGCGTGCACCGCAGGGCTCCGCGCGCGCCTGGGTTTGGCTTGCGGCGACGCTGGCCGTCGCCAACGGCGCACTCGCCTTTGCTCGTCTCTCTGGGCGTCTTTGACTCCCCGTGGCCAGCGATCGCCGGCTCTCGAATTCGCCGGGCCCGACAGGGGATACTCGGGAGGTGCGAACCTCCGATCCAGCGCCCGCACCGCCGGTCGATCTCACCTTCGTCGTGCCGGTGCACAACGAGGAGGAGAATCTCGAGGATCTCCATGCCGCCATCTCGGCCGTGGCCGCCGAGATGGGGCGGCCGGTTGAAATGGTGTACGTCGATGACGGCTCCACCGACCGAAGCCATGCGATTCTCCTCGATCTGCGCAGGCACGATCCGCGCATTAAAATTGTGAAGTTTCGCGCGAACTTCGGCCAGACGCCGGCGCTCGCGGCGGGGTTCGAGGAGGCTCGGGGAAACGTCGTCATCACGCTCGACGCGGATCTCCAGAACGATCCGGCTGACGTGCCGAAGCTTCTCGCCGAGCTCGACCGCGGCTACGACGTCGTGAGCGGCTGGCGGCGTGACCGGAAGGAACCGTACTTATCTCGCCGGCTTCCTTCGCTGATCGCCAATCGTTGCATCGCGTGGCTCACGGGGCTTTCGATTCACGATTCGGGCTGCACGCTGAAGGCCTATCGCACCCGCGTTGTGAAGAAACTGCCTCTCTACGCCGACGCCCATCGGTTCCTGCCTGCGATCGCGTCGATTCGGGGCGCTCGCGTCGGCGAGATCCCCGTGGGTCACCGGCCCCGGGCCCGCGGGCATTCCAAATATGGCATTGGCCGCACGACGCGCGTCTTGTTTGATCTGCTCAAGGTGCGCGTTCTTGTGCGCTTCTCCTCGAGGCCGCTCCATTGGTTCGGTCTCGGAGCACTGCCGGCGTTCTTGCTTGGAACTGTTGCACTGATTGCAAATGTCTTCGCGGTGCTGCAATTCGATGGGGCACACAACATTGTGCGGCAGATGACGGGAGAGTCCTTCGGTGAGCTCAATGTGGTGTATATGTCCACAGCATTGCTCTTCCTTGGACTCGGAATCCACTTCGTGCTGATGGGGCTTCTCGGGGAGCTCGCGGTGAAGGCAAGCCGCGACCAGCGCGCGAAGATTCTTGATTCAATCCTGGCGGAGGTGCACGAGTGACCACGACTCTCCCCGCCGCAGAATTGGCGCCGACCGTGGAGGTTTCGGTCGTGGCTGCTCTCGGCCCCGACGCTGAGGTCGAGGAGCTCCTCGACGCGTTCAGCGCGAAGATTCGGGAGACAGGCAAGACATTTGAATTCGTCTTCGTGCTCGACGGACCCAATCCGCGCGCATCGGAGATCCTCGAGAAACGCAAGGCGGATGGCATGCCGATTCGTTGGGTGGCCTTCCCTCGGGCATTCGGGGAGACGCTTGCGATTTCTGCAGGCGTCGAGTCTGCGCGCGGAAAAGTGATTCTCACTTCTCCTCAGTATCTTCAGATCGATCCGTACGAGATTCCTGGGATGCTGGAGGAGATCGACAGCGGAGCCGACCTGGTGTGCGCTTGGCGCAACCCGAGGCGAGATCCCTTCGTAAACCGAATCCAGTCGACGCTTTTCAATGCGCTGTTGCAGTGGCTCGTGAAGATGCCGTTCCACGATCTCAATTGTCACTTCCGCGCGATGCGGCGCGAGGTGATGCGGGAGATCCCGATCTATGGAGATCAATTCCGCTTCCTGCCTCTTATGGCGCAGCGGCAGGGCTACCGAGTCGCGGAGAGGCAGGTGCGGCATCTGCGAGAGCGCGGCCGCAGCGGATTCTTTGGATTTGGCGTCTACCTTCGCCGCTTCCTCGACATTCTTGCGGTGCTCTTCCTTACGAAGTTCGCGCTGAAGCCGCTCCGGTTCTTCGGGCTCATCGGGAGCATCTTTGCCGTGCTGGGATTCTCGGTTCTCATTTATGTGACTTATCTCAAGCTCTTCGCCGGAGAGGCGATCGGCGAGAAGCCGGTTTTCGTGCTAGGAGTGCTTTTCCTCGTGCTTGGCGTGCAGGTGATCGGCTTCGGCCTCGTCGGTGAGATTATTATATTTTCCCAGGCGCGCAACCTGCGCGAGTACCGCATCGAGCGGATCGATGGATGAAGAGCCAGCCCTCCGCATCGACGCAATTTCAAGGAAAGGAGCCCATGGCCGACGACGAGCAAAGCCCTGGGGACGGCGGCAGCGTGCCGCCGCAGCGCAGCCCTGAGGAGGTGGCGGCGCTGGAGAGGGCGGCCTCTGCGGCGCCCGAAGCGTCGAGCGCCGAGCCGATCCACGTTTCCCGGATCGCTTCGATCGACGAGGCAGATGTCGATCGATTTGTGGCATCGTGCCCGCGCACATGCTTCTGGCATCAGCGCGCCTGGATGAGAGCGGTCGACACGACGTTCGGCATGCCTGAATTCACTCTGGTTGCGCGGCGCGCGGGCGAGGTCGTGGGGCTTCTTCCGCTGTCCAAGACCGAGACGCTGAGCCTCGGGCAGAACCTCGTGTCCGTTCCCTACGGCGTCTATGGGGGCGTGGCGGGCGTCGACCGTGCGGTCGAGGAGGCGCTGATTCGAGAAGTGAGGGTGCTGGCCGTTGCCGAGAAAGTCGGCTACGTCGAGCTGCGGCACCGGGACGCGCGCTGCTCTGAGTTCCCTGAGAGCACCCTGTATGTGACTTTCGAGAGGGATCTCCCTGCGAAGCCCGAAGACGCCCTGACGATGCTCCCGCGAAAAGCAAGAGCCGCGGCGCGCCAAGGACGCGATAAGTTCGGATTGACTTTCGACGAAGGGCTCTGGTTCCTCGACGATTTTTATTCACTTTTTTCACGAAACAAACGCCACCTGGGCTCGCCGCCGCTCCCCAAGCGATTCTTCGAAGCTCTTGTCCAGGAGCTGAAAGGCGACGTCTTTCTCCACGTGGTGAGGAAGGGCTCCCGCCCCATCGCCGGCGTGCTGTCCTTCCGGTTTAAATCGGCGCTCCTTCCGTACTATTCGGGCGGCCTCTCCGAATTCGAGGCGCTGCAATGCAATAATTTTCTCTATTGGAAGCTGATGGAGTGGGGCGTGGATCGCGGGTTCAAGTCCTTCGACTTCGGCCGCAGTCGCCGCGACACGGGGCCGTACCACTTCAAGAAGAACCAGGGATTCGAGCCCAAGGGGCTCCATTACGGGTATCACCTCGTGAACGCGCGCAGGCTGCCCCAGATGAATCCGGGCAACCCAGCGTTCGATCTTCCGCGGCGCATCTGGCAGCGCCTCCCGCTCTCGATCCACGAGGTGCTTGGGGCGCGTCTCTCGCGCTATCTTCCTTAGCCTCCCGTGGCAAAGGCCATCCGAGCTGCGTACGCGGGCTGCTAGGCGCTGCCGGCCCGTCTCGGCTCGGCGCTTCATGTGAGCACCGAGAACATCCACCCATCGTTCGAACCCGATCCTCGGGCCCTCCGCTTCTGTCTGCTGTGGGCCGCGGTGCTCACTTTTTTTAATGCGATCGCCATTCATCGCGAAGGGATCTGGGACCAGGAGCCGCACTGGGACAGCGGCTGGTATCTCGGTATTGCGATTCACCTCAAGCGCGCCCTCGAGTGGGGCGGACTCGAGGAGTTTGCAAACGAATGGGTGAACTTCTCGAAGATCCATGCGCCGCTCGTGCCGGCGCTGTCTTCGATGCTGATGGCGCTCTTCGGAGAAACGAGACCCGTCGCCTGCACCATCTTTCCGCTCTCTACGGTGGCGCTGCACCTCGGCACATTCCGCGCCGTGGAGCGGCTCTACGACCGAAGAACCGCGTGGGCCACGACGTTGATTCTCGGGACGTTCCCGGTCTGCCTCGTGCTTTCGCGCATGTATCTTTTTGAATATGTAGCAGCGGGTCTCTTTGCGTTGGCTGCGTGGGCGCTTGTCGCGTCGGACCGCATGGCGCGATGGGGTCCGATGCTACTTTTCGGCCTGTTGGCGGGCGCGGTGAGCGTGTCGCGCATGGGGAACCCCGTGTTGCTCGTGGGGCCGTCGCTGGCTATGGCCATCGCGGCACTTCGTGCGGGAGGGTGGATCGCGCGCTGGTGCCGTCTCGCGGCCGCAACGATCCTCGCGCTCGGCATCGCCGCAACGTGGTATTGGCCCAATCGGCAAGAAATCTTGGATTATTTGCATCTCGTGACCTATGGCGAGAATGCACAGTTCTATGCAGGCAAAGAGGGTGCGTTCACGCTTGCGAACCTCGGGTATTACCTCCATGTGAATGCGCTGGAGGGTCCCGGAGTGCCGCTTGCCGTGATCTCGCTGCTCGCGTGGGCGGCATGCTGCTGGGCTCGGGGATTCAAGGCCGCCATGGGGCCCATCGGGCTCCTGCTGCTTGGATCGTACGCCGTGAGCTTTGTGTTCTTGCTCTCGGCGACCCAGCACGTCGGAGCGCGTTACTTTCTGCCGACGATGCCTCTCGTGGCCCTCGCCGTCGTCCGTTCCATTCAGCTTGTGCCCTGGGGATCGATTCGGTCCGTGCTCGCCGGCGGTGCGGCCTGCTGGAGCCTTTATCAGCTCGTGGCGACAACATTACTTTTCTCGGCCGAGAAGGTCGACCGGAGAGATTCCGGCTGGATCGGCTCGTTCGAGATCTGGAGGCACGGATCCCAATTTATCAGCATGACTGGCGCCAATGGGCTTCGCAACCCGCGCACCGATTTCAAGATTCGCGAGTGCGTACAGAGGCTTCGTGAGGGACATCTTGGGGATACGGCATTTGTGTATCTGTTGACAGACCACCCGTTCTTCTCCATGCATCCGTTCAACTTGGAGTTTAAGCGGCTGGGGCTTCGATGGACGCTGGGGATGGCTCCCGGTCTCCGGCACCGGGAAGCAGAAGGATTTGTGGACAAGATGGCGAGCCAGCTCGTTGGAGCCGATGCCGTGGTTCTTCGCTCCGGCGGCCCAAGCTACCTTTCCGATGGCGACTACTCCGAGTGGTTTCCGCGGATGTTTGATCCGGTGCTTCGCCCGTTCCGTCAGATCGGTGAGCCGATCTTTCTTGGCGACGGCTCGATGGCGCGCATTTTTGTGCGCGTGCCGCCGGCGCAATGGGTGGGCGCGATTCCCGATGGTCTCGATCTGTCAGCGTCGGCGGTATTCCGCGGCCCCGACGGGACACGCCTCAGCCTGATCGCGGCACGGCTCGAATCGCGCGGGCTTCACCGAATGCTCACGACCTGCTTCCGAGTCGAGGGAGATCTGCGGATCATCCCCGGAGTGTTTGTGCATTTCCTCCGCGGCATCGAGGGGCGGGAAATCGCGTTCGGAGCGGAGCGGCAGAGCTTCGCTGCGTCGCAAGCGCTCGGAGACCCGACAAGCAGGCTGCTTTTATTGCAATCGCGGCTCGGGCCGATGGACATCGAGAGCCTCCACATTACCGGCTATCGAGTGAATGTGGGGCTTCTGTGGCCTCGCGGCAGCAGCGCACCCGCGCTTCGATTCGAGGTCCACTCGGAGCGGCCGACCGACGACAACGGGACGCGTGTCGAGGTCCTTCGGGTTGCACCCACGGATAAGTAGTGTTCTAACGTGCCGCGCGTCCTCGAAACTCGCCACGCCGAGACCGACCACACCCTATTCCACCTCGACTCTTCATCTGTGAAGTCGGATGAACTCCCTTCCGGCGCCAGGGAGTCGGTCGAGATCGCGCAGAGGGGACGAGAAGCGCGGGAGTGGTATTCGGAGCGACCGGCTACTCGCGGCTGAGCTCCGAGAGCGCGAGTGCCGCAGCGGCGGCGAGCGTAGGGACCGACTCAGTCCCCATGCGCACGCACGCGCGCACGCCTGCGGCTCGGGCGCACTCGACATCCCGCTCCTTGTCTCCGATGGCCAAGCTCCTCGCGGGGTCGAGTCCGAGCTCGGCGGTTGCTCGCTCGATGAGGCCCGGACTCGGCTTTCGGCAGCGGCAGACGACTTGGTAGGGCGGCAGTGCTTCGGTCGGGTGGTGGGGACAATAATAGGTCGCATCGGGAGCGGCCGCGGGCCCGAGAAGCCGAGCCAGATGCTCCGTTTGCGCCCGGAAATCACTTTCTGTAAGGAGACCGCGCCCGATACCCGATTGATTCGTAACGATCACAAGAACGAAGCCGCGCCGCCGGAGGTCGCTGAGCACTTGGACGGCCCCAGGAAGCAGCCGAATTTGCTCGATGTTGCGCGCATAGTGCACGTCCTCCACGACAGTTCCGTCGCGGTCGAGAAAGGCAGCCGGGCGCGCCATCGGTCGCGGGGCTATTTATTGCTTTGCGCGGCCGCGCTGTTTTGGGCAGAAGCGAGCGTGGCAATGGCCTCGTCGGGGCGATCGAGAGGCACCATGCGGAAGTAGAGCCGCCGGGGGTGCTCTCGCGTTCTCACCTGGAACGGGAAGACCAAGTCTTCGAATGTCCAGAAAAGCGGGAAGGCGATCGCGTAGACCGAGGCACCGCCGTCGTTGTGGCGCGGGAAGCGGAACGAGATTCGCCCGTCGACCGAGCGCGCTTGCGAAAAATAGCCGTCCTTCTCGACGCCGATCGTTGCACTCCCGGGCTCGAGCACCGCCGGAGTGGTGAACCCCGTGTCGACACCGTCGACGAGGACGGCGGCCCCCGGGGGCTCCGAGAAGACGTAGCATCGGGGATCGCTTCGGAAGAGCACGCAGCTTGGCAAATAGGTGCCCAGCGCCAAGGCGATCGCAGCGTTTTGGATGCGCATGGGGATTATTGGCTCGCTCCGTGTTCGCCGGCCGAAGAGGCGCCGTCGGGCTTGCGGAGGACCGTCAACAGCCAGCCTCGGAGGCCTGCGAACGATTCGTGGCGCGTGATCCACTTTTCGTAGGCGACTCCGACCCGGAACAAAAGCGGCGAAAACATCAAGTAAACGGGATACTGACAGAAGGTCTCGACTCGGAGCACTTCCAGCCCGTTTTGTTGTGCAAGCTTACGAATCTTCGAGCGCGTATTTGCGCGGTAGAACGTCGGGAAGACGTCCTCCTCGTCGTTTCCGACGACTTTCGGCACAAGCCACTGATGGAAGGAGTGGGGCGTGAGCCGCGAAACGATCGACGCGTAATCGTAGAAATTGGGCGCCATGGCGACGATCGAGCCGCCCGGGGCGAGAACGCGTGTGAACTCCGAGAAGACCCGTTCGGGGAACTCCAGGTGCTCCAGCACGCTTCGAGTCACGATGGTGCCGATGCTGCCGTCGGCGAGGGCGAGATTCGCGAGGTCGCCCACGACGGGAATGATGCGCTCACCCCGTTCCACAGCGACGCGATCGCGCCCGTAGTCGAATGCGATCGCCCCCTTCGCCCGCGGCGCGAGGAGCTTCGCATACTCCATCCCGCGGCCACATCCTGCGTCGAGGACCGGCAGGTCGGTGCGCAGCACGCGGTCCATTGCCGCGCGATAGCGCTGATCGGGCCCGATGTAATCGGGATAGTGCTTTCGGAAGATCTCCCAGCAGCGCTCCTTGGCGGATGCGAAGTGAACAATCTTCTTGGGCTCGGTGGTCGTTGCGGCTTCAGTCACGAATGGGCGGAAGCAGAAGGGCGTTGAGGAATGCCTTGGTCAGACCTTGCCAGACCAATCGGAAATTCAGGTCCTCCGAGAATAGGACCGCGCGACCGCGGCCCACCCGTGAAGTCATGGCGAAGGCCTGGCCGGCGAGGCGGCGCGAGGCTTCGGTGCCGACGTAGCCGGCGACCTTCGGCTCGGCGGCATAGAGGAATGCCGGTTGTCCCGTCTCCGGGTCGGGATCGAAGGCCTTTTCGTTCGAGGCCATGACGAAGTGGGGGCCATCGCCGCAGCCGAAAGCGACCGAACTCGAAGGCTCCGGCTCAAGGCGCAGGATGGCGCCGGGATTGCCGCGCCGGCGCTCCTCCGCCTCCCGCTGGTCCGCGGGGATGTATCGGCGAGCGACGGAGCCCTCTTTGCCGCGGCTCGCCGGATCGGCTGCGTCGGCCGGCGCTTTCGACTCGCGGATGCGTGTCAGGCCGCTCCGCTCGGCAGTGGCCCAGAAGCCGCCGCCGCCGATTCCCACAAAAAATCCGCCGGCGGCCATCCACTCACGAATGCGCGAGACGGTCTCTTTGGAGACGTCAGAGTCGTAGAACCCGTCGGGGAAGACCAAGGCGCCGAAATCGGAGAGCTTGATCGAGCCAAGGCGTGAGATCGGGACGATCGTGAAGGGGAGGTCGTAACTTTTTTCGAGGAGGAAGCGAACGGCTCCGAAGGAACTCGGGACGACCTTCTCGCCGACAACGAGCGCAACGCGGCGAGAGCGCAGAGCGCGGAAAAGGTCGCTGCCTAGGTCGGGGCCGTCGTCGGAGAGGCCCGACGCCACGGGCGTTACAGAAACTCCGGCGGCTTCGGCCAGCTGGCGAGTCCGCTCGGCAAGATCAGCACCTCCCGTGAGCGGATTATTGGCAGCGGGAATGACCACAGTTCCGCGCCCGAAGGTCCGGCCCCCGAGCTTGAATTCCTTGGAGGCGACGCTCGCTCTCGAGCCCTCCGAGAGGAGCCGCGCCACGAATTTCGGTGCATTCCCCTGGCGCCAATCGACGAGGTAGGCGTAGGCGCCCTTGGGATCGCCTTCGAGTCCCTTGCCGCGCGGGACGGCGCCGTCGAAAGGGGCGCGGCGTACGGCTGCTTTTTGTGAAGCCGTGTACGCCCGGACGCCGAAGGCTCTCGGAAGGCTCCAGGCCGAGACATCGTAGAAATACAAGTCGCGCATTTGTGGAGACGGCTCCAGCAGCGCGTTGGCGAGGCGCTTGCGCGGCTGCGCGAGAGGCACCAGATAGGTGCCGGCGGGGAACTGCTCGCGATCGATCTCCTTGCCGTCGAAATCCCGCAGCGGGCCGGCGACGAACGGTTCGCCTGCCCGCTCGACCTGGATTCCCTGCATGACGAGCAGGGAGGCGAGGGCTGCGGCGCGGGTCGGATCGTCGCCTTCCGTGATCACATATTCCTGGACGGGGCCGCGCTCGCCCTCTTCGATCGCGGTCCGATGCCAATCATAGAAACGGCGCAGCAATGCGGCGCGCTGCGCGGCCGCCGTCTCGCAGGTGGCGAGCGATGCCACAAAATGGTGCCACGTGCGATCTCGAAGGGTGAGCAGGGTCTCGTCGTCTCGGCGGATTGCTACCCCGGCCGAGGAGTGGCCGGCCTGCTCGTAGGTCATGCCGATGGCGCCTTGGAAACTCGGCCAGGAGTCGCCGTAGCCCGGATAGAAGAGATCAAAATTCTCGCGCGTGTAATAGCTCCATCCGAATTTGTCGAATGCCGATGCGTTTCCTTTCCCGAAGACCTTCGCCCACTCGACCACGTCGCCTGGAAAATTGGTATTGACGGGATAGACCGGAGGAAAGAAGAAGTAGCTTGACGAAGCGCCCATCTCGTGAAAATCGACGTGCACTTGGGGAGGCGTCTTCAGGTAGGCCTCGACCCGGGCGCGTGATTCGGCCTGGGTGAGGAAGGCCCAGTCACGATTTAAGTCGAAATAGTAGTGATTGTAGCGTCCACCGGGCCATGGCTCGTTCCGCTCCCACGAGGCCGGATTCGCGTCGCCGACGCTTCCCACAATCGAATTATACCAATGCACATAACGATCGCGGCCGTCTGGGTTGACGCAAGGATCGAGCACGATGAGGCAATTCTTGCGGATGGCCTCGGTGCGCGCGTCGGTCCCGGCAACGAGCTGATACAGAAATGCGATCGCTGCTTCGGAGGGAGACGGCTCGTTGCCGTGCACGTTGTAGGAAAGCCACACGACGATCGGCAGGCGCTCGACGATTTTGGCGACCGCTTCGGGCGCGAGAGCTCGCGCGTCGACGAGCGAAGCCAGGTCAGCGCGGATCTGCTTCAAATTCCGCAGGTTCTCCGGGGCAGAGACATAGGCGACATAGAGGGGACGGCGCTCCTCCGATTCGCCGTACCGCTCCAGCACGGCGCGCTCGTTCTGCGCGAGCGCGCGGACGACCTCGAGGAGGCGGGAATGCTCGGTGAAGCGCGAGCCGATGGGGTAGCCGAGCTGCTGCGCGGGAGCGGGAATCTGGGGGTCGTAGGTCCCGCCTGGAAAGAACTCGAATCCTTGAGGGGCTTGCGGAGCTTGGGGAACGGTGGCCGACGTCGAAGGCTCTCGGGCCGGCGGCGCGGGCGCAGGCCCGGCAGCGTAGGCAGCGAGGGTCGCCGTGAGGGCGAGCCAGGCGTCGAGGAGCGGCATGGGGGGATTCTAGGAGACCGAAGGCGTGGACTCGAACCTCGGGGCGGAGCAATCTCCCTTCGTGGCTCGCGCTCTGGCGATTGTGGCGGTTCTCGCAGGTGGTCTGGTCCTCGCAGGCGCCGGACTCTGGTACGCCGCTGCTCCGCAGCCGAGTGAGCCGTCGGATCACTCCGGGGCCCATCTTCCCAAGGGGCCTCGGCGCGTCGATCCGGCGACGGTCCAGGGCCAACCGGATGCGCGCTCCCCTCGGCAATCGCCAGCCGAGGCAGCTCGCGCCTCCGTCGTGGTCTCGGTAGTGGATGTCGCCGGAGCACCTGTGGCCGGTGCTAGCGTCGTCGCCTCGGGGAGTCCGCCTCCGAGTGTGACCTTGCTCGAGACCGGAGCGCGTGTGGAGGGCCTGCCTCCATTTCGGATTACCGCGACGGCGCCCAATTATCTGGACCCGGTTCCGGTAACGATTCCCGACGCGTCGGTCGCGGAGGCCAAGCTCGTCCTGCGGCGGTCTGTGTCCGCCACGCTCCTCTCGAAGGTTCTCAAGAAAGAGAGTGCGATATTTGTGGCCTACGTCGACGCAGCGCCGCCCGTCGCGCGAACTGTGCACTTCGACGAGCAGGGGCGCGCGAATCTCGAGGGCGTTCCTGAGGGACCGATGGAATGTTACCTCGGGTCGGCGGCGAGCCTCTCGCTGCGCTCCTCGATCGACATTCGCGCGGGGCAAGAGATCGAACTCGACCTTCGCGATCGCCCTGTCGGCTCGCTGCGGGTGCGTCCACCTGGGGCCGTTGCGCGAGTCGAGGTGCGTGCGCCCGCGGTTCCTTGGCCCGCGAAGTCCGAGCACCCGGTGCCGAGCCTCGTGCTGAAGCACAGCTCCCGGGAGGGTGAGGACTGGGTCTTCGATCGAGTGCCTGTCGGAAAGGTGGTGGCTGAGGGCTTCACCGCGGACGGCGGCACGCGCTATCGAGCCGAGATCGCCATTGCGCTCGGCAGCACGAGCCAGACGACGCTGGCTCTCGTCGAAGAAAAGTAAAGTTCGCGAGGGGCTGATTGGCTCGCCCGATCCGCGTCGCGGTGGTCGGAGCCGGATTCGGCGGCCTCGCTGCGGCATTGGCGCTCGCGGAGCGCGGAGCTGAGGTCGTCCTTTTCGAGCGCCTGCGGTACGCCGGCGGCTGTGCCGCGACGTTCACACATCGCGGGCGCCGATTCGAGGCCGGTGCCACGCTCTTCGCCGGGCTCGGCCGCACGGGGCTTTTCACCCGTTGGCTCGCGCGCCACGGATTTGAGCTACCAGTCGAGTTTCCCGATCCGGTGCTGGAAATGTGTACTCCGGCCTGGCACATCGCGGTGCCCGCTTCGCGAGCCGCACTGGTCGAGCGCTTCTGTGCACTTCCGGGAGCGCCTCGCGAGGGGATTCAATCATTCTTCGAGGAGCAGGGGCGAATCGCCAGCGCACTCTGGAAGATTCTTGAGGATCCCAACTCCATTCCTGCGACGACCGCGGAGCTGCTCCCACAGATCAAGCGCGCGCCGAGCCTTCTTCCGCTGGCCCGATGGATCGGCCGCCCTCTCACGGCGGTGCTGGCTCGGCACGGACTCGCCGGGTTCGAGCCGATGCGCAGCTATGTGAATGCCGTCTCCCAAATTACGGTGCAATGTTCTGCCGCGGAGGCCGAGGCACCATTTGCTCTAGCGACCCTGGATTATTTTCATCGCGAGGCGGGGCATGTGGTTGGAGGGATCGGAGTGCTGGCGGATACGTTGGTCCAAGCGATCCGCCGCTGCGGAGGATCTGTGAGTTTCACCAATGCCGTGCGCGCGATCCGAAGGCGCGACGCACGGTGGGTCGTGGAAGCGCGGCGGGGTGCGCAGGAATTCGACGGGATCGTGGCAGACCTGCTCCCGCAGTCGATTGCACAAATGCTCGGAGACGGAGTCGGTGCGAAGCGGCTGGCTGCACTGTCTCGCGATGTGGAGCGCGGATTCGGGGCGGCCATGCTCTACCGGTCATTGCCGGCGAGCTCCACTCCGCAGGGAAGCTCCCACTTCGAGCTGATTGCGGACCCTACGAAGCCCTTTGTGGAAGGAAACCACATCTTCGGTTCGTTGAGCGCTGGCGAAAACGGAGCGGGCGAGCGAAGCGTGACAGTCTCGACCCACGTCGATCTCTCGGTGCTGCGCTCTCTCGACGAGCAACAGCGCGGCGCACGCGTAGCAGAGATCCAAGCGCGCATGCGGGCGACGCTCGACGCTCTTGGTCCCGAGTGGGTTCGACACCCCGAATTGGAAGTCACAGCGTCGCCGCGAACGTTTGAGCGTTTCACGGGGCGATGGCAGGGATTCGTGGGCGGAATCCCGAGGCGTGCCGGGCTCCGCGCCTACCGAGGGTGGCTCCCCGCGCCCATCGATCCCGGGCTTTACCTGGTGGGAGACAGCGTCTTCCCGGGCCAAAGCACGCTCGCCGTGGCACTCGGCGGCATCCGAGTAGCGCGGCGCATTCTCAACGATCTTCTGTGATCTTTTCGCCGGCGGTGTCCGGCAGAGGGGCCGGGCGAAACGCGAGGCAGACTCGGACGGGCTGAGCCGGATATTTGTTCGGTAATAATGGGCAGAGAATGAACGTCGAGCTGCCGCCCCGAACGTACTTGGGGGGCGCGGCGCAGCGATGGCAGAGGCTGTCCGGGAAGGGGAGCGGGCTCGGGCGCGCCGCGGGATCGACGGGCATTTCCCAAAGTTAGCAGGTTATTGAAAAACTGCTTTCGAACGATTGGAAGTTCACTTTTCGCGCGATCGAGGAGAGACGCGCGAGGCGCAGCAAGGAGTTACGGCGATCGCGGCGCGACGACGAGACCGCGAGATGGGATCGAGAAGCGCCGGAACGAGTTTTTCAACGACCTTGTTCGAGGTCCGGGCTCGGGTCGGCCTCGGGGAGACTCGAAGAGCTGGGTGACGGCGACCCCTTCTCGCGCCCTGCTTCGCGCGGGAGAGGAAGAAAGCGCTCCATCCGAGATGGCCGATCTGAGAATCTCTCGATCCGGAGCTAACCCGTGAACGACCGCACCTCGTCCATCGCCACGACTCAAGAGAGCCACGCCAAGGCGGAGCTCGACGCCAAGGCCTCCGACACCTGGATGGTATTCAAAATCCTGGGAGAGTTCGTGGAAGGGTTCGAGACGATGCGCCGCGTCGGGCCTGCTGTCTCGGTTTTCGGGAGCGCGCGCGTGAAGCCGCGCGATCCGGTTTACCAGCTTGGCGTCCGAGTCGGCGAGCTCCTGGCCAGCAAGGGATTTGCAGTCATCACAGGTGGCGGCCCCGGCGTGATGGAGGCGGCCAATCGCGGCGCCGCGAAGGCGAAGAAGTCCGGTGTTCGCTCAATCGGACTCAATATCAAGCTTCCATTCGAGCAGCGGCCCAATCCCTACCAAAATATCGCGCTGACTTTCGATTACTTTTTTGCTCGCAAGGTCATGTTTGTGAAGTACGCGCTTGCGTACGTCGTGCTTCCGGGCGGCTTCGGAACGATGGATGAGTTCTTCGAGGCGCTCACGCTCGTTCAGACAGGCAAGATTCAACATTTCCCCATCATCCTGATGGGCACGGATTATTTCGGTCCGCTGGTGGAGTGGCTCCGAAAGACGATGGTGCGCGACAAGATGATCTCGCCGACGGATCCCGATCTGGTGTATCTCACCGATGACCCGGAGGAAGCGGTCTTCATTATTGAGCGCACCTATCAGAACCGCACGTTCCTCGGGAACGAATGGCGCGCCGAGTACAGCGAGATCGTGCAGGCGCGAAAGGCGGAGGAGCGGAGGCAGAAGCGCCGTCGCCGGCGGTAGAAGGGAATGCACCCGCAGCGCAAGGGCGTTGGCGCTCCCCGCGGCTGGTGGCTCGCCGTCGCGGCGCTGATCGCGCTCGCCGCGACTCTCCGCTGGCTGCGGCTCGGCGAGTGGTCCTACTGGAGCGATGAGGCGTTCACACTCTCGGACGCCCATGCTTTTGTTGCGGGCACCGCGGAGACAGGAGGACCCGAGCACAAGCTCTCCTTCGCGGTCTATGGGTTGTACTTCGAGTGGCTTCGAAGCATGGGCGTATTTGTGGACGAATTTGTGGCGCGATCGCTCCCCGCCGCATTCGGCGTGCTCGGCGTGGCGGCGACGATCCTCTTGGGCGCGCGCGCCGCGGGGCACCCTGGCGCGCTCTTCGCAGGGCTCCTCGTCGCGGTTTCGCCGTTTCATTTGTATTGGTCACAGAACGCCCGCTCTTACGCAATGGAGATCGTGATGGCGATCCCAGCGGGGCTGCTGCTCGGCCGAGCGATCTTGAGCGGCTCACGCAGCGTGTTGGTGGCCGGCATCGCCCTGCTCGGCGCGGCGGCGTTTGCTCATCCGACAGCGCTCGCGCTCGTGCCGCCGATTCTCGTGTTTGCGGCCGTGGCACGCGGAGTCGATTCGGCCTCGCCCGTGCGGAGAAATGTGTGGCTTTGGCTGCTGGTCGCAGCCGCCTTGGCGGCCGTGCTGACGCTTTCGCCCCTCGGGCTCGCCGTCTGGAAGCACTTCCGAAACAAGTCGGGCGCAAGCCCAGCACTTTTCGTCACTACGGTCGCATACTACTTCCGTCCCACGCTCCTCGCGGCCGCAGCCATCTGTGCTTTTCGCGGATGGCGACGGCGAGATTTGGACTCACAATTTCTCGCGCTTCTCGGATTCGGCACGCTCGCTTCCGGCTTGGCTGCAAGCCTGGTCGTGCGAGTGAATGCACAGTACGTTGTGGCGGCACTTCCGTTTCTCGCCCTGTTGGTGGGCCGAGAGCTTGCAATGCTCGTTTGGTCCCATGGCGCAGGGCTCAAGACCGCAGCCGCCGGATTTGCATTGACGCTGCTCGCCGATTTCTCGGCTGGGGCTTTTCTTTACTTCGGCCCCGAGCACGGCCACCGCGCCCACTGGCGCGAGGCATGCGAATTCGTCTGGAAGCGCCGCGAGCCCGGCGACCTCGTGGCCGCGACGCAGGCGACCATTGTGGAATGTTACTTGAATCCAGGAAACCTGGAGCCGCGCGACGTGCGGTCGGCGCTCTATCTCGGCAAGTATCTGCCGGAGAAGTTCGAATCGCTGCCGACGCTTTCGAGGCGCGTATGGATTCTCGTCCTCGATGTCGATCTCGACGAGTGGCCGTCCGACGTGCGCACGCGATTTCGCTCATTCCTTCGCGATGAGTGCAAAGCGGCCGCGGAGTGGCCCTTACAAATCTCCGGGAAGGATCAGACGCTTCGCGTATGGCGGTACGACCCCTGAATCAGCCGAGGAAGCGGTGGCTGAGGTATGACAGCTCTTCGGCCCGCGGTCGCTCTTCGTGAAGGCCGTCGCGAACCCGTGAAAGTTACTTCTCAGCGTCGTCGGATTCGTCGTTGAGGTCGTCGTGGGTATCGGCCGAGTCGTCGCCGGTGCGGCCTTCGAGCTCCCGCAGCTTCGCGTAGAGGCGCTTTCGGCTGATGCCGAGGGCGCGCGCTGCGGCGGCCTTATTCCCATGAAACTCTGCGATCGCCTGGCGAATTTGCTCGAGCTCGGCCTCGTGAATGGTGGGCCGTCTCACGACGGGCTGCGGCGCATGGCTGCCGGCGGAAGCCGCTTGTGGGATACCGGCCGAGGTGGGGTTCCCCGTAGCGGCGGTATTGGACGCCGCTCCCACGCGACTGGACTCCGGCGGATGCGCGGGTGCCGGCGCCGAAGCCGGTTGATGGGGATGCGCACCCAGGGAGGATCGAAATGTGGATCTGCCCGCGGGATCGGAGGTGCGGAAGATCCTTTCGGGAAGATCTGTAGCCTGTAGCAATCCAGCCGATGTGAAGGTCGCAGCCGACTCGAGACAGTTGGCGAGTTCGCGGACGTTCCCGGGCCAGCTGTACCGTTTTAGGGCCTCCATGGCGTCGTCGGAGACGGAGGGACGCGGCGTGCTCTCTGCGGCCGCGTAGCGGGCGAGAAGATACTCGACGAGGATCGGCAGATCCTCCATGCGCTCCCGCAGGGGCGGCACCTCAATCGTCGTGGCCGCCAACCGATGAAACAAATCGAGGCGGAGCTTGCCCATGGCGACCGCTTCTTCGGGCTCCCGATTCGTGGCCGCAACGAAGCGCACGTCCACCGGGCGTTCCCCGGCGGAGCCGATGGGCCTCACGGTGTGCTCTTCGAGGACGCGCAGGAGCGCCACCTGAGCAGCCTCATCCATTTCTGTGACTTCGTCGAGGAAGAGCGTCCCATGCTCGGCCGAGGCAATGAGGCCGCGGGAATCGGAGATGGCACCCGTGAACGCACCTTTGCGATGTCCGAACAGCTCGCTCGCGAGGATCTCCCGAGGGATCGCCGCACAATTCACAGGCACAAATGGGCCGCGGCGGCGATCCGATAGCTCGTGGATCGCCCGAGCGCAGAGCTCCTTGCCTGTGCCCGTCTCTCCCACGAGCAAAACTGTAGTCTTGCGGGGTGCCGCCGCTCCAAGACGCGCAAAGAGTCTGCGCATGGCGGGGGATTTTCCGACGAGCCCGTGGAAGACTGTGCGCGAACTCGGCGCGAGACGCTGGATGTCTCGTTCAAGCGTGACACGAAGAGCCGCAGCCTCTCCGGAGATTCTCGACACGAAGGCGCCTGCCACGGCGCCGATGATTTGATGCGAGAGACGGTCGAAGGCGCGATCGGTCCGCGTGTCGTGCTTGAGTCCTTCGACGGCGAGACACGCATCTTCAAAAAAATACAAAGCTACAATAAACTCGGCGAACGGGACGCGCCGAGTGGCGAGCTGATCGCCCACTTGGCGGCAGTGCTCGAGAAATGTGCTCGTCGCTTCATGCCCCGTGCCTTGCCAAAGCGCGGCGACGGCATCGAGGATGGCGCCGAACGCGAGCCGAAACTCCACATCGGAGAGCGTTCGCTCCTCCCCGAAGTGGCGAATATACATTTCCCGCGCCCGCTCGATCGTCGTTCCTCGGTCGCGTAGCACACCGGTGATGACGGGCGTAACAAATAGCCGATCTCCCGGACCGAAGAGACCCACCAAGGGGTCGCTCTGTGCCGAGGGGGACTTCACTTCCTCCGCGCTCCGAACTTGGGCCAGGGGATCGGGTGTCGAAGAACCTGCCACACCCAGGGTGTAGCGAAGCGCGCCGATTTGCTCAACACAGAAAGGCCGGGGGAATCCCCTTGCGGCCCGCTCACTGCTCGCAAAAAGGCACCATGGGGCGTCATGCCGGCGGAAGCAGTCTCGATTCGTACTCCGCCACGGCTGCCAAGAGGTCGGTTGCCGTGACGATTCCAACAAGTCCGCCCTCGCGTTGAACAAGAAGCCGATGGATTCCGTGTTCCAGCATGCGCGAGGCAAGCTCGCCCGCCGTTTCGTCTTCGCTTGCCGTGACGACAGACTCCGACATCAGATCGCGAGCGCAGAGAGTGCTTCTTCCTTCGCGACCGATCGTCGGCTCGATCGAATCCTGCGACTCCTCGTCCTCCTCGAAGTCCTGGGACTCCAGGTCGAACGTTGGAGCCGGAAGAAAGGAGTCGCCCTCTTCGGCGAGCGCTCGCGCGAGGTCCGTCTTTGACACGATTCCGAGCAGCCGCCCATCGCGTGCGATCACCGGCAGGCCGCTCACTCCCTCTTCGTCGAAGATCTGTGCAAGCTGCGCTACGGACGTCTGCTCCTCGACGGACGCGACGTGACGCTCCATCAAATCCCGCGCGCGCAGCGGCAGGCTGCGCCGAGGCCGTGGTCCCTGGGCTCTCGCCTCAAGGGCTCGAAGCCGAAGCGCGGCAACACCCTCCGGCTCCGCATGTTCCGTGCGGGGAGGCTCATGGGCCGACGCAGCGCCGATCTCTCCGGCGCCAGCTCGCTTCGGGCCGGCGGGCTTGGACCCCGCCGGCGCCGCCAACTCATCGCTCCCGTGATTCAGTTCGAGGCGAGAGCGCTTCGACGGACGGCTCGAGCGGGTCACGAGAGACCTCCTGACCTCACTGCTCGGCAGACGTTCTGAGCCACTGCTGAGAGATCGACCATCCTTCGGCCCATCTCTCCCAAGAGGTCGTCGAGGCTGAGCATCCCGACGACGCGCCGTCGACGATCGACGATCGGGAGCCTTCGAACGCCCGCATCACGCATGCGCCGGGCAGCCTCTTCAAGGTCGGAATCGTCCTCGATGGTCACCGGGGAGACTGTCATCACATCTCCAACGGCTGTGGTATCGGGATTTGCGCCCTCCGCGAGGGCTCGGGTCACCAGATCGCGGTCCGTAACGACGCCGGCGAGCTCGCCCTGCCGATCGACCACGATGAGGCAGCCGACCCCCTCTTCAGCCATTCGGCGCGCAGCATTCCGCACCGACATGTCGGGGCCGGTACCGATCACGAAATCCTTGCCGCAGAGTTCTCGGACGCGCATGGGTGCAACCTCCGCCGTCAAAGCAACGGCCGGTGTTCTTCCTGATGCGATCGCCGTGCCGCCGCTTCTCGCCTAACGGGAGGGGGTTTCTTGGTTCCTTGGGTCACGCCGGAATTTCGATCTGTGCCCTGAGGAAACAGCGCGTGCCGAATGATCAGCGCCACAATTCGTGGGGTGATCGCGCAGCGGCCTCTTTCCGGGTAGGAGCGGCGCGCGTAGCCTCCTTCGCTCGAAATCCCGCCCGCTGACCTCCCCATCTCCCGGCTAGAGGACATTCCCGTGTCTGTTCGCGCGACCGAAGTGAAACGAGGCATGGTGATTCTGCAGGACAACGACCTGTGGGTGATCACCGACTACGAGCACATCACACCTGGCAACTGGCGGGCGATCCATCAGATCAAGCTCAAGAATCTCAAGACCGGGAACCAGCGGCAGCTTCGCCTCGGATCGAGCGACACCCTGGAGCTTGTTTTTCTGGACAAGAAGGAAGCTCAGTATCTGTACAAGGACGCGCAGGGCTACGTCTTCATGGACAACGAGTCGTTCGACCAATTCCATCTCTCCGAAGAGGTGGTCGGCGAATTCATGAAGTACGTCACCGAGAACAGTAATGTCATTGTCACGTTCCACGAGGTGACACCGATTTCGGTGGAAGTGCCCTCGGCGGTGACCCTGAAGGTCATCGAGGCCGAGCCTGCCGCTCGCGGCAACACGGCGACGAGCGTGACGAAGATGGTCAAAGTCGAGACCGGCTATGAGCTCAAGGCACCGCCGCACATCGACGTCGGGGACATGATCAAGATTTCGACGGAGACGGGGGAGTTCCTCTCGCGCGTGAATAAGTAGTCTTCTTCGTGCGAATCGGGGGCGAGCCGGCCAGTCCCCGTTCCGAAGAGCCCGCCCTTCGAGCAAAGGCGGGCTCTTTTTGTTTTGAAGGCCTTGGAGCCCGTGTGCCTCCGAGGAGGCCCCTGCCGGTCGGATCCGAGCGGAGCCATTGTCTAGCTGCCCGTGGCAAAAGTGCTCCGCAGAGCGAGCGCGAGGATGTTTCGCGAGATCGAGAAGGACCGCCGTAGACGTAGCAAGGAGTTCCGGCGAGGCGGTCCGACGATGAGTTCGCGAAAAAGTCCCGCGCGCAGCTCGGATGACTCTTGCCACGGGCAGCTAAGGGGCCCATCGCGGATTCTCCCGATCGCACGCGGAGTTTCTTTTGCGATCTCATCGTCGGACCACGTCAGCGTCGTTCGTTGTTTGCTCCAGCAGCGAACCTCCTCAACCGCGCAAGAGAGCTGCGCGCTCCCAATGCGTGAGACCGGTTCCACGACCGAGACACTCTTGTGACGGCTCTCGCCCGCGGAGGATTGGGAGGTTGTAACACCTGGGGACAAGGGTGTTTCCCATGGAGCCAGCCCTTGCGCTGCGACAAGTGTGGGCTCACCCGAGAAGGAGTCGGCACGCTTCATGCCCAACGCGGGCGCGTGGCGCAAACGACGCGACTGCCGAGTGCGGCGGCATGGACCGCACTTTTTATTATTTTTGGGCTCCTCGCTGTCTGGGCGCGCCGGACCGAGGAGATCTATTCCCATGGCGAGGGCTCTCTCGGTCTCGATTCGACCCGATGGGGTCCGCGCGTTGCATGGGCTGATGTGACGATTCCGCCGGTTCCCTCAACAATCGATGCGGCTGCGGGAGCTGCGCTCTATCAGCAATGGTGCCTTCAGTGCCATGGAGAGCAGGGAGCAGGAGACGGCGTGCTGGCGAAGGCACTCTCTCCTCCCCCCCGAAACTTCACCAAAGCTCGCTTTCGATTTCGTACAACGCCGGAGGGATCGCTTCCGAGCGACGCGGACCTGTTCCGGACCCTGACGTCCGGAGTCCTTCCGAGCCGCATGCCTGGGTTTGCGTTTCTATCGGATGCGGAGCGGTGGGCTCTCGTCAGCCATGTGAAGAAGCTGACGAAGTACTATGACGAGGACGAGAAGAAAGACATCAACTACTTTGAACTGTTGCCTCCTGAACCGGAGGCAGTGCTTGCCAAAATTCCCGCGGCGGATGCGCAGGCGGTCGCCCGGGGACAGAAGCTCTTCCAGGAGCGTGGCGAGTGCTGGAAGTGCCATGGTCTCGAGGGACGGGGGGACGGCCCGTCCGCTGAGACGCTGGTGGCAGAAGAAGGCAACAGAATCTGGCCCGGGAACCTTCGGCGCGGGCCAGCTTTTTTCAAAACGACGCGAAATGCACAGGATGTGTTTCGCATCCTGAAACTTGGAATTGTGGGAACACCGATGCCGTCCTATGCGAGCTCGCTCAAGGAGAGCGAGCTCATGGACATTGCGATCTTCACAGAATCGCTGTGGCTTCAGGCGGCGCGGCCGACGCGGACGCTCGAGGCGTCGGGCACTCGAATCCTGTCGGAGGAGCAGCAGCGCGTTGCAGTCGGGGAGCAGTCTTTCCTCGCTAACTGCTCGGGATGCCACGGCAAGCTCGGGCGCGGCGACGGTCCCGCGGCGAAGTGGCTGAACCCGAGGCCGGCGAGCCTCGCCACGGGCGTCTACAAGAGGAAGTCGACGCCTGAGGGCTGTTTTCCGAGCGTCGACGACCTGAAGACGGTACTGCGCGAGGGCATCCCGGGCACCTCAATGCCGGCCTGGAATCTCCACGGCGATGCCGAGCTGAGCGCCCTCGTCTCGTACTTGCAGGATCTCTCGGGCTTCCGCTCGCGCCAAGGCGAGCCCATACCGATCCCGAACCCGCCCAAGGCGCGCATTGCAACAAAAGAATCGGTGACGCACGGCGCCCAGCTCTTCGCGGCGAACTGTGCGATGTGTCACGGCGAGGCGGCGTTGGGCGACGGTCCGTGGTCGTCTATCGTCGCGGACTACCGCGGAGAGAAGATCCGGCCGCGGAACCTGAGGGAAGAGCCGATGAAGGCCGGCGCAACCGCGTCTGGACTTTTCCGAACTGTGAGCTACGGCTTCGAGGGATCGCCGATGCCCGGATTTGCTGAGAGCCTCATAGAAGCGGATCGTTGGGATCTCGTCGCATTCGTTCTCTCGCTGCGGACCCCTGCGGCCGTGGCCTTCGGAGGATCCAAGTGACCGTTCAGAGCACTTCGCCGACCGCCATGCCGTCGGACGACGTCGTCAATGTGACCCGCGTTCGCTGGTGGCTCGGCGCAGCCTTCTTTTGGCTCTTCGCCGCGATGCTGGCGGGGCTGATCTACTCGAGCCAGTACCTGCGGATGTATGTGTTCCCGGGCATCGAATATCTCTCTCCGGGCCGAGTGCGCGTCACCCATACGAGCGGCGTGGCGTTCGGCTTCCTCGTCACTTCGACGCTCGGGCTCATGGAATATGTGATTCCGAAGCTCACGCAGCGTCCGGTCCTCAATCAGAAAGTCGGCTGGTTCGCATTCTTTGCGTGGCAGGCGATCCTGGTTGCGACGGTGGTCGGATATTTGGGCTTTGGCCAGATGCAGGCCATCGAGTGGGGCGAAACGCCCGTTTGGATCGATCCGATCGTCATGGTGGCGCTCGTCATTGTGACGGCGAACAACATCCTCGGGCCGATTTTTCAGCACGCAACGAAGTCCGGGAAGGGGCTTTATGTGAGCCTCTGGTACTTCATCGCCGCCTTCGTTTGGACCGGCGTGAACTACTTCGTGGGGAACTTCTTCCCGGAATATTGGGTGCCTGGTTCCGCAGGTGCTTCGCTCACGTCGATGTACATCCACGATCTGGTCGGGCTCTACGTGACGCCGGTGGGTTGGGGATTGATGTATTACCTCGTGCCGGTTGTTCTGAAGAAGCCAGTTTTTTCCCACAATGTGTCTCTGCTTGGCTTCTGGGCTCTCGCGTTCCTCTACCCCCTGAACGGCGCTCACCATTATCTGCACTCGCCGATCCCGATGTGGGTGCAGGCAATGTCCGTGCTGGCCTCGGTGGGCGTGCACCTTGTGGTGTACACGGTGATCTATAACTTCTGGCAGACGCTGCGCCAGGGCGGCACCGATTCTTACACGAAGCTTCCGCTTCGCTGGTTCGTGGCAGGCGCCGTGTCGTACCTGCTGACCTGCATGCAGTGCGCCCTCCATGTGACCTTCACGGTGCAAGAACACGTGCACTTCACCGACTGGGTCGTCGGTCATGCGCATTTTGTGATGTTCGGCACCTTCTCCTTCTTCGTGTTCGGCTTCACGGTCTACCTGTGGCCTCGTGTGTGCGGCCGCACGACTTGGCACAGCGAAACCGCCAACCATTACGCGTTCTGGCTCATGGCTGTGGGAAACCTGACCATGTGGCTCGTGCTGATGATCGCGGGCCTCATCCAGGGGCAATCGTGGAAGGGGCTTGAGCCCTTCACGAAGTCGGTCACTTCATCGGCTCCCTATTGGCTCGCGCGTACCTTCACTGGCATCGCAATTTTTGTGGGATTCAGCCTCATGTTCTGGAACATGATCCAGACAGCGCGTTCGCGTGAGGAAGCGGAATACGATCCTCGAACCATCCCGTCTCCGTCCCCGGCCTAGGGCGAGGAGTTAAGTGATCCATGGGCTCCTCTTTCTTTGAGAAAGCCTCGTCGGTGGCCACGGTGGCCGGCTTCGGCTTCTATATGGCGGCGTTCGGTCTGCTGGGCGTGCTGCCCTGGCTCATGACCGACAAGATCGCTCCGGTGCAGTCGGGGCGGCAATTCGAGCAGAGGTTTCTCCCTGCTCAAGTGCCGCTCGACTTCCGCGGGCATTACAAAGATCTCGCTGCATATCGCGACGGCCTTTACCTCGGCAAGAAAGTGTACATTGCTGAAGGCTGCTGGCATTGCCACACGCAATATGTGCGTCCCGTCGGGAATGAGGCCGCCCGTTACGGCCCCGTGTCCGAGAACTGGGAGTATCAGAATGAGATGAATCTGCCGCAGCTCTTCGGTACTCGGCGTGTGGGTCCCGATCTCATTCGAGAATATAATAAGCATTCAACCGACTGGCATATCGCCCACTTCCGGAACCCGACGGATGTCGTCCCCGAGTCAGTGATGCCTTCCTACGATTGGTTTTTCAACTCGGACGGCTCGCTGAATGATCGCGGCTGGGCGATCGTCGCTTATGTGCAATGGCTTGGCTCGTGGCGCGAACTCCCCGCTAACAAAAAGGAGCAGGGCTGATGGCTGCAACTCTCGCATTGGCCTGTCCCGCCTGCGGCGCCGCGGGCGGCCCGTGGCTCTTTCTCATCGTCTTCGGCACATTTGTGCTCATGTTCTCCGGGACGATTCTGATGTTTCTCGCCTCCTGGTGGCGCGGAGAGTGGCATGACAACACGCTGCGGTGGTCCGCGATCGAGTCGGAATATCGGTCTGAAGCCGCCGCCTCGATGTCCAAGGAGGCTCAAAAGTGAGTATCCCCGCTTCGAAATCTGGCGTCGGTGCCCGGGAAGAGATCAAGATTGAGTATCGCCCGGACGGCAAGATTCCGATCGGGATCTGGCTCGTCTGGGTCTCCTTCGCAATCTTTGCGGTCTACTACGGCTCTTCCTACGTGTGGCCGGATTTCGTTCACTGGATGTCGGAAGTGCGGCCGCATTGAGCTTGCGAACCGAGCGGAGATTCGATCTCGGTTTCTGTGTCAAGCGATGCGAGTGGCGCACTCGGATCCGAGCCCAGCCATCGCTCATCCTTCTGGTGCGATGGCACGTGCCAGGGGAAGCGTGTCGAGCCGCGCGATCAGCGCCTCCGTGAGGCTCTTGGTTTCACCCCTTCGCTTGTCGCCGCGCGACAGGGCGCTTGGCGGGGCGAGTGACCTTTCGCTTCTCCCGTTCGAGGCGATCGAGATACTCCTTCGCCATGGCCGACACGAGACGCTCCCTTTGATCCACAAGCCGGCGCAGCTTTCGGGGCTTGCGCCGAGCGAGGCCATAGGCGGCCAAGATGGGAAGTGCAATCGTGCTGTCGACGTAGGCGACCACCGAGTCGGGAAGCTTGTCTGGATCGATCTTTCCCCAGGAAACCGCTTCGCTCGGCGTCGCTCCCGAGAGCCCCCCGGTGTCGGGACGCGCGTCAGTTAATTGTAAGAAATAGTCGTGGCCCTTTTCCGGAAGTCCGAGCACCTCCTGGATCTGCGGCTCCGTTTGCAGGGCGAAGTTCTTGGGCGATCCGCCCCCACAAATCAATACGGCCGACGCGCCGCCCGAGCGCTTGGCGTTCCAAACAATAGAGGCCGATTCGTTGACATCGCGCGAAACGTCGAAAGCAAATTTTCCGCCCTCGATGGAGACTGCGGCAACGTTCATTCCGATCGAGGAGTCTCCCGGCGAGCTCGTGAACAACGGCACGCCGCATCGATAGGCCGTCGAGAGCAGGCAGGTGTCGCGGACGCCGAGCGCATCCTCGCGCGCGGCAAGGGCGCCTCCGACGAGCGAATGAAACTCAGCGGTCGACATCGACCGTTGGAACGGATCCGTCCTCAGCAACTCGCGAAAGAAGGCGTCCGTGTCGAGCAGGACGGAATAATCGAACAGAACATCATAAATGCGGATGACCTCATGTTTGCGGAGGATGCGGTCGTCGAAGAAGGGAGAACCTCGGTGCAGGGCGAGCCCGAGTCCAAAATGTGTATCATGATATAAATTGGCTCCCGTCGAGACTATCCAATCGACGAAGCCCGCCTTCAGCAGCGGAATGATCGCTGCGCGACCGAGGCCGGCAGGCGTGAGCGCTCCCGCGAGCGTCATACCGACCGTGGTGTTCGCATCGAGCATTTTCTCGGAGAAGAGACGGCATGCCTCGCCGAGCCGTCCACCGTTGTAGGCAAGGAACGCCCCATCGACGAGTTGGTCGACGGTTTCCTTCCCGGTGATTCCTTGCGGGAGGATGCGTGCGCCTTGGAGAAATGGATGGGTCCGCTTCGGGGAGTGCGCCATCCTCGGACTGTAACCTTCCGCCGCCGCGAGCGCAGAGCGCTAGTAGATGCGCCGCTGACCGCTGGAGGGGATCTTGAGCGCTTTGCGGTACTTCGTGACCGTGCGGCGCGCGATCGGCACGCCCTCCTTCTGCGCCAGCAGCTTCCCAATCTCCTCGTCGCTGAGCGGCGCGTGCGGATCTTCATTGGCAATGATCTTCCGCACGAGTTCCTTGATCGCCGTCTGCGATTCAAACTCGCCATCCTCCGTGACCGTGCCGCCCACGAAGAAGTACTTCAGAGGGAAGACGCCTCGGGGCGTATCTGCGTACTTTCCGGAGATCGCGCGCGAGACGGTCGAAATGTGAACTCCCACTTCGTCTGCCACCTCCTGCATGCGAAGCGGCTTCAGCCCTTCGGCGCCCTTCTCGAGAAAGTCGCGCTGCCGGCGGAACACGGCGCGGCAGATTTTGTCGAGCGTGAGGCGCCGGCGCTCGATGGCTTCCTTGAACCATCGCGCGCTCTGATACTTCCGCTCCAAGAATTCGTGAACTTTGGGATCCTGCTTCGCCTGCTCCAGGAGCTTCGCGATGTCTCCCGAGACCCGAAGCTCGGGGATCGAACCGCGTTCGAGGCGAATCTCGTAGTCGCCATCGACCTCGTGAATCACGATGTCGGGCACGACGCGGGCATTCATCTCGAACCCTTCGCCGCCGCCGGGATTTGGATTCAGATGGCGAAGTGCTTCGATCGCCTCCTTCAGCTCGTCCATCTCGACGCCGAGTTCGCGCACGATTTTGGGGAGCCGATTCATCGCCACGTCTTCGAGGAAGCGATCGACGAGTTTGAACTCGAGCGTCTCTGATGCCGATTCCCCGAAGCTCGCCCGCAGCTGAAGAAGGAGACACTCGCGCAGATCGCGGGCGAAGATTCCCGGCGGTCCAAGCGTCCGCAGCTTCTCAATAATCGATGCGACCTGCTCCGGTGTCGTCTGGAGTTCGGGATCGAGAGCGATCTCCTCGGGTGGAATCCTCAAATATCCGCGCGGATCGACGCATGCGACAAGATATTGTGCCACTTTCAATTCTTGCTCGTTGAAGTCGAGCAGGCCGAGCTGCGGCTCAAGCACCTCCCCAAGCGAACGGGCCTGCTGGGGCGCATTGGCGAGCGCCTCGAGGCGCTGGTCATCGGCCTCGCTCGACGAGCGCGGTTTGCGCGGAGCGCGCTCCCCGGCGAGGCGCTCGAACGCCTCCAGCGTTCGAATGGCCTGGGGCTCCCAATCGCCCGAACTCGGCGTCTCGCTTTCGGACCCGCGGGTGCGCTCGGGGGTGTGGGGCGCGCCGTTCGCTTCCTCGCCGGAAGAGGGTTCCGAAACCTCAAGAAAGGGATTCTCAAGGAGTTCCTGCTCGATCCGCCCCTGCAGATCGAGCAGCGGGAGCTGGAGGATCTGCATCGCCTGGATGAGCTGCGGCGACTGCACAAGTCGCTGCTCCAGTCTCGGCGACTGGGTCAATCCAAGGCGAAACGGTCCTGCGGCCACGCAAGGAGTATACCGGCACCGGCCACACGGTCTCCGGAAGCCCCCGACGGGGACCACCCGCGTCAGGAGCGGCGCGCGAGCGGATTCGGGTTATCGGCGTTGCGCTATGCAGCGCACGAACAGGCGCGATCCGCCATCGGGGCCGAGATCGGCAACGACCGTAAGCTTCCCATGGGGGAGTTCGAGGATCCGGCTTGCGCGGGCGCTTCGGAGCGCAACGCGCTCATGATCGCCGGCTGGGGAGATCTCCGACGTGATGCGCTCTCGCGGACCGAAGTCGCTCCACTGGAGATCGAGCTGGATCCGTGAAAAGTCTGCGCCAGCACGCAGGAGCTGGGCGCGGCTCACGAGGCCGCGGAAGAGATCGCGCACGATTGGAGCCGCGATGGCGGCTTCTTGTGCAATCTCCGCTCCGTAGCCCACCACCGCCGATTCCTCGCGTCCGGTCATGGCAGCGGCCACGCGCCCGAGCGCCACAGTGTAGCTTTGTGAGAAAAGTACGGTCTCCGCTGCGACTGCAGCGCGCTCATCGGAGGACCTGACGACTTCGACGCGAATCCCACAGCTGGCCGACTCGAGCTCCTCCTGCGCGCGCAACCGCGCGAGAGCGGATTGTACTTCGGGCTCAGTGCCCATCAGTGATAAGTAGCCGGAAGGCAAGTCTTCGAGTCGCACCGCGGACTCGCCGCCGCGCAGGAGCTCCGCGAGGCCGCCCTCACGGCTCACCCGATGCTCGTCCATCGGGACGGGGCGCAGGCTGGCATCGAGCATCGCGGCCACTCGCCCCTGCTCCCCTTGCAACAGATCGGTTCGTACGAGCGCGAGGGCGCGGCCGGGGCTGGCCGCCGGCGGGAGCATCGGCGGCCGCACGGGGCCGCGCGGCCGCAAGCAGGCCACAATGGCGCGGCTTTCTGCATCCCGGTCGCACGACGCCAAGACGAGAAGGCCATCCAGCGGAACGACCGCAGTCGTCAGGATCCGTGAGCCGGCAAGTCGCGGCTGGTCGACGGATCCCACGTCCTTCGCGCGCGTGTCGAATCGCGTGAGCCCGAGGAGCTCGCCTCTCCCCAGTGCGGCCACCAACAATGCGGCGGTGCCGTCCAGCGTCGGCGAGGCGTCGATTCCGATATGTGCACCCGAGCCGGCCGTTTTCATGAAGGGCGCGGCGATGGCCGATTTCTGTGCGACTTCCGTGCTAAAGCTCGATGTGTACGGAGTCCGCTGGATGGCGCCGCCCTCCGCAATCCGTCCGGGAATCGCATCGACGATGCCGCTCCAAATCTCTACACCGTTGGAGCGCAGCTTCTCAAGGAGGGCCGGCGCCTCGGCGGGCGCCACCTGGTGGGGCAACGGCTGTGCCTTCTCCGCGGGAAGCTGGAAAAGCTGCACTTCGATGGAGAGAGGTTTTGTAATGATGGACTCGAGCGCGGTGAGCAGGGCGGAGATCTGCTGGTGCTGCGGCTCGGTTGCGACCGCTACGAGTGCATCCCCGCGCACATCGAGAGTGACTTCCGTGCTTTGGATCGCTCCTTGGAGAAGTGTGAGAAGCTCCGCGGTCGAGAGCGAGACCCCCGGTCTGCGATTCGAGAAGAAGCTGGCTTCGAGGGACTCCGGCGGATCGGCCTCGTTCGTCAGAAAGCTGCCGAATCGCGGACCTTGCGGATCTGTGAGCGACGCGGAGAGCGCCTTGAGGGGATAGCGGCGAACGCTTCGTTCGGTGCCCTGAGGAGCGGCGAGCACCGCGAGGCTCGCGAGGAGCCGGAGAATTGCAACCATAGAGCCATGTGCCTTCGAATTGATGGATCTTACAGACCGAGCGAATGTGCGGATCTTCGATGCGTGGTCATCGCTCGGGAGGGGATGAGCGAAGATACAAAGCCGATCTCGATGAGCCGCTCGTTTTCAAGGCGCGCGATCGCCGAATCGAGCCGCGCATCGGATGGAGACTCGTCGCGGTCGGCGCGGCAGCCCGCGAGCCGGCCGTCGAGAAAGCCGATCCCAAAGCGTGCCGCCGGGCCGAGCCGCGGATCGCATCGGAGCGACTCGAGCGCTGTTCGCGCTCCGAGAGTGCGCGTATGAGCCAGATGGCCGAGAGCGCGGCCCGCGATCTCCGAGGAGCTCACAGCGCGAAGGTGCAGGGCGAGCGCTCGTCCACCCTCCATGTCGAGGTCCGTCCATGCTTCATGGCTTGCGTCACAGCGCTCTTTGCCAGTGGGGCCACAAGTGACATTCACAAAAATTTCGAGGGACTCCGGGCTTCCGATTCGAGCCAAGGTGCGAAGGGCGAGCGTTGCGTGCGGACCCGGAATGCGCTCCTTGATCCATGGCACAAGGCCGACCGCACGGGATTCCCATGCCAGGCGAATCAGAGCTTCTTCCGCAGCCGAGGTTGCGAGCGCACGGCCGCACGATTCAAGGGCGCGGCTCCATGCGGTAGAGCGCAGCCGCGTCGCGCGCCCCAGGACCGCAGTCCGTGCCGCCGCATCGTCGCGCAGAAGTGCAGCCTGGAGGGCGGAGGCTAGGCCCGGAGAGTCGGCTCCACCGATTCCAATGCGCCAGCATTCGGTCCGATCCTCGAAGAGGAGCGCGTCGGTGGTCTGGAGCGCCAGCACCTCGGCGGCGGCACGGGCTTCTTCGCAGCCGCCCTCCGCGAGCTGTCGAAGCGACGCGAGAACCTCCCTGCGAACCTCTGGGCGATCGAAGGCTCTCGAGGCGGCTGCGGCGGAAGCGGCTCCGCCGGCTCGGCCGAGGGCCGACAGGGCTCGTCTCGCTGTCGAAGGCTCCTCCTCGAGAGCAAATCGCGAGAGGAGCGGAACCGCGTCGAGCGGAACCGGGCCACCCTCCAGCGCCGCGGCGATCGACCACGGCGTCACGCCAGTGCCAACCGTCGCGAGGACAGGCGGCAGACAGGAGGCGGTCATCGGAAAGGCGCGAGCCACGGCGTCGTCGGAGATGTTCCGAGGAGGGAGATCCCGCCGGGTTGCGCACGCACTCGAACTCCACACTTCGGGCGACTTTGCTCGCGAGCTGGGAGAGCCTTGGGCGATGCCGTTCCAGGAAGGAATCCACCCCGCTGCCGCTGTCAGGAGCGCGAGGGTGCAGGCGATCGCCAGCGCCGGCTGCTTGTGAGCTTTGCGCTCGCGCGCGCGCTGCGCAGTGAGCTTCGAAAGAAGCCTCCCCTGGGCGGGCTCGTCGAGCTGCTCGCCGAGCGAGCGCGGCGAAGCCGTGCGAAGCCACGAACCTACCCAATCGGTGCGCCGCGCCGTGGCGCGACAATCCTCACAGATCTCTATGTGTGCACGCAGATCTGCGCTCGCCTCCGCGAGTCCGGACTCGGCTGCCCGGCTCTGATGCTTACAGCTCATGGGCGGCGCTCCTCCGCCTTCGGCGAGAGCGCTTCGGCGGGCTCCAGGAATCGAGCCAGCAGCTTCTCGAGCCGGCGGCGCGCATCGAAGACCGCCGCTCGCGCCGCCTCCTCGGAAATCTGTAAGACAATAGCAATTTCCCGATAGCTGAGCTCTTGCCTCACTCTCAAGTGAATCGCCTGGCGCGCGCGCTGCGGCAGCGCGGCGAGCGCGTGATCGAGCGCCTCGCCGATCTCCGCCGAGGACCCGGGATCTCCTTCGGGGGCGCAGCGTCGCTCAGCCGGCGAGCCCTCCGGCGCCTCGTGGCGGGAGCCGCGCGCGCGGAGCACGTCGACGGCGCAGCGGGCCACAATGCCGAAGAGCCATGTCCGAAAAGTGCATTCTCCGCGGAACGCGCGCAGCGCATTGTGTGCTTTGAGGAGCGCCTCGCCCACGGCATCCTCGGCGTCGGGAGCCGCATTCAGAGTCCGGCGCGCAAAGGCATAGGCCGCCTCGAGGTGGCGCGAGAAGAGAAGATTCTCGGCGTCCACGTCCCCGCTGCGAGCGCGGGTGAGCAGCTCCTCATCGTGGGCGTGCAAGAACGGGTCGGTGGGCATGGGCTCGGCGGTCTGACGTTGGCGCCGCTGCCTGCGTTAGTTGTCCACCGCGGAAACCGTCACCCGGGAAGCTGGGAGAGGGCGCTTTGAAGCGGTGCGAGGTAGACCCGATAGGCTGCGAAGACCACAGATCCGACGGCCAGCGCATAGAGAATGGTCCCTGGCCCAACCGTGCTCCAATGGACCGCGCGCGCAGCACTCTCCTCCCGCAGCCGCGCGGCCTGCTCAAGCCCTTCGCTCAGCGTACCGGAGATTTCTGCGGGGGCGAGCAGGGCCAGGGAGGTGGCGTCGACGACGCCGCTCCGTTGGAGTTCCGCGGTGAATGCAGAGCCTGATTCGAGGCGGCGGCTCGCGCCTTCGAGCGCTTCGCGAAATGGATGGCCGACTCCTCCGGCCGCGAGGGCGAGTGCTTTCGAGAGCGGGAGGCCGCTTCCATACAAATCACTGAGGGCACGGAAGACGCGGCCGAGGGCGAGGTCGCGCAGCATGGCTCCAATCCAGGGGAGTCGCGCGAGGAAGGAGCCGCTGGCGCCTCCTCGAATCGAATCACGCACGAGGAAAAGTGATACCAATAAAATGGCGTCGATTGGCAATACCCAAGTCAGCATTCCTAGCCATCCCGCGCTTTTTGTGCCCGCCAGGATTTGTGGCAGGTGCGCTGCAAACGCGGCGAAATGCAGAACAAAAAGCGGGTACAGCATGCGCCCCACAGCCTGGGCGAGAGCCTGTGCCCGCCGCGTTCGCTCGGCCGCGAGCCTTCGGAGTGCCGCAGGAACGCGTCCCGCACTTTCAGCCGCCGCAATGCGCGCGCAGGCGAGGCGATCGAAGCCGAGCCGTTCGATCGCCGTCGCGAGCGGCTTGCCGGCCTGGAGTTCGCGGCGGGCGTCAGCGATCGAATGGCCACCGAGGAGCACGCTAAGGGAGGGCTGCTCGAACGCGACGAGCGGCAGCAACCCCGCCCCCAGCAGGGAGGCCAGCGATTCCAGGAATCGAGCCTCTCTCAGGTCCTGTTGTCCGGGCAGCCGAAGGGGAATCACCGGCGTCACGCCCGGGATCTTGGACGGTCGATCGATTGGTTGCACGGACGAAGAGCGACTTCCCTTCCAACGCCGCGGCCGAGCCCTGGTTGCTTCGGATCTCCCGCATTGCGTCGGCCGCGCTTGGGTGTCTTCTGGCGGCGCAGATCGCTTGGCTCGCGGCGGTGCCTCAGCCGAGCCCCGTTGGACGCGCGACGTCGGGGGAGCGCGTCGTGATGCCGACGCGGCCGCTCGCCGATCTGCCGCCCGTCGCGACGTTGGCAACAGAAGGTCACGAGCCCGCTTCGACGCGCCCCACGGCGAATGTTCAAATCCGTGTGCTGGGCCCCGGAGGCGACCGGATTCGCGGTGCGTCCGTCGTGGCGAGCACCGTCGTATCGCGGCAGTGCACCCTCACCGACGGCGACGGGCTCGCAGCGCTGGTGACGCCGGCAGATCGCCCGGTGGCGCTTCGCATCACAGCGTTGGGCTTTGAGGTTTCGGAGCGCACCTTCACGCCGGCCCACGCAAGCCCAGAGAAGATCTTCGAAACCGAAGTGCGCCTTGAGCGCGCGGCGCCGCTCGTCGGGAAGATCGTCGACGAGATGGGGGAGGGTGTGGCGAATGCGACGGTGACGTTCGCGCCCTTGAGCGCCCTCGACGAAGCCGCGCTCGCCTCCGGTCTGCCGGTCGCCGTGAAGAGCGATCCCGACGGCGGATTTGTGGTCTTGCAGGCGCCCCGCCGGGGGGTTGTCCTCCGAGTGGAGAAGGCTGGATTTGTGACTTCCGAGGTGGTGCCGGGATCCGAGGAATCGCTGCATGTCTCCATGCGCCGAGCGGCGGTGATTCGCGGCACGGTCGTCGATGAGACGGGGCTTCCTCGCGTTGGGATTCCCATTCGCCTCATCGACCTCGATGGGCTCGTTGGCGCCGAACCAGTCGGTCCGCCCATCCTGACCGGGCCCGAGGGAGAGTTCGTGCTCGAGGGGGCGCCCGCCGGTAAGCGGCTCGTCGTTCGCGCGCTCCTCGACGGCGCGCCCGCCGTGGAGTCGACGCCGCTCAGTGCGATGGTGGGCGAATCGGCCCACGTTCCGCTGACGATCCCCGCGGGGGCACGGCCCGCGACCGTTTCGAATCGCCCCGCCCGCGGTGCTTTCGACGGCAGAGGACGGTAGCCTCTGGCCGCAACCGCACTTTCTCTCTGATGGAAGCCCCGAGAGGCTGGGCCACTTCTGCCACAGCCTCTCAACCTACGGCTTTCGCTGGGTCGATGCTCTGAGCGCTGCGCTGCGCCGCTCGGCGCCGACCTTCGCATCAGGAACACCACGAGGCTTCGATGACGGAACTGAAGTCGCTCGCTCTGACCGATTCGGAGCCGGGCCTTTTCTCCTTCGCGCAGATCACTCACCTCATGAAGGTGGAGTTCGCGCGCGCGCGGCGTTATCGCCTGCCGCTGGCATTTGTGGTGGTCGTCGTCGATCGGATCTCGGACCTCTCGCGCAATTTCGGATACAAGGCCCGTGACCTCGTCCTGGAGCGATTCCATGCGATTCTCCGACGGGAAGTGCGCAGCTGCGACTATGTCGGGCGATTCCAGGACGATCGCGTCCTGCTGGTGCTGCCGCACACCGATGCCGAAGGGGCGCGCGTTCTTGTGAATCGCGTGCGTCGCGCCGTCGCTGCCCAGGAGTTTGAATTCGAGGGCAAAGCGTTTCGCGTGACGCTCTCCGCGGGGATTTCACAATTCCGCGACCGGAATACACTTTTCTTCGACAGCGTACGCGATGCGGCGGAGCGTGCGGCAGAGCGCGCTTCCCAGGCCGGCGACGCCGTCCTCGTGCTCGAGCCGGCGGAGCCCGCGGCGAAGAGCTAGCTCGGTCGCAGTGAGGTTTCGACCGGGGCGGTCTCGGCTGAAGATCTCTCGCCTCGAAGAGGCTCACTGAAAACGCGCAGGGCGCGCCACCTCCGAGGAGGACGGCGCGCCCGCGTTGTTTTGTGGCTTCTTCGCGACCGCGTCGGCAGCGAGGTCGCGAAGCCCCATTCTCGTTAGTTGAGGATCTTGATCGACACCGACTCAAAGATCACTTCTGCGCCGGGAAGCACGCGGAAGCCGACTCCGCCGTAACGGGCGCGGAACGCATCCTCAATCGGATCGGGATCTTCGCCGCTGTCGATTCCCTTGACCTTGAACCAGACCTTGTTTCCGTAGACGCGGTTCACAACTTCGTAGCTCTTTCCTTCCTCGACGACGAAGGCGCTCGTGTCGTCGCTCGATGCGCCGGCTGCGGGGGGCCGAACATCATTGAAGATGTCGACGGCGCCGCCGCCGCCCTGCGACTGCTCCTGCTTGTCGACCGACTTGCTCTCGCCTTGGGCGTTCTTCGTCTCGAATTGATACGAATGGCGCTGGTAGCCCGTGTACTGGCGCGAGAGGAGCGTGAAGCCCTTCTTCACAATCTTGAACTTCATCGAGAGTTCATAATTGCGAATGACCCCCTGGAGCCGGCCATTCACGACCTCGGAGCTCTTCCCCGTCGGGCCCCAGTTCAGGACGCCCGCCCGTGTGCTCTTGGTAGAGCTCTCTTTCGAAGCGAGACCCTTCAGCACCATGCGGCCGCCTTCGAGCTTCACCTCGGCGGAGCTGGTGTTAAACCAGTTGGCTTTGCCCTCGGCGAGTCCCTGGAACTCTTTGGGGTCGAGAAGATTGCGCGAAGTTGCGGCGGAGGAGCTGAATCCGAGTTTCTCGCTGCTGGCCCAGGCATCGGCCGAGCGATTCACTTCTTCGCGGCAGCGCTCGAAGAGTTCCTTGGCGCGCTCGGAGCCGGGGACACCCGACTTGATGAGCTGCTGAACGTCATCGCTCATCGTCTCTTCGGCCTCGGTGAAGGCTTCGGTGATCGCCTTCCAGTTGTCGCCGGCACCCTCCTTCACCTGGAGAGCTTTATTGAACTTCGCCTCGAGAATCGCAACCGCGTTCTGGACCTTGAAGGCGGCGAAATCTTTGATCTTCGCATCATCAATCGACGTGCGGAGCCCCGCATCGAGCATTTTGTAGAGTTCATCGATCTTTTTCTTGACCTCGGGCGCCCGCTCAGCGTTTGTGGCATTGGCCTTCACGAAGTCGAATCCTTCATTGAAGACCTTCTTGCGCTCGCGAAGCTCCTTGCGATAGTCGAGCGTCTTCTCGATGCCGACGACTTCGGCGAGGCGGGCTTCCTGGAGGAACGGCTTGTTTTTCTTGATGAGGTCATAGGCCGGCTCGATCGACCCGTCGTCGGTATTGGTATCGACGTAGGTTTTGATCTCGCCGAAGGCCTTCTCGGACTTGTCGAAGGCCTCTTGAGCCGCGCGCTGCTGCGCGCTGCGCGTCATCTGTGTATACCCAAAAATCGACCCGGCAATCAGTACCAGGACGGCGGCGATGCCGCCAACGATCTTGAAGGTCTGATCCTCTTTCTTTTGATACCGCGGCCGCTCATCGACTTCCTCCTCCTCTTCCTCGCGCATCGCACGCGAAGACTTAGCGCCACTAGCAGTTTTGCCAGGTCGGGAGATGCTCGACGACGAAGCGCGCGATCCGGAGCGATTCGGGGGAGATGCCATAGGGTTTCGCAGTGGGAGGGTTTCGATGCGAGGCGAGTGTTCGAGGCGGAGCCGGAAAAGAGGGAAGTCGGCTCCGCCTCTCAAGTTACCGTCGGCGGGAAGCTCGGTGGGACCGAGTCACCCGCCGGACGGGGATAGCGGACGGTTCTGCGAGGTCGCGCCGAATTACAAGAAGAACGGCGCCATCACGAGCGTGATCGTCGCGAGCAGCTTGATCAGCACGTGAAGGGCAGGGCCAGCCGTGTCCTTGAAGGGGTCGCCGACGGTGTCTCCGACGACCGCCGCCTTGTGGGGATCGCTGCGCTTGCCGCCGTGGGCGCCGGTCTCGATGTACTTCTTGGCGTTGTCCCAAGCGCCGCCGGCATTGTTGAGGAAGTTCGCCATCAGGATGCCTGCGATGGTCGCCACCATGAGGAAGCCGGCCACGGCCTCGGCGCCGATCGCTTTCTGTCCCGAGATGACTCCGATCTGCTTGAAGACGAGACCCACAAGCACCGGAGCCGCCACAGCGATCACGCCGGGGAGGACCATCTGACGCAGGGCGCCCTGGGTGACGATGTCGACGCAACGCCCGTAATCGGGCTTCTCGGTGCCTTTGAGGATCCCCGGCTTGCTCTTGAACTCCTCACGCACCGCCGTGATGACATCCTTCGCCGCGCGACCCACGGCCTTGATCGCCATGGCCGCGAACACGAACACCAACATGGCGCCGATCAAGCTCGCGCAGAAAACCTCGGGCTTGCTGAGATCAATGATCGCGGCACCGCTGGCGCGGAACATGTCCTTCTTCGAGACCGGATCGATGTAGTTACGCACTTCATCGAGGTAGGCCGAGAAGAGAAGGAAAGCCGCGAGCGCCGCAGAACCGATGGCGTAGCCTTTCGTGAGCGCCTTCGTCGTGTTGCCGACGGCGTCGAGGCGATCGGTCTTCTTCCGAATCTCCTCGGGCTGTTCCGACATTTCCACAATTCCACCGGCGTTGTCGGTGATGGGACCGAAAGTGTCCATCGCGAGGATGTACGCCGCAGTGCCGAGCATGCCCATCGTCGCGACGGCCGTGCCGAAGAGGCCGGCGCCGTGGATCGCATTCTCCGCAAGGAAGTACGAACCCAAGATCGCCGCGCAGATCACGATCACCGGCATGAATGCGCATTCGAGTCCGACGGCGATACCCGAGATGATGTTGGTCGCGGGGCCAGTGATCGAGGCCTCCGCAATTTCTCGCACCGGGCGATATTTGTACTCGGTGTAGTACTGAGTGATGTACACAAATGCCTGGGCGGTCGCGATGCCGATCAGGCCGCAGAGCAGGAATTTCCACCAGGCATCGGCGCCGGGGGAGCCGGCCTTCACGGCGAGGAGCCACTTGGTGGAGATGAAGAAGCCGACGGCGGCAAACAGCGACGACACGTAGTAGCCGCGGTTCAGGCCGTTCATCGGGTCCTCGGTCTCGCTCACCTTGGTGAAGAAGAGGCCGATGGCCGACGCGATGATTCCAAAGGCGCGGGCAACGAGCGGGAAGAGCATCACGCCGATGGCGCCGTGCTCGAATTGGATCCCAGCATGCGTTGCGACCTCGCCCGCCAGCGTCGCGCCGAGGATCATGGCGCCGATGTTCTCGGCGGCCGTCGACTCGAAGAGGTCGGCGCCGCGGCCGGCGCAGTCGCCCACGTTGTCACCGACGAGGTCGGCGATCACGGCGGGATTGCGCGGGTCGTCCTCGGGAATGCCCGCCTCCACCTTGCCCACGAGGTCGGCGCCCACGTCGGCAGCTTTTGTATAGATGCCGCCGCCAAGCTGGGCAAAGAGCGCCACGAGCGATGCACCAAATCCGTAGCCGGCGATCAGCAGCGGAATCTTGGTCGGATCCTTGACGACCCCGAGAGTCTTCACAATGGCGAAGAGGCCGCCGACACCGATGAGCGACATCGTGACCACCAAGAATCCGGAGACCGCGCCGCCGCGCATGGCGATCTGGAGCGCCTGGTTGATACTCGACCGAGCAGCCGAGGCCGTGCGGATATTCGAGCGGATCGAAATCCACATGCCGATGTAGCCCGCAATCACCGAGCAGCCGGCGCCGAGGACGAAGGAGATCGTCGTCCAGATGGCGAGCTGCGTCGCGTTGTCGACCGGATCTGCGGCGTTCGTCTTGCGGAGGAACGCATACAGAATGAAGATCAATAATGCGACCGGGACGGCGATCTTCAGAATGGCTGAGTTCTGCCGCCGCAGAAAGGCCTCAGCGCCTTGCTGAATGGCGTCCGAGATCACCCGCATCTTGTCAGTGCCACGGTCCTGGCGTAGGACCCACTGCGCCAACATCCAGGCGAAGATCAGGCCAACAACGGAGATCGCTAATACCAGCAGAAGGGGGAGTTCGAGCTGCACTCGGGCCTCGCAGGGGCGGCGGGGTCGTAAAAAAGGGCAACGGCCGTCGGGGAGCCCGGCGGCCAGAATTGAAGGGCGAAAAGTCTGCCGTCTGACACGCCCGAGAGCAATTGCCGCCCCACCTCCATCTTTCCGACATCACACGCGCCTCCCGCCGCCTGGCCGGTTGGGTGCGTTCTACGCCGCTTCTGCCGATCCGCTCGCAGGCGGAGCGGTTGGGGGTGCCCGTCTTCCTAAAGGCGGAGAACCTCCAGGAGGGTGGGGCATTCAAGCTCCGGGGCGCCACCCATGCGCTCTTGGCGGCGCGGGAGCGTGGCGAGCTGCTCTCCGGAGTGGTGACTTTCTCGTCGGGAAACCACGGGCAGGCCTGCGCGATGGCGGCGCGGCGGCTCGGGCTGCCGGCCTGCGTCGCCATGCCCGAGGACGCTCCCGGCGTCAAAGTGGACGCGGTCCGTCGGCACGGGGCCGAGGTTCTCTTCGCGGGGAAGACCTCCGACGATCGGCGCGCGGCGGCCGAGCGGATCGTTGCCGAGCGGGGCTGGCGGCTCGTGCCCCCATTCGATGACGCCGACATCGTCGCCGGTCAAGGGACGGCGGGGCTCGAGATCGTGCGGGAGCTGCCGGAGGTCGCGACCGTCGTAGTGCCGTGTGGCGGAGGTGGGCTGCTGGCCGGGGTGGCAACCGCGGTCCGATCGAGCCAGCCAGGCGCCCGCATCGTCGGCGTCGAACCGTCGACCGCACCGAAGATGGCGCGTTCGCTGGCTGCGGGGGCGCCCGTCAGCGCACCGCCGGGGCCGAGTCTGGCCGATGGGCTTCGGCCGAGCGCCCCCGGCGCGATTCCCCTGGCTCTCGTGCGCGAGTACCAGGTTGCCATGACCACAGTCGAGGACCCGGAGCTCCTCGAAGCCATGGCGCTCCTTCTGTATGAAATGAAACTTGTCGTCGAGCCTTCGGGGGCGGCCGGGCTCGCCGCGCTCGCGCAGGGGCGAATTTCCGTGGGGAAGGGCCCCGTGGTGGTGGTTCTCACCGGTGGGAATCTCGACCCAAGCCTCCTCGCGCGGGTCGCGGCTTCCGGAGGCCCTCCCGCGGCTGCGGCTCGAGGGGCGGCGCTCTGAGCCGCTCGAGGGCGCAAGCCCTCAGTGCTAGCGTAACGGGACCTATGGAAGCGTTCCTTCCGGACCTCGCGTCGCACGTCGGAGCATGGCTTTCAGGCCAGGGCGCGGATTCGGACGTCGTGATCTCCACGCGGGTTCGGCTGGCGCGAAATGTAAGGGGCTTTCCGTTCCCGGTGAAGCTCGACGAGGAACGCGCCGCGGAGCTGGTCGCGAAGCTTGAGGAAGAGATTCGGTCTTGTCCACAATTGCAGGGTGCGCGATTTGTGGGACTGAAACGAACGACGGAGATCTGCCGGGAGGCGTTGCTTGAGCGATTCTTGATCTCCCGCGAACTCGTGGCGAGCCGGGCCGAGCGGGCGGTGGCCTTCGACGACGAGGAGACGATGAGCTTGATGATCCACGAGGAGGATCATCTTCGTCTTCAGAGCCTTCGTGCCGGATTCGACCTCGACGCGGCGTTCGAGCGAATTGTGGAAGTGGACCGCGCCCTTGAGGCACGGCTGCCCTTTGCATTCTCCGAGGAGTTCGGATACTTGACTTCCTGCCCGACCAACGTCGGGACTGGAATGCGGATCAGCGTCATGCTCCATCTCCCGGGGCTGTCGCTCGTCAATCGAGAACTCAAGAAAGTTCTAAATGTTGCAAATCGCCTCCACTTGGCGGTTCGCGGCCTGCATGGGGAGGGGACGCAGGCGCACGGCGGGTTCTATCAGGTCAGCAATCAGGTGACGCTCGGGCGCACGGAGCGCGAGCTTCTCGAGGATCTGCGCGCCGTGGTGCCGAGAATTGTGGATTTCGAGCGGCAAGTGCGGCGCACGCTCTTCCAGGCGAAGAACGAAGAACTCGTGACGCGGGTGCTCGCGACGCAGGAGAGCCTCCGCACGGGGCGGCCGATCCACTTGGACGCCGCGGTGAACGGGCTTTCGACGCTCCTCCTGGCGAGCGCGGCAAACGGCTTGCCGGGCGAGGTCGCCTCCACCATTCCAAAGCGCGGCGATCTGCTACGCTGGCTCGTCCAGATTCACCCCGGCCACCTTCAGGCGCGGCTTCGCAAGCGTCTTGCACAGAACGAGGTCGAGAAGGAGCGTGGATCGTTCCTCCAGCAATCGGTTTCGGGAGCGGCCGCATGATCGATCGCTATGGCAGGGAGTTCACCTATCTGCGCCTTTCGGTGACGGATCGATGCAATTTATACTGTCTTTATTGTAAAGTGCCCGAGCTGCCGCGCCCCGAGCGGCTGCAAACTTCGGAGATTTTGCGCATCGTCCGTGTGGCGGCGAGCCTCGGCGTTCGGAAGCTTCGCCTCACGGGTGGCGAGCCGACGCTTCGCTCGGACATCGTGGAGATCACCCACGCTGTCGCCACCGTCCCGGGAATTCGCGAGGTCGTGATGACGAGCAATGGCCTCACTCTCGACCGTCTCGCTGCACCGCTGCGCGATGCGGGCCTCGGTCGTGTCAATATTTCATGCGACTCTCTCGACGAGGAGACCTTCCGCAAAGTTACGAAAGGAGGCCAGCTCCGGCGCGTCTTGGACGGGATGGAAGCGTCGCGCCGCGCGGGTATTCAAGTGAAGATTAATTGTGTTATTCTCGGCGGGTGCAATGATCACGAGGTCGTGCCGATGGTCCGCTTTGCCGTCGAGCGCGGGTTCGAGATCCGCTTCATCGAATACATGCCCATGCACAGCGGAGAAGGCGAAGGGATGTTCGGCTCGCCCCAGACGGTCCCGAGCGCCGTATTGCGCGAAGCTCTCTCGGCCCATTTCGAGCTTGAGCGCCTGCCTGCCGACACGACCGACGGTCCGGCAGAGACGTTTCGCATCGCCGGTACGCAGGTAAAAGTGGGATTTATCTCGGCGATGTCGAGCCCGTTTTGTGAGAGCTGCAATCGCCTGCGGATCACGCCGGAGGGAAAGATCCGCTCCTGCCTGCTCACGGGTGGCGAAGTCGACCTCGTCGCCTCGATTCGCCGCGGCGCATCAGATGCCGAACTTGCGGATTTGTTCCGTCAGGCCAATGATACAAAGCCGCCCGTCTATCAGCTGCATCAGCTCGGAGCGGTCGACATGCGCGCGATCGGCGGCTGACGATGCGCCGGAACTCTCTCGGCGGCGCATGCGCCGCCGAATGATGGATCGCGCTGCCCATTCCTCATCGCGCGGGGCAAGCCCCGAGCCATGCGCCGGCCCTACAAATCGATTCTTCGCGGACTAGCCGCGAAGCCGTGGATCTTCCCTCAGCGTTGCAACAATTTCTGCGATGGAGCGCTCGGTCGGGTCGGTGCTTCGCAAATAATCCCAAGGGAAGATCGATTGGTGGCCATCGGCCCAGGAGACGCCAAGTGCGTAGTGTCCGACGTGCTGGAGGCCGGTGATCTGGCGGGCGGGCTCGTCGGGGGCATCGGCCGCGGTGCCGGACTCGACTTCTGAGATCACCATTCCCCGGCAAATGGCGCACGGGCAGAGGGCTTTCAGGTATCCCCACGGGAATGCGCTGACCCGCTGGTCTTGCCACGTTACAGAAAGCAGAAAGCGCCCGGGCCGAGCAGGGTCGGGGGCCGAGCGCTTCGCGGTAGTCGGCGTCGTGCGCGGGTCCATGCCGCGCCGAGCATACGTGTCGTCGGACGCTATCTCGAGAGCACCGACTGCAGGCGTGTGAGGAATCGAATCGCGCTTCCGAGGTCGTCGGCCACGAGGTCGGGGGTGACGTCGTAACGGCGCTCGTTGTGCGGAGAGCGGATGAGCGCTGTTCGAATGCCCGCGCGGGATCCGGCAAGCATCGCCTCGGCGCGGTCCGAGAGAATCCACGAGCCGTCGAGCTCCACCTCGAATTCGAGGCGCGCCGCTTTCATGGCGCCGACGTTGGGGAGGCGAAAGACCGAATCGCGGCGGCGCTCGGGAGCGCCCTGGAGCGAGAACGGGCAGGAGTAGTCGGCGACTGCGGCAATTTTCTTCGCCGCGAGCGTCTCCTGGATCTGTGCGCACGCCCTGGCGTGCCGCTTCTCGGGGACCCGACCGAAAGCGAGTGCGTCATCGTTCCCGATCCAGAAGAGCCGGAAAGCCCTCGGATTCATCTGCGCGAGATCCTCGAGAGCCTTCTGATGGACCTGGATCGAGGGCTGGCCTCGATCGGGCGCCTCCTGCAGCAGAAGCGACGGACGATCGACGAACAGTGCACGTTGGGACACGAAGCGACCTCCGAGAACACCGCGCGGCCGACCGCCGGCGCGCGGTGCTCAGGGATCGAATCGAGCCGGGAAACCCTTGAGTGAAAAACTTCCCTCGCACCTGCGCGCCGAGGCCGGCGCACAGGTGCTCGACAATCGCAGCGCGACTAGTTGCCTGTAGCGTTCCGAAGCTCGTTCTTCAGGACGCGCATGTCCTGAACGAACTGGCTCAGCGCGGAGCGATCGCCGGCGTTCATCTGCGCGAACCGAGCGCGCACGCGAATGCCCGTTCCCTTGAGCGGCAGCTCGGAGGTCTCCACGATGCTTCGGATCTCGAAGTAGTCTTTCTTCGCGAGCGGAATCTGGAACTTGAGGCGCAGATTGGTGCCGGGCTCGAGGAGCTTGCGAATGTCGTCGTTGGAAAGGCCGCTGCCGGCGGCGTTCCAGTCGAACTGGAGGGCATCCTCCTCGACGTGGCGAATGCGGCCGATCTCCGAAGGGCGTGGCGCAGAGCGCTTCTTTTCGTCGTCCTCGTAGGAAAAGAGCACCGTTGCGGCGTCGTGCACCGAAACGTCGGAGCGCTGCGCTTCGGCGATCTCCGCGATGGCCTCCGCATCGTCCTCATAGATCCGGATCACCTTCTGGAGCCCAACCTTCTCAAAGAGGTCGCGACAAAAGGCCGACGGCTGGCTCACCACCATGTCTCCGCCGAACTGCCGGAGCTTCTTCTGTGCCCGCACCATGGCGCCGAGCGCCGTGGAGTTCACGAAGCGCAGGAACCGGAGATTCAGCACAAGGCGCGGCTTTCGGGCCCCGACCAGCTCTTCAATCTTCTGGTTGAATTCGGAGACGTAGGGAGTGTCGAACTCTCCCTTGAGAGAGAGAATCGTGTGGTCAGCGGCGGTGGTTTCTTCGATGCGCAAGGGGCCCTCCGGATTAGGGCAACCGAACGAACGACCTGCGATCGGCGGCGTCGCGCTCGGCCAACGAGCGGCCACCGACCGTGGAGCGGGGGAGAAGGAAGCGAGTCCGCGGAAACGCGGGGGAGTGAGGATGCGGCGGCGGGCGGTCGCCCGCAAGACGCTTCCCGCGCGGCGCGGTCGGCGAGAAACTTAGGAGGTGAAGAATCTGTTCGGCTTTGGCGGTCGCAGCCGCCCCGAGGACAATCAGCCTCCGAAGGTGACTCCTTCGGAGCCGGCTTCGGCCGATGCGTTGTCGGAGACCTCGTTCCTAACGGGAGATGAGCGCGCCGACTCGAGCAAGCTGACGCTTTTGCTGCGCACGATCGCCGAAGTGAACTCGATGGTCGATCTGAACCAGCTGCTCGTGTCGATCGTCGACAAGGCCATTACGGTGACAAAGGCTGAGCGCGGCCTCCTCTTGCTGCGGGATGCGAAGACCCGCGCTCTGTCGGTGCATGTGGCGCGCGACGCGCGCGGCGCGGACGTCACGAAAGACACGCGCTACTCGCGCAACGTGACGGCACAAGTGGATTCGTCGGGCGTGCCCGTGCGGACCATGGTGAATTCCGACGTCGAAGCGCTTGAGATCGGACGAAGCGTCTTCGATCTCAAGATTCGCGCTGTCATGTGTGTGCCGTTAACAGTCAATAAAAAGACTCTCGGCGTGGTCTACGTCGACAGCCGTGTCGCGTCGCGGGAGTTCACCGTGGGCGACCTGGCGTTCTTCGCAGCCTTCGCGAGCCAGGCTGCCATCGCCCTCGAGAACGCGCGTCTTGTAAAGGAATCGATCGAAAAGGAGCGGATGGCGCAGGAACTGCGACTCGCCAATGAGATTCAGCGCCGCATGCTTCCAAGTTCGGCGCCGCGGGTCCAGGGGTACGACCTGCACGGCTACTACGAGCCGACCACGGAGGCGACCGGCGATGCGTATGATTTTGTCACACTTCCACGGGGCGGGGTAGCCGTCGTCGTCGGAGACGTGAGCGGCCACGGCATCGGGCCCGCGCTCGTCAGCATGAGCGCCCGGGCGCGGCTGCGAACCTACCTCGGCATGGGCGTCGCGCTCGGTGAGGCGGTGAGCCGCCTACACCGCGATCTTCAGGGAGAGATTGACGACGGGACGTTCCAGACTCTTTTTGTGATGACGCTCGATCCTGCGCGCGGCGAGATTCGATTTGTGAATGCGGGCCATCCGCCCGCGTGCCTGCTTCGCGCGGCGACGGGCGAGTTCGAAGCGCTGACGCGCACCGGCCCAGCGCTCGGCTGGCCCCACGATGAAGAGTATCAACCGGCGGGGCCGATCGAGCTGGCTCCCGGCGATTTGTTGCTGGCGTATACCGATGGAATCGTGGAGGCCCGCCGCGGCAAGGAGGAACTCTTCGGGGAAGATCGGCTGCGCCGCTCCCTCGCGCTGCGCCGGGGCGGCAGCGCCCAAGGGGTCGTCGACGGACTTGTCGGCTCGGTGAAAGAGTTTTGTGGCGGCCGCGCCGAAGACGATCTGACATTAGTGGCGTTGAAGCGGCTGGCGTAGCTTTGCTCATGGCAGCGCTCCGTGCGGTCGTCGGCGGCCGCGTCTACCGAGACGGCCGATTCGAACTGGCAGATATACTGATTCGGGGAGATCAAATCTCCGCCGTCGCTCCTCCGGGCGTCTTTGCGGTTGCCGGTGCGCCCGCCGAAGTCCTGGATGCGTCCGGTTTTTGTGTTCTTCCCGGCCTCCTCGATGTGCATGTTCACTTTCGTGAGCCCGGGCTCGAGCGCAAGGAGGGCTGGATCACCGGATCGCAGGGTGCGCTCCACGGGGGAGTCACGTCCGTCCTCGAGATTCAAAATAATCCGCCGCTGACGGTCTCTCGCGCGCGGCTTGACGAGCGAATGGCTCTGGTCGCGAGCAAGTCATTCGTGGATTTCGGGCTCTATCCCAACCTCGTGGCGGAGAGCCTCGATGCGCTGCCGTCGATGGCTCCGCTTGTCCCGGCCTACAAGCTCTTCATGGGCGGCTCGACGGGCATGGGCGGAATTACCGATTATGGGCTTCTGCGCGATTTCTTCGCAGCGGCCGCCTCCGCGGGGCGCCCGATCGTTGTCCATGCCGAGGAGGAGTCGATTCTTCGGCGTGACATGGCGGCGAGGCCCCATGCGACGGCGCGTGACCATCACCTCGTGCGCGCTTCGGTGGCGGAGACGGTGTCGATCGCTGCGGCGATCGAGCTCGCCGCAGCGACAGGCGCGTCCGTTCACATTTTTCACATTTCCACGGGGCGCGGCGCCGACCTCGTCGCGCAGGCGCAGGCGAACGGTCTCGACGTGACGGGGAGCACGGCGCCCCATTACATGCTTCTGACCCACGAGGACGCGGAGCGGCTTGGAAACTTTCACAAAGTGAATCCAAGCATCAAGACGGCGAAGGACCGCGATCGTATTTGTGAACGCGTCGCCGACGGCACGCTTGCCGCGGTCGGTACCGACCACGCGCCTCACCCGATTTTTGAGAAAAGCGCCGGCTACCACGAAGCACCTTCCGGGCTGCCGTCCGTCGATCTCGTGCTGCCCCTCATGATGGAGATGGTGCGCCGTGGGCTGCCGCTCGAACGCGCGATTCGATCGGTGAGCGTCGGCGCCGCCGAGTGCTTCCGCGTCGAAGGGAAGGGCGAGCTCGCGCCGGGGTATGACGCCGATCTCGTGCTGGTCAATTTGGATGAGGAGCGGCAGGTGCGCGGCGCCGACCTCCCGTCGAAATCCAAGTGGTCTCCGTACGAGGGCTGGAAGCTGCGCGGCTTCCCCAGCATCGTGGTGCGCCGAGGCTCCATTGCGCTGGAGTCGGGGCGTTTCCGCGAGCTTCCGCTCGGAATGCCCCTTCGGATCGCGCCTCCGGCGCCGATCCGCTGACCGAAGCTCTCCAATCCGCACATCCCATTTCCACAGTGAACAGAAAGCCGTTTCTCATGGCTCTCCTCGTGGTCGCGGCTGCGGTCGGCACCGGAGTCGCATTTTCTCTATGGAAACAGGATCGAGCGCAGGGGGCGCTTGCGGCGGAGCGGCTCGAGGAGGCCCGGGCGGCGCTGGCCGAGGCCATGGATGCGAGCAAGCGCGAAGCCTCGCGCAACCGCTTCACCCATGCAGCTCGCCTCGCCCAGGAAGCGGCCGCCGCGGATGAGAGCTGCTCCCTCGAAGCACTTCGCATCGAGGCCCAAGCGTGGATCGGAACAACACAGTTCCGCCGCGCCATCGAAGTGCTTGAGCGCGGCCTCGCGCTCCATCCCGGGGACACCGAGATGCTCGATCTCTCGGCCCAGGCGTTCCACAAAAGCTACGAAGCGACGCGCAAAGGGACCGATCTGGCGGGGGCCTTCGCGGCCTACGACGAGCTGCTTCGCTCCCAGCCGAGCGCAGATCGGCTGCTGTCCGCCGGCTCTCTCGCGGAGCTTGCCGGTCAGCCGTCCGTTGCGGACAGCTATTTCGATCGGCTCGCCCGCGAGTATACAAACACCGCTCAGGCGGAGACGGCGGCAGCCCTTCGAGCAGCACGCACAAGTAACGATAAACAAAAACCTCAACCCGAGGACCAGCGGTGACCCCCCAAGGACGGCTGCGAGCCACGGTCATGATCGTCGGCGGGCTCCTTCTCTTTTTGATGGCCGGGCTCTTCCTCGGGCAGTTCGAGCCCCGAAATCCGCGGCCAAGCCGCGGAGACGACCTCCCCGCGGAGCTCGCCGGCACGCCCTCCGATTGGCGCCGTCGCGCCGATCAGCTCGAGCTGGCCTCGAAGCGGCCGGGGACCGACGCGATCGACGCCCGCGCGCAGCGTGCCACTGTCGACCGATTGCGCCGCCACTTTGACGCCGTCGCCGCCGACACGTTGGCGGGAGCACGGAGGGCCGTGGAGGGACGCTCCGACGAGGAGGCCCAGGAAGCTCTGCGCTCCTTGACGGCGCTCGGGGCGAACCTCCCCGACGGCATCGCTGCGGAGGTCGAACGGCTGCGCGCGCAGCTCGAATCGAGGCTCAGCCGTCGCCGTTAGCTTCCGCGGCCGACTCGGCGGCTGTCGGGTCATCGATGCGGCCGTACCAGCGTTCGAAGAGCGCGGCGGCCACGAGGCCAACGAGCACCGCCATCCAGAGCGTGCAGGCGCGCAGCAGGAGCGTGACTGAAAGCGCAGCAGCTTTTGTAAGCCCGGCCGCGTGATCGAGCAGCCAGCCCAGGAGATTTTCTGTAACGCCGACCCCAGCCGGAAGAATGACCGCCAAGTTTCCTGCGATCATACAGAAGCTGTAGGAGAAGAAGGAGAGCGCGAGCGAAAGGGAGGCTCCCGGCACGTCATCGGGGCCCGGGGCCGAGTTGGAAAAGAATGATGCCAACAAATGAAGCGCCATCGCCTCGCCGCTCCATGAGACGACGGAGACTGCCGTGGAGAATGCCAACTCCTGCGGGGACAGCAGAACGCGCGCAGCTGCGTGGGAGGCGGTGAGCTTTGCTTGGAAGCGGCGAAGAAGCGGAATGCGGCCGACGAGCGCCAGCAGGCGATTGGAGATGCGATCGGAGAAAAGAATCGTGAGAAGAAGGGCGCAGGCGGCGACCGTCGCTATCGCAAGCTGACCGAAGTAATGTCCGAAATCGGTCCCCTGTTCGACGCCGGAGAGATGCTGTCCTCGCCAGGCGGCGATTCCGCCACTCGCGGCCATCAGCAGAACGAGTCCCAGCAGATCGGTGATGCGCTCAGCCACAACAATGGGCGCCGTGCGGCTGATGGGTGAGCCGTCGAGACGCTTCAGAAGAAGCGATTTGTAGGCCTCGCCCATCTTCCCTGGCGTGACGCAGAGTGCGAAGCCCGCGAAGTAAACGAGGATCGACTGCCGCGTCGTCACGCGCACTCCGAGGAGCTTTCGATAGCGCTCCCACTTCACGAAGCGCACCCACCAGTTGATGGATGCAAGGGCGACGGCCGCAGGGATTCCCCAGAGCGGAATCTGCCGCAGTGCATCCATCAGGCTGGAGAATCCTCCGGAGTAGAGGATCAGTGCGAGGTAGATCGCGGCCGCGAGGACAACGGAGGCCGCAATCCCGCGCTGGTATCGGCGAGGGATCATCGATGGTGGGGTAAGCGCGTCAGTCTCGCCGGTGGAGAGCACCTCGACAATCGGCTGGAACTGCCGGTGAGCTTCAGACGGAAGCTCTCGGCGGATACTCTCGCAGTGACTCCCATGGAAGTCGTCCTCAGCGTTGTGGTCATTGTGGCCGTGTTGGCGGCGGCGGTCTCCGTCGTCGTTTGGCTCCATGGCCGCTCCATGGAGCATCGGCTCGCGGTGATGGATGCCGTGGCCGAACTGTCGCAGCGGGTGACCCAGCTCGAGGACCGGGTCCATCGAAATGACCTGCTGCCGCTCGAGCGCAGGCTCGATGCTCTCGGCGAGCGGCTCGCCGCCATGGATGCGCGCATGGCGGCGAGCCAAGCGCCTCCGGCGATTGCAGCTGTTGCCGGACCTGCGCTCCACTCCCTCGCCCCGGCCGAGCGTGCCATGGAGCATCTCACGCGAGAGGGTTTCGCAAGAACCCGCGTTGTCGGCGAGGAAAGCTTCGCAGACGACGTGCGCGAGATTCGAGTCGAGACCTCGAAAGACAACATCCTGATGAAGGGCTCGGTGATCGTCGCGCGCGGTTCCATCGCTGACGTGCGGCTGACTCCCATTTTTGAACTGTTTCCTTAACAGCCCGTGGCACAAGTCACCCGAGCTGCGCACGCGGGCTTTTTGACGATCTCATCTTCGGACCGCCTCGCCGTAACTCCTTGGCTATGACTACGGCGGTCCTCCTCGATCTCGCCCAAAATCCTCGTGTTCGCCTTGCGGAGCACTTTTGCCACTGGCTGTGAACCGTGCCCAGCAATTGCGCAAGCACCTGGAGCGCTTCTGCTACAGGCTGTTCATCTTCACTTTTCAACGGCTCAGGAATGACTACTTCTGACGAAGCTCCGTTCGTTCGGGTTTGTGAACTCTCCAAGCATGCTGACCGCAGCGTGACCGTGAAGGGATGGGTGTACCATCTGCGGGCGAAGGGGAAGCTTGTCTTTCTCGTCCTGCGCGACGGCTCGGGCTTGGTCCAGTGCGTCGGCGTCAAGGGTGAGATGGACGACGCCCAGTTCGACGAGATTCAGCGGCTGCCGATGGAGTCTTCGATCGAAGTGCGTGGAAAAGTGCGACTGGACGCGCGGGCCCCCGGCGGAGCGGAGGTCGGCATCTCGTTCGTGACGGTGCTGCAGAAGGCCGATGCCGATTTCCCGATTCAGCCCAAGGAGCATGGAACTGGCTTTCTGATGGAGAATCGCCATCTGTGGCTTCGAAGCCGAAAGCCGTGGGCTTGCCTGCGAATTCGCGACCGTGCGATCCGCTCGATTCGCGAGTACTTCCACGAGCTTGGCTTCATCAATATCGATTCTCCGATCTTCACTCCGGCAGCGTGCGAAGGCACCTCGACCCTCTTTGAGGTCGACTATTTCGACGACAAAGCGTACCTCACGCAGTCGGGCCAACTCTATGCCGAAGCCGCGGCGATGGCGTTCGGCAAGGTCTTCACCTTTGGACCGACCTTTCGCGCCGAGAAGAGCAAGACTCGACGTCACCTCACGGAGTTTTGGATGGTGGAGCCCGAGGTCGCGTTTGCGACGCTCGATGACGTGATGTCGCTCGCCGAAGGGCTGCTTTGCCGTGTGGTCGGTGATGCGCTGACAGACTGCAAGGAGGAACTCAAGGTGCTCGAGCGTGATGTTACAAAACTCGAGTGTATCCGCGCTCCATTCCCAAGGCTGAGCTATGACGAAGCCGCCAAGTACCTCCAGAGCAAGGGGCTTCCATTTGAGTACGGAAACGATTTCGGGGCCCCCGACGAGACGGCCATCGGCGAAAAGTATGATCGCCCGGTGATGATCCACCGGTATCCGCACCAGGTGAAGGCTTTCTATATGAAGCGCGATCCCCAGGATCCGCGCTGGGCGCTTTGCGTCGACGTCATTGCCCCCGAAGGCTATGGCGAAGTGATTGGCGGCAGCCAGCGCGAAGAGAATCTCGCGGTCCTTCGCTCACGCATCGAAGAGCACAAGCTGCCGATGGATGCCTTTCAGTGGTATCTCGACCTGCGGCGTTTCGGCTCGGTCCCGCATTCGGGCTTCGGCATGGGGCTTGAGCGGTGCGTCGCATGGATTTGTGGAGTCGACCACCTGCGCGAGTGCATCCCATTCCCGCGCATGCTTCACAAGATCTATCCGTAACACCGGCCTGGTAATCGGGTGCGCTGCAGGCCGTGGCATCCGAGGAGGTTTCAAAAGTCATCCGAGCTGCGCCCGGGCCCCGTCGCCGACTTGAAGCGTCCTCCACGGCCGATCCCACTCAAACGGGTCGGCCGGTGCGCTCCCGAAGCGGGCTGCGGAAGCTGCTACGCCACGATGAAACGCAGGTCCTCGAGCGGGCTTCGCTCGAGGACCTGCATTGCGGAAGACGCCGGGAGAGCTGTTACTCTTCCGAAGTGATGAAGGAGCTTAGGTTGAGTTTCTTCGACGGCCTCTGAAGCTTGCGAAGCGCTTGCTCCTGGATCTGCCGAATGCGCTCGCGGGAGACGCCGAGCCGTTGGGAGACCTTCTCGAGCGTCTGCGGAGTCTGTTCGTGCAGACCGAAACGCAGCTCAAGCACAAGCCTCTCGCGATCATTGAGCTCGCCGAGGATCTCCTCGATGCGCGAGTGCAGCGAAGGTCCCTGCGGCGTTTGCGCTTGCTCGGGCTCACGCCGATCGATCAGCGTGTCGCGCAGCACAAACTCGCCGGAGGGATCCAGCTCGCGGTCGATGGACACCGTCATGCGCGCAGCAGCGAGAGCGCGCTCGATGCGCTCCGTCGGCTCGTCGAGCTTCTCGCCGAGCTCCTTCGCGGAGAGGTGCTCGCCAGTGCCCACGAAGGCCTGCTCGTCGAGGTCGCGCAGTTTCTTGATCTTCTGAGCGAGGTAGACGGGCGTTCGCACGGTGCGGCTGTGGCAGGAGAGGCTCTTGAGGATGCCTTGCTGAACCCACCATCGCGCGTAAACCACGAATCGAACGCCTTTGCGCCACTCATAGCGATCTGTAGCTTTCATCAGCGCCGCGTTCGCCTCCTGAATGAGGTCGAGTGTCGGAACGCCGAGACCGCGATACTTGCGCGCCATGCCGGGGACCAGCTGTAGCGTTCGATAGACGAGCATTCGCTTCCACGCGAGCATCTCGTCGAAGCGGCTGCGCACCCGATGGGCACGCTCCATGATCTTGCGCGAGTCTTCTTCGGAGAGGTCGACCGATTCCGCCTTTCGGCGCCGGCCGCGCAGCGATTTCAGGATGCGTTGAAATGTGGCATCCTGCGAATGGACGGCGCTCGCCATTGCGTCGATCTCCTCGGCGCTCGGCCGAGGGTAACGCATCTCTTCCTCGAGGGCATGTTTGGTCATCTCGAGGGCGAGGACGTAGCGAAACTCCTCTTCGCGCGTCATCGTCGGGATGCGGCGAATCTCACTGATGTACGAAGCGTACAGATCAGACGCCGGCGCTTCGGAGCCCCGGGCGAACGGCAGCGCGAGCGAAGGATCACTGGCTTCCCCGGGGAAGAGCGTCCAACGGTGCTGCACGATGGCTCGGATCAGCGCCTCGCGCTCGGCCTCATAGGCTGCCGGGTCCTGGACCCACGCATCGAGGTCTTCCAAGAGGACGCTGCCACGGAGGCGAATTTTTGTCAGGCGGTCGATTGCATACATGGGGAGTTGCCCCTGCTGCGGCCAAGCCCTGGGACAGAGGGCGGGAAGGCACTTGAGCCGAAGCGTTCCGTTTGTGCGGTCAACTTGTGTGCCGTGCGGCGGAACTGTGGGTGAATACGCATCCCCGGGCCCGTTGGGTGGCTTTCGAAATCTTCACACCTTGAACGGTGGGGCCTTCGGAGGACGTTCCAGAAGTCCGCCGAGCTGCGCTTGGGCCCGTCGCCCATCGCTGCGTCGCCTTGGCCTCGACGTAACTCCTTGGCTACGCCTGCGGCGGGGCTCCATGCGCGGGGCGGCGATTCCTCGCGCTCGCGTTGCGGAGCACTGGTGAATGGTCCTCCTTCGAGCGAGTCCCGCACGAAAGGCTGGATGCCACCAGCCGCGCGCCCAGGGAGGAGGGAAGCTCGGATCTCTTTGAGAGTCGATTCGGCAGCGCCTGCCAACGAGGCGCTGCCAGCTACCGCGGCGCGAGCCCGAGAAGGTAGATCTCCCCGTCTTCGAAGAGGGCGCCGAGGCGGTCTTCGCCGATCGGCTGGAGGAGAGCCCTCCCCTTGCCGGGGCGGAGCCATCCGGGCGACTGATCCGCTGGCCAGAATGTCAATGCTCCGCTGCCTGCGACGGCGAGGCCGCGCACACCCATGAGCGCTTGCTCGGCGCTCGAGTCCGCGATGCGGACGGTCGAGTCCGTTCCGAGGTCTTCACCGCGGATCACATGGAGCTCCGACCCGAGAAGCGCCGTCCAGTTCCCCGACGACCCTCGGGACGGAACGCCGAGGCTTGCCTGAGGCAGCTCCCGCTGATGGAGCACGCCGCCATGGCTGCGGGAGAGGAGGGAAACTCGGGTTCCCGCGAAGACGATCCACCCGGCGCTCCCGGGGCCGACCGCGCAGGGCGCCTCACCTTCGAGCGAGCGGAAGAGGAGCTGCCCTTCTGCGTTCCAGGCCGCCACGGCACCGTCTTGCAGCCCTACTGCGAGCTGAGGCAGGTCGACAGCGATTGCCGTCGTGGGGCGCGAGCCGAGATCCAGAGAGGCGACAGGGCCCGGTGCCTGTGCCGATGTGTGAACAATTCCCTCTCGCTTGGAAGCCAGGAACACGCGGTTTCCGGCGACGACCGGAGAGAATGCCGGTTCCACGCCAAGGCTGATCTGCCACTTTTCTGCACCGGATTCGCAGTCGAGAGCGAACAATTCGCCTTCGGCGGTTGCACAGAATAGCACGGGCCCGGCGAGTGCCGGAGCTCCCACAAATCCGCCAAGTGTGCTGAAGCTCCGCGTCCAAAGCACTTTTCCGGTCGAGATCTGGATCGCATGCACCGAGCCGCGCCGGTCGGACACGAACCACCGGTCGCGATCCATCGCTCCAGGAGCCGAGGGCGGTCCCGCGAGGTTCACCGTCCAAATGGGGCGCCGCGGAAGCACGAGGTCGAGGGTCGACGAGGCGCCGGCTGGTGTGATCTTCCGCTCGACCGATTCAAAGCCGTCGAGCTCTGCCCGCAGCATGAAGGGCTGCGTCGGCTTGCGCCGAATGGTTGTGGGCGCGACGCCAAGAAACTGGCCGTCTACGGTGAGCTTCGCTCCCGGGGGCGTAGTCACAATTTCGAGCGGGAGTTCGACATCTCCTGCCAGCTTCACCTCCGGGTAGCGCGCGCGCAGCGAGTCGAGCAGCCGTCGTGTCGTCGCTCCGTCGCCGGAAGTGCTCGCCTTATCGATCTGGTCGAGAGTCGACACGGCGCCCTGCCAATAACGGGATCGATCGTCGAGATAGGGCTTCAGAGCCGTCCCGCGGTAGCGCTCCTTGAGTGAGGCGAACGCGGCCGCGGCCGCCCGCGCATCCCCGCGCGCCTCTGCGTCCCTGCCTTCGAGCAGTGTCCGTTCGAGCTCTGCCAGCTCCTCCTGCGATTGGATTTGCCCGCGGTAGAGGTCGACCGCCTTGAGTCCGAGCTCTAGCGTGGCCTGAAGCTGCTCGACCGCCTCGCGCAGCGATCGGCGCTCGAGGTCGGTGAGCGCGGCCGCGAACGTCGGCTGCGCGACGCGATGGCCAAGGGCGCGAAGGGCGTCCTGCCTCTGGCTGCTCGCGAGATGGCCGAGTTCCGTCAGTGCGGCCGGGGCATTGAGTGAGGTCGCGCGATGGGGCGACTGAAGTGTACGAGTCAGCTCCGCAGCTCGCCGATTCTCCTGCCGGAGCCGTTTCTCGATTGCCACAAGACGCTGCCGCACGAGCTGCGCCCGCGCGTCATCGGAGCGCCGTCTCAGAATCGAGTCGTACAATTCCACCGCCGTCGCATAATTGCGGGCGTCATACGCTTCCGCGGCGGATGCGAATTGTCCGCGAATCCACTCATCGGCCTCGCTTTCCTCTGCTCGGCGCCGGTCGTCGACAGAGCGCGCGATCGTCTGGCGAGCCTGTTGAGCCCGATCGAGGGCGGCGCTATCGGTCAGCTTTGACTCGATCTCTTCAAGTGCTGCCGCCGCGGCCTGCATCTGCCCCTTGGCGAGGAGCGCTTCGACGCGCGCCACAAGCCGCATGTCCGCCCGCGCCGATTCGTAACGATAGTAGGGAATCGCCGCGACACCACAAATAAGCAGGGCGCTGCCGAGCGCGAGCGACCATCGCTTGCGGCGCTGGCTGCGCTCTCCGCTCATGCGATCGAATCCCGCGCCAGCCGGCGTGTACTCGGGCGCGAGCTTCTGCGCCTCTCGATATGCATTCAGCGCGTCGCCACGGTGCTTGCGGGAGCGCGACCAACCATCGGCGGCTCTGCACAGAAGCTGCGCGGCAACCGTGCGCCGGCCGAGATGCCCCAGTGCGCGCCCAACGGCCGCCTGCTCCGCGGGATCCGGGGGAACTCCGGGGACAATCTTGGGCTCAAGCTGATCGATCCCCGCCGCCGCCCCGGCCTCGGCGCAGGCGAACAGAAGGTCCCGCGCCGCCTCGTACTGGGATTTCGGGTCGTCCGGAAGGAGTTCCTCGGTCCTATGGAGGAGCAGGCGGCGCAGCTCGAGGTCGCGTGGTGCGAGCGCCACCGCGGCTCGCACCTCATCCAGGGCACGCTCTGCGTCGCCGAGGGAGAGATAGCCCGCCGAGAGCGCGGCGCGGGTCTGTGCGGCGCCTTGGGGGTCTTCCGCCACCACCTGCAGCTGAGCGATCCGGTCGAGTTCCTCGGGGCTCGGCGGCTCGAGTTTCTCGACGAGGAATCGCAAACATCGCCGCGCCGCGTCGACCGATTGCTCCGACAGGAAGCTTTCGCACAACGCAACATATTCAGGCCATGTGTAACGTCGAAGATATCCTTGGCCTTCAAGCTCGAGCGCGAGCTTCGCAGAATAGAACAAATCACCAAGCGTACGGTCCGCGACGGAACGCAGCGAGAGGCGCCCATCGAGCGCCCGGATGAAGTCTGCCGCCGCCGGAACCTGCGGCAGGTTTCCTCCGGGCTGTGAGCGCACAAATCGCTCCTCGGGGTGAGGGAAGCTCGGGCCATAGGCCTCCCTCTCATCCTGGCGGCGGGCCGCTTCCATCACGAAGGCGGCCACATCGAAGGGGCTCGACCCGGTGACTTCCGACGGTGGTTCCGCCGGGACCAGCTCGAAGGTGCCCTCGCTCCAGGCCATGAGCTGATGCACGTGCTCCGTCGCTTCGGCCTGGTAGGCCGCGGTCACCGCCGACTGCGGCAGCCCGGGAACTTCTGCGAGAACCTCTTCGAGCGGTCGGCGTGCGTTCTCGCGGGTTCGGATCTTCTCGAACGCCGCACTGCTGAGGAATCCCTGGTGGAGCAGACGCTCTTCGATGCGCGGCCGGGCGGCCGCACCGACGTTCAGCAGCGCAACCCCGCGCTGAGAGATCGAGAGTTCCCGTTTCCCGAGAGGCGTCTGCAGACGCAGGATGCCCCAGGTCTGGCTCTGGGCGAGCGTCTGCAGCAGGTCGCCGAGCCGAAAGTCGGCGAGGTTGCCTTGGAGGGCCATCGAATCTGTCCGGAAGACTCCGGCATCCCCATCGGCGTGCGCCGGTGGCCGTCTGAAGATCGCAGCCTCCCGTTGCTTCCGGCAGCGCGGCGCGCGACCCTCTGCGCTGCGGCGCGCACTCCGCAGCCGTATTGCCGAGACCATGTCGATCTCCTTCCATTGCGCGGCCGTTGCTGCGCTGATCCTGGGCTACCAGGGAACGCCCGCCAAAGGGGCCGCGAATTACGACGAGCGGGTCGATCAGATTCTTGCGTCAGTCCTCACGGAGGACGCCGTCCTTCGCCGAGGCGGCGTGACTCGCCTGGTGGAGCTCGGGCCCGAGGCGGTTCCATCGATCGAAAAAGCGCTCCGAAAGGGGAATCACCACAGAACGAGGACAGCGGCCATTGCGCTCGGCGAAATGGCCGACGAGGTGGCCGGTCTCGCCTTGGGACGCTTTCTGAAGGAGCGTAAGCCTGGCGCGGACGACGACGTGACGATCGTTGCCGCTTTTGGCGCCGGCGGCTGCTCGGTGCCGATCAATGCGCCGATTCTCCTCTCGCTCGTCGAGCGCACCCAGGAGGAGCCGCAAGTCCGGCTCGCAGCGGCGCTGGGACTCGCCCGCAGCACCGCCCATCTGCTCGAGAAGCTCCCTTCGCTCTTTCAACAGCTCTCCAAGCGAGCCGACCAGGAGCCAGAGCTGGTCGGAGCACTCTGCGTCGCCATGGCACGCCTCCACCCGGCGGTCGCGAAACAGCGACTTCCGGCGATGCTCAAGGAGGCGAAAGACCCCGTGTTGCGCGCAGGAATCTGGCTTGGAATCGCGCTGGCTCCGCCGGATGCGCCGATCGCCCAGCCCGGGAGCGATCCGAAGAGTCTCGATCCCGTCCTTTCCCGACTGGCTGTGCTCGCTTTGCGCGAACCACCGAAAAAGGGCGACCTCTCCTCGGTGGAGCACCGCGAGTCACGGGTCGCGTCGCTCGGGCTGGGCGCTGGCGACGCGGAGCTGTTGTCTCTCGCAACGGAAGAGCGCGACCCGGCGTTGAGGTCGCTTTGGTATGGGGCGGCTGCCGCCCGGGGATGGGCAGAGCCGCTGCTCCGAGCTCCCTGGCCCGAATCGAGTTCCGGTGAGAACGGCCGCTTCCTTGCCGCAGCCTGGATGGCCTTCCGCGGCGGATTCCAAGCGGAGCAGCGCACGATGCTCGCCGAACAGGCTCGAGCACGCTGGAAGAAGAGTATCGATGAAGAGGCAGGCGATGCAGCTCTCCTGTTGGCAGTCCTCGGGGATTCCGAGGCGGCGATCCTGATCGCGCCCGACGCAAAGGAGTCGCCGAATCGGCCTGCCGCCGCGCGGATTGCCTGGAAGTACATCCAAGGGGAGCTCGATAAGCGGAGGCTGGAAGTCGCGCTGCGATATCACGCCGCGCGTCGGCGTGTGCTTCCCGATCGCTGGCTTTCGGACGCCTGTGCCCGCTACGCGGGAGCACTGCTTGGGCATGGAAGCCAGTTCTTCGAGCGACAGAGCCGGGTTCCGTTCCCCAAGGATTTGCTGCTTCCGCAGGGACTGAATCGCAGGTCGCGTTCGCTTCCGGAGGGTCACGAGATGTTCGCCGATTTGTTCCATCAGATCGCGTCGACGTTCTTCTTCGCCGAGCTCCAGCTCCCTGCCGACGACCGCGGCTAGGAAGCCGCTTAGCTGCCTGTGGCAAAAGTCATCCGAGCTGCGCGCGGGACTTTTTCGCGAACTCATCGTCGGACCGCCTCGCCGGAACTCCTTGCTACGTCTACGGCGGTCCTTCTCGATCTCGCGAAGAATCCTCGCGTTCGCTCTGCGGAGCACTTTTGCCACGGGCAGTTAGCCTGCGGCGAAAGTGCTCCGGGTGCTTGTGCGGGTGCTTCGCACTGCGAGCACGAAGATTTTTGGCGAGATCGAGGGTGAGCGCTTCCGGCGTAGCCAAGGAGTTCCGGCGAGGCGTGCCAACCATGAGATGGGAGGAACTCCCGGGTGCTATTCGGATGGCTTTCACCCTGGGCAGCGGCGACACCGGCAGGCGGGGGAGCTGATCGGGCGCGCTCGCGTGCCTTCGCGGGCTGCCCTATCCTCGAGAGATGCGCAAGATTCTGCTGCGGCTCCGAGTGAACGGGGCGCACCACGAGGTTGCCGTACGCCCATCGGCGACGGTGCTCGACGTCGTTCGAGACACGCTCCACCTCACCGGCACGAAGCGTGGCTGCGACATGGGGACGTGCGGTTGCTGTACGGTGCTCGTGGACGGGCGGGCGCGGCTCGGCTGCCTCACGCTGGCTGCCGAGGTGGAGGGCTGCGAGGTGCGCACAATTGAGAGCCTCCGCGAGGGAGAACAGCTGCATCCGCTGCAGAGCGCCTTCGCCGAATGCGGCGCAGCGCAATGCGGGTTCTGCACTCCGGGATTCTTGATGACGTGCAGCGCGCTGCTGTCCCGGACGCCAACGCCGACCCCGGAGCAAGTCAAGGATGCGATCTCGGGGAATTTGTGTCGTTGCACCGGATACACAAAAATGTATGAAGCGATCGATCGGGCGGCGGCTCAAATGCGCACGGAGCCCGCACGGGAGCCGGAGCTCAGTTCTCGCGAGGCAGTCTCGGGAGGCTCGCGATGACCGACGAGCGCAAGACGAACTCGTTCCAGATCGTCGGCAAGAATGCCGCTCTCGTCGATGCCTGGAAGAAAGTTACAGGTGAAGGCCTGTATACCGATGATTTTCGGATTGCCGGGCTCTTGACCGGGAAGATCGTTCGCTCAACGAGGGCTCACGCGCGCATCGTGAAAGTGGATACTTCGCGCGCGCTCGCCATGGAGGGGGTTCGGGCTGTCGTGACCGGGCTCGATCCCGGCGCCGGAGTGAAATTCGGCGTGCTGCCGATCTCGAAGGACGAGACGGCCCTGGCTGTGGACCGAGTGAAATATGTGGGAGATTGCGTCGCCGCCGTGGCTGCCGACGACGAGGAGACTGCGACCGCGGCCGCTGAATCGATCGAAGTGGAATATGAAGATCTGGAGCCCTGCCTCGATCCGCGCAAGGCTTTGCAGCCCCAATCGGTGCCGCTGCAGACGAAGAGCCCCGACGGCACGAATCTTCACAAGGCGGTCGATCAGGCATTCGGAGACGTGGAGGCAGCATTTCAGGCTTCCGCGGCGGTGAGCGGCGGACGTTATGAGTTTGCCCCCGTGACGCATGCGTTCACGGAGCCGCATTGTGTGATTGCACACTTTGAGCCCGATGGCCGTCTCGTCGTCATCTCCGCCCAGCAGGTTCCGCACTATCTGCATCGCGCCATGGCGGAGGTGATGCAGATGCCGATGCATCGAATCCGCATTGTGCGCCCCATGGTGGGCGGCGGATTTGGCGGCAAGAGCGATCCGTTCCCGCACGAGATGGTTGCCGCGCTCCTCGCTCGTCGCGCGGGACGTCCTGTGAAGATCAATTTTGACCGTGAGGACGTCTTTCTGACGAACCACGGCCGCCACCCCACGCAGTATGACATTCGCATTGGGATGGCTTCCGACGGCGCGATCACGGGGCTCGACGCGAAGGCTCTGATCGACGGGGGTGCCTGGGGCTCCTTTGGAGTCGTGACGACGTACTACAACGGCGTCCTCTCCCAGGGCCCCTACAAGATTCCCAATTTTCGTTACAGCGGCCGGCGCGTGTATACCAACAAACCGCCTTCGGGCGCGATGCGTGGGCACGGAAGCGTCAATGCGCGTTTTGCGATCGAGAGCGAGCTCGACCGGCTCTGCGAGCAGCTTGGGCTCGATCCCTTCGACGTGCGCAAGAAGAACGCACTCGCGCCAAACTCCACGACGGTGAATCAGTTCCGAATCACCTCGACGGGTCTGGTCGAGTGTCTCGATCGCACGCGGGCTGCTTCGCAGTGGGACCGCAAGTTCCGGCGGATGCCGTATGGCCGAGGAATAGGCTTGGGCTGTGGCTTTTACATTTCCGGAAGCGCGCTGCCGATTCACTTCGATTTCCATCCCGATCCCAAGTACGGCCAGATTCCACAATCCACAGTTCATGTGAAAATTGACCTGGACGCCGGCGTGACGGTGCACTCCTTGGCGGCGGATACGGGCCAGGGATCGGACACGATGCTGGCGCAATGCGTTGCGGAACCCCTTGGCATTCCGCTTTCGCGGGTGCGCGTGCGCACGGAAGACACCGATCTCGCGCCGATTGACCTCGGTTCCTACTCAAGCCGAGTAACGTTCATGGCGGGGAACGCGGCGCGAAACGCCGCGATTGCCGCCCTCGAGAAGTTACAAATTGCCGCGGCCCGCCTGACCGGCAGGCCGGCGCAGAGCTTCATTGCCCGCGACGAAAAGCTCATCGATGTGACCGATCCGGCCGTTGCGGTCTCCTTCGACGCCGCCGTTCGTGAAGCGATGCGCGGAACCGGAGCGCTGCAGGCGACCGGTTCTTACCAATCGCCTCGGCTTGGGGGCAGCTTCAAGGGCGCCAATGCGGGGCTTTCGCCTTCGTACTCATTCCAAGCGTTCGTCGCCGAGGTCGAGGTCGATCCTGAGACCGGCGCCGTACGCGTCACGGATGTGTGGGCAGCTCACGATTGTGGCCGTGCTTTGAACCCCGTCGTGGTTCAGGGACAGATCGAAGGATCTGTCCACATGGGCCTCGGACAGGCCCTGAGCGAGGATATGCGGTATCTGAAGGGTCAAGTGCTCAACGCGAATCTCTTGGACTACAAGGTGTTCACGTCCGTCGATACACCGAGGATCCACTCGATCGTGGTCGAATCGATCGATCCCGAAGGGCCGTTCGGCGCCAAGGAGTGCGGCGAAGGCGCTCTGGCGCCCGTGATTCCGGCGGTTGCCAACGCTATTTATGACGCCGTCGGCGTGCGTCTCACCAGCGTTCCGATGACTGCGGAGAAGATTCTTGCCGGGATCCGCAAGGTTGGACGCGGTGCGAAGCCGAAGCTCCCGGCAGGAGCCGCGCGATGATTCTGCCCTCCTTTGAGCTCCACCGCCCTTCCTCGCTCGCCGAGGCCATCGATCTCGTTCGCGGATTCGAAGCGCGCGGAGAAAGTTATGACTTCCTCTCGGGCGGCACCGATCTGCTCGCGAATTATAAGTGCAAGATTAACGTGAAGCGGCATGTGGTCTCGCTGCGACATCTACCGGAGTTGCTTGGAATCTCCCGAGACTCCATCGGAGCCGGAGAGCTTCTGTGGCGAATCGCCGAATCGCAGGAGATTCACGAATCGTTCCCGGCTCTCGCGAAGGCCGCAGAATGGGTGGCTTCGCCGTTGATCCGTGAATCCGCCACGATCGGCGGCAATCTTCTCCAGGACACGCGCTGCTATCACTACAATCAAACCTATTGGTGGCGTGTTGCCCATGAGTCGTGCCTGAAGGCGGAGGCCGATGTCTGTCGCGTCGTCCCCGGCGAGAAGACCTGTGTCGCAACCTATTGTGGGGATCTGGCGCCGGTGCTGCTCTGCATGGGAGCCTCCGTGCGGCTTGTCGGGCCGGACGGCTCCCGCGATGTTCCTCTCTCTGCCTTCTACATCGATGAAGGAATTCAACGATTTGTGAAGAAGCCCTCGGAGATTCTCTCGGAAGTGCGCATCCCGACAGAAGCACGCCGACGAAAGGTCGCCTATCGCAAGCTGCGGCTGAGGCAGTCGATCGATTTTCCCGATGCGGGGATCGCTTTCGCGGCAGAGCTGAGCGGCAGCCGAATCGTGAATTGTTGGATCGCAAGCACTGCAGTGGGGTCGGCGGCGCTGCTCCACCCGGATGTTGCACAAAAAGCCATGGGGAGAGATCTCGGCGAGCCGCTCGCCGGGGAGCTTGCTGCCGCGCTTGTCGCGAGTGCACGTCCTTATCGCAATACATTCTTTGCGCCGGGCTATCGGAAGGAGATGCTCGGGGTTCTATTGCGGCGGGCCATGGCCGAAGTCGGCGGATTTGAGCCGGCGCCGAGCCAGTCCGCGGCGGGGTAGAAGAGCTCGAGCACCGAGGGCGCAGCGATGGCCGGGATCCGATCCACTCCCGTTTCCGGCCTGCTCGCGCCCTTATTCTTCCTCCTGCAGCAATCGGCGCCGAGCGCCCGTTCTCCGGGGGGAGCCGAGAAGCCCGATCGCATCACGCCGTCGCGCGCATGGGATCGCTGCGGTGTGCATCACACATCGTTCACGGGAAAGGTGGTCGACGGCACCGGCGCACCGATCTCCGGCGTTCGAGTCGTCGTCGTGGAGGAGGTGCCGGCCTCGCTGGGCGGACTTCGGGCGACGGCGGAGCAGCACACTCGCGCCGATGGAACCTTTCGAATGGATGATGTGAACTCACTATTTCCCCTGTCGCTCGATCTGCGGATTCCCGGCGCGCGAGCACAAATCTTCAATCTTGGCGACGCACCGGGCGAGACCGTCGATCTCGGGGAGATTCATCTCGATGCGGCCGTGGCGCCTGGTCTTCGTGAGCCGCCCCTGGAGGCCGTGGTGCGCGTGTTGGCGCCGAACGGAGGTGCGGTCGAGGGCGCGCAGGTCTCCTATGTGGGGCGGCTCGACCTGTTCGCTGGGACTGGTCAGCAATCCTCTGCACACACCGATGCCCGCGGGCATGCTCGCATCTGGAGCCTCGGCGCTCCCGACTGGGTCTATGCTCAATTCGCCGACGATATGCTGATCGTGCCCGCGACCGAGGCGATCGAGAAAGGGATTGAATGGAAGGGGGCTCAATGCGTGCGGCTCGACCTCATCGGCGCACCGCAAGAGTCCCTGCAGTTCGAGTTCAGCTCGCTGCGCAACCCGGCAATCCGCCATCGGACCCAGCGAGGACTCGCCTACTGGCGAGAGCTGGAGGGCGGATTTGTGATTCTTTCCGGCGCCGGCCGCGTCCCTCGGCTGCTGAGCGCCGAGTCGGCGGTTCTGCGCGAAGGCAGCCCAAAGGGCGTACTCTGCATGCCAATCGATATGACCCACGATATTCCGTGGGCATTACAGATCCAGAGCGGGGGAAAGCCCGTGCCGGGAGCCCTGATCGATCTCGTGGCAGCTCTCGAAGGGGCCGGCCCTTGGCCCGGACCTGAGGAGGTTCTGCTGGCAACGCTTGTGGCGGATTCGGAAGGCTGGGTACGGGCGCTCGGGCCCCCTGAAGGCTCGGTATCCGCTGTGATCTACGCCGAGGGACACGAGCCTCGGCGCTGGATTTGGCGAGCAGACCTCGAGGAGATCGTCCCGATTCGAGCGCGCTCGGCGGAAGTGATTTTCGACGGCTTGGGAGTCACGGAGCGGCTTTTGTTGAAAAGGCGCGGGACAGAGAGCCGAGTGCCGACGCGCAGGTTTCTCGCGACCGGGGAGCGCCGGGCGAAACTCACACCGATGCGCTACGACGCACTCGTAGTGGACGACGCCGGAACGCCGGCGAGAGGTTGCTCTTTTGTTGTCTCCGGGGCGGGGGTTCAGCGCGTTGATTTGGGACGGGATCGAAGGGCGCGTCGGCTCCTGACGCTGCCCGAGCCAAAGGAGGAGCAGCGATGGCTTGTGCGCGCTGACCGGGCTCCGTCGCCGCTCTGGTCACAGGGCGAGCGCCGGCCGCTCCACTCGGCGAATGCCGCGCGCACTCAGGGAGCTGCCACCGTTGAGTGGGCTTCAGAGAAGGCCGCTGAGATTGTCTTCCATGGAACTGGGCGATTTGTGGTGGAAGTCACAGGTGCAGCTGGCACGGCGGTCTACTCGCGCTGGGTCGATGTTCATCCCGGAACGCTGGAATCCCTCGAGCTCCCCGAGCTGTCCTCCGCCTTGGCGCTCGATCAATCGCTCGCGCGCGGCGGCGGCGGCGTGCCGTCTCTAGCGAATCCGCGGCTTTTATTGCATTCGGACGTATCGCGAGATGGCGCCCACGGATGGGACATAACAGTTCCGTTCATGGCCTCGGCGGCGGCGTCGTCGACATGGCTTATCGACCGCCTGCCTGCGGGGCCGTACTTCCTGGACGAGCGCACCCGAGAGCCGGCTGGCAACTGCCCTGCGACTTTCGGAGGCGGCCCGATTCGACTCATTCCCAACCAAATCAGCCCTTGGCGGGAGGACCGGCCCGTCGGGGCGCTCTGTGTCCTTGTGTTCGATGCGAGCGGCGGGCTCTGCCGGGATGGGACCTTAAGAATCCGAGACGGACTCGGCGAGGCGTGGCGCAGCTATGCGGCTCTTCCGGACGGCGAGCGGCTTGTCTCGAAACCGCTTCTTCGGCCGCCGTCGTTTGGGTTGCGCGGTGAGCCGCTGTGGATTCCCTGCGTCCGCGCAGGCCGCCTGCATCTCGAGGTCGAGCTTCGGAACGGCATGCGTTATGAGTGGACTCGAGAGGTTGATCCACGGCAAGGGCTCATGGTGCGCATCCGGTAGCCCGCGACCGAAAGCGCTTCAGCGCCGCTTCGTAATCGGCTGGAGTATTGAGATTTGCGATGCACTCCTCGTCGCCGACGTCGAGGTTGAGGACTCTCTCGGGCACTCGGCGCACGACGAGGTGAAGCGGCTCATCGGGGCCGAGTTTTGTGACCTCCTCCAGCGATGCGCGTCCGAAGCGGACAGGATGTCCAGGGCGCCCTGCGAATCGTGGACGCACGATCTCCCAGCTCGCATCCGCTGAAGCAATTTGTGTGAAAGTCGTCGCCGAGATCAGCGGCGCATCGATGGGGACGATGAGGCAGCCGCGCTCCCGATCAATGTGCGACAATCCGATTTGTACGGAGTGCGTTCTCCCAAGCTCCGGACTGGGATTCCAGACCGCGTGTGCCCGCAGGGACTGTGCACAGCTCAGAACATCCTCACTGGAGACCACGAGCACGGGCTCGAGGCGAGCCTGGCGAGCCGACTCCACCAGGAGATCGATCGCTCGGCGCGTACCAAAGGGCAGGAGAGCCTTGGGCGTTCCCATGCGCTTCGACCGGCCGGCAGCCAGAATGAGGAGGCTGAAATGGGGTCCCATGGGAGATCTCCTATCTTCCTGCGAAGAATGGACTTCGAGAAGCCACTCGAGGAGGAAGCACTCGCGAGGGTCCGGGTTCTGCACCATTTTCGAGCGTGGGGTACCCTTGCTGGACTCAGTCGTTTCCTCTCTCTCTCAAACTCACCTCTGATGAACCGCATCCTTCTCGGTACTTCGACTCTTGCCCTCCTGGCAGCCACTGCCATCGCGACGGCCCGTCTCCCTCTCCAATTCGACACGCCCCCGTCGCCTGCAGCGGGAACCGTGTTCACGATCGCAGTAGGGGAGACGCTGACCTTCACGGTCCAAGCCTCCGATCCCGACCTCGCCGAGGTCATTCAAATCCGTGGTCAAGACCAGATTCCGGCGGGGGCGGTGATGAATCCGCCGCTTCCAGTGCTCGGCAATCCGGTGTCCTCGACGTTCAGCTGGACTCCGCTTCCCGGACAAGAAGGCACACACTCGGCCGCATTTGCCGCCCATGGCCTGATCAATGGGGCGCGAGCAGCGATTGCCTACACCATTATTGTGACTCCGCCGCCGGTCGAAGGGCTCTGCAGCTATACGCAGGGAGGCTGGGGCGCAAAGCCTGCTGGCAATAATCCTGGGAAACTTCTCGCAAATAACTTCGCAGCGGTCTTCCCGGCCGGAATCGAGATCGGCATTCCCGGCGCGGCGGGCAAGTCGCTGAAGTTTACTTCTTCGACGGCAGTCGAGAAGTTCCTTCCCGCGGGCGGCACTCCCGGCGTGATCACCGCCGACAAGACGAACCCGACGGGTGCGACCGGCGCGGGTGTGCTTGCCGGGCAAGTTCTGGCTCTTCAGATCAATGTGAGCTTCAGCAATGCGGGCGTCACGCCCGCCGGATTGGGCTCGCTTGAATTTGTGAATACCGGAAATGCGAACCTGGACGGGCAGACCGTGGCCGATGTCCTCGCGGCAGCGAACCAGGTGATCGGCGGCGGGAGCCTCCCCGCCTGGGCCGACTCGATCTCTGCTGTGAATGAAGTCGTTACTGATCTCAACGAGGCGTTCGACAACTGCACGGCGAGCAGCTGGGCGAAGGTGCACCTCGCCAAGTAAGGATCTGCTTCAAGTCTCACTGACTGCAGGACGGGGCCGATGCGCCCCGTCCTGTTTTTTGGGTCGAAGCCGTTTGACAGTGAACGTTCGGTGGCACCCGGCTTGACTTGGCGGCGGCGAGAGCGCTGAGCCGATCAGGCTCTTCCGCGGGCTTCCATCCAGCCGCGCGGAGTCAGCTCCCAGATCTTTGAGCGCGGATGCGCGGCGACGCGGGCGAGC